>NZ_JBIUWU010000002.1:0-812421 GCF_044743625.1 Microbacterium sp. NPDC087591
TCCCAGATCCGTTGCAGCTGCCCCGCTGTTTCCGGCAGCAGGTCCCCGCGGATCGGGATCAGTCCGTTCTTCGCCCGACCCAGGATCACCCCACGCCCCCGCATCGCCGCTTCTTCGGCGGGTTCGGCACCGTCGGGGTCGAGGAACATCACGATCCGTTGCGCGAGGATCCGCAGATCCTCCGGCGTCGCCGGTGGCGCGGCAGGTCCATGATCGGCATCGGCATCGGCATCCGTCTCGGCGATGTCCCATCCGCGCGCATAGGCAGCGAGCTCCGCGTCGGCCCGTAGCCGGTCCGCCGCCCCGACGCGCCCGCGCGCCTGCTCGATCGGCCCGGTCGCCGCCAACAGTCCGGTGATCCCGACCGCCCCGTCCACCAACGCCGCCCGTAACAGCGGCCACAACGGCGGCAGCCAGCCCCCGGAGCTGATGTCCACCTCTCGGCGCACCAGCCGTGCGGCCTTCACGACCCGTCCGGCACCCGGCGCGTCCGTGCGCAGCACCCGCTGCAGCAGTTCGCTCATGCTGCGGCACCCGAACTGTCCGCAGAACGCCGGATCCCCCGACCCCGCCGGTCGTGCCGGCACCGACGCCACCGTCTCCACGACCAGTGCCTCCGCCCGCCGCACCACATCACCCGCCGCGCGCAACAGATCCAGCTTCTCCGCATCCGACAACCCCGCCACCGTCCCCGCGCGCAGCAGCCCGTCCAGGTCGCTCACGACCTCATCGAGCACATCCACCGCGCGGTTCATACTGCTCATCCAACCGAGGGTCACCGACATTCCGACCGTCGAATCCGCCCGAAACACGCCAGGTCAGATGGATATTCTGGAATACGATCCGCGCGCACTCGCCCTCCCCGGAAGCGATCGAGAAGCGACCTCTCCACAAGCCCCGAACATCCGAGGGCGACGGCCTCAGCGGCGCCCCATCCCGCGGTAGTCCCAACCTGCCGCCCGCCAGGCCGCAGCATCCAGGCAGTTGCGCCCGTCGATGACGATGCGCCGGCGCACGAGCCCGGCCGCGAGCACAGGGGAGAGGTCCCGCCGATACTCGTCCCACTCGGTCACCACGACCACGGCGTCCGCATCACGGAGCGCGTCATCTCGTTCCCGCGCATAGCCGAGCTGCGGGTGCAGAGCGGCCGCATTGTCGATGGCCGCAGGGTCGGTCACCACCACGTCCGCCCCCAAGCCGCGCAACCGAACGGCGACGTCGAGAGCGGGAGAGTCGCGGATGTCATCGCTGAACGGCTTGAACGCCGCACCCAGTACGGCGATCCGACGGCCGAACACGAGACCGCCGAGCGCATCCACGACGAGCTGCACGGCGCGATCACGCCGCCGGAGATTGATCATGTCGACCTCGCGGAGGAAGCCGACCGCGTCACCACGGCCGAGCTCCTCCGCTCTCGCCGCGAAAGCGCGGATGTCCTTGGGCAGGCAGCCCCCGCCGAAACCGATTCCAGCGCCGAGGTAGCGTCGGCCGATGCGCGTGTCGTGTCCGAGCGCGTCGGCGAGGAGGGTCACGTCAGCGCCGGCCGCCTCGGCGATCTCCGCCATGGCGTTGATGAACGAGATCTTCGTGGCCAGGAACGCGTTCGCGGCACCCTTGACCAGCTCGGCCGTCGCGAGGTCGGTGACGAGGTAGGGCGTGCCGGCGTCGATCGCGGGGGCGTACACCTGGCGCAACGTGTCTGCCGCACGGTCGCCATCGGGACCGGACGGCGCCCCGACCACCAGCCGATCCGGCGTCAGTGTGTCGTGCACCGCCCAACCCTCGCGCAGGAACTCCGGGTTCCACACGAGTGTCGCCCTCGTCGGCGACAGGCGCTCGGCCAGCCGTTCTGCCGTTCCGACCGGAACAGTGGACTTGCCTGCCACGACATCCCCGGCGCGCAGGTGGGGGAGCAGACCGTCGATCGCGGCATCGACGAATCGGAGATCCGCGGCGTGCCCGCCCGGTAGCTGAGGCGTGCCGACCGCGATGAAATGCACTGCGGAACCCTCAGCATCCTGCATCCGAGCACTGAACCGCAGTCGGCCGGACGCGAGGCCCGCCTGCAGCAACTCCGAGAGCTGCGGTTCGAAGAAGGGCGCCTCGCCTGAAGACAGGGTGGAGATCCTGTCCTCGTCGACGTCGATCCCGACGACGTCGTGTCCGATCGAAGCCATCGCCGCGGCGTGGACGGCACCGAGGTACCCACAGCCGATCACTGACATGCGCATCCCGTCAGCACACTCGACGACGGCCACGGGTGAACAACGCGCGGGTGAACAGCACGTGTCGGCGCCATGACGGAACCGCCGATGCGGTCGGACCCAGTGTTTTCGAGGGACGCGCTGATAGGGTTGATGCGGTTGCAATCTGTCAACCGCTCCAATTTCATATCGACTCATGGAGCGATCGGCGGAGAAGCTGGTCCCCTGTGGTGGGTTCCTCGGCGCACGATGTCGGGTGGCTTTCTACTGGTGGCCAGCGCAGGCGAGATTCGCGGGAATGCCCGCGCGCCCATATCCGGCCGCATCCGCACCTTATAGAACACGCTCGCGCGTCATACGGATTCGCGAGTCTAAACAAAGAAGGAGAGACCTCTTGGAAGGTCCTGAAATCACCGCCACCGAGGCCGTTCTCGACAACGGCCGCTTCGGCACCCGCACCATCCGCTTCGAGACCGGCCGCCTCGCGCAGCAGGCTCAGGGCGCAGTCGCCGCGTACCTCGACGGCGAGACCATGCTCCTCTCGGCCACCAGCGCAGGCAAGCACCCGCGCGAGGGCTTCGACTTCTTCCCGCTGACGGTCGACGTCGAGGAGCGTTCCTACGCTGCCGGCAAGATCCCCGGCTCGTTCTTCCGTCGCGAGGGCCGCCCCTCCACCGAGGCGATCCTGGTCTGCCGTCTGATCGACCGTCCGCTGCGCCCGTCGTTCGTCGACGGACTCCGCAACGAGGTCCAGATCGTCATCACCGTCCTCTCCATCGCTCCGGGCGAGTTCTACGACGCCCTCGCGATCAACGCCGCGTCCGCGTCGACTCAGATCTCGGGTCTGCCGTTCTCGGGTCCCGTCGCCGGTGTGCGCCTCGCGTTCATCCCCGGCCAGGGCGAGCACGCAGACCAGTGGGTCGCGTTCCCGACCGCCGAGCAGGTCAGCGAGGCCGTGTTCGACCTGATCGTCGCTGGTCGCGTCGTCACCAAGTCCGATGGCACGGAAGACGTCGCCATCATGATGGTCGAGGCTGAGGCCACCGAGGGCAGCTGGAACCTGATCAAGGCCGGCGCCACCAAGCCCGATGAGGCTGTCGTGGCCCAGGGGCTCGAGGCATCGAAGCCCTTCATCGCCCAGCTGGTCAAGGCTCAGGCCGAGCTCGCCGCGACCGCGTCGAAGGAGCCGGGTGTGTACCCGGTCTTCCCGCCGTACACCGACGAGGTCTTCAGCTTCGTCTCCGAGCGCGCGTTCGCCGAGCTCAGCGACGTCTACCAGATCGCCGACAAGACCGAGCGTCAGAACGCCGACGACGCGATCAAGGACCGTGTCAAGGGCGAGCTCGCCGCCGCAGTCGAGGCGGGCACGCTGCCCGAGTCGGCTCTCAGCGAGTTCTCCGGCGCCTACAAGTCGGTCACGAAGAAGATCGTCCGCGGTCGCATCCTCACGGAGAGCGTGCGCATCGACGGCCGCGGCCTGGCGGACATCCGTCCGCTCGACGCCGAGGTGCAGGTCATCCCGCGCGTGCACGGTTCCGCGATCTTCCAGCGCGGTGAGACCCAGATCCTGGGCATCACCACGCTGAACATGCTCAAGATGGAGCAGCAGATCGACTCGCTGTCGCCCACGACGAGCAAGCGCTACATGCACCACTACAACTTCCCGCCCTACTCGACCGGTGAGACCGGCCGCGTGGGTTCGCCGAAGCGTCGCGAGATCGGGCACGGCTTCCTCGCCGAGCGCGCACTCGTGCCGGTTCTGCCGAGCCGCGAGGAGTTCCCGTACGCGATCCGTCAGGTGTCCGAGGCGCTGAGCTCCAACGGCTCGACCTCGATGGGCTCCGTCTGCGCATCGACGCTGTCGCTGCTCAACGCGGGTGTGCCGCTGCGCGCCGCAGTCGCCGGTATCGCCATGGGTCTCGTCTCCGACGAGGTCAACGGTGAGACCCGTTACGCCGCGCTGACCGACATCCTGGGTGCTGAGGATGCTCTCGGTGACATGGACTTCAAGGTTGCCGGTACCAGCGAGTTCGTCACGGCCATCCAGCTCGACACGAAGCTCGACGGCATCCCGACGTCCGTGCTCACGGGTGCGCTGACCCAGGCGCGCGACGCTCGTCTGACGATCCTCAACGTCCTGAACGCCGCGATCGATGCTCCTGACGAGATGGCGCCGACCGCGCCGCGCGTCATCAGCGTGCAGATCCCGGTCGACAAGATCGGCGAGCTGATCGGCCCGAAGGGCAAGACGATCAACGCGATCCAGGACGAGACCGGCGCTCAGATCTCCATCGAGGAGGACGGCACCGTCTACATCGGCGCGACCGATGGCCCGTCGGCCGAGGCCGCTCGTGCCCAGGTCAACGCGATCGCCAACCCGACCAACCCCGAGGTGGGCGAGCAGTTCCTCGGAACCGTCGTGAAGATCGCCACCTTCGGTGCGTTCGTCTCGCTGCTCCCGGGCAAGGACGGACTGCTGCACGTCACCGAGGTGCGCAAGCTCGCCGGTGGCAAGCGCGTGGAGAACGTCGACGACGTCCTCTCGGTCGGCCAGAAGATCCTCGTGAAGATCACGAAGATCGACGACCGCGGCAAGCTGTCGCTCGAGCCTGTGCTCGACGACGCCCCCGCGGCCGAGGCTGCTCCCGCTGAGGAGTCCGCCGCCGAGTGATCGGAACCGTTTGATCAGAACCCGGGTGTTTCCGCAGCGGAGGCACCCGGGTTCTGTCATATGCGGTGTGACCAAACCGTTATGCGAAGTTTTCGCGCCGTTCCCCGGATTGGTCGGAGTGTTCGCCGAAGTCGCTTACCCTCGAAGTACGCACCGGGGGGTGCAGATCATGGCAGGTACGCAGGTCGGAACGCACTGACCGATGCGGGGGTGAGAGTATGCGGTTGTTCAGCGTAGGCGCAGGAGCGTCCGCAGAGCGTGCCCCGCAGGAGGCTGCGGAGCATCCATCCGCCCCCATTCCGATCGTCGGCCCCGGAATAGGAGAGTCCATCCGCGTCCCGCTCGGCGAGACCGGTCTGGAGACGTTCCCGCTGATGCTGGGAGCTGCGGAGTTCGGATGGAACGTCGACCTCGAGACGAGCCACGGCATCCTCGATCGCTACGTGGAGTTCGGCGGCAACGCCGTGCACACCGCCGACGGCTTCTCCGGCGGACGCAGCGAGCACATCATCGGCCAGTGGCTGCGCTCCCGCGGTCTGCGTGACCACGCGCTGCTCAGCGTCCGGATCGGCGCACACGCGGACAACCCCGGTCTGGGGTCGGTCAACCTGGTGCGCGCGGTCGAGGGTTCGCTGACACGACTGGGAGTCGAACGCATCGACGTGCTGCACCTCGACGCGACGCTCGACGCCACCACCAACCTGGAAGACACCCTCGCCACGGTCGAGTGGTTGTCGGATGCCGGCAAGGTCGGGGCGATCGGAGCCTTCGGCTTCGCCCCGGAGCGGCTCGTGGAGGCGCGCATCCTCGCCTCAGCGGGCTATCCGCGCATCGAAGTGATCGACGCGCCGTACAACCTCATCCGTCGTCAGCCCTTCGAAGGTGATCTGCGCCTCGTCGCCGGAGCACAGAGTCTGGCCGTCACGCCCTCGCACGCGCTGGAGCACGGGTTCCTGTCCGGGCGTCATCGCCGGAAGGCACTGACATCTCAAGGCGTGCGCGGAGAGCAATTGCGCGGACATCTCAACCGTCGAGGGATCAAGATCCTCCGCGCACTCGATCAGGTCGCTGAAGAGTTGTCCGTGCCAGTCGCGGCGGTATCGATCGCCTGGCTGCTGGCGCAGCGCACCGTCGCCGCCCCCATCGTGAACACTTTCGCGACCGAGCACGTCGATGAGCTGATGCAGGGAGCCGGCGTCACGCTGTCCCGGGCGCAGCTCGCGGAGCTCACGCGTGCAGGCAACTGAGCACCGTCGCACCCGTGACATAGGGTGGAAGAGAAGCCCGGCAGATGCTGGCAGTGAAGCGAGCGGGTTGTGACGCACTACATATATCTGGTCAGACACGGTGAACATCAGGATGCCGAGCACGGCCTCGCCGATGGACCCCTGTCGCCGCGAGGACAGCGCCAGGCGGAACTGATCGCCGACCGGCTCTCCGGACTCCCGCTGGATGCCGTCTGGCATTCACCGCTGCTGCGCGCGAACGAGACCGCTCGTGCGATCGCCGGTCGCCTGCCCTCCGTCGACCCCGAGCCGACCGCGCTTCTGTTCGACTGCGTTCCGACGGGGATGACCGAGGAGACTCCGGCCGTCTTCGAGCCGTTCTTCGGATCGGTGACCGAGGCGGAGATCGAGGCCGGTGGTGCGCAGATGTTCGACGCGGTCAACGAGTTCCTGGTGCGCAAGCCGGGCGATGTGCACGAGGTGCTGATCACGCACAACTTCGTGATCTCGTGGTTCGTCCGCGAGGTTCTCGGCGCACCGGAATGGCGGTGGATGACGTTGAACCAGGCGCACTGCGGTCTGACGATCATCGCGCAGAAGCAGGGACGCCCCTGGACGTTGTTGACGCACAATGACACCGGTCACCTGCCGGTGGAGCTGCGGACGGGCATCCCGGACGCGCTTCCCGTCTGAGCCGATACGGCGGGCGATCCCACGGCTCGCGCACGGTCGCGCCCCGCGCGCCCCCGGCAGTCGGAGCGTGAACGCTCAATAGACTGGACACATGACCACGCAGGTAGCACTCGTCGGCGGAACCGGGAAGCTCGGCACGATCATCCATGCGGTGATCGACGAGCTTGAGGGCTTCGAGGTGAGTCGGGTGCTGACCTCCAGCAGCGACCTGTCCGAGCTCGCCGGCGCCGACCTCGTGGTCGACGCGTCGACTCCGCAGGTGAGCATCGACGTGGTGCGTTCGGCGATCGAGCACGGCGTCAACGTCCTGGTGGCGACGTCGGGCTGGTCGGCAGAGCGCATCGCTCTCGTGCGTCCCCTCGCCGAGGCGGCGGGAACAGGTGTCGTGTTCATCCCGAACTTCTCACTGGGCTCGGTTCTGGGGTCGGCTCTGGCCGCTGCCGCCGCACCGTTCTTCGGCTCGGCCGAGATCATCGAGGCCCACCGCGAGACCAAGATCGACTCTCCCAGCGGCACCGCTGTGCGCACGGCAGAGCTGATCGCCGCCGCACGCGTCGAGCAGGGACCGGTGAGCGCTCCGCACGCAGACCAGCGTGCGCGCGGCCAGCAGGTCGGCAGCGTTCCGATCCACTCCCTGCGCCGCCCCGGCGTGGTCGCCAAGCAGGAGGTCATCCTGTCCGGGCCCGGTGAGTCGCTCACCTTCACGCACGATACGACCGACCCCGCGCTGGCCTATGCGCCGGGCATCCGCCTCGCGGTGCCGTTCTCCGTGCAGGCCACCGGCGTCGTCGTCGGGCTCGAGAACATGATCGACATCGGCATCCGCTCATGATCTCGCGCATCGGCGTGGGCGTCATGGCGCTGTGCCTTGCGCTGTACATCGTCGTGGTGGGCCAGCGGGCCGTCCTCATGCTCACGACGGGGGAGCCGATCGCGATCGCCATCGGTGTCGCCCTGATCGTGATGCCGTTGATCGGTGCCTGGGCGCTGGTGCGGGAGATGCAGTTCGGCTTCGCGGCCGACAAGCTCGGGCGCACCTTGGACGCAGAGGGCGGGATGCCGCAGGCGGAGACCGAGCTCACCCCCAGCGGCCGCATCGCCAAGGGCGACGCCGATCCGATGATCGCGCGCTACACCGCCGAGGCGGAAGCCGCGCCGACCGAATGGCGCGCCCGGTTCCGGCTGGGAGTCGTGCAGGACGCGGCCGGGCGCCGCAAGGACGCCCGGGCCAGCATCCGCGAGGCCATCCGCCTCTCGCGCTCCTGAGAACAGCGTCAGGCGAGCGTCGCCTCGAGCGTGATCTCGATGCCGGCGAGAGCCTGTGAGACCGGGCAGCCGGTCTTGGCCTCGTTCGCGATGTCCTGGAACGCCTCGGGACTGAGTCCCGGGACGACCGCGTTGACGTTGAGGTGGCTGCCGGTGATGCCGACGCCGGGCTTGAAGGTGACCGAGGCACTGGTGTTCACGCGCTCCGGCGGGGTGCCGTTCTCGCTCAGCGCGTGCGAGAGCGCCATGCTGAAGCACGAGGCGTGCGCCGCCGCGATGAGCTCTTCGGGGGTGGTGGTGGTGTCGCTGCCCTCGCTGCGCGCCTTCCAGTTGATCGGGAAGGTGCCCAGGTTCGAGGTCGAGAACGCGACGGTGCCGGAACCTTCGGCGAGTGATCCGGTCCAGGTGGTGGTCGCTTCGCTGGTGACGGGCATGATTCCTCCGGTTCTCGCGCTCTGCTCGGTGTGCACGGCGCGCGTTCCGGCCAGCCTATCCATCGCACACGGGCGACGGAACAGTGCTCAGGCGGTCGAGGTCCCGCGTCCGAGGATCCCCGCGCGCTGGAGCAGCAGGTAGAGCTGGCAGCCGAGGCAGAGCCCGAACGCCGCGTTGAGGAACGCCGCGATGAAGGCCGCTCCTGTGGCGATGGGCAGCGCCCACGGCACGCCGGCGAGGTGCAGGATCAGTCCGACCGTGACCACGAAGAGACCGACACCCTGAGCGAAGCGGGGCGGACGCGGATCCTCGAGTTCGGTGGGGGCGGACAGGCGCGGACGGATGACACGGCGGAAGAGCACGCCCCAGGGTGCCGTCCGCGGAGACGCCACGCTCCACACGAAGAGCAGGGCGATCACGACGGTGAGGAGGAATCCCGGATCCAGTGCGCGCTGCAGCAGGGGCGCGGCACTGACCGCCCACGACTGCGGAGCCACGAACGCGAAGTCGAAGCCGGGGGAGATCGCGAACCAGCTCCCGAGGAGTTTCGCCGTCGAGATGCCGATCAGCGCCAGGAAGGTCGCGGCGATCAGCAGCAGCGCTGTGATCGTGGCGGCGAAGCGAGGACCGCGGGGGTCGATGCCGGCGGGAGTGGTCATCTCTGCTCCAGTCTTCGCGCGTCAGACGGCGGCGAGGGCTTCGGTGAGGGCGTGCCGGTGGGGCACGCCGTGGAACCGCGCGCGGACGGCGCCGGTGTTGTCGATCAGGAAGGTCGTCGGCGTCTGCAGCACCTTGTAGCGCGCGGAGAGGTCGGGGCGATGGGTGAGGTCGACCTCGACGTGGGTCAGGCCGTCGTGGTTCTCCGTGTAGCTGTGCAGCATGCGCCGCACCTGCGGGCACCGGGTGCACATCTCCGTGCTGAACTGCACGAGCGTCGCGCGCGAGCCGAGGGCGGCGGATTCCGCATCGCGCGCATCGAATCGCAGTGCGCCACCAGCACGGCGGCGGCCGTCGAGGCGCCGCTGCACCACGCCGATCACCACGGCCAGCACGAGGAGTGCTGCCGCGATTCCGAGAGCGAGCGCAGGCGACATGGGACGAGAGTACGCCGCTGCGGAGGGGGCGAGGGCCGATGTGTCACACCATGACATCCGCGTCCGGCGCGCGTTGGCATCCGCCCGTGCGGGGGAGCGGCCGGGTATCGTTGCTGTCATGAGCGCAGCCGTCCCGACGCCGTATGAAGACCTGCTCCGTGACGTCCTCGAGAGCGGTACGCACAAGTCCGATCGGACGGGTACGGGCACGACCAGCGTGTTCGGTCGCCAGATCCGCTTCGACCTCTCGCAGGGCTTCCCCCTGATCACGACCAAGCGCGTGCACTTCAAGTCCATCGCCTACGAGCTGCTCTGGTTCCTCCGGGGCGATTCCAACGTGCGGTGGCTGCAGGACAACGGCGTGACGATCTGGGACGAGTGGGCCGACGAATCCGGCGACCTCGGGCCGGTCTACGGGGTGCAATGGCGCTCCTGGCCCAAGCCGGGCGGTGAGAGCATCGACCAGCTCTCCGAGGTCATCGAGCAGATCCGTCGGTCTCCCGATTCCCGCAGACTCATCGTGTCGGCGTGGAACCCCGCCGACATCCCCGACATGGCGCTCGCACCGTGCCATGCGCTGTTCCAGTTCTACGTCGCCGACGGCAAGCTCTCCTGCCAGCTGTACCAGCGCAGTGCTGACCTGTTCCTCGGAGTGCCGTTCAACATCGCCTCCTATGCGCTGCTCACTCTGATGGTCGCCCAGCAGGTCGGCCTCGAGCCCGGCGATTTCGTCTGGACCGGCGGCGACTGCCACATCTACGACAACCACGTCGATCAGGTGCGCGAGCAGTTGTCGCGCGACCCGTACCCGTACCCGACCCTGCGATTCGCGCGGACGCCGGAGTCGATCTTCGACTACGCGTTCGATGACTTCGTGGTCGATGACTACCAGCACCACCCGGCGATCCGGGCGGCGGTGGCCGTATGACCTGGGTCGGACTCATCTGGGCGGAGGCCGACGGCGGCGTCATCGGCGCAGAGGGCGGCATGCCGTGGCATGTGCCGGAGGACCTCGCGCACTTCAAGGACGTCACCCTGGGCGCACCCGTGGTGATGGGACGGAAGACCTGGGATTCTCTGCCCGAGCGCTTCCGCCCTCTGCCGGGGCGCCAGAACATCGTCGTCACCCGCCAGCTGCACTGGAGCGCCGAGGGAGCGCACCGTGCCGCGACCGTCGCCGAAGCCGTGCGAGGTCTGGACGAGGTGTGGATCATCGGAGGAGCGGAGATCTTCCGTCAGGTGATCGGTGACGCCGACCGTCTGGAGGTCACCGAGCTGGATCTCGCGGTCGACGGTGACGCGTACGCGCCGTCGAAGGCAGGATGGCGGCTCGTCGATGAAGGCGAGTGGCAGACCTCCCGCACGGGCATCCGCTACCGCTTCGTGGGATACGAGCGCTGATGCCCACCGCACTGATCACCGGAGCCAGCGCCGGGCTCGGCGCGGAGTTCGCACGTCAGCTCGCGCGCCGCCGTGCCGATCTCATCCTGGTCGCCCGGTCCGCCGATGCGCTGGAGGAGCTGGCGGCAGAGCTGCGCAGCTCACACGGTGTCGCGGTCGAAGTGCTCACGGCAGACCTCGCCGTCGAAGCCGATGTCGAACGTGTCGCCGACCGTCTGCGCGATGCGGGCGATCCCGTCGATCTGCTCGTCAACAATGCCGGTTTCGGGCTGCCGCTGCAGTTCGCCGACAACGACGTCCACGACGAGGTGCGCCATCTGCGTGTGCACGTCGAGGCCCCTCTGCGCTTGATGCATGCGGCACTGCAGACGATGCGTGGTCGGGGTGGACGGATCATCAACGTGGCATCGGTCGCCGGGTTCATCTCCCGATCCACCTACTCGGCGTGCAAGGCCTGGCTGATCGGCTTCAGTCGCTGGGCGAACGCGGAGTATGCGCGCGATCATGTGAGCGTCACCGCGGTGTGCCCCGGGTTCACGCACACATCGTTCCACGAGCGCATGGGTCTCGCCGTCGGTGAAGAGGGTGTACCCGGGGTGATGTGGTTGAACGCTTCCGATGTCGTGAGGGAGGGACTGCGTGACGCCGCTCGCGGCAGAGCGGTATCGATTCCGTCCTGGCGCTACAAGGCGATCGTGGCGCTGACGCGAGTGCTGCCGAGTTCCCTCACATCCGGTGTCGCCCGGCGCGGCCGCGTCTGAGCCGCGCCTCGTTTCCGCACCTTACGCGGAGGTGCGGGTGTCGTGGCGTGCGCTCGGCGTCTCGCGCGGCGAGGTCATCCGGCTCGTCGCGTCTGCGTGACCCGCATCCGAGACGATACGCTGGGGGGCATGACGCACTCGGGCAATCCATTCGGACAGGTTCTCGTCGCGCTCGTCACTCCGATGACGGCCGACGGTGAAGTCGATTGGCCCGCCGTCGAGAAGCACATCGATGACGTCATCACCGCAGGCGCGGACGGCATCGTCGTGACGGGAACGACCGGCGAGACCTCCACGCTGACCGACCCCGAGAAGCTCAAGCTCGTCGAGGTCGGCAAGTCGGTCTCCGCCGGGAGGGCGAAGATCATCACGGGCGGCGGCTCGAACGAGACCGCGCACGCCATCGAGCTCTACAAGGCCAGCGAGAAGGCCGGCGCCGACGGCATCATGATCGTCACGCCGTACTACAACAAGCCGACCCAGGCGGGCATCCTCACGCACTTCCGTCTCGTCGCGGACGCCACCGATCTTCCGGTGATCCTCTACGACATCCCCGGTCGTACCGGCGTGCCCATCAAGTACGAGACGATCCTGCGCCTGGCCAAGCACCCGAACATCCTCGCGGTCAAGGACGCCAAGGGCGACTTCTCCGAGGTGAGCCGCGTGCTCAACCAGACCGATCTGATGTACTTCTCGGGGGACGACGCGAATGTGCTGCCTCACCTCGCCATCGGCGCGACCGGTCTGATCGGCGTCACCGCGAACATCACGGCCACGCCGTACCGCACCATCATCGATGCGGTGAACCGGGGCGACCTGGCCACGGCCACCGCTGAGCACAAGCGGCTCGAGCCCCTGGTGCGCGCCGTGATGACCCACGTTCCCGGCACCGTCGCAGCGAAGTACATCCTGCACGGGCTGGGACGCATCTCGAGCCCGCGTGTCCGTCTGCCGCTGGTCGGCCCCGAAGAGTGGGAAGCAGCGCTCATCGAGGACGAGCTCGACCTCGTGAACAGCGTCGCCGGCGCCGACTTCTCCAACTTCCGCCCCGACCGCAACGCGGCCGCGGGTGGTGCCCTGCCGAAGGTGCACGGCACGACGCGCTGACGCGCGTCCCCATGAACGAACGGACGCGCTCAGTGTCCGACTGAGGAGACAGCATGTCCATCCCTATCGCAGAACCTGCCCCTCTCGACGAGGGAACACTGCGTGTCACACCGCTCGGCGGCCTCGCTGAGATCGGTCGCAACATGACCATGTTCGAGTACGACGGCAAGATCCTGATCGTCGACTGCGGGGTGCTCTTCCCGGAGGAGCACCAGCCCGGTGTCGACCTGATCCTCCCGGACTTCGAGCCGCTCCGCGGCCGTCTCGACGACATCGTCGGTGTCGTGCTCACCCACGGGCACGAGGACCACATCGGCGCGGTGCCGTATCTGCTCCGCCTGAAGAGCGACATCCCCCTGATCGGGTCGGGGCTCACCCTCGCGCTCGTCGAGGCCAAGCTCAAGGAGCACCGGATCAAGGCCTTCACCCTCACGGTGAAGGAAGGGCAGCGGGAGCAGGTCGGACCGTTCGACCTCGAGTTCGTGGCCGTGAACCACTCGATCCCCGACGCGCTCGCGGTCGCCATCCGCACGCCCGCGGGATTGGTACTCGCCACCGGTGACTTCAAGATGGATCAGCTGCCGCTCGACGGCCGGATCACCGACCTGCGGGCCTTTGCGCGCCTCGGCGAAGAGGGAGTCGACCTGTTCCTGGTCGACTCGACCAACGCCGACGTCCCCGGCTTCACGCCGACCGAGCGCTCGATCGGCCCCGTGCTCGATCAGGTCATCGGCAAGGCGCCTCGCCGGGTGATCGTCGCCAGCTTCTCCAGTCACGTGCACCGCGTGCAGCAGGTCCTCGATGCCGCCCACGCGCACGGTCGCCGGGTCGCATTCCTCGGACGCAGCATGGTGCGCAACATGACGATCGCCGAGCAGCTGGGTTACCTCAAGGTGCCGGACGGGCTCCTGATCGACTTCAAGAAGGCGCGCGATCTTCCCGACGAGCAGATCGTCTACATGTCCACCGGTTCGCAGGGCGAGCCGATGGCGGTGCTGAGCCGCATGGCGAACATGGACCACGCGATCGAGGTGAGCGAGGGCGACACCGTGATCCTCGCGTCCAGCCTCATCCCCGGCAACGAGAACGCGGTCTACCGCGTGATCGACGGACTGACCAAGCTCGGTGCGAACGTCGTGCACAAGGCGAACGCGAAGGTGCACGTCTCCGGGCACGCCGCCGCCGGCGAGCTCATCTACTGCTACAACATCCTGAAGCCCAAGAACGTGCTCCCGGTCCACGGAGAGTACCGGCACCTGATCGCCAACGCGAAGCTGGCGCAGGACACCGGGATCGCCCCGGAGCGGACGATCATCGCCTCGAACGGCACCGTGATCGACCTCAAGAACGGGGACGCGCGCGTCGCCGGACAGCTCGACCTCGGGTTCGTGTATGTCGACGGCTCCACGGTCGGCGAGATCACCGACGCCGACCTCAAGGATCGTCGCATCCTCGCAGAGGAGGGGTTCATCTCCGTCATCGTGGTGGTGGATGCCGCGACCGGACGCATCATCTCCGGGCCGGAGATCCACGCACGCGGGGTGGCTGAAGACGACTCTGTCTTCGACGACGTGACCCCGAAGATCGTGGCCGCGCTGAAAGAGGCGGCCGGCAACGGAGTCCGCGACACGCACTCGCTCTCGCAGGTCGTCCGGCGGACGATCGGTCGCTGGGTCAACCAGCGGCTGCGTCGTCGTCCGATGATCGTGCCGCTCGTCATCGAGGCCTGAACGGCCCATGCGCGACCGTCGTGCTTTCACGGCTGACCGACATCGGGGTGTAACACCGCGGGCCTAGGCTCGCGTCATGCACACGGGATTCTCGACGAGGCCGGCGGAGCAGTCCGATGCCGTCTTCCTCGGCGACATGCTCGTGGAGGCCGCGAACTGGCGAGCCGGGGGAGTGCGGCCTCGTCATGAGGTCCTGACCTCGGCGGAACACCGTCGGTACATCGCGGGGTGGAAGCGCTCGGCGGACGACGGGCTGGTCGCGATCGATGCCGACGGCATCCCGATCGGCGCGTCGTGGTTCCGGATGCTGCCGCAGAACGAACCGGGCTTCGGGTTCGTCGCCGCGTCGGTGCCGGAGCTCATCGTCGGCGTCCATCCGCTGTGGCGTGCACGAGGCGTCGGACGGATGCTGCTGCGCGGCGTGGTCCAGCTGGCGGGCGCGCACGGTCATGCGCGCATCTCGCTGAGCGTGGAGCGTGACAACTTCGCGCGCAGCCTCTACCGGTCTGAGGGCTTCACCGTCTCAGCAGAGGGGCTCCTCCGTGACACGATGGTGCGGCGCACCGGTTGAGCCCGCGTTCCGGATCACCGGAAAGCCGCGTCATTGCGGGGAAACGTCGGTGCCTGAGCGTAACGTGAGAGCATGGCCAGGAGCACCACGAAATCCGCGCGCGCGTCTGAGAGCGCACCGGCTCGCCCCAAGAGGCAGGCCGCTCCGAAGGCTCAGCCTGCGCCCAAGAAGTACATCGACGAAGCCGACAAGCCTCCCGTCGTCGTCCGAGCATGGGGCGGACTGGCGCACGGTGTCGGGGGACTGTTCCGCGCTTTCGGGCCGGAGACGCTCGAGAAGGACGACCGCCGTGACGGGTTCCCCTTCCTGCTCGTCCTCGTCGCGATCCTCGGCGCCGTCAACGAGTGGTTCTTCATCGGCAACGAGGTTGCCGCGAACATCAGTGCGTACTCCGTGGGCGGGCTGATCGGTCGCGTCGCCTTCGTGATGCCCGTGCTCCTCCTCTTCCTGGCCGGATGGCTGTTCCGGCATCCGTCTTCGGTGCATGACAACGGTCGCATCGGTATCGGGTTCGGCCTCTTCATCCTGGCGCTGGCCGGCTTCTGCCACGTCGCGGCGGGCACCACTGACAAGTTCGGCGCCGTCGTCCGCGCGCAGCCGAAAGAGGGGATGCTCGCCCTGAGCGAGGCCGGGGGCCTGTTCGGCTGGATGGTGGGCGAGCCGCTCGCGTTCCTGACCCCCGTCGTCGCTTACATCGTGCTGAGCCTGCTCGCCGTGCTCGCCGTGCTCATCCTCACCAAGACTCCGCCGAACCGGATCGGCGCTCGCCTCGGCGACCTCTACGCCTGGATGTTCGACGCCGAGCGCGCCGAGAAGCCGGTGAAGGAGGCCGCGCCGGTCGACGAGGCCGACAAGGTCGATGACCCCGATGTGCTGCCGTGGTGGCGCCGCAACAAGACCGGTCGTGAGGAGGACCCTGACGACGGCACGCTCGGCTCGGATGACATCACCGCACTGCTGACGACGCAGGAACCGACACCCGCATACGACCAGGCCGTCATCGTCGCCAACGCCCAGGATGCGGCGACCGAGATCCTCTCCGACGTCCGCTCGGTGACGGAGTCGCTCGCCGGACAGCAGACGACGGCGCTGCTCGATGACGAGTCGGACACGGGTGAGATGCCCGAGCTCCCGGGCCTCGACGGCTTCGGCACAGAGGGGCCGGGGGACCGTGGCCCGCAGGCTCCGGTCGCTCCGTACATCCTTCCGTCTCCCGGACTGCTCGTCGAAGGACCCGCACCTGTCGAGCGCTCCGAGGCGACGGACAAGGTGATCGAGCAGATCACGAGCGTGCTGTCGCAGTTCAAGGTCGACGCGAAGGTCACCGGCTTCTCGCGCGGTCCGACGGTGACGCAGTACGAGGTCGAGGTCGGACACGGCGTCAAGGTCGAGAAGATCCTGCAGCTGAGCAACAACTTCGCATACGCCGTGGCCTCGAATGACGTCCGCATCCTCTCGCCCATCCCCGGCAAGAGCGCGATCGGCATCGAGATCCCGAACGCCGACAAGGAGATGGTCGCGCTCGGCGACGTGCTGCGGTCGCAGGCTGCCCAGAAGAGCACCCACCCGATGACCATCGGCGTCGGAAAGGACGTCGGCGGCAACATCGTGATCGCGAACCTCGCCAAGATGCCTCACCTGCTGGTCGCCGGTTCGACCGGCTCGGGTAAGTCCAGCTTCGTGAACTCGATGATCACGAGCCTGCTCATGCGGGCACGGCCCTCTGATGTGCGAATGGTCCTCATCGACCCGAAGCGCGTCGAGCTCACCAGCTACGCCGGCGTGCCCCACCTGATTACGCCCATCATCACGAACCCGAAGAAGGCCGCAGAGGCGCTCCAGTGGGTCGTGAAGGAGATGGACATGCGGTACGACGACCTCGCGTCGTTCGGCTTCCGTCACATCGACGACTTCAACCGCGCCGTGCGCGCGGGAGAGGTCGAACTCCCGGTCGGCAGCGAGCGGGTGCTCAAGCCGTACCCCTACCTCCTGGTCGTGGTCGACGAGCTCGCCGACCTCATGATGGTCGCCCCGCGCGACGTCGAGGACTCGATCGTGCGCATCACGCAGCTCGCTCGTGCCTCCGGTATCCACCTCGTGCTCGCCACCCAACGGCCCAGCGTCGACGTGGTCACTGGTTTGATCAAGGCCAACGTCCCTTCCCGCCTGGCCTTCGCCGTGACCAGCGTCACGGATAGCCGCGTGATCCTCGACAGCCCGGGTGCCGACAAGCTGATCGGCCAGGGTGACGCGCTGTTCTCACCGATGGGATCGTCGAAGCCGTTCCGCCTGCAGGGCGCGTGGGTCGATGAGAAGGAGATCGACGCGGTCGTCAAGCACGTGACCCGCCAGGCTCGTCCCGAGTACCGTTCCGACGTCCAGGAGGCGATGGAGCCGAGCAAGAAGAAGGAAGTCGATGAGGACATCGGCGACGATCTCGAGCTGCTGCTCGCGGCCGCGGAGCTCATCGTCTCGTCCCAGTTCGGTTCCACCTCGATGCTCCAGCGCAAGCTGCGCGTCGGATTCGCGAAGGCCGGCCGCCTGATGGACCTGTTGGAGTCGCGCGAGATCGTCGGTCCCTCCGAGGGCTCAAAGGCGCGCGACGTGCTGGCGACAGCCGAGCAGCTGCCTCAGGTGATGGCCAAGCTGCGCGGAGAGGATTCCCCCGCGGCTGCGGCAGCTCCTGCCGCCCCGGCCGTTCCTCCGGTTCCTCCGCTTCCGAGCGGGCTCGACCCGATCGAGGCGCAGTTCGACGGACTGCCGGTCGTCGAGTCCGAGGGTGACGAAGACGCCTGGGGCCTGACGGGACGCGATTGATGACCATTCCTCGGCAGCTTCCCAACGCGATCACGGTCGCCCGCATCCCGTTGGCGGTCATCTTCTTCGTCGTGCTGTTGCTCGGTGGGACCTATGGCATCACGAGCCCAGGACTCCGGTGGACAGCCGCGATCCTCTTCATCATCGCCATCTCCACGGACTGGGTCGACGGCTACCTGGCGCGCAGGTACGACATCGTCAGCGACTTCGGGAAGCTCTGGGATCCGATCGCCGACAAGCTCCTGACCGGGGCCGGTTTCATTGGACTCGCGATCCTCGGCGAACTGCAGTGGTGGATCGTGCTGATCATCCTGGTGCGCGAGTGGGGAATCACCGTTCATCGGCTGGTGGTCGCCAAGGAGCATGTCGTTGCGGCCGCGTGGATGGGCAAGATCAAGACGGCATTCCAGGGCGTGGCTCTGGGGTGGGCGTTGCTCCCGTTGCATGAGCTCATCGGGCTCGGGCCCTGGACTCTGATCACCGCAGTGCTGATGATCGTCGTGCTCATCCTCACCGTGGTGAGCGGGATCGACTACATCGTCGCGCAGGTGCGGGGCTCGCGGCAGAAGTCATGACCTCGTCGGCCGCCGCTGTACTCGACGCTCTAGGTCGCCGAGGGTGGACGCTGGGCGTCGCCGAATCGCTGACCGGAGGGTCTGTCAGCGCCGCGCTCGTCGAGGTTCCCGGTGCGTCTGCGGTGCTGTGGGGAGGCGTGGTCGCGTACGCGACGCCGATCAAGCATTCTCTGCTCGGCGTCGATGCGGAGCTTCTCGAACGCCACGGACCGGTCCATCCCACCGTGGCTCTGCAGATGGCGGAGGGGGTGCGTCGCGCCGTGAGCATCGACGGCGTCGCCGCTGACGTCGGAATCTCGACGACAGGTATCGCCGGACCGGCCTCGCCGGACGGTCAGCCGGTGGGGACGGTCCATGTCGGTGTTGTCACGCCCGAGGCGTCGCGCACAGCGGCGTTCCTGTTCGACGGGGACCGGGCGCAGATCCGGTCTGCGACGGTTGACGCGGTGCTGCGGACGTTGCGCGATGTGCTCGGGGAATAGCCGGCGTCTCTGCGTCGTTACGAATGATGTGCTCACATTCAAACCACAGAGTGCAGGGGTAGATTTTGTGAAAGCCAGTAGGACTAGACTGGCGATCTCGTCGGAGGAGACTCCGAATTCACGATCCGGGAGGAGGTTCCGATGATTCTTGTACGACAGGAAATCGGCGATGTGCTGAGGGACTTCCGCCTGCAGAAGGGCCGCACCCTCCGGCAGGTCGCGAGCAAGGCATCGGTCGCGTTGGGCTACCTCAGTGAGGTGGAGCGCGGCCAGAAGGAAGCGTCGAGCGAGATCCTCGCTTCGGTCGCGGATGCACTCGACGTGCCGATCTCGACCATCATGCGTGAGGTCGGCGATCGTATCTCCGTGCTCGAGGGCATCCAGGTCTTCCCTGACGTCGTTCCGGACGACCTGGTGGCGTCCATCGAGCCTGAGCTCTCGCTGCGCTGAGGCGCAGGTTCTGCGTTCCTCGATGCGTCGAAGCGAATTCCTCCGCGCTGTGGAGTCGGAATTCCGAACGCGCGCGTCCTCTCTTCTCCAGGACCTGGTGCTCACGCCGCTGGGCGATCGCACGGCCGCGGAGGCCCTTGATGCGGGGGTTCCTCCGCGGGAGATCTGGTTCGCCCTGTGCGATGAGATGGATGTGCCCGAATCGCGTCGTCATGGTGCCGGGCGACTCGAGCCCCGTAAGCGCTGACCCGTACCGGTGTTCGATGAGTCCGGTTCACGACGCGCCGCAATCGGCGTGTCGTCGAAGATGCGTTCGAATCAGGCGTAATCTTCTGCACAAGTGGTTCAGGGCTGATGCTCTCCACCGTTTGTGGGCTTGCTGACCGAATGTCGGAGGCCTCTCATACGGTGAAGACATGGCCGATGAGCCATACGCCTTGTCGGAGAGTTGCTCCCAGCCGGGAGCGCCGCGACAGCCTACAGGCGGCACCACGCGAGCAGAAGGAACACATCATGCCATCACCCGCCGACCGCGAGAAGTCCCTGGAAACAGCTCTCGCTCAGATCGATCGCCAGTTCGGAAAGGGCTCGGTCATGCGGCTGGGCAGCGACGAGCGTGCTCCCGTTGCCGTGATCCCCACCGGATCCATCGCTCTCGACGTCGCTCTCGGTGTGGGAGGCCTGCCGCGCGGTCGAATCGTCGAGATCTACGGGCCGGAGTCGTCTGGTAAGACGACCCTGACGCTGCACGCGATCGCCAACGCTCAGCGTGCGGGTGGCATCGCTGCATTCATCGATGCCGAGCACGCGCTCGACCCTGACTATGCGGCGAAGCTCGGCGTCGACATCGACGCGCTGCTGGTGTCTCAGCCCGACACCGGAGAGCAAGCGCTCGAGATCGCCGACATGCTCGTGCGTTCCGGCGCGATCGACCTGATCGTCATCGACTCGGTGGCCGCCCTGGTGCCGCGCGCCGAGATCGAGGGTGAGATGGGCGACTCGCACGTCGGTCTCCAGGCTCGCCTCATGTCGCAGGCGCTCCGCAAGCTCACGGGTGGTCTCAACCAGACCAACACCACGATGATCTTCATCAACCAGCTGCGCGAGAAGATCGGTGTCTTCTTCGGTTCCCCTGAAACGACGGCCGGTGGAAAGGCACTGAAGTTCTACGCGTCCGTGCGACTCGACATTCGTCGGATCGAGACGCTGAAGGACGGTACCGATGCTGTCGGTAACCGCACTCGCGTCAAGGTCGTGAAGAACAAGATGGCGCCGCCGTTCAAGCAGGCGGAGTTCGACATCCTGTACGGCATCGGCATCTCGCGCGAGGGCAGCCTGATCGATTTCGGTGTCGAGCATGCCATCGTGAAGAAGTCCGGCTCCTGGTACACCTATGACGGCGATCAGCTGGGGCAGGGCAAGGAGAACGCTCGCACGTTCCTGCTGAACAACCCCGACATCGCGCTGGCGATCGAGACCCAGATCAAGCAGAAGCTCGGCATCGGCCCGCAGGTGGCAGCTGTTGCCTCGGCGGACGAGCTCGCTGAGCGTCGTCCGGCCTGATCATGACCGGTGAGAGCGGGGGCGGACCGCGGAACTCTGACGAGCGGCTCGCCCCCGTTATCCCGCTGTTCGGCGGACGCGATCGCACTCGCGTGGCAGACTCCGGCGAGGACGCGACGACCGGGCGCGGGTCGGCCACCGGTGGCGGTCCAGCCACCGGGAGTGCGGAGGAATGGCTTTCTTCTGGCAGGACGCACGCTGGACGAACAGACGTAGAGACGTCAGACATCACTGCGCAGGCGGCTCCCGTCGCGCCGCGGCGGACCGGCGATGCCGAGCTCTGGCGTTCGACCTGGGACGCGGCACCGCAGAGCGGTCGCCCGACTGATGCCTACGCTGATGGCGATCCGAGCGATCGGCATCCCGCGCGTGGGGGAGCGTCGGCGAAGAGGGCCCCGCGGCTGCGCGCGTTGGATGGTCAAGGCGGTCATGAGGAAGACGATATTGCCGAAGGCCCCGACCCTGAGGAGACTCAGAAGGTCGCGGCCGAGAGCCTCGTGCGTAAGCTCAGAGTGCGCTCGTTGTCGATCTCCGAGGCCCGCGCGGTGCTGAAGACGCACGGCCTCGACGGCGTTCAGGTCGACGACGTGATCGACGATTTCACTCGGCGCAGGTACCTCGATGACGCCGAGCTCGCGAGCCAACTCGTGGAATCGGGCACGCAGCGCAAGGGTCAGGGGCGTGTTGCGCTGTCTCGTGCTCTCTCACAGCGGGGAATTCCTCGCGACGTGATCAACGCGGCGCTCGACGAGTTGCCCGACGATGACGCGGAGCGAGCGCTCGACTTCGCGCGGACCAAGGCCCGATCCCTCAGCAGGCTCGACCAGGAGACGGCTCTCCGGCGACTGGTGGGCCAGCTGTCCCGCCGCGGCTACAACGGGTCTGTCGCGATGACGGCCGCGAAGACCGCCTTGGCCGAGGCGGCCTTCGGCGGTCCCGCGAGCGGCGTGCGTTTCGTGGACTCCGACTGACGCCTTTCTCGCGCTGATCCACGGGATCACGCTCGTACAATGGGATCATCATGACTATCCCGCGCAGCGAACCGACGATCATCACCGCCTCGTCGGCAGCCGTCGACGTAGACGGCAGACAGCGATCCTATGAAGTGCGCACCTTCGGGTGCCAGATGAACGTGCACGATTCCGAGCGATTGTCCGGGTCGTTGGAAAGCGCCGGATACACCCGTGCGGAGGCCGGGACCGAGGCGGACGTCGTCATCATCAACACCTGTGCCGTGCGCGACAACGCGGCGGGCAAGCTCTATGGAACGCTCGGTCAGCTGGCCGGCGTCAAGCGGCGCAAGGAAGGCATGCAGATCGCCGTGGGCGGTTGCCTCGCCCAGATGGACAAGCAGGCCGTGCTCGACAAGGCGCCCTGGGTCGATGTCGTCTTCGGGACGCACAACATGGGCTCGCTGCCGGGTCTCCTCGAACGCGCGCGCCACAACGGCGAGGCCGAGCTCGAGATACTCGAGTCACTCGAAGTGTTCCCCTCCACGCTTCCCACGAAGCGCGATGCAGCCCACAGCGGCTGGGTGTCGATCTCGGTGGGCTGCAACAACACCTGCACGTTCTGCATCGTGCCCAGCCTGCGGGGCAAGGAGAAGGACCGTCGCCCCGGCGACATCCTGAACGAGATCCGGCTGTTGGTGGAAGACGGTGCCCTCGAAGTCACGCTGCTGGGCCAGAACGTCAACTCCTACGGCGTCGAGTTCGGCGACCGTCATGCGTTCGGCAAGCTCCTGCGCGCCGCAGGGGAGATCGATGGGCTCGAGCGCATCCGGTTCACCAGCCCGCACCCCGCGGCCTTCACGGACGACGTCATCGACGCCATGGCAGAGACCCCCAACGTCATGCCTCAGCTGCATATGCCGCTGCAGTCCGGCAGCGACCGCATCCTCAAGGCGATGCGACGCTCCTACCGGAGCGAACGGTTCCTCGGGATCCTCGACCGCGTGCGCGAGCGCATCCCGCACGCCTCCATCACGACAGACATCATCGTGGGTTTCCCGGGCGAGACGGACGAGGACTTCGAGGACACCATGCGCGTCGTCGAACAGGCACGGTTCTCTGGCGCTTTCACCTTCCAGTACTCCATCCGTGAGGGCACCCCGGCCGCCACGATGGAAGACCAGGTCCCGAAAGACGTCGTCCAGGAACGCTACAACCGACTGATCGCGCTGCAGGAACGCATCTCGCTCGAAGAGAGCCAGAAGCAGATCGGTCGTGAGGTCGAGGTCCTGGTCTCCACCGGCGAGGGCAAGAAGGACGCGGCGACGCACCGTCTGACCGGTCGCGCGCAGGACAACCGTCTGGTGCACTTCCAGGTACCGGAGGGATCGGATCTTCCTCGTCCCGGCGATGTCGTCACCGTGACGATCACGCACGCGGCCCCGTTCCATCTGCTCGCAGACGACCCGTCCGGGCGTCCGCTGCAGATCCGTCGGACCCGCGGGGGAGACGCCTGGGACCGCGCACAGGCGGAGTCCTGTGCCGTGCCGGCGCCGACGAGCGACGGAGGACCGCGCGCCGTCTCGCTCGGGCTGCCGACACTCCGCGTCGGAGTGTGAACGCGATTCGTCAGCGCGAATCCGGGTCGGCGTCGGGACCGCGCCTCTGGGCCGTCGTCGGCGCGACGGGCACGGGCAAGAGCGATCTCGCGCTCGACCTCGCCGCCGCGCTGCGGCAGCGCGGCAACCCGGCCGAGATCGTCAATGCCGACGCGATGCAGCTGTATCGCGGTATGGACATCGGCACCGCCAAGCTGCACCTCGACGAACGTCGAGGCATCCCGCATCATCTGTTCGACGTGCGAGAGGTGCAGCAGGAGGCCGCGGTCGCGTGGTATCAGCCCCTCGCGCGTGAGGCGGTCGCCGCGATCCACGAGGGTGGTGGCGATGCCATCCTCGTCGGAGGGTCCGGGCTGTACGTATCGAGCGTCGTCTACGACTTCCAGTTCCCGCCGCGCGATCCGGAGGTGCGCACACGACTGGAACGGGAGCTGGAGGAGCACGGCGTTGCTGCGCTGATCGAGCGTATCCGTGCCCTCGACGCGAAGACGGCAGAGCGCGTCGATCCACGCAACGAGCGCCGTGTGGTCCGCGCGCTCGAAGTACTCGAACAAGGCGGGGCGAACCATGGCGCCGCCCTGCCCGAGCAACCGGTGCTGTGGCACCCGCGCACACGACTCATCGGTGTGCACATCGACCGCTCCGAGCTGGTGGAACGGCTCGATGCACGCGTCGAGAGGATGTGGGCAGCCGGCTTGCTCGACGAGGTGGCCGGGCTGCGCGATCAGGGCATCGAGCGAGGAATCACCGCCCGACGTGCCATCGGCTATGCGCAGGCGCTCGGGCAACTCGAAGGTCGGTTCACACAGGCAGAGGCGATCGCCGAGACACAGGCGCTGACCCGGCGGTATGCCCGTCGCCAGGTGTCGTGGTTCAAGCGGTACAGCGGGCTCGAATGGCAGCAGCCGCCCGTTGACGTGCGCTCGCTTCTCGACGGCTGAGGCCAGCCGATGTCGGTGGCTCCTGAGACGCTGGGACCATGACCACCTCTTACTACACCGCGTCCAGCCTGGACGGCTTCATCGCGACTCCCGAGCATTCGCTGGAATGGCTGCTGAAGCAGGACATCGACCACGAAGGCCCGATGGCGTACCGCGCGTTCGAGAGGGGGATCGGAGCGCTGGCGATGGGGGCCTCGACATACGAGTGGCTGCTCCGCAACCAGGGCGAGGAACCGTGGCCGTACCCGCAGCCGACCTGGGTCTTCACCCACCGGGAACTCCCGGCCCCGGAGGGAGCGGATGTCCGGTTCGTCCAAGACGATGTGCGCAGGGCGCACGATGAGATGGCTGCCGCGGCAGGGGAGAAGGACATCTGGATCGTCGGCGGAGGAGAGGTCGCCGGACAATTCGCCGATGCTGGACTCCTCGATGAGGTGTGGGTGCAGTACGCGCCTGTCACGCTCGGTGCGGGCGCGCCGCTGCTGCCGCGTGCCCTCGACCTCGAACTGCTCGAGGTCGCACGGAACCGGAGCTTCCTCTGCGGACGGTACCTCGTGTCGAGGGGATGATCGCGCTCTCCTAGACTCGTGAGCCGGTGCCGGCGGTAAAGCAAGGAGGAAAAGGCGTGCAGTGGATCATTCGTGCGTTCCAGGACAGCGACACAGAGCCGGTGGTGGCGCTGTGGCACGAGGCCGGTCTGACCAGGCCCTGGAACGACCCGTACCTCGACATCGCGCGCAAGCGCACTGTGCAGCCGGAGCTTTTCCTGGTCGCCGCGCCTGCGACGCCGGAGGGCCCTGGCGGAGCGACCGTGATCGGCACGGTGATGGCAGGATACGACGGCCACCGAGGCTGGCTGTACTACCTCGCCACGGCGGAGTCCGCGCGAGGGCGAGGAGTGGCTCGTAGCCTGGTGCAGGAAGCGGAGCGGCTCCTGGAGGCGATGGGGTGCCCGAAGGTGCAACTCATGGTGCGGGAGGGGAACGAGGCCGTCCTCGGGTTCTACGATGCTCTCGGCTACGAACGCTTCACCGTGGCGAACACGGGGAAGCGGCTCGTCGCCGACGTCTAGCGCGGATCCCTAGACTGGGCTGATGGTCGCATTCACCAAGGGACATGGCACCGGCAACGACTTCGTCATCATCGCGGACGCGGATGGTGAGCTCGATCTGAGCCCGGAACAGGTCGCCGTCCTGTGCGATCGCCACTTCGGCATCGGTGCGGACGGTGTCCTTCGTGTCGTCCGGTCATCGGCGATTCCGGAAGGTGCAGCGAGCCTGGCGGAAGAGCCTGCTGCAGAGTGGTTCATGGACTACCGCAATGCCGACGGTTCGATCGCGGAGATGTGCGGCAACGGCATCCGCGTCTTCGTGCACTTCCTCCTCCGCTCGGGTCTCGCGGAGATCGAGCCGGGCTCCACGATGCCGATCGGCACCAGAGCCGGAGTGCGCGACGTGACCAGGAGCGAGTCCGGTTACCAGGTGGACCTCGGTCGTTGGCGGCTGTCGGGCGGTGAACCGCTGGTGAAGGCGGACGGCCTCACGATCACGCGCCCCGGTATCGGCATCGATGTCGGGAACCCGCATGTCGTCGTGGCGCTCGCTTCGGAGGTCGAGCTCGCAGCCCTCGAGCTGCATCGCGCCCCTGAGTTGGAACCGACGCCGCCGTCCGGCGCGAACGTCGAGTTCGTGGTTCCGGGTGACCCGCTGGTGCGCGACGGGATCGGTCACGTCCGCATGCGGGTGTCGGAGCGCGGCGTCGGCGAGACCCTCAGCTGCGGCACCGGCGTGGCTGCGACCGCTCTGGCCGTGCGCTATTGGGCGGGTGATGCGGCGCCGGACAATTGGCGCGTCGAGGTCCCCGGAGGCACCCTGGGCGTCCGGATGTTCCCGGCGGAGGACGGCGAGCACGTCGCGCTCTCCGGTCCGGCTCAGCTCGTCTTCCACGGCGAGGTCGACCTCATCTGAGGGCGACGCGCGTGAGGGTCAGCTCAGGGTGATCGGCTCCGTGGGCGGGCTGCCGTGCTTGCGCACCTTGAGCACGCGGTAGCCCTTCGCCGTCGTCGTGCGGAACACGCTGTAGCCGGGGTGGAACGTCGCCCCGATCCAGCGCTGGAGCGAGTCGGCGCCGAGGTTGCGCTGCACGACGAGCCAGGCGTCGCTGCGCTCGTCGAGACGAGGGATCCACCGTTCGAGCAGCCCGTGCAACTCGTTCTTGCCGACCCGGATGGGCGGGTTGGAGCGGATCGTGCGGAAGCTGATCTCGGCGGGAACATCGTCGGGCAGCGATGCGTTGACATTGGTGAGTCCGAGCGCTGCGGCATTGCGCCGGACAAGATCGAGCGCACGCTCGTTCACATCGACAGCCCACACCGTCGCATGCGGTGCCGCGATGGCCATCGACAGCGTGATGGGACCCCATCCGCTGCCGAGGTCGAGAAGGTTGCCTCCCGGCGGTACCGGAGGCATGTTGGCGAGTAGCACTGCGGTGCCGGCATCCAGACGATCCGGGCTGAAGACGCCTCCCGCAGTGGTGACGTCCAGCTCTCGGCCCGCGAGCGTCACATGGATCGCGCGCAGGTTCTCGGGGCTTGCCGGGGCCGCAGTGAAGTAGTGGTCGGACCCCATACGGCGAGCGTACCGGAGACCGGGGGCTAAGGTTAAGGCTCGCAACAAAAGCCAGAGACAAGGAACGGATGACGGAGACCACGACACCCTCCACGGGCGACGACGCGATGGATCGCGTGCTCGCACACGCGGACACGCGCACCGAGGTACGCACGTTCGGCGCTGCACAGGCGCTGCAGGACGAATCGACCGCGGCACACTCCACGACCGACGGCAACCAGTGGGACCTCGAAGATCGACATGCTCTTCGCCGTGTCGGCGGGCTGTCCACCGAGCTGGAGGACGTCACCGAGGTCGAGTACCGTCAGCTGCGCCTCGAGAACGTCGTCCTGGTCGGGGTGTACCCGCAGGGCGCTCAAGAGGATGCGGAGAACTCTCTGCGCGAGCTCGCGGCTCTGGCCGAGACCGCCGGTGCCGTCGTGCTCGACGGGGTACTGCAGCGTCGTCCGCATCCCGATGCTGCGACCTACCTCGGTCGGGGCAAGGCGCAGGAGCTCAAGGACATTGTCGCCGCTGTCGGAGCCGACACGGTGATCGCCGACACGGAACTGGCTCCGAGCCAGCGTCGTGCGCTGGAGGACGTGGTGAAGGTCAAGGTCATCGACCGCACGACCGTGATCCTCGACATCTTCAGCCAGCACGCCAAGAGTCGCGAGGGCAAGGCGCAGGTCGAGCTCGCGCAGCTCGAGTACCTGCTCCCGCGTCTGCGCGGCTGGGGTGACTCCATGAGCCGCCAGGCCGGTGGCCAGGTTGGTGCCGGCGGTGCCGGTATGGGTTCCCGCGGCCCCGGCGAGACGAAGATCGAACTCGACCGTCGGCGCATCCGCACCAAGATGGCTCTGCTGCGCCGTCAGATCCGCGACTACGCGCCGGCCCGAGAGGCCAAGCGCGCCGAGCGCAAGCGCAACACGATCCCCTCCGTGGCGATCGCCGGCTACACGAACGCGGGCAAGTCCAGTCTGCTGAACGCGCTCACGAGCGCGGGCGTGCTCGTCGAGAACGCGCTGTTCGCGACGCTGGACGCCACTGTGCGGCGGTCCGAGACTTCAGACGGTCGCGTCTACACGATCACGGACACGGTCGGATTCGTGCGGAACCTTCCGCACCAGCTCGTCGAGGCGTTCCGCTCGACCCTGGAAGAGGTCGGCGACGCCGATGTCGTGCTCCACGTCGTCGACGGTTCGCACCCCGACCCGGCGGGTCAACTGCAGACCGTCCGCGATGTGATGGGTGACGTGGGCGTACGCGACATGCCGGAGATCGTGGTCTTCAACAAGGCCGACCTGATCCCCGACGATGAGCGCCTCGTGCTGCAGGGCCTCGAGCCGCGGGCGCACTTCGTCTCCTCGCGTTCCGGCGAGGGTATCGAGGAGCTTCGCGCGGCGATCGAAGAGGCGCTGCCGCAGCCCGCCGTCGAGGTACGCGCGGTCGTTCCCTACGACCGCGGTGACCTGGTCGCGGCGATCCACGAGACCGGGATGCTGCTGTCGGTGGAGCACCAGGAAGACGGCACAGCCGTGCACGCTCGCGTCTCCGAGCGTCTGGCCGCGGAACTGGCCCCGTTCGCTCGCTGACGGCGGTCGTTCATCACCGGCCGCGAGCTCGCCCGACGGGTCACCGTGCGACGAAGCGCGCCTCCACGGTCGCGGTGACCGTGAGGTCGTCGGGCTCGTACTCCATCGTGGGGGAGGAGTCGGCGGCGAACGCACCTGCCCGTGCCTTCATCAGGGGAGCTCCGGAGGCGGGCTGCCCGCTGGAGATCAGTCCGACGTCCGCGATCTCCAGCGGAGTGACGGTCGAGAGGCCGAGAGCGCCTGCATACGCCTCGGCGCGAGTGACGGCGACGCCGACTGCAGCAGCGGCGACCTCGCGCTCGACGCGATCCCGCGTGTTCGGTGTCAGGTGCCAGTCGACCCATCCGACCTCGACGCCATCCCACGCGGAGATGTCGGAGACCCAGATCGAGAGCTCGGATGCTTCGGTGAACGTCGCTGTGAAGTCGATGCTCGCGTAATACACGGGCGCGAGCCGCTTACCCTCGTTGTTCCACGGGCGCTCGGCGCGCACGGACAGTCGCTTGCTCGACCAGTCGACTACGACATCGGTCGAGGCCCGTTCTGTGATGCTCACGCGCACGGGCTCGCTGAGCCGCATGACGTCGTCGACCACAGAGCCGCGCTCCGGGCCCTCCGCGCGGACGGTGACGCGGATGGTGGCGCGCTCGGGCGCGATGCGTGCCTCATGCTCGCCGCGGACGGTGACGGTGACTTCGCTCATGCGCCGACTCTACGCCAGCGGTCCGCGGGAATGGCGAGCCGGCCGTATCCGTTGTAGTCTGTAATGCTTGGGTCGCTCACACGACGCAAGCAGACAACTCCACAGCGTGACAGCGGCTCCTTCGAGAGAAGGACCACGGGGCTGATCGGTTTCGACAGCGCCTGTGAATCCACGAGAAGCGGGCCGAGGATGCAGAGTTATCTCGTAAACGCTCTCTGCAAAAAAATAGTTGCCGAAACCAAGCGCAACGACTTCGCCCTCGCTGCATAAGCGAGCCCGATAGTCCGTCAGGCCGTATGTGATTCCGATACGGATCCTGGCGTCATTTAGGAATCTTGCTGCGTGACGGCGTCTGGACGTCACGTGGGACTCTTCCCAGGCTGGGCTCGTCGACTTAGGTGTCTGTGACAAAGGTCGGAGCCGAGTAGAACGTCTTCACAGACTGCGCCCGGAGAAGGCGTGGAGACTCAGCGTTGGACGGGGGTTCGATTCCCCCCAGCTCCACCAGGTCGCTGTCACAACTCAGAACCCCGTGCTTCCCTGTTTCAGGGGGAGTGCGGGGTTCTTCCGTGTCTGCTCCTTCCATGTCCGATCAGGCACGCTCGAGGGGGCTATTACCGCATTCACTGCCTCTTGCTCCTGATCGTGGAGTATTTCGTTCCAAATTCAGTCACATATAGGGGGCGAATGGTGGCTCGGATATCCACGCGCGTGAGTGCATTGAGGTGCCGATGGAAGTAATTGTCGCTCAGCGCAAATTCGCCATGACTGGGGTCGTGAAGCCCTTGTAGCATCCGACCTATGTCAGAGGCGATATCCGTGGCGAGTCCGCCGATGGGGAGTTTCGACCGAGTCTCGAAGGTCCTCGTCGCCGTGTCACGCATGGATGCGCCCCGTGTCGCACAGATCGCCGCGCGCACCGGCCTTCCGCTGAGCGCGGTCTATCGCTGCCTCTCCTCGCTGGTCGACGCGGGACTCGTCGAAGAGGGGCCGACCAGGGGGCGCTATCACGCCGGCGTGGTGACCGTCGCGCTGGCCGAACGGTATCGACGCAGCGTTCTCAGCGGCGATGTCACGTCTCGCACGCTTCACGCACTCGCAGCTCACACGCTCGAATTCGCCGCACTGCTGGTTCGTCGCGGCGACGACATCGTCTGCATCGACACCGCAGACGGCTCTCGGGTGCTGCGCTGCACGTTCGTGGTGGGAGAGGTCGTGCCGATGGTGGCCGGGGCGAGCACAAGCGCGATACTCGCCTACCTTCCGGACGATGAGGCTGCGGGGATTCTGGCTCGGCACGGCGTCGCCGGATCGGACGCCTCTCCCGTGCTGGAATCGCGCGCCGAGGTGCGCGAGAGGGGGTTCGCGACCAGCGCGGGGGAGGTCGACGAAGGGGTGTGGGGAGTGGCCGCGCCGGTGTTCAGAGACGGTCTCGTCATCGGGGCCGTCGCCACGATGGCGCCGGTCTTTCGCGCATCCCGGCTTGCCCGCACCGCCGTTCCGGCGACGGTGGTGGCGGCGAAGGCCTTGTCCGAGCAGGGGCTCCGCCTGTGACCCTCACGCTCGGCACCACTGCAGACCATCCGAAGAGCCGGCATCGCGCTGGTCATCGCTCCCTGCGATGATCCACGCCGCCGCTCTCGGACAACCGAAAGGAGAGTTGACACGATGACGAGTCAACAGACGACGACGACCGGAACCCTGGTCATCGAGCGCAGAACCATCGATATGGTGCCGGCGAACGAGCGACACGGCACCCCGTGGAGCCAATTCACACTCTGGTTCGGCGGGAACATGCAGATCACCGCGATCGTGACCGGGCTCATCGCGGTCGCGATCTTCCATGCCGAGCCGCTCACTGCCATCATCGCCGTGCTCCTGGGAAACGTCGTCGGCGGAGTGACGATGGCCTTGCACTCGGGACAGGGCCCGCGCATGGGGCTGCCGCAGATGATCTCGAGCCGCGCGCAGTTCGGAGTGATCGGCGCGACTCTTCCGCTCGTGCTGGTCATCTGCATGTACCTGGGATTCGCATTGACCGGGGCCGCGTTGGCCGGGGATGCCATCAGCCACCTCCTCGGACTGCCCTCGACCGCCGGCTCCGCCCCTGTCGTCGGCATCCTCATCTTCGGCGCGCTGACGGTGATCGTCTCGGTCTTCGGGTATCAGCTCATCCACGTGATGGGGCGGATCGCGACCGTCGCTGGCATCCTCGGATTCGCGTACCTCTTCTTCCAGCTCTTCGCGAACTACGACGTGGGCGCGACCTTCGGCGAAGGTGCGACGGATGCCGCGACGTTCATGGTGTGCCTGACGCTGGGCGCGAGCTGGCAGATGACGTACGCGCCCTACGTGGCCGACTACTCGCGTTACCTGCCCGCAGACACCCCGGTGTCGACGACGTTCTGGTCGACGTTCCTCGGCAGCGTCACCGGCACGCAGATCTCGATGACGTTGGGCATCCTGATCGGCGCGGTCTCGGGGGAGGCCCTCCTCGGAGGACCGGTGGGCTTCGTCGGCCACCTGGCAGGGCCGGCCGCTGCGGCGTTCGTGATCTACCTCGTGATCATCGTCGGCAAGCTCACCGCGAACACCCTCAACGCCTACGGGGGCATCATGAGCACCGTGACGGTGATCACGAGCTTCAATGCGGAGACAAGGATCTCGTCGCGGGCGCGCTCGATCTACATCATCGTGTTCGTCGCCCTGACGATGGTCATCGCGATCGCTGCGAGCGCGGACTTCCTGAACAACTTCAAGAACTTCGTCCTGCTGCTCCTCGCGGTCTTCATCCCGTGGAGCATCATCAATCTGGTCGACTACTACCTGGTCTCGAAGGAGCGCATCGACATCCCCGCGCTCTACGATCGACACGGACGCTACGGGGCGGTCAACTGGACGGCACTGGTGCCCTACGCGATCGGCATCGCCGTGCAGATCCCCTTCCTCACGAGCGACACCTACAGCGTTCTGGGCACGTTCAACGGGCCGTTGGCCGACGTGATGGGTGGTATCGACGTCTCCTGGGCGGTGTCGATGATCGTCACCTTCGCGGTCTACTACCCCTGGGCGAAACGCACCATGCGACCACCGTCGAGCATGATCTATCCGCGCGACTATTCGCCGGAGCAGACCGGACAGATCGCGGTGATCTGACGTGTCATCTCACGAGTCCGTGACCAGAGGAGTCCTCATGACGGCAACACGAGACGACCGGCCGGAAGGGGTGCAGCCTCTGCCCGAGATCAGCCGTCTGCCGCGCTATCGCCCCGGCAAGCCGGTGATCGCTCGTCCGGGGCTGGTGGGTTTCAAGCTCTCCTCGAATGAGAGCCCCTTCGCACCACTGCCTGCAGTGATCGAGGCGATGCGGCACGCCGACCGCCTGAACGTCTACCCCGATCCGACCGCATCACCCCTTCGAGACAGACTCGCGGATCTCCTGGGAGTCCGTGCGTCGAACATCGTGGCCGGGACGGGAAGCCTCGCGGTCCTGAACGACGTCCTGCAGGTGTTCGCGGGACGTCGCGCCGACGGCACCGTGGACGAGGTCGTGTTCGCCTGGCGCTCGTTCGAGTCGTACCCGATCTCGGTCGGTCAGACCGGAGCGCGCGGCGTTCCGGTGGCGCTTCGCCCTGACATGACGCACGACCTCGAGGGCATGCTGGCGGCGGTGACCGAGCGAACGCGCGTGCTGATCCTGTGCACGCCCAACAATCCGACCGGTCCCGCGCTCCGTCACACCGAGGTCAGGGACTTTCTCGCACGGCTGCCCTCGAACGTGCTCGTCGTGATCGACGAGGCCTATGTCGAGTACGTGCGTGGTGAAGACAGGCTGGACGCGATGGCGCTGCTCCGCGAGTTCGCGAACGTGCTCGTGCTGCGCACCTTCTCCAAGGCTCACGGGCTCGCGAGCCTGCGTGTGGGGTACTGCATCGCGCACGAGCACATCATCCGGCATCTGGAGGCCGTCGCGGTTCCATTCTCGGTTCCGCATGCCGCGCAGATGGCGGCGATCGCCTCGCTGGAGGCTCTGCCGGAGGTGCTCGAACGGGTCGAGCAGACGGTGCAGGAGCGAGAGTGGTTCCGACAAGAGCTTGCGAACCTGGGTCTGCGCGTCCCGGATGCCCAGGGGAATTTCGTCTGGTTGCCGCTGGGCGGACGCTCGGCCGAGTTCACCGCGATCTGCAATGCGCAGGCGGTCTCCGTGCGGCAGTTCGGTGCGGAGGGGGTCAGGGTGTCCATCGGTCTGCGCGAGGCACATGAACGGGTACTCGATGTCACCCGCGACCTCGTGGCGTCGAGCGCGAAGGAGAGCAACGATGTGGGATGAGCAGACGACTGCGGACGGGGGAGACGAGGCGAGAGGACTCATCGACGCGCTGGAGCGTGCGTTGCCGGGCCGTGTGCTGTGGCAGGCCGTCGATACGAGCGACTACTCGCATGACCGCTCCCATCACACGTGGGCGCCTGCCGTCGCCGTGGTGCGGGCGACGACCACGGATGACGTTGCCGCAGCGGTGCGGGTATGTCGCGCAGCGGGCGTGCCCGTCATCGCACGGGGAACCGGCACCGGATTGGAGGGGGGAGCGAACGCGCTCCCTGGCGAGGCGGATCCGATCACCGGAGTCGTCCCGTCGCGGTCGAGGGTCGTGGTCATCGACCTGCAGGGGATGAGCCGGATCCTGCGGATCGACCCGGACTCCGCAGATGCGACGGTCGAAGCGGGAGTGCGTCGGAGCGAACTCAACCCGGTGCTGGCCCCTCACGGTGTGCAGTTCGTCGCCGGCCCTGGCGTGGACGCGTCGATCGGAGGGATGGCAGCGACGCGTGCCAGCGGGACGAACGCCGTGAAGTACGGCACGATGGCCGAGAACGTCCGCGGGCTCACCGTGGTCATGGCGGATGGCACCGTGGTGCGTACCGGCGGCCGCGCACGCAAGTCGTCCGCCGGCTACGACCTCACGCACCTGTTCATCGGCTCGGAGGGCACGCTCGGGATCATCACGGAGCTGACGCTGAAGCTGACGCCGATCCCCGAGGCTCGTACGCTCACGGTGATGTCCTTCCCCTCGGTCGAAGCGGCGGCGCGCGTGGTGCAGCGCTGCCTGCAGGTGGGCGTCGACCTGGCCCGCGCGGAGCTTCTCGACACCGCGCAGATCGCGGCTATCAATGCGTACTCGCACACCGACTTCCGCGAGGCCTCGACCTTGTTCGTGGAGCTGAGCGGTGAGGCGAGGAGTCTCGATGGGCAGGCAGCGCGACTCGATGTCATCGCGGACGCCGAGGGGGTGCTCGAGCGCCGCACGATCGATCCTGCGGATCACGAGAGGGTGTGGCAGGTGCGTCACGATGCCCTCCCGGCCGCACAGGCGCTCCGCCCCGATTCGTACACGTGGTCGACCGACGTCTGCGTGCCGATCGCTCATCTCGCCCAGTGCATCACCGAGACGCAAGCCGACATCGTTGCCAGTGGACTCCTCGCACCGATCGCCGGGCATGTCGGGGATGGCAACTTCCACCTCGCGTTCGTGCTCGCCAACGGGGACGATGCGGAGCGGCAGCGCGCGGCCGGACTGTACCGACGGATGATCCGTCGAGCGCTCTCCTTCGGAGGAACATGCACGGGGGAGCACGGCATCGGCGAGGGCAAGATGTCGGACCTGATCGACGAGCATCCGACCGGTGTCCCGGTGATGCGGGCGATCAAACGAGCTCTCGATCCGGAGGGTCTGCTCAACCCCGGAAAGATGGTCGACCGTCGCGCGGAGTGAGCGTCAGCCCGTCAGCCCGAGCTCTTCGAGCACGGCGGCGACGCGGCCCCGCTGTTCATCGTCCAGTCCGCGGATCGGGAGTGGCAGGCTCCGCGGCGGAGCGAGCCTCAGGTGCTCGGCGATGGCCGCGATCACCCGCAGGCTGCCTCCGAACTCCGCGAAAAGATCCCACAGCGGTGCGAGACGCATCGATTCGGCGGCGGCTGCGTCGACGGCGCCGTCCTGGCTGCTCCGGGTGATCCCCACGGCGGGAGCAGGCAGGGTGCCGGCCACGACCGAGTACCAGGCATCGCAGCCCGCCGCGAGGCCCGCAGCGCCGAAGGCGTCGCCGGAGACTCCCACGGTGACCCCGGCCGGGAGCACGGCGCGGATCGCGGCGACGTGTGCGCGGGCGCCCACCGGATCGCGGGGAACCCCGGGGATCTTGATCGACGCGATCCCGGGAAGCTCGGCGATGCGTCCGTAGAGCTCGTTCGAGAAGCTGAAGTGGGTGGTTCCGGGGTTGTCGTAGACGATGACGGGGAGCCCGGTGTGCGCGGTGACAGTTCGGTACAACCCGAACACGTCCTCGGCAGTCAGCGGCTGATACGTCATGGGCGCCAGGAGCAGGCCGGCAGCTCCCGCCTTCTCGGCGCTCTCTGCATGGCTGAGGACCTCCGAGGTGCGGAGAGCGCTGATGCCGACGAACACGGGTGTGCCGTCGGCGTGCTCGACAGCGAGGCGGGCGACGCGTGCGCGTTCGATCGGGCTGAGATAGGCCGCGCACCCCGTGGAACCGAGCGCGGTGATCGAGTCGACCCCCGCCCGCGCAAGACGTTCCACCAGGCCGGCGAAGGCGCGCTCATCGACCATGTCGTCGTGCAACGGGGTGAGTGGGAACGCGCTGAGGCCGGTGAAGAGAGACATGCGATCAGCCTACGAGGCGGCGGAATCCGCGAGATCGAGCACCCACTCGATCATCACGAGATCGGCGCCGCGGAATGTCGCGGTGGTGGTACCGAGCAGCCGGAAGCCGGAGCCGCGACACACCGCATTCGAGGCAGGGTTGTCGGTCTCCGGGAACGCGACGAGCAGGCGTCTGGCTCCCCGGTGGCGGCGCACGTCGTCGAGCAACAGGGCGAGCGCACGACGAGTGAGGCCGTGCCCCTGGGCTTCCGGGAGGATGAACCACCCGGTCTCGAACACGTCGTGCTCGTTCCAGCGCAGGTGCCAGTAGCCGATGGATCCGACGGCGCGCGTTCCCTGCAGTATGGCGAACATCCGCGCTTCGCCGGTCTCGACGTAGCGGAGGTAGCGGGCGTGACGATCGACGACCTCGGCATCGGTCTCCGGGCCGTTCAGATGTGCGGTCATCTCGGCGGTGTTCGCACGGTGCAGCAGCCAGAGGTCTTGGTCGTTCCAGAGGCGCAGGGCGATGTCTGCCATGCGTCGAGCGTCGCACGGGTCACCGACATCGCACGAGGCGAGTGCGTGGACGCTGGACCCGGTCAGCCGGCCCATTCGATCAGGACCAGGCCCTGGCGGGTGTCGGCCAGCTTCACCCACCCGTCGTGGAACAGGTACGTCATCCCGTACCCATCGTCATCGGTGCCCATCGAGTACTGCGGATCCTCCGTGATGTACGTCCCCTCAGGGCCGTCTTCGCGCGTCCACCCCGAGGCCAGGAGTGCGTCCTGGGCTGCGGTCGCATCCTCGGTCGTGATCGCCGACCAGCCGTAGAGCTGCCCGTGGTCCGATCCGACCGCGTAGTCCGCCCAGAAGCACAGCAGACCGTCGCTGAGCTCGACGTCGCCGATCACGAAGTCCTTCGGCTTCGCGGTCCACCCGGCGGTCGTGAGTGCCTCGACTGTGCCTGCCGAGATCATCGACTCGCAGGTGAGCTCCGCATCCGGCTCCTCGGGGGCAGGGGAGTCGATCGGCACGGAGGTTGCCCGGGGGGTCGGAGTCGAGGAGTCAGCGGTCGGTGATGGCGCCGGTTCGGCGGTACCGGTGCACGCGGTGAGGACGGCGAGAAGAAGGAGCGCTCCCGCCGTCGCGGAGGTGATGCGGGGGATCATCGCGGGCCTCATGGTTCTGATCAGTCGTGCAGCAGGGTGAGGAACGCCTCATGGAGGACGCCGTTGGTTGCGAGCGTCGATCGGGCCGAGATCGTCTCAGAACCGTCGTAGGCGGTCATCCGCCCGCCGGCTTCGCGCACGATCGGGACCGCAGCGGCGATGTCGTACTCCTTGACGTCGAACTCGGCGACCATCTCGAGTCGCCCCTCCGCGAGCAGCATGTACGAGTAGACGTCGCCGTACGCGCGGTCGCGCCAGACGCGGGAGGAGAGGCGCACGAGGTCGTCGAGGTGCCCGGCATCCGCCCACTGTGCGATGCTCTGGAAACTCGCGCTCGCCTCGTCGAGCGACGCGACAGCGGAGACTCCGAGTCGGCGGGGATCCCCATCGGTGGCCGTCCAGGCGCCTGCGCCGGTGGACGCCCACCAGCGACGTCCGAGCGCCGGCATGCTGACGACGCCGACCTGCGGCTCGCCGTCGATCGCAAGGGAGATCATGGTGCCCCACAGCGGGACACCGCGGAGGAAGTTCGCCGTGCCGTCGATCGGATCGATGATCCACTGTCGGTGCGTGTCGCCCTCTGCACCGAACTCCTCACCGAAGATGCCGTCCCCCGGACGCTCAGCGGCGAGGATCGCGCGGATCGCGCGTTCCGTCGCGAGGTCGGCGTCGGTGACGTGCGAACTGTCGGCTTTGGTGGAGACCACCAGATCGGCCACGTCGAATCTCGGCAAGGACTGCGCGTCGGCCGCATCGGCGAGCCGGAGGGCGAGTTCGAGGTCAGCGCGGAGGGCGTCAGCGGGGGAGGAGACGGTCACGATCCCAGGATAGTCGTCCGCAAAAGATGGGACGTCGTGGGACGTCACGAAGCGGGAGGCGCCAGACCTGGCGCGACTCTTCTGCAGGAAGCAGAAAAGCCTCGCGAATCTGGCGAGAGATTCGTGAGGCTGATCCGTGCACCCCCTGGGACTTGAACCCAGAACCCACTGATTAAGAGTCAGTTGCTCTGCCGATTGAGCTAGAGGTGCGTTTTCCGGGATGACCCCGGCCGAGGAATTACATTACCAGCCGACGGGCGGCATGTGAAATCGAGGGCGGAAAGCCGTGGTCGCCCCCGCGATTCTCGCTCTGCCGTGCGCTTCACCACCCGCGTTCACGACCGCGCGCCCAGCCCAGTGCGAGATCGATGTGCGCACGCGTTGGACCCTGGTCATGACGTGTTCCGGTATATCGCGTAACAGCGGTGCCTCCCTGTGGTCTCATAACCGGGGTCTCTGCGCAGGCAGAGTCGAGAGGTGACTGGAGGACAACACCTATGGGAATGCACTTACGACGCGCGTCGCGCATCCGATCCGCGGGGGCTGTCGTCGCCACGGCGATCGTGGCAGTGATGACGATGGCGGGCTGGGGCGCCTCTGCGGCGCTGGCCGCCGACTACGACTATCCCGCGGCCATCGATCCGGCGTCGATCGTCGTGACGACGACCGATGGAAGCGGGGAGACCACGGTCAACGAACACCTCCGCGTGGATGCCTCGTGGTCGGTGCCGGACGGAGCCGTCTCCGGGCAGACGTTCGGGTTCACTCTGCCGGCCGAGTTCGCCGGATTCACCGGCTCCTTCGCGGTGCCGGCAGAGGACGATCCCACGCAGACCGTCGCGAACTGCACCGTGTCGGCGGGAACCCAGGCCGTCGTGACCTGCACGCTCACCGACTACGTCGACGGGCGGACGGACATCTCCGGTTCGCTCTGGTTCCTGGTCTCCGCTGCCGAGGAGACGACCGACACGACCGTCGACTTCACCGTCGACGGACAAGTCGTGCCCGTGCCGATCCCTGGGGGAGGCATCATCGGGGATCCGCTTCCGACTGCGCCGGAGAAGTGGGCGTGGCAGACGGCGGACGGTCGGCTCGCCTGGCAGCTGATGATTCCCGGGGCGACCTTCGCCGGAGTCGACCCTCTGAAGATCGATGACACGTTGACGCCGCCGGGCGCGGGTTCTGGCGAGCACCACAACATCGACGGCACGCTGACCGTGTGGAGCACCGACGCCGCAGGCGGAGATCGTCAGGCGGTCACCGATTGGACCGGGGGATGGGATGCCGCTGGCGACTCGTTCCACGTGGAGATCGGGGGGCCGATCGATCCGATGCGCAACTACGTGGTGAAGTACTACACCGTGCCCACCGACGGCGCGACGGGCGATTCGTTCGCGAACGTCGCCGATATCGGTGGGGTCGTCGTGCACGCCGCGCAGGTGTGGACGGCTTCGGGCGGCGGAGCGGGCACCGGAGGGACGTCGGGGAGCTTCTCGATCCAGAAGCAGCTCGCCGGTGAGGGTGCGGCGACCGTGCCTGAGGGCACCGTGTTCGACGTGGCGTACTCCTACGGCGACCCGGTGGTGCGCAAGGAGCTCGAGGTCACGGTGGGTGCGTCGGCGACGAGCATCGCACTCCCTCGTGGCACGGTCATCACCCTCGAGGAGATCGACCTGCCGACGATCGACGGCGTGACCTGGGGGACACCTGCGTTCTCGGGGACCGGCGTCCGCGCCCTCGCCGACGGCAAGGCGGAGATCACGATCGCTGCGGGAGCGGCAGTGGGTATCACGCTGACCAACACGGCGACGCCGGTCGTGCCGCCGACGACGCCCCCGACCACCCCTCCGACGACGACTCCGACGACCCCGACGCCGACGCCGGCAGTCGAGCCGAGCCCGCCGACCGAGCTGCCGCTGACCGGTGGGCTCGCATCCACGGGAACCGACGTTCCTGTCGGGCTCCTGTGGGCCAGCGGGGCGGTGATGCTGCTCGGACTCGCACTGACCGGTGGAGCGGCCGTCGCGAGGCGGGTGCGCTCCGAGAAGTGACGCTCTGATCGTGCCTCTCCGTGCCCGGCCACCCGACGCCGGGCGCGGAGAGGTGCTGGATCGAGTGGCGTGCGGATCAGGCGACGGTGACCACGGTTCCCGACGTCAGGGCCGTGAGCTGAGAGAACGTCAGCGGCATCACCGTGTGCGGATGACCGGCGGCAGCCCAGACGGTGTCGTGCGCACGGAGCGCCTCATCGATGTAGGTCCGGATCGGTGCCGGGTGTCCGACGGGCGCCACGCCCCCGATGGCTTGGCCGGTCACGGCTCGCACGGTCGCTGCGGGGGCCATGGCGACAGTTCCGGCACCGATCTCGGCGGCGAGGGTCTCGAGGTCGGCGCGGTGTCCGCCGCTGGTCATCACGAGCACCGGTTCGCTGTCGGCGAGGAAGACCAGGCTGTTGGCGATCGCGGCGACCGTGCAGCCGATCGCGGCGGCGGCCTCAGGCGCGGTTCTCGCGGAGTCCGGAAGGACGCGGATCTCGGCGTCGATCCCGGCCTCCGCGAGGTGCTGGTGCACCAGCCTGCTGCGTTCGGGGAGCGAGGTCACATCGATCATCGCCCCACCGTATCGAATCGGCCGCGGGAGATCAGGCGGCGTCGCCGACCAGGATCGCCGCAGCATCCTCGGCCGGCGCATCCACGGCCTCGTCGTCGATGTGGGCGAGCACACGTCGACCCAGGAACACGGTCGACGCGGCGATCAGCACGGCGGCGGCGGCGAACAGGTAGGGCACGGTCGCGTTGAACGCGTGCCACAGCAACGCCGCGATGGGCGGGGCCATGGCTCCGCCCAGGAACCGGACGGCGGAGTACGACGACGAGGCGACGGAGCGCGGCAGGTCGGTCGCCTCCATCACAGCCTCGGTCAGCACCGTGTTCATGACGCCGAGGAGGAGCCCGCCGATCACGATGCACACCACGAGTGCCGTGGCGCTGCCGACCAGCAGCCCCGCCGCGACGAGGTCGATGGCGAGCAGCGGGAGGAAGAGCAGGATGATGCGCGTGCGCGGCATTCTGCGCATCAGGGCGGGCGCGACCCACACGCTCGTGACGGCCAGCGCGACACCCCAGCCGAAGAACGTGAGGCCGATCCCCATCGCGCCGAAGCCGAGCGGGAACGGGGAGAAGGCGAGGAGCACGAAGAAGCCGATGTTGTAGAACAGCGCGGCGACCGCCAGCACGGCCAGGGCGGGCCGGCGGAGTGCCGTGAACGGTGCGGAGAAGGGGACCGGTACGCGCTTCTCCGACCCGCCGCGCACGAGCACCAGCACGGCGACGAAGGCGATCGCCATCAGGACGACGACGCCGAAGAACGGACCGCGCCAGCTCTGCTCTCCGAGCAGGCCGCCCAGCAGGGGGCCGATCGCGATCCCGAGGCCGAGCGCCGCCTCGTACAGCACGATCGCGGCGCTGCTGCCGCCGGACGCGGCGCCGACGATCGTCGCCAGGGCCGTCGAGATGAACAGGGCGTTGCCGAGTCCCCAGCCGGCGCGGAAGCCGATGACGGCGTCGACGCTGCCGCTCAGCGCGCACAACAGCGCGAAGACCACGATCAGCCCGAGACCGATCAACAGGGTCGCCTTGGCGCCGATGCGACTCGAGATCCAGCTCGTCACCAGCATCGCCAGGCCCGTCACCAGGAGGTAGCTGGTGAACAGCAGCTCGGTCTCGACCGGCGATGCCTGCAGGGACTCGGCGATCGCCGGGAGGATCGGGTCGACCAGCCCGATGCCCATGAAGGCGACGACGCAGGCGAAGGCGACCGCCCAGACCTGCGCCGGCTGCTTCCAGGGGGATGCGGTGGGGGTGGTGGCGGCGGTGTTCACCGTGCTGCTCCTGTCTTGTCGGCGGTGTCGGTGTGGATGTCGAGGATCTCCGCCGCACGTTCGAGGACCTGCCACTCCTCCTCGCTCACCCCGGCGAACCGAGGGGCGAGGGTGTCGCGGAACTCCGCACGCCAGGCACGCAGTGCGGCCGAGCCGGCGGTCGTGATGTCGACGATCGTGGCTCGCGAGTCCTCAGGGTCGGGTGAGCGCAGGACGAGCTCCTCGCGCTCCAGCACGCCGATCAGGCGTGTCATGCCGGGTTGCGTGGTGCGGGCGGCGCTCGCGAGGGCCCCCACGCGCTGGGGACCCTGCTGATCGAGCAGGCTCAGCACCCGCCATTGCGCGGCGGGCGCCTCATTGCCCGCATCCTGGGCGGCGATCCGGGCCAGCGCATAGGCGGAGAGCACGATCGACGGGATGACGTCCACACGATTCATACCAAGAAGTATATACCTGTTGGTATGTAAACGATCCGACGTCGAGATTCGCCTCAGCGTCGGGCGTTGGCGATCCGCGCGGAGAGCTCGTGCGCGTGCGCGAGAAGCGTCCGCCCGAGCTGCGCCATCCGGTCGGGGCCGAATCGGAACTCGACTCCCGTGAGGCTCAGTGCCCACTCCGGTCTCCCCGCCCGGTCGAAGACGGCGGCGCCGATGCCCCAGCTCCCTTCGACGATCAGGCCGGGATTGATCGCGTAGCCGCGCTCCTTGGTCTCCGCCAGCCGGGCGCGCAGGGGGCGCTCCCCGTGAGTCCCGCCCCAGGCGCTGCCGAGGTCGGGATGGCGTTCCAGGTAGGCATCCACATCGTGGTCAGGCAGGAAGGCCAGGATCGCCAGGCCGGCACTGGCGACGCCGAGCGGGAAGCGCACTCCTTCGCTGAGCACGAAGGAGCGGATCGGAAACGCTCCCTCTTCGCGGAGCAGGCACACGGTCTCATCCGCGCGGCGCACCGAGAAGAACGCGCTCTCCTCGGTCTTCACCGCGAGCGAGCGGACGATGTCCCGCGCCAGACCCGTGACGTCATACCGTGCGGCGGCGACGGAGCCCATCAGGAACAGTTCGGGGCCAGGCATCCAGCGCGTGCTGTCGGCATCGCGATCGACGAGCCCTTCGGCTCTGAGCGCCGTCAGCAGGCGGTGAGTGGTCGATCTGGTGAGCCCGGCGTCCCGTGCGAGGTCGTGGAGGGCCGCCCCTTCGGCCCCGGCGGCCGTGACGAGGCGCAGCAGGTGCGCCGCGCGTGCGATCGACTGTGCGCCGGGGACTCCTCCGGATGCCGGTTCCATAATGTGGACGCTACTGCGCGAAGCGACCACATCGCAAGAACTTGCTTCCGCTGCGACGGTTCACGCGCCAGGCTGGACGCAGGACGCGTTTCGAAGGAGTGCACGTGATCGACAAGCAATGGTCCACAGCTGCCGAGGCGGTCGCCGACATCCCGGACGGGGCATCGCTCGCGGTCGGAGGGTTCGGTCTCTCCGGCAATCCGATCGCGCTGATCGAGGCGCTTCTGGCACAGGGCACGTCCGGGCTCAGCGTCGTCAGCAACAACTGCGGCGTCGACGACTGGGGCCTGGGGGTGCTGCTCGGGGCGCACCGCATCCGCAAGATGACCTCCTCCTACGTGGGGGAGAACAAGGAGTTCGAACGCCAGTTCCTCACCGGCGAGCTCGAGCTCGAGCTGACTCCGCAGGGGACGCTCGCCGAGAAGCTGCGTGCCGGAGGGTCGGGTATCGCGGCCTTCTACACGCAGACCGGTGTCGGCACCCAGGTGGCGGAGGGCGGACTGCCCCGGCGGTACAACGCGGACGGCACGATCGCTGTCGCCTCTCCGACCAAGGACGTGCGCAGCTTCGACTTGGACGGCACGCCGCGCGACTTCGTGCTGGAGGAGGCGATCACGACCGACTTCTCCCTCGTGCACGCCCTGGCCGGTGACCGGCACGGCAACCTGATCTTCAACAAGGCCGCCCGCAACTTCAACCCGCTGGCCGCCATGGCCGGACGCATCTGCATCGCGCAGGTCGAGCGGCTGGTGGAGCCGGGCGAACTCGACCCCGATCACGTGCATCTGCCCGGCGTGTACGTGCACCGGATCGTCGAGGTCGGCTCCGACATCCCCAAGCGCATCGAACGGCGCACCGTCGCCGCGGAAGGAGCCTGACATGGCACTCACGCGCGATGAGATGGCCGCGCGCGCCGCGGCCGAACTCCGGGACGGGGCCTATGTCAACCTCGGCATCGGGCTGCCCACACTCGTGCCCAACCATGTGCCCTCGGCCGTGACGGTGGTGCTCCAGTCCGAGAACGGCATCCTCGGCGTCGGTCCCTACCCGCACGAGGACGCCGTCGACCCCGACCTCATCAACGCGGGCAAGGAGACGGTCACGGTGCTCCCTGGAGCGGCGTACTTCGACTCCGCAGCCAGCTTCGGAATGATCCGCGGCGGCAAGATCGATGCCGCGATCCTCGGGGCGATGCAGGTCTCGGCGTCGGGCGATCTTGCGAACTGGATGATCCCGGGGAAGATGGTCAAGGGGCCCGGTGGCGCCATGGACCTCGTGCACGGCGCCGGAACGGTGATCGTGCTGATGGAGCACTTGGCGAGAGACGGCTCGGCGAAGATCGTGCATGACTGCTCGCTGCCGCTCACCGGCCGCGGGGTCGTGGATCGGATCATCACGGACCTGGCCGTGATCGATGTGACTCCGGAGGGACTCATCCTGGTCGAGACCGCGCCTGGCGTGACCGTCGACGAGGTCGTCGCGGCCACCGAGCCGCCGCTGATCATCCCGGACGCGCTCCGGACCGCAACGACAGGAGTGGACAATGACTGAGAACGACTCCACCGCCGACGACATCGTGATCGTCGCGGCCGCCCGCACCCCGCAGGGTCGCCTCAAGGGCCAGCTCTCGGCGTTCACCGCGCCGCAGCTCGGCTCCTTCGCGATCCGCGGCGCTCTGGAGCAGGGGGCGGTGGAACCTGCCGCCGTCGACGCCGTGATCGTCGGACAGGTGCTCGCCGCCGGGTCGGGGCAGAACGCCGCACGACAGGCCGCCATCGGTGCGGGCATCGGCTGGGATGTGCCGGCGCACTCGGTGAACAAGGTCTGTCTCTCCGGGCTCACCGCGATCATCGACGCCGCGCGCATGATTCGCACCGGTGACGCGCAGGTCGTCGTCGCCGCGGGTATGGAATCCATGACACGAGCTCCGCACCTGCTGATGGGCTCACGCGACGGCTGGGCCTACGGCAGCGTGGAGGTGCTCGACCACATGGCGTTCGACGGGCTCACCGATGCCTACGACCAGGAGAGCATGGGGGCGTCGACCGAACGGCACAACGCCCGGTACGAGCTCACCCGCACGGCGCAGGACACCGTGGCCGCGCTGTCGCACCAGCGTGCAGCGGCCGCGCGGGAGGCGGGCGTGTTCGACGCCGAGATCGTCCCGGTGGATGTGCCTCAGCGCCGTGGCGAGCCGATCACAGTGACCGCGGATGAGGGCGTGCGCCCCGAGACGACGCTCGACACCCTCGCGGGGCTGCGTGCCGCATTCATCGAGGGCGGCTCGATCACGGCCGGGAACTCCTCGCCCATCTCGGACGGCGCCTCGGCCGTGGTCGTCACGTCACGGCGACGGGCGGATGCCGAAGGATGGACGGTCCTGGTGACGGTCGGAGCGAGCGGACAGACCGCCGGACCGGATAACTCGCTGCAGGCGCAGCCGGCCAGAGCGATCGAGCAGGCGTGCGAGAAGCAGGGCATCAGGCCCGCGGATCTCGACCTCGTCGAGATCAACGAGGCCTTCGGCGCGGTGGTCGCACGTTCTCAGGTCGAGCTCGGCCTGGATTCCGATGTCGTGAACATCCACGGTGGCGGCATCGCCATCGGGCACCCCATCGGCGCCTCCGGGAACCGTCTGGTCGTGCACCTGGCGCATGAGCTCGCACGGCGGGGGAGCGGAACCGCCGCCGTCGGCCTGTGCGGAGGAGGCGGTCAGGGCGAGGCGCTCATCCTGACGCGGTGATCGGCGCTCATCGCGTCGGGGTGCGACGAAGAGCGCGTCTCAGGAGCGCTTGTCCTTGGCGTGCCCCTGCGCGTCGGCGAGCGCCTTCTGCGACCGGAACTGCAGGCGCTGCGCCTTCTTCGACTTCTTGACCGATTGCGGTGAGTCCGCGTCGACGACGATGCCGCGGCGCTCCCGACGCATGTCGACCACGGCGCCGACCGCCAGCGCCATCGTGATCCCCCAGCTCACCCAGGAGAGGGCTGCGCGCCAGGTGATCGGCTCGCTCCGCGTGCCGCGCAGGAGCGATACCCCGGCAGAGATCGCTGCGATGAGTCCAGTGCTGAAGAGGTAGCGCATGTCCCTACGCTACTCGGCATATGCGGCTTCGGTCCCGAGCCTTGACAACCGTCGGCCGGACCGGAGCCGCCATGTCACATGAGCGCTCCTGCCCGGTACCGGCTACCATGGAGGGGTCGCGGCAGGCCCGCGGCCGCATAACCGTGTATCTACCGGCCGCCGACTTCTCGGCGGACAGCGGCGGCACCCGACTTCGCGTCTTCGGGCGCGCGAGAGCCATGACCCAGACACACACCTCCGCCGAGCCGACCCTCTTCCGGATCGCCGGCTTCCCCTATTTCCTGATCGCCTTCATCGCGCGATTGCCGTTCGCCATGATGGTCGTCGGTGTCCTCACCGTCGTCGTGTCCGCGCGCGGCTCGCTCTCGCTCGGAGGGCTCACCTCCGCCGCGGTCGGCCTGGGCACGGCCTGCTTCGGGCCGCTGCTCGGTGCGGCGGCGGACCGCTTCGGACAGCGTGTGGTGCTGCTGATCGTCGCCCTGGCCAACGGCACGATGCTGCTGCTGTTCACGGTCGTCGTGTACGGCGAATCCCCGGACGCACTCGTGCTCATCGCGGCGATCGGCATCGGCGCGACCGCTCCACAGGTATCGCCGCTGTCGCGTTCGCGCCTGGTCACCCTGATCCGCGAGCGGGTGGAGGACAGCCGACAGCCGCGCACGGTCTCAGGCACCATGGCGTACGAGTCGGCCGCGGACGAGACCGTGTTCGTGTTCGGACCGTTCATCGTCGGCATCCTGGCGTCCGCGATCGCGCCGTGGGCACCGCTGGTCGGCGCCGCGATCCTGACGGTGGTGTTCGTGGGCGCGTTCGCCCTGCACCCCAGTGCCCGCCACGTCTCCCGCGACCGCGGTGAGGACGGCAAGGCGCTGTCGCCGGCGTCGGAGCTGTTCCGACCGCAGCTCCTGGTCGTGATCCTCGGCATCCTGGGCGTCGGCATCTTCTTCGGCACCATGCTCACCTCGCTGACCTCGTTCATGGCCGATCGCGACGCGGCAGAGCAGGCGGGGCTGCTGTACGGCGTCATGGGCGTCGGCTCGGCGGTTCTCGCGCTCGGTGTCGCGTGGCTGCCCCCTGCCTTCTCGCTGCGGGCACGCTGGCTGGTGTTCTCCGGCATCCTGCTCGCCGGGTCGCTCCTGCTGGGTCTGGTCGACTCGCCGGAGATGATGATGCTCGCGCTGGCGATCATGGGCATCGGCATCGGCCCCACGCTCGTCACCCAGTACAGCTTCGGCGCGGCGCTCAGCCCGCGCGGCCGCTCCGCCACTGTGATGACGATGCTGGGGTCGGGGATCGTGGTCGGACAGTCGATCGGCGCCGCCGTGGCTGGGGAGATCGCCGAGAACGTCGGGACGTCCGCTGCCCTGGTGCTGCCGATGTTCGCGGCGGCCGTGGCCTTCGGCGCCGGCCTGCTGAACTGGGTGCTCAGCAGCTCCCGCACGCGCCGCCGGACCGTCGCCGCCTGAGCGTCGGGCGCCGGGAGGCCGCCAACCTCGATAGCCTGGGAGCTACCGCTGGCGTGAGGAGTCATCTTGGTCGCTGCAGATTTCGTGGTCGTCGCCAACCGGCTGCCGGTCGACAGAGTGGAAGGCCCTGATGGCGAGGTCGGATGGCGGACCTCGCCCGGCGGTCTGGTCGCGGCGCTCGAGCCGATGATGCGCAACGTGAACGGCGCCTGGGTCGGGTGGGCGGGTCAGCCGGACACCGAGATGGAGCCGTTCGAGAACGGCGGCATCAACCTCATCCCTGTCCCGCTCAGCGCCTCCGAGGTCGCTGAGTACTACGAGGGCTTCGCGAACGACACCATCTGGCCGCTGTACCACGACGTCATCGCCCCACCGCAGTATCACCGGGAATGGTGGGACGCCTACGAGACCGTGAACCGGCGGTTCGCGGAGGCCGCTGTGGCCGCCGTGGCGCAGGACGGCACGGTCTGGGTGCACGACTATCAGCTGCAGCTGGTGCCGCAGATGGTGCGCGAGCTGCGCCCCGACGTGACCATCGGCTACTTCCACCACATCCCGTTCCCCGCGCACGGCCTCTACGCGCAACTGCCCTGGCGCGACCAGGTGCTGCGTGGCCTTCTCGGCGCGGACGTCATCGGCTTCCAGCGGGCTCAGGACGCGACCTACTTCCTCACCGCGGTGCGCCGACGGCTGCGCTACGAGGTGAAGGGCTCGCACGTGACGGTGGTCGAGAGCGACGGATCGACGAGGACGGCCGTCGCCCGCGCCTTCCCGATCTCGATCGACACCGCGCCGTACATCGAGCTCGCCCAACGCGAGGACGTCAAGGCGCGCGCCGCCGAGATCCGTGCGAGCCTGGGCAACCCCGCCCGCATCCTGCTCGGGGTCGACCGCCTGGACTACACGAAGGGCATCCGTCACCGCATCAAGGCGTACGGTGAGCTCCTCGCCGAGGGGCGCCTCAAGGTCGAGGACGTCACGCTCGTGCAGGTGGCCAGCCCCAGCCGGGAGCGCGTGGACGCGTACGTGCACCTGCGCGACGAGATCGAACTCGCCGTGAGCCGCATCAACGGCGACACCGACACCATGGGGCACACCGCCATCCGGTACCTCCACCAGGGATATCCGCGCGAGGAGATGGTGGCGCTGTACCTCGCCGCCGATGTGATGCTCGTCACCGCTCTGCGCGACGGCATGAACCTGGTCGCCAAGGAGTACGTCGCCACCCGAGCGGACAACCGCGGTGTCCTGGTGCTGAGCGAGTTCACGGGGGCGGCGGACGAGCTCCGGCAGGCGGTGCGCGTGAATCCGCACGACATCGAGGGTGTCAAGGACGCGATCATGACCGCGGTCGAGATGTCTCCCTCCGAGCAGTCCCGGCGGATGCGCTCGCTGCGCCGCCGCGTGCTCGACAACGACGTGGACGCGTGGTCATCGTCGTTCCTGAAGGCGCTGGCGGAGGTCCACCCGCGCTGAGCACGCCGCCGAGTCGTGCACGGCCATACTGGAGAAGAACTCTCGTTCGAGATCCCCTGCCGGAGGCGAACCTCCGGCGTGAGAAGAACCCTGCGGAGAATGGAGACCCTGTGACGCGCGTGTGGACCCCCGGAGCGCCCGATGCCGACGTGAGCGCGGTGGCCGCCACCGAGCGGCTCGTCGTCGCCCTCGACTTCGACGGGACCGCGTCGCCTCTGGTGCCCGATCCGATGGCCGCGCGCGCCCTTCCCGAGGTCGCCGCGCAGGTCGCGCGACTGGCTGCGCTGCCGAACACGGTCGTGGCCTACGTGTCCGGCCGCAGCCTGCACGACCTCCGTGAGATCACGGAGCACGACGACTATTCCCCGATCGTGCTCGCCGGCTCCCACGGCGCGCAGTACTGGTTCCCCGGCGACGGCGGGGCCGACGCCGCTGGCGAGACAGCAGACGACGGCGCGCGCGAAGAGCTCTGGGCGGCGGCGCGCCCCATCATCGAGCGTCACGAGGGTGCCGAGTTCGAGCCGAAGACCTTCGGCATGGGCGTGCACACGCGTCGCGCCGACCGCGAGGTCGAGAAGCAGGTCTTCGCGGAGATCGACGAGCTCGTCGCGGCACGGTTCCCGCACTGGCGTCGCCGCGCCGGCCACCGCGTGTTGGAGTTCTCGTCGCGCACCGAGGGCAAGGACGCCGCGATGGCGACCCTGCGCGAGCGTCTCGGCGCGACCGGCATCGTGTTCGCCGGAGACGATGTGACCGATGAGGACGCGATGCGCGTGCTCGGCGACGGCGACCTGGGGGTGCGGGTCGGGCCCGGTGAGAGCGCCGCCGCGATCCGTGTGGAGAACCCACAACAGATCGCCCTCCTTCTGGAGGCGCTGGCGGACGAGCGAGCCGCCCTGCAGGAATAGACTTCCTGCATGTCCTCGAACGAGTCGGCCCCCAGCGCGCCCATCGACATCAAGCCCCGTAGCCGCGTCGTCACGGACGGCATCGAGGCGACGACCTCTCGCGGCATGCTCCGTGCCGTCGGCATGGGCGATGCGGACTGGGAAAAGCCCCAGATCGGCATCGCCTCCAGCTGGAACGAGATCACGCCGTGCAACCTGAGCCTCGACCGTCTCGCTCAGGGCGCGAAGGAGGGCGTGCACTCCGGCGGGGGATACCCGCTGCAGTTCGGCACCATCTCCGTCTCGGACGGCATCTCCATGGGCCACGAGGGGATGCACTTCTCCCTCGTCTCACGTGAGGTGATCGCGGACTCCGTCGAGACCGTGATCATGGCCGAGCGGCTGGACGGATCCGTGCTCCTCGCCGGCTGCGACAAGTCGATCCCCGGCATGCTCATGGCCAGCGCGCGACTCGGGCTGTCCAGCGTGTTCCTGTACGCCGGATCCATCGCGCCCGGATGGGTCAAGCTCTCGGACGGCACCGAGAAGGACATCACGATCATCGACTCGTTCGAAGGCGTCGGCGCGTGCCGGGCCGGTCGGATGACGGAAGAGGACCTCAAGCGCATCGAGTGCGCCTTCGCCCCCGGCGAGGGAGCGTGCGGCGGCATGTACACCGCGAACACGATGGCGTCCGTCGCTGAGGCGCTGGGGCTGAGCCTTCCCGGATCCGCCGCACCGCCCTCGGCCGACCGTCGGCGCGACTACTTCGCGCACCGCTCCGGCGAGGCCGTCGTGAACCTGCTCCGGCAGGGGATCACCACGAAGGACATCCTGACCAAGGAGTCCTTTGAGAACGCGATCGCCCTCGCGATGGCGCTGGGCGGGTCGACCAACGTCGTGCTGCACCTGCTGGCGATCGCCCGCGAAGCGGAGATCGACCTCAGCCTGCACGATTTCAACCGCATCGGCAGCAAGACGCCGCACGTGGCAGACATGAAGCCGTTCGGAAAGTACGTCATGAACGACGTCGACCGTCACGGCGGCATCCCAGTCATCATGAAGGCGATGCTCGACGAAGGGCTCCTGCACGGAGACGCGCTCACCGTGACGGGCAAGACGGTCGCCGAGAACCTCCGCGATCTCAACCCGGACCCCGTCGATGGCGATGTGATCCACACGTTCGACAACCCGATCCACGCTTCCGGCGGAATCACGATCCTGCACGGCTCGTTCGCCCCCGAGGGTGCTGTCGTGAAGTCGGCAGGCTTCGATGCCGACGTGTTCGAAGGCCCCGCCCGTGTGTTCGAGCGCGAGCGCGGCGCGATGGATGCTCTCGCGGCCGGCGAGGTGAAGGCCGGAGACGTCGTCGTGATCCGCTACGAGGGGCCCAAGGGTGGACCCGGCATGCGCGAGATGCTCGCCATCACGGCGGCCATCAAGGGCGCGGGACTCGGAAAAGATGTACTACTCTTGACAGACGGACGATTCTCAGGCGGCACAACCGGCCTGTGCATCGGCCACATAGCACCCGAAGCGGTGGACGCAGGTCCCATCGCGTTCGTGCGCGATGGTGATCTGATACGGGTCGATATCGCAGCTCGCTCTCTCGACCTACTCGTCGACGAGGCGGAGCTCGCCTCCCGCCGTTCTGGCTGGGAGCCGCTTCCCCCGCGCTATACCCGTGGCGTCCTTGCCAAGTACTCGCGTCTCGTGCGGTCCGCCGCAGAGGGCGCGACCACCGGTTGATCCTTCGACATCGTTCAGGATCCTTCGCCGGATGACTACGGCTCCACAGACCACCAAGAAGGAACATCATGACTGCTGATTCCGTCTCGGCCGTGCCGAGACCACCCGCCCGCCAGTCCGCAGCGCCGGAGATCACCGGCGCCGAGGCCGTCGTCCGTTCGCTCGAGCTGCTCGGGGTGACCGATGTGTTCGGTCTGCCGGGCGGCGCGATCCTTCCCGTCTACGACCCGCTCATGGACGCCGAGGACCTGCGTCACATCCTCGTCCGTCATGAGCAGGGTGCCGGTCACGCCGCCGAGGGCTACGCGTCCGCGTCTGGCAAGGTCGGCGTGTGCATCGCGACCTCCGGCCCCGGTGCGACCAACCTCGTCACGGCGATCGCGGACGCCTACATGGACTCGGTGCCGCTCCTCGCGATCACCGGCCAGGTGTTCTCGACCCTGATGGGGACGGATGCCTTCCAGGAGGCCGACATCGTGGGTATCACGATGCCCGTCACCAAGCACTCGTTCCTCGTGAAGGACGCGGCCGAGATCCCCGGTGCGATCGCCGCCGCGTATGAGATCGCGTCGACAGGCCGCCCCGGTCCCGTGCTCGTGGACATCACGAAGGACGCGCAGCAGGCCATCGCGCCGTTCGTGTGGCCTCCCAAGATCGACCTCCCCGGCTACCGCCCGGTCACCAAGGCGCACGGCAAGCAGATCCAGGCCGCGGCCGCCCTGCTGGCCTCCGCCAAGAAGCCGGTGCTCTACGTCGGAGGTGGCGTGATCCGCGGACGCGCGTCCGCCGAGCTGCTCGAGCTCGCCGAGTCGACCGGTGCGCCGGTCGTGACGACGCTCATGGCCCGCGGTGCCTTCCCCGACTCCCACCCGCAGCACCTGGGCATGCCCGGCATGCACGGCACGGTCCCGGCTGTCCTGGCGCTGCAGGAGGCCGACCTCCTGGTGTCGCTCGGCGCACGCTTCGACGACCGCGTGACCGGCAAGGCGGCGCTCTTCGCGCCGAACGCCAAGGTCGTGCACGTCGACATCGACCCCGCGGAGATCTCCAAGATCCGCATGGCCGATGTGCCGATCGTGGGTGACGTGCGCGACGTCCTCATCGACCTCGATGCCGCGTTCCGCGGAGCGACGGAGGGCGCCAAGCCCGACATCGAGGAGTGGTGGTCGTACTTGGACGGTCTGCGCACCGAGTTCCCGCTCGGATACGCGCCCACGACCGACGGGCTGCTGGCTCCCCAGTACGTCATCCAGCGGATCGGTGAGCTCACCGGCCCTGAGGGCATCTACGCGGCCGGTGTCGGTCAGCATCAGATGTGGGCCGCGCAGTTCATCAAGTACGAGCGTCCCAACGCCTGGCTCAACTCCGGTGGGGCCGGCACGATGGGCTACTCGGTCCCGGCGGCGATGGGCGCGAAGGTCGCAGAGCCCGACCGCGTCGTGTGGTCGATCGACGGCGACGGATGCTTCCAGATGACCAACCAGGAGTTGGCCACCTGCGCGATCAACAACATCCCGATCAAGGTGGCGATCATCAACAACTCGTCGCTCGGGATGGTGCGTCAGTGGCAGACGCTGTTCTACGACGGGCGCCACTCCAACACCGATCTGAACACCGGTCACGGCACGATCCGCATCCCCGACTTCGTGAAGCTCGCGGAGGCCTATGGCTGTCTCGCGATCCGCGTGGAGAAGGAGGAGGAGGTCGACGCCGCGATCCAGCTGGCGCTGGAGACCAACGACCGCCCGGTCGTGATCGACTTCGTCGTCAGTGCCGATTCCATGGTCTGGCCGATGGTTCCCCAGGGCGTCAGCAACAGCTACGTCCAGTACGCGCGTGACCACGCGCCGTCGTTCGATGAGGAGGTCTGAGACATGTCGACCCACGTGCTGAGTCTGCTGGTGGAGGACCGTCCCGGTCTTCTGACCCGTGTCGCAGGGCTGTTCGCCCGCCGCGGCTTCAACATCGAATCCCTCGCCGTCGGTGTGACCGAGGTTCCGGGCATCTCCCGCATCACGGTCGTCGTCGACGTCGACGAGCTCCCGCTCGAGCAGGTGACCAAGCAGCTGAACAAGCTCATCAACGTCATCAAGATCGTGGAGCTCGACTTCTCGACCTCCGTGCAGCGCGAGCACATGATGGTCAAGGTGCGCACCGACAACGCCACCCGTTCCAACGTGATCGAGGTCGTGAACCTGTTCCGTGCCTCGGTCGTCGACTACGCACCGGATGCGCTCGTCGTCGAGGTCACCGGCGACAAGGGCAAGGTCGAGGCGCTGTTGAAGGCACTCGAGCCGTTCGGCATCAAGGAGATCGCCCAGTCCGGTCTCCTCGCCATCGGCCGCGGCGGCAAGAGCATCAGCGAGCGCGTCCTGCGCGGCTGAACCCCACCCAGAACTCAGGGGCCGATCGGTCCCGCATCAACCACGAACAAGGAGAAACACACGTGAGCACCGAGATCTTCTACGACGCCGACGCAGACCTGTCCCTGATCCAGGGCAAGAAGGTCGCGATCGTCGGCTACGGCTCGCAGGGTCACGCCCACGCGCAGAACCTGCGCGACTCGGGTGTCGAGGTCGCCATCGCGCTGAAGGAGGGCTCCAAGTCCGCCGCGAAGGCCGAGGAGGCCGGCTTCCCGGTCAAGACCGTCGCCGAGGCCACGGAGTGGGCCGACGTCATCATGATCCTCGCGCCGGACCAGCACCAGCGCACGATCTACAGCGAGTCGATCGCGCCGAACCTGACCGCCGGCAAGACGCTGGCGTTCGCGCACGGCTTCAACATCCGCTTCGGCTACATCGACGCCCCCGAGGGTGTCGATGTGATCCTCGTCGCGCCGAAGGCCCCCGGACACACCGTCCGCCGCGAGTTCGTCGCCGGTCGCGGCATCCCCGACATCATCGCCGTCGAGCGTGACGCATCGGGCAAGGCCTGGGACCTCGCGCTCTCGTACGCGAAGGCGATCGGCGGCACCCGCGCCGGTGTCATCAAGACGACCTTCACGGAGGAGACCGAGACCGACCTGTTCGGCGAGCAGGCCGTGCTCTGCGGTGGCGTCAGCCACCTCGTGCAGGCCGGTTTCGAGACGCTGACCGAGGCGGGCTACCAGCCGCAGATCGCGTACTTCGAGGTGCTGCACGAGCTCAAGCTGATCGTCGACCTCATGTGGGAGGGCGGCATCGCCAAGCAGCGCTGGTCGATCTCCGACACCGCAGAGTTCGGTGACTACGTCTCGGGTCCGCGCGTCATCGACGCTCGCGTCAAGGAGAGCATGCAGGGTGTGCTCGCCGACATCCAGTCGGGCGCGTTCGCGAAGCGCTTCATCGACGACCAGGACAACGGTGCCGAGGAGTTCCTGGCTCTGCGCGCCAAGGAAGAGCAGCACCCGATCGAGGTCACCGGCAAGGAGCTGCGCTCGCTCTTCGCGTGGAAGCAGCAGGACGAGGACTACGTCGACGGCAGCGCCGCGCGCTGACTCAGCGCTGACGCGCTGACGCGCTGACGCGCTGATTCGACAGTCGAAGGAACGGGCATCCCCTCGGGGTGCCCGTTCTTTCGTTTTCCCTGAGGTCCGCTCGATAGACATCGGATGTCTGTGCCAGGATGGAGATACTCGACTTCGAAAGGGAATGATGACTGACGACTGGTTCGACGAGGCCCGATTCGGCATGTTCGTCCACTTCGGCCTCTACAGCGCCGCTGCGCGGCACGAGTGGGTGCAGAACTACGAACGCCTCACCGACGACGACTATCGGCAGTACTTCGATCACTTCGATCCGGACCGCTTCGACGCCGGGGCCATCGCGCGCACGGCCAAGGAGTCCGGCATGGGCTACGTGGTGCTCACCACCAAGCACCACGACGGGTTCTGCCTGTGGGACTCGCAGCTCACCGACTTCACGTCACGCGTCGCCGTCGACAGGGACCTGGTGCGGGAGTTCGTCGAGGCGGTGCGCGCCGAGGGGCTCAAGGTCGGTCTGTACCATTCGGTGATCGACTGGCATCACCCGGACTTCACCGTTGACTGGAATCACCCCCGCCGGGACGACGAGAACGCCCAAGCGCTGAACGAGGGGCGCGACATGGGGCGGTATCGCGAGTATCTGCACGGGCACGTGCGCGAGCTGCTCACGGGCTACGGGGAGATCGACTACCTCTTCTTCGATTTCACCTACCCCGAGGAGAAGGACGGCTGGGCGGGCAAGGGGCCGGACGACTGGGACGCGGATGCACTGCTCGCGCTGTGCCGCGAACTGCAGCCCGACATGATCGTCAACGACCGGTTGGGGATCCCGGCCGACTTCGTCACCCCCGAGCAGTACCAGCCCACCGCGCCCATCGAACGAGACGGTGTGCCGCTGACCTGGGAAGCCTGTCAGACGCTCAATGGCTCGTGGGGCTACCACCGCGACAACACGGATCAGAAGTCGGCGACGATGCTCACCCAGATGCTGGTCGACTCCGTGTCGATGGGAGGCAACATGCTCCTCAACATCGGCCCGGACGGGCGCGGAGCCATCGCGCCGCGCGACGCCGCGACGCTGGGCGAGATCGGCGACTGGATGGCTCTGCACCGCGACGCCGTGATCGGCGCCGGTCACGCTCCGTTCGCTCCACCGCGCGAAGGCGTGTACACGCGCCGTGGCGATCGGCTCTACCTGCATCTCTTCGCCTGGCCGTTGGGGTTCGTGCACCTGCCTGGACTGGCGGGGCGCGTCTCGTACGCGCGGCTGCTGAACGACGGCTCCTGGCTCAAGACGAGCGTGTCGGATCCGCAGCAGCAGGCCGATCTCATGACTCCGGCCGGCGAGGACGAGGGGACGCTGACGGTGCACCTGCCCGTGCAGCGCCCCGATGTGCTGCTGCCGGTGATCGAGCTGACGTTGACAGCGGAATGACGACGCCGGGGGAGTGACCCGCCCGGTGGTGACCCGCCCGGTGGCGCCGGTTCAGTCGGTCGTCACCGGGATGTCCAGTCCCTCGAGGGCGAGGCGCGCGGCGCCATGGAGGATGGCGTCGGCACCGGTCGTGGCGGCCTCGATCCGCAGGCGCTGCGTGGCCAGGGGGTGGCAGGCTTCATAGACCCTGCTGCGCACGGCCGCGATGAACGGCTCGGACGCGCTCATGCTCCCCGTGAGGAACACGGCGTGCGGGTTGAAGAAGTTCACGACGCCGGAGAGCGCCTGGCCGAGATGCGTCCCCGCCGTCCGCACCAGCGTGGTGGCCTCGGGGTCGGCGTCGCGGGCGAGGGTGAGCACATCGGTGGTCGTGCGCACCTGGTCGTTGCCGCGTGCGCGCATCTGCCGCACCAGGCTCGCCCCGCTGGCGACGGTCTCGAGGCAGCCGGTGTTGCCGCAGGAGCAGGGGATGTCTCCGCTGCCGTCGATGCGGGTGTGGGTGATGTCTCCTGCCGCTGCCGTCGCGCCGCGGTGCACGCGACCGTCGACGATGATGCCGCTGCCGATCGCGGTGCCCGCTTTCACGGTGATGCTGTGATGCGTGTGGCCGAACTGCTCACGGTGTTCGCCGAGTGCGGCGAGGTTGGCGTCGTTGTCGACCACGACCGGCGCGTCGTAACGTGCCGAGAGGTGCTCGCCGACGCGGAATCCCGGCCACCCCGGCATGCGAGACGGCTGGTCGACGGAACCGGTCTCGATGTCGACGGGGCCGGGCAGACTCACTCCGATCGCATGGATCCTGGCGCCATCGGTGAGGGCGTCGAAGATCCCCGCGACCCGGGCGAGCGTGGCCTCGGGGCCGTCGGTCAGATCGATCTCGATGGAGCGCGAGCTGAGGAGTGCGCCGCTCAGGCTATGGCGTCCGACACGGGCGTGGCCGCCGCCGAGATCGGCCGAGAGGACGATGCCGTCTCCGGCGATCTGCAGCACACGAGGTCTGCGCCCGCCGCTCGACGTCCCCGCGCCCGCCTCCTCCAGCACGCCGGCGTCGAGAAGGGTCTGCACGCGGAGTCCGACCGTCGAGGCGGCGACCCCCAGGCGGGCGGCGAGCTCACTGCGGGAGCGGGCCTCCCCACGGGCGACGAGGTCGAGGATGCGTCGTGAATGCGGATCCTCAGCGGGTCGATCGGCGGGGTTCGTCATGAGGATCCTTCGTGTCGGAACACGGCTCAGCGTATCCGGGGTGGTGTCTGTTTCGTGAAGGTTACGAATTATCAAGGACAGATAAACATCGGATGTTCGGCTTGCACGGCCCTGAGAAGTGTGACAGCGTAACTTCATACGAAATCCTACTAGGTTATTTCGACTCCCGAAATAACCTCCCTTCCTTCCCGAGGAGACATTCAATGAAGAAGATGCGCGTAGGCGCCGTGGCCGCGGTCGCGGGCGTCGCCGTGGCGATGACCGGATGCGCGAGCACCGGCAGCGCCGGCGGTTCCGCAGACGGTGACACCATCGTCGTCGACATGTGGGCCGGCAGTGAGACGGACGTGGAGGCCCTCGAGGCTCAGGTCGCGTTCGCCCAGGAGCAGAACCCCGACGTCAAGATCAAGCTGCAGACCTCGCCGTGGAGCGATTTCTTCACGAAGCTCACCACGAACATGGCCAGCGGGAACATGGCCTGCATCACCGGGATGAGCGGCGCGCAGCTCGGCGGCTACACCGGCGGGTTCCGTGAGCTCTCGGACGCCGATCTGAAGACGGCCGGCATCGACTGGGCCGAATTCAACCCGAGCGCCGACGGCATCCTCAGCTTCGAGGGCAAGGTCTACGGCGTGCCCTTCGACGTCGCGACGATGCTCGTCTACTACAACCAGGACCTGCTGACGGCCGGAGGAGCGGCCACGCCGGAGATCGGCTGGACGTTCGACGACTTCGACGCGATCGCCGCGGACGCCACGAAGGACGGCAAGTACGGCTTCGGGATGGGCATGGGCGGCTACCAGTGGATGTCGATGCCGATCGCATACTCCGCCACGCAGCCTGCGTCCGAGGACGGCACGCTGCACATCGACGACAAGGACTTCGTCGACGCCGCCACCTGGTATGCGGGACTGGTCACCGAGAAGAAGGTCGCCGCTCCCGTCTCGTCCGCATCCGACACCGGATGGGGTGAGAACCAGTACACGGGTGGGAACGCCGCGATGGCGGTCGACGGCACCTGGAACGCCGTGAGCTACCTGAACAACGAGTCCGGCTTCGCGGCCGGAATGGTCCCGCTGCCCGCGGGTGTCGATGGCAACCCCGGTCCGATCCTCGGCTCCGGCTACGGCATCTCCGCGAACTGCGAGAACCCCGAGGCAGCGCTCAAGGTGCTGGGGTCGCTGCTCGGTGAGGATGCGCAGGACTACATCGCCTCGTCCGGCCGGTCTTACCCGGCCCGCATCTCGTCGCAGCCGCTCTACTTCGAGTCCATCGATGAGGAGTACCGCGAGCAGGTCAAGTCCGTCTTCGAGGCGGCGTTCGGCGACACCGTGCCGCTGTACATGACCAAGAACTGGCAGAAGCTCGACAGCTACATCCAGCCGAACCTGGTCAGCGTCTACAACGGTCAGATGACGATGGAGGAGCTGCTGTCGAACGCGCAGTCGCAGTTCGGCGAGTGACCCCACTCCGGCCGCCGCAGCAGTAGCAGAGAAAGAAACTGAGATGACGATCACGACGAGACGTCGAGGATCGCTCGCAAAGGTGGAGGCCCGCCAGGCGCTGGGATTTGCAAGCCCAGCCCTGGTGGGACTCGCCGTGTTCACGATCGTGCCCGTCGGGCTGTCGATCGTGATGAGCGTCTTCGACTGGCCGACCTTCGGCGAACGAACCTTCAACGGGGTGGACAACTACGTCAAGCTGTTCACCAGCAGCCCGGACTTCTGGCCGGCACTGCGCAACTCGGCGGTGTACACGCTGCTGTACGTGCCGTTGAGTGTCGCTCTCTCGCTCGTGCTCGCCCTCGGTCTGGGTCCACGGATCCGCGGCCGCGGCGCACTGCGCGTGCTCTTCTTCATCCCGGTCGTGACGCCGATGGTGGCGAACGTGCTGGTGTGGAAGATGATGCTGCAGCCGCAGGGGCTGTTCAACGGACTGTCCCAGACCTGGTTCGGCATCGAGCTGCCGAACTTCCTCGCGGATCCCTCCTGGGCGATGATCATGGTCGTCGTGATGAGCGTCTGGCAGGGGCTCGGCTACAACATGCTGATCTTCTCGGCCGCGTTGGAGCAGCTCCCCGAGAGCGTGCTGGAGGCGGCGAGCATCGACGGGGCCCAGGGGTTCCGACGAGCGTGGAGCATCATCATCCCGATGATCTCCCCGTCGATCTTCTTCGCGACGATCATGACCATGATCACGTCGCTGCAGGTGTTCGTGCAGCCGCAGATGCTCACGGGCGGCGGGCCGGGCAACGCGACCAAGCCGCTCGTCATGTACATCTGGGAGCAGGGCTTCACCTTCGGCGATCTCGGCCTCGCCGCTGCCGCCGCCTGGATCCTGTTCGCCATCATCATCGCGATCACCGGGCTTCAGTTCGCTGCGCAGAAGAAGTGGGTGCACTATGAGCACTGAGACCGTCACCACCCTCACTCCGCGGGCGCTGCGCGATCGCCGCGATGTGCGTCGGGCGCGCGGCGCCGCCACCACCCCTGCGGCACGGGTACGCCTCATCCTCGCGCACATCGGCATCTACGTCGCGGCGCTCATCTTCATCTCCCCGCTGATCTACGCGTTCTTCTCGGCGCTCAAGCCCAACGCGGAGATGTTCTCGATGCCGCCCACCCTGGTGGGGTCGGAACTGCGGTGGAGCAACTTCGTCGACGTCTTCGCCTACGGTCCCTTCGTCACCTACATCGTGAACTCGTTCATCGTGGCGATCCTCGGCACGCTCGTGGTGCTGGTCGTCTCGACCACCGCCGGCTACGCCTTCGGCCGTCTGCGCTGGAAGGGGCGGGATGCGGTCTTCGTGCTGTTCCTCGCGACCCTGATGGTGCCCGCTGAGGTGCTGGTCATCCCGATGTTCCAGGTCATGCAGTGGTTCGACTGGGTCGACACGTACCAGGCGCTCGTCTTGCCCTTCGCGTTCGGTGCTTTCGGGACGTTCCTGATGCGGCAGTTCTTCCGCGGCATCCCCTATGAGTTGGAGGAGGCGGCCCGCGTCGACGGCGCCGGTCCCGTGCGCACGTTCCTGCAGATCATCCTGCCGCTGTCGAAGTCCGCGGTCGCAGTGCTCGCGGTGTTCACGTTCCTGACGTTCTGGAACAGCTATCTGTGGCCGCTCATCGTCACGGTCGACTACAACGCCCACGGCACGCTGCCGGTCGGACTCGCGAGCTTCGCAGGGCTCACCGGAACCCGGTGGGATCTGCAGATGGCCGCCGCGATCATCTCCATGATCCCGACCACTCTGCTGGTGATCATCCTCCAGAAGCACCTGGTCAAGGGCATCGCGATGGCGGGACTCGGCGGACGGTGACCATGATCGAACAGCACGACGGGACGACCATGCCCTTCAACGACCCGCTCACGCCTGCTGCCGGCATCGTCGGCATCGACATCGGCGGCACCAAGATCGGCGGACTTCTGGTGTCCGATGCCGGTGTCGTCCTGGCCCGGGGGAGTGTTCCCGCTCCGGCGAGCCTCGGGGGAGCAGCCATGGCGGATGCCGCGGCGGCGCTCGCCCGCGACCTCGCCGCGCGCGCCGACGTGCACCTGACGGCAGTGGGAGTCGGCGCGGCCGGCGTGATCGATCACGAGACCGGCACCGTGCGCGCGGCATCGGCGACCTTCGTCGACTGGGCGGGGTTCCCGCTCGCCGACGCGCTGGAGTCGCGACTCTCGGTCCCCGTGCGGGTCGAGAACGACGTCAACGCGTTCCTCCTCGGAGAGGTGGCCGCGCATGACCGCTCGGAGCATGACGTGCTCGGAGTCATGCTCGGCACCGGCGTCGGCGGTGCGGTCATCATCGACGGCGAGCTGCGACACGGACCGCACGGGGCGGCCGGCGAGATCGGGCATACCCCCGGCTACAGCGACCTCGTGTGCACGTGCGGCCAGACCGGACACCTCGAGACGCTCGCCTCCGGAACCTCGATCGGACGCCGCTACGCCGAGCGCGTCGGCGGCGCCGTCCTCGATGCACGCGTCGTCGCCGACCGTGCCCGTGCCGGCGATCAGGACGCGGCCGCGGTGTTCCGTGCGGCAGGGCGGGCGCTCGCGCTGGCGTGTGCGAGCGCGGCGACGCTGCTCGACCTCCCTCACGCGATCGTCGGAGGAGGGGTGTCGAGCGCGTGGGACCTGCTCGAACCGGCGATCGACGAGACGCTGCGCACGGACTCCCCGGTGTCGGGGCTGCCTCTGCGCATCACCCCTGCGCGGCTCGGCGGCGATGCGGTCGCGCTCGGAGCCATCGAGACGGCTCGACGCGCTCTCGTGCTCGTCGACGCGAGCCGACCGTGACCATCGCATCGAACAAGGAGCTGCACGTGACCGAACGACCCGACGCCAGCGAGATCTGGATGGGCCCGCTGCCGGCGATCGCCGACGGAGGCCTCGCCCGTCCGAGGATCGGCATCGCCGGGATCTCGATCGAATCGAGCACCTTCTCACCTCACATCTCCGGGGACGAGGCGTTCACGGTCCGCACGGGCGACGCGCTGCTGGCGTACTACCCGTTCCTCGAGGCCGGGCGTGAACTGAACGGCGCGGCCGAATGGGTGCCGCTCACGCACGGACGCTCGCTGCCGGGCGGGGCTGTGGCCCCCGACACCTATCGTCGGATGAAGGAGTCGATCCTCGCCGGCATCCGTGCGGAAGGCCCCTTCGACGGCTTCTTCTTCGACATCCACGGAGCCATGAGTGTGGTGGGCATGGACGACGCGGAGGGCGATCTGGCCGCCGCGGTACGTGAGGCGCTAGGCGAGGACACGCTCGTGTCCACCTCGATGGACCTGCACGGCAACGTGTCGGAAGTGCTGCGCGACGCAGTCGATCTGCTGACGTGCTACCGGATGGCGCCCCACGAGGACTGGATGAACACCAAGGAGCGCGCGGTATGGAACCTGCTCGCGCGTCTGAGGGGAGAACACGGCGCCGACCCGCTGCGACGTCGTCCCTACAGTGCGTGGGTGCCGGTCCCCGTCCTGCTGCCGGGGGAGAAGACGAGTACCCGGTTGGAGCCGGCGACGGGGATCTATGCGCAGCTCCCCGAGATCGAAGCGCTGGACGGTGTCGTCGACGCCTCGGTGTGGATCGGATACGCCTGGGCGGACGAGCCCCGGTGCCAGGCGTACGTCGTGGTCACGGGCGACGACCGCATGCTCATCGCACGCGAGGCGGAGCGCGTCGCGCGGATGTTCTGGAACGCGCGGGAGGACTTCGTCTTCGTCGCGGAGACGGGCACGTTGGATGAGGCCGTCGCGCGAGCCCTTGCGCCGCAGGCGCAGCGTCCGTATCTGATCTCGGATTCCGGGGACAATCCCACTGCAGGCGGTGCAGGTGACGTCACGTGGACGCTCGCCCGACTGCTCGATCGACCGGAGCTCACCGACGGCACCCGCACGACGCTGGTCGCCTCGATCTTCGACCGGGCCGCCGTCGCCCTCGCCGTCGCCGCGGGCGTCGGCCGGACCGTGACGCTCTCGGCGGGCGCGGGCGTCGACGACGGGCCGCACGGCCCCGTCACGATCACGGGGACCGTCTACTCGATCACGGATGGCGACCCGGATGCCGGCACCCAGGTCGTGATCGCGGTCGGCGGGTTGCACGCCATCATCACCGAGCGGCGCAAGCCGTTCCATCATCTCGATGACTTCCGCATGCTGGGCCTCGAGCCCACGACCGCCGACATCGTCGTGGTGAAGATCGGGTACCTCGAACCCGAGCTCTACGACCTGGCTGCGGGGTGGACGCTGGCGCTGACACCCGGCGGTGTCGATCAGGACCTGCTGCGACTCGGACACCATCGGCTGCGCCCCGGCGTCTACCCCTTCGACACCACGGGCACGCCCGCACTCACCGCCGTCGTCACGCGGCGCGGCGAGGACCAGGAGGAATCCGCATGATGAACTTCGAGAAGCGCACGGGGCCGGACCTCGGGTCTGCGGCGCCGGTGTACCCGTCGCACGCGGTGCCCGACTGGTATCGGGATGCGAAGCTGGGCTTCTTCGTGCACTGGGGGCTCTATTCGGTGCCCGCCTGGGCCGTGCAGCACGGGGAGGGCGTCCACATCCCGACCGAGGACGCCTATGGCTGGCACCAGTACGCCGAGTGGTACGGCAACACCGTGCGCATCGCCGGCAGTCCGACGTGGGAACGGCACCAGCGCCTTTATGGCCCGGGCACTTCGTACGAGGATCTCGCCGATCGCTGGGATGCGGCGGCGTTCGATGCGGATGCGTTCGTGGGGGAGCTGGTGGGTGCAGGCGCGAAGTACATCGTGCCGACCACCAAGCATCACGAGGGGTTCTGCCTGTGGGGCACAGAGACGACGGGATTCAACTCCGTCGCCCGCGGTCCGCGCCGAGACCTCATCGCGGAGTTCCACGCCGCGACCCGTCGTGCCGGCGCCAGGTTCGGCGTGTACTTCTCGGGTGCGCTGGACTGGCACGTCAGTGACTTCCCCGCCATCGAGTCCGACACCGATCTCTTCCGATACCGCCGTAACGACGAGCACTTCGCGCGCTATTCGGCGGCGCAGCTCGATGAGCTCATCGCGCGGTTCTCTCCCGACATGCTCTGGAACGACATCGAGTGGCCCGACGGCGGCAAGGGGCGGGACGACTTCGCCGTGGCGGCGCTGCTGGGCCGCTATTTCGACGCGGTGCCGGACGGGGTGGTCAACGACCGATGGGGCGTGCCGTATCACGGCGTGCTCACGCGGGAGTACACCGATATCCCCGACATCATCCCGCAGCCGTGGGAGTCCACGCGCGGGCTCGGCTACTCGTTCGGCTTCAACCAGGACGAGGATGCGCGCCATTCGCTGTCGGGTGCGGCGCTGATCCGGCTGCTCGTGGACGTGGTGGCGAAGAACGGCAACCTGTTGATCAACGTCGGACCTGCCGCAGACGGGTCGATCCCGGAGCTTCAGCGCACCGCGATGCGCGAGCTCGGCGCGTGGCTGCAGAGCAACGGAGACGCTATCTACGGCACGCGGCCGTGGATCCGGATGGGGGAGCCGGTCGGCGCGCCGGTCCGCTACACGCAGGCGGGGTCCGTGGTGCACGTGCATGCGCTGGATCCGACCGCAGGGGAGTTCGTGCTGGCTCCGGAACTGCGGTCCGCCGCGCTGCGGTGGGCAGACGGAAGCGGAGCAACGGCGGTCGGGCGCGGCGGGGAGAGCGTGGTCGTGATCCCTGATGCGCTCCGGTCGACCCCCGTCGCCGTGCTGTCGGCCGACACGCGCTGACTCCGGATCATCGACCGCACCGCCGTGCACGGAGCCGGCGGTGCGGTCGGGTCAGCCTGTCGAGGTGGTCTTCAGACGCGCGTCAGTTCTTCGAGCACCTCGATCACGTGCCGGTACGGGCGCCCGGTGGCGCGGCTCATCCCGATCTCGCACGTGCGGTTCGCCGAGACGAAGGCGTCGAATCCTCCGCGGTCGCCATCCGCTGCGGCGATCTCCGCCGATTCCTGTGCGGTCGCGCTGGCGGTGAGCTCGGGGTGCAGCATGCCGCGGTCGCCTGCGAAGGCGCAGCATCCCCATCCCTCGGGGATGAACACATCCTCGGCGACGGCCTCAGCGATCGTCGTGAGCGCACCGGTGGCGCCGAGCGCCGTGGTCGAGCACGTCGGATGCACGGCGATCGAGTCGAGCCTGCGTGGCACGGTGAGGCGGGGAAGCACCTCGCGTGCGACGAACGTCGTGGCGTCCTCGATGCGCAGACCCCGGTGGCGCGGACTCTTCGCCACGGACTGGGCGAGCATCACGTCGAGCCCTTCCGTGCACGAGGCGGCATCGCACACGACCGGGAGTTCGCCCTGGCGACTCGCCTCCCACAGCGAGTCGAGGACGCGCTCAGACATCAGCCGATAGCCGTCCAGGTGCCCCTTGGACTTCCAGGGGGTGCCGCAGCAGAGGCCGCCGTTCTCCTCAGGGATCACGACCGCGATCCCGGCGCGGTCGAGGAGCTCTCGGAGGGCGTCGCGTGAGCCGGCGCCGTCGGTCTCCGGGCCGAACATCGTGCCGATGCACGCGCCGAAGAACACGGCGCTGGCATCGGCGGGGGACGCAGGGCGCGGGGGCTTCGAGCCGCCGCGGGGAAGTCCGCCGTCGTAGAGCGGAACCGTATCGGCGCCGAGCACCGCGCGTCCCAGTCGAGTGACGCCGCGGACGAGCGGGACGGGGAGGGCGTCGGCGACCGTGAGCGCGACGCCGCCGGCGCGTGTGACCGTGCTCCAGTGCTGTGCGGCGGTGCTCCAGAGCGTCCCCTCGACCTTGCTCGACTGTTCGGCGCGCAGGCGTCGCACCAGGTCGCCGGTGTTGATGTCGACGGGGCAGGCGACGCCGCACATACCGTCGACGGCACACGTCTGCACGCCTTCGTAGTCGTAGTCGGCCTGCAGCTCCTGCAGCAGCGCGGTGTCGCCCTGCTCCTCGGCCCACGCCATGTCGCGCCGGATGACGATGCGCTGTCGCGGTGTGAGGGTGATGCTCTTGCTCGGACAGGTCGGCTCGCAGTAGCCGCATTCGACGCAGCGGTCCACTTCGTTCTCGACCGTGGGCACGCGCTTCAGATCGTGCAGATACGACTCGGGGTCGTCGGAGAGCACGACGCCGGGGTTGAGGATGAGGTCGGGATCGAACAGGCGCTTGATCTCCCACATGATGTCGGTGAGCTCGTCACCGTACTGACGACGCACGAACGGGGCCATGATCCGCCCGGTGCCGTGCTCGGCCTTCAACGAGCCCTGCTGCCCGAGCACCAGGTCGACGAGGTCGTCGGTGAAGCGACGGTAGCGCGCCACGCTGTCCGCGTCGTCGAAGCGCTCGTTGAGCAGGAAGTGCACGTTGCCGTCCTTGGCATGGCCGAAGATCACGGAGCCTTCGTACCCGTGCTCAGCGAACAGCTCGATCAGGCGCTCGCACGTGAAGAGCAGCCGATCGACCGGCACCACGATGTCCTCGAGGAGCGCGGTCGTGCCGGAGGGGCGCGCGCCGGCCACGGCCGTGTAGAGCCCTTTGCGCACGTGCCAGAGCGCGGCACGCTCGGCGGGATCGGTGGTGAGCCGCGGGGCGACGGCGAGCGACAGGGCTTCGAAGTGCGCCTGAGCGACGGCACGGGAGGCGATCAGTGCCTCGGTGTCGGACGCGTGCACTTCGACGAGCAGCGCGGCGTGATCCTGCACCTCGATCTCGGCGATGGCCGCCGGGACGTCGCTCAGCCCCTGGGCCACGCGGAGTGAGGCGGCATCGAGCAGTTCGATCGTCGCGAGGCCGAGGTCGGTCAGTGCGGGCAGGGCGGACATGGCGGCCGAGAGCGTCTCGAACACCAGGAGTCCGGTCGCGATGGCGGAGCGCACCTCGATCGTGCGGAACGTCGCCTCCGCCACGAACGCGAGCGTCCCCTCCGACCCGATGATGAGGTGCTCGAGGATGCGCACCGGATCATCGAAGTCGAGCAACGCGTTGAGCCCGTAGCCCATGGTGTTCTTCATGGAGAACTGCTGGCGGAGGAATGCGACGTGGGCGGGCGACGCCAGCAGCCGTGCGCGCAGTGCGAGCAGCCCCTCGGCGAGGGCGGGCTCCGCCGCGCGCAGCTGAGCGTCCGCGTCGGCGGCCCCGGTGTCGAGGATCGTGCCGCTGGGGAGCACGACCCGCATCGAGCGGATGGTCTGGTAGGTGTTCTCGGTGACACCGCAGGCCATGCCGCTGGAGTTGTTGGCGACGACGCCGCCGATCGTGCAGGCGATCTCGCTGGCGGGGTCGGGGCCGAGCTTGCGGCGGTAGCGGGTGAGCCGGGTGTTGACCTGCCGCACTGTCGCGCCGGGGCCGACATGCACCACCGCCCCATCGTCCTCGACGCGGATGTCGCGGAAGTGGCTGCGGGTGTCGACGAGGATGTCACCGCTGACCCCCTGGCCGGAGAGGCTGGTGCCTCCGGAGCGGAAGGTGAGCGTGCGCCCGGCCGCGCGCACGGCTCCGAAGGCGCGTGCGACGTCCTCGGCGTCGGCGGGGGACAGCACGGCATCGGGGATCAGCAGGTAGTGGGAGGCATCATGCGCCCGAGCGAAGCGATCGATGGACCGCGAGTGCACCTGCATGGACGGCCCGAGCAGGGCGGAATCCAGGGGTTCGGCGAGAGTGGTCGACACGGTGCTCCTCTGCTCCGTCGAAAGATTGTCTGACAAGTGTACCGAAGCCAGACCCTCTCGGTAGGCTGACCGTATGACGACCACAGAAGCCGCTCTCGGCATCGTCGGCGTGGTGGACGCCGTGACCGCGCAACTGCGCACGCGGATCCTCGGCGGCGAGATCCGCTCGGGCGCTCCTCTCACCGAAGCGGCGGTCTCGCAGATGTTCGGCGTGGCCAGGCCCAGCGCGAAGGCGGCGATCGAGCAACTGGTCGCCTCGGGACTTCTGGAGCGCACGGCTCACCGGAGCGCGAGGGTGGTCGGCATCGACCAGGAGACGGTGCGCGACGTCTATCGGACGCGGATCCGCCTGGAGAGCGCGGCGCTGCGCGAGCTCGCCACGCGACGGGCGGTCCCCGCGGCGGCGACCGCCGCGAATGCCGAGATCCTGGCCATGGGGCCGGGGCCGGATCCGGCGACGGTCGATCCCGACCTCCGGTTCCACACGGCCCTCATCGACGCCCTGGACAGTGAGCGGACGGGGCGCATGTACCGCAGCGTCCTCGACGAGGTGCGGCTGTGCATGGCGCAGGTGCAGGACCGACGACTTCTCGACGCCGCAGCGATCGCCGCGCAGCATGCGGAGATGCTGGCCGCGGTCGCCGCAGGTGAGGGCGAGCGGGCGGCCGAGGTCTTGGAGGGGCATCTCTCGTCCGCCGAGGCGAGGCTCGTCGAGGCGCTCGGCGCCGATTAGCGCCGAGCTCGATCCGGTGCGGCTACTCGGCCGGAGCCTCTTCCACGATGATCGGCGCATCGGCCGGGTCCGCCCACACAGGAGCGGGAAGCACGGTATCGGTCTGCCCCGCCTGGATCGCGCGCAGGGCGTCGGCGATCTCGTCGGCGTTCTCCGGCACCGTGAGATCGCACGCGCGCAGCTCGGAGGGGAACTGCAGTGTGAGGCGGATCTTGCCGGCTTCGATGGCTTCGGCTGTCGTGCCCGTGCGGATCTCGCTGCCGGTCTGGATCGCCGGGACCTCGTCGCAGACGTGGTAGACGGCGCCGCCGTCGACCCAGACGACCTCGTCCTGTCCGAGCAGCTGGATGACGGCCGACTGGTCGGCCGTGTACTGCTCGACCGACGGCGGGTTGAAGGTGGTGCCCAGAACCGCGGCGAGCACGGCCAGTGCGATGCCGACGATGCCGGCCGTCGTCTTCTGACCCTTCGACATGTCCTTGTTCAGGAAGATCAGGATGATGAGGGGCAGGAACGCGACGATCGCGATGATGGCCCCGAGCTGGTTCTGGACGAAGAACCGCACGGTGTCGGACTTGCGGGCCGGGTCGAGCCGGTTCGCCTTCTTCCACAGGACGGAACCTGTGATCGACAGGGCGGCGATGACCACGAGCAGCACCAGCAGAGCGACGAACGCCCACTGGGGGAACTCCGCACTGGCGCCCTGCTCCCGGAGGAGGCCGGTATCGGCGTCTCGGACGAGCGTTCCGTCCTCGCCGACGAATACACGCTGACGCAACAGCCAGAAGATGCCGACCGCTTCGCCGACGATGGCCACGGCCCAGAGGATCGCAGCGATCCAGCGGAAGCGCGTGGCTGTGGCTTTCGCCTCCGGGGTCGGGGTCCAGCCGGCGGGTGGCTCGGTGGCTTCCGCCTTCGGTGCGCCCTGCGGGACCTTCTTGTTCTGCTCAGCCACGGTGGTCCTTCCCCCGACATGGGCCTCACCGGCCCGGATGCCCCTGAGCCTAGTGGAACGCGTGTCCTACGCTGGGGGAATGACATCCGATTCCGATGACGCCCTGAGCTGGGACGGTGATGAGCAGACACCGCCCGCCGCGTCCGCACTGCCTGCCGGGTGGAACGCCGTTGGCAAGGGCAGCGACGGAGTGCGCCGCGTCGATGACGACAGTGCCGCGGCGGGGGAGACCGTCGCGGATCCCGCGGAATCGGAGCCGCTCAGCACCGCGACGCTGCTCGTGCTCGGAGTGGTCGGCGGTGTCTATCTGCTGTACTCGATCGGCTGGGTGGTGGGAGGGCTGCGGCTCAAGCCGCTCGCGAACTTCTTCGTGGCCGACGCGATGTTCCTGCCCTGGTTCGTGCTCGCCATCGCCGCTCCCGCGCTCTGGTTCCTCGCGACCTGGGTGCTGACCCGCGGTCGCGCCGCCTGGGTGCGGGTCTGCCTGCTTCTGCTCGGGGTCGTGCTTCTCGTGCCCTGGCCATTCGTGACGGTGGGGGTGATCGGATCATGAGCGCGACACCGAGCGAGCGCTCGAAGGCTTCTCCCGGATGGATGGTCGGACTGGTCCTCGGCCTGGCCGGGCTCTTCTACGCCTACGCGGTGTGGAACGCGGTCGCGCATCTGATCGCTATGGCGCAGGGCGGACTGAGCGGCGGCGGCTGGGCGGTGCTCTCGTTCGGGGTCGCCTTCCCCGCGATCGTCTTCGCGTTCGCGTATGTGATCGGACGCCGGCGCAGGGCGGGGGAGCTCGCCCTGGTGCTGCTCGCCGGGCTCGGCATCGTCGCGGTGTTCTGGATGAGTCTGATCGCGTACAGCCTCACGCTCGCGACCTCCTAGCGGCGGAGGGGGCCGTCACACGGCGCGGAGCGACGAGGCGGCTCCGGTACAGTGGAGGTGATCGCGCCCCCATGGTGTGCGGCGCATCGGCCCCTACTGCGCTGCCCCAAAGGATCCTCTGTGCCGAAGCCCGTCGTCCTCATCGCCGAAGTTCTCTCTCCCGCCACGATCGAGGCTCTGGGCCCCGACTTCGACGTCCGTGACGTCGACGGCACCGACCGCGAGGCGCTCTTCGCCGCGCTGTCCGATGCGGATGCGGTGCTGGTCCGATCCGCGACGCGCATCGACGAGGAGGCACTCGCACACGCGCCGCAGCTCAAGGTGGTCGCCCGAGCCGGCGTCGGCCTCGACAACGTCGACATCAAGGCAGCGACCGCAGCAGGTGTCATGGTCGTCAACGCCCCGACCTCCAACATCGTCTCGGCCGCCGAGCTCACGGTCGGACACATCCTCAGTCTCGCGCGCCGCATCCCCGCCGCGCACGCCTCGCTCTCCGCCGGCCAGTGGAAGCGCAGCTCCTTCACCGGAGCGGAACTGTTCGAGAAGACCGTCGGCATCGTCGGCCTCGGGCGGATCGGCGCCCTCGTCGCAGCACGCCTCGCGGCGTTCGACATGCGCGTCGTCGCATACGACCCCTACGTCACCTCGGCTCGTGCGCAGCAGCTCGGGGTGCAGCTCCTCTCGCTCGACGAGCTCGTGGCCGAGTCCGACTTCCTCACCATCCACATGCCGAAGACGCCCGAGACCACGGGCATGATCGGTGCGGAGCAGTTCAAGGCCATGAAGCCGACCGCGTTCGTGGTGAACGTCGCCCGAGGTGGCCTGATCGACGAGGTCGCCCTGCATGAGGCGCTGGTCGCCGGCGAGATCGCCGGTGCCGGACTCGACGTGTTCACCTCCGAGCCCCCGGCCGAGGGCGGCACGGCTCGTCCGCTGCTCGACCTGCCGAACGTGGTCGTTACTCCGCACCTCGGCGCCAGCACCGAAGAAGCGCAGGAGAAGGCCGGCGTCTCGGTCGCACGCTCCGTGCGTCTGGCGCTCGGCGGCGATCTGGTCCCCGATGCCGTCAACGTCGCCGGTGGCGTCATCGACCCGTACGTGCGCCCGGGCATCTCCCTGGTCGAGAAGCTCGGTCAGATCTTCGCCGCGCTGGCGACCTCGCCGCTCACGAGCCTCGACGTCGAGGTGCACGGCGAACTGAACGACTACGACGTCAGCGTGCTCAAGCTTGCAGCTCTCAAGGGCGTGTTCACGAACATCGTCAGCGAGACCGTGTCGTACGTGAACGCCCCGCTGCTCGCCGAGCAGCGCGGTATCGCCGTGCGTCTGATCAAGGACGACGTGAGCGATGAGTACCGCAACGTCATCACGCTCAGCGGTGCGCTTTCCGACGGATCGCAGCTCTCGGTCTCCGGCACGTTGACCGGACCGAAGCAGGCGGAGAAGCTGGTCGGCATCAACGACCACGCGCTCGAGCTGCCGATCGAGAAGCACCATGTCGTGATGCTCTACACCGACCGTCCGGGCATCGTGGCCGTGTACGGCCAGAAGTTCGGCGAAGCCGGCATCAACATCGCGGGCATGCAGATCGCACGTCAGGCCGCCGGCGCCCAGGCGCTGAGCGTGCTCACGCTCGACTCGCCGGTGTCGGAGGACCTGCTCGAAGACGTCAGCGCCGCGATCGATGCGGATCTCTTCCGCCAGATCGAGATCACCGAGGTCTGATCCACGCAGTCATCGAGGAGGCGGGGGCGTGATGCTCCCGCCTCTTCTGCGTGGTGGGGGACTCAGGACGTGGCGCGGAGCACGAGGTCGATGAGCGCGGCGAGCTCCTCGCGATGCGGTACCAGCCGCTCTGGGCCGTGCACGTCGAGCGAGTTGTTGAAGTAGAGGCCGTCGCTGAGCAGCATCACCAGGTCGAGGCTGGCCGCGTCGCGCACGTGGGGGCGGATCTCATCGGCCCACCGTGCCCTGGTGTGCCGCAGCATGTCGGCGGCAGGGGCGGAGCCGCCCTGGGCGAGGCGGGTGGTCGCGATCAGTGCCCGGTCCAGAGCATCGTCCTCCATGACGGAGGTGCGGACGTAGTACGCCACCGGGCCCTCTTCCGCCGCGGCCATGCGCGCCAGGTCGGCGGTGGTGAGTGCGTCCAGGCGTTCCAGCATGCCCGCCTCGAGCTCGTCCTTGGAGCCGAAGTGGTAGAGGAGTCCGCCCTTGGAGACACCGGCCGCTTTCGCGGTCGCTTCGAGGGTCGCCGCGCGTTCTCCGTCGGCGATGACGATGGCCTCGAAGGCGTCGAGGACGCGTTCGCGAGCGAGGGGCGGTCGGGGCATTCGGGATCCTCTGCGCAGGGGAGACGACGGGATTCTGTTACTATACCATCCGGACGGTTTAGTAAGAGATCGTCCTGTGATCCTGAGAGGTGTTCCATGACCCGTACTGCGTCGATCCCGACGACAGAGACGGATGCTCCCCGCGTCGGAGCCCGCGGCTGGGCGGCGCTCGTCGTCCTCATGCTGCCGGTGCTGCTGGTGTCGGTGGACAACACGGTGCTGAGCTTCGCGCTCCCCGAGATCTCCATCGCGCTCGCGCCGACCGGCGCCGAGCAGCTGTGGATCATCGACGTCTATCCGCTCGTGCTCGCCGGACTCCTGGTGACCATGGGGACGCTCGGTGACCGCTTCGGCCGCCGCAGGATGCTCCTGATCGGAGCGACCGGATTCGCTGCGGTCTCCGCCCTCGCGGCCTTCGCGCCGACGGCGGGGCTGCTGATCGCGGCGCGTGCGCTCCTCGGCCTCTTCGGAGCGATGCTCATGCCGTCGACCCTCTCGCTCCTGCGCTCGATCTTCCAGAACCGCGATCAGCGCCGGATGGCGATCGCGGTGTGGGCCTCGGCATTCTCCGCAGGCTCCGCCCTCGGTCCGATCGTCGGCGGCTTCCTCCTCGAGCACTTCGCCTGGGGATCGGTGTTCCTCATCGCCGTGCCGGTTCTCATCCCGTTGCTCATCGCGGCGCCTCTGCTCGTGCCGGAGAGCCGCGACCCGAACCCTGGCCGCATCGACCTGATCAGCATCGTGCTGTCGATGGCGGCGATGATCCCCGTCGTCTATGCGATCAAGTCGCTGGCGGTCGACGGCCCCAGCCTGTCGGCGGGTGGCTGGGCACTGCTCGGCATCGTCATGGGCTACCTGTTCGTGCGCCGTCAGCTCCGCGCGGACATCCCGATGCTCGACATGGCGCTGTTCCGCCGGGGGTCCTTCTCCGGCGCGATCCTGGTGAATCTGCTCAGTGTGGTCGCGCTGGTCGGCTTCCTGTACTTCGTGTCGCAGCACCTGCAGCTGGTCCTGGGCCTGTCGCCGATGACGGCCGGTCTGGCACTCGTGCCGGGAATGCTCGCGATGATCGTCGCGGGTCTCACGGTCGTGCCGATCTCGCGTCGTGTGCCGCCGCATGTGGTGGTGCCCGCCGGGCTCGCGTTCTCCGTGGCCGGGTATCTCATCGTGGCGTTCACGACGCATGAGCACGGCGTCGCCCCGCTGGTCATCGCCTTCGTCGTGCTCGGCATCGGCATCGGCGCGGCGGAGACCATCTCGAACGAGCTCATCCTCTCGAGCGCGCCGGCGGCGAAGGCGGGGGCGGCCAGCGCCGTCTCCGAGACCGCGTACGAGCTCGGTGCTGTGCTCGGCACCGCGATCCTGGGTGGTCTCATCACCGCCTTCTACCGCGGAGCGCTCGTGCTGCCGGCGGGGCTGCCCGCCGAGGTGGCGCACGCGGCCAAGGAGACTCTGGCCGGCGCGTACACCGCGGCCCACGAGTTGCCTGCCGCTCTCGGCGATGCCCTCTGGGAGGCGGCATCCGCCGCGTTCGGCTCGGGCGTCATGGTGACCTCCTTGATCGGTGCCGGACTGGTCGTCATCGCCGGTGTGATCGCGGGCGTCACACTGCGCACGCGCACCTCGCACTGACCAGTACGCTGGATGGACCGGCCCTGACGACCTCTCATGGACGCGGGTCGGTTCATCCCGGTGCAAGGAGAGTCATGTCGCGTGTCGTGAAGCTGGCCGTCATCCCCGGAGACGGGATCGGCCCCGAGGTCATCGCCGAAGCGGAGAAGGTGCTCGACGCGGTCACCGCCGACAGCGGCGTCCGTTTCGAGAAGACGCGCTTCTCGCTCGGTGCCGGACGCTTCCTCGAGACCGGTGACACGCTGACCGACGACGACCTCGCCGCGATCACGGCGCAGGACGCGATCCTTCTCGGAGCCGTCGGAGGAACACCGGGCGACCCTCGCCTGAAGGACGCGAACATCGAGCGCGGTCTGCTGCTCAAGCTGCGCTTCACGCTCGACCACTACGTCAACCTGCGTCCGTCGAAGCTATTCGCCGGCGCCCCCGGCCCGCTCTCGAACCCCGGCGACATCGACTTCGTCGTCGTGCGCGAGGGTACGGAAGGGCCGTACGTCGGCAACGGCGGCGCGATCCGGGTGGGAACTCCGCAGGAGGTCGCGAACGAGACCTCGGTCAATACCGCCTTCGGTGTCGAGCGCGTCGTGCGCCACGCATTCACGCTGGCCGCGCGCCGTCGCAAGAAGCTGACGCTCGTGCACAAGACCAACGTGCTCGTGCACGCCGGTGCGATCTGGAAGCGCATCGTCGACGAGGTCGCCACGGAGCACCCCGACGTCACGGTGGACTATCTGCACGTGGACGCGGCGACGATCTTCCTGGTCACCGATCCTGCGCGCTTCGACGTGATCGTCACCGACAACCTCTTCGGCGACATCCTCACCGACCTCGCCGGCGCCGTCACCGGCGGTATCGGCCTGGCGGCCTCAGGGAACATCAACCCGGACGGCACCTTCCCGTCGATGTTCGAGCCGGTGCACGGCTCCGCGCCGGACATCGCGGGGCAGCAGAAGGCGGACCCGACGGCGGCGATCCTCTCGATCGCGCTGCTGTTGGATCATCTCGGATTCTCGGCCGAGGCTGCGCGGGTCACCTCCGCCGTCGAGGCCGACATCGCGGGTCGCATCGGCGCCCGCTCCACCGCGGAGATCGGCTCCGCGATCACTGCCCGCCTCTGACCGGCAGGCGTAGGCTGAAGAGGTGCGATGATGCGCCCACCCCTGAGAAACGGATGACGACTATGACGACCATCGATGCGGAGACGGCCGTGGCGCCTCTCGAATTCGCCGTGACCAAGAACCTCGCAGCGGCGACGCCCGCCCGCGTCGCCGAGGTGCTCGAGAACCCGGGCTTCGGCGTCGTGTTCACCGATCACATGGTCGACATCTGCTGGTCGGACAAGGGCGGATGGCATCGTCCGCGTGTGCAGCCGTATGGCCCGATTCCTCTCGACCCCGCCGCCTCGGTGCTGCACTACGCGCAGGAGATCTTCGAGGGAATCAAGGCGTACCGCCATGAGGACGGCTCGATCCACACCTTCCGCCCCGACCGCAACGCCGCACGTCTGCAGGCGAGCGCTCGGCGCCTGGCGCTGCCGGAGCTGCCGACGGAGTACTTCATCCAGTCGCTGCGCGAGCTCATCGCCGTCGACGGCCGCTGGGTTCCGTCCGGCGCCGACCAGAGCCTGTACCTGCGCCCGTTCATGTTCGCCAAGGAGGCATTCCTCGGTGTCCGCGCGGCGAAGAAGGTCGCCTACTACGTGATCGCGAGCCCCGCAGGCGCGTACTTCTCCGGTGGCGTGAAGCCGGTACGCATCTGGCTCTCCGAGGACTACGCGCGTGCGGGCAAGGGCGGTACGGGCAAGGCGAAGACCGGCGGCAACTACGCGTCGAGCCTGCTCGCACAGAGCGAGGCGAGCGCGAAGGGCTGCGACCAGGTCGTGTTCCTGAACGAGAACCGCTACGTCGAGGAGCTCGGCGGCATGAACGTCGTGTTCGTCTTCAAGGACGGCCGCGTGGTGACGCCCGAGTCGGACAGCATCCTGGAGGGCATCACGCGCGACTCGCTGCTGCAGCTCGCCGAGGATCGCGGTTACACCGTGGAGAAGCGACCGATCTCGATCGACGAGTGGCGCTCCGGCGTGGCGTCAGGCGACATCGTCGAGGTCTTCGCGTGCGGTACCGCCGCCGTCGTGACTCCGATCGGTGCGCTGCTCGGCGAGGGATTCGAGGAGCCGCAGCCGCTGGGCGAGCTCGCCCTCTCACTGCGCGAGGAGCTGACGGACATCCAGTACGGCCGCCGCGAGGACAAGCGCGGCTGGTTGCTGCGTCTCGACGCCTGATCGCCTCGGCGCGACGCCGAACCCCGCGTCATCGACGACCCCGTCCTGCTGATCTTCGCAGGGCGGGGTCTCGTCAATTGGACGGGGTCTCGTCACGGCTGCGGGGTCCGGCGGTGCGCGGTCTGGCTAGGCTGGATCCATGAAGATCGCCCGGTTCAGTCACGACGACGCCATCATGTACGGAATCATCGACGGGAGCGACCTCGTCGTGCTCGCCGGGGACCCCCTGTTCGCAGGGTACGAGACGACGGGCGACCGTGTGGCTCTCGCCGATGCGGTGCTGCTCGCTCCGGTGATCCCGCGCTCCAAAGTCGTCTGCGTCGGCAAGAACTATCACGATCACGCCGCCGAGATGGGGGGAGTCGCGCCCGAGGAGCCGCTGCTGTTCCTCAAGCCGAACACCTCTGTGATCGGCCCCGGTGACGCGATCGTGCGTCCGGCGCTGTCCGAGCGCACCGAGTACGAAGGCGAGCTGGCCGTCGTGATCGGCAAGATCGCCAAGAACGTCACGGCCGCCGACGCCCTCGACCACGTGCTCGGATACACGATCGGCAACGACGTGACCGCTCGCGATCTGCAGCGCAAGGACGGCCAGTGGTCGCGCGCGAAGGGCTTCGACACGTTCTGCCCGCTCGGGCCGGTGATCGAGACGGACTTCGATCTCGCGACGGCGAGTGTGGAGACCCGCGTGAACGGCGAGGTCCGCCAGCACGCACCGCTGACCGACATGATCCACTCCGTGCCGGCGATCATCGAGTACGCCTCGGCCGTGTTCACCCTGCTCCCCGGAGACGTGATCCTCACCGGGACTCCCGCGGGCGTCGGCCCCTTCGAGGCCGGAGACACCGTCGAGGTCGAGATCACCGGATTGGGAATCCTGCGCAACGCCGTACGCGACGCACCGCGTCCCTCATGACTTCGGCGGCGCTGACGGCGACCGAGCAGGCGGTCGTCCAACGGCGCACCGTCGCGATCCTCTCGCTCGGCCAGGTGCTCGGAGGCATCGCCTTCGGCGCCACGGTCTCGCTCGGTGCACTTCTCGCCGCGGACATCTCCGGGAGCGACGCGCTGTCCGGCCTCGCCACGGCATCCGTCACGCTCGGAGCTGCGCTGTGCGCGATCCCGCTCGCCCGGCTGGCGGCGAAGGTCGGACGGCGTCGCGCGCTGACGCTCGGCAATCTCTTCGCACTGGTCGGGATCGCTGTCGTGATCCTCGCCGCGGCCCTGCGCATCTTCCCGCTCCTGCTCGCCGGCATCCTCATGATCGGCGCGGGCAACGCGGGCAACCTGCAGTCGCGCTTCGCGGCGACCGACCTGGCCGCTCCGGTGCACCGAGGACGTGACCTCTCGATCGTCGTCTGGGCGACGACGATCGGCGGAGTCGCCGGGCCGCTGCTGCTGGCCCCCGGTGAGGTGGTCGGCCACACGCTGGGCATGCCCCCGCAGACCGGCTCGTACGTGTTCTCCTTCGTCGCCCAGTGCGCGGCACTCCTGCTCTACCTGGTCGCGCTGCGTCCGGATCCACTCCTGGCGGCGCAGAGCCTCGCGCGCACGGCGGCAGCGGCTACGGGGGAGACCGTTGTCGATCGCCCCGTCGTGGCGCGGTACGCGATCTTCGCGGTCGCGGCATCGCACGTCGTGATGGCATCCGTGATGGCGATGACGCCCGTGCACCTCTCGCACATGGCGCACGGCGCGCACGGGATGGCGGCTTTGCCGGCTGACGTCTCGCAGCTCGTGGGCGTGACGATCGCCCTCCACGTCGCCGGGATGTACGCGCTCTCGCCGGTGTTCGGCATCCTCGCCGACCGCTGGGGCAAACTGCGTGTCGTCCTCCTCGGGCAAGCCCTCTCGGCGGCGTCGCTCGTCTTCGCGATCTTCGCCAACGATCAGCCCTGGGGCGTGATGACGGCCCTGATCCTGCTCGGGCTCGGCTGGAGCGCGGCGACGGTCGCCGGGGCCGCGCTGCTCACCGAGGCCTCTGCGCCGGAGCTGCGGACCCGCCGCCAGGGGCGCAGCGACTCGTTGATGAGCCTGTGCGCGGCCGCGGGCGCCGTGCTCGCCGGGGTCGTGTTGTCGAACTTCCAGTACGCCGGACTGGGCATCGCCGCATCCGTGCTCGTCATCGCGATCGTCGCGCTCTCACCGCTCGCCCGGTCGACGCGCACGTGAAGCACTCACGTGGCGGTGCATCGGCATCGCCGCGGGGTCGCGCGCTCTAGAATCGAAGGGATATGGCTACTCCTCACCCCCTCACCACGACCGCCAGCGGTGCCGACGTCCGCGTCCGCTTCTGCCCCTCGCCGACAGGCCTGCCGCACGTCGGCATGGTGCGCACGGCTCTCTACAACTGGGCCTACGCCCGCCACAACGGCGGCAAGCTCATCTTCCGCATCGAAGACACCGACGCTGCGCGGGACAGCGAGGAGAGCTTCCGCCAGCTCGTCGACGCACTGACCTGGTTGAAGATCGATTGGGACGAAGGGGTCGAGGTCGGTGGTCCGCACGCCCCGTACCGGCAGTCGGAGCGCCACGACATCTACCGCGGCGTCATCGACAAGCTGGTCGCCTCGGGCGCCCTGTACGAGAGCTACTCCAACGCGGAGGAGATCGACGCACGCAACGAGGCGAACGGTCGGGCCAAGCAGCTCGGATACGACAACTTCGACCGCGACCTGACCGATGAGCAGAAGGCGGCATTCCGTGCCGAGGGGCGCCAGCCCGCGCTGCGACTGCGGGTGCCGGACGAGGATCTGACCTACGAGGACCTCATCCGCGGCGAGGTGACGTTCCCGGCCGGATCCTTCCCCGATTTCGTGGTCGTCCGTCCGAACGGCGTGCCGTTGTACACGTTCGTGAACCCCGTCGACGATGCGCTTATGGGGATCACACACGTGCTCCGCGGAGAGGACCTGATGCCCTCGACCGCGCGTCAGCTCGCGCTGTACGCCGCACTGATCGAGGCAGAGGTCACGACCTTCGTGCCTCGGTTCGCGCACATGCCGCTCGTGCTCGGTGAGACCGGCAACAAGAAGCTCTCCAAGCGCGATCCGCAGGCGGACCTGTTCCTGCACCGCGACCGCGGATTCATCCCCGAGGGGCTCCTGAACTACCTGGCACTGCTGGGCTGGTCCATCGGACCCGACCGCGACGTGTTCACGCTCGACGAGTTCACCGCGGCGTTCGACATCGTCAACGTCAACCCGAACCCGGCCCGCTTCGACCAGAAGAAGGCCGAGTCGATCAACGGCGACCACATCCGGATGCTCGACGGCAAGGACTTCGCCGAGCGCACGGTCCCGTATCTCGCCGCTGCCGGTCTCTTCGACGAGCCGACGCACGAACAGCTGGTGCAGGCGTTCCGCGTCGCACCGCTGGTGCAGGAGCGGGTACAGCTGCTGGGCGAGGTCCCCGGCATGGTCGGCTTCCTCTTCACGGATGACCTGTCGTATGACGCGGACGCGCTCAAGGGCCTCCCGGCGAACGCGGCCGAGGTTCTCGACGCGTGCGTGGCCGCGCTCGAGCCGGTGACCGAGTTCACGCCGGAGAAGATCCAGGAGGCCCTCGCCGAGGCGCTGGTCGAGAAGCTCGAGCTCAAGCCTCGCGTCGCCTACGGGCCTCCGCGCGTCGCGATCACGGGACGACGGATCTCTCCGCCGCTGTTCGAGTCGATGGAGTTGCTCGGCAAGAACGAATCGCTGCGCCGCCTGCGGGCGCTGTCGGCGCAGCTCGCCGGCTGACGCACGTCGCGGAGTCGTCTCGGAGGAGGGGGAGTGCCTGGCGGTCCTCCTCCTCTCGCGTCTCGACGTGCGGATCCGCCACGCCCGGGGTGCGAAAGACAGGCTCCATTTGGTGCGGGGCGACCGGTCGGGTAAGCTTGACTCTCGGTGCGAGGCTCCGGTTTCGCCCTTGGGGTATGGTGTAATTGGCAACACGACGGTTTCTGGTTCCGTTATTCTTGGTTCGAGTCCAGGTACCCCAGCACAACGAAAACCCCCGCTCAGGCGGGGGTTTTGTCGTTGCTAGGCATCGATCGGGTGGATGCGCGCCCGCCAGGTGATCGCCGGGCCCGCAGCGACCGGCGGCAACGCCCGAGGCCATCGATGTCGGCCGATCATCCGGCGCGTGGTTCTGCCGCTTCCCCGCGATGAGCCGGAGGGGTATCGGCTCATCGCGGGGACCCGGGGATCAGGCGGACAGTCGGTTCTCCGACGCGGCGAGGTGGTCGTACCCGGGTGCCCGCAGCATCTCGTGGAGATGGCGGCGACGCACGCCCATGTTCCCGCCGTCGTAGATCGGGAAACAGAGGACGTCCTGCATGATCGCGCCGAGCGGAGTGCGGTCACCGTAGGACTCGACCCCGACCAGTCGCATGGCGTCGTACACGGTCTGTACCGACAGCTCCGAGTTGTAGATCTTCACCATGTTCGACAGCTCCCGATCGAGCCATCCGGTCTTGTCGAAGTGATCGGCTGCCTTCCACGCGAAGTAGCGACCGGCTTCGATACGCGTCTTGATGTCGGCGAGCATGTAACCGGCGTTCTGGTGTTCGATGACGGGGACGCTCCCCGACCGCTTCTCCGTCGTCACGAACCGGTATGCGTATTCGAACGCGGCACGCATCTTGCCCACCGCGGCGGCGCCGATGCTCGAGCAGGTCCAGGAGAAGGCGCCCTTGGTCAGTTGCAGGCCGTCGCCCGGCTCTCCGATCATGTTCGACAGCGGCACGCGCACATCCCGGAACTCCACGACCGGCGAGTTGGTCGCGACGTGACCGAAGGTGTCGATCATGCCTGTGATCACGACGCCGGGAGTGCCCTTCTCGACGACGATGATCGCGAGCGACTCCTGCGGCGGGGCCCCGGGGTCGGTGCGGCACACGACGCTGATCAGATCTGCGCCCTCGTCATCCCACCCCGATGCATTGGTCGTGTAGGCCTTCTTGCCGTTGATCACCCATTCGTCGCCATCTCGGACCGCGAAGGTCTGGACTCCGAATCGGGGGTCGGGGTGGTCGAAGTTGGCGCCACCGGCGGCCTCGGTGAATGCGATCGCAGCGAGGGCCGGACTGCCGTCCAAGAAGGGAGCGAAGAACCGCGCCTGCTGTTCGGGCGTGCCTGCGGCGATGATCGGAAAGAGCCCCAGTCCGGTGCCGAGCACGGCAGACGGGACGTTGACGTCGATACGCGCGAGCTCCTCGCAGGCGAGAGCGAACTGCAGATTGGTGAACCGGTGTCCGCCTGCCTCTGCAGGGACGAGCCCCGCGATGAAGCCGGCATCCACCATCTGCTGGTAGAACGGCTTGAGCGCACGGAACCGATCGAGGGGCTCGGGGTACGCAGCGACGGCGTCGGCCACCCCCGTGAGCACGTTCTCGGCGAACTCGCGTGCCTGCAGTCGCAGGGACATCTCCTCATCCGACAGGGTGAAATCGATAGCCATGGGGTCCTCCTCGATGGACGGCGGGTTTTGAACAGCATCGGCCGCGTCCGCAGACCTCCGCTTGTCTCAGAGCGCACGGGGGCGAGGACGAGCGCGCACGGCCGCCTGCGGTGAGATCTCTCTTACCTGCGCGAAACGAGAACGACTCCGTGTCGTGATCGCGCATCGATCTACTGGCGTCGAAGCGATCCGCGCGAGTGCGATAAGGAGAGGGCGATGACCTTGTGCTGGGACACGTCCACCCGGCCCCCGGCCGAGCAGTACGCGTACTGGAGGCACGCGCTGTGCGATGCCTTCACTCCGTTGCGTCCCGTCGAGCGCGGCCAACGAGATGCCTGGCGGCGGCCCGGTCTGCCCGGCACGGTGACCAGTCAGCATCTCGGCGCCCTCAATGCCGCCGAGATCGCCACGTGCGCCCAGACCATTCATCACGGTCGGGCGGAGGTGGAGAGGCTGGAGGAGGAGGTCGTCTTCGTGAACCTCATGCTGCGCGGCCGATGCATCGTGCGTCAGGGGCGATCAGAGGCCTTCTCACCGGCGGGGACCTTCACGATCGTGAACGCTGCCGAGGAATTCGTGCTCGACTATCTCGACCCGTGGGCGTCGGTGTCTTTCCGGGTGCCGAGCGCCCGCCTGGATCATCGTGTGCAGCAGGATCTCCGGGCCACCACCTTCTCCGCGCTGACCGGGATGAGCGCCGTCCTTGCCGACTCCATGCGTTCAGCCTGGTCCGCATCGACCACCGTCGACGAGGCTCAGCGCGCCGTGCTCGGCGGAGTCTTCGAGACGATCCTCGACGCCTTCGCCGAGCGCACCCCTGTCGAAGCCTTCGTGGCGAGTGAGAGTCGCGGGGCGGCGCTGCGCACCAGCATCGAGCGATACGTCGCGCAGCAGCTGCGCTTCGGAGACGTGAGCCCGACGGCGACCGCAGCCCGCTTCGCCATCTCGCCGCGCAAGCTCCATCAGCTCTACGAGGGGGCGGCGATGTCCTTCAGCCAGACGGTTATGCGTCTGCGAGTCGAGCACTGCGCCGCAGAGCTCACCGCCTCGACCGGGATGACGATGACCGAGCTCGCAGCGCGATGGGGGTTCGCGGATCTCTCGCATCTGAACCGTGCGTTCCGCACGCATCTGGGGATGAGTCCCCGCGAGTACCGGTCCGTCGCCGCGTGAGGAGTCGGCGCGAGACGGCGCCGGAGGACACGGTTCATCGGTGAGTGGCCGTCAGGCTCTACGCTGAGCATCATGCGGGGAGAAGAACTGGATGTCGCGGACATCGATCAAGCGGTGGCGACCGGAGCCGTGCCGCCGGATGCGCGGCTCGACGAGGTGCTCGCGGCGGCGTACGCCCGCGCGCAGCGCCACGAGGAGGGGACGGTCGCCGACTACATCCCGGTTCTCGCAGAAGCGGATCCTGCCGCCTTCGGAGTGTGCGTCACCGATGTCCGCGGTGGGCTGCACGAGATCGGCGATACCCGCATCCCCTTCTCGATCCAGTCGATCTCCAAGGCCTTCGTCTACGCGCTTCTCAGCGAGCAGGTCGGACATGAGAGGGCCTTCGACGTCGTCGGGGTCAACAACACCGGTCTCGCCTTCAACTCGGTCGTCGCGATCGAGCTCAACGACGGTCACCCGATGAACCCGATGGTCAATGCCGGTGCGATCGCCACGACGGCGCTCCTGCCCGGTGGCGCCGACGACAAGTGGGAGGCGATCCTCACCGGGCTCTCGCGCTTCGCGGGACGAGAGCTGCAGATCGACGAGGAGGTGTACCGCTCCGAGTCCGAGACGAATCATCGCAACCGCGCGATCGGCACCCTGCTGCAGAGCTACGGACGCATTACCGCCGACCCTGACGCCGTGGTCGACGTGTACACCCGTCAATGCTCCTTGCTCGTCGATGCCAGGGACCTCGCCGTGATGGGAGCGACGCTCGCGGACGGTGGTGTGAATCCTCTCACGGGGGAGCGGGTCGTGTCCGCAGACGTCTGCCGCGACACACTCGCTGTGCTCTCCGCCAGCGGTCTCTACGAGCGCTCAGGGGAGTGGCTGTTCGAGATCGGCCTTCCCGGAAAGTCCGGCGTGGCGGGCGGCCTCGTCACGGTCGCACCCGGCAAGGTCGGCATCGGCACCTACGCTCCGCCGCTCGACGGCGCCGGCAACAGCGTGCGCGGACAGATCGCCACGGCGTTCCTCGCGCGCTCCCTGGGACTGAACATCTTCGCCTCCGATTCGCACTTCACGAGAGGAGCAGACGCATGAGCTCTGCATCGTCCGCCGCCCCGGAGTCCGCTCTCCGCACGGAACAGGATCGCGCATCCTGGGTGCCGATGATCGGACTCTTCCTCGCGCAGATCCTGATGTCGTACAACGTGTCGGCGCTGCCGGTCTCGCTGGGCGGGATGGTCGAGACGTTCGGTGTGCCGCCGACCGACATCAGCACCGCGATCGTCACCTACGGCCTGGTCGTGGCCGCGCTGGTGATGGTCGGTGCGAAGATAGGCCAGCGCGTCGGGTGGGTGATCGTCTTCCGGGTCGTCGTCGCCCTCTTCGCCGTGTCCGCGATCCTGATGATCGCCGCCCCGTCCGTCGAGTTCGTGATCCTCGCGCAGGCCCTCGCCGGTGCGTCTGCGGCGATCATCGTCCCCTCCCTGGTCGCCCTCATCGCCGAGAACTACCGCGGCGCGCAACAGGCCACCGCGATCGGCTCACTCGGCTCGGCGCGTGCTCTCGCCGGCGTCAGCGCCTTCCTGATCGGTGGCACCCTCGCGACCCTGGTGGGGTGGCGGCAGGTGTTCATCGTGGTGCTGGTGCTCGCAGTCGCCGTCTTCATCCTCAGCTTTCGGCTGCGCGGTGAGCCGGGGAACTCCGAGATCAAGATCGACGTCGTCGCGGCGCTGCTCATCGGCGCCGGAATCGTGTCGCTCACACTCGGCGTCAACAATCTGAACCGATGGGGCCTGCTTCAGGCGGGAGCGGACGCCCCGTTCGATGTGCTCGGACTGTCACCGGCGCCGGTGCTCGTGGTGATCGGCCTGATACTGGTACAGCTCTTCTTCTTCTGGACACGCCGACGCGCGAAGGCGGGCAAGGTCCCTCTCGTGAGTCTGTCGGTGTTCGGCTCCTCCCGCGAGCGTGCAGCGGTGTACGCGATGTTCATCGTGGTCGGGCTGGAGGCGGCGCTGAACTTCAGCATCCCGCTCTACATCCAGATCGTGCAGGGCCGCACGCCCTTCGACACCTCGCTGGCGATGCTGCCGTTCAACCTGACGGTGTTCTTCACCGCGATGCTCGTCGTGCGGTTCTACCGTCGCTTCTCGCCCCGCACGATCGGGATGTTCTCGTTCAGCCTGACCACGGTCGCCTTGGTGTGGCTCGCCGTCGTCGTGAACAACAACTGGGAGACCTTCCCGACGATCCTCGGACTCTTCGTCTTCGGTGTGGGGCAGGGCGCTCTGGTCACCCTGGTGTTCAACGTTCTCGTCACGGCATCGCCGAAGACGCTCGCCGGCGACGTCGGCTCGGTCCGCGGAACGACTCAGAACCTCGCCTCCGCGGTCGGCACCGCGGTCGCGGGCGCGCTGCTGGTGGGCATCCTCAGCGTCAACGTGGTGGGCTCTCTCGTCGATCACCCCGAGCTTCCGCCGGAACTGGTGGCACAGGTCGATCTCGACCGCACGAACTTCGTCAGCAACGACCGGCTGAAGGAGGTGCTCGAGCAGACCGACGCGTCGCCCGCGCAGGTCGACGCCGCGGTGTCCGTGAATGAGGAGGCGCGCTTGAGTGCGCTCAAGACCGGACTCCTGATCCTCGCCGCAGTCAGCGCGCTGGCGATCGTGCCGGCGAGCAGGCTGCCGCGCTATCGCCCCGGCGAGGTGCCGACGTCCGTCGCGACGGGCCGCGAGCCGGAACCCGACCGGGCCTGAGGAATGGTGCGGGCCTGAGGAATGACCGGGGCGTGAGCGAGCACTAGCGGCACTCGCCGAGGAACCCGAGGTAGCAGACCGCTTCGTGGGTCTCGGCGGGTCGGTAGTCCTCGTTCGAGACCTCCCTCGTGGCCGTCTCCGCCGTACGCTCCAGGTTCCCGAAGGTGCCCAGGCTCGCGACCACGCCGTCGGTGCCCTGCGAGCGCATGTCGTCGATCGCTGCGAGGTACTCGTCGCAGACGCGGGTCGCCGCGTCGGCCAACTCGACATCGGCGCACACCGCATCGTACTCGGCCGCCATCGCGTCGATGCAGTCGGACCAGGCCTGGTCGACGAAGCAGAGGTTGACATCGTCCATGGAGACGTCGAACCGCCCGGTCTCGTACTCCTCGGTGTGAAACGTCTCCGGCTGTTCCGGCACGTCCACCTTGGTCCAGTGGCGCGCGGTGGTGAGGGCGACCACAAGCACGACGACGGCGATGAGCACGAGTGCTCCGAGGATCGACAGCAACACCCACAGGCCGGTTCTGCTCTTGCGAGCAGGCGTGGCGGCGGGCGTGGGCGCGTGGGGATCGAAGGGCGCGGCACCGGGGAAGGCAGCAGGGGAGGCTCGCAGTGCGGAGAGATCGTGTCCACCGGCGCCATGACCGTTGGCCGTGGCCTCGGAAGCAGCCGGCGCTGTAGCCGCGCCTGGGGTCGTCGCGTCGGGACCCGACGGGACGGTCGTGCTGACCCAGTAGTCGTACCACGCACGGGACGCGGAGTCGTCGGTGCGCACCCGCCGTCCTTCGTCATCGCTCAGCGTGAGGCCCAGCGACGCCGCGCCGCCGGGGGTCGACAGGCGCTCGCGGAACTCTTCGAAAGACAGGCTCATGCTCGTGATCCTCTCAGAACCGCGAGGTTCCGCTCAATCCGGCCGCATCGACGATTCGAGTGTCCTCCTCGCCTGAGCGTCTGGCGCATCACTTGCTCGACCGGGTCCCGGTCGTCAGATCTCCATCGAATGGGTGAGGTCGCAGCGCCACGGCGGGAATAGGCTCCCAGCATGGCCCTCGAACCGCTTCTCCTCCGTCTTGACCGCATTGCCGGAGGGAGACAGGCCGGCGTCGAGATCAGCGAGGCGAATCGCACCCACCCGCGCACCCGCCGGGCGTTCACCTGGATCATCTGGTTGCTCGTCGTCGAACTGCTCATCGGCGTCGGCGCCGTCATCGTCGCGCTCGTGCTGGCCGTGGAGGGCGAGCCGGTTCCGCTCGCGGTGTGGATGCGTACGGTCGTGGTGCTGGCGATGACGGCGACCCTGTTCTACTTCGCCTGGCGCGCCGCACGAGGGTGGCGATGGGCCTACCTCCGTCTGCGACTGTTCGCGCAGATCTTCCCCATCATCACGCTCGTGATGGCGGCCATCCCCGGACTGTATCCCTTCTGGATGGTCACGGAGCAGATCGTGTTCAGCCTCATCATGATCGGTATCGCCGACTTCCTCACGAGCGACCACATGCGGGCCATGTTCCGCGATCCCACTGTCGAGATCCCCTCTTAGCACCATCCTCCTGCCACAGGCCAGCCCCTTCTCGGCCGGAGCGATGCGCATCATCCTGGGCCGATGATCGTCCTCATGCCTTCGTCCCCGTTCCCGGAGCAGGTCAGGGGCACACGATGACCGCGCTCGTGAGGGTCGTGCCCGGCGAGGATCTCGGCTACCGTCGACGTCGCTCCGGCTCGGGCTTCCGCTACGTCGACCAGGACGGCCACGCGGCGCCGGAACCTGATCGCGAGCGCATCCACGATCTCGTCATCCCACCCGCGTGGGAGGACGTCTGGATCGCCGCCGATCCGCTGGCGCACATCCAGGCCGTCGGCACGGATGAAGCGGGGCGTCGTCAGTATCTCTATCATCCGCTCTGGCGCGTGCGTCGCGATCGGAGCAAGTTCCGACGAGCACTCGATCTGGCGGAGCGACTGCCGCGCGCGAGAGCGCGCGTCACCAGGGCGCTCGGCGACGAGACGCTGTCCCGTGAGCGAGTGCTCGCCACCGCGTTCCGGCTGTTGGACGATGCGGCCCTTCGGGTCGGCTCCGAGCGTTATCTGGTGAAGCACGGCAGCCGCGGGCTGACCACGCTCCGTCGCCGCGACGTGCAGATCACGGCATCGACCGTCGCTCTGTCGTTCCCTGCCAAGAGCGGGCAGACCGCCTCGATCGAGATCTCCGATGCACCGCTCGCCGAGGTGCTCACGGAGTTGTCGGCCGGCCCCGATCGCGCCTTCCTGCTGGCGTACCGCAAGGGTCGGCGGAGGGTGCGCATCACGCCCGCCGAGGTGAACGACTACCTGCGCCGCGTGACCGGAGGGGTGTTCTCGGCGAAGGACTTCCGCACCCTGCATGGCACGATCCTCGCCGCCGATGCCCTGGCGCGGATCGGAGTGCTCGACACCACGGCCGAGCGCAGGAAGGCCGAGCGGCTCGCGGTGCAGGCGACGGCGACCGCGCTGGGCAACACGACCGCTGTCGCCCGCGGCAGCTACATCGATCCGCGCGTCTTCCGCCTGTACGCCCGGGGGACGACGCTCGATCTGACGGTCGCCCCCGAGACTGCAGTGCGGCGGCTGCTCGCGGAGAAGCCGCGTCGCGGGCGCTGACTCACGCGGCGAGCTGCAGCCAGATCAGAGCGATGAGCATCGGGATGAGCGGTGTCAGCACGGCCACGATGATCGGCCAGAGTCGGATGCGGGTCTCCAGGGTGCGTGCGGCAGCCGAGAGAGTGTCGCCGCTGCGGCGCGGAGAGATCGGATCCAGCGGGACCGCCCCCTCATCGCGGTACAGGAACGTGCGACGGCCGAACCGCTCGTGGAGCACGCCGATCACCGTGAGGAAGCGGTCGAGCTCGGCGAGATCGGTGAGATCGACCGCCGGGAAGTAGACGTGCAAGGTGCTGTCGACGATCTCCAGATCGACATCCGGGCTCGTATCCAGCAGCACGGCCATCAGATCGGGGGTGAGGACGTAGAGAGCGTCCGTTTCATAGCCGGGCGGGACCGAGACTTCGAAGACATCGCTGAAGTCACCTTCCAATCGCAACTCGGTGCGGCCGCGGGGTCGTCGCGGCAGCAGGCTGAGCGCGCCCCGACCACGTCGTGAGCGCAGCGTGATGCGGGGAGCCTCGCTGGGCAGCGGGATGCGCACCGCTCTGATCGTATGGATGGTCGAGCCCTCGCGATCCCCGATGGTGAGGATGCGCTCGGCGGAATCGAACGGAATGGGGCTGGCGCGGGCATCGAGGTGATCCCGAGAGGATCGGGCGGACCGCTCGACCTGCTCATCGATCGAGCCACCCCAGATCCAATCGCTGACGTCGGGCCGGAACGTCCATCCCATCGCACCGGCGATCGCGAGCAGCTGCGATCGCCGGCGCGCCGCGCGCAGGATGGAGGTCGACGCGTACGCGACGGCCGCTCCGCCTGCGAGCACGACCAGGAGCTGCAGTGCGAGCAGAGACCCGCCGCGGAGCTCGAAGCCGACGGGCAGCAGGTACAGGGCGACCGGTGCGCAGACGGCGAGATAGGCGAGCGATATCGCCGCGACCAGGATGCCGGGGCGCGGCGCCAGACGGTCGGGCAGCGCCTCTTCACGGCGGGTCACGGCCACCGATCAGGGCTTGTAGACGATGGCGATGTCGAGCTGCCCGCGCTCGCGAACCCAGGCGAGCCAGTGCGGTTCGTCGCCGGACAGGCGCTGGATCGGGATGACGTAGATGCCCTGCTCCGGCCGGCTGAGCGCACGGAACTCCGGCTTCTTCGAGATCCAGATGGTGCCCCCGCCGTCCCACGGCTCGAGCCAGGAGTACACGTAGCCGTGCTCCCGCAGGTTGATGCGGTCGGCGAGGGCTTCGGCCTGAGACATGAGCTCGGCGAGCACCTCGCGGGGAACCGTCCCATCGAGCGTGAAGGCCGCCACGTCGTAGATGTTGTTGTCTCCGTAGTCGCGCGTGGCGAGGATGCTGAGTTCGGTGACCCCCTTGTCGCGATTGCCCGTCCACAGGGCGTGTGAACTCTTCGCCCTCTTGTTCATGAGGAATCCACCGAAGTTCGCCTTCTGATAGGCGAAGTCGTCGAGTTTCGCCGCGATCTCTGTACGTGTGGTCATCGAGTCTCTCCTGTTCAGCGGGCGGCGCGACTCGCCTCCCGCTGAGCGAGCCTAGGAAGGGCGTCTCCCTGCTGGCGACTTCCCGAACGACCCCGAACGACCCCGAACGTGGATGTCGCATCCGTGGGCCTCGGTCTGTCTTAGGCTCGGAGACATGGCGGCCCCCCGAAGCCTCGACGAGCTCTGCAGGGATCTCGGCAGCAGGCGTTCCGCCGCCGGATCTCCCTCCTATGCCGAGATCGCCCGACGCATCGGTGCGCTGCGCGGGGGAGCAGAGCCCGCGAAGGTGACCGTCTACGACTGCTTCCGTCCGGGGCGCCGCCGGGTGGATGCTCGGCTCATCGGTGAGATCGTGCGCGTGCTCGGCGGAGACTCGGCCGAGGCTGCGCGATGGCAGGAGTGCGCGGGCGTGCTGAACGGAGACCGGCGCGGAGCACACATCGAGACGACGTTCGCGCCTCGTCGGGCGCCGGGAGCGGAGATCGGGCGTGAGGAGCTGATCGCCTCGCTTCCCCCGGCGGAGGTCACCCTGCTGTCCGGGCTGCCGGGAATCGGGAAGAGTACGCTCGCCTCGGCATTGGCACCGGCGGGAGCTGTCCTCACTGTCGACCTGCGCGGATCGGATCCGGATCGGCCGGCACCGGATCCGATCGACGTCCTGCGCCGCATGCTGGGAGGCTGGGGCAACCGCTCCCTGCCATATGAGCTTGCCCGGCTGCGGGAGCGTGTGCGCGCCGAGGCGGCGGGCCGAGTGGTCGTGATCGAGGATCTGGGCTCCGGGTACCCTGTCGCGGAGCTCATCGTGCCTGGAGTCCGCTACGTGCTCACCTCCCGCGTCGACCTCGAACCGATCGCGGTACGGCTGCGGGAGCAGGGTTTCACCGCTGTCCACCGTGCGCTCGGGCCGCTCGACGATGGGGCGTCCAGAAGACTGCTCCACCATATGCTCGCCGACCGGGATGCGGCCGGTGCCGGCAGGCCAGATGCTCCACTGGAGGGCGACGCTCTCGACCGGATCGTGGCAGTCGGTGGGGGGCTTCCCCTCGACCTGGCGATGCTTGCGGGCATCGTGGGAGAACACCGCGGGTGGACTTTCGACGACCTGGCTTCCCGCTTCGAGCAGGAGCCGCGCGATGCGCGCATCAGGCCGGTGCTCGAAGCGGCGACCCGCTCTCTGCCCACGCGCGATGCGGGGCTTCTGGCCGACATCGCCCTCCTCGACCGCGAAGTGGATGAGCGCCTTCTGGTGGGCGCTCTGGGGAAGAGCGCGGAGAAGCAGTTGGAACGGCTCAGAGCTCGTCACCTGATCGAGCGACGCGACGGGCGTGTGCAGATGCACGCGACGGTGTTCGCCTTCGCCGCAGATCGCTCACGGTCGCTGCGCCCTGCCTCGACGCGCCGCGCTTTCGTCGAGCGGATGTCGGACGCGCTGCGCGAGTCGATCGCCGATGACGGGGATTACGCCGCGCGGGAGGCGGGCACCGTTCTCGCCGTGGCGAGCGCGGCTCGGGAGCACGGTCTGGACGGTGCTGTCGAGCAGTTGGCGATCGCGGCGCATCCGGGGCTGGCGCGCTGGTCGATGTGGGATGAGTCCCTTCGTCTGCACGACCTCGCCGCACGCGGCGCCGCTCTCACCCTCGTCCCCGACATCGCGCTGGGGATCGCCCAGTGCGCCGAGAAGCTCGGACGATTCGATCAGGCTCTGGTGACCCTTCATCGCGTGCGACGAGTGGCCCAGGGGGCGGCGCTCGCCCGGACGTGGAATCAGATCGGCAACGTGCAACGCTGGATGAGCCATCTCGACGACGCGCTGGTGTCTTACCAGAAGGCGATCGACGTGGCGCGCACCTTCGACGATCGCGTGGTCGAAGGGCGCGCGATGGGGAACCACGCGGATACGCTCCGCATCGTGGCGCGGTACGAGGAGGCGGAGCGCCACTACGCCGCCGCGCTCGAGATCGCGCTGGCAGCCGGGGACGAGCTCAACGTCGTGATCGTGCGGGGAAACAGAGCCCTGTGTCTGCTGGCCGTCGGACGCCTCGACGAAGCGCGGAGTGAACTGCACGCCCTTCTCGAGGCTTCGCAGGGACGCTCACTGCCGTACGTGAGGCGCACGATGGCGCTGATCTCGGAGGCGCGCGGTGACGACACCGGTGCGCGGGAGTGGATCGGTGATGCTCTGGACTCCTCGCGCGGCTCCGGCGAGTACGGAACGGAGGCCGACCTGGTTCTGCTCGGCGCCCGCATCGATGCACGCGAAGGCAGATCGTCGCAGGCGAGGCGGGCAGCCGAGGGTGTGCTCGCCGATGCGGAGCGGGCCGGGTCCCCGTTGATCGCCACTGAAGCGGCCAACTCGCTGGCAGAGATACTGCTGAGTCGCGACTCCCTGGCGGGGGCGGATCGTGCGGCGGTTCTCGCCGAAGCCGAGCGCCATGCGCGGGAGGCGCGAGGCATCGCAGAGGCCACCGGTGACCGTGCGGAGGTGGCTCGCAGTGACGGCATCCTGGCGCGTGCCGCTTGCGCGGCCGGTCACCGCACGCGTGCTGTCGAGCTGGCATCGGCGTCGCATGAGCTGTATCGGCGACTGGGACATCGAATGGCCGGCGGACACGACTCAGCGGCCGACACCTCGGAGTGAGGGCGACCGCTGAATCGAGGTGTCGGTCAGTTGGCGCGGGGGTAGGTGTAGAACCCCTCGCCGGTAGCGACGCCGAGCTTCCCCTGATCGATGTAGCGCTCCTTGATGAGGTCGGCGAAGGCCTGCTGCTTCGCGTCGCCCATCCGGGAGATGTTGTAGGCGGTGGTGAGCCCGACGATGTCGTAGATCTCGAACGGGCCGGCGGGGGCGCCGGTGCCGATGCGCCAGGTGGCGTCGATGGCCTCGGGCTCGGCGATGCCGTCGACCAGGAGCTCACCGGCGGCCTGCAGGAAGGGCACCAGCAGCGAGTTGAGCAGGTAGCCCGCCTTCTCCTTCTTGATCTCGATCGGGACCATGCCGATCTCGCGCGCGAACGCGACGACCTGCGCGTAGACGGCGGGGTCGGTGGCGGGGGTGCCCATGACCTCGGCGGTGTTGTGGGACCAGATCTCATTCGCGAAGTGCAGTGCGAGGAAGCGGTCAGGGCGGCCGGTCGATTCGGCCAGGGCGCTCGGGAGCAGGGTCGACGAGTTCGTGGCGAAGACGGTGGTCGCGGGAGCGGCGGCGGCGATCGTGCGGTAGATGCCCTGCTTCAGCTCCAGGTTCTCCGGAACGGCCTCGATCACGAGATCTGCGGCGGAGACGGCATCGGCGAGGTCGGCGCTCAGACGGATGCGCGGGATCGCGGCTGCTGCGCCTCCGTCGGTGGCTCCCGCGACCCCGTCTGCCTCGTACCGTGCGGCGAGGCCCTGGAAGCGCTCGGATGCGCGATCGAGGGCCGGCTGGTCGATGTCGTACGCGACGACGTCGAATCCGTGGAAGGCGGTCTGGAACGCGATCTGTGATCCGAGGACGCCGGTGCCGAGGACGGTGATGTTCTTCATTTCTCTTCCTTCTGTGGTGACCTTGTGGGTCGGGTTCTGCGAGTGCACCGAGGCGCCCGGTCAGGGCTGTTCGGCGCTGTGGTCGAAGCGCTCGAGGTCATGGGCGAACCGGGCGACCTCGTCGTCGGTCCACGCAGCGAGGTGCGCGTCGATGATCTGCTGCAGCGTGTCGAGCGTGCCGCGGTACGCGGCCGTTCCGGCGGGCGTGAGTTCGAGCGGGCGACCGCGCCCGGAGTCGCTGGGCACCTCGCGGACGATCCCGAGCGAGGTGAGCGCGGCGAGTTGGCGGGACACGGTGGAGCGGTTCAGCCGGAACATGCGCGCTATGTCGATGGAGCGGATGCCGGGTTGTTCTGCGATGGCCATCACGATGGATTGGTCGGTGACGGACAGGGGGGTGTCGCCGAACCGTGCGTCGGCCAGGCCACGGCGTGAGATCGCGACGAGGGAGCGGAGCACGGTCGCGCTGTGCTGATCTCGTCGTTCTGCGGTTCCCATCGCGCCTCCTGTTGTCTTAAGCAACACTACGCTCCACTGTTGCATTCCGCAACAGTGGAGCGGCCGGTGCCAGGGGCGTCGGATGACAGGATGGATGCATGGACACCGCCAATCTGACCCGCGAGGAGACGGCGGCGCGATCCGCTGCCGTCGTCGTGAACAGCATCCGCGTCGAGCTCGACCTCACGGCTGCCGCCGATCCGGGAACCACCGGTTTTCCGACCGTGACGACGATCGACTTCGCCTCGTCGTCGCGCGAGACGTGGCTCGACTTCATCGGCGAGTCCGTGAATCGCGTCACGGTCAACGGGGTGGAGCAGACGCCTCGTCATGACGGCGCCCGGATCGCGCTGCAGGGGCTGGCGTCGCGCAACGTGGTCGTGGTCGAGGCGGTCGGCGCGTACAGCCGCTCCGGCGAGGGGCTCCACCGCTTCGTCGACCCGGCAGACGGCGAGACCTACCTCTACACGCAGTACGAGCCGGCGGATTCGCGCCGGGTGATGGCCTGCTTCGAGCAGCCGGACATCAAGGCGCCGTACACGTTCGTGGTGCACGCTCCGGCGGGGTGGGAAGTGCTGTCGAATCAGGCCGTTGTGGGCCGGGAGAGTACGGACGAGCGGCAGCGCGTCGAGTTCGCCCCGACCCTGCCGATCTCGAGCTATATCACCGCCGTCGCCGCCGGACCCTATGCGCGCGTCGAGGGAGAGTGGTCGCGTGAGGATCAGCGGATCGCGCTCGGCGTGTTCGCCCGGCGCTCGCTCGCGCCGTATCTGGAGTCCGAGGAGATCCTGGATGTCACCCGCCAGGGGCTCGACTTCTTCACCGAGGCATTCGCGTATCCGTACCCCTGGGGCAAGTACGACCAGATCTTCCTGCCCGAGTACAACCTCGGCGCGATGGAGAACCCGGGCCTGGTGACGTTCACCGAGGCGTATCTGTCCCGGGGAGCCGCGACCGACGCGCAGCGCGCCGCGCGGGCGAACACGATCCTCCACGAGATGGCGCACATGTGGTTCGGCGACCTCGTCACGATGCGCTGGTGGGATGATCTCTGGCTCAAGGAGTCGTTCGCCGACTACATGGGAGCGCACGCCTCCGCCGCGGCCACCCGGTTCACCGACGCCTGGGTGAAGTTCGCCGCCAACCGCAAGGCCTGGGCCTACCAGCAGGATCAGCTCCCCACCACGCATCCGATCGTCGCCGACATCCCCGACCTCGAGGCGGCGAAGCTCAACTTCGACGGCATCACGTACGCCAAAGGCGCGGCGGTGCTCAAGCAGCTCGTCGCATTCGTGGGCGAGGACGCATTCTTCGAGGGCGCACGGCGGTACTTCGCCGCCCATGCGTTCGGCAACACGACGCTCGATGATCTGCTCGCGCAGCTGAGCGCCGTCTCCGGGCGCGACATGAGCGATTGGTCGCAGGCGTGGCTCGAGACCACCGGGATGTCCACGCTCGCGCTCGAGGAGGCTGCAGACGGCACGGTCGAACTCGTGCAGACGGATCCGCGTCCGCATCGCCTGCGCATCGGGCTCTACGGACGTGAGGGTAACCGCATCGTGCGTCAGCAGCAGGTGTCGCTGGACATCGCCGCACCGCGTACGCTCGTCGACCTTGACCCGGCGGAGCTCGTCATCCTGAACGATGACGACCTGACGTATGCGAAGGCGCGGCTCGACGAGCGGTCCCTGCGCACCGTCGAGGCATCACTGTCGGCGGTCGAGGACCCGCTGGCGCGGGCGCTGCTGTGGTCGTCGCTGTGGAACTCGACACGCGACGGCGAACTCGATGCCTCCCGATATCTCGCTGTCGCCCGCGCGCACGCGCCGTCGGAGTCGAACATCGGCCTGCTCACCGGCGTCATCGCCAACGCCGCCTACGCCGTGCGTCACTTCGTCCGGGACGAGCGGCGCGCCCAGGAGCAGCGGGCGTGGACCGAGACCGCCTGGGCGGCTCTGCAGTCGGCGGATGCCGGCAGCGACGCGCAGCTGAGCTGGGCGCGTGCCCTCGCCGGCGCCTCGGCCTATGACGATCTCCACAGTGCCGATCTGCGCGAGATCCTCGACGGTGCGGCACCGGAGGGACTCACGGTCGACCCCGATCTGCGGTGGCAGCTGCTCACGGCCCTCGCCACCACCGGGCATGCGACGGTCGAGGACATCGAGGCGGAGGCTGCGCGCGACGCCACCGGCAGCGGACGCACGGCGGCGCGTCGAGCGTTGGCGTCACGACCGGATGCCGATGTGCGACGTGCGGCCTGGGACGTCGCCTGGGACGATCTGACGCTCAGCAACGACCACCTGGACGCGGAGATCGCTGGCTTCCGCGCCGGCGGCCGACGCGATCTGATCTCGGCGTTCGACGCGGCTTACTTCGCGCGCATCGGAGCGGTGTGGAGCTCGCGCAGCATCGAGCTCGCCCGTCGCCTGGTCATCGGACTGTTCCCCGCGACGGACTCGCTCGCGCTCGTCGACACCTGGCTCGCCGAGAACGAGACGGCGCCGGCGGCGCTTCGTCGCATCGTGATCGAGCAGCGCGATCATCTCGCGCGCGAGCTGCGGGTGCGGGGTGCTCAGCGTTAGTCCGCCGCGCGCAGCTCCTCGGCCGTGCTGAGCCCCACCGCGCGATAGTCCGGGCGGTCGTCGCTCTGCGTGAGCAGCATGAGCGAGATGTAGGCCGCCCAGCCGCGCGCGCGAGTCCAGGTCGGCTCGTCGTAACCGTCCGTTGTCGCGGCCCGGAAAGCGGAGCGCCCTGGTGCGTCGAACAGCATCCAACTCGCGGCCAGGTCGTAGGCAGGGTCACCGGCGGTCACATCACCGAAGTCGATCAGCGCCACCAGCCGCGTGCCTTCGACGATGATGTTGCCCGGGTGCAGGTCGCCGTGGATCCATACCCGTTCCGTGCTCGGCGGGGCGAGCAACCCGAGTTCCCATGCGTCGCGAAGCGGAGCCGCCTCGGCAGAGGCGGGCAGGCGTGAACGCATCGCCTCGTCCCGATTCTGCAACGGCACGCCGCGGACCGGGTTGTGCGGCGCATCGGCGGGAGCAGGGGAGTGCAGCGCCGACAACGCTGCTGCGAGGGCGGGCGCCCACGACGCGTTCTGCCGTCGCGGCGTGGTGAGCGCGCTACCGCCCTCGATCCAGGGGATCACAGACCACGGCCAGGGGAAGCGATCCGTCGGCACTCCGCAGACGAGGGGTGCGGGGACACGGACGCCGACGGACGCGAGTCGAGGGGCGATCTCGGGAAGCGCACGCTGCTCGTTCTCGATCAGCGGTGCGGCTGCGGCGCGTCGCGGCACCCGCACGGCGAAGTCCTCGCCGAGGCGCCAGATCGTGTTGTCCCAGCCATCGGCCAGACGTGTCAGGGGCAGCGCGGCGATGCGAGGCGCCGCAGCACGGAGCAGATCGCGTAGTTCCCAGTCAGCGAGCGCGTGTTCGGCGGCGGGGGAGTCGGCCATGCTCAGAGGTCGAGCGACTCACCGGGTTCGAGCGCGAAGAACTCGCCGCCACCCTGCTCCGTCGCCCACTGCAGGCGCCCGCGGTGCATCGTCTTGCCGGCGACCGAGAGCGTCATGTCGTGGGTGCCGAATGCGCGCCGGGGCTTCACCGCCAGCACGTAGTCCATCGCGTCGCCGATCTTCAGCCAGGGAGCGCCGACAGGTGCGGCGAGCGTGTCGACGTCGATGCCCTCGGGCACGGCGTACGAGTCGCCCGGGTAGTACAGCTTCTCGTTTACGAGCACGCCCACGTTGTCGACCGTCGGGATCGAGGAGTGGATGACCGCGTGCGTGCCGCCGAAGAAGCGCAGGGTGAACTCGCCGACCGTCACGGTCTCGCCCGGTGAGACGACCGTGATGTCGTAGCCGTCGGCAGCCGCGGCCACGCCGGAGGGCGCGAAGACGGGTGTGCCTGGGGCAGCGCGCAGGAGGCGGTCGAGGTGCTCCGGAGTCCAGTGGTCGGGGTGTTCGTGCGTGAGCACGATGCCGACCAGGCCGTTGAGGTCGTCGAGCGGGGTCGTGAAGGAGCCGGGATCGATCACCAGCGTCTCGTCGCCCTGATCGATGCGGAGGGTGGCATGTTCGAACTTGGTCACGCGCATGGGAAGAGTCAACTCCTTCTGGGGTCTCCGGGCAAACCCGATATGGGCTCGCCACGCCCGGGAGTCCGGTACTCTCGGCTCGATTTGGCGCTGCAAGAATCGTCGTGGCATACTTGAACGGTTGTCGCGGGACGGAAACGCTCCGCCAGACGGCCCCATCGTATAGCGGCCTAGTACGCTGCCCTCTCACGGCGGTAACGCGGGTTCGAATCCCGCTGGGGTCACACAACACACGAAAGCCCCCGGTTCTCCCGGGGGCTTTCGTCGTATCCGGCTCGTGTCGCGGAGCGAAACGGGAACTCCCGGGATGTTCCGTCGCCCCCGGGCATCCGTGTGGGCGCAGACGAGAACGCCGCCCCCGATCGACGATCGGGGCGGCGTTCGGCACCGTCCTCAGTCCGTCGTCGTCTCCGTGCTGATCGGTTCAGTGCGCCGTGCCCGACGCGCGCGACGGATGAGCCAGACGATCAGCGCGACGACAGCCGCGATGCCGAGCCACGGGAGGATGAATCCGACCGCGATGACGAGGGCGTTGAGGGAGACGACCAGTCCGTTCCACCCGGCGAGCACACCGTCCGTGAAGCCCGCGGGGTCCGCGGTCGTCGGCGCGGCAGCGCGGGTCAGCTCGACCTGAAGAGTCGACATGGCCACCTGGTCCTCGACAGCGGCGAGCTGCTGCTCCCACGATTCGAGCTGAGCCTGTCGATCGGTCAGCGCGACCTCGGCCTCGATGAGCTCGGAGACGCTGCCCGACTGCGCCATGAGCTCGGTGAGGCGCTGCACGGACGCCTTGGTCGCATCGACGCGAGCCCGCAGATCGATCGCGGTCGCGGTCACATCCTGCTTCGAGATCGACGACGACAGCACGTCGCCGGAATCGCCGAGTTCGCCGATCACATCGGTGAGGTCTGCCGACGGCACGCGCACACTGATCCAGCCGTATCCCTGGTCGGAAGGCGCAGGGGCGGAGGTGTCATCGAGCGCCATGTCCTTTCCGACCTGCGTGCTCTCGACGTAGCCGCCATGCTTCTCAGCGAGTGCGGTCACAGCGGCGGCGGCATCCGGGATGTCCTTCACCTGGAGAGTCACGTTCGCCGTGGTGATGATCTCCCTATCGGCGTCCCCGGACTCGGCGCCCATCAGACCAGACGGCGCGGTGACGTCGCCGGACGCCTCGGATGCCACATCCGTGCTCCTATCGATGGAACCCGCACCCGAATCGGCGACGGATCCTCCCGACATGTCGGAGCTCTCCGCCGTGCTCATCACGCTTCCGGACCCCACGGCGCCGAGGATCGGCGGAGTCACGATCACTCCGACGGCGAAGGCTGCGGCGATCCCCGCCCCGGTCAGCCAACGCCGGCGACGCACGCGTGACCGGGTGGCGGCGCGTGCGGCAGGGGTACGTTCCTCGGCGATCTGCGCGAAGACCGAGTTCTCCATGCGCGCGATCGCCTCGTCCGACAGCTCCGGCAGCTCTTCGAGGGGGGTCTGGTCGTTCATGCGTCTCTCACTTCCTTGACGGCGCCGCGCAGTTGGGTGCGCACTCGCGAGAGACGGTTCCGGACCACCGCATGGCTCACACCCAGCTCATCGGCAGCAGCCTGGTAGGCGTAGCCCTCCGATGCGCACAGACGAAAGATCTCACGGTCGAGCTCGTTCAGGGTGCCGACCTCCGCAGCGATCCGCGCGGCGAGAGCGGCCGTGATGACCTGCTCCTCCACGCTGACGGTGTCCGGGACGTTCTCGTCCAGGACATCCGCCGTGTGGGCCTGATCCCGTCGCCGCTGGCGCAGCCGATTCGCCGCCTGGAAGGGGCAGATCGTCGCCAGCCACGGCAGGATCGACTCTCCCTGCAGCTCGAGGCCGGGCAGCTTGCGCCAGGCGACCACGAAGGTCTCCTGGGTCACGTCCTCGGCATCGGTGGACGATGCGAGGATGCCGTTGGCGATCCAATAGACCGGTCGAACGTGGGCCCGGTACAACTCGCGGAAGGCGCTCTCGTCACCCGCCGCGGCCTGTGCCGCCCACTTCTGATCACTCGTCTGCACGGGCATCCTGATTCCGTTCGGTGTCTCTCACCGGGAAAGTGTCGACAGAAGCGCCATCGTCTCAGAATCGATCGATGAAGTCACGTCACCGCGAACGGTCCCGCACCCCCGCAGGCTCCGCTAACATGGGCATCGCGAGGGGGAGTATCCCGTATCCGCGCGTAACGTCATCACGAGCACCACTACCGCTGCTCCGGGCGCGCGACGCACTCTGTGCGGGGGAGAGACTCTCGGTGATCAACGACCCCTCTCGAAAGGCGCAGTGCGCGCGTGAACATTCCTGTCTGGTTCGAAGTCGGCTCGCTCGTCGTCCTCGTACTCATCCTCATCGGCGACCTGATGCTCGTGCGCCTTCGGCCGCACATCCCGTCGACCAAGGAATCCACGCTGTGGGTCGCGTTCTACGTCGGCCTCGCGCTGGTGTTCGCCGGACTGCTGTACCTGTTCGCCGGCGGACAGTTCGCCGGAGAGTTCCTCACCGGCTGGGCGCTGGAGTACAGCCTGTCCATCGACAACCTGTTCGTCTTCGTGCTGATCATGGCGCAGTTCGCCGTGCCTCGACGGCTGCAGCAGATGGTGCTCATGGTCGGCATCATCATCGCTCTGGTGCTGCGCGGGCTGTTCATCCTGCTCGGGGTCGCGATCATCGAGAACTTCTCGCCGATCTTCTACATCTTCGGCGCCTTCCTGATCTACACCGCGATCCGCCAGGCGATGCCGGACGGCGACCATGACGGCGAGGTGCAGCGCGAGAACTTCATCGTGCGGCTGCTGCGCCGTCGCATCGACATCAGCGAGGAGTACGACGGCAACAAGCTGCGCACGGTCGTCGACGGCAAGCGCATGTGGACGCCGATGATCATCGTCTTCGTCGCGATCGGTGTGACCGACCTGATGTTCGCGATCGACTCGATCCCTGCGATCTTCAGCATCACGCACGACAGCTTCCTGGTGTTCACCGCGAACATCTTCGCGTTGATGGGGCTCCGCCAGCTGTACTTCCTGCTGGGCGACCTGCTCGACCGGCTGCGCTACCTGCACTACGGCATCGCGATCATCCTCGGATTCATCGGCGTCAAGCTCATCCTGCACGCCATGCACGAGAACGAGCTGCCGTTCATCAACGGCGGCGAGCACATCGAGTGGGCGCCGGACATCCCCATCTGGATGTCGCTGACGGTGATCCTGGTGGCTATGGTCGGTGCGACCGTCGCCAGCCTGATCGCCTCATCGCGTGAGAAGCGCGCCGCGAAGGACACGGCAGCGATCGTCGAGTGAGATCATGGCGCCATGACCCGTCACTGGACGCCCCTGGCCCTCTTCTATCTCGTGCTCGCGCTGGCCGGGCTGGTCGGGACCTGGGTGTTCAACGTCATGGCGATCACCCAGATGACGGACTTCATCGGTGATCTGATCCGCAGCGGCCCGGCGGTGTCGTCGATCACGGTCGATCTGCTGGTCGTGGCGATCGCGGGGAGCGTGTTCATCATCGTCGAGGCCCGGCGCCTCGGGATGCGGCGGGGTTGGTTCTACGTCGTGATCTCGGGTGTGACCGCGTTCGCGTTCGCCCTTCCGCTGTTCCTCGCGATGCGCCAGCGTCACCTCACTCGGCTGACCACAGCAGCTCCGCCTCGAGCGTGAGATCGATCACCTGGCCCAGCAGCCCTCCTGTGGTGGTCGCCTGCAGCAGGGAGTACCTGTCGTACTCGCCGAGCGGAGCGATCGCCGCGAGCTGCCAGGCGGCGGCGCCGGGGGAATCGGAGAGCTCGGTCGCGGGATCCCACCGCGCATCGGGCGCGCTCGCGAGGGTGCGCCGCACGATCCGCTCGGCCTCGGCGCGCAGCGGGGTGAGCCCGTCATGCCAGTCGAGTGGGGCGAGCCGGGTGACCTCCGCCCGCGGATACGGGTCGTCGTCGAGCCACGCGTCCACCACGAAGCGTTCGGTGCCGACCGACACGGTGTGGAGCACGTCCGCGCCCGCCGCGACGCTGATCAGCCGTGCCATCGTGCCGATGCGGCTGCGCCGGTCGCCACCGCCCACCTCGTGTCCACGCTCGATGAGCACCACGCCGAACTGCGCGTCGTCCTCGTCGAGCAGGCGCCCGATCATGGTGAGGTAGCGCGGCTCGAACACGCGCAGCGGCAGCGGGGTGTGCGGGAAGAGCACCGACCCCAGCGGGAACATCGGTATCGCGACCATGACCCCAGTCAACACCGAGCGACGTACAGTGAACAGATGCGCAGGCCTGTTCCGATCATTCCCGCTCCCGGTCAGGAATCCGTGTGGGACTATCCCCGACCGCCACGCGTGGAGCCGGTGGCGGAGCGGGTGACCATCCGCCTCGGCGGCGCGCTGATCGCCGACACCCGTGACGCCGTGCGGGTGCTGGAGACCAGTCACCCTCCGGTGTACTACCTCCCGCTCGCCGACTTCGTCCCCGGTGCGCTCGTGGATGCCCCCGGCTCCTCGTTCTGCGAGTTCAAGGGTGCCGCGCGCTACTTCGACGTGCGCGGCGGCGAGACCGTGCGCGAGGGCGCGGCCTGGAACTACCCGCACCCGTCGTCAGGTTTCGAGTCGCTGACGGAGCGGATCGCCGTGTATGCCGGTCCCATGGACGAGTGCACCGTCGGCGGCGAGGTCGTCGTGCCGCAGCCCGGCGGCTTCTACGGCGGGTGGGTGACGTCGTCCGTCGTCGGGCCGTTCAAGGGCGTGCCCGGCTCCCTGGGCTGGTGATCCGGCTCGGTCGAGTCGGAGTCAGAACGCCCGCAGGTTCGCCTGCAGGCCGCCGTCGACGTAGTCGCGACGCAGGATGCCGCGTCGGCGCAGGATCGGCACGAGTTCATCGAGCGTGCGGTGCAGCGTCACGGGGTGGAAGTCTCCCCAGAGGAGCACCCCGTCATTGCCCCACTCGCCCAGCTCCTCGATGAGGTCGGCGAACTCCTCCGCGGTGCCGACGAACCCGGAGCGATCGTTGATGCGGCCGGCGCGCACGAGTGCGGTGAGGTGCGCACGCAGCGGTGCGCCCTCGCCCCGATCGCCGATCAGGCGTTGGATGCTTCCGCGGGACACGTGTCCACCGAAGATCGACAGGTCCAGAGGCTTGTCGAGATCCAGGGCGGTCAGATCGGTCTCCAGATCGCTGGACTGCTTGCGGGCGATCTGCACGAGGGCGGCATCATCGGGGTGCGTGGACGCGGCGACGATCCGATCCGCCTCCTCGACCGACGAGGTGATGACGGGCTGGATCGCGAACAGGATCTTGATGTCCTCCGGTCGCCGTCCTCTCGCGATCGCCGCGTCGTGGACCTTGGCGCGGTAGGCACGCACGGATGCTTCATGCAGGGGCGCCAGAGCGAGCTGCACGTCGGAGTTCGCTCCCGCGAAGCCGAGACCGCGCCCGGAGCCGCCGGGAGAGACGATGGCGGGCTCCCCGTCGGTGAAGGGGAGCGCGTTGAGGGGACCGTCGAAGGCGAAATGCTCGCCGCGGTGCCGGACCGTGCGGAGCTTCGCGCCGTCCGCATAGATCTGTGTGCCACGGTCGGCGATCAACGCGCCGTCGTCCCAGCTGTGCCAGAGCGCGCGGATGCCGTCGAGCCACTCTTCCGCACGATCGTAGGCCGCGTCGTGGTCCAGCTGCGGCGCATCCGAGAAGTGCCGAGCGCTGCCGGTGTCCGTCACGACGTTCAGTCCGAGCCGGTGCCCGCTCAGGTGCTGCAGTGTGGCGAACTGGCGGGCGGAGGTGAACGGCAGGGAAGCCGCGGGGTTCACGGTCGGGACGACGCCGAGGTGCGTCGTCGCCTGGAACAGGTACGGAGCGAGCAGGAGCGGATCGTGCTTCGGTCCGCCGAATGCATGACGCACGCGGATGTCGATCGTCTCGGGCGAACCGAGTGAGGGACTGTCCTCGATGATGACGAGGTCGAAGCCGGCCTGCTCGAGAGTGCGTGCCGCTTCCTGGTAGATCTCCGGACGCGTCCAGTCATAGTCCCAGTCGAGCGAGGGGTAGCCCCAGCCCTGCGGGCCGAAGCCGCGGGCGAGGAACCAGCCGAAATGCTGCGGGCGAGTCATGCGATCGCCGCTTCCGTCGCGGCGAGGACCTGGGAGAGGTCGCCGATCAGATCGCTCACGTCCTCGATCCCGATCGAGAGGCGCAGCGTGCCGGGGCGCACCCCGAGGATCTCGCGCTCTTCGGGGCTGCGCTGCGCATGGCTGGTGGTGCCGGGGTGCAGCACGAGGGATCGGACGTCGCCGATGTGGGTCATGTGCACGAACACCTCGACGCTCTCGATGAAGCGACGCGCGGCAGGCAGCCCTCCGCGCAGCGTGAAGGTGAAGATCGACCCGAACCCGCCGTGGAGGTAGCGGACGGCCTCGGCATGGTCGGGGTGCGAGGGCAGCCCGGCGTAGTCGACGCTCTCGACCTCCTCCTGCGCCTCCAGCCATCGAGCGATCTCGAGGGCGTTGCGCGACTGGCGCTCGACGCGGAGGCCGAGCGTCTCGACGCCCTGGCCGATCAGGAAGGCATTCAGAGGTGAGGGAGATGCGCCGAAGCGGGGCGCGACGGACTCCCGTGCGTAGGCGATGCGCGCATTGCCGCCGTGGCGCGCCGCGACGCTGGGTACGTCGCCGCGACCGGGAAGGACGAGGTGCGGCGCGTTGTGCCCGTGCCGGGCGGCATCGAAGCGGCCGTCGTCGATGATCACGCCGCCGAGCACCGAGCCGTGACCGGCCAGGAACTTCGAGGCGGAGTGCACGACGATCGCTGCGCCGTGCTCCAGGGGGCGCACCAGGTACGGCGTCGCGAGCGTGTTGTCGACGATCAACGGGATCGCGGCCTCGTCGGCCACGGCGCTGACCGCCGCGATGTCGAGGATGTCGTTGCGGGCGTTCGCGATCGACTCCGCGAACAGCGCGCGCGTGTTCGGACGGATGGCCGCACGCCATGTCTCCGGGTCGTGGATGTCGTCGATGAACGTGGCCTCGATGCCCAGTCGCGCCAGGTTGTCGACCAGGAGACCCCGTGTCCCCTCATAGATGTGGGTCGAGCTCACGATGTGGTCGCCCGCACCCGCGACGGTCAGGAACGCCGTGACGACGGCTGCCTGACCGCTGGCGACGAGCACAGCATCCGCTCCCGACTCGAGGGCGGCGAGCTGGCGCTCCACCGTGCGCACGGTCGGGTTGCCCGTCCGGGTGTAGCCGAAACCCGCGCCGGTGCCGAAATGGTCGGCGGCATGGTCGAAATCGTCGAACTCGAAGCCCGCCGTCAGGAAGATCGGAGTGGCCCGCGACGTGGCCGTCTCCCGGGTGCGGCCGGCGTGCACCGCACGGGTGGTGAAGTGGGTGGAGTCGGCGGTCATGCGGGTACCTCTCGATCGGGCAGGTCTCAGTAGAGTGTCACGGCGGATCACACCGTGCTGAAGCGGTGGTAATCTGACGTCATGCGGATCGTGCTCCTTCTTAGCGGCCGCGACGAGACCTCGTTCTGAGCCCCTCCTCGTCGCGGAGTCCATCGTGGGCCGAACCGCCAGCTTCAGGAGACACGCAATGAACACCCCCGCATCAGGTGCCGATCACGTACGCCCCCGCACACTCGCCGAGAAGGTCTGGGATGACCATCTCGTCGTCAAGGGCGAGAACGGCGAGCCGGACCTCATCTACATCGACCTCCACCTGGTCCACGAGGTCACCAGCCCGCAGGCGTTCGACGGCCTGCGCAGCGAAGGGCGTCCGCTGCGTCGCCTGGATCTGACGATCGCCACCGAGGACCACAACACCCCGACGTGGGAGATCGACAAGCCGATCGCCGATCTGACCAGCCGCACGCAGATCGAGACGCTGCGGCGCAACGCTGCGGAGTTCGGTGTGCGTCTGCACTCGCTGGGTGACGCCGAGCAGGGCATCGTGCACGTGGTGGGCCCGCAGCTCGGCCTCACGATGCCGGGCATCACCGTCGTGTGCGGCGACTCCCACACCTCTACGCACGGCGCGTTCGGGGCCATGGCCTTCGGCATCGGCACCAGCGAGGTCGAGCACGTGATGGCCACGCAGACTCTTCCTCTGAAGCCGTTCAAGACCATGGCGATCACTGTCGACGGCACGCTGCGCCCCGGCGTGACGGCGAAGGACATCATCCTCGCGGTGATCGCGAAGATCGGAACCGGCGGGGGACAGGGCTATGTGCTCGAGTTCCGCGGCAGTGCCATCCGCGCGCTCTCCATGGAGGGCCGCATGACGATCTGCAACATGTCGATCGAGGCCGGTGCGCGCGCCGGGATGGTCGCCCCGGACGAGACCACATTCGCGTACCTCGAGGGCCGTCAGCACGCGCCCAAGGGGCAGGACTGGGACGACGCGGTCGCCTATTGGCGCACCCTTCCCACCGACGAGGGCGCCACGTTCGACGCCGAGGTCTTCATCGATGCCGACGAGCTCGAACCGTTCGTGACCTGGGGCACCAACCCCGGTCAGGGCAGCTCGCTGTCGGCTTCCGTCCCTGATCCCGCCGAGATCAGCGACCCCAACGAACGTGCGGCCGCCGAGCGGGCGCTGGAGTACATGGATCTCGTCCCCGGGACCCCGCTCAAGGAGGTCCCCGTCGACGCGGTGTTCATGGGGTCCTGCACGAACAGCAGGATCGAGGACCTCCGCGCGTTCGCGTCGATCATCGAGGGGAAGAAGAAGGCGGACGGCGTGCGCGTCATGGTCGTCCCCGGATCTGCCCGCGTGCGGTTGGAGGCCGAGGCCGAGGGCCTCGACAAGATCATCACGGACTTCGGGGCGGAGTGGCGGTTCGCCGGCTGCTCGATGTGCCTGGGGATGAACCCCGACCAGCTCGCTCCGGGAGAGCGCTGCGCCTCCACCTCCAACCGCAACTTCGAGGGACGCCAGGGCAAGGGGGGCCGGACGCACCTCGTGTCCCCGCTGGTCGCTGCGGCGACCGCCATCCGCGGCACGCTGTCCAGCCCCGGCGATCTGCTGGTCACCATCGGAGAAGAGGCCTGATCATGGAGAAGTTCACCACCCATACCGGTATCGCAGCGCCGCTGAAGCGCTCGAACGTCGACACGGACCAGATCATCCCCGCGGTGTTCCTGAAGCGCGTGACCAAGACGGGGTTCGAGGATGCGCTGTTCCACGCCTGGCGTCAGGATGACGAGTTCGTGCTGAACCAGCCCGTCTTCCAGGGCGCGTCCGTGCTCGTCGCCGGACCTGATTTCGGCACCGGCTCGAGCCGTGAGCACGCCGTCTGGGCGCTGCGCGACTTCGGATTCAAGGTGGTCCTCAGCCCGCGGTTCGCCGACATCTTCCGCGGCAACTCGGGCAAGCAGGGCCTGCTTGCCGCGACGATCTCGGAAGAGGATCTCGAGCGCATCTGGGCCGAGATCGACCGTGTTCCCGGGGCGAACATCACCGTGGACCTCGAGGCGCGCACCGCTTCGATCGGCGACATCCAGGCTGACATCGGGATCGACGATTACACTAGATGGCGGCTCCTCGAAGGGCTCGATGACATCGGGCTTACGCTGCGCAACGAAGACAAGATCGCGCAGTTCGAGGCCCGTCGCGAGTCGTGGCGGCCCCGGACCCTCCCCGTGCAGTGATACGGAAGGGGCGGGTGGCCTGGGGGCGACCCGCCCCTGATTTTCCGTGAATGAAGTGAGGCTCCGAATGACGACACCCGTGCGCGATGCTCTTCCGGACGGAGTCCCCGCTCTCACCGGAGACGTCCTCGCAATTCGAGGAGGACGACCGCTGCGCGGCCGCGTCGACGTCAAGGGGGCGAAGAACCTCGCCACCAAGGCGATGGTGGCCTCCCTCCTGGGCGATTCGATCAGCGTGCTGCGCGACGTACCCGCGATCAGCGATGTGGCCGTGGTGCGCTCGCTGCTCGAGGTGCACGGTGTGCGCGTTTCCGACGGCGACGAGCCCGGCGCGCTGGTGTTCGACCCGAGTGATGTCGAGTCCGCGCACTTCGAGGAGATCGACGCGCACGCGGGGGCATCCCGTATCCCGATCCTCTTCTGCGGTCCGCTGCTGCACCGTCTCGGACAGGCTTTCATCCCCGACCTCGGCGGATGCCGCATCGGCGACCGGCCGATCGATTTCCACCTCGACGCGCTGCGCAAGTTCGGCGCGATCGTCGAGAAGCTCCCCAGCGGCATCCGTCTCTCCACCGGCGGAACCCGTCTTCACGGCGCGAACATCCACCTTCCGTACCCGAGCGTCGGCGCGACGGAGCAGGTGCTGCTGACCGCCGTCCGTGCCGAGGGCGTCACCGAGCTGCGCAACGCGGCGATCGAGCCGGAGATCATGGATCTCATCGCGGTGCTGCAGAAGATGGGCGCCATCATCTCGTACGAGCCCAACCGGGTCATCGTCATCGAGGGCGTCGAGAAGCTCCGTGGCTACGACCACCGTTCGATCTTCGACCGCAACGAGGCCGCATCGTGGGCCTCTGCTGCACTCGCGACCGATGGTGAGATCTTCGTCGGCGGCGCCAAGCAGCAGGAGATGCTCACGTTCCTCAACGTCTTCCGCAAGGCAGGCGGATGGTTCGACATCCGTGAGGACGGAATCCTCTTCCGTCGTGGCGATGAGCTCAAGCCCGTCGTCGTGGAAACCGACGTACACCCCGGCTTCATGACCGACTGGCAGCAGCCTCTCGTCGTCGCGCTCACTCAGGCGAACGGGCGCTCGGTCGTGCACGAGACCGTGTACGAGAACCGGATGGGATTCACCGAGGCTCTGGTCAAGATGGGCGCCGACATCGTCGTGCACCCGCGTGGCCTGCAGGCCGGTCCGCGGCGTGTTCCGCGTCGTGACCTCGAGCAGGCGGCCGTGATCACCGGCCCGACGCCGCTGCACGGCGCCGACATCGTGGTGCCCGACCTCCGTGGGGGGTACAGCCACGTGATCGCCGCTCTCACCGCGTCCGGCGAGTCGAAGGTGTCGGGTGTCGACATCCTCAGCCGCGGTTACGAGAAGTTCCTCGCCAAGCTCGACGCCGTCGGCGCTGACTTCGACGTCATCCGGTGACGCCGGTGTCTTCCGGTTCGGGGGAGAAGTCACGGCCGAGCCTGTTCTGGCCGGTCGCGGCGATCGTCGTGCCGTTGGTCTCGCTGATCGCGAAGGTGCGGATCACCGGTGCGGAGAAGCTGCCGCGCACCGGTGCGTTCGTGCTGGCGCCGAATCACTACTCCGAGTTCGATCCGCTGATCGTCGCTCTGGCGGTGTGGCGGATCGGTCGCGCTCCGCGGTTCATGGCCAAGGAGAGCCTGTTCAGGGTGCCGGTGCTCGGATGGGTGCTGCGTCGCACGGGCATGATCCCGGTCGCGCGCACCTCATCCGCGTCGTCGGCGAAGCAGACCATGAAGCAGTCCGCCGAGCTGGTCGAGCACGGTCGCGGGGTCATCGTGTATCCCGAAGGCACGCTCACGCGCGATCCCGGGCTGTGGCCGATGCGCGGCAAGTCCGGAGCGGTGCGGCTGGCCCTCGCCGACGGCATCCCTCTGATCCCGATGGCGCAGTGGGGTACCCAGGAGATCATGGGGCGCTACCAGAAGGGTCTCAGCCTGTGGCCGCTGCGCAAGCCGGTGCAGGTCATCATCGGGGATCCCGTCGATGTGTCCGATCTGCGTGGACGGGCCGGCGAGCAGACTGCGCTCAACGAGGCGACGAACCGGCTCATGAACGCGATCACTGCACTTCTCGAAGAGCTGCGCGACGAGAAGGCGCCCGCTGAGCGCTGGAACCCCGCGACGCACGGTCAGAAGGAGACGGGTCGTCTTGACTCCTAAGAGAAACGCGCCCGCAGGTCCCCGGACGACCGTGATCGGTGCGGGCAGCTGGGGAACCACATTCGGCAAGATCCTCGCCGACGGCGGCGCTCAGGTGACGATGTGGGCGCGCCGCGCCGAGCTCGCGCAGGAGATCAACGAGGCCAAGCGCAACTCCCGGTACCTCCCCGGCATCAACCTGCCCCGCACGATGGCGGCGACTCATGAGCTGGCCACTGCGATGCACGGCGCCGAACAGGTGTACCTGTCGGTGCCGAGCCAGTCGCTGCGAGAGAACCTCAAGGCGCTGCGGCCGCTGCTCTCCGAGAGCGACGCGAAGATCGTCAGCCTGATGAAGGGCGTCGAGCGCGGTACAGGACTGCGCATGAGCCAGGTCATCCAGCAGGAGCTGCGCTGTGACCCCGACCGAATCGCGGTGGCCTCAGGCCCGAACCTCGCCTTGGAGATCGCCCGCGAGCAGCCGACGGCTGCCGTCATCTCCTCGCGGAGCCAGGAGACGGCGGAGATCGTCGCGCGAGCCGCGCGGAACAGCTACTTCCGCACGTTCGTGAACACCGACGTGATCGGCACCGAGTTCGGCGGCGTGCTCAAGAACCTGATCGCGGTGGCGATCGGCATCGTCGACGGCGTCGGCTACGGCGAGAACACCAAGGCATCGATCATCACCCGCGGGCTCGTGGAGATGACCGACTTCGCGGTGGCGAACGGAGCGCACCCCGAAACGCTCCAGGGGCTGGCAGGACTGGGCGACCTGATCGCCACCTGCCAATCGCCGCTGAGCCGCAACAACACCGCCGGGCGCCTGCTCGGACAGGGATACAGCTTCCAGGACGTCGTGAAGCAGATGCAGCAGACCGCCGAGGGACTCGCGTCCGTGGCGCCGATCCTGCAGCTCGCACGCGAGTCCGAGGTGCACATGCCCATCGTCGAGCAGGTGAAGATGGTGCTGGACGGGAAGATGGATCCCCGCGACATCGCACCCCACCTGACGACGGACGACGACACCCCCCAGGGTGAGAGGACCAACCATGGACAAGCAGACGGTGGTGGTGCTCTTCGGAGGACGCTCCAGCGAGCATTCGATCAGTTCCGCCACGGCGGGGGGCGTGCTGGGCGCGATTGATCGCGACCGCTACGACGTGATCCCGGTCGGGATCACCAGGGAAGGGGCCTTCGTCCTCGAGGACGACGACCCCGCCAAGTTCCCGCTGGATGCCGAGCACCTGCCGGAGGTCGTCGACAACGGCAGCCGCGTGCGCTGGCCCGAGCCCGGCGGCGACCGCACACTGCGCGTCGTGCACGCCGACGGCACCGTCGAAGGCCTCGGCGAGATCGACATCGTGCTGCCGATCCTGCACGGCACGCATGGCGAGGACGGCACGATCCAGGGATACTTCGACACTCTCGAGGTTCCCTACGCCGGCGGCGGTGTGCTCGATTCGGCGCTGTGCATGGACAAGCACTTCATGAAGATCGCGCTCCAGTCGGCAGGGATCGCGGTCGCTCCGTGGGTCACCGTGCGTCGCAGGGAGTGGGCGGCCGATGCCGCGTCGATCCGTGAGGATGCAGCGGCGCTGGGCCTCCCGCTCTTCGTCAAGCCCGCGCGCGCAGGCTCCAGCGTCGGCGTGTCGAAGGTCACCGTGCCGGAAGAGCTCGACGCCGCGCTCGCCCTGGCGTTCGCCGAGGACGACAAGGTGCTCATCGAGACCGGCGTCACCGGCCGCGAGATCGAGGTCGCCGTCCTGGAAGGCGCCGAGGGTGTCCGTGCCTCGCTTCCGGGCGAGATCGTGCTGACCTCGCGCGGCTTCTACGACTTCGAGGGCAAGTACCTCGGCGGAGATGGCGTCGACGTCGTGTGCCCCGCCGAGCTCACCGATGCGGAAGTGGCGGCGATCCAGTCCGCCGGTATCCGCGCGTTCGAGGCCGTCGACGGGCGGGGACTCGCCCGTGTCGATATGTTCCTCACCGCGGCGGGTGAGCTGGTCGTCAACGAGCTCAACACGATGCCGGGCTTCACCCCGATCTCGATGTTCCCCAAGTGCTGGGTCGCGTCGGGGCTGAGCTACGGCGATCTGATCTCGGAGTTGATCGAGGCGGGCCTGCGCCGCTGACCCGGTGCGTGAGCGGCGCAGGCTTCCTGCGGCCTCGTGACCGGCGCCGGCTCAGCTCGCCGGTGTCTCGACCCGCTCGGTGCAGTGCGCCGTGGCAGGCGCGAGCGCGGACTGGATCGTCGAGGAGAGCTTGTCGACCACGGTCGCGAAGTCGATCTCCTCGCCGCGGCGGATGTTGACCTCGATGGCCGGGTCCCGTCCGTAGGTGACCAGTCGCTGGCGGTTCTCCTCTTGATCGAGGACCAGCCAGTCGACGCCACCGAGGGTCGTGCAGTTGAGCGTCGAGGGTGCGGGTGGCTCCACGCCGCATCGCAGCACGATCGTGGGGTCTCCCCAGGCTCCGGTGGCCTGCGCGTCGGTCCAGACCCGGTCGAATCCGGCGAGGTTGTCCGGCAGCAGGACCGACACGGCGGCGCAGGCCGGGTTGTTCGCGTCGTCGGCGGGTTCGATGTGCACGGTGGTCGAGCATCCGGCGAGGAAGGCGGCCACGATCACCGCGCTCCCAGCGGTAACGAGGCGTCGGATACGGGGCATGCTTCCAGGCTACCTTTGACAGCATGCCCTCCCGACCCGAAGCTGACGATCCGCGCCTGGGCGACCTCTCCGAAGGACGCATCCTGCGCGCGATCCTCTCGCGCACCGCACCCGCGACGCATACGATCCTCGGACCGGGAGATGACGCCGCAGTGATCGCGGCGCCTTCGGGCAGCGTGGTGGCCACGACGGACACGCTCGTCCACGGCCCCGATTTCCGACTCGCCTGGACCAGCGGCTATGACCTGGGATGGAAGGCGGCGGCGGTCAACCTCGCCGACATCGCTGCGATGGGAGCGCAGCCGACAGCGCTGCTCGTCGCGCTGGCCATTCCCCGGGATCTTCGCCTGTCGTTCGTCGAGCGCCTCGCCGACGGTCTCCGCGATGCCTGTGCGGCACTCGCTCCCGGCTGTGCGGTCGTCGGCGGCGATCTGACGACCTCGGATGTCCTCACGGTCGCCGTGACGGCTCTGGGCGATCTGGAGGGACGACAGGCCGTGACGCGCTCGGGTGCGCGGCCCGGCGATGCGGTCGCGGTCGCAGGCGAGCTCGGGCACGCCGCGCATGGGCTGGCGATCCTCTTCGACAAGTTCCGCGATGGGGGATCCCCTGTTCCCGTCGACCCCGCACGGCTCGCACCGGGCGAGAGCGCCGCGCTCTCCGCTCAGTTGCGTCCAGCTCCTCCGATCGGCCTGGGGCGTATCGCCGCGATCGCCGGAGCGTCGTCGATGATGGACGTGTCCGACGGCCTGGCGCTCGATGCCGGACGCCTGGCCGCTGCGTCCGAGGTCACGATCGCTCTGAGCCGCGCAGCGCTCGGCGACCAGCCCGAACGTGCGCTCGTCGGAGGCGAGGACCACGCGTTGCTCGCCACCTTCCCGGATGGCGTGCTCCCTCCGGGATTCCGCATCATCGGTGAGGTGCGTGCGCGAGGCGAAGAAGGCCTTCTGTGCGACGACGAGCCGGTCGAGATCCTGGGTTGGGACCCGTATCGCGACTGGGACTCCGTCTCCGGCTGATCAGCTGCTGGGGGCGTCTTCGACTTCCGCGGAGCCCGGCAACGGGCTGGCCCACCAGAGTGTCGTGTCGCCGTAGTTCTTCTCTCGGAAGAGCTCGAGCCCCGCTGCGGCGAGGTCCGGCGCTGCCGAGCGCTTGGCCCGCTCCACGACGACAACCGCGTGCGCGGACAGAAGGGGAGCGAGGGCCTTCAGATCCTCGTTCATCGCCTCATCGCCGAGATCGTAGGGCGGGTCGGTGAAGACCAGGTCGAAGGGACCGGTCGCTCGCAGCAGGTAGGGGCGGACGGCGCTCTCGTGCACACGGGCGGAGGCGAGACCACCGGCCCGTGCCACGGTCGCGGCATTGCGACGGATGACGGCCGCCGCCGCGCGATTCTGCTCCACGAGTTCGGCGCTGCGCGCTCCGCGGCTGAGGGATTCCAGGCCGAGGGCTCCTGAGCCGGCATACAGATCGAGCACTCTGGCGTCGACGATCGCATCCGCCGACTCCAGCGAGCCGAACAGGGACTCCCGCACGCGGTCGCTGGTCGGGCGCGTGCCGGCGCTGGGCACGTCGAGTCTGGCGCCGCCGGCGCGGCCTGCGATGATCCTCGTCACCTGTTCACGATACGACAGCGGCCGCGCTCGGGGTGTCGGTGAGGTTCTCTAGACTCGGAGCATGTCGCTCACGCTCGATTCGTCGCTGGATGACGCGCTCGGTGCGGCACCGGCGAAGACCCTGGACCGGGCGTTCGGCATGAAGACCGTCGGAGATCTGCTCTCGCACTACCCGCGGCGCTATGCCGATCCGGGGGAGCTCACCCCGATTCGCGACCTCCCGATCGGCGAGACCGTCACGATCGTCGCCGAGGTGCTCTCGTCGAGCTTCCGGCGCATGCGCAACCGCCCTGGCGCGATGGTCGACGTCGTGATCGGTGACGGCATCGGCCGTATGTCTCTCATGTTCTTCGCCAAGAACATCGGTGCGGCCGAGTGGCGGTCGAAGGACCTCGCGGTGGGGCGCCGAGGGGTGTTCTCCGGCAAGGTCGGGATGTTCAACAACGTCACCCAGTTCGCGCACCCGGAGTACGAGCTCTTCGATGATGAGGACACCGCCCGCCGCACGGCGGATGCCCGCGCGGCCGTCCCCATCCCGATCTACCCCGCGACCTCGACCCTGCAGACGTGGCAGATCGCCCGCCTGATCGGGCGTGTGCTCGACGATCTCGACGCGGTTCCCGACCCGCTGCCCGACGATGTGCGCGTGCAGGAGGAGCTGCTGACCGCGATGGAGGCGCTGGAGCGCATCCATCGGCCACGCAGGCGCAACGACATCGACCCCGCGGTGCGCACGCTGCGCATGCACGAGGCGCTGACCCTGCAGACTGCGCTCCTGCAGCAGCGAGATGCCGTGCGCGCTCTGTCGGCGACACCGCGTACGGCGTCGCCGGGCGGTCTCCTCGAACGCTTCGACGCTGCCCTGCCGTACACGCTCACCCCTGATCAGCAGACCGTGGGTGCGCAGATCGCCCACGATCTCGTCGGGGCGTGGCCGATGAACCGGCTGGTGCAGGGCGAGGTCGGTTCGGGCAAGACACTCGTGGCGCTGCGTGCGATGCTGCAGGTCGCCGAGAGCGGGGGACAGGCCGCGCTCATCGCCCCCACCGAGGTGCTGGCAGGACAACACCTGCGGTCGATCGCCAAGATGCTCGGGCCGCAGCTCGCCCCGCTGGTGATGCCGACGCTGCTCACGGGCCAGATGCCGGCGGCCGAACGTCGCAAGGCGGCTCTGCGCGTCGCCTCAGGGCAGGCGCTCATCGTCGTCGGAACCCATGCGTTGCTGGGGGAGAAGACCACTTTCGCCGACCTGGGACTGGTGGTCGTCGACGAGCAGCACCGCTTCGGTGTCGAGCAGCGCGAGGCTCTTCGCGCCAAGGGATCGAGTCCGCACGCTCTGGTCCTCACGGCCACCCCGATCCCGCGCACCGTCGCGATGACCGTCTTCGGCGATCTCGACACCTCGGTCATCCGCACGATGCCCGCCGGCCGCGCCGGCATCCAGTCCTTCGTCGCGCCGCTCGCGGAGCACCCGGGGTGGTTCAATCGGGTCTGGGAGCGCGCGGCCGAAGAGATCGCGCAAGGGCGCCAGGTCTTCGCGGTCTGTGCGGCGATCGACACAGCGAAGAAGACGACCGAAGGCACCGAGCCTGCGGCTCCCACGCTCGCGCCCGAGGGTGGGAACGGACCGCGCTGGGGCGTCGTGCAGCTCGACGAGGTCCTCGCCACGCACCCGACGCTGGGCGGGCTGCGACGGGCCGTGCTGCACGGCCGCATGCCGTCCGACGAGAAGGACGCCGTGATGCAGGCCTTCGCGCGTGGTGAGATCGACCTGCTTCTGGCCACGACGGTGATCGAGGTCGGCGTCGACGTGCCGAACGCATCCACGATGATCGTGCTCGATGCCGACCGATTCGGGGTCTCGCAGCTGCACCAGCTCCGCGGCCGCGTCGGTCGTGGCGGTGTACCGGGGCTGTGCCTGCTCGTCACGGAAGCGGAGTCCGACACGCTCGCGCGCGACCGCGTGGAGGCGGTCGCGGCGACCCTCGACGGCTTCGCCCTGGCCGAGGTCGATCTGGAGCTGCGCGGCGAGGGCGATGTGCTCGGCGCGGCGCAGGCGGGTGTCCGTTCCTCGCTGAAGCTGCTGCGCGTCGTGAAGGACGCCGCCCTCATCACGCGGGCGCGGGAGATCGGCGAGGAGATCCTCGCGCACGATCCCGCTCTCGATGGCCACCCCGGTCTTCGCGATGCGATCAGCCGGCGTGTGAGCGATGCGGACCGTGCGGCGCTGGCGAAGAACTGACGCTGCGTTACCGCGTCGACTCGTCGTGATCGCCCGTGCCCTAGGCTGGATCGCATGAGCAGCCGGATCGCCGTCGTCCCGGGTTCCTTCGATCCGCCGACCCTGGGTCACCTCGACGTGATCCGTCGGGCCGCGATCCTCTTCGACGAACTCCACGTGCTGGTGGTGCACAACCCCGGCAAAGAGGCGATGCTCCCGATCGCCCAGCGGCTCGCGCTGCTGGAGCAGTCGATCGCCGAGGACGGGATGCCGGGCAACATCGTGATCGGCTCCTGGAGCATGGGGCTGCTGGTCGACTACGCACGTGACGTCAACGCCGGCGTTCTGGTGAAGGGCATCCGTTCGCAGATCGACGTCGCGTACGAGTCGCCGATGGCGATCGTGAACCGCCACCTCGCCGACATCGAGACCGTCTTCCTGCTGCCGGATCCCGCACACGCGCTCGTGTCGAGCTCTCTCGTGCGGCAGGTCGCATCGCTCGGTGGCGATGTGTCGCCGTTCGTGCCGCCGGCCGTCGCCTCGTTCCTCGACACCGGGGCGCGCGGAATCTGACCGCGCGGTGCCGCACTGCGCTCCCAGGCCCCTGTGCAGGGCGAGCCGGTAGCATGGTCGAGTGCGATCTCGACTGAACGGCCCCTTCGTCCTCCCCGCCCGAGACATCGTCCGACGTCCCGGTGAGATGCGTGAGCATGAGTTCACGATCACGCTGAAGGAACAGTGGGGTGAGGGCATCGTCTCGTTCGAAGCCGGTTCTGAACTCGACCTGGATGTGCGTCTGGAGTCGGTCCACGAGGGCATTCTCGTCACGGGCTCAGCGGAAGGCGAGTACGTGGGAGTGTGCGGAAGATGCCTGATCGACATCGTCCGGCCCGTCGAAGTCGAGTTCCAGGAGCTTTTCGCGTATCCTGGTGAGGAAGAAACTGACTTCGAGGTTCAAGACGACCACGTGGATCTTGAAACTCTCGTCAGGGAAGCGGCCGTACTGGCACTTCCATTTCAGCCGGTGTGTCAGCCGGATTGCCCGGGTCTCGACTCGAAAACGGGCGAACGACTGGCCGTGAGCACCGGGACGGAGCAGGCCGCTCCCATCGATCCTCGATGGAGCGCGCTCCAGCAGATCACAGACCAAGACGGCACGGCATCAAGCCGTGCCGCCGAGAAAGAAGAGAGCTAGTCATGGCTGGTAACCCCCCGAAGCGCAAGGTTTCCCGTTCGAACACCCGCTCGCGCCGCGCGCAGTGGAAGGCGGAGGCTCCTGCCCTCGTCAAGACCATCGAGAACGGCAAGGTCGTCTACAGCCGTCCCCACCAGGCCAAGGTCGTCACGGACTCGCAGGGCACTGAGCTCTTCCTCGAGTACAAGGGCCGCAAGGTCGCTGACGTCTGAGTCTCGAAACTCAGATCGTGACGGAGGTCCCCGGGGGGACGAGACCTCTCCCAGCTAAGCTCCGCGTCGACATCGACGCGGAGCTTCTGGGGTTGGCCCTCACTCACCGTTCCTATGCGTACGAGCACGGCGGCATCCCGCACAACGAGCGTCTGGAGTTCCTGGGCGATTCCGTGCTGGGGCAGGCCGTCACCGTGATGCTGTTCACCACGCACCCGGAGCTCGACGAGGGCGAACTCGCCAAGCGACGCGCCAGCGTGGTCTCCACGGTCGCCCTGGCTGAGGTCGCTCGCGGCATCGACCTGGGCAGCCATCTGCTGCTCGGGCGCGGTGAGGAGCAGACCGGCGGACGCGACAAGGATTCGATCCTCGCCGACACCATGGAAGCCGTGATCGGAGCGACGTATCTGTCGGCCGGTCCCGATGCGGCCACCGAGTTGGTGCTGCGTCTGACCCAGCCGCTGCTCGCAGACCCGGAGCGCTATGGCGCGGCGATGGATCCGAAGACCAGCCTGCAGGAGCTGGCTGCCCGCACCGGCGCCACTCCGCCGAAGTACTCGATCGAGGCGAGTGGGCCGGATCACGATCGTCGTTTCACCGCGACGGTCATCGTCGGTGACGTGAGCATGACGGGCAAGGGCAGCAGCAAGAAGACGGCCGAGATGGCTGCCGCGCTGAGCGCATGGCGCCTGCTCAACGAGCGTGCCTGAACTTCCCGAAGTCGAAGTGGTCCGAGCGGGCCTTGCACCCGCGGCGATCGGATCGCTGATCACGGCGGTGAGCGTGTTCGACGAACGGGCTCTCACCCGTCATCCGGCCGGTGCCGCCGACTTCGTCGCGCGCCTCGAGGGGCGGACGTTCACGGATGCCGGCCGACGGGGGAAGTTCCTGTGGCTGCCCCTCGACACCGAGGAGACCGCACTGATCGCTCATCTCGGGATGAGCGGGCAGATGCTGCTGCGCACGCCAGACGCGGTGGCTGAGCGACACGAGCGCGTCCGCATCCACCTCGAGCATCCCGTGCACGGCGAGCTGGCTGTGGTGTTCTCCGACCAGCGAACGTTCGGATCGCTCGCCGTGGATGCTCTCGTCGCGGATGGGCCGTCGCAGATCCCCACCCAGGTGGGGCACATCGCGCGGGACCCGCTCGACGTCGCTTTCGACGACGCGGCTTTCCGCGCGGCTCTCGCCCGCCGCGGCAGCGCGATCAAAAGGGTACTGCTGGATCAGGGCGTCGTCAGCGGTATCGGCAACATCTATGCCGACGAATCGCTATGGGCGGCGCGCATCCACCCGGAGACGCCGGCGAACGCTCTGTCGACCCAGGCCGTGCGTCGCCTGCTCGCCGAAGTCCGTGCGGTGCTGATGAAGGCCCTCGCCGAGGGCGGCACGAGCTTCGACGCGCAGTACGTCAACGTCAACGGCCAGGCGGGCTATTTCGCACACTCGCTCAATGCCTACGGCCAGCAGGGCAAGCCGTGCCCGCGATGCGGAACACCGATCGTGCGCGAGAGCTTCATGAACCGTGGCTCGCACTACTGCCCGCGGTGCCAGCGGCGACGCTGACACCGCGGGCGTAGGAGAGCCAGACGCTGTCGAGTTCCGCTCGAACGCGCCCCCATCAGAGTCGTCCCTCAGACCGTCGCGAACGATCGGGCGAGCAGGGGGCGTGTCGCACGCGTCGTCACCCAGACCACACCGATTCCGGCGCCGAGCACGGCGGCGATGGTGAGGAGCGATTCCGGCGTCGTGATGAGAGCGATGCCCAGAAGCGGGAACACCAGGATTCCCGCACACAGCGCCGACCCGATGGCGGTGATCAGCAACGGAGACATGATCGCGCGTCGGCGGGCACGGTCCATCGTCTCCCAGGGCATGCCGAGTCGATGCAGACTCTGGTGCAGCTCCCGCTGATCCAGTACATCGGACGCCTGGTTGATCCCCACGGACGCGGCGACCATCAGGAACGATCCGATCAGGGTGATGATCAGCCCGGTACGCATGTCGACGGCGAGAGCGGCATCCGCAGAACTGCCTTCGGCATTCATGAGGCCCATGAGCGAGACCCCGGTGCCTGCGAACACGGCCATGAAGCTGGCCATCGCGATGCCGCCGATCTGACGCCAGGCCGCCTGCGGAGAGTCGAGGACGATGCGCGCCGCGAGCAGTCTCTCCGGAGCGTCGGCACGACGCAGTTGACGCTGGGCGGAGACCTTGAGCACCCATGGACCGACCAGGTTCAGGACGGCCAGGGCGCCGCCGAACAGCACGGACAGCACGACGATGGTCGTGAGCAGGCCTCCGACGGAGGGGAACACCTTGATCAGTACGAAGGAGATCGCCAGCACGCCGGCTGCGACGACCGCCCGTATCCAGTGCGCGCTGGTCGCCGTGGCGCGCGTGCGCACACCGAGCGGGGAGATCACGACCCGCCGTAGCCCGAGCACGGCGCTCGATGCGGCGATGACGAGCACCCCCGCGGCGACAGCGGCGACGGCGAGCGGCGGGAGCAGTACGCCCGAGAGCCCGAGTGCCTCGCCGCGGAACGGGATGAGCGCGATCAGCGGGGTCAGGGCCAGGTAGCCGAGTACGCCGGTGAGGGCACCAGCGCCCGCGAGGAGCACCGACTCGGTCACCGTCGCCACGCCCACACCACGCGGTGTGACTCCCAGCAGGCGCAGTGTGGACAGTCGCTCATCGCGGCGCCGCGCCGAAAGGCGGGCAGCAGCGCCACCGAGCGACATCAGAGGGACGACGAGAAGCACGAGGGCGATCGCGGCGAGCGCCTGGTACAGGCCGGCGTATCCGTCGGTCCAGCTCCAGAACGACTGCGCGCCGCCGATGACGGTGAGCACGAGCGTGGTGACGACGGCGAAGGCGATGACCGGTAGCGCGACAAGACTGCTCTGCCCCGGTGCAGGGCGAAGGAGGAGCGCGAGCACGTGGCGGTTCATGCGTTGACCGCCGCCGAGATGATGCGGCCGTCTCTGACCGCGATCGTCCGTGTGCAGCGGGCGGCCACATCGGCGTCGTGCGTGACCACCGCCAGGGTCCGCCCTTGGCCGGTCGTCGACCACAGCAGCGCGTCCATGACTTCGGAGGAGGTGCGCGAGTCCAGTGCTCCGGTGGGCTCGTCGGCGAACACGAGCTCTGCTCCGGTCGCCTGTGCCCTGGCGATGGCGGTGCGCTGCGCCTGACCACCGGAGAGCTCGCCGATACGGCGGTCCTCCATGCCGGCGAGGCCGAGGGCGGCGAGCCACGCGGCGGCGTGCGGCACAGCATCCTTCCGGGAGACGCCGTTGATCATCGAGGCGAGCGCGACGTTCTCCACGGCCGTGAGCTCGGGGATCAGCAGCCCCTGTTGGAAGACGAAGCCGAAGCGCTCGCGCCGCAGGCGGGAGCGGGCGGATTCGCCGAGTGCCGTGACCTCGATCGCCGCTCCTTCGGCCGGTCGGAACGTGACCGACCCCGAGTCCGGCGTGATGATCCCGGCGAGGACGTGGAGCAGCGTCGTCTTGCCCGAGCCGGACGCGCCCATGATCGCGACGGACTCGCCGCGATGGATCGCGAGGTCGACGCCAGCGAGTGCACGGGTCACGCCGAAGGTCTTCTGGAGAGCATGGGCTTCGATGACAGGAACATTCATGCTTCCAGCCTCGTCGCCCGGATCCACCGGAGCGTCGGTCGGGCGGATGAAGGTGCGGTGCCGGCGTCATCCCCGAGGATGAGTTCGGCACCGCACGCCGTCAGATCTTCCTCTGCCAGGCGCCCGCGTACGAGACGGGGACGAATCCGAGGGCCTCATTGATGTCGAGCATCGGACGGTTCTCTTCGGCGTTGAACGTGGAGACCCGCGGCGACTGTGGCACCAGCTCTCGCCAGCGCAGCAGGTTCGCGCACTTCACGATCGTGCCGAGTCGGTGCCCGCGATGCTCCCTCGCCACCAGCGTGCCGAACTGGTGGGTCACGCCCGTGCGGTCAGAGCCGATCAGCAGTTCGTTGTACGCGACGATCTCGCCGGTGGGGATGTGCTCGACAGCCGCGACCGCGACCAGCTCTCCCGCGCTCGTCATGCGCACGTCACGACGCGCGACCCGATCCGCATCCCAGACCTCCTCGTCGAATTCCATGTCTCCGCTGGGCGCGTCGGTCACCAGCCGGGCGAGCACGGCGGCGTACCCGTCGCGCAGCGCAGGAGGTGTCGGGAGCTCCCAGGCGAGAGAGCGGTAATCCTCGCCGGCGAAGGCGGTGGCCTCGGCCAATGCATGCTCCAGGACGGCGGAGTCCGCGTACAGGTCCAGTTCGCTGTTGCGTTCGACCTGTTCCAAGCCGTAGCCGTGCGATTCGAGCAGCGCCGACAGAGCGGTGGGCGGGATGCGTCCCCACCCCGTCTTCGGCACGAGGGCGTCATCGCCGGTGACAGGACGGTGGAGCGTCCAGGTCTGCAGCACATCACGTCCGCGGCGACGCGCATCGTCTTCCGCGTGGAGCAGCAGCGCGTCCAAGATGCCCTGGTCGGCGTATGCCGCGGGGACCAGCAGATCGAACTCGGCCGCCTTCGCGTGCTCCTCCTGCGCATAGGCGAGCGACACCATGCCGACGATCTCCTCGCCACGCCGCGCGACGTACCCGACGTGGAGCCAATCGGATTCGTCCTGCCAGGAGGCGAGCATCTGCGAAGACGACTCGGCGAGGTCGGGAAGGCCCACCTCCTCGTCGCAGATGAGCCGGTTGAGCTCGCCGAAGGCGATGAAGTCCGCGGCATCCGGGTCGTCCAGGTTCTGTGGGACGGTGAGCGGAGTGATCGTGAGCTCGGTCGTGGTCATGTCAGTTCCTTCTTCCAGGCGCCCTCGTACGCGATGGCGCGGAAGCCGATGGCTTCGTTGATGGAGAGCATCGGCCGGTTCTCCTCGGCGTTGTAGGTGACGATGTGGAGGGAATCCGGCATCAGTTCGCGCCACAGCCGCAGCGCCTCGCACTTGACGAGCATCCCGAGGCGGTTGCCGCGGTGCTCCTTCAGGACGAGCGTGTCGTTCTGGTGGGTCGTGGCGGAGTGGTCGGATCCGATGCCGAGTTCGGTGAAGGCGCTGAGCTCGCCGGTCGCGATGTGCTCCGCAGCGACGACGAGCTGTGTCTGTCCCCGCTCGGCGAGCCGCTCTTCCATCTCGGTGACACGTCGCGCATCCCATTTCTCCTCGTCGGCGTCGAGGCCGGCCGACGGCGCATCGGTCGACATGCGCGACTTGAGCCAGGCGTATCCGTCGATCCGTTCGGCAGGGGTGGGGGAGAGCCAGTGCACCACGCGGTAGCCGGTGGCCGCCGCGCGGGCCTGTGCGCACAGGGTCTGCACGTGGGCGTCGATCTCAGCGGAGATGTCGAGATGACTCACGCGATACACCTGCTCGAGGCCGAAGCCCTGCCTCTCGAGGAAGCGGGCGACGTGGTCGCGGGGCACGCTGCCGAAGCCCGTCGGCGCATCGATGCGTGGACCGTCGCTCGCCTGTTGCTCGGTCCAGTTCTGGATCACAGAGCGGCCGTGCATGCGGGCGACCGCCTCCACGTGCGGGAGCACGGCGGTGCCGATACCCTGCCCCCACACGCGGGGTAGCAGCTCGATGGTGGCGATCACGACGCGCGAACCGGCTTCATGCGGAACGTCGACGACCGCACGCCCGACGACCTCTCCGGCGCGCCGAACGGTCCACACGACGGTGGTCCGTTCGGCGCGTGAGCGCAGGAGCGGCAGCAGCTCGGCGGGGGACAGGTCCTGTTCGTCCCTACCGGTCAGCTCGCGGTACACGGCGTTGCGGACGCGGGCGAGTTCGTGGAACTCGCCCGCGTCCGCTGCATCCGCGCGCTCAGGAAGCGTGAGCGGATGCAGCGTGGCATCGGCGGTGAGGACGACACTGTTCATGGCCTGACTCCGGGTCATCGCAGCTGGCGCAGCGGATCGTAGGAGTGCAGGGCGAGTGAGTCTCTGTGCGAGACGGCCAGGTCGCCGAGCGCGATCGGGTCGATGTAGTTGACGCGCCGGCGCCGGCGCCGCCTCGGCCGTTGAGCGCGTTCGAGCAGCCACACGCCGACGCGCAGCGCCAGGCGATCGGCGAACGAGAGGCGGCGCAGCTCGTCGGGTGCGGGGATATGCAGGACCGGTCGGTCCGTCGTATCCGGCGGGTGGGTGGTGTCATGGGACAGCGTGGTGTTCACGATGGTTCCTTCGAGGAAGAGATGGCGAGATGCATCGATCCGGACTCATGCCGGGTCGGCGGAGGGAGCCCGCGCAGAGCGGCGGGTGCCTGGAGCCACGCGCCCGGCACGTGCCGGGGGAGGCGGAGGTCGCATGATCGGAGAGATCAGGCGATCGGGCGCGGAAGAACCGTCGAGACCCGGCCCAGGAAAGGGGCGAGAGTCTCCGAGTGCGGTTCTAGGACATTGCGCGCGGACGGATGCCGGTGGCTACCGAGTGCGCAAGGCGCGGCGCAGAGAATGCGTGCGCGGCGAGGCCTGTGGCCTGTGCGTTCAGCTGAGTGATCATCGGTAACCTCCTTCGTGTGTGGCGATCCGGTGGCCTACCGTAGCGAACGGCGTGCGCATGCGTCAAGCATCCGGGTACCACACCGGCGTGTCGCGGCGAGCGTCCGCATCCTGCTCCTACCGCGCGGGATGCGGGCGGATCGGCGGAATTCCGGTAGCGTGTGGGCGTGAATCTCCCCCGACGAGTGGTGCCCGCATGCATCTGAAGAGCCTGACGCTCAAGGGGTTCAAGTCGTTCGCGCAACCCACGAGTTTCGTCTTCGAGCCGGGGGTCACCTGCATCGTCGGCCCCAACGGTTCCGGCAAGTCGAACGTCGTCGACGCGCTGGCCTGGGTCATGGGCGAGCAGGGAGCGAAGACGCTCCGCGGCGGCAAGATGGAGGACGTCATCTTCGCCGGCACGTCGACGCGCGGCCCGCTCGGACGTGCAGAGGTTCAGCTGACGATCGACAACAGCGACGGCGCGCTGCCGATCGAGTTCGCCGAGGTGACGATCAGTCGAACGCTGTTCCGGAACGGCTCCAGCGACTATGCGATCAACGGCGACAACTGCCGCCTGCTCGATGTGCAGGAGCTGCTCAGCGACTCCGGTCTCGGGCGCGAGATGCACGTGATCGTGGGCCAGGGTCGTCTCGACACCGTGCTGCAGGCCTCACCGGAGGATCGTCGCGGATTCATCGAAGAAGCGGCCGGCATCCTCAAGCATCGGCGGCGCAAGGAGAAGACCCTCCGCAAGCTCGATGCCATGGAGTCGAACCTCACGCGACTCAGCGACCTCGCCGGTGAGATCCGGCGCCAGCTCAAGCCGCTCGGACGACAGGCCGAGATCGCCCGTGAGGCGCAGACCATCGCGGCGGTCGTCCGTGACGCGAAGGCCCGCATCTTCGCGGATGACGTCGTCGCGTTGCGTGCGGCACTCGCCGACCACACGCGCACCGAGCAGGAGCGTCACACCGAACGCCTCGTGCTCACCGACCAGGCCGAGGGGGTGCGCGCGAGCATCACCCGCCTCGAGCAGGATCAGAACTCGGTGGCCGTCGACCAGGCGCGCAGTGTGGCGTTCGGGCTCGAACAGGTGCAGGAGCGCATGCGTGGTCTCTACACGCTCGCCAACCAGCGCCTCGCGTTGCTGGGGTCCGAAGAGGACGACGCGGCGGTGACGGCAGTCACCGTCACCCAGAGCACGATCGATGAGGCCAAAGACGAGATCACGGCGATCTCCGAGGGCCTCGGTGATGCGCAGGACGCGGCGGTGATGGCGAGCCGCGAGGTCATGAACGCGCGGGCGGAGCTCGACACCCTCGATGTCGACATCGCCGAGCAGAGCGCGCTCGTGTCGGAGTACGACATGCGGCTGAACACGCTGCGGGGCACCGCTGACGCCGCGGCATCGGCCCTGGCGGCGGTGCGCGGAGCGGTCCTTCGACAGGAGAACGCGCTGGAGGCCGCGCATCAGCGTCGTCGCGAGGCGGCCGATGCGCTCGAGTCGATCGACGATGCCGAGGCTCCGGAGGGCACAGCGGCCGAGCACTCGGTGGTGTACGAAAGCGCGCAGCGTGCCGCGACGGCTGCTGAGGCCGAGCGCGAAGCGCTGCGCGAGCGCCTGCACGCCGCAGAACGTGAGGTCGATGCGCTCACGGCCAAGGCCGCCGCGCTCAGCAGCGCGCTCGCGATCTCGGGTGGCGCGGCCGAGATCGTCAAGACGGGGGCGCGGGGCGTGAGAGGGCTCGTCGGCGACTCGGTGCAGGTGCAGGCAGGCTTCGAGGCTGCGGTCGCCGCCGTGCTCGGTCCCCTGGCGGAGGGAGTGCTGGTGGACTCGTCCGCCGATGCGTTCTCCCTCGCCGCCGAAGCCGCCGACGCACGCAGGGGCGTGGTCGACTTCGTGGTCGCCGACGCGGCCCGCCCGGCGCTGCGGCTGCCGGAGCTCGCCGGTGTGACTGCGGCCGTGGACACCGTGACGGCACCGGACGGAGTGCTCGGGATCCTCGCGCACGTGCTGATCGCAGACGACCTCGACGCTGCTCGTGCGGCTCGTGCGGCTCTCGATGCCGCGGGCGATACGACGACGACCATCGTGACGGTGACAGGCGATGTGATCACAGCTCAGACCCTGCGCACCGGCTCCGGTGGAGAGCGGTCGCGGCTGGAACTCGCCGCCGAACGGGATGCGGCGAGTGAGCGACTCGCCGAGATCCAGGTCGTCGTGGACTCGCTGCGCGAAGCGCGTGAGGATGCGAACGAGAGCGTCGAGACGACGCGGCGCAACGCCAAGGACGCGCTGCGCGCGCTTCGTGAGCACGATGCCGCCCTGGCCACCCACGCCGAGCAGGTGAACCGCATCACCGTGCAGCATGAGGCCGCCGTCGCCGAGTGCGAGCGTCTGGAGGCCGGTCTCGCACAGGCGCAGGCCGCCGTCGCCGACGCCGAGGCGAAGGCGCAGCAGACGAAGCACGCGCTCGACGAGGCGATCGCCGCTCCACGTCCGGTGCTCGACGCCTCAGCGCGTGACGGTCTTCTGCAGTCGCTGGAATCCGCGCGCGAGGGCGAAGTGCGGGCCCGGCTGGAGGTCGAGACGCTCCGCGAACGCGTGCGGGCTGCGCAGGCGCGGGTGACCGGACTCGAGAGGCAGCGGGAGCAGGAGCGCGGAGCAGCAGCCGAGGCCGCACGACGTGCCGTGATCCGGCGCGCCCAGCGCGAGGCTGCATCGGGGGTGGTCGAGGAGCTCCCGCGCATTCTCGACTCCCTGGATCGATCGGTGACAGAAGCGCGTGTCGCTCTGGCGGAAGCGGAGGCTGCACGGTCGGCGCAGAACCAGGAGCTGACCGTTCTGCGCGCACAGGAGACCTCGTTGCGCGAGCGTCTGGCCGGGCTCACCGAGAGCGTCCACGGTCTCGAGCTGCAGATCCATGAGAAGAAGCTGCACCTGAACAGCCTGCTCGAGAGGGTGGCGTCCGAGCTCGCTCTCGACGAAGATATTCTGATTGCGGAATATGGACCTGATCAGCCCGTTCCGCGGGATCCGCTCACCGTCGCGGACGGTGACGACGGCAGCGATGACACGGCCATCCCGTTCGACCGTCGGATCCAGCAGCGTCGCCTCAACGAGGCGGAGCGCAAGCTGGCCCAGCTCGGTCGGGTGAATCCGCTCGCGCTGGAGGAGTTCGCCGCGCTCGAGCAGCGTCACGCGTTCCTGACCGAGCAACTCGCCGATCTCACTCAGACGCGCCAGGACCTGCTCACGATCATCGCGGACCTCGACGAGCGCATGCAGACGATCTTCGCGAGCGCGTTCGAAGACACGAAGGAGGCGTTCGGGGAGGTGTTCCCGCTGCTGTTCCCCGGCGGAACCGGGAGCATCTCGCTCACGGATCCCGAGAACATGCTGACCACCGGCATCGAGGTGTCGGTGCGGCCCGTCGGCAAGAAGATCGAGCGCCTCTCGCTGCTCTCCGGCGGGGAGAGGTCGCTGGCGGCGGTGGCGCTCCTCGTCGCGATCTTCAAGGCCCGTCCGAGCCCGTTCTACATCCTGGACGAGGTGGAGGCAGCGCTCGACGACGCGAACCTCGGCCGCCTGCTCACCGTGTTCGAACAGCTCCGCGAGAGTTCGCAGCTGCTGATCATCACGCACCAGAAGCGCACGATGGAGATCGCCGACGCGTTGTACGGCGTCTCGATGCGGCAGGACGGCGTCTCGGCGGTCGTGGGGCAGCGTGTCGGTGACCGCGCGGCCGCTGCCGCGGTCTGAGCGCCGTCGCAGTCGGGGAGAGACTCCCCACGGCGGCGGAGTCGTCTGCGGACGTCGTGCTGCATGCCCGGATGCCACCTGACACGTAGGCTGGAGTCATGGCGGAGAAGTCTTGGTCCCTCGGTCGCGCACTGCGCGGCATGTTCGTCAAGCCCACGATCGATGAGTCGACCTGGGAGGACCTGGAGACCGCGCTCATCACGGCCGATTTCGGTCCTGACATCAGCGAACGCGTGGTCGAGGAGCTGCGCGAGAAGGTCGAGCGTTTCCGTACGACGGATCCGCAGGACCTCCAGCGCATGCTGCGGGAGACGCTCGAGGAGCACTTCGCGAAGTTCGACACGACCCTGAAGCTCACCGAGCGCCCCGCCGTCGTCCTGGTCGTCGGCGTCAACGGCGTCGGCAAGACGACGACCATCGGCAAGTTCACCAAGTTCCTCCGCGGCTACCAGCGCAGTGTCGTCGTCGGCGCGGCCGACACGTTCCGTGCCGCCGCGGTCGACCAGCTCGCCACCTGGGCCCAGCGCGGGGGAGCGGCGATCGTCCGCCCGCAGCAGCAGGGGCAGGATCCGGCCTCCGTCGCCTTCCAGACCGTCGAGTACGCGATGCGGGAGGGGATCGAGATCGCCATCATCGACACCGCCGGGCGTCTGCACACCAAGGGTGGCCTGATGGATGAGCTCACGAAGATCCGCCGGGTGATCGAGAAGCAGGCGCCGATCAGCGAGGTGCTGCTGGTGCTGGACGCGACCACGGGCCAGAACGGGGTTCTCCAGGCGGAGGCCTTCCTGCAGCATGCCGGAGTCACAGGACTCGTGCTCACCAAGCTCGACGGCTCCGCCAAGGGCGGTTTCGTGCTCGCCGTGCAGGAGCGGACGGGGATCCCCGTCAAGCTGCTCGGACAGGGTGAGGGCATCGATGATCTGACCGGTTTCACCCCGCACGTCTTCGTCCAATCGCTCGTCGGCTGACGAGGGACTACCGCACCGAGCACGAGGCTGGTTTCATAGCGTTATGGCGATCGAACACGACTACTTCGGACTCCTGTCCTCAGGTCCCGACGGCTCGATCTTCTGGTCGGAGACCGTGGAACTCGGCGACCAGAGCGTCACCGTCGATCTGACTGCGCCCGACCAGGATGATGTCTCCTCCGAGGCGCTCGACATCGCCGCATCCCTGATCGCCGGGCTGGAGAGCGTGGACGACACCGCGCGCCGTGGAATGCTCGCCGAGGTCGATGACCGCACCAGCGAGGTGACCGAGTACATCCTGCAGCAGCAGGAGACCTACGGCGATGAACTCGTCGAGGTGCTCGTCGATGTCTCCGGAGACCCGGCCGTCGACATCATCCGCTCTCTCCGCTTGATGAGCATGACGCTTCTCGCCGACGAACACGGCGGTTCCGAGCCGTTCGCGGTTCTGGAGTACGCACTGGACCCGGATTCCACTGATGACGTGCTGCTGGTGAACCTCGGTTCCGATGGAAGCGTGCAGTCGGTGATGAGCGCCGACTGACGCCACCCGTCACACTGCCTGAGCGAAGCCGAGGTCTGCGCTCTCCGCGATGTGGGAGAGGTGCGGCGGGATCTCCCGGCCCTTCGAGATCATCGACTGCGCCCAGAGCCGTCCCGCCCGATACGAGGAGCGCACGAGCGGTCCGGCGAGCACCCCGAGGAAGCCGATCCGCTCCGCCTCCTCCTTGAACTCGACGAACTCGGCCGGCTTCACCCACCGTGACACCGGAAGGTGGCGCGGCGACGGCCGCAGATACTGCGTGATCGTGATGATGTCGCAACCGGCGTCGTGCAGGTCGTGCAGCGCCTGCACGACCTCCTCCGGCTCTTCGCCCATGCCGAGGATCAGGTTCGACTTCGTGATGAGTCCCGCGTTGCGGCCCTGGGTCAGCACATCGAGCGAGCGCTCGTACCGGAACGCGGGCCTGATGCGCTTGAAGATGCGGGGAACCGTCTCGACGTTGTGCGCGAACACCTCGGGGCGGGCGTCGAAGATCTGGCCGAGGAAGGCCGGATCCGCATTGTGCTCGTTCGCGAGCAGCTCGACGCCGGTGTTCGGGTTCAGTTCGTGGATCTTCCGGACGGTCTCGGCGTTCAGCCAGGCTCCGGTATCGGGCAGGTCATCGCGCGCGACGCTCGTCACCGTGGCGTAGCGCAGGTTCATCCGTGCGACGCTCTCCGCGACGCGGCGTGGTTCGTCGGTGTCGTAGTCGGCCGGCTTGCCGGTGTCGATCTGGCAGAAGTCGCAGCGACGCGTGCACTGCGACCCGCCGATGAGGAAGGTCGCCTCCCGGTCCTCCCAGCATTCGAAGATGTTGGGGCAGCCGGCCTCCTGACACACCGTGTGCAGCTCCTCGCTCTTCACGAGGGAGTGGAGCGCGGTGTACTCCGGACCCATCTTCGCCTTGGTCCTGATCCACTCGGGCTTGCGCTCGATCGGCGTCTCGGCGTTGCGGATCTCCAGGCGCAGAAGCTTGCGTCCTTCAGGGGCGGCGGTCATGCGGGAACTCCTGCGTACTCGGAGGTGAAGGCGTTCGTGACGAGGTCGAGGATGTCGGCGGGGGAGACGTCGGCGCCGATGACCTCGCTCACGGTGGTCACACCGGCGTCGGTGATTCCACAGGGGATGATCCCGCGGAATCCGGCGAGACTGTTGTCGCAGTTGATCGCGAAGCCGTGCATCGTGACGCCCTGCTGCACGCGCACTCCGATGGCGGCCACCTTGTCCTCCGACAGCGGCCGGCGTACCCAGACGCCGCTGCGGCCGTCCACCTGGTAGCCGTCTACTCCGAGCGGTCGCAGCACCTCGATCAGCACCCTCTCCAGGCGGCGCACATGGGCGACGACATCCATCGGCTCCGGCAGCCGCACGATCGGGTAGCCGACCAGTTGTCCTGGGCCGTGCCAGGTGATCTTGCCCCCGCGGTCCACGTCGACCACCGGCGTGCCGTCAGTCGGTCGCTCGTGCGCCTCCGTGCGCTTTCCGGCCGTGTAGACGGCCTCATGCTCGAGCAGGACGAGAGTGTCGTGACGCGTTCCGCCCACGACATCCGCGTGGATGCGCCGTTGCAGCTCCCATCCGTCGAGGTAGGGGACGAGGTGCGGAGCGAGTCCGGGCGTGACGATGTCCAGCATGCGGGTCTCCTGTCGACGCAGTAATTGGATCGGGTCTAACAATACTCCCGTGTGGTCCATCCGGATGCGCACCACGGCACTCGCGGTAGCGTGAAGACATGAGTTCGACTGGCCGCGCCGGACGCCCCAAGGCGTCATCTCGCGAGACCCTGGCGGAAGCGGCCTGCGAGCTGTTCCTCGAGCGCGGATACGACGGCACCTCTGTCGCCGACATCACGCAGCGTGCCGGGGTGAGCCGTTCCAGCTTCTTCAACTACTTCACCTCGAAGAGCGATGTGCTCTGGTCGGGAATCGACGAACGCATCGAGCAGGCGCTCGATTCGTTCCACGCGCTCGGCGACAAGGCGGGAGGGGACGCGGTGCACGACATCCTCGTGCGGATCGTGCGAGGGTTCGAGCCTGACCCGCTCGCCCTCGCCCTGCGCAATGCCGCGGCGATGGGGCTTCGTGAGGAGCTCGTGCGAGACACCGGTCTCCGGCACGCGCGCCTGTCGGCGGGGATCGCCGACTCGGCCGTCGCCTCCGGCATCGACGTCATCCGCGCGGACATCCTGGGTTCTGCCCACGCGACCGCCGTGCTGTCGTCCCTGCGGGTGTGGGCCGAGCAGGGGGCAGGACGCGGCACTCCCGAAACGGTGCTCCTCGACGCGCTCGGCACCATCCACGATCTCCCCTGGGGGAGTTGAGAGCGGAAAGGAGAGCACCGCGGACGATTCGTCGCCGGACGGACAGGTCATGAGTGAACAGCCACTCGAACGAGGAGGAATCCCATGACCATCGATCCCCTGGACGCCGTGCTCGACGCCGCGGCCCCCGTGCAGCGACGTGTCGAGCCGTCGGACACGCACGCGATGATCGTCGCGGCACGCGACGAAGCGCGTTCTCCGCGTCGTACCCGACGCAATGCTCTCCTCAGCGGGGCACTGGCGTTGGTGCTCGTGGGCGGAGCGGGCATCGCCACCGCATCGGGCGATTGGCTCTGGGGTGACGGACTGGAGAACCCCGATCGCGTGTACACCTACACGTCGCCCACCTGGGGTGCGTGCGAACTGCGGTTCAGCGCACTCGACACGCACGATCCGATTCTGAACGCCCAGGTCAATCGCGTCGTGGACGACTGGTTCGCATCCACGGATGTCGAGGCGGCCGCAGCTCCGCTCGTCCCGGGGTATCTCGCGACGATCGAGGCGTCCGCAGCCGACGATCTCGCGGCACAGCAGGATCCGCGCCGTGCCGACCTGGCCGCGTGGGCCGCGCACGAACAGGCGGTCGGGCAGCTCGTCCACGACGAGCTCGCCGTCCACGGTTTCACGAGCGACGTGCTCGAAGGCATGGATTCCCACGCTCAGGTCCACTGCGATGCCGAGGATTGGGGTGCGGAGTGAGCCGCGACTCCGCGCGGTTGACGCGTGCACTCGAGCGCAGCGCCGGCGACATCCTGGCCTACCTCGAGCGTCGGGTCGGCGTCGATGACGCCCCTGACCTGCTCGGTGAGACCATGGTCGTCGCCTGGCGGCGCGTGGGTGAACTCCCGGATGAGTCGGAGCGGGCGCGCATGTGGTTGTTCGGCATCGCGCGGGGAACGCTGCTCAACCATGCGCGTGGCGCCCGGCGACGGTGGGCGCTGGCCGACCGCATCCGACTGCAGGTCCGGGGCGACCTCTCCGCGCCGGCAGCGGACGCGGGTGCAGAGGTGCGCGATGCGATCGCGCGGCTCGCGCCGGATGAGGCCGAGATCGTGCGTCTCGTGCATTGGGACGGGTTCTCACTCGCGGATGCCGCGGAGCTTCTCGGTGTCCCGGCGTCCACCGCGCGGGGGCGCTACCAGCGGGCGAAGAGCGAGCTTCGCGTCGCGCTGAGCGTCGAGGCTCCGCTCGCGTAGAATCTAAAGCACCATGGCTACCTTTGGCACGCTCTCCGATCGGCTCACCGAGACCTTCCGCAACCTTCGTACGAAGGGAAAGCTCACGCCGGCCGATGTCGACGGCACCGTGCGCGAGATCCGTCGCGCGCTGCTCGACGCCGACGTCGCGCTCTCCGTCGTCAAGGACTTCACCGCGAAGGTCCGCGAGCGTGCGCTCGGCGACGAGGTCAACAAGGCTCTGAACCCTGCGCAGCAGGTCGTGCAGATCGTCAACGAGGAGCTCGTGCAGATCCTCGGTGGCGAGCAGCGTCGACTGCAGTTCGCGAAGACGGCCCCGACCGTCATCATGCTCGCGGGCCTGCAGGGTTCCGGTAAGACGACCTTCGCGGGCAAGCTCGCCAAGCAGCTCGAGGGCGAGGGGCACACCCCGCTTCTCGTCGCCGCCGACCTCCAGCGTCCCAACGCCGTCAACCAGCTCCAGGTCGTCGCGGAGCAGGCGGGTGCCACGGTCTACGCACCGGAGCCTGGCAACGGTGTCGGCGATCCGGTGAAGGTCTCCCGCGACGGTGTCGAGCACGCCCGCCGTCAGCAGCACGACGTGGTCATCATCGACACCGCCGGTCGACTCGGTGTCGACGCAGAGCTCATGAAGCAGGCGTCCGACATCCGCAAGGCGGTCGACCCCGACGAGGTGCTCTTCGTCATCGACGCGACGATCGGTCAGGACGCGGTGAACGTCGCCAAGGCGTTCCAGGAGGGCGTGGACTTCACCGGTGTCGTGCTGTCCAAGCTCGATGGAGACGCGCGCGGTGGTGCGGCGCTCTCGGTCGCCTCGCTGACCGGCCGTCCGATCATCTTCGCCTCGACGGGTGAGCGCCTCGAGGACCTCGAGCCGTTCCATCCGGATCGCATGGCGAGCCGCATCCTCGATCTCGGCGACATCCTGACCCTCATCGAGCAGGCGCAGCAGGCCTTCGATGAGGAAGAGGCCATGAAGATGGCCGAGAAGCTCGCGACCGAGCAGTTCACCCTCGAAGACTTCCTCGACCAGCTTCAGCAGATGAAGAAGATGGGCTCGATGAAGAAGATGCTGGGAATGCTCCCCGGCATGGGGCAGATGAAGCAGCAGCTCGACGATTTCGACGAGCGTGAGATCGACCGCACCGAGGCCATCATCCGGTCGATGACGCCCGGCGAGCGACGCAACCCCAAGGTCCTCAACGGTTCTCGCCGTCTGCGTATCGCCCGTGGCTCCGGCATGACCGTCACCGACGTCAACCAGCTGGTCGCGCGATTCGATCAGGCGGCGAAGATGATGAAGACCGTCGCGCGCGGCGGTACGCCGAACATCCCCGGCATGGGACCGGTTCCCGGCATGGGGCGTCCTGGTGCGTCGTCCAAGCGGGGCAAGAAGGGCAAGTCGTCGTCGGGTTCCCGCTCGGGCAACCCGGCCAAGCGTGCGGCGGAGAACGCAGGGGTGGCGCAGACGTCCGCTCCCACGGGTTCCGGGTTCGGTCTCGGCGGCGGTGCCAAGGCGCCGACCGAGGCGGACATGGCGGAGATCCAGAAGCTCTTCGGCAAGAGCTGATCCGTCCCTCAGCGCGACAGCTGACGACGCTCGGTCGGTGACGTCGTGACCGGCATCGCCTCGGGAAGTCGACGAGGACGCGCCGCGAACTGTCCGCCGAGGAGCGCGGCGATCGTGACGCTGAATCCGACGACCTGCACCGGCGTGAACGATTCTCCGGCCACGATCACCCCGAGAAGGGTCGCGACCACGGGCGAGAGCAGCGCGAGGAGCCCAGGAGCGATCACAGGCAGCCGCTGGATTCCGCGGAACCAGAGGGTGTATGCGACGATGCCTCCGGCGGTCGCGAGCCACAGATAGCCCAGGACAGCGTTGCCGTCGATCTGGGCGGGTACGCCCTCCAGGAGCAGGACCAGCGGGAGGATCACGATTCCCCCGGCCGTCAGCTGCCACCCGGCATAGGCGACGGGACCCACGCCCTCCGGGCGCCCCCACCGCTTGGTCAGGACCATGCCGAACGCCGTGGCGGTCACTCCGCCTGCGGCCGCGAGGATACCGATGGCGTCGAGCTCAGCGGACGGACCGAGCACGACCAGAGCGACGCCGCCGGCACCGGCGAGTGCGGCCGCAGCAGTCGATGCCCTGACCCGCTCGTGCACCACCATCGCACCGAGGCCGAGCACCAGGAGAGGCTGCAGCCCGGCGACCGCGGCGGCCACCCCTCCTGGTAGACGCTCAGCCGCGAGGAACAGCAGCGGGAAGAACGCGCCGATGTTGAGCGCCCCGAGTGTGAGCGACTTGAGCCACCAGCTGCCATGGGGAAGCGTCCTGCTGATTGCGATGGCGAGCAGTCCGGCAGGCAGTGCGCGCATGAGCCCGGCGAACAGCGGATGTCCCGCCGGGAGGAGCGTGGTTGTGACGAGGTAGGTCGTGCCCCAGGCGATGGGGGCCAGAGCCGTGAGCATCACGGTGATCGAGCGGTTCATGGTTCCAGCCTGAGCGTCGTGCGGGGATGAGTCCAACGCATGCTTGTCACGTAAAACATGAACAGAGATCATGGATGAATGGATCTCTCTCAGCTGCGCTACGTCGTCGAGGTCGCGGATGCCTCGAGCTTCACACGAGCCGCCGAGCGCTGCTACGTCACGCAGTCCGCGCTGAGCCATCAGATCGCAGCGCTGGAGCGTGAGCTCGGCCAGCGCCTGTTCGTCCGTTCGAGTCGCAGCGTGCGCGCGACGGAGGCCGGGACCGCCTTCGTGGCACGCGCACGCGAGGCGCTCCGCGCGATCGACAGCGCCAAGGAGGAGGCTGCGGCCACGGCGGGTCACGTGGTCGGGACGCTCCGGCTCGGGGTGATCCCCACGGTCACCGCCGTCGACGTCCCGGCGGTGCTGGCGAGGTTCCGGGCGGAGCACCCGTCGGCGCGCGTCGAGTTGCGGGTCGGGAACAGCGATGCGTTGGCTGTCGATGTCCGAGCCGGAGACCTCGATGTGGCCTTCCTCGGTCTTCGCGAGGACTCCCTGCCTCGGGGCGTCGCCGCTCGCGAGATCGGCAGAGAGCGCCTGGTCGCCGCGGTGCCCGCCACGCATGTGCTTGCCGGCAGCTCGGAGATCGCACTGTCGGATCTCGCCGGTCTCACCTTCGCCGATTTCCCGGCCGGCACGTCAGGGCGCGCCCAGAGCGATGTGGCGTTCGCCGCCGCTGGTGTCGAGAGGGATGTCGCCTTCGAGGCGGATTCCGCTGAGCTCATCCTCGGCCTGGTGGCGGCGGATCTCGCCGTCAGTCTTCTCGCCCCGGCTGTGCTGGAGGGCCGGCATCGCGACGTGATCGCGGTCCCGGTCCGCGAGGGGCCGATCCGCATCGAGTACGTGGCGTGGGACGCCGACGCTCCTCGCAGCGTCGCTCGGGCGTTCCTCAGGGTCGTGGAAGCTGCCGCGCCGACGCAGAGAAGCGGGCCCGGGAATGCTCCCGGACCCGCCTCTCAGTGATGTGCGATCACTTCACGTCGTCGTCGACCCAGTCCATGGACTTCGTGACGGCCTTGCGCCACAGGCGCAGCTGACGGTCGCGCTCGGCGTCTTCCATCGACGGCTCCCAGCGCTTGTCCTCCTGCCAGTTGGCAGACAGGTCGTCGAGACCGTTCCAGAAGCCGACAGCGAGTCCTGCTGCGTACGCGGCGCCGAGCGCGGTGGTCTCCGCGACTACCGGACGAACGACCGGAACGCCGAGGACATCGGCCTGGAACTGCATGAGCGCATCGTTGGCGACCATGCCGCCGTCGACCTTGAGCTCGGTGAGGTCCACACCGGCATCGGCGTTGACGGCATCCAGCACGTCGCGCGTCTGGAACGCGACCGCCTCGAGTGCTGCGCGAGCGATGTGGTTCTTGTTCGCGTAGCGGGTGAGGCCGACGATCGCTCCGCGGGCGTCGGGACGCCAGTAGGGAGCGAACAGCCCGGAGAAGGCGGGGACGATGTAGACGCCGCCGTTGTCCTCGACCTTGTCGGCCAGCTCCTCGACCTCGGGGGCGGAGGAGATGATGCCGAGCTGGTCGCGCAGCCACTGGATCAGCGAGCCCGTGACGGCGATGGAGCCCTCGAGCGCGTAGTGGGTGGGCTGGTCGCCGAGCTTGTAGCCGACGGTCGTGAGCAGGCCGTTCTTCGAGTGGACGATGTCCTCGCCCGTGTTGAAGATCAGGAAGCAGCCGGTGCCGTAGGTGTTCTTGCTCTCGCCCTTCTGGAAAGCCGCCTGGCCGAACGTCGCGGCCTGCTGGTCGCCCAGGATGCCGGCGATCGGGGTCTCGCGCAGCAGCGAGGAGTCCTCCGCTGCCCCGTAGACCTCGGAGGAGGAGCGGATCTCCGGCATCATCGAGCGCGGCACGCCGAATGCCTCGAGGATGTCGTCGCGCCACTCGAGCGTCTCGAGGTCCATGAACATCGTGCGCGATGCGTTGGTCACATCCGTCACGTGGACTCCGCCGTCGACGCCGCCGGTCAGGTTCCACAGCACCCAGCTGTCCGTGGTGCCGAAGATCAGGTCTCCGGCTTCGGCCTTCTCACGTGCCCCGTCGACGTTCTCCAGGATCCAGGCGATCTTGGTTCCGGAGAAGTAGGTGGCCAGCGGGAGGCCGACGACCGGCTTGAACCGCTCCACGCCGCCGTCTGCAGCCAGGCGGTCCACGATGTCCTGCGTACGCGTGTCCTGCCAGACGATGGCGTTGTAAGCGGGCTTGCCGGTGGTCTTGTCCCAGACCACCGCGGTCTCGCGCTGGTTGGTGATGCCGACGGCAGCGATGTCGTGGCGCGTCAGGTCGGCGCGGCTCAGAGCCAGACCGATGACCTCCTGCACGTTGCGCCAGATCTCGGATGCATCGTGCTCGACCCAGCCGGCCTTCGGCAGGATCTGCTCGTGCTCCTTCTGGCCCGTCGCGATGATGCTGCCCTTCTTGTCGAAGATGATCGCGCGGCTCGAGGTCGTTCCCTGGTCGATGGCGAGGATGTAGTCAGCCATGTGTGTTCTCCTTTGAATTCAGGTGGGATCAGGCGAGGTGGAGCAGGACGGGGGCTGCGACTGCAGCGATCGCTCCACCGATGAGCGGACCGACGACGGGAACCCACGAGTAGGACCAGTCGCTCGAGCCCTTGCCCTTGATGGGGAGGATCGCGTGAGCGATACGCGGGCCGAGGTCACGGGCGGGGTTGATCGCGTATCCGGTCGGTCCACCGAGCGAGGCGCCGATCGCGACCACGAGCAGGGCGACGGGCAGCGCGGTGAGCGGTCCGAGGCCTCCGGGGGTGCCGACGGAGATGTCGCCGTAGTCGGCGAACGCGAGGATCACGAAGACCAGCACGAACGTGCCGATGATCTCGGTGACGAGGTTCCAGCCGTACGAGCGGATCGCCGGGCCGGTCGAGAAGACGCCGAGCTTGTTCGCCGCTTCGGGCTCCTCGTCGAAGTGCTGCTTGTACGCCAACCACACCACCACGGCACCGATGATGGCACCGAGGAGCTCGGCGCCGGTGGCGACCAGGAACATCGTGAAGGTGATCGTGCCGGAGATCAGCAGGCCCACGCCGACGGCGGGGTTCAGGATCGCGCCGGAGTAGGCGGACACCAGAACACCGGCGAAGACCGCGAGGCCCCATCCCCAGTTCACCATCAGGAAGCCGCCACCGAAGCCCTTGTTCTTCGCCAGGGCGACGTTGGCGACCACGCCACATCCGAGCAGGATGAGCATCGCTGTGCCCACCAACTCCGAGAGGAAGTAGAGACCGAGATTGACATCAGCCATGTCTTCATTGACCTTTCATGTGGGTCACGGCCCCTCTGCCGTGACACCTGGATGGGAGAGCGTCGCAAGGAGGGCGACGGTCGGAGGTCTCGTCAGCCGCGGGTGCGCGACGAGATGTGGAGTCCATGCCTTTCGTTCAGCAGCTCACGCGTCTGCTCGAGTTCGGCGTCGTGTCGCGCACGATCCCAGCCCAGCAGTGGTGCGAGCGCGTCCGCGATCTCATCGATGACCTTTGCGTCGGCGTGGCCGGTGAACGCGATGCTCGTACGGCGCAGGATGACGTCCTGCAGGCGCGCGACCATCTCGTTGTGCACCATCCACTCGAGCTCGCGCGTCGAGAGGTCGCCGCCGGCGAGGGGGGCGTCCGTGCCCTGCTCGACGTACTCCCACACCTGCGCGGCGCGGGTGCCGTAGCGGGCGAGCAGCTTCTCGGCGCGGTCGCCGGCGCCGGAGAGGTACTCCTGGATCCAGATGCGCTTCGCCTTCTCGGTGCGCGGGAAGTCCCGCCCGCCGCCGATGGCCCGACCCGCGGTGGAGACCGTCCGGGTGCGGTGGATGAGGCCGAGCACCACGTCGGAGAGCGACTCGCCGAGTGCGCGGAACGTGGTCCACTTGCCGCCGACGAGGCTGACCAGCGGTACAGTGCCCTTCTCGTCGACCTCGATGCGGTAGTCGCGCGACACGAAGCCGGGCGCCGTGTCCTCGTGGCGGGGGAGCGGGCGGATGCCGGAGAACCGGTACACGATCTGGTCGCGGTTCACGTCGATCTGCGGGAACACGTGGTGGATGAGGTCGAAGAAGTAGTCGACCTCCTCCTCTGTGCACACGGCGACCTCGCGGGGGTCGGCGTCGATGTCGGTGGTACCGACGAGCACCCGGCCCTTGAGCGGGTAGATGAGGACGATGCGCCCGTCGGAGTGCTCGAAGAAGATCTCACGGCCGCGGGTCGCTTCGAGCAGCTCGGGGTGGTCCAGCACGATGTGCGATCCCTTGGTGCCGCCCATGAAGCGGGTGTCGGTGCCGAGCGCGTCGTTCGTCAGGTCCGTCCAGGGGCCCGAGGTGTTGACGACCACGTCTGCGGCGACTGCGAACTCCGTGCCGCTCTCGCGGTCGCGGAGGATCACGGTGTCGCCGTCGCGACCGATCGCCTCGACGTAGTTCAGTGCCTGGGCTGCCGGGTGGGCGGCGAGGCCGTCCTGGAGGACATCCAGTGCGAGACGCTCTGGGTCGTGCATCGAGGCGTCGTAGTACGTCGCGGTGTACTTGATGTTCGGGTCGAGCGAGGGGAGTTCCGCGAGCGAGCGCTTGCGTCCGAGGAAGCGGTGCCGGGGAACGCTGCCGCCGTCGCGGGAGAACGTGTCGTAGATCGTCAGGCCGATCTTGATCAGGAAGGCGCCGCGCTCCTGCGGCTTGCCGCTGCGGTGCGTCAGGAAACGCAGGGGAGCGGAGAGGATGCCGGAGAACGTCGAGTAGATCGGGATCGTCGTCTGCAGCGGCTTGACGTAGTGGGGGGCGATCTTGAGCAGACCGTTGCGCTCCTCCACGGACTCGCGGACGAGACGGAACTCGCCGTTCTCGAGATACCGGATGCCGCCGTGGATCATGTGGCTCGATGCGGAGGACGCGCCGGAGGCGAAGTCTCCGCGTTCGACGAGGAGGACGTCGACTCCCTGCAGTGCCAGATCACGGAATGCGGAGATGCCGTTGATCCCGCCTCCGATGAGAAGGACGCTCGTGCGTCCGGATTCACGGACTGCGCGTACCTCAGCGCGTTCCGCTGACGAGTGCGTCGACTCGATCATCTTCGACCCCTTTTCCTTGCTTGCCACCCAGCATCGACCTGTGGAACGCCGCGCGCAAGTCCAGTGCACATATGTGCAAGGATCGAGGGCGAGGAGGAACTCATGGCCGACCCCGGCGCGCAATCCCGCGATTCCAAGCTGATCGCGGCGCTCACCGCAGCGCAGCTGTACTACATGCAGGACAAGACGATGGAGGTGATCGCCCAGGAGCTGGGCACCTCGCGGTCTTCCGTGTCCCGCCTGTTGAGCTTCGCGCGCGAGAGCGGACTGGTCGACATCCGGATCAACTCACCCCTCGAGCGGCTGGGGATCCTCGAGCAGCGGATCCGTGACCGCCATCGTGTGGCGGCGCACGTGGTCCCGATGTCGGAGATCGTGAGCGAGGTCGAGCGCCTCGAACGCGTAGCTCTGACGGCGGGGCGGCTCCTCTCACAGTTCGTCGACTCGAACATGATCATCGGCGTCGCATGGGGTTCGACGATCAGCGCGGTCAGCCGCGGTCTGACGCAGAAGGAGACCCACAACACGACTTTCGTGCAGCTCAACGGTGCGGGAAACACGCAGACCAGTGGTGTCGAGTACTCCAGCGACATCCTGCAGCGATTCGGCAGCGCGTTCGGCGCGCAGGTGCAGCAGTTCCCCGTGCCGGCGTTCTTCGACGATCCGGCGACGCGTGAGGCCATGTGGCGGGAGCGCAGCACACGCAGGGTTCTCGACCTGCAGGCCAAGATGGACATCGCCGTCTTCAGCCTCGGTTCCCCGGCGGCGGAGGTGCCGAGCCGCGTCTACGTGGGCGGCTACCTCGGTCGCGACGACTACCGGAGTCTTCGAGAGGATCATGCGATCGGCGATGTGGCGACGGTGTTCTTCCGCTCCGACGGGTCATGGCGTGACATCCGGGTGAATGCGCGGGCGACGGGGCCGGGCCTCGACCGCCTGCGTCGGGTTCCTCGGCGCGTGTGCGTCGTCTCGGGTATTCCCAAGCTCGTGAGCCTGCGCGCCGCCATCGCGGCCGACCTCATCACCGACGTGGTGCTCGACGAAGGTCTCGCGCGACAGCTCGTCGACGACTGACGCGGACGGGTGTCGCGGCTCAGGGCTCGTCGATCGAGGATTCGGGTCCAGAGCGGAATTCGCGGATCAGGTGTCGCACGACCTCGCCGAGGTCTCCGTCCGATGCATCGGCGACAGCGATCTGTCGCGCGTGGCTGGCGCCTTCGTCGAGGATCGTGTGCAGACTCGCGAACTCCCGGGCGCATCCCAGCTCGACAGCGACAGGGGCGAGATCGTCGATGGTCTGAGAGAGATGGTCGCGCACGGGGAGCTGAGTTCCTTCGGCATCCACGATCACCCGCGCGTCCAGCCCGTAGCGGGCGGCGCGCCATTTGTTCTCTCGGTGGTACCAGGCCGGCATCTGGGGGAGTGTCTGTCCCTCGTCGAGTGCACGGGAGAAGTGCTCGACAAGCACCTGGACGAGGGAGGCGATCGCGGCGAGCTCCGGGAGCGTGGAGACGCCGTCGCACGCACGTACCTCGATGGTTCCCCACCGGGGTGCCGGGCGGATGTCCCAGCGCACCTCGGACGCATCCGCCATCACGCCGGTGCGCACCATGTCGTCCAGATAGGACTCGAACTGGGACCAGTCCTGCAGGGGCCAGGGGAGGCCGGCCGTCGGAAGCTGCTGGAACACGAGCGCGCGGTTGGAGGCGTATCCCGTCCGCTCGCCCGCCCAGAAGGGACTGGACGCGGCGATCGACTGCAGGTGCGGGAGGAAGCCGGTGAGCGCGTTGATGATCGGGAACACCTTGCGCTGGTCCTCGATGCCGATGTGGACGTGGATGCCCCAGATCATCATGTTCCGGCCCCACCACTGGGTGCGCTCGATCAGCGTGTGGTAGCGCGTCTTGTCGGTCACCTGCTGGTCGTACCACTGCGCGAACGGATGGCTCCCTGCGGAGAGCAGCTCGATGCCCGCGGGATCTGTGGCGGATCTGACCGCGGCGATCGCCTGAGCGATGTCATCCACGGCCTGCGCCACCGAGTCGCCGACGCCGCTGGTGACCTCGATGGTGTTGGTGAGGAGTTCGCCCGTCACGGTGTGGCGCTCATCGGCGCTCTCCTCCTCGAGAGCGGCCAGCAGCTCGGGAGCGCGTCCGACCAGGTCACCACTCACCGGATCGGCGAGCATGATCTCCCACTCCAGTCCGACGGTGGAGCGGGCCGAAGGCGCGAAATCGAGCGTCACGAGCACAGTCTGACACGCAGAACGACGGTCTCGGCAACACCCGTGTCGCCGCGTTTCGCTCCTGGCGCGCTGATCTGGCAGAATAGAAGGTCGGACGACCTGCTCGACCCTCTATCCAGCTATCGTCCTCCCCTTTTGAGCTTCCGCCGGGTGTGCACCCCACTCTCCAGGCGATCAGTTCGTTTCCTTCCACACAATTCAGGAGAATCGTGGCTGTCAAGATTCGTCTCAAGCGCCTGGGCAAGATCCGTGCGCCGTACTACCGCATCGTCGTCGCCGACTCGAAGACCAAGCGCGATGGTCGCGTGATCGAGGAGATCGGCAAGTACCACCCCACCGAGGAGCCTTCCTTCATCGAGGTCGACTCCGAGCGTGCGCAGTACTGGCTCTCCGTCGGCGCTCAGCCGACCGAGCAGGTCGCCGCGATCCTCAAGATCACGGGCGACTGGGGCAAGTTCAAGGGCGACAAGGACGCGAAGTCCACGCTCAAGGTCAAGGAGCCCAAGGTTCCGTTCGAGATCGACGCTGCCAAGAAGTCCGTCGTGAAGCCCAAGGCGGAGAAGAAGGTGGAGGCCCCCGCTGAGGAGGCTCCCGCCGCTGCCGAGGCCGACGCGGCTCCCGCCGCCGACGCAGAGTAATCCGTCGTGCTCGCCGCCGCGCTCGAACACATCGTCAAGGGGATCGTCGATCACCCTGAGGATGTCAGCATCAACGAATCCACGTCGCCGCGAGGCGATCTCCTCGAGGTGCGTGTGCACCCCGACGACCGTGGTCGTGTGATCGGGCGCGGCGGCCGCACCGCGAAGGCGCTGCGTACGCTCATCACCGCATTGGCCGACGGACGTCGCGTCCGCGTCGATGTCGCGGACGACTGACGTGGCGTCGCAGGACGGCAACAAGAGCAAGAACCAGCTGCGCGTCGGGCGCCTCGTCAAGGCTCACGGCCTCAAGGGCGGGCTCAAGGTGGAGCTGTACACGGACAACCCGGAGCGGCGCTTCCAGACCGGCGCTGCGTTCACGTTGCAGGTGCCCGAGGCATCTCCGTGGCACGGGAAAGAGATCACCATCCGCGAATACCGGGTGATGAACGGCAGCCCCGTGGTGTTCTTCGACGATGTCGAGGACCGTACCGCTGCCGAGAGCCTGGTGCGCGCCATCCTCTGGATCGATCAGGATGTCGACGAGGTCGAGGACAACGCCTGGTTCGATCACCAGCTCGTCGGTCTCGACGTCGTCCGTGACGACGTCGTCGTAGGACGGGTCGCCAGGATCGAGCATTTCCCGGCCCAGGATCTCCTGATCGTGAAAGCGGGCGACCGCGAGATCATGGTTCCCTTCGTCGAGGCGATCGTCCCGTCCGTCGACGTGGCGAAGGGACGAGTCATCGTCACGCCGCCGCCCGGACTCTTCGAGGAACTCCCGGATGCAACGGACTCCGAGGCTGCACCCAGCTCGGACGACGCCGCCGCCGAGTGACCGCTGATACGGTTCCCTCCGTGCGCATCGACGTCCTCTCCATCTTCCCGTCGTACTTCGACGGTCTGACGCTGTCGCTCCTCGGCAAGGCGCAGAGCTCCGGCATCCTCGACCTCCAGGTGCGCGACCTGCGCGACTGGACGAGCGATCGGCATCGCACCGTCGACGACACCCCGTACGGCGGCGGTGCCGGCATGGTGATGAAGCCCGAGCCGTGGGGGCTCGCTCTCGACGAGGTCAGCGCGCGGTCCGAGCGGCCGACGATCATATTCCCGTCGCCCGCCGGTGAGGTGTTCACCCAGGCGACCGCACGCGACCTGTCGTCGCGCGAGCACCTCGTGTTCGGCTGCGGTCGCTACGAGGGCATCGACGAACGCGTCTTCGACTACGCCGCCACCCTCGGTGAGGTCCGACTGATCAGTCTCGGCGACTACGTGCTGAACGGGGGAGAGGTCGCGACGATGGCGATGATCGAAGCGATCGGACGGCTCATCCCCGGGGTCGTCGGCAACCCCGAGAGCCTGGTCGAGGAATCGCATGAGGACGGGCTCCTGGAGTACCCGTCGTACACGAAGCCCTCGCTGTGGCGCGAGCACGCCGTACCTGAGGTGCTTCTCAGCGGAAACCACGCCGCGATCGCCGCGTGGCGTCGCGAGCAGCAGATCGAGCGCACACGGAGGCGCCGCCCCGATCTGCTCGCGCCTGACGAGCCTGCCTAGAGGACAGTCTCCACGCCGCGGTCGAGGCGGAACACGACGCCGTGCGGGTGCCGCAGAGCGAGAGCACCAGCCGCGTCGAGGCCTCGCAGTTCGGCGCGCAGCATCCGGCCGATCATCTCATGAGTGACGAGGAGCGGAGTCCCCGTCGCCGCCCATCCGCAACTCGTGAGCGCTTTGCGCGCACGCGCTCGGGCCTGCGCGTAGCTCTCACCACCGGGGAACGCCCACCCGTAGCGGTTGGCGGCACGCTCCTCGCGGACGGTGGGGAACGCTGCATCGATCTCCGCCCACGTCATGCCGGCCAGCTCGCCGTGATGCACCTCGGCGAGCTCGGGCACCTCGATCAGTTCGGCGCCGAGGCGCTCAGCGATGATGACCGCTGTTCGCAGCGCGCGGCCCAAGGGACTCGAGCACACGGTCTGCACGTCCGTTCCGACCAGCTGTTCCGCGAGCGAGCGCGCCTGCGCTATGCCCTCAGGGGTGAGCGGCGAGTCCAACTGCCCCTGCAGCCGCCGTTCCCGGTTCCAGGTCGTCTGACCGTGTCGCGCGAGGAACAGTCGCTCCGGCACGTGACGATCCTGGGGAATCATGGACTCAGGATGGCACAGGTCCGCGGAAGCGTACCGTCCCCGTCCGACAGACCGCGGTGATCCGTCAGTCCACTCCGAGGAAGGAACGATCGGTGAGGACGATGGGGCCGTTCTCGGTGATCGCGACGGTGTGCTCCGAGTGCGCTCCGCGGGAACCGTCCGCGCTGCGGAGAGTCCAGCCGTCCGGATCGGTGATCAGCTCGTCGGTCGTGGCGAGCAGCCAGGGCTCGAGCGCGAGGACGAGACCGTCGCGCAGCGGGAAGCCCCGACCCGGCCGACCGTCGTTCGGCACGTGCGGATCGCCGTGCATCGTACGGCCGACCCCATGGCCGCCGAAATCCGTGTTGATCGAGTAGCCCTCGCCGTGCGCGATCGCCGCGACCGAGGCGGAGATGTCGCCGATGCGGTTGCCGACCACAGCGGCAGCGATCGCGGCGTCCAGCGCGCGCTCGGTCGTGTCGATGAGGCGCAGGTCCTCGTCGCGCGCGGTGCCGACGACGAAGGAGAGAGCCGAGTCGGCCACCCAGCCGTCGACCGAGACGGCGAAGTCGAGGGAGACCAGATCGCCGTCGCGGAGCGTGTAGTCGTGGGGCAGTCCGTGCAGGACGGCATCGTTCACCGACGTACACAGCACCTTGCCGAACGGGCTCGCGCCGAACGAGGGGTGGTAGTCGATGTAGCAGGACTCCGCTCCCGCCTTGCGGATCAGGTCGTGCGCACGCCGATCGATGGACAGCAGGTTCGTCCCGACCCTCGTCTCGTCGCGCAGTGTCGCCAGCGTCTCGGCCACGAAGCGGCCGGCGGCGCGCATCTCGTCGATCTCGGCAGGGGTGCGCAGTTCGATCATCGGGTGTCCTCTCGTCAACTCCATTCTCCCCGATGCGGCGCGCCCGGTTCGCCGCGTGCTCACAGCGAACACCGGAGTTCCGATCGATGAGGCGTCGTACGATCTGAGCATGTGGTTGCGACAGGCCTTCTTCCGCTGGCTCCTCCCGGCGGCGTTCCTGCTGCCGCTGTGGCTGCTCGTCGGATGGGGCGTGTTCCAGGGTGGCTGGGCGATCCTGTGGGTGCTGTTCATCGCGATCCCCTCGGTCCTGATCGGTCAGCTTCTCCTGACGCTCCTGACGCGCTCGCGCCCCTCGGTGCGCATCGAGCGCGCCGTGTCGTGGTGGGACGTGCTGGGCTTCACGCTGTGGCACGGGCTCACGATCGCCGTGGGCTTCTTCATCGACGGAGCGTTCCCGTGGCTGCTGACGGGCGCGATCATCGCCGGCATCGCCCTGTTCTGGCTGCAGCTCTGGCAGCTGTGGAACGAGGCGAAGGGCAGTGGCGCGCGCATCCGCGAGACGATCGCCTGGTCGACCATCCCCGGTACTGATGAGCCGGTCCCGGAGACACGCGCTCATGAGGTCATCGTCGTGCGTGAGGTCGACCCGCGGGACTGACCGCCGCCATTTTGGCCACTGGTCCCATCCATGGCAGAATGAATGTTTGTGCCGTGACCGGTTCTGCCTCAGGGGAACCCGCGGACGCATCAGCGCCGTACGGCACACACACCTTTTTGTTCCTTCCATCATCATGCACGCGACCTGTGGCGAGTGCAGAGAGAGACGATCATGCAGATCCTCGACGCCGTTGACGCGGCTTCCCTCCGTTCGGACATCCCGGACTTCTTCCCCGGCGACACCGTCAAGGTGCACGTCAACATCACGGAGGGCACCCGCTCCCGTATCCAGGTCTTCCAGGGCGTCGTCATCGGCCGCCAGGGCGACAGCGTGCGTGAGACCTTCACGGTCCGCAAGATCAGCTTCCAGGTCGGCGTCGAGCGTACCTTCCCGGTGCACTCCCCGGTGATCGACCACATCGAGGTCGTCACCCGCGGTGACGTGCGTCGCGCGAAGCTGTACTACCTCCGCCAGCTCCGTGGCAAGAAGGCGAAGATCAAGGAGAAGCGCGACCGCTGACGCGCAGCTTTTCCACAGCACCCCGGGACACGATGTCTCGGGGTGCTGTGTTCTACCCCCGGTGTGCGACCCTTGATACTGCCGCTCGCGTGCGGTGCACCATTCGTGAAGGAAGCTGATGACGACCGATTCCCCGTCCGCCCCTACGTCGAGGCGGCGTCGCGGCTTCCTGATCTTCCTCCGCGATGTGTTGATCATCATCCTCATCGCGGCTCTGGTGTCGTTCGTGGTGAAGACCTTCGTGGTGCGCTCGTTCTACATCCCGTCCGCATCGATGGAGCGGACGCTCCTGATCAAGGACCGGATCCTCGTCGATGAGCTCACGCCGCGCTGGACAGGGTACGAGCGCGGCGACGTCGTGGTGTTCAAGGACCCGGGCGGATGGCTCGATCCCGTCCCGCAGAAGCCCGCGGCTCCGCCGCTCGTGCAGGCCGTGGACTGGGTGCTCAACGTGGTCGGAATCTCTGCGACGGATGCTCAGGATCATCTGGTCAAGCGGGTGATCGGCCTGCCCGGCGACCATGTGGTGTGCTGCAACGCGCTGGGCCAGATCACCATCAACGGTGCGCCCATCGACGAGCTCAGCTACCTCAACCTTCCCGAGGGCGACACCGCCGCCTCGAACGAACCGTTCGATGTGGTGGTGCCCGAGGGCTCGCTCTGGCTGCTCGGCGACAACAGAGACCGGTCACGTGACGCCCGTGCGCACCAGGACCTGCCCAGCGGGGGATTCGTCCCGTTGGACAATGTCGTGGGCAAGGCCTTCCTGACCACGTGGCCGTTGAACCGCATGGGGACGATCGACGGTCATCACGACACGTTCAACGGCGTTCCGGACCCGGAATGACCGTCGTCGCGCCGAAGCTCACGCTGGAGCGGAAGCTCCTGGGCGAATGCGACCTGATCATCTCGCTCGACGAGGTGGGTCGGGGTGCGTTGGCCGGGCCGGTGGCCGTCGGCGCCGCGGTGATGGATGCCGCCGGCGCCCGTCGTCGGGTACCCGAGGGGCTGCGCGACTCCAAGCTCGTGACGGAGAAGCGTCGTCCGGACGTGGCGGCGCGGGCGGCGGCCTGGGTGCAGGCCTCCGCGGTCGGCTGGGCCAGCGCGGCGGAGGTCGACGAGGTCGGCATCATGCGTGCGCTGGGCCTTGCGGCCTCACGAGCGGTGCTGGGGGTGGTGGCGCAGGGCGCCTCGGTCGAGAACGCGCTCGTGCTCCTGGACGGCAACCACGACTACGTGTCGGCCGTTCACCCGGGGCCGCTCCGGGTGCGACCGGTCATCAAGGCCGACCGCGACTGTGCATCTGTGTCTGCGGCGTCGGTGATCGCGAAGGTCGCGCGCGATTCCCTCATGGTGGAGTTGCACGGTGGTCACCCTGAGTATCAGTGGGATCGCAACAAGGGGTACGCGAGCGCGGAGCACCGCGAGGCCATCAGGGCGAGCGGATTGTCGCCGTATCACCGCGCGTCCTGGGCGATCACGGATGCTCCCACGCTGTTCTGAGCAGCGAGCGGTGCGGCTTCATGGCGCTCCGACTCTAGGATGGATTCATCATGGATGAGGAAGCCTTCGACGACTACGACCGCGAGCTCGAGCTGGCACTGTTCCGGGAGTATCGGGATGTGGTGTCCCAGTTCCAGTACGTCGTCGAGACCGAGCGCCGGTTCTACCTGGCGAACGAGGTGAATGTCGTCCGTCGTGACACCGAGCACGACTTCTACTTCGAGATCTCGATGAGCGACGTCTGGGTGTGGGACATCTACCGCGCTGATCGCTTCGTCAAGGCCGTGCGCGTGTTGACGTTCAAGGACGTCAACGTGGAGGAGCTGCAGCGGCGCGAGTTCGAGCTGCCGCAGGAGCTCTCCCTCGACGGAGAGTGATCCACCGGCCGCTGAGGCCTCACCTCCTCTGCACCGCGGGACGATTCATCGAGTTGTTCGGAGCGGCCGGATAGCACCTCGCCAGTGGATTTCTCAGACGCGACGTTTCGCGATGCTGAGGCCATGGCAGCGAAAGATGATCTCGGAAGAGCGGGCGAACAGCGCGCGGTGTCCCATCTGGTGGGACTCGGCTACGACGTGGTCGACAGGAACTGGCGATGTGCGCAGGGTGAGATCGACATCGTCGCGGTGCAGGGCGATGAGCTGGCGATCGTCGAGGTCAAGACACGTCGGACGACGGCCTTCGGACACCCCTTCGAGGCGATCGACGAGCGAAAGAGACGCCGGCTCTGGCGGCTTGCGCATGCGTGGGTGGAGGCGCACGGGCCGCAGGCGCGCGGTCTGAGCCTGAGGATCGACGGCATCGGCATCGTCGGCCCCGATCCCGAGACCGCCTCGCTCGAACATCTGCGAGACCTGGCGTGACCACCGCTCGGACGTGGGCGGTGGCGCTGACCGGCGTCGATGGACATCTCGTCGAGGTCGAAGCGGACTTGTCGAACCAGACGCCGGAGTTCAAGATCATCGGTCTCCCCGACAAGGCCCTCGGTGAAGCGGTGCAGCGGGTGCACAACGCCTGCAAGAACGCGGGGCTGGATCTGCCCCGTCGTCGCCTCACCGTCAACCTCTCTCCGGCGAGCCTCCCGAAACACGGATCGGGGTTCGACCTCAGCATCGCGGTGGCGACGCTCGCTGCCGGCGGTCTGCTCGCTCGGCGCTCCATCGCGGGAACCGTGCACATCGGCGAGCTTGGGCTCGACGGGCGTCTCCGCCCGGTTCCGGGGATCCTCCCCGCCGTGTTCGCCGCGTCGCGGGCGGGCTTCGATCGTGTCATCGTCCCGAAGGCGAACGAGGATGAGGCGCGTCTGGTCCCCGGCATCGATGTGCGTGCGGCCGCATCACTCGCAGAGGTCGCCGTGTGGCATGGAGCCGAGGTCGAGGTCCCCGATGTGGTTCCCGTCGATGCGCCCGCAGCTGCTCCGGTGCACGAGGACCCTCTCGACCTCTCCGACGTCGTCGGTCAGCCCGAGGCCGTGGACGCGCTGATGATCGCGGCGGCCGGGGGTCACCACCTGCTCCTCAGCGGCCCGCCGGGTACGGGCAAGACCATGTTGGCGCGTCGGCTCCCGGGGATCCTTCCTCGGTTGACGGAGGAGGAAGCACTCGAGGTCGCGGCTGTCCGCTCGCTCAGCGGAGACATGGTGGCCCGGCTCGACGAGGCGCCCCCGCTCGAGGCTCCTCACCACAGCGCGTCGGTTGCGGCGCTCGTCGGTGGCGGATCCAGGGCGGCGCGGCCAGGAGCCATCGCCCGCGCGCATCGGGGGGTGCTGTTCCTCGACGAAGCGGCGGAGTTCTCCCGGGTGGCCCTGGACGCGCTGCGGCAGCCGCTCGAATCCGGTGCGATCGACGTGCATCGCGCCGGGTTCACTGCTCGATTCCCGGCGCGGTTCCAACTGGTTCTGGCGATGAACCCGTGTCCGTGTGGGAACCACGGTGTCCGCGGCGCAGAGTGCGTGTGCCCGCCGATGGCGATCCGGCGTTACGCGACGCGGTTGTCCGGCCCTCTGCGGGATCGCGTCGACATCGACCTCCAGGTCGCGCGGGTCGCCGTGCACAGGACTCCGCTCGGCGCGGCGTCGTCGCTGACGTCGGAAGATGCTCGTGCGCGTGTGCATGCGGCTCGCGAACGCGCATCCGAACGCTGGCGAACCACGCCCTGGCGCCGCAATGCGGAGGTGCCGGGCACATGGCTCCGTCAGGGCGCGCTGCGCCTGGATGCGGCGTCTCGATCCCCGCTCGACCGTGCACTGGAGAGGGGCGCGCTCACGCTTCGGGGGTATGACCGAGTGCTGCGTCTGGCCTGGACCTTGGCAGACATCTCCGGCCGCGACAGGCCGGGCCTCGATGAGATCGGACACGCGCTGCACCTGAGGAGAGGAACGACACCGTGATCGACGAACTGTTCGCGAGCACCGAAGCGCTGGATGAGATCCGCCTGCTCCGCGAGGGGGAGGACGTGGTGGATGCGCTCGCGCGTGCCACGTGGAGTGTGCTCGCCGAGCCGGGGGACGGCATCGCCGGGGCTCTGATCCATGCACTCGGGGCGGAGGAAGCCCTTCGGTACGCGATCGATGGCACCCAGCGCGAGGGCGCGGTCGATGCGCTCCTCGACACCGCAGATGCTCGCGTACGACGTGCAGTGGCGGAGGGGCGGCGACGCTGGACCCCGCGGGTGGAGGCACGGGCGGTCCGAGATGCGGTGCGCGGAGCCCGTGAGGTCGGCGCGCAGCTTCTGCTGCCCAGCGACGACCTCTGGCCCCACGCACTGGATGACCTCGGTGCCAACGCGCCGATCGCGCTGTGGGTGCGAGGAGACCCTCGTCGCTGGGCGGCCACGCCGCGGGTATCGATGGTGGGCGCCCGAGCCTCCAGCGGCTACGGAGATCACGTCGCGGCTGAGCTCGCCGGTGATCTCGCCGCATCCGGCGCCCTCATCGTTTCGGGTGGCGCATACGGGATCGATGGAGCCGCGCATCGTGCCGCGCTCGGAGTCGGAGGGGGGACCGTCGCATTCCTCGCGGGCGGCGTGGACCGTGCATACCCGGCTGGGCATCACGGCCTGCTGAAGCAGATCGCCGAAGAAGGTGCGGTGATCAGCGAACTGCCCTGCGGGGCCGCGCCGACCAAGTGGCGATTCCTCGCGCGCAACCGTCTGATCGCGGCATTGGGAGACGTCACTGTGGTGGTCGAAGCCGGCTGGCGCAGCGGTTCGCTGAACACGGCAGGGCATGCGGCCTCGCTCGGACGACCGCTGGGGGCTGTGCCGGGCTCGATCACCTCGGCGTCCTCTGCCGGGTGCCACCGGCTGCTGCGCGAGTACGACGCGGTCTGCGTGACCTCGGCTGCCGATGTCCGTGAGCTGTGCGGCATGGCGTTCGACGGGACCCCGGCAGGGGCGAGCGTGGACCCCGAGCGCGTCCGTGTTCTGGACGCGCTCGGCGGTCGTACCGCGCAGCCGACGATCGAGATCGCCCGCCGCTCCGGATTGTCCGTCGAACGAGTGCTCTCACACCTGGGCCTGCTGGAGCTCGAGGGGCTCGTGCACCCCGTGGGAGGTGGCTGGCGCCGGTCACCCTCGTAGCGCGCCGCCACAGAACGCCCGTGAGGCAGCCGCCGGGCGGTGCGGCTGGTGCGGCGAGGCTCCACACGAGCGCTCGTGTTCGACGGCAAGCTGAGTGCATGGAGCTGTCCGCCGCCACAGAGGTGTATCTCGAACACCTCATCCGTGTGCGTCGGCTCTCGCCGGCAACGGTCAAGGCGTATCGTACGGACCTTCGCGACCTGGCGGAGTCCGTCGGTGCCGTCGCCCTCGCTGCTGTGGACCTCGAAGCTCTACGCGATTGGCTCTGGAAGGCTACGCAGCGCGGGGATGCGCGGTCGACGCTCGCTCGACGGGCATCCGCGGCACGTTCCTTCTTCAGCTGGGCGAAGGAGCAGGACCTGATCGCGCACGACCCCAGCCTGCGGCTGATCGCCCCGAAGCGCGGACATTCTCTGCCGACCGTCGCCTCCCAGGACGCGATGGCGACGCTTCTCGACATCCAGCGAGCGGCGGCAGCGGGAGGCGATCCGATCGCGCTGCGAGACCATGCGATCATCGAGATGCTCTACGGCTCCGGCATCCGTGTCTCCGAGCTGTGCGGTCTCGACATCGACGACGTCGACCTGGACCGTCGCACGGCCCGCGTCCTCGGAAAGGGCGCGAAGGAACGGGTGGTTCCGTTCGGCCTCCCGGCCGGAGAGGCGATCGCCGCCTACCTCCGGCGGGCGCGCCCCACGCTCGTGGCACGTTCACCCGCGGCATCTCCGGCACTGGTCCTCGGGGCCCGTGGCGGTCGCATCGGGGCCCGGTCGGTGTACACGCTCGTCGCCCGCGTTCTGTCTCCTGTCGTCGGAGCGGAGACCGTGGGACCGCATGCACTGCGCCACACCGCGGCCACGCATCTCCTCGACGGTGGGGCGGATCTCCGGGCAGTGCAGGAGATCCTGGGCCACGCGAGTCTGGGGACGACGCAGATCTACACCCATGTCTCATCGGAGCGACTGACCGCGACGTACCGCCTGGCGCACCCCCGAGCCTGAGTCCTCCCGAGTCGCGGTGTCACGCACCGGCGCGGCTCAGGGGACGGCGGTCGGTCGCGCCGTCACTCATCGGCGCAGCACGGGAGCAGCACCGCCCTCGCCACAGGTCCGAACAGCAGCATCGGATTGATGTACTCGCCGTTCAGACGTGCCCCCAGGTGCACGGCGCCGATCGGTGTGTGTCCACCGAGGTCGACGGCCCCGAGCGGCTGCCCGGCCGAGACCGCCTCGCCGGGAGAGAGCGTCGAGGTGATCGGTTCGACCGTCGAGACGAGGCCACCGGGGTGCTCGATCGTGAGGAGGGGGCGGTCCACCACAGTCCCGCGGTACGCCACGATGCCATCCGCCGGAGCGAACACGGTGGTGCCCGGTTCGGCCACGAGATCGACACCGCGATGCCCGGCGCCGTACTCGTGTGCGGGGGCACGATAGGGCGCGGCGACGCGGCGAGGGCCCGTGAGCGGCCAGGCCCAGGACGGGAGGGCCCCGGAGAGGGCGTCGGTCGTCGTGACCGATGGCGTCGCGGACACGGACCCCGCGAGAGCAGACGCCGCCGACGCCGGTCCGGGCCATGCGTCTCCTGCGGACAGCGTCGCGAACACAAGCGCGAACAGGCAGCTCAGCAGTCGCATGGAGGAAGTCATCCGTGCATCCTGTTACGGATCGGCCGTCGTCGATGCGGGCGAGGAGCCGATAGGGGGAGACTCGGTCATGACCGTTCGGTCGTGCAGGACGAGTGCGGTCGCGCATCCTGTATGCTGGGGGAGCACCTCGATATCGGGGTGACTACGCGTGCCCTCAGCGACTCTCGTCGCGGCATCCACTCCCTCAGGTCCTGTTCTCAGAGCAGGCGGGTGTGCGCCGGGCGCCAGGAAGTCCGATCGTCAGATCGGCTTGACAACCTCAACGGCGCAGAGCGCGCCAGAATCAGGAGACGACCATGGCTGTGGTCACCATCCGCCAGCTGCTCGACAGCGGCGTGCACTTCGGACACCAGACCCGTCGGTGGAACCCGAAGGTCAAGCGCTTCATCCTCACGGAGCGCAGCGGCATCCACATCATCGACCTCCAGCAGTCGCTCGGCTACATCGACAAGGCCTACGACTTCGTCAAGGAGACCGTCGCCCACGGTGGCACGATCCTCTTCGTCGGCACGAAGAAGCAGGCGCAGGAGATCCTCGCCGAGCAGGCGACCCGTGTGGGCCAGCCCTTCGTCAACCAGCGCTGGCTCGGCGGGCTCCTCACCAACTTCCAGACGATCTCCAAGCGTCTTGCACGCATGAAGGAGCTCGAGGAGCTCGACTACGAGACCCCGGCGAACAGCGGCTTCACGAAGAAGGAGCTGCTGCTCAAGAAGCGCGAGCTCGACAAGCTGCACAAGTCGCTCGGCGGTATCCGCAACCTCACCAAGACGCCGTCGGCCATCTGGGTCGTCGACGCCAAGCGTGAGCACCTCGCGATCGACGAGGCCAAGAAGCTGGGCATCCCCGTGATCGGCATCCTCGACACGAACGCCGACCCGGATGACTTCCAGTACCCGATCCCCGGCAACGACGACGCGATCCGCTCCGTCTCGCTGCTGACGCGCATCATCGCAGACGCCGCTGCCGAGGGCCTGCAGCAGAAGCACAACCCCGAGACGGGTGACGCTGAGCCGCTCGCCGACTGGGAGAAGGAGCTTCTCGAGACCCCCGTGCAGGAGTCCGCCGACGCCGCCGAGATCGTGACCGCTGAGGACGAGGCCGCCGTCGTCGAGACGCCGGCTGCCGACGAGACCGCTGCCGACGAGGCCGGTGCGGAAGCACACGACGAGGCCATCGCCGCCGCTTCCGGTGAGGAGACCGCTGAGGTCGCCGCCGCCGAGGCAGCCGACGCCAAGTAATCCCCTCGAACCGACATACATAACGAAGCAAGGAGCCACCACACATGGCCAACTTCACCATCGCTGACCTCAAGGCGCTGCGTGAGCAGCTCGGCACGGGAATGGTCGACACCAAGAAGGCGCTCGAGGAGGCCGACGGAGACGTCGAGAAGGCCACCGAGATCCTGCGCCTGAAGGGTGCCAAGGGCAACGCGAAGCGTGCCGACCGTTCCACCAGCGAGGGCCTCGTCGTCGCTCGCGAGCAGGATGGCGCCGTGACGCTCATCGAGCTCGCCTGCGAGACCGACTTCGTCGCGAAGAACGAGCGTTTCATCACGCTTGCCGAGAAGGTCGCCGACGCTGTCGCCGCCGTCAAGGCAGACTCGGTCGAGGCCGCTCTCGCCGCTCAGGCGGGCGACAAGTCCGTCGAGCAGCTCATCTCGGAGGAGGCCGCGATCATCGGCGAGAAGGTCGAACTGCGCCGCGTGCGCACGATCTCCGGCGACAAGGTCGAGGTCTACCTGCACCGCACGAGCAAGGACCTGCCCCCGCAGATCGGTGTCGTCGTCGCCTACTCGGGTGACGATGCCGAGACTGCGCGCAGCATCGCTCAGCACATCTCGTTCGCCAACCCGTCGTACCTCTCTCGCGAGGACGTTCCGGCAGACGCCGTCGAGAAGGAGCGCGAGATCGTCACCGAGATCTCCCGCAACGAGGGCAAGCCGGAAGCGGCGCTGCCCAAGATCGTCGAGGGCCGTGTTTCCGCGTTCATCAAGCAGGTCGCGCTGCTCGAGCAGGACTACGCCAAGGACAACAAGCTCTCTGTCGCCCAGGTGGCGAAGGACGCCGGTATCACCGTGACGGACTTCGCGCGCTTCAAGGTCGGCGCGTAGCAAAGTCGAAGGGGTTCGGATCGTCGAGATCCGAACCCCTTCTTCGTGCCCACGAGGCACTATCTTGAATCGGGATGAGAGGACAACACCCATGACCGAACGCACCGGACGCCGCCGCGTCCTTCTGAAGCTCTCCGGGGAGGCATTCGGCGCAGGTCAGCTGGGCGTCAACCCCGACGTCGTCAGCCAGATCGCGCGCGATATCGCTGCAGCCGTCGACCGCGTCGAGGTCGCCATCGTCGTCGGCGGCGGCAACTTCTTCCGCGGCGCCGAACTCAGCCAGCGTGGCATGGACCGAGGTCGTGCCGACTACATGGGCATGCTCGGCACCGTGATGAACGCCCTCGCACTGCAGGACTTCCTCGAGCAGGCGGGAGCGGCGACGCGCGTGCAGTCCGCGATCGCGATGACCCAGGTGGCGGAGCCCTACATTCCGCGTCGTGCGGAGCGGCACATGGAGAAGGGCCGTGTCGTCATCTTCGGCGCCGGCGCCGGTCTTCCGTACTTCTCCACCGACACGGTGGCGGCGCAGCGCGCTCTCGAGATCGGGGCCCAGGAGGTGCTCGTGGCGAAGAACGGTGTGGACGCGATCTACACGGCCGATCCCAACAAGCATGCCGACGCCGAGCGCATCGAGCAGGTCACGTACCGCGACGCCCTCCAGCGCGGCCTCAAGGTGGTTGACTCGACGGCATTCAGCCTCTGCATGGACAACAACATGGACATGCGAGTCTTCGGCATGGAGCCCGCAGGCAACGTGACACGCGCCCTGCTCGGCGAGCCGATCGGAACACTCGTCACCGCCTGAGCGTGTGATCCGGCCGAACAGGCTGCGCCCGATAGAATTTCCAGAACACCCCGACGATAGGAGTCACCGTGATCGCGGATGTCCTCGCTGAAACCACCTCCCGCATGACCAGGGCGGTCGAGGCTGCCAAGGAGGACTTCTCCACGGTGCGCACCGGTCGTGCCAATCCGCAGCTGTTCCAGAAGGTTCTGGTCGACTACTACGGAACGCCGACCCCTCTGGCCCAGCTCGCCTCGCTGGCCAACCAGGAAGCGCGCACGCTGATCATCACGCCGTACGACAAGTCGGCGCTCAAGGCGATCGAGCAGGCCGTCCGCGACATGCCGAACCTCGGGGCAAACCCGACGAACGACGGCAACCTTGTGCGCGTCGTGATGCCCGAGCTGACGGCCGACCGTCGCAAGGAGTATGTGAAGCTCGTCAAGACCAAGGCTGAGGACGCCAAGGTGCATGTCCGCGGCATTCGACGCAAGGCGAAGGACGAGCTCGACGCTCTGAAGAGCGAACTCGGCGAAGACGAGATCGCTCGCGCCGAGAAGGAGCTCGATGCGCTCACGCGTCAGCACGTCGATCTGATCGACGACGCGCTCAAGCGCAAAGAGGCCGAACTCCTCGAGGTGTAATCGGCATGTCTGATGACACGCGAGATGACGAGGAGGGGACGTCACCGTCGCGCCATGAAGTGCCTGACGGCGCCGGCTCCGCGCGCGGCATCCCGCTTCCGGACACGGCTTTCCCCGCGTTCGACGCGACGAGCATCCCCCCGCGTCCTCCGCTGCCCGGCGCGGAGCGCGAGAGCGGGGGAGTGGAGGTCGTGACGACCGAGCAGCTCGACACCGCCGATCACAACGCGATCAGGGAGCAGTGGCGGGCTGCGCGGGATGAGTTGGGCACTCACGTGTCGCACGCGCGGGATCAGCTGGATCAGGCGAACGAGCGGATCAAGGAACGCACCGGCCGCGACCTCATCCTGGCCATCGTCATCGGACTGGCTTTCGGTGCCGCGCTTCTGGGCTCCCTGCTCTTCATCAAGGCGCTGTTCGTGCCGTTCGCGCTGGCGGCGGCGCTTCTCGGTGTCTATGAACTCTCACGGGCTCTGCGCTCCGGCGGGCGGCGTATCGATGTCGTCCCTCAGCTCATCGCCGCAGCGGTCCTGGTTCTCTCCGCCTATTTCGCCGAGATCTGGCTGTGCTGGGTCGCGCTGTTCGTCGCCGTCTCGTTCGTGATCGTCTGGCGGCTCGTCGCCCAGATGATCTCGAAGGACGGTCGGACGTACGGCGATGTGCTCGCTGACGCCGTCGTCGGCGGGTTCGTGCAGATCTACGTGCCGTTCCTCGCTGGAGTCGCCCTCATCCTGCTCAAGCAGGAAGGCGGGCAGTGGTGGGTCCTGAGCTTCATCGCGATCGCGGTCGCCGCGGACACCGGTGCCTACGCTGCGGGTCTGGCTTTCGGGCGTCACCCCATGGCTCCGAGGATCAGTCCGAAGAAGACCTGGGAAGGCTTCGGGGGGGCGGTCGCGGCATCGTTGATCGCCGGTACCCTCCTCGCGATCTTCCTTCTCGACCTGCCCTGGTGGGCGGGGCTCATCTTCGGCGCGGCGATCCTGCTCTCCGCCACTCTGGGCGACCTCGGCGAGTCGATGCTCAAGCGCGACATCGGCATCAAGGACATGAGCTCGTGGTTGCCCGGACATGGCGGTCTGCTCGACCGGCTGGACAGCATCCTTCCGTCCACCGTCCCCGCGCTCTGCCTCTACTTCCTCCTCTCACCCTGGGTGGTGCTGTCATGACCGACCGTTCTCTGGATGCCGCGACCGCAGAGGATGCACCTCCCGCCTTCGCGCTCACGACCGGACGCACCCTCGGCTATCACCGCGCAGCCGTCGACACCTTTCTCGCTTCCGCGCGCAAGGCGTTCGAGCTCGGGGGAGATCAGCTGGAGGCAGCCGACGTGCGGACGGCGTCGTTCCCGCTCGTCAAGGGCGGCTACGTCGTCGCGGATGTGGATGCGGCACTGGGCCGCGTCGAGGACGCTTTCGCCGCGCGGGAGCGTGAGCGGGTCGTGCGTGCTCGAGGTGCGGGGGCGTGGGTCGAGCAGGCGCGTGAGGACGCTCAGGTCATCCTCGACCATCTCGCGCGTCCGGCGCGTCATCGATTCGCGCGGACCGGTGTTCTGACGTTCGGGTATCGCGTCGACGAGGTGGATCACGTCGCCACCCGGATCGTGCGCTACCTTCGCGATGGCGACGCCTTGACCGCGGAGCAGTTGCGTTCTGCCGCATTCCGGATGCAGCGCGGCGGCTATCGCGAAGAGCAGGTCGATGCCCTGCTCGATGCCACCATCGACGTCATCCTGGCCGTTCGCTGAGGCTTCCCATGGTCGTCTCAGGCGTCTTTGCGTAGACTGTCCTTCATCGTGAACTCCCGAAACGACATGAAACTCGAACGAAGCAACGCCTCGCTGGTACCTGCGGCGGTGGCGACATCTGCGCGCAGAGGTACTCGGAGGTGGTCGCGACGCCGCGGTGTCGTCGGCGTCTTCAGCGCCGTCGCGGTCGTCGGATTCGCCGGGGCGATCATGGCGCCGACCGGGGTCGCACTGGCTGATCCACCTGCCGCTGACACGACGGACAGCGTCTACGCCGTTGCTCTGGCCGATACCCAGAACCTGACCGTCACGGTCGAAGGGGCGGCGATCACGCCGATCGAGCGCGGCGAGTTCGAGGTGTACGTGAAGCCCAAACCCAAGCCGAAGCCTGTGGTCGCGCAGGCGACCAACACCGGCGGATCGAGCGGCGGAGGCGGGCCTCTGCTCTACAGCGGCGGTGGTGCACCGGCGGAGTGGATGGCGGCGGCGGGGATCGCGGCGGCGGACCAAGGGTACGTGGACTACATCGTCTCCCGCGAGAGCGGCTGGAACCCGAACGCGACCAACTCGTCGTCCGGGGCGTGCGGACTCGTGCAGGCACTGCCGTGCAGCAAGGTCCCCGGCAACGGATACAACCCGGTCGACAATCTGCGGTGGGCCACCGGGTACGCGGTCGGTCGCTATGGGAGCTGGGCAGGGGCGTACGCCTTCTGGACCAACAACCACTGGTGGTGAGCGCGCACCGTGCCACGCTCCCGCAAACGGCATCCGGCGCGCCCTGACGCCGAGGCTTCGCTCGAACGGCTGATGGCCGGATGGAAGCGATCGGAGACGCGTCGCGGCGCTGAATGGACCGTGCAGCCCGTGTCGGCTGTTCAGGCGCAGAAGGCGTACATCTGCCCCGGCTGCGGCCGAGAGGTCGCGGCAGGAACTGCGCACCTCGTCGCCTGGCGCGCCGACGGCGTGCTGGGCGACGCCGCTGATCTGGCGGCGCGCAGACACTGGCACACACACTGTTGGAGGATGGCGTGAGTATGGAGATCCGTGGCCCGTTGGAACTGCCTGCCCGCCGTGAGGAAGTCGAGCTGCAGACCGCCGACGGACTGACTCTGGTGGGCGAGCTCGCGCTTCCGGAGACGAACGCGCCCGTGGCGACTCTGGTCACCCTGCATCCGCTGCCCACGGCGGGCGGTTTCATGGACTCGCATATCCTGCGCAAGGCCGCGGGTCGGCTCCCGGCGCTGGCAGACCTTGCGGTACTCCGCTTCAACACCCGGGGTACCACGTCGCCGCGCGGTACCAGTGACGGTGCGTTCGACGGCGGTGGCGCCGAACAGTTCGATGTCGCCGCTGCGATGGATCTGGTGCGTGAGCGCGCGCTGCCGCGTCCTTGGCTCGTGGGCTGGTCGTTCGGCACCGAACTCGCTCTGAAGTACGGCCGTGACCACGACATCGAGGGAGTGATCCTGTTGTCGCCACCGCTGCACCGTGCGACGGATGATGAGGTCGCGGCCTGGGCAGGCACGGATCGTGAGGTCGTGGTGCTCGTTCCCGAGCTCGACGACTACCTGCGCCCTGCGGAGGCGCGCGAGCGCTTCGCATCGATCCCTCATGCGCAGCTGATCGCCGTGGAGGGCGGGAAGCACCTCTGGGTGGGCGAGACTCAGACCCGCAGAGTGCTCACCGAGATCGTGGCCGCGGTGAACCCGGCTGCCCTTCCTCTCGCGACGCACTGGCCCCCGGTCGGCTGAAGCGACTCAGAGCTCGTTCATCCGTGGGATGAGCACCTGCCGGTAGATGATCAGGATGCTTGCGGCGACCGGGATCGCGATCAGCGCGCCCAGCAGACCGAGAAGACTGCCGCCCGCCAGTGCAGCGACGACGACGACGGCACCCGGCACGGAGACCGCGCGGCTCATGATGCGCGGTGAGATCACGTACGCCTCGATCTGCATGTAGATGAGGTAGTAGATGGCCGCCGCGATGGCAGTGGCGGGGGAGCCCAGACCGGGGATCAGGCAGACCAACACGATCAGGGTCGACCCGGTGAGAGTACCCACCAGCGGGATCAGGGAGAAGAAGAAGGCGATGACCGCGAGCACGGCGGGGAACGGCGCCTGGATGATCGACAGGAAGATCGCGCTCAGCACGCCGTTGATCACGCCCAACGAGAGCTGACCCATCACGTAGAAGCCGACGGAGTCGGTGATCTGCTCCGCGAGGTCGATGAAGCGATCCCGCTTCGAGGCGGGCGCGAGCTGGTAGACCGCCGCCTTGAGCGAAGGGGTGGACGCGGTGAGATAGATCGTCAGGATCAGCACGATGAACGCGCCGAAGAGCCCGGCGACGATCGAGACGCTCGCGTTGATGACCTTGTTCGTGATGTCGCCCACGTTCCCGATCAGCCATGCCTGTGCCTCGCCGAGAACCCGCGGCACGTCGAGGTTGGGGAACACGCCGAGGATCCACTGCTCGATGTCCGAGAGCAGCCCCGGCCGGCTCACCAGCTGGGTGATCTGATCGATGAGCTGCGTGATCTGGGAGACGATCATCGGCAGGACCATCAGCACGATGCCGGCGAAGATCGCCAGAACGGCCACGATCGTGACGAGCACCGCCAACCACCGCGGCAGTTTCTTGCGCTCGAGGAAGGCGACGACGGGATCGAGGCCGAGGCTGAGGAACAGCGCGGTGCCCAGATAGAGGAAGACCGTCGACAGGTTCTGCACGCTGCCGATCAGGAGGATACCCAGCCCCACGCCGAGCGTCGCCACCAGGGCGGTGCGGAAAGGATTGTGGATCTTCATCTGGACTCCTCGGGACTGCTGGTGTCAGGCTATCGATCCCCGCCCTCGATAACCTGTCGACCTGCCGAACAGCAGCCCATGGAGCCACCTGTGGGCAACACACAGGTGGTTTCGATAGTCTGGAATGTCGAGTGTTGCGTCTCGGGCAGGTTCCGAGATGCGTGAGGAGACTATTCGTGCGTTTCGTATGGGCCGTGGTGGCCTTCGTGCTGGCCGCGGTGCTGATCGGGGCCGGGATCGCTCAGCGGACCATCTTCATGGGGCCGTCATCGGAGCAGACCAAGGTCGAGGTCCAGGAGCCCGCGCCGTTCGTGCTGATGGATGGCGAGGTGCTCAGGAGCAATCCGGGTGCGCAGACGCTGCTGATCCGCGGCGACGGCGATATCTTCGCCGCCTACGGGCGCACCACCGATCTCGAGGCATGGCTCGCCGAGTCGGACTACAACCAGGTCAGCGTGGCCAAGGACGGCGGCCTGGATGTCGAGCACGTCGCGGCACCCCCCGTCGAGGATGAGGGCGACGGCGAGAAGACGGACGAGCCCGTCGCCCACAATCCGGTCGGATCCGATCTGTGGCTCGACTCGTTCAGCGATACCGACGCTCTGATCGCCGACAACATGCAGCTTCCCGAGGGGATGAGCGTGCTCATCGCGTACGACGGCACTCAGGACGCGCCGGACGACATCGCGATCTCCTGGCCCCTGGACAACTCGACTCCGTGGGCGGGCCCCCTCATGGCCGCGGGCGGCGCCGTGCTGCTGGTCGGTCTGATCCTGTATGTGCTCGGCATCCGCCACCAGCGACGCGGGCGGGGTCCCCGTCGCAAGGGGCCGGGACCGTTGCCCATCACCGAGCCGATCGACGTCGCAACTCTCCCGCCGGGTGAACGGGACGCGCTCGAGTCCGCGCCGGCATCGGCTCCGCAGACTCCTGATTCTTCCGAGGTGGAGGACGCCGAGATCGTGGACGAGACCAAGGACCCCGATGCCAAGACCTCACTGCGCTCCGCGCGCACTCCGCGGCGTCGGCTTCGTCTGATCGCCCTGCCGGCCATCGGCCTCACGGCTCTCCTGGCGAGCGGATGCTCGGCGGATTCCTGGCCGCAGTTCGACGAAGCGTCGGCTACTCCGTCGCCGACGCCCACCGTGATCGCTCCCGACAACCAGAAGCCCCCGGCCGTGACGGAGGCGCAGGCGACGCGGATCCTGCAGGAGATCTCCACGACCCTCGTCGACGCGGACACCGCGCTTGATCTGGATCTCGCGGCGACCCGACTCGACGGGCCGGCGCTCACCGCGCGTACGACCGCGTACGCGCTGCGCACCGAGCTCCCCGACACGGCACCTCCCGCCGTGATCCCGACCGACAAGGTCGAGGTCGTGCTGCCGGAGGCGACCGATCGCTGGCCGCGCACCGTTCTCCTGCTGTCGAAGAGCACGAGCGACGACACCGTTCCTCCGGTGATCCTCACGATGACGCAACAGGACCCGTGGTCCAACTACAAGGTGTCCAACATGGCGGAGATGTCCGCCGACGTCGCACTCCCCGAAGTCGCAGCGAGCTGGTTGGGTACTTCGCTGGTGCCGGAGGATTCCGCTTTCCTCAGCGTTCCGCCCGCCGACCTCGCGGCGGCCTTCTCCGGTGTCGTCGACGAGGGGGAGAAGAGCGAGGCCTACGGACTGTTCGACGATCTCTCCCTCGACCTCGCGAAGTCGATCAGGGATAGCCGCCAGGAAGTGGTGCAGAAACTCGCGGACAACAACGCGTCGGAGACGTCGAAGGCCACGTTCGACATGGCCCCGACCGACGACGCGCCTGTGGCGATGACCACGCTCGGCAGTGGCGCGATCGTCAGCGTCGTGGTCACCGACACCGAGACCGTGACGCCGACCGTCGCCGATGCCGTGATCCGCTTCGGCGAGAACGCCCAGGCCAAGGCACTCACGGGAGTGTCGGAGTCCGCGAAGGGCATCGAGACCACATATTCGTTCCAGCTGTTCTTCGCGGTCCCTGCTCAGGGATCCACTGAGCAGATCCGCCTCCTTGCCGTCCACCAGGACCTCGTCTCCGCGAAGGTGATCAAGTGACCGATATCTCTCCCGCTGCCCTGCGCGGCGCTGTCGACCTGTCCAGCCTGCGCAACCGACCGGACCCTTCCACGTCGAGCGCGCCCGCGCCGCGCGTCGGTGACGTGGTCGTCGACGCGACCGACGAGACATTCGGCCAGGTCCTCGAGATCTCCCGCACCGTCCCTGTCGTGATCGACCTGTGGGCGGAGTGGTGCGGTCCGTGCAAGCAGCTCAGTCCGATCATCGAGAAGGTGACGAGAGAGCTGGGTGGCCGTGTGCTGCTCGCGAAGGTCGACGTGGACGCGAACCCGCAGCTCGCACAGAGCTTCCGCGCGCAGTCGATCCCGATGGTGGTCGCCCTGATCGCGGGACAGCCAGTGCCGATGTTCACCGGAGCCGTGCCGGAGGAGCAGGTCCGCGAGGTCTTCGCGCAGCTGCTCCAGCTCGCCGCTCAGAACGGAGTCACCGGCTCCCTGCCCGTGGGCGACGCCGTCGCCGACGACGAGGCGCCTGAGGAGCCTCCGCTTCCGCCGCTGCACGCAGAAGCGTTCGCGGCGATCGAGATCGGTGACTACGCCGCTGCGGTCACCGCCTACGAGAAGGCGCTGGCGGAGAACCCGCGTGACGAGGACGCTCGCGCTGGCCTCGGCCAGGTCCGGTTGCTCGACCGCACCCAGGGATTGGATCTGCAGACGGCACGCGCAGCGGCCGCGGACGGTCCGCTCGATGTCCAGGCGCAGTTCGACGTCGCCGACCTGGATCTGGCGGGTGGACATGTGGACGATGCGTTCGGCCGGCTGCTGGACCTGTTCGAGAAGCTCCCCTCCGATCAGCGCACGCCCGTCCGTGAGCGTCTGGTGGAGTTGTTCGGGCTGATCGGCGCGGGCGACCCGCGCGTGCTCGCGGCGCGGAACCGACTCACTTCGCTGCTGTTCTGAGTTCGGCGCCCCGTCGACGGCAACCCGCTCGAACGAGATGGCGCCGCGCCGAACCCTAGCCGCGGCTGATGGTCGGTACGTGCGGGTCGTTCTGATGACGCAGCCAGATGGTCGACAGCGCGGGCAACGTCATGGTGGCGATCGCTGAATCGCCCTCCGCGTGTGCGTACACGAGTCCGAGGTTCCCGGAGCCACGCCCGCCGTACTCTCCCGCGTCAGTGTTCAAGATCTCCTGCCACACCCCCTCCTTCGGGAGGGCCAGGCGGTGGCCCGCGCGCTCGACTCCCGCGAAGTTGCTCACCACGACGACTCGGCCTCCGTGCGCGTCGCGTCGTTCGAACGCGATCACGGTGGGATCCCAGCTCGGCGCGCCCAGGCGGGAGAACGACGAGCCGTCGCTGTCGCGCTCCCACAGCGGAGCCTGCGCCCGGTACGTGCGATTGAGCGCACCGACGAAATCCTGCAGCTGTCGGTGCGACGGCTGGTCGAGCAGCCACCAATCGAGCTCTCTGCCCTCGGACCATTCGGCAAGCTGGCCGAACTCCTGTCCCATGAAGAGCAGCTTCTTGCCGGGGTGGCCCCACATGTACGCCAGATAAGCGCGGGCGTTGGCGAGCTTGTGCCAGTGGTCGCCCGGCATCTTGGCGAGCAGACTGCCCTTGCCGTGCACGACCTCGTCGTGACTGATCGGGAGCAGGTAGTTCTCGCCGAACGCGTACACGAAGGAGAACGTCATCTCGCCTTCGTGGTGCGCGCGGTACATCGGGTCGCGCTCGATGTACTGGAGCGAGTCGTTCATCCACCCCATGTTCCACTTGAACCCGAAGCCGAGTCCGGCGTGGTCGGTCGGAGCGGTGACGCCGGGGAAGCTGGTGGACTCCTCGGCGATCATCATGATGCCGGGGTGGAGGCGGTAGGCGGTCGCGTTGACCTCCTGGAGGAAGCGGATGGCCTCCAGGTTCTCCCGCCCGCCGTGGATATTCGGCTCCCACTCACCGGCGTCGCGCGAGTAGTCGAGGTAGAGCATCGAGGCGACCGCATCGACGCGGAGGCCGTCGACGTGGAACTCGCTGAGCCAGAACAGCGCGTTCGCGACGAGGAAGCCGCGTACCTCGGGGCGTCCGTAGTCGAAGATCAGAGTGCCCCAGTCCTGATGCTCGCCCCGGCGCGGGTCGGGGTGTTCGTACAACGGCTGGCCGTCGAAGCGCGCGAGGGCGAATGCGTCCTTGGGGAAGTGGCCCGGCACCCAGTCCATGATCACGCCGATACCCGCCTGGTGCAGGCGGTCGATCAGGTAGCGGAGGTCGTCCGGGCTGCCGAACCGGCTGGTCGGCGCGTAGTAGCCGCTGACCTGATAGCCCCAGGAACCACCGAAGGGGTGCTCGGCCAGCGGCATGAACTCGACGTGGGTGAAGCCGGTGTCCGTCACGTGCTGGATGAGCGGCTCGGCGGCGTCACGATAGGTGAGACCGCCGCGCCACGACCCGAGGTGCACCTCGTAGATCGACAGAGGTTGCGCGACCGCGTGCGTGGCGGCGCGGCGCGTCATCCAGGCGCCGTCCCCCCAATCGTAGGAGGAGGTCGCGACGACGGATGCCGTGGCGGGTGGGACCTCTGCGCGCGAGGCCATCGGATCGGCCTTCAGGATCCAGGAGCCCTCCCGCGTGCGGATCTGGAACTTGTAGTGGTCTCCGGCGTGCAGCCCGGGGATGAAGAGCTCCCAGATGCCGCTGACGCCCATCGAGCGCATCGCGTGCGGTTCACCGTTCCAGCCGTTGTGGTCCCCGACGACGCGTACCGCGGTGGCATTCGGCGCCCACACGGAGAACGCGACTCCGTCTTCGCCGTCCAGCGTGCGAGGATGCGCACCCAGGACGTGCCAGAGCCGCTCGTGCCGGCCCTCGGCGATGAGATGGAGATCGAGGTCGCCCAACGTGGGGAGGTGGCGGTACGGATCGCCGGCGACCGTCTCCGCATCGTCGCGGTACGCGGTGGCGAGGCGATAGGGGATGGGTGGGCCGTCATGTCGCGCCTCCCAGATCCCGTGCGCGACATGTGCCAGCTCGAGGCGGCTGCCATCCGCGAAGACCGCGGCCACGGACGAGGCGAGTGGACGTCGGGCGCGGATGACGGTGACTGTGCGATCAGCGGCGTCGGTGATCGGGTGCGAGCCGAGCACGGCATGGGGATCGTGGAACGCACCGGCCGCGACCGCCTCCCATTCGGTGGATGCCGCGACGTCTTCGATGTAGCTCATGACCGCTCCTTCACCTTCAGGATGTGCACCGGCTCCGTGAAGGCGTCGAGGCGCACGTAGTTGTGGTCGTTCCAGGTCCAGACCGCTCCGGTGAGCAGATCCTCGACCTCGAAGCTCTCGCCGGGTGCGACCCCCCAGACCGTGGTGTCGAGGTGCACGGTCGTCTCGCGGACCGAATGCGGGTCGACGTTCGCGACGACGATGATCGTGTCCGAGCGGCCGGTGCCGGTGAACGCGGCGTCCAGATGCTTGCTGTACACCAGCACGGCGTCGTCATCGCTCCAGTGCGTTCGGAAGTTGCGGAGCTGGCGCAGCGCCGGATGCGCGCGGCGGATCGCGTTGAGAGACCGCAGAAGGGGGGCGAGCGAGTCACCGCGCTGCTCTTCACCCTCCCAATCGCGGAACTTGTACTCGTACTTCTCGTTGTCGATGTTCTCCTCGGAGCCGGGTCTGGCGACGTTCTCGAACAGCTCGTAGCCCGCGTAGACGCCGTACAGGGGAGCGGCGGTGGCCGCGATGCATGCGCGGATGCGGTACGCCGCTCGCCCGCCGAACTGCAGGTACTCGGTGAGGATGTCGTGTGTGTTCACGAAGAGATTTGGACGCATGTAGTCGCTGGTCTCCTGCGACACCGACGTGAGGAACTCCTCGAGCTCCGCCTTGGTGTTGCGCCAGGTGAAGTAGCTGTAGCTCTGCTGGAACCCGACCGCCGCGAGAGCCCGCATCACCGCAGGACGGGTGAAGGCCTCCGCGAGGAAGATCACATCCGGATCTTCCGCGTTCACCACAGCGATCAGCCACTCCCAGAACTGCAGGGGCTTGGTGTGCGGGTTGTCGACCCGGAAGATCTTCACGCCCTGCCGGACCCAGTGCTGCACGATGCGCAGCATCTCGGCGTAGATGCCCTCTGGATCGTTGTCGAAGTTCAGCGGATAGATGTCCTGGTACTTCTTGGGCGGGTTCTCGGCGTAGGCGATCGTGCCGTCCGGCAGCGTCGTGAACCACTCGGGGTGCTCGGTGACCCACGGGTGATCAGGCGACGCCTGCAACGCCAGGTCGAGCGCGATCTCGAGCCCCTCTCTGTGCGCCGCGCGCACGAAGGCACGGAAGTCCTGTGCGGTGCCGAGGTCGGGGTGGATGGCGTCATGCCCACCGTCAGCCGAACCGATCGCGTAGGGGGACCCCGGATCGCCCGGCTCGGTGGTGAGCGTGTTGTTGCGCCCCTTGCGGTTCGTCTCGCCGATCGGGTGGATCGGCACGAGGTACAGCACGTCGAAGCCCATGGCGGCGACCGCCGGCAGCCGTTTCGCGGCCGTGCGGAATGTTCCGCTCTTGACCGTGCCGTCCTTCAGCCGCTTCGCGCCCTCGGAGCGCGGGAAGAACTCATACCAGGCCGCGACGCCTGCGGCGGTGCGGTCGACGACGATCGACTGCGTGTCCGACGTGGAACTCAAGGTGATCGCCGGGCGGTCGGCGAAGACCCGGGCGAGGGCGGGGTCGGTGGACAACGCGAGTGTCGTGGCTGCCCCTCCCGTCGCGAGGGCGGCTGCATCCGCACGAAGTCGCGTGCGCTGCGCGGCGGGTCGATCCCTCTCCGCCGCGGCACGGGTGAGCAGCTGGGCTCCGAGCGCCGCCATGACGTCGACATCGACGCCGGCCGCGACCTTCACTGATGCGGCGTGGGCCCACGTCGCGAAATCGTCGGAGAACGCTTCGAACCGATACGTCCACGGCCCCTGGGCATCGAGGGCGACATCGACCGCCCATCGGTCGGTGCCGTCGTTGCGCGGCGTCAGGCGATGCAGGCTCTCCTCGCCGTGTGGATCCGTGAGCCGGAGATGGACGCCGATCGTGTCGTGGCCTTCGCGGAACGAGACCACGCTGAACGGGACGACCTCGCCGGCGAAGGCCTTCGCCGGGAAACCGCCGGGAACGGACGGCGATGGGTCCGAGAGCGGAAGCCTCGTCGCGATGAGACCCGCTCTGCCGGTATCACCGACCAGGGCGCGCGTCGGGATCTGAGCGGAGCTCCGAAGAGCCGAGGACCGGGTACCAGCACGTGCAGCCACCCCCCGAATGTACCGCGCGGAAGAGGCCGCGGGTAGCGACGGCTCCTGGTGCGTCGGCACGGGCGTCATTCCACGCGGAAGAGTCTCATCGAGGTTCCGGGGATCGGCAGGACATCGCCGGGGGAGAAGACCTCCTCGACGTCGGATGGGCTCTCATCCGCACTCGACCAGAGCGAGACGAACCGCGTCGCGTCCTCGATCTCATCCGGCAGCCGCACATCGATCGGCGACTCGGTGCCGTGCACGATCAGCAGGATCCGGTTGTACTGCTCTCGATCAGGCGTCGATGCTGCGACGTACTGCAGGGTGCGGTTTCCGGGGTCCGCCCACTGCGCGCTCTCCATGGTCTCGCCGTTCTGGTCGAACCAGTCCATGACGGAGGCATTCGGGATGTGCTCGCCGAGGCGGGCGTAGCGGCTCGGCCGCAGCGCCGGGTTCGATGCGCGGAGCGCGATGAGCCGGGAGACATGCGCCCGCAGATCGTTCTGCCAGGGCTCGAACTCCCAGCCCAGCCACGTCAAGGCGGAGTCCTGCGCGTAGGCGTTGTTGTTGCCGCGCTGTGTGCGGCCCACCTCGTCGCCCGCCGTCAGCATGGGGATGCCAGCGGAGAGCAGCAGCGTGCCCAGGAGATTGCGCATGGCCTTCCGCCGTGCCGCGAGGATCGTCGGGTCGTCGGTCGGGCCCTCCACGCCGTGGTTGAAGGCGCGGTTCATGTCGGCGCCGTCGCGGTTCTGTTCGCCGTTCGCTTCGTTGTGCTTGACGTCGTAGGACACCAGATCATGCAGTGTGAAGCCGTCGTGGGCTGTCACGAAGTTGACGCTGGCGAGAGGCCCGCGATCCTCGCTGAAGGTGTTGGACGAGCCGGCGAGACGCGTCGCGAAGCCGCCGATGCCGACCGGAGCGGATGCACGTCGCGCGTAGTCGATGTCGCTGAGCCAGAAGTTGCGGACGCGGTCGCGGTAGCGGTCGTTCCACTCATGCCAACCGGCGGGGAAGTTGCCGGTCTGCCATCCGCCGAGGCCCACGTCCCACGGTTCGGCGATGAGCTTCGTATCGCGCAGGATCGGATCGTTCGCGATAGCGGTGAGCAGGGGGTGCTCGGGCGTGTAGGTGTGCGACGCGTCGCGGGCGATCGCCGCGGCGAGGTCGAACCGGAACCCGTCGATCTGCATCTCCTGCGCCCAGTAGCGCAGGGAGTCGAGAACCAGTCGCGCACCCGCATCTGTCGAGGTGTTGAGCGTGTTCCCGCATCCGGTGGTGTCGATGTACGCGCCGGATTCGTCCTGCCGGTAGTAGCTGGCGTTGTCGATTCCGCGCAGGCTCGAGCGCGGTCCGCCGATGCCCTCTTCCGAGGTGTGGTTGTAGACGACGTCGAGGATGACCTCGATACCCGCTTCGTGCAGCAGGCGCACCATGCCCTTGAACTCCGCGAGCACTGCCTCCGGGCCCTGCTTGCGGGCGTCCTCGCTGGCATAGGCGTTGTGCGGCGTGAAGAAGTTGAGAGTGTTGTACCCCCAGTAGTTCGTGAGGCCGCGTTCGAGAAGGCGGGGCTCCGGAACGAACGCGTGCACGGGGAGCAGCTCGACCGAGGTGATCCCGAGCTCATGGAAGTACGCGATCATCGCAGGATGAGCGAGTCCGGCGTAGGTGCCGTGCAGCGCAGGCGGGACGTCGGGGTGGCGTTTGGTCAGCCCCTTGAGATGGCCTTCGTAGATCACGGTCCGGTCGAGGGGGATGCGGGGCTTCCGCGAGTCGCCCCAGTCGAATCCGTCGACGATGACGACCGAGCGCCACTCTTCGTAACCGTCGCCCTGTGCGAGGCCCCGCGCGTACGGGTCCAGCAACAGCGTCTCGGGGTTGAACGTGTTTCCCGGGCCGTGCGGGCCGCCCACCCGGATCGCGTAGCGCGTACCCGGCTGGAGGAGCGACGTCGTCACCTGCCAGATGCCACCGGGAAGCCGTTCCAGGGCGACCTGATCGGTCGCCCAGTCGAGGTCGGTGGCATCGAACACGACGAGTTCGACGGAGGATGCGTTCTGTGACCAGACGCGGAGCGTTCCGACTCCGTCGTGCAGGCGCACGCCGAGGTCGTCGAGAGCGGTTCCGCCGGGCGCTGTGAAGTCTCGGGACGCGGGCATGAGTACACACTAGGCGGATGTGACCCGGTGCCAGCACATCGTGCACTCAGTTCCCTGCGCCCTGGGGGTGCGGAAATGGGGGAGCATGGACTCATGCGGCACTATCTCGATCACGCGGCCACCACGCCGTTGCGGCCGGAGGCGCGCGACGCCTGGCTGGCGGCCTCTGAGCTGGTGGGCAACGCATCGTCGACCCACGGAGCCGGCCAGGACGCCCGACGGCTCCTGGAGGAATCGCGGGAGCGTGTCGCCGCGGTACTCGACGCCGACCCGATCGAGGTCGTGTTCACCTCGGGCGGTACCGAGTCGATCAACCTGGCGCTGCAAGGGCTCTGGCATGCGCGAGCGGCGGGGACGGACGGTATCGTGCTGCCCGACGCGGAGCACCACGCGACCATGGACACCGTGGCAGCCCTGTCCGCCGAGGGCGCCGTCGTTCGCGCGGTCCCGGTGCAGTCGGACGGGCGCATCGCGTCGTCGGACTTCGCGGAGCGGCTGCCCGGCGCCGCCCTCGCCACCGCGCTCGTCGCGAACAACGAGGTCGGCACGATCAACGATGCCGCAGCTCTGGCAGCGGTCGCCGCTTCGGCCGGTGTTCCGCTGCACCTCGACGCCGTCGCAGCGCTCGGACATGTTCCTCTGTCGTTCCGTGGAGTGCGTGGGGCGGCGGACGCGGGAGCGGGGCTGGTGGCGCTGAGCGTCGCCGGCCACAAGATCGGGGCTCCGGTCGGCGTGGGCGCACTGGTGGTGGCGCGCACGGCCAAGCTGACCGCACTCCTGCGGGGCGGTGCGCAGCAGCGCGGCCTCCGCGCCGGGACTCAGGACGTCGCGGGTGCGACGGCCTTCGCCACCGCGATCGAGCTCGCCGAACGGGAACGCGAGGCGGAGAGCGTACGGCTCTCGACGCTGCGGGATCGTCTGGTCGACGGGATCAGGGCGCAAGTTCCAGCCGCAGAGCTGCTCGGTGACCGTGACGATCGTCTTCCCGGCAACGCGCACCTGCTGTTCCCCGGTGCGGTGGGAGAGAGCCTGCTGTTCCTCCTGGACGTCGCAGGTGTCGCGGCATCCACGGGTTCTGCGTGTCAAGCCGGTGTGGCCGAGCCTTCTCACGTCGTGATCGCCATGGGGCGGAGCGAGCAGGATGCCCGCAGCGTGCTGCGGTTCACGCTGGGACGCACATCGACGGACGCGGATGTGGATGCGGTGCTCGACGTCATCGCCGACACCTACCTGCGTGCATCCGGGTCCCGCACAGGCACCCGCTCGTAGACTGGTCCCATGCGGATACTGGCAGCGATGAGCGGGGGAGTGGACTCCGCCGTGGCGGCTGCGCGCGCCGTGGAGGCAGGGCACGACGTGGTCGGAGTGCATCTGGCACTCTCGCGAGCCGGAGGGACGCTGCGCACCGGGAGCCGCGGGTGCTGCACGATCGAGGACGCCATGGATGCGCGCCGCGCCGCCGATCGTCTCGGCATCCCGTTCTACGTGTGGGACTTCTCCGAGCGGTTCCGCGATGACGTGATCGACGACTTCATCGCCGAGTACCAGGCCGGTCGCACCCCCAACCCCTGCATGCGCTGCAATGAGAAGATCAAGTTCGCCGCGCTGCTCGAGCGGGCGATCGAGCTCGGATTCGACGCGGTGTGCACGGGGCACTACGCGACGCTCATCGAGGGTGAATCCGGACTGGAACTGCACCGCGCATCCGACAACGCCAAGGACCAGTCGTACGTGCTCGGCGTGCTGAACGCCGAGCAGCTCGCACACACCTACTTCCCGCTCGGCACGACGCCGTCGAAGGCTATCGTGCGCGCAGAGGCCGCGGAGCGGGGCCTGACCGTCGCGCAGAAGCCGGACAGCCATGACATCTGCTTCATCCCCGACGGCGACACCCGCGGCTGGTTGGCCGAGAAGGTCGGCACCGCGACGGGTGAGATCGTCGATCGCAGCGGAGCAGTGGTGGGCTCGCACGAGGGCGCCCACGGGTTCACTGTCGGACAGCGCCGAGGGCTGAAGCTCGGGGTCCCCGCACCTGACGGCAAGCCGCGTTTCGTGCTGGAGGTGCGCCCCGTGTCGAACACGGTCGTGGTCGGTCCCAAGGAGGCGCTCGCGATCGGAGAGATCTCGGGTGCGCGCTTCAGCTGGGCCGGTGCGGGTCCCGCAGACGCCGATTTCCTCTGCCACGTGCAGATCCGCGCGCATGCGGAGCCGGTGCCGGCAACCGCCTTCGTCACGGCGGACGGCGTGCGCGTCGTGCCAGAGCAGCCGCTCGACGGCGTCGCCCCGGGACAGACCGCCGTGTTGTACATCGGCACCCGCGTGCTCGGCCAGTTCACGATCGATACGACCGTGTCGGCCGTGCCTGTCGGCGTCTGACCCTCGCGGAACAGCGAGGCACCGGAGCGATGTCGGTGCGCGCTCGTAGACTGACGGGGTGCCTGAGAACATCTCGCTGGAAGACGCCCGCATCGAGGCTGAGGGGCTGACCACACGCATCCTGGAGGCGAAGGATGCCTACTACGGACGCGACACCTCCGTGGTCGACGACTTCACCTACGACGGCTGGATGCATCGGCTCGAAGAGCTCGAGAGACTGCATCCCGAGCTTCAGGGCCAGGACTCGCCGACGCAGATGGTCGGAGCGGCCGAGGCGACGGGCCTTGCCACCATCGAGCATGCCGAGCGGATGCTGAGTCTCGACAACGTGTTCTCGATCGATGAGCTCAGGGAATGGGCTGCGAAGACGCGGGCAGCGGCCGGGCGCGATGTCGCGTGGCTGACCGAGCTGAAGATCGATGGCCTCGCCATCAACCTCCGCTACGAGAACGGTGTGCTCACCTCGGCGGCCACACGCGGTGACGGTCGTGTCGGAGAGATCGTGACCGAGAACGCGCTGCGGCTGCCGGAGATCCCCGAGCGGCTCGTGGGCAGCGGGCACCCTCCGATCGTGGAGGTGCGCGGTGAGGTGTTCATCCCCGTGGCCGCTTTCGAGCGGCTGAACGCTGCACAGGCGGCTTTCCGCGAACGTGCCTACAACGATGCGCTGAGCCGGTGGGAGGCGCGCAACGGGGCCAAGAAGCCGTTCGACGAGGAGAAGGCCAAGACGGCGGCAGCACGACGTTTCCCATCGTTCGCGAACCCGCGCAATGCCGCCAGTGGCGGACTCCGGCAGCAGATCGACAAGAAGGAGGGCCTCGAACTCGAGGCCGGACTGCTGCGCATCGAGTCGCTCGCGCTCTACGTGCACGGCATCGGAGCCTGGGAGGACCCTCCCGTGGCTTCCCAGAGCGAGGTGTACCGTCTGCTCGCGGAGTGGGGCCTGCCGACCAGTCCGCACACCAAGGTGTGCGCGACGATCGACGACGTCGCCGACTTCGTCGCCTATTTCGGCGAGCATCGACACGACATCGAGCACGAGCTCGACGGCATCGTGGTCAAGGTCGACGAGCTCTCTCTGCACGACGAGCTCGGCGCGACGAGCCGCGCACCGCGCTGGGCGATCGCCTACAAGTACCCGCCGGAGGAGGTGCAGACCACGCTCCTCGACATCGTGGTGTCCGTGGGGCGCACCGGCAGAGCGACTCCCTTCGCGGTGATGGCGCCCGCGCACGTGGCGGGATCGGTCGTGCGGCAGGCGACACTGCACAACAAGGACGTGGTCAAGGCCAAAGGCGTGCTGATCGGTGACACGGTCGTGCTCCGGAAGGCGGGCGACGTGATCCCCGAGGTGCTGGGCCCGGTGGTCGAGCGGCGGGACGGCTCCGAGCGCGAGTTCGTGATGCCCGAGAACTGCCCGGAGTGCGGAACCCCGCTCCGTGCGATGAAGGAGGGAGACATCGACCTTCGCTGCCCCAACGCGCGCTCCTGCCCCGCGCAGGTGCGGGGTCGCGTCGAGCACATCGGCTCTCGGGGCGCTCTTGATGTCGAGGCGCTCGGCGAGGTGACCGCGGCCGCGCTGACCCAGCCGACGACGCCCGAGGTTCCTCCGCTCATCACTGAGGCGGGGTTGTTCGCCCTCACGCTCGACCAGCTGGTGCCGATCGAGCTGTTCGTGCGCGACGCCGAGACCGGGCTCCCCAAGGAGGATGACGACGGCGTGGTCAAGACCAGGGCGCCGTTCCGTCGCAACCCGACCGCTGCCGAGAAGAAGGCGGGCACCCACGGTCCGCAGCCCTCGTCGCAGGCGTTGACGCTGTTGGCCGAGCTGGAGAGAGCGAAGACCAAGGAGCTCTGGCGGCTGCTCGTGTCGCTGAACATCCGACACGTCGGTCCCGTCGCGGCTCGAGCGCTCGCCCAGTGGTTCGGCTCGCTCGATGCGATCCGTTCGGCGTCACGCGAGGAGCTGGCGGCCGTCGAGGGCGTCGGCGGGATCATCGCCGATTCGCTGCTCGACTGGTTCGAGGTGGACTGGCATCAGGAGATCGTGCAGGCGTGGGCCGATGCCGGCGTGCAGTGGTCGACGCCGGGGCACCCCGGTCCCGGCGCGGCCGTCACGGAGGGGGGAGTGCTCGACGGGTCGACCGTTGTCGCCACCGGCTCACTCGACGGGTACACGCGAGATGGCGCGCAGGAGGCGATCATCCGGGCCGGTGGCAAGGCGGCATCGAGCGTGTCCAAGAAGACCGACTTTGTGGCCGCAGGGCCGGGTGCCGGCTCGAAGCTCGCCAAGGCGGAGGAACTCGGACTGCGCATCCTCGACGCCGCGCAGTTCCATATCCTCGTGACGGAGGGTCCCGACGCCCTCCCGTCCGCCGATTCCGCGGGAACCTGAAGCGCAGATGACACAAGAGCGGGACCGGCGAACCGGTCCCGCTCTTCACTGATCCTGCGTCGCTCAGGCCTTGTGGCGAGGCTTACGGAACGGCTTCTCGTCGCGATCCGTGCGGGCCGGGCGCTCGTCGCGGTCGCGGCGCTCGAAGCGGTCACCGCGCCCGCCTTCGGCGTCGCGGGGTCCGCTGTTGCGTCGACCGACCGGTCCGCGATCCGGCTTGATCTCGATCAGACGACCCGAGATGCGGGTGTCGCGGAGCTTGTCGAGCACCGCAGGGCTGAGGTTCGACGGCAGCTCGACGGTCGAGAAGTCGGGACGGATGTTGATCACGCCGAAGTCATCGCGACCGAGTCCGCCCTCGTTCGCCAGGGCGCCGACGATCTGCCGCGGCTCGACGCGGTGACGGCGGCCGACCTCGATGCGGTAGGCGGTGTAGTCGCCGCGTCCGCGACGCTCGGAGCGCGGCTCGCGGGGTTCGCGGGTGCCTCGCTCGCGGGGCGGACGGCTGTCTGCCTCGAGCGCCTTGGCGAGCGGGTCGTCGGCCGGGTCGAGGAGCAGCGGGGTGTCGCCCTGCACCACGATCGCGAGCGCCGCGGCCACATCGGCCTCGGGCACATCGTGGTTGCGCACATAGTGGGCGATCACGTCGCGGAACTTGTCGACACGTGCGGCATCGCCCAGTGCAGCGGTGATCGCATCATCGAAGCGCGCGAGACGCGTCGTGTTCACATCGTCAGTGCTGGGGAGCTGCATCTGCGTCGGCACCTGACGCGTCGCCTTCTCGATGTGCTTGAGCAGGTAGCGCTCGCGCGGCGTGATGAAGCTGATCGCGTCACCGCTGCGGCCGGCACGGCCGGTTCGTCCGATGCGGTGCACGTACGACTCGGTGTCGGTGGGGATGTCGAAGTTGATGACGTGGCTGATGCGCTCCACGTCGAGACCGCGAGCGGCGACATCGGTCGCGACGAGGATGTCGAGCTTGCCGGCCTTCAGCTGGTTCACGCTGCGTTCGCGCTGAGCCTGGGGGACGTCGCCGTTGATCGCCGCAGCGGAGTAGCCGCGAGCTCGCAGCTTCTCGGCGAGCGTCTCGGTCTCGTTCTTGGTGCGGACGAAGACGATCATCCCGTCGAAGTTCTCGACCTCGAGGATGCGGGTGAGCGCGTCGACCTTCTGCGCATACGAAACCACGAGGTAGCGCTGCGTGATGTTCGTGCCGGTCGCGGTCTTCGACTTGATGCTGATCTCTTCCGGATCGCGCAGGTACTTCTGCGCGAGGCGACGGATCTGCGGGGGCATGGTCGCGGAGAACAGGGCGACCTGCTTCTCGACCGGCGTCTGCGCGAGGATCTGCTCCACGTCCTCCGCGAAACCCATCTTGAGCATCTCGTCGGCCTCGTCGAGCACCAGGTACTGGAGCTGGGAGAGGTCGAGGGTGCCCTTGGCGAGGTGGTCCATGATGCGGCCGGGCGTTCCGACGATCACGTGCACGCCGCGGCGCAGCGCGGAGAGCTGCACCCCGTACGCCTGTCCGCCGTAGACGGGCAGCATGTGCACGCCCTTCATCTTGGAGGCGTAGGACTCGAAGGCCTCGCAGACCTGCAGGGCGAGCTCGCGGGTCGGCGCCAGCACGAGGGCCTGGGGCGACTTCTGCGAGACGTCGAGGCGCTCGAGGACGGGAAGCGCGAAGGCCGCGGTCTTACCGGTTCCGGTCTGGGCCATGCCGACGACGTCGCGTCCGGCGAGGAGGGTGGGAATCGTCGCGGCTTGAATGGGGGAAGGGGTCTCGTATCCGAGATCACGGATCGCCTTGAGGACGGGCCCGGTGATGCCGAGTTCCTCGAATCCGGGGGTCGCGGGGGAGTCCTCGGGGGCGTCGGTCAGCACTGCATCTTCAGGAGTCACTGACCAAGGGTAGCGTGGCGCGCTGCTCCCTGCCTGTGAGCGCGTCCTCAGGCGCCCGTCGTGAGGGCCAGGAGCTTCTCCTTGACCTGCCGGCGGAGCACCTTGCCGATGAGGGATTTCGGCAGCTCATCGACGACGAAGATCCTGCGCGGCACCTTGTAGGGGGTCAGGATCGTGCGGGCGAACTCGCGGATCGCCTCGACATCGAGATCTGCGGTCCCGTCGACGACGATCGCCGCCACCACCTCCTCACCCGAGTGGTCGCTGGGCAGCCCGACGACAGCGGCATCGACCACCTGCGGATGCTGGCGCAGCACGTTCTCGACCTCGGTGGGTGCCACGTTGAAGCCACCGGTGATGATCAGCTCCTTGATCCGATCGACGATCCGGATGAAGCCGGCGTCATCGATCGTGACGATGTCGCCCGTGCGGAACCACCCGTCGACGAAGACCGCATCGGTCTCCTCGGGCTTGCCGTAGTAGCCGGAGAAGACCTGCGGTCCCCGCACGACCAACTCGCCGGCCGAACCGGCGGGGACGTCGGCAGTCGGATTCTCGGGATCGACGACTCGACACTCCGTGCCGGGAAGCGGAAGGCCGACCGTCCCGGGGACGCGGTTGGCCGCCACGGGGTTCGCCATCAGCACCGGGGAGCATTCGCTGAGACCGTAGCCTTCGACGAGGTAGCCGTGGGTCGCCTCCTCGAACGGCACGACGAGCTCGTGCGGCAGCGCCATGGCCCCGGAGATCGCGACCTCGACACCTGCCAGCGACACGCCCTTCTGCGTGGCCGCGGCGAGGAGGCGGTCGGCGATCGGCGGCACGAGCGGCAGGAACGTCGCCGGGTGCTTCTTCATCACGTCGAGTACCAGATCGGGGTCGAACTTCGGGAACAGCACGAGGCGCGCTCCCATCGACATGGCGAACGTGAGACAGAGCGTCAGGCCGTAGGCGTGGAACATCGGCAGCACGGCGTAGACGACGCACCCCTTGCCGCGCTGGATCGACGGGACCCAGGCCTGTGCCTGAGCCGCGTTGGCGAGCAGGTTGCGATGCGTGAGCGCCGCCCCCTTCGGAGTGCCCGTCGTGCCGGACGTGTACTGGATGATCGCGAGATCGTCGGTGGACGGGCGGGGGTGGGATGCGGGGAGCGGGTCAGCGGAGAGCAGCGTCTCCCACGGCACGGTTCCGCGCACCTTCTCGGTCAGGGCCGCGCGCGACTCGCGCGCCTTGGCGACGGGAAGCCGCAGGGCGAATCGGGTGAGGAAGGGCATCGACCGTGTGACATCGACCGAGATCAGGGTGTCGACGGCGAGATCGGAGGGGAACTCCTGGACCGTGGAAACGACCTTGTTCCAGACGATCGCGTGCTTCGCGCCGTGGTCCTCGAACTGCTTGCGCAGCTCACGCGGCGTGTACAGCGGATTGTGCTCGACGACGACCGCGCCCAGGCGCAGGACGGCGTAGAAGGCGACGATGTGCTGCGGGCAGTTCGGCAGCACGATCGCGACGGGATCACCGGCGCGCACGCCGCGGTCGCGCAGGCCGGCGGCGGCGCGATCGATCGCCGACTGAAGCTCCGCGTACGTGGTCTCGCGTCCGAAGAACTGCAAGGCCGGTGCGTCGGGATAGTCCCGAGCGGATGCGGCGACGATGTCGATCAGCGATCCGGAAACGGGGGCGAGGTCTTCCGGGACACCGGCGGCGTAGCTGGCGACCCACGGGCGAGGAGGCTGGAACGTGCTCACCCGCTCAGCATAGGCCGCGCGCTGGGAGCGGCGGGCGAGCGGCGGCGGGCGCGACAACTAGACTTGGGCCGTGTCTGAAATCACCCCTGATCTTGTACGCCATCTCGGTGTGCTCGCGCGCATCCAGCTGAACGACGACGAGGTGTCGCGGCTCACGGGCCAGCTCGACGCCATCGTGGACAACATCGCGAAGGTGTCCGAGGTGGCAACCGACGACATCGTCGCGACGAGCCACCCGATTCCGCTGAGCAACGTCTTCCGCCCCGACGTGGTCGGCACGACGCTCACGCACGAGCAGGTGCTCCAGAACGCACCGGATGCCGCCGACGGCCGCTTCCGTGTCACGGCGATCCTGGGAGAAGAGCAGTGAGCGACATCATCCGACTGACCGCGGCAGAACTCGCCGCGAAGCTCGCCTCGCGCGAGGTGTCGAGCGTCGAGGCGACGCAGGCGCACCTCGACCGCATCGCCGCGGTGGACGGCGACGTCCACGCCTTCCTGCACATCAACGCCCATGCGCTCGACACCGCTGCGGCGATCGATGCTCAGCGTTCGGCGGGGGAGGACCTGGGTCCGCTCGCCGGTGTCCCGCTGGCGATCAAGGACGTCCTGGTCACGACCGATCAGCCCACCACCAGCGGCTCGCGCATCCTCGAGGGCTACCTCTCGCCGTATGACGCCACCGTGGTCGCCCGTTCCCGTGCCGCCGGCCTCGTGCCGCTGGGCAAGACCAACATGGACGAGTTCGCGATGGGATCCTCCACGGAGCACTCGGCCTACGGTCCCACCCGCAACCCGTGGGACCTCGACCGCATCCCCGGCGGATCCGGTGGAGGCTCGGCCGCCGCGGTCGCCGCCTTCGAGGCGCCGATCGCGCTCGGCTCCGACACCGGCGGGTCCATCCGCCAGCCGGCCCACGTGACCGGAACGGTCGGCGTGAAGCCGACCTACGGCGGAGTCAGCCGCTACGGCGCCATCGCTCTGGCGTCGAGCCTCGACCAGGTCGGCCCGGTCTCCCGGACCGTCCTCGATGCCGGACTGCTGCACGATGTCATCGGAGGCCACGACCCGAAGGACTCCACCTCCCTCAGCGACCAGTGGCCGTCGTTCGCCGCCGCGGCGCGCGAAGGCGCACGCGGCGATGTGCTCAAGGGGCTGAAGGTCGGTGTCATCCGCGAGCTTCCCGACAGCGGCTTCCAGCCCGGAGTCGCCGAGTCGTTCCGCAGCGCGCTTGCGCTCATGGAGGCTCAGGGAGCGGAGATCGTCGAGATCGGCGCTCCGCACTTCGAGTACGGCGTCGCCGCCTACTACCTGATCCTCCCCGCCGAGGCATCGAGCAACCTCGCGAAGTTCGACTCGGTGCGCTTCGGCCTGCGCGTCACCCCGGACGGGAACCCCACGGTCGAGGACGTCATGTCCGCCACGCGCGATGCCGGATTCGGTGACGAGGTCAAGCGACGCATCATCCTCGGCACCTATGCGTTGTCCGCCGGATACTACGACGCGTACTACGGCAGCGCCCAGAAGGTCCGCACACTGATCCAGCAGGACTTCGCCGCGGCCTTCGCCGACGTCGACGTGATCGCGACGCCGTCGGCTCCGACCACGGCGTTCAAGCTCGGTGAGAAGATCGACGACCCGCTGCAGATGTACCTGAACGACATCACGACGATTCCGGTCAACCTGGCCGGAGTGCCCGGCATCTCGATCCCCAGCGGTCTCGCCGCCGAGGACGGTCTGCCCGTCGGCATCCAGTTCATCGCCCCGGCCAGGGAGGACGCCCGTCTGTACCGCGTCGGCGCCGCGCTCGAAGCGGTGCTCCTCGACTCCTGGGGTGCGCCGCTCCTCACGCGTGCACCGCGGTTGAGCGAACGCAGCGAGACGAACCACGCAGGAGGGAACCGCTGATGGCCACCACCAAGCTCATGGACTTCGACAAGGCGCTCGAGCTGTTCGAGCCGGTTCTCGGATTCGAGGTGCACGTCGAGCTGAACACCAACACCAAGATGTTCTCCGATGCCCCGAACCCGGCGAACGAGGCCTTCCACTCCGCCGCGCCGAACACGCTCATCGCGCCCGTGGACCTCGGCCTGCCCGGCTCGCTGCCGGTCGTGAACGAGACCGCGATCCGCTCGTCGATCAGTCTGGGTCTCGCCCTCGGCTGCTCGATCGCCGAGTCGAGCCGGTTCGCGCGGAAGAACTACTTCTACCCCGACCTGGGCAAGAACTATCAGATCTCGCAGTACGACGAGCCGATCGCTTTCGAGGGCTCCGTCGAGGTCGAGCTCGAGGACGGCACGCTCGTGACGATCCCGATCGAGCGCGCGCACATGGAGGAGGACGCCGGCAAGCTCACCCACATGGGTGGTGCGACCGGTCGCATCCAGGGCGCGGAGTACTCGCTCGTCGACTACAACCGCGCGGGCGTTCCTCTCGTGGAGATCGTCACCAAGGTGATCTTCGGGGCAGAGCACCGTGCTCCCGAGGTCGCGAAGGCCTACGTCTCGACGATCCGCGACATCGTGCGCAGCCTCGGCATCTCGGAGGCACGCCTCGAGCGCGGCAACCTCCGCTGTGACGCCAACGTCTCGCTGCGCCCGCGCGGCGCCGAGAAGCTGGGCACGCGCACCGAGACGAAGAACGTCAACTCGATGCGTTCGGTCGAGCGCGCTGTGCGGTACGAGATCCAGCGGCAGGCGCAGATACTCGCAGACGGCGGCACGATCACGCAGGAGACGCGTCACTGGCACGAGGACACCGGCACGACATCGCCCGGCCGTCCGAAGTCCGACGCCGACGACTACCGTTACTTCCCCGAGCCCGACCTGCTGCCCGTCCAGCCGGCGCCGGAGCTGATCGAGGAGCTGCGGGCCGCACTGCCGGAGCAGCCCGTCGCGCGCCGCCGCCGCCTGAAGGCGGACTGGGGCTTCACCGACCTGGAGTTCCAGGACGTCCGCAACGGTGGTCTGATCGATGAGGTCGAGGCGACGATCGCCGCGGGGGCCACTCCCGCGACCGCTCGCAAGTGGTGGACGGGTGAGATCAGCCGCTTGGCGAATGCGCAGGAGAAGGACGCCGCCGCCCTGATCAGCCCGCAGAACGTGGCTGCGCTGCAGCTGCTCGTCGACGCGGGAACCCTCACGGACAAGCTCGCACGCCAGGTACTCGAAGGTGTCATCGCCGGAGAGGGCACGCCGCAGGAGGTCGTCGACGCCCGCGGACTCGCGGTGGTGTCGGACGACGGTGCGCTCATCGCCGCGATCGATGAGGCTCTCGCCGCTCAGCCCGACGTGCTCGCGAAGATCCAGGACGGCAAGGTCCAGGCGGCCGGCGCCGTGATCGGTGCCGTGATGAAGTCCATGAAGGGCCAGGCCGACGCCGCTCGGGTGCGCGAACTGGTTCTCGAGCGCGCAGCACAGTAACCCTCGACCTTGGGCCTCCATGTCGGAGGCCCAGGGGAGAATGGTCATATGGGACACGGCGACGGTAGAGGGCGGACCGTCTCGCCCGCGGATGCCGACGACTCCGGCACCCGTATCCTTCACGTCGACATGGACGCGTTCTATGCAGCGGTCGAGGTGCTCGACGATCCCCGCCTGCGAGGGCTGCCGCTGATCATCGGAGCGCCGGACGGACGATCAGTCGTGTCCAGCGCGTCCTACGAGGCCCGCCGCTACGGGGTGCGCGCCGCGATGCCGGTCGCCCAGGCGATGCGGCTGTGCCCGACAGCGCGCATCGTGATGCCGCATTTCCACCGCTATCAAGAGGTCTCGCGCCAGGTGATGGCGATCTTCGAGTCGTTCACGCCTCTGGTCGAGCCGCTCTCTGTCGATGAGGCCTTCCTCGACGTTCAGGGCGTCCGGCGGCTCTGGGGGAGCCCGGCCCAGATCGCCGCGCTGATCCGCGAACGCGTGAGTGCCGAGGTCGGGATCACCTGCAGCGTCGGTGTGGCGGCCACCAAGCATGTGGCGAAGATGGCGTCCACCGTGGCGAAGCCCGATGGCATGTTGGTCGTATCCGCCGCTGACACCCTCGACTTCCTCTCGCCACGTCCGGTCCGTGCGATGTGGGGGGTGGGCCCGAAGGCTGCAGAAGCCCTCGAGGCTCGCGGCATCAGGACTATCCAGGACATCCGAGACGCACCGCAGGAGATGCTCGACCGCGCGGTCGGAGCGGCGCTGAGCGCGCGGCTCGCCCAGCTCGCCAGAGGACAGGACGCCCGGATCATCGAGACCGATCGCGTCGAGAAGAGTGTCGGGCATGAGGAGACCTTCGACGACGACGTCACCGACAGAGTTTTCCTCCGCGGGGAACTGCTGCGGCTCGCGGATCGGGTCGCCGCCAGACTGCGTCGTGCCGGGTGGGAAGCGGGCACGGTGTCGATCAAGGTGCGCTTCGATGACTTCCGCACCCTCAGCCGCTCGCAGACGCTGACCGAGCCGACGGCGGTGGGGCAGCGTATCGGCGAATCGGCGAATGCGCTGTTCGAGCAGATCGAGCGGCGCGACCCGATTCGTCTCGTCGGAGTCCGTGCCGAGAAGCTCCGCCCTGCCGGGGGAGGCGGGCTCGGCCTGTGGGACGACGATGAGGACTGGCGCCGTGTGGAGGGGGCCGTCGACGACGCGGTCGCGCGTTTCGGGACTGCCACGATCACACGGGCTCGACATCTGGGACGCGACGACGGGCGCGGCGCGGTACAGCATCCGAAGGCGCATGGTCTCGACTGACCCCGCGCGCACGCGTTCTGTCGAGTACCGTGGGACCATGCCGAACATCGCACTGGAACTCGGAAAGCAAGCTGCAACCTTCGGCGTGAAGAGCGCCTATGGCGAACCGCAGGACGTCGACGGCGTCAGCATCACCCCGGTCGCCTTCACGTACTCGGGCTTCGGGGGCGGCAGCGGTGATGGCGCAGAAGGCGGCGGTGGGGGCGGCGTGTCCGTTCCCGTTGGCGTCTACGTGCGCCGCGAGGAGGGACTCCGGTTCGAGCCGAACATCGTGACGCTTCTCGTCGTCGCCGTTCCGTTCGTCTGGGTCGCCGGTCGCGCATTCAGCCGCATCATCCGTGCCCTCAAGAAGTGACGATCTCGTCGCCGCCGCGCTCGAGCGTGCCGCGACACTGATCACGCAGGACATCCGCGCTCTCGCGGCAGCGAACCCGGTCGTGCTCATCGACGGACGCAGCGGGGCGGGCAAGTCGTCGTTGGCGGCCAGGGTGGCGAGGCAGTGGCCGCTGACCGGGCGTGTGCAGGTCATCGCGCTCGACTCGCTGTATCCGGGATGGGACGGGCTCGACGCGGGAGTCGGGCACGTCCTGGACGGTGTCCTGCGTCCGCACGGACGCGGCTACCTCGGCACCTGGAACCGCTGGGACTGGGAGAGCGAAGCGCCGGCAGAGAGCCATGCGGTCGACCCGGCGCTCGGGGTGATCATCGAGGGCAGCGGGGTGCTGACGCCGGCCACCGCCGCCCTCGCCGATGTGCGCATCTGGGTGGATGCGGCGGATCCGGTGAGGAAGGCTCGGGCGCTCGCACGCGACGGCGAGACCTACCGGCCCCACTGGGACCGATGGGCCGCGCAGGAGCTGCGCCATGTGGAGCGCGACGACCCGCGTGCACACGCGACTCGAATCGTCGAGATCCCTTGACGATCGACCTGTTCAGTCGATCTCGTCCGCGGCGCTGATCACCGTCTCGAGGCGATACCCGAGCCAGTCGTAGATGCCGTAGCGGTCATCTTCCGGATCGTGATCGTCGTCGGACGTGATGCCCAGACGGGTGGCGATGACGAGGCGGAGCGCGGTGAGCGTGCGCGTCCACGCGTCGATGTCCGCGGCGCGGATGACGACGTCGTGCGGTGCCAGCGCATCGGCCTCGGTGAGGTCATCCACCGCCTGGAAACCCTGGAGCGCGTTGTGCACGGTGTGCGCGTCGAGGAGACGACGATCGAGCAGATCCTCGCGAGTGCTCTCCATGAAGGAGTCCGATGCTTCCTCATCGTCCGGATACGGGGTCGGCGTCAGCCGAGTGATCGCCGGATCATGCACGTCGCGGTCGGCTCCGACGAGCTCGGCGAAGTCGTCCACCAGCTGCGCCAGATGCACGCCCTCGAGGTACGCGAGCGGGAGGATGATCGTCGCCGAGGTCATTGCGGTGCCTTTCGCACGGTTGCCCAGAGCCCGTAGTCGTGCATGGCCTGCGCGTGCACTTCCATGGTCTCCCGCGGGCCGGTGGCGACGATGGCGTGACCCTCATGATGCACGGCGAGCATCAGCGAGGTCGCGTGGTCTTTGCTGTATCCGAAGTAGGTCCGGAACACGCGCACCACGTAGCTCATGAGGTTGACCGGATCGTTCCAGACGACGACCTGCCACGGCTCGAGCGGAGCAGCGCTGAGCTCCGTGACCTCGTCGAGGTCGGGCGTCACGAGAGGGGTGCTCATGCCCACCCCAACTCGTGGAGCTGCTCGTCATCGATGCCGTAGAAGTGGGCGATCTCGTGCACGAGAGTGGTGTGGACCTCGTCGCGGAGCTCGTCCTCGGAGTCGCACGCAGCCAGGTGCGGCTCGCGGAACACGATGATCCGGTCGGGGAGCTCGCCCATGCCGTACTGCGTCCGCTCCGTCAGCGCCAAGCCGTCGTAGAGTCCCAGGAGATCCAGGCTCCCGTCTTCCGGTCGGTCCTCGACCACGAAGACGACGTTCTCGAGGCCCTCCACCATGTCGTCAGGCAGACGGTCGAGTTCGTCGATCACGAGGGCCTCGAAGGCCACGGCATCCATCTCCATCACGTTCCAGCCTAGACGGGTGCTCAGCGGGGGATCCGCGGCGACCTCAATGGAGGAAGACCAGCAGCCCCGCGACCGCGATGAAGAGGACGCCGAAGACGGTGTTGAGCGTGCGTTGACCGCGCGGTGAGCGGGTGAGACGGCGGAAGGGGCGGGCAGCCGCCGCGAAGAAGCCCCACATGACCAGCACGTCGACCACGATGACGGTGGTGATCAGCGTGAGGTATTGGGGCAGCTGCGGCTGGTCCAGGCGGATGAACTGGGGGATGAACGCCAGGAAGAACACGATCGCTTTCGGGTTCAACAGGTTCACCCAGAACCCCCGCCGGATCATGGACCAGTGGCTCTCACGCGAATCGATGACCGTGAGGTCGTCAGTCTCGGTCAGGTGGGGTTTCGACAGGATCAGGCGGATGCCGAGGAACACGAGATACGCCGCCCCGGCATAACGGATGACGTTGAACAGGACTTCGGATCGCGAGACCAGCAGCCCGACGCCGGCAGCCACGATCACGACGTGCACGATCAGGGCGAGCTGCTGCCCGATGATGCCCCAGATCGATCGCCGCCACCCCTGACTGAGAGCGTTGGACATCGTGTTGATCGCGCCGGCACCCGGCGTGAAGCTGATCACCACGCAGGCGGTCAGCAGGGAGAACCAGACGGCGAGTGACACCTCGCAAGTCTAGGGCTCACCCCCGCCGCCGCCTGCGGGCTCAGCGCCGGGCGTCTGCGTCCTGCGGTCGCAGGTCCAGGCGCCGCAGCAGCTGGGCGTTCAGCGCGACGACGATCGTGGAGAGCGACATCAACACGGCGCCCACCGACATCGGGAGGACGAATCCGATGGGTGCCAGCACCCCCGCAGCGAGCGGTACCGACAGCAGGTTGTAGCCGGCGGCCCACCAGAGATTCTGCCGCATCTTCCGGTAGCTCGCGCGGGAGAGTGCCATCACCGACAGCACGGCGCGCGGATCGTCGCTGGCCAGGATCACCCCGGCGGATGCGATCGCAACGTCGGTGCCTGCGCCGATCGCGAGTCCCACGTTCGCCTGAGCGAGAGCGGGAGCATCGTTCACTCCGTCGCCCACCATCGCGACAGTTCTTCCCTCCGACTGGAGTTCGCGGACTCGCGACGCCTTGTCCTCGGGCCGGACCCCGGCGAACACCCGCGTGATGCCGAGCTGAGCGGCGACGTGGTGAGCCACCGCTTCGGCATCGCCGGTGATCATCACGACCTCGATTCCGTCGTGGTGCAGGGCATCGACGGCTTCGTGCGACTCGTCACGAATCTCATCAGCGAGTCGCAGTGCGCCGGAGACCTGCTGATCGATCAGCACGTGGAGGATGATCGCTCCTTCGGCTCGCCAGGCGTCGGCGATGTTCAGCTCCGAAGCGCTGTGGGCCGTGAGGAGGTGCGGCCCACCCACCTGCACCTGTCGTCCGTCGACCCGTGCGCTCACGCCGACGGCCGGTGAGGAGGAGAAGTCCGTCGATGACGGGATCGTGACATCGCGGTCATGCGCGGCACGGACGATCGCCGTGGCCAGCGGGTGTTCCGAATCGCGTTCGGCCGCAGCGGCGAAGCCGATCAGCTCATCGGCGGTGAGCGTCCCGACGGTCTCGATCGCCGTCACCGCGGGCGTGCCCTTGGTCAGGGTTCCGGTCTTGTCGAACAGGACGGTGTCGACCGTGCGCATGCTCTCCAGGGCGAGTCGATCCTTGACCAGGATCCCGGCCCGCGCCGCACGCTCCGTCGCGATGGACACGACCAGCGGGATCGCAAGGCCCAGCGCATGGGGGCAGGCGATCACCAGGACGGTGATCGCACGGATCACGGCTTCGTCGGGTGCCCCCACGAGCGTCCACACGATGGCCGTGATGGCGGCAGCTCCGAGTGCGAACCAGAACAGCCATGCGGCAGCCCGATCGGCGATCCGCTGTGCGCGGGACGACGACGCTTGGGCGTCGGCGACCAGCTTCTGGATGCCGGCGAGGGTGGTGTCGCCACCGATCGCCGTGACTTCGACGCGAAGGCCCGAGTCGGTGGCGACGGTGCCCGCGATCACGCGATCACCCGCGTCCCGGCGAACCGGTGCGGACTCTCCCGTAATCATCGACTCATCGACGCTCGCGCTTCCTTCGATCACGATGCCATCGGCGGGCAGCCGTCCTCCCGGACGCACGACCACGACATCTCCGAGGCCCAGAACCGACGGCGGCACCACGACGATCCGGTCGCCTTCGACGCGTTCGGCCTCGTCGGGGAGGAGTGCGGCGAGCGAGTCCAGGGCTGATGTGGTCTGGGCGAGCGAACGCATCTCGATCCAATGACCGAGCAGCATGATCACGATGAGGAGCGCGAGCTCCCACCAGAACTCGAGCTCGTGGTGCAGCAGTCCCAGACTCGCACCCCAGGAAGCAAGGAACGCGACAGTGATCGCGAGCGCGATGAGCAGCATCATGCCCGGCTTGCGGGACCGGATCTCGCTCACCGCGCCGGTCAGGAAGGGCGTGCCGCCCCAGGCGTACATGACCGTTCCGAGCGCGGGAGCGACCCACTGCGCCCAGCCGGGAACCTGGTATCCCAGAATCATCGCGAACATCGGCGAGGTCGCGACGACGGGAACCGCGATCACGAGCATGATCCAGAACAGCCGGCGGAATCGATCGGTGTGGCCGGCGTGGCCGGCGTGCCCGCCGTGCGCGGCGTGGCCGCCGTCGCCGTGGCCGTCGTTCCCGGTGTGTCCCGCGTGCTTCGCGTGTGCGTCGGACGCCGCGTGATGGGCCGGCTGGTCGTCTATGTCGTGCTGGTCGCGCCCGGCGAGGTCGCGGTGGGCGTGCTGCTCCGTGTGCGCTGCGTGTGTCGCGTGCGAGCCGGGTGCCGGCTGCTGGTGCTGCGTCATGATGACGTTCCCTTCGTGGCTACTCCGAGAACAACAGGATACCCCTAGGGGGTATTCCCTGCCAGGGTGGAGCAGATCCAAGAACGGAAACGCGAAAAGGCCCGAACCTTTCGATTCGGACCTTTTCGTGATGGGGTGAGTAACGGGACTCGAACCCGCGACATCCGGCACCACAAGCCAGCGCTCTACCAGCTGAGCTATACCCACCATGTGCCCACCGGAGCGGGCGACCACACGAGTCTATTACATGTTCGGGGTGAACTCTGACACGGTGCGGGTCGCGATGTCACGCGCGTCGTCGCTCGATGGTCCCGGCTCCTCGACGAACACCGCTTCACGGTAGTACCGGAGCTCTCGGATCGATTCGAGAATGTCGGCGAGTGCGCGATGACCGCCGTCTTTGGCGGGCGCCTGGAAGAAGACGCGGGGATACCAGCGGCGCGAGAGCTCCTTGATGCTGGACACGTCGACATTCCGGTAGTGCAGCCACTGATCCACATCGGTCATGTACTTCGCGAGGAACATCCGGTCGGTGCCGATCGTGTTTCCCGCCAGAGGAGCCTTGCGCTCGAGCGGCACGAACCGCTTGATGTAAGCGAGTGTCTGCGCCTCCGCCTCGGCGAGAGATACTCCGAGCGGGATCTCGGTGATGAGACCTGACTTCTCATGCATCGAGGTGACGAAGTCGTTCATGTTCGCCAATGCCGCGTCGCTGGGACGGATCACGATCTGGAAGCCGGGATCGACAGGCCGCAACTCGAAGTCGGTGATGACCACGGCGATCTCGACGAGCTCATCGATCGCGAGATCGAGCCCCGTCATTTCACAGTCGATCCAGACGAGTCGATCATTCTCGGACGCAGATACCATGTCGTCATCCTATCGACGGACCCGACATCGGTTTCCTGACGCGGAAGCGACGACCGATGGGAGTCCTCAGACCGTCGGAGGTGTGCGCCCTCGTTCGTGTCAGGTCGGGACGACGACCGTCTTCTCGGTGGTGAGCGCCGGAGTGGTGTTCACGGTGAGTGTGACCGTGTACGTGCCTGGCTCGACGCCGAGGTTGTCGTTCGAGAAGACGTCCTCATGATGTTGAGGGGCGCCGACCGACGCGCGTCCGCTGATCGCAGTCGGCCCGGTGTCGACGACCGGCTCCGCGTCGCCTGCTCGGCGAATCGTCAGACCCCACCCGAAGAGGTAGGAATGTGCGGTGTCCGAGCCGGTGTACCCGATCACCACACCCCAGGGCAGCAGCGCGCGGTTGAGATTCTCCGGGGCGGGTGCGACGTAGTCGGCGTCGAGCTGGAGTGTCAGATCCTCGCGAGCCGGAACCGGCGGCTGCGCCAGGGGCAACGCGAGGCGGATCTCAGACCACGTGTCCTTCGTCAACGCAGGAGTGGAGACGGTGATCGTGGCACGGTAGGTGCCGGGTGGCGTGGCGGAGGTGTCGAATGTCCCACCGGTGGTCCAGGTGTCGCCTCGCGCGATCAGCGCCGTGCCGGAGTCGACCAGGATCGGAGCGACGCTGTCGTCATAGCGATTCACCAAGTGGATAGCCCATGTGAAGGTCGCCGCCGCCGGGTCGTCGCTGACGAAGGTGGTGTATTCGATGCCGGCGTCGTAGGTCAAGGGGCCCGTGAACTGATCCGGCACCGCGAGTGCTGCCGTGATGGACGGCGTGAAACTCCGCGCGCCCGCTCCGGCGGATGCTGCAGCGAGGGGCATCGCAACCGCGGCGGCGACGACGGGCGCCGCCCACACCGCCGTCTTGACGAATGTGCGCCTCGGGAGGCCGGTGACCGGACGTGGGGAAGAAGTCGACGCGTCGAGGTTCATAGCAGGATTACAGCACGCTCGTCGCCCGGGCCGGAAATCGTCGACCGCCCGACGCGCACAAAACCGCCACACCCTGCAAGGAGTGTGCGGGACGGGCATTTCGCGAGTCGACTGCGTTCTCAGGCATTGGTCCCCTCGGCGCGACTCGAACGCGCAACCGACGGATTAGAAGGCCGTTGCTCTATCCATTGAGCTACGAGGGGGCGTGACTAGGCTACCCGGCGACCGGACTTCAGCGGTACTCGAAGCGTCGGTGCCATGAGTGTCGGCACCGTGAACATGGCGGCGACGGCCGTGCCGCTGTCACGCGGAGCTCTGTCCAGGCGTGCGTACCTTGCTTCGGCTGACATCACTTCGCATTCGAGCGCACATGCCCCCGGAGTGGCAACGTTCCGCACTCAGGAGTAACGCAACGCGGCGACCGCGTCGTCCACGCGCCAGAATTCTCCGATGATCCGGAACGTTCCCGTAGCCAGGTGCAATCGCTCGGCGCGATAGCGGAGTCCGAGCGGATCGGCGACGATGCGGAGATGTCCGAGCACCTTCTCTGCCCTGTCTTGCACGCGCCAGAGGTGATCGGCGGCGCGGACCAGATGCTCGCGCGATGAGGACAGACGAGGTGTCGCGAAAGGTACCTCGGGTAATGACGTGATCTGGATGTCGGACATGGGATTCTCCTTCCGCTATCGAACATATGACCGACCTCCGACATTCGCCCGGCGCCGGAATCCGAGGCGTCGCACCGCCCTTCCTGCACGTCGCCGTGTGCTGACGGCTTCTCCACCGATCGCGTGGTCGGCGGACCCGTCACCGCTCTCGAGCGCGCACTCTGGGTGCACGCCGGGCGATGTCCCGGGAACGAAGGAGAGATGATGACCGAAGTACTCACCGTCGTGGGCAGAGTCGCGACCGATCCGGTGCGCGGCCAGACCCGCGGAGGGATCGCCGTGACGAACTTCCGCCTCGCCAGCACGCACCGCCGGCTCGATCCGGTGACGCAGACCTGGGTCGATGGCGAGACCAACTGGTTCTCGATCGCCGCATTCCGGCAGCTGGGAGAACACGCGAAGGCGTCGCTCCGCTGCGGCGACAGCGTGATCGTGACGGGACGCCTGAAGATCCGCAACTGGGAGAGCAACGGCAAGAACGGCACGAGTGTCGACATCGAGGCCGATGCGATCGGGCATGACCTTCGGTGGGGGACGACGGCATATCTGCGCACACCGCGCGCCTCGGCGGCTGAGAGCCAGGGCCGCACGCCCCCGGAGCCGGAACCCGATTCGCACGCAGAGCTGGATGAATCAGACATCGCCATGCCGCTCGCGTCCGCATGGGACGGCCTGCCGGGAGCGGTCGATTCCGCGGAGCTGTCGCACTGAGCGCAGCCGTCGCTGCGCTCCGCGGCGAACAGGCGGGGCGCAGCGGGGGATTCGGGGCCACGTAGACTCGGGTCGTGTTTCGACGATCGGGATCTCCTGCACGACGCGCTATCGCCGTGCCGGGTGCAGCGGCAGTGCTGCTCCTCACCCTTGCGGCCTGCGCTCCGAGCCCGGTGGAGCCTCCGACCAGCGCCTCGCCCGCGCCGACGGTCACGCCGACGGACTCGGCCCCGACGCTACAGCCCGATGGCAGCGCCGTTGACAATCTCCCGGTGTTCACCGCCGTGGCGGAGGCAGTCTGGTCGACCGACCAGCGCGGAGCCGGACGTGCCTACATCGATGCGCTCGTCGCCGCGGGGTTCGACAGAGCGACGATGCAGGTGACGCAGGACACATCCACGGTGGGCAACCCCGCAGAGAGCCTCCAGTTCTCGGTGAGATGGGGCGAGAAGGAGTGTCTGATCGGACAGGTCGGACCGTCGACCGGGCAGGTCGTCACTGCGGTGATGCCGCAGCTGGCGGAAGGGCGCTGCCTGATCGGAACCACACGCTCGATCGACTGGTGACCCCGTTCAGGGCCGGTAGGCTGGAGTGTCGATCTTCGACGCCAATAGAAGGAGCGGTTTTCGGTGGCTGAGTACATCTACTCGATGGTTCGTGCGCGTAAGGCGGTGGGCGAGAAGCTCATCCTCGACGACGTCACGATGGCATTCCTCCCCGGAGCGAAGATCGGCATGGTCGGCCCCAACGGCGCCGGTAAGTCGACGATCCTCAAGATCATGGCGGGCCTCGACACCCCGTCGAACGGTGAGGCGAAGCTCTCTCCCGGGTTCAGCGTCGGCATTCTGATGCAGGAGCCGGAGCTCGATGAGTCCAAGACCGTGCTGGAGAACATCCAGGACGGCATCGCGATCAAGGCCAAGGTCGACCGATTCAACGAGATCTCGGCGCTCATGGCCGACCCGGACGCGGACTTCGATGCGCTTCTCGCCGAGATGGGCGGTCTCCAGGAAGAGATCGATGCCGCCGACGGCTGGGACCTCGATTCCCAGCTGGACCAGGCCATGGATGCCCTCCGCACCCCGCCGGGCGACGCTGCGATCGCTCCGCTTTCCGGTGGAGAGAAGCGACGTGTCGCGCTCGCGAAGCTGCTGCTGCAGAAGCCCGACCTGCTGCTCCTCGATGAGCCCACCAACCACCTCGACGCGGAGAGCGTGCTCTGGCTCGAGCAGCACCTGCAGGCGTACAAGGGTGCGGTGATCGCGATCACCCACGACCGGTACTTCCTCGACCACGTCGCCGAGTGGATCGCCGAGGTCGACCGCGGTCGGCTCATCGGCTACGAGGGCAACTACTCGACCTACCTGGAGAAGAAGGGCGAGCGCCTCGAGATCCAGGGTAAGAAGGACGCGAAGCTCGCGAAGCGCCTCAAGGAGGAGCTCGACTGGGTGCGCTCCAGCGCGAAGGGCCGCCAGACGAAGTCGAAGGCGCGACTCGCACGCTACGAGGAGATGGCGTCGGAGGCGGAGCGGACTCGGAAGCTCGATTTCGAGGAGATCCAGATCCCCGCCGGTCCCCGTCTCGGCAGCGTCGTGATCGAGGCCAAGAAGCTGCAGAAGGGCTTCGACGATCGCGTGCTGATCGACGGACTGAGCTTCAGCCTGCCGCCGAACGGCATCGTCGGCGTGATCGGTCCGAACGGTGTCGGAAAGACCACGCTGTTCAAGACGATCGTCGGACTCGAGCCTCTCGATGGCGGCGATCTGAAGATCGGCGAGACGGTCAAGATCAGCTACGTCGACCAGTCGCGCTCCAACATCGACCCGAACAAGACGCTGTGGGAGGTGGTGTCCGATGGGCTCGACTACATCACCGTCGGCAAGACCGAGATCCCGTCGCGTGCATACGTATCGAAGTTCGGCTTCAAGGGACCCGACCAGCAGAAGAAGGCCGGCGTGCTCTCCGGTGGTGAGCGCAACCGCCTGAACCTGGCCCTCACGCTGAAGGAGGGTGGCAACCTGCTGCTGCTCGACGAGCCCACCAACGACCTGGATGTCGAGACGCTCAGCTCGCTCGAGAACGCGCTGCTCGAGTTCCCCGGTTGCGCCGTGGTCATCACCCACGACCGGTGGTTCCTCGACCGCATCGCCACGCACATCCTCGCCTACGAGGGAACCGACGACGCTCCCGCCAAGTGGTACTGGTTCGAGGGCAACTTCGAGTCCTACGAGGAGAACAAGATCGAGCGCCTCGGCCCGGATGCCGCGAAGCCTCACCGCTCCACTCACCGCAAGCTCACGCGCGACTGAGACCACGATGAGCGAGTCGAACTCGACGCCGGGGCCACGCCTGCACATTCCCATCCAGCTCCGCTGGGGGGATCTGGACGCGTTCAACCACGTCAACAACACCTCGATGCTCAAGCTTCTCGAAGAAGCTCGGGTCAGGGCGTTCTGGCGTGCGGGTCCCGGCGAGGAGGCGCCGTCGACCGCCGTGCTCGACTCCGGGATCGATGAGGGCATCCTGACGCTCATCGCGCGGCAGGAGATCGAGTACCTTGCGCCGGTGCCGTATCAGCGGCGTCCGCTCGAGGTGCAGATGTGGTTCGGCAAGCTCGGCGGATCCAGCGTCGAGGTCTGCTATGAGGTGCACAACGATCCGAGTGCGACACCGCGGGAGCTCTACGCCCGCTCGACCGCGGTGATCGTGCTCGTGGACGCCGCGACGGGGCGCCCGACGCGCCTCACCCAGGAGATGCGCGATGTCTGGGAGCCGTTCGTCGGCCCCTCCATCACCTATACCCACCGCTGAGCGGAGCCGCACGCCCGGCGTCCGAGCTGACGGGCACGCCGGCGTTCGGAGGTGGCTCGCGCGAGGCTACTCCGTGCCTTCGGGGACGCGGATCATGATCTCCTGAGCGACACTGGCGACGAGCTCCCCCTCCTGTGTGAAGATCCGCCCCGTCGCCAGGCCGCGGCCGCCGCGCGCGTTCGGCGACTCCTGCACGTACAACAGCCACTCGTCGACGCGCGCCGGACGGTGCCACCACATCGCGTGGTCGAGACTCGCGACCTTGAGCCCCGGGAACGACCAGTACAGGCCATGCGCCCGCAGGATCGACTCCTGGATCGACATGTCGCTGAGGTAGGCGAGCGCGGCGCGGTGCAGCCGTGGATCGTCCGGAAGCGGCGCGCGCAGCCGCATCCATACGCCCTGGCGGGGCGTCCGCTCCGAGTCGTTCGAGAGATACAGCGGGTGCTCGACGTGGCGGATGTCGGCAGCGCGTTCGCTCAGCATGCGCCGAGCACCTCCTGCGAGGCCGGACACACGATCCTCGTCCGGCTGCAGCGTCTCGGGCGACGGTACGTCGGCTGGCATGGGCTCCGCGTGCTCGACTCCGGGTCCCTCGTCCTGGAATGAGGCGATCATCGAGAAGATCGGTACACCGTTCTGGTACGCCTGCGAGCGCCGCGTCGAGAACGAGCGGCCGTCATGGATGCGGTCCACCGCGATCGTGATGCCCTGGCTGGCGTCACCGGGACGCAGGAAGTAGCCGTGCATCGAGTGCACGGCGCGATCCTCCGGCAGTGTGCGCTCGGCGGCGATGAGGCTCTGAGCGAGCACCTGCCCGCCGTAGATCCGCCCCGTCGGCATCGGATGCGAGTCGCCGACGAAGATGTCCTCGGTGGTGCGGGCTTGCGTGAAGTCGAGGTCGAGCACCTCGAGAAGGCGCTCGACGCTGCGGACCGCAGGGTTCTCCGTGCTCATGAACATCCTCTCCGCAGCCGCACACGCGGCACCGTTGGTAGTTTAGAACGCGTGCCGCACCAGCTTCTCCTCGCCGACGCCGAGACCTCCAGGGACGTTCTCACGTTCGTCGGGAGGGCGGCTCGGATCACCGACGACGGGGTGCGGCTTCAAGCCGCGGGCGGGGTGCTGGCGCTGACCACTGCGGCGCTCGCGCCGCACGGACTGTTCGACCAGACGCCGACCGTGCTGGCGATGCGCATCGTGCATGCCGACCCCGAACTGCAGTGCGACATCGTGGTGAGCGCGCTCACGGAAGGCGAGAACGAGCGCAGCCTCGCGTTGCCGGAGACCGGGCTGTCTCCCGCCTGGGCCGGAGTCGCGCCGCCACGCTCCGATTGGCAGCCGCTGACTACCCTGGACGCCTCGGTGATCGCCCGACGCGCGCAGTGGGGTGTCTCCGCCGTCGCCAGGGGAGCGACTCCCGGCGCAGGCGAGGAAGCCGTCCGCGCGCTGCGGGCGGCGATCTGGGGCGAGCCCGATGAGGATCTCGCCGGCCTGCCCCGCGGGATCGCCTTCGCCGCCGATGCGCTCGGTTTCATATCGGGCGAGGAGCAGGTGCCGGTGACGCGCTCCGGGCGATGGACCCGGCTGGCATTCCGACGCGGACACGTTCTTGCGCGCGGACCGGTGGCCACGGGCCTCACCGCCGTCCGCGGCACCGGCGCATCCGAGTAGCCGGCACGCTCACCGCGCCGCGGCGCGACCCGCCTGGCGGCCGGAGAAGAGGCAGCCGCCCAAGAAGGTGCCTTCCAGCGCGCGGTATCCGTGCACGCCGCCGCCGCCGAACCCGCTGGCCTCTCCTGCCGCGAACAGCCCGGGAATCACCTGGCCGTCCGCGCGGAGCGCACGCCCGTCGAGATCCGTGTTGATGCCGCCGAGCGACTTGCGGGTCAAGACATGAAGCTTCACGGCCACCAGCGGGCCAGCCGACGGGTCCTGCAGGCGGTGCGGCGCCGCCGTGCGGATGAGCTTGTCGCCGCGGTATCCGCGCATCGAGCGCAGCATCCCGATCTGTGCATCCTTCGTGAAGTCGTTGTCGATCTCCCGATCTCTGGCGATCACCTCGCGGCGCACGTTGTCGATGTCGAGCACTTCTCCGCCCGGGTGCTGACGCATCTGCTCCAGCAGCGACTCGAGGTCGTTCTCGACGACGAAGTCCGCCCCCTCGTCGAGAAAGGCCTGCACAGGACCGGTCGGCCCCTTCGCGAGACGGGACTTGAGGAGCAGGCTGACGTCCTTGCCGGTCAGGTCCGGGTTCTGCTCGCTCCCGGAGAGCGCGAACTCCTTCTCGACGATCTGCCGCGAGGTCACGAACCACGAGTGGTCATACCCGGTGGTGCGCAGATGGGCGAGCGTGCCCAGCGTGTCGAAGCCGGGGAAGAGCGGGACAGGCAGACGTGAGCCGGTGGCATCCAGCCACAGCGAGGACGGCCCAGGCAGGATGCGGATGCCGTGCGAGGGCCACACGGGGTCCCAGTTCGTGATGCCCTCGACGTAGTGCCACATCCGGTCGCCGTTGATCAATCGAGCGCCGGCTGCGGCGCTGACGGCGTGCATGGAACCGTCCACGTAGGCGGGCACGCCCGTGAGCATGTGCGCCGGGGGAGTGCCGAGCCGTTCCGGCCATGCCGCCCGCACGAGGTCGTGGTTTCCCCCGATGCCTCCAGACGCCACGATCGTCGCTCCCGCCGTGATCTCGAACTCTCCGATCTCCTCGCGGGACGTCGGAACGCCGCGCTCGGCTCCACTGGAGGTGAGAATCGCCCCGCGAGCTCCGGTGACGGCGCCGTCGGTGGTGACGAGCTCGGTGACGCGGTGACGCGGGAGGATCGTGATGCGCCCTTCGCGCTCGCCCTGCTCGACGGCGGCCGCGAACGGGGCGACGACACCGGGGCCGGTGCCCCAGGTGATGTGGAAGCGCGGAACGGAGTTCCCGGGGCCGATGGCGCCGTATCCGCCGCGTTCCGCCCAGCCGACGACCGGGAAGAAGCCCACACCGCGTTCGCGCAGCCAGGCCCGCTTCTCGCCGGCTGCGAACTGCAGGTAGGCCTCGGCCCACCGACGCGGCCACTCGTCCTCCGGGCGATCGAAGGCGGCGTTACCGAACCAGTCCTGCGTCGCGAGCTCCACCGAGTCGCGGATGCCCATGCGTCGCTGCTCGGGGGAGTCGATGAAGAAGAGTCCGCCGAAGGACCACCAGGCCTGACCGCCCAGATTCGTGCGGGGTTCCTGGTCGATGAGGATGACGCGGCGTCCGGCATCGAGCGCCTCAGCGGCCGCGACGAGCCCGGCCAACCCCCATCCGATCACCAGGACGTCTGTGGACAGGGGTGTTTTCGTCATCAGCTCTCCGTTGATTCCTGACGTGACCGGGACTCGAGGGTCGGGCGTCCGTCGGCGGCGGCGCCGATGCCCGACGGCTCGAATGTGTTCACCATGGCATAGGCCGCGCGCTCCAGGTAGTCCCAGAGCGTCGATTCGTGCAAAGGCGACAACTTCGCCTCATCGAGAGCGGTGCGCATGTGTCGCAGCCAACGATCGCGGGCATCCGGATCGACGTGGAACGGCATGTGCCGCATCCGCAGACGCGGGTGTCCTCTGGTCTCCCCGTACGTGGTCGGTCCGCCCCAGTACTGCTCCAGGAACAGCAGGAGGCGCTCCTCGGCGGGGCCCAGATCCTCTTCCGGATACATCGGCTTGAGGACGGGGTCCAGCGCGACCTCGCGGTAGAACACCGAGACGATCTTCGCGAAGGTCTCGCGGCCTCCGACCTCCTCGTAGAACGTCACTTCGGGGTGCTCCCGTCTTGGGTCGGCTTCTTGCGGCGCCAGATTCCTCGGTCGGGGATGACGGGGACCCCGGTGACGGCGTTGGGTCGTGTCTTGGGCGGGTTGGCTCCGCGCACCCGTCGCGCGCCCTCGAGCCCCGTGGGGGTGACGGCCTCCATGCTCGGGATGCCGATCTCCTTCTCGGTGAGCGCGGCGCGCAGCCGCTTGCGCAGCTCCTGGGCGACGTCGTCCTTGGCGTTGGCGCGGGCCTTGATCACTACGCGGACCACGAGCGCCTCTCCGGTGATCGCCTCCAGGCCCCACAACTCGGGCTTCTCGACGATGCGGGTGCGCCACTTCGGGTCTTTCGCAAGCGCCTGGGCGGTCTCCAGCATGGTCTGCTCGACCACCTCGAGGTCGGCATCGGTGGGGACGCCGATATCGATGATCGCGCGTGCCCACCCCTGGGACATGTTGCCGATGCGGGTGACCTCACCGTTGCGCACGTACCAGAGGGTGCCGTTCACATCGCGGACCTGGGTGATGCGCACGCTGACGTACTCCACGACACCGCTGGCGAGTCCGAGGTCGACGACGTCGCCGATGCCGATCTGGTCTTCCGCCACCAGGAACATGCCGTTCAACACGTCCTTGACGATGTTCTGGGCACCGAAACCAAGACCGGCGCCGACCGCGGCGGTGAGGAGGGTGAGGGAGCCGAGCAGAGTGTTGTCGAGCGCGTTGACGATCAGCACGATCGCGATGACGACGAGCATCACGTTCACGATGTTCTGCAGGATCGTGCCGAGCGTGCGGGTGCGCTGCACCAGGCGCATGTCGGCGAGCGGAGAGCGCTCCAGGGCTTGGGTGTCGTCGACCGACGCCTTGCTCTTCGCACTGTCGACGATACGGTGCACCACTCGCCGGATCACGACCCGGAGAATGAGGCCGACCACCACGCAGCTCGCGATGATCACGGCGACCGCGAGGGCCTTCCATCCCACCTTCGCCAGCACCTCGAGTATCGGCTGCAACCACACGGGAATGGCGGAAGGCGCGGGGGAGGGAGTCACGTCGAAGGGGATCATCATCAGTACCAGATCCTAGCGATCGGGCCTCTGCGCGGGCTGGATGCACCGCGCAGAGGCCCGATCGACGAGGCGTGTCGTGTCAGTCGTCGGCGTCGCGCGACTGCGCAGCGAGCGAGCGCTCGACGTCGGCCAGGTTCTCGAGCACCAGACGGCGCAGCGCGGGCGCCGCGTCCTGGTGCGCCGACAGCCATGCTCTGGTCGCATCGCGCAGCTCGACGTTCGCCAGGGCCGTCGGGAAGAGACCGACGATGAGGTACTGCGCGATCTGGTAGCTGCGCGACTCCCAGATGGGGAGCAGCATGTCGAAGTACGCCGGAACGAACTCGGCGAGCACGTCGACGCCTGCCGGGTGCACGAAGCCGAGCGCGGCGGAACGGACGATCGTGTTGGGAGCGTCATCGCGCTCGATCAGCGACTCCCAGGCGGCCTTCTTGGAGGCGGAGTCGGGCAGTGCGGCCCGTGCCTGCGCGGCGAACTCGCCACCCTTGGCCGTGTTGTCGGCGGCCAGCGCGGCGTCGATCGTCGCGGCATCCGTGGCGCCGATCGTGGCGAGACCGACCAGCAGCTGCCAGCTGAGGTCCGCATCGATGTCGAGCCCGGCGAGTGTCTCCTCGCCCGAGCGCAGACGGCCGACGATACCGGCGTGCTCCGGAGTGACGAGGGAGTTGGCGAACGCCGTCACGAACTGCAGCTGGCTATCGCTGCCGGATGCCGCGGACTCGGCGAGGGCCCAGAGGCCGTCCGCGACCTTGAGGCGTGCCTGTGCCCGCTGCTCGGGGGCGACGTACAGGTTCACGGCGGTGCGCAACTGCGCGAGCGTCGTGCGGACCGTGGTCGACTCGGTCTCGCGGCCGATGTTGCCGAGCACCAGGTCGATGTAGTCCGATGCGGCGCTCTCGGCATCGCGGGTCTGATCCCAGGCGGCGCCCCAGACGAGCGAGCGGGCGAGCGGGTCGTGGATGTCGGCGAGGTGCGTGATCGCTGTCGCGAGGGATTTCTCGTCCAGGCGGATCTTCGCGTAGGCGAGATCGTTGTCGTTGAGCAGCACGAGGTCGGGACGTGCGATGCCCTGCAGCTCCGGCACCTCTGTGCGGTCGCCGTCGACGTCGACCTCCACGTAGTGCGTGCGCGTCAACGAACCGTCCGCGAGCGTGTAGAAGCCGATCCCCAGGCGGTGGGGGCGGATCGTCGGGTAATCGGCCGGCGCGGTCTGCGTCACGGCGAAGCGCGAGATGACGCCGTTGGCGTCGTCGGCGATGACCGGTTCGAGCGTGTTCACCCCCGCGGTCTCCAGCCACTTCTTCGACCAGGTGCTGAGGTCGCGACCGCTGGTGGCCTCGAGCTCGACGAGCAGGTCGCTGAGCTCGGTGTTACCCCACGAGTGCTTCTGGAAGTACTGCGAGACACCGGCGAAGAACGCTTCGATGCCGACCCAGGCGGCCAGCTGCTTGAGCACCGATCCGCCCTTGGCGTAGGTGATGCCGTCGAAGTTGACCTGCACATCTTCGAGATCGTTGATCTCGGCGACGATCGGGTGTGTGGAGGGAAGCTGGTCCTGACGGTACGCCCAGGTCTTCTCCATGGCGTTGAAGGTGGTCCACGCCTCGGTCCACTCTGTGGCCTCAGCCGTGGCGATCGTGGACGCCCACTCCGCGAACGACTCGTTGAGCCAGAGGTCGTTCCACCACTTCATGGTGACGAGGTCGCCGAACCACATGTGAGCCAGCTCGTGCAGGATCGTGACGACACGACGCTCCTTGACGGCGTCGGTCACCTTGCTGCGGAACACGTAGGTCTCGGTGAACGTCACCGCGCCGGCGTTCTCCATCGCACCCGCGTTGAACTCGGGCACGAAGAGCTGGTCGTACTTCGCGAAGGGGTACGGGACGCCGAACTTCGACTCGTAGTAGGCGAAGCCTTCGCGCGTCTTGTCGAAGATGTAGTCCGCGTCGAGGTGCTGCCACAGGCTCTTGCGGCCGTAGACGCCGAGCGGGATGACCCGGCCGGAAGCGCTGGTCAGCTCCGAGAACGTCGATTCGTAGGGGCCGGCGACGAGAGCGGTGATGTACGAGGAGATGCGGGGAGTGGGCTCGAAGCCCCACGTCGCGATCGAGTCGTCATCGTGCACGATGGGCTCGGGGGTGGGGGAGTTGGAGACGACCTTCCACGCCGCGGGTGCCGTGATCGTGAACTGGAACGTCGCCTTCAGGTCGGGCTGCTCGAAGACGGCGAACACCCGCCGCGAGTCGGGAACCTCGAACTGGGAGTAGAGGTAGACCTCGTCATCGACGGGGTCGACGAAGCGATGCAGTCCCTCGCCGGTGTTCGTGTAGAGGCAGTCCGCGTCGACCACGAGCACATTCTCGGCCTGCAGACCGTCGAGCGCGATCCGCGAGTCGGCGAAGACCTCGTTCGGGTCCAGCTGCTCGCCGTTCAGCGAGATCTCGCGGACCTCGCGGGCGATGAGGTCGATGAACGTGAAGCTCTCCGGCGTCGCGGTGAAGCGCACGACACTGCGGGAGCCGAACACTTCGGAACCCTTTGTCAGATCGAGTGCGACTTCATACGACTGCGTGTCGATGACGTCGCGGCGCTCCTGCGCTTCGACACGTGTGAGGTTCTCTCCAGGCACAGCTGTACTCCCAGGGGTGAGGGGACGTCACCGGGGTTGGCGCAGTTGGCGCCTACGGCAACCATGACAGCCTACGCCAGGCGGACGCGCGCCCTCACTCCGCGGAGATGAAAGGATAGAGACGTGACTGCGATCGAGCCGAACATCGTTCCCTTTGCTTCTGCCGCCTCCGCGAGCGGTGAGCCGTACGTGACGACGCCCGTCGCGTACGACGGAATCCTCCTGGCGGGCTTCGGCGGACCGGAGGGCCAGGACGACGTGATCCCCTTCCTGCGCAACGTCACGCGCGGCCGCGGCATCCCCGACGAGCGCCTGGAAGAGGTGTCGCACCACTATCGCCACTTCGGCGGCATCAGCCCGATCAACGGGCAGAACCGCGTGCTCAAGGAGGCTCTGCAGGCCGAGCTCTCCCGCCGCGGCATCGATCTGCCCGTGTACTGGGGCAACCGGAACTGGACCCCCTACCTCGAAGAGGTCGTGGTCGAAGCGTCCCAGCACGGACACAACACTCTTCTGGCCTTCGCCACCAGCGCGTACAGCTCGTTCTCGAGCTGCCGTCAGTATCGCGAGGACTTCGCGCGGGTGCTCGAGGAGACCGGGCTGGGCGACACTGTGACGATCGACAAGATCCGCCCCTTCTACGACCACCCGGGATTCGTCGACGCCTTCGAGACCGGCGTGCGTGACGCGATCGAGGGCTTCCTCGCCGAGGGTGTCGCCCCCGCCGATATCCAGATCCTGTTCTCCACCCACAGCATCCCGACCGCAGACGCCGAGCGCTCCGGCGCGCGCGACATCGACTGGGGCGAGGGAGGGGCGTACGCGGCTCAGCACCTCGCCGTCGCGGAATGGGTGATGGATCGCGTGAGACAGTCCAATCCCGCCGCGGCGGACGTGTCGTGGGAGCTCGTGTACCAGTCGCGTTCCGGCCCCGCGTCGCAGCCGTGGCTCGAGCCCGATGTCTGCGATGTGATCGGCGAGCTCGGAGACCGTGGTCGCAAGGCTGTGGCCGTGGTACCCGTCGGTTTCATGAGCGATCACATGGAGGTGCTCTGGGACCTCGACACAGAAGCGGCGGAGGCCGCGGAAGAGGCGGGGCTCCGCTTCATCCGCACTCCCACCCCCGGCATCTCGCCGACATTCGTCGCGGGCATCGTCGATCTCATCCAGGAGCGTCTGCAGGGGACTCCGAACGCGGAGCGGCCGCACGTCACGGCACTCCCCGGTGCTTTCGACGTCTGCCGTCCCGGCTGCTGCGAGAACGTCCGCGCCGGATTCAAGCCCGCCGCCGCCGGCATCGTCCCCTGAGACAGTCCGGGGAGCGCACCGATCCTAGGATGGTAGCCATGCGCATCCATATCGCCACCGATCACGCCGGTCTCGACTTCTCCACGCAGCTGCAGGACCATCTGCGCTCCGCAGGGCACGATGTCGTCGATCACGGCCCGATCGTCTACGACGCGGTCGACGATTACCCCGCGTTCTGCATCCGTGCGGCGCAGGCCGTGGTGCGCGACCAGGCTGCCGGCGTCGAGGCGCTCGGCATCGTCTTCGGCGGTTCGGGCAACGGCGAGCAGATCGCGGCGAACAAGGTCGAGGGGATTCGTGCGGCCCTGGTCTGGAACCTGTCGACCGCGGAGCTCGCGCGCGAGCACAACGACGCGAACGTCATCGCGATCGGCGCGCGCCAGCACAGCTTCGACGAGGTCATCACGCTGATCGATCGCTTCATCGCCACCCCGTTCTCGGGTGACGAGCGCCACGTGCGCCGCATCGGACAGATCGCCGACTTCGAGCGCGACGGCTCACTGCTTCCGGATCCTCGGGCCTGACATGCCCGAGGGCCATTCCGTCCATCGGATCGCGCGGCAGTTCGACCGCAACTTCGTCGGCAAGACGCTGTCGGCATCGAGTCCGCAGGGACGCTTCGCCGAGGGCGCCGCCGTCCTCGACGGCCGCGCCGCAGTGAGCGTGCAGGCGGTCGGCAAGCAGATGTTCCTCGAGACCGAGGGCGACCTGTGGCTGCGCGTGCACCTCGGGCTCTACGGCGCGTGGGACTTCGCGGGCGAGATCCTCGTCGACCCCACGATCGCCTCCGCGAACGGTCGCATGGGCCAGACGAACCAGCGCGGCACGGATCTGGACGAGGCGATCCTCGATGATGCGGGGGAGAACTCGCTCGCATCCATCGGCGCTCCCCGACGTACGCGCGTGCACGTGCGCATGTCCGAGCAGACCAAGGGACTGGTCGACGAGGGGATGGAGTGGCCGCCGCCCGTGGTCGGACAGGTGCGGCTGCGCCTCCTGACGGACATCACGGCAGCGGATCTGCGCGGTCCGACCGCGTGCGTGCTGCAGACACCGGAAGAGATGCTCGCGACCGTCGCCAAACTCGGACCGGACCCGCTGGTCGGCGACCCTGCCGAGAACGAAGAGCGCTTCGTCCGCGCGGTCGCGAAGAAGCAGACGGCGATCGCGCTCCTGCTGATGGATCAGTCGGTGGTCAGCGGTATCGGCAACGTCTACCGCGCCGAAATGCTCTTCCGACAGCGTCTGAACCCGCATACCCCGGGGCGCGACGTCCGTGAGGAAACGGTCCGCGCGCTGTGGCGGGACTGGGTCCGACTGCTCGCGATCGGTGTCGAGACCGGGCAGATGATGACGATGGACGACCTGTCGGCCGAGGAGTACCGCGCCGCGATGGCCAGCAGAGACGACCGGCACTGGGTCTACCATCGCGCGGGCCTGCCCTGCCGTGTCTGCGGTACCGAGATCGCCCTCGAGGAGATCGGCGCCCGCAAGCTGTACTGGTGCCCGCGCTGCCAGGCGTGACGCGACCTGCACCGATCCCGTCGAACCGAGGCTGAGAACATGCGTGAGAGATCCCCGTCCAGCGAGCCGATCGCGATGATCCGCGCCGTGCGCGTCGCCGGGCCGGGGCGAGACTTCCTGCTCGACGACGAACCGGTCGACATCCAGATCGCGGATGGGCAGATCGTCGACATCGCACCGACCGGGAGCCTGCGGCCCCAGGGCCAGGTGCTCGATGGCGACGGCGCATGGGCGGTGCCCGGGCTCTGGGATAACCACGTCCACACCGTGCAGTGGGCGTTGGCAGCTGAGCGCGAGCCTCTGGGGCAGGTCGGATCCGCCGCGGAGGCGGCTCGGCGGATGACGCACGTCGCGCCGCTGGCCGACGGTCGTCGGGTCGGCAGCGGCTATCGAGACGCCCTGTGGAGCGACGCCCCCGATCTGTTCACGCTGGATGCCGCGACCGGCGGTGTGCCGACGTACCTTATCAATGCCGACGTGCACAGCGTCTGGCTGAACTCCGCAGCTCTCCAGCGTGAGGGGTTCCGCAGCCCCGACGGGATCCTTCGCGAGGAGGACGCTTTCGAGATCTCGCGGCGTCTGAACGCTGTCGACCCCGCACACGGTGATCGTGCGGTGCAGCACGCAGGGGAGCAGGCCGCGTCGCGCGGTGTCACCGGACTCGTCGACTTCGACATGGCGTGGAACGCAGAAGCGTGGCCGCGCCGGATCGCAGCCGGGTTCGCGGCGCACCGCGTGGAGTTCGCTGTGTACTCGTTCGACCTGGACAGGGCGATCGCCGCCGGCCTGCACACCGGGGATATCCTCGGGTCAGAGGACGCTCCGTCCGCCGGGCGTGGACTCGTTCGGGTGGGACCGCTCAAGATCATCTCCGACGGCTCGCTCGGCACGCGCACCGCCGCATGCTCGCACGCGTACCCGGGGGACCCGGAGAACTTCGGGGTTCTGAATGTGCCTCGCGACGCCCTGATCGATGCGCTGGTGACGGCGACCGGCGCGGGGCTGAGCGTGGCCGTGCACGCGATCGGCGACAGGGCGACCACCTCCGCGCTCGACGCGTTCACCGTGAGCGGCGCGACCGGCACGATCGAACATGCGCAACTCGTGCGTCACGCCGATCTCGCCCGATTCGCGCGTCTCGGCGTGGTCGCCAGTGTGCAGCCTCAGCATGCTCTGGACGACCGGGACCTGGTCGGACGGCACTGGGCGGAGCAGACGGCGATCGGGTATCCCCTTGCGTCGCTGCTCGATGCCGGAGTCGAGGTGCGGTTCGGTTCGGACGCTCCCGTCGCGGAGCTCGATCCCTGGCAGGCGATCGCCGCCGCGGTGCACCGCACGGATGACGATCGGGAGCCGTGGCATCCGGAAGAGCGCGTGAGCGTCGATCGGGCGCTGCAGGCGAGCGTGCGCTCGTCGATCCGGCCCGGTGAGCCAGCAGACATCGTGCTGACCGGCCTGGATCCGCAGATGTCGACCGCGACCGAGTTGCGGAACATGCCGGTTGCGGCGACCGTCCTCGCCGGTCGGATCACTCACGTCGCCTGAGCGGGCACGGAGAACGAGCAGAGAGAAGGGGCACCGGGACGAATCCCGGTGCCCCTTCTCTCTGAGACGCGAGTTACGCGGCGATGTGCGACACGAGGAACCAGCGGTCCTTCTCGAGGCCGCGCATGATCTCGATCGCGACGTCCTGGCTGGTGAGGTCGACCTCGTCGAGACCGTCGATCGCGGCCTTGACGTCGACCAGGATCGCGTCGATGTCGGAGATGACCGCGCGGACGAGCTCGTCCGACTGAGTGAAACCGGCGGGCACGGCGCTGGAGCCGGCCTTCTCGGCGACGGTGCTCAGTCGCGCGTCGATCGGGAGGCCGAGGGCGACGATGCGCTCTGCAGCCGTGTCGGCGAAGTCGCCGGCATGGGCGACGATGGTGTCCAGCAGCTCGTGGACGCCGATGAAGTTCGCGCCACGGACGTGCCAGTGCGCCTGCTTGCCGTTGACGGTGAGCGCCTCGAGACCCAGGACGACCGGGGAGAGGAACTGCGCTGCGGCAGCCGCCACGGTCGGGTCGCTGGCGGTGGTGGAAACGGTCTGTGCCTTGCTCATCTTGTGCTCCTCCGTGGTGCCTTCTCGTACCTGATGAAGACAACGCTACTCAGCCTCAGACATTCCGCAAGCAAGCTGAGGCTCGGCTTACACACGCGGAAACACGCGGATTTTCGCCCTCGTGAGGATAGTCTCGCCTCATGAGCATCGCAGCGGGCGCGTCCGTCCTCAGCCTTCCAGAGCACACTCCGTCGATCGCCGAAGACTCCTTCGTCGCCGACGGCGCTCGTCTCATCGGGGCAGTGACTCTGTCTGCCGGGGCCAGCGTCTGGTACAACGCCGTGCTGCGTGCGGATTCGGCGACGATCACGGTCGGCGTCGACAGCAACGTGCAGGACAACGTCTCGGTCCACGTCGACGATGGCCACCCCGTGCACATCGGGGCGAAGGTCTCCGTCGGGCACAATGCCGTGGTGCACGGATGCACGATCGGCGACGGCTCGCTGGTCGGCATGGGCGCCGTGATCCTCAGCGGTGCCGTGATCGGAGAAGGGTGTCTGATCGCCGGGGGCGCGGTCGTCCTCGGGGGTACCGTCGTTCCCGCCGGGTCGCTCGTCGCTGGTGTCCCCGCGAAGGTGCGGCGTGCGCTCAGCGACGAGGAGCGCGAGGGTCTCATCGCCAACGCCGACATCTATCTGCGGCACAGCCGGACCCACAGTCTCGCCGCTCCGGTCTGAGCCCTGGCCACCGATAAGCTGGGTACACACGGGGCGGTGGCCAAGCTGGTCAAGGCAGCGGGCTCATAACCCGACGATCGTGGGTTCAAGTCCCACCCGCCCCACCACAGTCTTCGGAGGAGGTCGGCGTGGATGCTGGTTCTGCGGGACTGCGCCCGCCGCGATCCCACGCGAGTGTCCACCGGTGGACGTTCTCCCTGTCATGAGCCAGGAGAACGGGGCCGCCGGTCGTGCGTCAGGACAGGCAGGGCGGCAGTGGGTGCATGTCGTCGAGCACGCTCACATCGCGCGGATCGGTCGCGGCTGGCGTACTGTGGCCGTCGTCCTGATGATCGTCGTCGGTGCGGCCCTGCTCCTCGGTGCGGCGGCCCTGGTTCGATCCGTGTTCACTCCTTCGGAGGGAGTGCTGGCCGTGACCGTTCCACGGGAGTGCCGGGTGAGCGAGACCCCGACGGGTGCGGACGTGTATGTCGTGGTCGAGCTCGCTCCGCTCTTCAGCGGTTCGTTGTCGAGAGCCATGGAGTTCGGACGGGATGACGTGTCGGTGACATCGGCGGTCGTCCTGGCGGGTCTTCCTCCCCTTGCCGAGCTCTCCGATGCGGAGATCGAGCGGATCGTCCGCGACGAAGGACAGCATGTGACCGCCGGCGAACAGGGTGCGGAGCACGCCGTCCTTCTGCTGGTGGGTCACGCACCGCCCTCGGGCGATGCGACGCGCTGGGATGCTGTGAAGGTCACCTGGGTGCTCGGCGAGCCGGTGATCGAACAGACCGTGCCGCTCGGGGTCGAATATGGTGCCGACCGATGCGCGGTGGCCGTCCCGCGGTGATCCTGCCGGGGTCTACAACGACAGCGAGTCGCGCAGCGCGTCGATGATCCGGGTGGCCCGGACATCGTCGATCGCCTCCATCTGATTCGTGAGGAACGCGAACCCGATTCCCGATGCGGGGTCCGCGAAGGCGACCTGACCTCCCGCGCCATCATGTCCGAACGACGTCGGAGTCAGATAGCGACGCGCCTCCGAGTCGAGCTGGAAGCCCATGCCCCAGCGCGGCCACGGGCCGGGCACGTCCCACACGGGAGGCCCTTCGCTCTGCACGTTGGTGGCTGCCGCCAGCGTCGCGTCATCGAGGAGGCGTTCGCCCTGGGGCTCGAAGATCACCGCCGACCAGATGCCGGCCAGCGCACGAGCCGAGGCGATCCCGCCGGCGCCGGGTATCTCCGCCGCCTGGATGGCGGGGGAGTTGAACCCGTCGTCGGGCCCCGGGCCGATCAGCTCAGGGGGAAGCGCTCCTCCGAGCGTCATGGCCCGCTCGCTCCAATCCACGACGCCGACCTCGCGGGAGGCGGACTGCTCCGCCGTCAACGCCCGGAGAGTCGAGCCGACCTGCATGTGCGCGACGCGCGTGTGCTTCGCGGGAGGCAACCCGATCCATGCGTCGAGTCGCCGCGGAGTCGCGACGAGCTCCGCGAAGTATTCACCCAAGGTGCGCCCGGTCACACGGCGGATCACCTCGCCGATCAGCCATCCGTGTGTGATCGCATGGTACGCGTATCCGGTGCCCGGCTCCCACAGCGGCTGCTGCGCAGCGAGACGGGCGACGACGAGTTCCCAGTCCTGGAGATCCTCGGTCCGCAGAGGCAGGCGCGGCGCCGATACGCCGGAACGGTGAGCCAGAAGGTCTTTGACCCTGACCTCGGACTTGCCCGCTGCGGCGAACTCCGGCCAGTACCGGGAGACGCGCGCGTCGTAGTCGAGCCGGCCTTCCTGCACGAGTCGGGCCGCCAGGATCGAGACCAGGCCCTTGGTGCACGAGAAGATCACGCTCACGGTGTCCTGCGACCACGGTGTCCGCTGACGCTCATCCGAGACACCGCCCCAGAGGTCGGCGATGACGCGCCCATCGCGCATGATCGCGAGCGCGGCGCCCATATCGGGCTTGTCGTCGAAGCCGGAGGAGAAGGCCTCTCGGACACTCTCGAACCCTGTTGCGACGGTGCCGTGGATCTCAGTGCGCATGTGCTTCTTCCGGGGTCGTGAGGAGTGTGAGCGGGCCGCCGTCATCCGTCCATCCGACGGGCATCGGGTCGGTGAGCACGCCGAGGAAGTCGCCTTCCGTTGTCGTGTTACGAAAGGCGAGCATCTGCCAGGCACCGGTCCGATCTCGGATCAGTCGACCGCTGTAGAGCTCCTCCGGCACCAGGAGCGTCGCGCCTTCGACCGCGAACGGGTCCCGGATCGAATCGATCTCGACGCTCCAGATGCCCCCACCACGCGGCCGTCGTCGCGACGCGAGGTGGGCCGTGTCGCAGGAGAAGAGAAGGACCAGGCGGCCATCGATCTCCACGATCTGAGGGACCTCCAGATGCGCGAAGCCGGCTCCGGGTGCCGACAGCGGCGCGGCGGGAGACCAGGTGACGAGGTCGTCGGAGATCGCGTGCCCGATCACGCCGCGATCGTGGAGCTCTCCGTCCGGGGCTCGAGCGGTGATGAGCATGTGCCACCGCTCGTCGTCCGGGTCGCGGTACACCCACGGATCCCGCCAGGCCTCCTCCGGCCAGTCCGATGATCCGAGCGTCTCGTACCACCGGTCGTCCGCACGGCTGACCGGTCCGGGCAGTTTCGTCCAGGAGTGCAGATCGCTGGAGGTCGCGATTCCGATCGTCTCGATGTTCGCGTTGGTGTCCGGGGAGAGGAAGCGGGACCCGGTGTAGAACATCGTCCACGTTCCCCGCTCGTCCCGTACCACGCAGCCGGTCCAGGTGGCGCTCCCGTCGTAGTCCTCCGGGTGACCGGGCCGCAGCACCTCGCCATGGTCCGTCCAGCGCTTCAGGTCGGAAGAGGTCGCGTGGCCGATACGCGCATTGCGGTGCCTGAGCTGCGGGTCGCCGAGTGACTTCGGCGCGTGCAGGTAGAACATGTGGAACTGGTCGCCGTCATCCGCGAGCCAGAAGTCCCACACCCAATGGGCAGGAAGAGTGAAGGTCACAGTGGATCCGCTTCGATAGGAGAGGGTGTCGGGGCGCCGAGACCCTCTGGGGAGGGGCGGGTTCAGCCCTTGACCGCGCCCTGGAGGAGCGCCTGGATGAATTGCCGCTGGAACACCACGAACACGATGATCGTGGGGACGATGATCAAGAGGGCGCCGGCGTTCAGGAGCGGGATGCTCGATGAGTACTGGCCCTGGAAGAAGGTCAGGGCACCGGCGACCGTGCGGTTGAGGGGATCAGCGACGAGAACCACCGGAAGCAGGAACTGATTCCAGGTCCAGAGGAACAGCAGGATCGCGAGCGCCGAGAGCGCGGGGCGGGCCAGCGGAAGCTGGATCCGCATGAACTCCTGCAGGGTCGTGGCACCATCGACGCGAGCCGCCTCGGAGAGCTCGGGAGGAACGCCGACGAAGTGCGCACGCATCCAGATCACGCTGAAGGGCATGTATAGACCGATCAACGGCAGGATGATGGCCCACTGCGTGTTCAGAAGCCCCAGGCTCTGGATCTGGTAGTAGAGCGGGATGATCAACGCTTCGAACGGAATGGTCAGGCCGAGGAGCAGGAAGACGAAGACGAATCGTCCGCCCTTCATCCGCAGGTTGCCGAGTGCGTATCCCGCCAGCGTCGCGATGACCAGGCTGATCGGCACGACGAATGCCACGATGAACAGGCTCGACCCCATGAGCTGGAAGACATGGCCGGTCTCGAATGCTTGCGCGAAGTTGCCCCATTGCGGGTCGGACGGCCACGTGAGGCCGGTGGGGTTCTCGTCGGCCGGCTGCAGCGCCGCCGAGAACATGTTCGCGAGCGGGATGAGTGTGAGGATCAGGACCAGGACCAGGATGACCCGGCCGATGATCACTTCCGATTTGTTGACGATCAACGGTCTCTCACTCTCGCCAGACGCTGGATGGGGAGCACGCACGCGAGCACGAGCAGCATCAGGACGATTCCGAACGCTGATGCGAGACCGACGTCACTCTGCGTGAAGCCGATGCGATAGATCGAGATGCCGGGAACGAGAGTCGCGCGCCCCGGGCCGCCGAGCGTGGTGGTGTAGATGATGTCGAAGCTGCTCAGCGCGGCGATGACGGTGAGTGTCACGAGCACCGCGATCTCCTGGCGGAGGCCGGGAATCGTGATCGTGAAGAACTCCCGCCACCAGCTCGCGCCGTCCAGCCGTACTGCTTCATAGAGCGACTGGTCGATCTTGCCGATGCCGGTGAGGAACAGCACGGTGCACAGTCCCGTCAGCACCCAGGAGCCGATCAGGCCGACCGCGGGCAGCGCGGTCTGGAAGTCGCCGAGCCACGGGCGTGCGAGGACGCCGAGGCCGACAGCATTGAGGATCTGGTTGACTGCACCGGTCTGCGCATACATCCAGGACCAAGCGATGCCGGCGGCCGCGAGCGGGATGATCTGCGGGAGGAACAGGATCGTCTGCGATGCGCTCGAGAAGAAGCCGGGCTTCATCGAGCGGATCAGCGTCGCCAACATGAGTCCGGCCGCGACGGGGATCACCGTGAAGTACGCGATCAGGATGAATGCGTTGGCGATCGAGCCGAGCAACGTCGCGTCCGTGAAGACCCGAACGTAGTTCGCGAAGCCGATCCACTCGGACGGTCCGACTCCGTTCCAGCGGTAGAACGAGTACTGGACGCCGCTGATGAGCGGATAGATGACGAAGCCGATGTAGGCGAGGAGCGCAGGGGCGACGAAGAGCCAGCTCGTCAGGATGCCTCGTCGGGCTGCCGAACGGGCGGCAGCCCGACGAGGAGAGGGGGAATCGGTCATGATCAGCCCGCGAGCTCCTGCTCGTAGAAGGCCTGGACGCGAGTGACGAACTCCTGGCCGGAGATCTTCCCCGTGAGCAGCAGCTGGGACTCGGGAATGATGGAGCCCGCATAGATGCCGGCCGTCGAGTTCGCCATGAAGTCGATCTGGCCGTCGTCAGCACCGACCTGCGCCGCCATCGCGAGAGCATCCTCGATGAGGGATCCCTCTTCGACCGTGGGCATCTCCTGCGCGGGATCGCCTCCAGGGGATGCTCCGGTCACGTCGACGATGATCTGGCGTGCGGCGGGATCGGTGTGGATCCAGTTGAGGAAGTACACGATCTCGTTGAGGTGCTTCGACCCCGCGGCGACGGAGAACGAGTTCGCCGCACCCATCGCGACGTGCTTCCCGCCTTCCTCGGCGGGCGGGACGAGGAAGAAGTCGACGCCGTCGCCCATCTTCGCCTGCGTGTCGGCGGCTGCCCAGTTGCCGTTGAAGGTGAAGAGCGCTTCTCCTGCCTGGAACCGGCTCACGAACGACGCGTAGTCGATCGCGTTGAGGTCGCTGGGGAAGTAGCCGGCGTCGGCCCACTTCTTCACGAGCTCTGCGCCCTTCACGTTGCCTGGCGTGTCGTACGTGGCCCCGGGCACGTTGTAGATCCAGTCGGAGAACTCGTCCTTATCCGCGTACTGGTTCATCGCGGCCTGCACGACGAAGTTGACGACGCCATCCTTGTCTCCCGCCATGATCGGCAGGATGCCGGCGTCCTTCGCCGCGGCGAAGTCCTCCTCCAGCTCTGCGAGCGTCGCGGGCGGCGCGTCGATCCCGAGCTGCGCGGCGAGATCGAGGTTCATGTAGATCCCGGTGATGCTGTATCCGAGTCCCAACTGGTAGAGCGACCCTGAGCCTCGCACTCCCTCGTCGTTCACCCGGAGCGCTGCCAACTGCGACTCCGACCAGGTGTCCCAGCCGTACGCGTCGAAATAGGGATCGAGGTTGGCGAGCAAGCCATCACGCACCGTGTCGCCGATGGTGGGGAGCCGGATCAGATCCGGCGGCGTGTCGCTGGCGAGGAGCTTCGGCGCATTCGCGGTCAGATTCGCGAACGTGTCGCGTGTGACGTTGAAGGTGATGTTGGGGTGTTGCTTCGTGAACTCCGCCGCCAGCTCATCCGTGACCGGGAAGCCCGTCTCGTCGGCGATCGTCAAGGTGACTTCATCGGTCGTGAGTTCCGTGCTGACGTCGGTGGTCGCGGCGGGCTTCGCCGTCGTGCTTCCCCCGGGCGCGCAGCCCGTGATCGCGACGGCCGCGGTGAGTGCGGCGGCGGTGAGGCCGATTCCGCTGCGGATACGACGTCCGCTGGGGCGAGAGATTGCCATCGAGTGACTCCTTTGTCCAGGTGCGGTGCAGGGTGCGAGATCCATCAGCCGCCACCGCCGGACACCGTTCGGGACATGCGTGAGCGGGGGAGCTGGATCGTGCTGAATGGATTTAGCAAAGTCATCTTCTCGATCGGACCATCACTTTGTCAAGTAGGTGTCCCGCCTCTGCGGCCGATACCCTCAAGAGCTTGGAGGGATGTTGTGATGTCGAAGAAGCGCGTGACGCTGGCGGATGTGGCGAAGATGGCCGGCCTGTCCACGACCGCGGCCTCCATGATCCTCAACGGGCGTCCGGACACGCGACTGTCGCAGGACGCCCACGACCGGGTCATCGCTGCCGCGGAGGCGCTGGGGTATCGTCCGAACGTGGCTGCGCGCGGCCTGCGCACGGACAAGACGCACACGATCGGATTCATATCGGACGTCGTCGCGACCACGCGCTTCGCCAGCGGACTGATCAAAGGTGCTCTCGAAGCTGCAGAGGCCGCGGGGCATGTCATGCTCGTGCTCGAGACGGGGGGCGAGCCCCACCGCGAGGCGGAGGCCATCGCCGCTGTCCTCGACCGACAGGTCGACGGGATCGTGTTCGCGACGATGCGTGCACGCGAGTTGTTCATCCCACCTGTTCCACAGGACACCCCCGTCGTCATGCTCAATGCCACGAATCCTCGTCATCAGGTGGCGGTCCTACCTGATGAGGAGACGGGCGGAAGAATGGCGGTCGAACTCCTGACGCGAGCCGGACACGACTCGGGTATCGCGCTGATCGGCCAGAGCGACGCAGCGGAACACGACGTCTTCCGGTCTGCGACCGTCGCTCGCCGCGTGGCGGGGATCCGAGCGGCGATGGCGGAGCGCGGGATCGATTTCGTTGCAGAGGAGTCCATCTGGCTCTGGGAACCGGAGACCGGCTACGCCGCGACGAAGAAGCTCCTGGAGGCCGGAGTACGCGTGAGGGCTCTCCTCTGCATGAACGACCGCCTGGCGTTCGGCGCGTACCAGGCTCTTGCCGAGGCCGGCCTGTCAGTGCCCTCCGACGTGTCGATCGTCTCGTTCGACAACGACGAGCTCGCCGCCTATCTGCGACCGGGGCTGACCACGGTGGCACTACCTCACGAGGCGATGGGCCGCGCGGCCGTCGAGCTCCTGTTGTCGGGGGCTGCTGAAGGAGAGCACCTCATCCCCATGCCGGTCGTCGAGCGGGACTCCATCGACGTCCCCAGGGGCTCGGCAGCGCATGACTGAGACAGCCGCCGCGGAAGAGCCATCGCCGAACGACCTCGACGCCCGATCCTGGAGGTTCGTCGCTCGCAGCGTGATCCGCAAGTTCGGAGCAGATGGAGCCGGGGATATCGCCGCCGGACTGACGTTCCACGCCGTTCTCGCGCTCATCCCGGCGATCATGGTTGTCGTCTCCGTCGTCAGCCTGCTCGGCAAGGAATCGGAGACGGTCACGCTCGTCCTCGAGGTGTCGCGCGCCGTCGCCTCGCCGGAGGTCGCGAAAGGGCTGGCCTCGGTCGTCGACATGCTCGCGGAGTCCTCGATCGCGGGTCTCGCGCTCCTGACCGGCCTCGCGCTCACGATCTGGGCCGGCGCGCGCTACATCGCCGTGCTCGGGAGAGGGATGAACCGGGTCTACGACGTGGAGGAGGGCCGGCGGGGATGGGCGCTCAAGCTCATGCAGCTCGCGGTCAGCGTGCTGCTCTTCGTCGCCGTGCTGGCCGTTGCTGCTCTGCTCGCACTCTCCGAACCGGTCGCACGCGCGATCGGCGACGCGCTCTCGCTCGGTGACTCCGTGCTCATCGCCTGGCAGATCCTCCGCTGGCCGCTTCTCGCCGCGATCGTGATCGCGGCGGTCGCCTTCCTCTACGACAGGGCGCCGAACGTCCGGCATGTGAAGTTCCGCTGGGTGAGCCTCGGCGCGGGGATCGCGATCCTGGTGCTGATCGTCGCCAGCGCGCTGTTCAGCCTGTATGTGTCGAACATCGTGGACTACGACCGTGTCTACGGACCGCTCGCCGGTGCGATCATCTTCCTGCTGTGGATGTGGATCGCGAACCTGGCGCTCATGCTCGGGGTCGAGTTCGATGCGGCAGTCGAGCGCGCTCGTGAGCTCAGGGCGGGTGAGCCGGCGGAGTTCCGCGTGCAGCTTCCGCTGCGCGACGACACGCAGATCAAGTCGAAGAACCGTCGATCGAGCGAGGAGGTCGCGGAGGCCAGGGAGCTGCGACATCGTTCTGAGGGCGCGGACGACTGACACGTCGCCGGTTGCCGCACCGGGGGCGAACGGGTATCCGCCGTGGTGTCAGCTCGGCCGCCTCGGTTGCGGCGCCGAGGCGTGCGGTCGTACGGGCCATGTGCCGTCGAGCGTCTCCTCGGGCTCGAGGCGTCCGATGCTGATGAAGTACTCGGTGAGACTCTCGGCCTGAGAGCGGGCCCAGCCGACCTGTCGGGTGTGCAATTCGGTGAGCGACTGCGGCAGCACGAACTGCCGCGCGAGTGCCTGCGCGACGCGTCCGGCGGCGATCGCATCGGCGCAGGCCTCATGTGCGCCGTCGAGCGGCACCGCGTAGTGCGCGGCGACCACCTCGAGGGTGCGCTTTCCTCGGCGGTAGCGGTCGTAGGCCTTGTCGATCACGAGCGGGTCGATGATCGGTGCGGGATCGGCGAGCGGCTCGATGCCGTGTCGCACCGCCTCGTGCGCGAGCAACGAGAAGTCGTACGAGGCGTTGTAGGCCACCACGGGCACGCCCTGGGCCAGGAGCGAGCGCAGTGCCGCGGTCACTTCGCCGACAACTTCCGCAGCCGGACGACCGTGCGCGCGGGCGTGCATGGTCGTGATGCCGTGGACGGCGGTCGCGCCCTCCGGGATCGGGATGCCGGGATCGGCGAGCCAGGAACGCGCGGCGATCTGTCGTCCGTTCGCGTCGAGTACTCCGACGTGCGCGGTCACGACCCGATCCGATGCGACGTCGACACCCGTGGTCTCGAGATCGAAGACGCCGACACGCGTGAGCCAGGCGGGGAGGTCGGGTGCGGTCGGCATGTCCTCACGGTAGGACGAGCCGCCGACATCCATCGGAAGGCACACGGCGACTCCGTAGACTCGGAGCATGACCGTGCCTTCCCCCTACGCCGACCGTCTCAGCCGACTGCCTGTCGAGCGGCATGAGGTCGAGGTCGCCGACGGTGTGACGGCGTACTGGGTGTACGGGCCGCAGGAAGCGGAGACGACCGTGATCGCCGTGCACGGATTCCGGGGCGAGCACCATGGTCTCGAATCCGTGCTGGCCTTCCTCCCCGAGGCGCGGGTGATCGCTCCCGATCTGCCGGGGTTCGGCGAGACAGCGCCGCTGCCGGCCCGAACGCACGATCTCGATGCCTACGCCGCCTGGCTGACGGAGTTCGCCGCGAAGGTGGCACCAGGAGCGGTCATCCTCGGCCACTCCTTCGGCTCCATCGTCACGGCGGCGGCGGTCGCCGGTGGTCTGCAGACACCGCGCCTGATCCTGCTGAACCCGATCGGCGCCCCGGCGCTGGAAGGTCCGAAGGGGCTGATGACGCGGCTCGCCGTGCTCTACTACGCGCTCGGCGCTCGGCTGCCTGAACGCCTCGGCACCGCCCTGCTGCGCAATCGCGTGATCGTGCGAGTGATGAGCATCACGATGGCGAAGACCACCGATCCCGAGCTGCGCCGCTTCATCCACGACCAGCACGACACATATTTCTCGCGGTTCTCCGACCGTGATGTACTGCGAGACGCGTTCGTCGCGAGCGTCTCGCACGACGTGCGGGAGTTCGCTCCGACGATCGATGTTCCCACGCTGCTCGTCGCCGCCGAGAGGGATGACATCACCCCGATCGAGGCGGAGCGCACGCTCGCCACGCTGTTCCCCAACGCCTCACTCGTGGAGATCGCGCACGTCGGGCACCTGATCCATTACGAGACGCCGGCGGAAGCCGCCGGCGCGATCCGTCGATTCCTCAGGATTCCCGTCGCGCGAGGCCGATGAGCCCGGCCACCCGGAAGGGGATGACCTCGCCCATCGCGAGCGAGGTCTCGGTGCGCTCGACTCCTTCGATCGAGAGGATCCTCGCATCCGTGTCGAACAGATGACGCGCGTCGCGGCAGGCCACGCGCGCGAGTAGATCGATCGATCCGCTCAGTCCGTGCGCCTGCACGACTTCGGGGATGCGTGCGAGCTCGTTGATGATGCGCGGAAGCTCCGTCTGACGCACGCCGATGCTGACGAAGGCCTGCAGCGGGAACCCGAGCACCTCCGGCGCGAACGAGCGCTCGTACGAGAGGAAGATCCCGGTCTGCTCCAAGCGGGCCATCCGGGCCTGGATCGTGTTGCGGGAGAGGCCGAGATTCTCCGCGAGAGCCACGATCGTGATGCGGGGATCGTCGGCCAGTGCGGCGAGAAGCTCGAGATCGATACGGTCCAGTCCAGGCATAGTGCCAAACCTTAGCAGGGCGCGATCCGTCGATATTGAGCAACATGCTCAAGCGCACTTCCATTGCTTGAGCGAGGTGTTGAGCAGACGTACGCTCAGACCATGCCGGTGATGATGCCGGGTGCCGCGTGCACAGCCCTTCGGGGCCGCTGAGACTTGGAGGACGATGATGTCACCGCAGATCACGCCCATCGCCGATTCGGCACAGGACCTGGAACTCACCGAGCGCCTTCTTGCTCCCGACGGAACGCGCATCGCGCACCCGGATCTCGACCGCTTCGTCGCGGACGTCGACGCGTCACAGCTGCGCGCGCTTCTGCGCGACATGGTGATCCTCCGTCGCATCGATGCGGAGGGCGTGGCTCTGCAGCGACAGGGGCAGCTCGGACTCTGGGCACCGTGTCAGGGGCAGGAGGCGACGCAGATCGGCACCGCGCGTGCCCTGGCTCCCCGGGACTATGTCTTCCCGAGCTATCGCGAGACCGGTGTCATCTACGCCCGTGGCGCGCAGCCGGGGGATTTCGTGCGGATGTGGCGCGGCGAGGAGGGTGCAGGGCACGACCCGGCTGCGCTGCGCGTCGCTCCGTTGCAGATCATCATCGGCGCCCAGACCCTGCACGCCGTCGGCTATGCGCTCGGCATCCGCCATGACGGCGCAGATGAGGTCGCGGTGACCTACTTCGGTGACGGCGCGACCAGCCAAGGCGACGTCAACGAGGCGATGATCTTCGCCGCGTCCTACCAGGCGCCGGTCGTCTTCGTGTGCCAGAACAACCATTGGGCGATCTCCGAGCCGGTCGCGGTGCAGTCGCAGTACCCGATCGCGGGGCGTGCGCCCGGTTTCGGCATCCCGAGCCTGCGTGTGGACGGCAACGACGTGCTGGCCTGCATGGCGGCGATGCGCTGGGCGCTCGCGCATGCCAGGTCCGGCAAGGGACCCGCCTACATCGAGGCGGTCACGTATCGGATGGGTCCGCACACGACGGCGGATGATCCCACCCGCTACCGCGACGAGGCGGAGCTGGAGGAGTGGCGCCGTCGCGACCCGATCGCGCGCCTCGATGCGCACCTGCGCAGCATCGGCGAGCTCGACGAGGCGCATCTCGCGGAGATCCAGTCGGCCGCCGACGTCGTCGCCAAGGACATGCGCGCAGCCTGCCTGGGCATGGTGACCCGTGCGCCCCTCGCGGTCTTCGACGGCGTGTACGCCGAGCCGCATGCGGGATTGGACCGCCAGCGCGACGAGTACGCCGCGTATCTGGCGAGCTTCGAGAGCGAGGCGTGACCATGGCGGAGATGACCCTGGGCAAGGCCCTCGGCGCCGGTCTGCGTCGGGCGATGCAGGATGACGAGAAGGTCGTGCTGCTCGGGGAGGACATCGGAAAGCTCGGCGGCGTGTTCCGCATCACCGACGGACTGCTCGACGAGTTCGGTGCTCAGCGAGTGATCGACACTCCGCTGGCGGAGTCCGGAATCGTCGGCACTGCGGTGGGGCTGGCCTTCCGCGGCTACCGGCCGGTCGTGGAGATCCAGTTCGACGGTTTCGTCTATCCGGCGTTCGATCAGATCGTCGCCCAGGTCGCCAAACTCCACTACCGCACCCAGGGACGGGTGAGGATGCCGATCACGATCCGCATCCCGTGGGCCGGAGGGATCGGTGCCGCCGAGCACCACTCCGAGTCGCCCGAGGCCTACTTCGTCCACACCGCGGGTCTGAGGGTCGTCGCGGTGTCGAATCCCGCCGACGCCTACCGGAGTCTGCGCCAGGCGATCGCTTCCGATGACCCGGTGATCTTCTTCGAGCCGAAGCGGCTGTACCACCACAAGGGCGAGGTCGATCTGGACGCGTCTCTGGCGGATGCGCCGCCGATGGGACTGGCGAGCGTGGTGCGCGCCGGTCGCGACGTCTCGCTCATCACGTACGGTGCGATGGTGGGCACCGCCCTGCAGGCGGCAGAAGCCGCAGAGGACGAGGGCGTGTCGATCGAGGTCATCGATCTGCGCTCCCTCTCACCCGTCGACTACGACTCCGTTGCGGCATCCGTGCGCAAGACCGGTCGCGTCGTGGTCGCCCACGAGGCTTCGCGAGAGGCCGGTGTCGCCGCCGAGGTGATCGCGAGCATCACGGAGCGCTGCTTCGAGTACCTCGAGTCAGCGCCGCTGCGTGTCACGGGGCACGACATCCCGTACCCGCCCGCGAAGCTGGAGAAGTTCCACCTGCCCGACCTCGATCGCCTGCTCGACGCGGTCGATCGTGTGCTCGATCGGCCCCACAGCCTCACGGAGGTGGACGCATGATCGCCGAGTTCCGACTGCCCGATCTCGGGGAGGGTCTCACGGAGGCGGAGGTCGTCCAGTGGCTGGTGGCGCCCGGTGACGCTGTCACGCTGAATCAGACGCTCGCCGAGGTCGAGACCGCCAAGGCCGTCGTCGAACTGCCGTCACCGTATGCGGGCACCGTGTCGACGCTGCACGCAGATGCGGGGGAGACGATCGCCGTCGGAGCTCCCCTCATCGCGTTCGACGTCGAGGGGGAGGATGACGACGCGCCAGAGCCGATCGTCGAGGAGAAGGCGCAGCCGAACCTGGTCGGGTACGGCGCAGCGCCGTCGACCAACGCCCGTCCGGCTCGTCGAGCGCGCCGCATCTCCGGTGCCACCGCCGCCGCCGACACTGCGGTGCTCGAAGCGGCGCCGCACGACGCTGCGCCTTCCGCCACTGCCGAGCACGTGATCGAGCGGCCGCGATCGACGCCTCCCGTGCGTGCCCACGCCAAGCGCCTCGGGATCGACCTCGTGCTCGTCGCCGCTGCCGTCGGCGACCGCCTGATCACCCGCAACGACGTGGATGCCTACGCCGAGCGCACAGGTGCCGGCCGAAGCGACGCATCGATGCCGGCGCGCGACGGTTCCGGTGTCCCTGCATCGCCCGCCGCACTCGGCTCGGACGAGAGGACGCACGAGCGCGAGACGAGGATCCCGATCCGCGGAGTGCGAAAGCACACGGCGGCAGCCATGGTGGCCAGTGCCTTCACGGCACCGCACGTGACGGTGTTCCACACGGTCGATGTCACCGAGACGATGGATCTGCTCGCCGGTCTCCGCGAGGACCGGGTGCTCTCCGCCCATCGCATCGGTCTGCTCGCTGTGATCGCGAAGGTCGTCTGTCTCGCTCTGGGACGCACTCCCGGGCTCAACGCGCACTGGGACGAGGCCGCCGGTGAGATCGTCCAGTATCACTACGTCGATCTGGGCATCGCAGCCGCCACCGAGCGCGGCCTCATCGTGCCGAACATCCGCGACGCGGACCGTCTGTCGCTCGTCGAGCTGAGCGAGGCGCTCAGAAGTCTCGCCGAGACCGCTCGTGCGGGTAGGACATCCCCGGCGGAACTGCTCGGCGGCACCTTCTCGATCTCGAACATCGGGGTCTTCGGGGTCGATGCGGGAACACCGATCCTGCCGCCGGGGCAGTCCGGGATCCTCGCCGTGGGAGCTGTGCGTCGTCAGCCCTGGGAGCACCGCGGAGAGATCGCGCTGCGTCAGGTGATGACTCTGAGCCTGTCCTTCGACCACCGTCTCGTCGACGGGGCGGAAGGTGCGCGCTTCCTCAAGGACGTCGCCGACGTGCTGGAGCAGCCCGGGCGGGCGATGCTTCTCAGGTAGGGGCGCGCAACGCGGCATCCGCCATCGCGGCCAGCACGGTCGCGGTGGCGGTCTGCTGTCTGGTGGTGGCCCGCGTGCTGTGGGGCGTCGAGTTGATCAGGCCGAAGCACGCTTGAACGCGCAGTCGCAGCTCTTCCGGCGTGGCGGGCAGGAGGGGAGCGAGCGCGTCGATCCAGACGCCGATGTAGGTGCGCTGCAGCCGTCGCACTGCGGCGCGGTCCTCGTCGGACAGATGGGCGACGTCTCGGTCCTGCACCTGGATGACCTCAGCGTTGCCGAGAGCGAAGTCCACGTGGAAGCGGATCAGTGCCCGCATCCGCTCTTCCGGCTCTGCGGGCGCCTCGGCGACGCGTGTTCCTCCGGCGACGAGGTCGTTGCTCACCTTGACGAGCACGGCACCGAGGAGCGCCTGCTTTCCGGCGAAGTGCCGGTAGACGGCGGGACCGGAGACGCCGACGGCAGCGCCGATGTCCTCGAGACTGACGCCGTTGTACCCGCCCACGGCGAAGAGCCGCGCGGCTTCATGGAGGATCGCATCGGAGCGCTCGGCTTTGGCGCGATCTCGAGCAGTCGTCGGGGTTGTCATTCCAGTTAATCCTCGCTAACCTGAATGTACGGGTTAGTGAACACTAACCGAATCAGCACGCGGAGCGCCACCGTGGGTCGCTTCGTGACGTGGGTCGAGGAGGACTTCACGATGCCCGCCACCCAGGAATCTCTGGCGCAAGCGCTGCGCGATCGTCTCGCGACGGCGGCGCTGGGAGGACCGGCCGCCTCCCGCGAACGTCACGTCGCCCGTGGAAAGCTGCTGCCGCGCGAACGCGTCGCCCGACTGCTCGACGAGGGCAGCCCGTTCCTCGAGGTCGCACCTCTCGCCGCGGACGGCCTGTACGGGGGAGAGGCGCCGGGAGCGGGTGTGATCGCCGGCATCGGCCTGGTGCACGGTCGCCACGTGATGGTCGTCTGCAACGACGCCACCGTCAAGGGCGGCACGTACTACCCGATGACCGTCAAGAAGCACCTGCGCGCGCAGGAGATCGCCAGGGAGAACCGGCTGCCGTGCCTGTATCTCGTGGACTCGGGCGGGGCCTTCCTCCCTCGACAGGACGAGGTGTTCCCCGACCGGGACCACTTCGGACGCATCTTCTTCAACCAGGCGAACATGTCGGCGCAGGGCATCCCTCAGCTCGCCGCCGTCCTCGGATCCTGCACGGCCGGGGGCGCCTACGTACCGGCGATGAGCGATGAGACGGTCATCGTGCGCGGACAGGGCACGATCTTCCTCGGCGGACCTCCGCTGGTCAAGGCGGCGATCGGGGAGATCGTCACGGCGGAGGAGCTGGGCGGCGGAGAGCTCCACGCCCGGCGCAGCGGAGTGGTCGATCATCTGGCAGAGGACGACGAGCACGCGCTCGAGATCCTCAGAGACATCGTCGCCACGCTGCCTCCGCCCGCGGAGCCGGCGTGGGAGATCATCGACAGTCGGGAACCCGAGGAGCGATCGTCGCTGTACGACGTGGTCCCCGTCGATGTGAATGCCGCGTACGACGTCCATGAGGTCATCAGCCGGCTCGTCGACGCCGACAGCTTCCGCGAGTTCAAGGCCGAGTACGGCACGACTCTCGTCACCGGATTCGCCCGACTCCACGGGCATCCCATCGGCATCATCGCCAACAACGGTGTGCTGTTCAGTGAATCGGCGCAGAAGGGCGCCCACTTCATCGAGCTGAGCGACCAGCGCGGCATCCCGCTGCTGTTCCTGCAGAACATCACCGGCTTCATGGTCGGTTCGGAGGCCGAGGCCGGCGGCATCGCGAAGGACGGCGCCAAGATGGTCACCGCGGTGGCGAGCACCAGAGTGCCCAAGCTGACCGTGATCATCGGCGGCTCATTCGGCGCCGGGAACTACTCGATGTGCGGCCGGGCGTACTCGCCGCGGTTCCTGTGGACCTGGCCTGCGAGTCGGATCTCTGTGATGGGCGGCCCGCAGGCGGCGTCCGTGCTCGCCACGGTCAAGGAGGATCAGCTCGCCGCGCGCGGCGAGGAGTGGTCCGCTCAGGAGCGGAGTGCGTTCGAGGAGCCGATCCGCGAACAGTACGAGGTGCAGGGCGAGCCCTATTACGCCACCGCCCGCCTCTGGGACGACGGGATCGTCGACCCCGCGCAGACGCGCGATCTGCTCGGGCTCGCGCTCGATGTGGTCGCGCGCACCCCGTTGCCCGAACCGCGCTTCGGCGTCTTCCGGATGTGAGAGAGATGACCGACCACCTGTTCCACACCGTTCTCGTCGCGAACCGGGGCGAGATCGCGCGGCGCGTGATCCGCACGCTGCGCGCGCTCGGCATCCGCAGCGTCGCGGTCTACAGCGACGCCGATGCGACGGCGCCTCATGTTCGCGAGGCCGATGTCGCGGTGCGCATCGGTCCCGCTCCGGCCTCGGAGTCCTACTTGAACATCTCCGCCGTCGTCGACGCAGCGAAGAGCACCGGTGCGCAGGCCATCCACCCCGGCTACGGCTTCCTGTCGGAGAGCGTCGGTCTGGCGCAGGCCTGCGCCGCGGCGGACATCGTGTTCATCGGTCCCGACGTCCTGGCGCTCGAGGTGATGGGCGACAAGGCCAGGGCGCGTGAGCACGTCGTGCAGCACGGCGTCCCCGTGGTCCCCGGGTTCGATGCATCCGGACTGTCGGACGTGCAGATCGCGGCCGAGGCCGAGCGCGTCGGCTACCCTCTGCTGGTCAAGCCCAGTGCCGGTGGCGGTGGCAAAGGCATGGAGGTCGTCACGAGTGCCGAAGGTCTCGCGACCGCTCTCGCATCGGCTCGTCGGGTCGCATCGGCATCGTTCGGCGATGACGCGCTGATCCTCGAACGGCTCATCCGGCGTCCCCGCCACATCGAGGTTCAGGTGTTCGGTGATCGCCAGGGCACGGTCCTCGCCCTCGGCGAGCGCGAGTGCACGCTGCAGCGACGGCATCAGAAGGTCATCGAAGAGGCCCCGTCCGCGGGGCTGGGCGCGGGCACCAGGGACCGCCTGCTCGAGACGGCCGTGCGCGCGGCCGAGAGCGTCTCGTACGTCGGAGCGGGAACGGTGGAGTTCCTCGTCGACGCGGACGCACCGGACGAGGTGTTCTTCATCGAGATGAACACCCGCCTGCAGGTCGAGCATCCGGTCACCGAGCAGGTCACCGGCCTCGACCTCGTCGCGCTCCAGCTCCGAATGGCGGCCGGACTGCCGCTCGACATCGTGCCGTCCGTGCACGGACATGCCGTCGAGGCGCGCGTCTACGCGGAGTCTCCGGAGCGCGGCTTCCTGCCGTCCACGGGGATGATCCTGCGCTTCGACCCGCCGGCCGGCGTGCGAGTGGATGCCGCGATCGAGACGGGGAGCGAGGTCACCGGGTTCTACGATCCGATGATCGCGAAGGTCATCGCCACCGCCGACGACCGGGCGACCGCGCTGGCGCTCCTCGACTCCGCTTTGTCGCGCACCGTCGTTCTCGGGGTCGACACCAACATCGCCTTCCTGCGCCGCCTCTGTCGCAACGAACGCGTCGTCGCCGGGGATCTGGACACCGGACTGATCGAGACACTGCTCCCGGTCACCGCGGCGCCGCCCACCGCGGCGATGCTCAGTGCCGCCGCCGAGGTGGTGCACGCCGCATCGGAACCGGTCAGGACGAGCGCACTCTGGCGCGAACTGCCCGGATGGCGCTCGGGCGCGCCGGCTGTCGAGCGTCCGCAGCCGCACTTCGTCACCGATGATGACGAACTGCTCAGCGTGGAAGTCGGTGACCGCCGCTCTCGGGGGACCGCGCGGGCCGCTGTCGACGGCGAGGGAGCGGTCTGGGTCGCTCAGGATGGGATCACCTCTCGTCTGCGTCCGCTCGATCGGCGTGCGATGACGCGCCGCCGACTGTCCGCCTCGCGGGCGGAGAGCGGAGGGGGCGGTCCGGAGGGGCGTGCCCCCATGCCGGGGAGTGTCGTCGCTGTGCATGTCGAAGACGGGGCGACGGTCACAGCGGGAACACCGCTCGTCTCGATCGAGGCGATGAAGATGGAGCACCAGGTGCTCGCCCCCCAGGACGGAACCGTGCACCTCCTGGTCGCGGTCGGAGAACAGGTGCGTCGCGATCAAGCGGTCGCCCGTGTGATGACGGAGGAGAGTCGATGATGGAAGAGCTGACCGAGGAGGAGCGCGAGCTCGCCGGGATGGTGCGCGAGTTCGCCGATCAGGTCGTCGCGCCGCAGTCGTACGAGGCCGATCGCACCCACACGCTCTCGATGGACGTCGTGGGTCAGATGGGCGACCTCGGCCTGTTCGGTCTGCCGTTCCCGGAGGAGTACGGCGGACAGGGCGGCGACTACATGGCGCTCGCTATCGCGATCGAGGCGCTCGGACGCGTCGACCAGTCCATCGCGATCACCCTCGAGGCGGGCGTGAGCCTGGGGGCCATGCCGGTGTACCGATTCGGCACCGAGGAGCAGAAGCAGACGTTGCTGCCCGATCTGCTCGCCGGTCGCGCTCTCGCCGGTTTCGGACTCACAGAGCCGGAGGCAGGAAGCGATGCCGGGGCAACGCGCACCACGGCCCGACTCGACGGTGAGGAATGGGTGATCGACGGGTCGAAACAGTTCATCACGAACTCCGGCACCGCGATCACGCGCTTCGTGACCGTCACCGCGGTGACCGGCGACGAGGGTGGGCGTAAGGAGATCTCCACGATCATCGTCCCCAACGGCACCCCGGGGTTCACGGTCGAGGCTCCGTACGACAAGGTCGGCTGGAACGCCTCCGACACGCATCCGCTCACCTTCGACGGTGCACGAGTGCCTGCCGCGAACCTCCTGGGCGCACGCGGGACCGGGTTCCGGAACTTCCTCAGCATCCTCGACGAGGGCCGCATCGCGATCGCCGCGTTGGCGACCGGCGCGGCCGAGGGGTGTCTGGAGGCATCCGTCGAGTATGCCAAGAGCCGCACGATCTTCGGCAGTGCGCTGAGCACCCGGCAGAATGCCCAGTTCACGCTCGCCCGGATGCGCGCCCGCGTGCACACGGCGCGACTCGCCTGGCACCATGCCGCACGACTTCGCGACGCGGGGCGGCCCTTCGCCGAGCAGGCCGCGATCGCCAAGCTCGTGGCGGGCGAAGCGGCGATGGACAATGCCCGCGACGCCACGCAGATCTTCGGCGGCAACGGGTTCATGAACGAGTTCCCGGTGGCCCGCCACTACCGCGATTCGAAGATCCTCGAGATCGGCGAAGGCACGACCGAGGTCCAGCTGCTGATCATCGCGCGTGGGCTCGGACTCGCCGGGTAGCGTGGCAGCATGCCAGACACCGATCGACCGGAGGGAGGCGACGTGACGCAGGACATCCTCCAGCGCGGGTTGTACTACGAGGAGTTCGTGGTCGACGCCCGTTACCTCCACAGGCCCGGACGCACCGCCACCGAGGCGGACAACGTGCTGTTCACGACGTTGACGATGAACACACAGGCCCTGCACCTCGACGCGGCGTTCGCGGATGCCCAGGAGCCGTTCCACGCACGTCTCATGAATTCGATGTGGACCCTCTCCACGATGGTCGGAGCCTCGGTCGCGCAGCTCACGCAGGGCACACTCGTCGCCCAGCTCGGCTTCGGGGAGATATCCTTCCCGCACCCGCTGTTCGCCGGCGACACCCTGTACACCGAGAGCGTCGTGCTCGACAGACGGCTCTCCTCCTCGCGACCGGGTCAGGGCATCGTCCGCATCGCGCACACCGGTCGGAATCAGGACGGTACGGTGGTGGCGACGGCGACCCGATCGGTGCTCGTCCGCACTCTTCCCGAAGGGACTCCCGCACCATGACGTTCGCGCTCGGACCCGCGATCCTGTTCTGCCCCGCCGACCGCCCTGAGCGTTTCCGCACCGCGCTCGACCGTGCGGACGCGGTCATCCTCGATCTGGAGGATGCGGTGCTGCCTGCGGCGAAGGCGACGGCGCGCGGCAACCTGATCGATGCGGACATCGATCCTGATCGCGTGATCGTGCGGGTCAATGCGCCGGGCACCGAGGCGTTCGTGTCCGACCTCGCGACGTTGAGCCAGACGGACTTCCGCACCGTGATGGTCGCCAAGACGGAGGAACCGGAGGCTCTGGCAGCATTCGATCCCCGCTTCTCCCTGATCGCACTGTGCGAGACGGCCCGGGGCGTGCACGCCGCTGACCGCATCGCCGCTCATCCGCAGGTGGTCGCCATGATGTGGGGAGCGGAGGACCTCGTCGCCTCGATCGGGGGCACGTCGAGCCGTCGGGCGGACGGGGCGTATCGGGATGTCGCGCGCTACGCGCGGTCTCGGGTGCTGCTCGAGGCCGCAGCGCACGGAAAGCGTGCGATCGACGCCGTCCACATCGACATCGACGACGTCGAGGGGCTCGCCCAGGAGGCGGCGGACGCCGCGGCCTCCGGGTTCGCCGCGACGGCATGCATCCATCCGAGCCAGGTGGCCGTCATTCGCACCGCCTACCAGCCGGATGACGAGACTGTGGCGTGGGCCAGGGCCGTGCTCACGGCGTCCGAGGAGGAGCGTGGAGTGTTCCGCTTCCAGGGGCGCATGATCGACGAACCGGTTCTCCGGCACGCGCGTTCCGTGGTGGCGCGGGCCGGCTGAACCGCTCGCACAGCGCCCGCGAATCTGAGCGGCCATCCACTCTGGTCAGAGGACCGGAGACTCCTCGAGCAGCCGCAGATATCCGGGCGCCGCGACGAACCGGTGGGCCGAGCCGTTCCGGAGGACCTGCCCGTCGCGGGGGAGCGTACCGCCGGAGACATGATCGATCACCGCACGGATCACGCCACCGTGCGCGACGACGATGACCGATTCCGCACGCGGAGTGGAGCGGCGGCGTGCCTCACGCGCGATGGCGTGCAGCGCGGCGATCGCCCGCTCGCCGACCGCTGTCAAGGACTCGGCACCTGGCACTTCCGCATGCCAGTCGCCGTAGGTCTCGATGTAGTCGGGGACCAGCATGCCTTCGCCTTCGCCGAACTCGCGCTCACGGATGTCGGGGACGACGCCGGCGATCTCCAGGCCGAGACGGTCCGCGATGATCTCGGCTGTCTCCTTCGCCCGCAGCAGCGGGCTGGTGTACACGGCGTGGTGCGTGTCGGAGGCGAGCTTCTCAGCCGCCCACCGCGCATCGGCGCGACCGGTGTCGTTGAGCGGGATGTCGGTGGACCCCTGGATGCGCTTGGCGAGGTTCCAGTCGGTCTGACCGTGGCGGACGAGGGTGAGGTAGGTCACGAGAGGAGTTCCTGGAGTGCGGGGAGCACGTCGCTGGTGCCTGCGGCGATGGTGACATCGGCCCAGGCGTCCGCGCGCGTCGGCTCGCGATTGACGATGATCAGGGGGATGCTGCGCCGGCGCGCGCGTTCCACCAAGCGCACGCCCGAGTTCACGACGAGCGAGGAACCGGCGACGATCAGCGCGGAGCTGGCGCGCAGCAACGACTCCGCCGCCCGGAAGCGGTCCTGCGGAACGTATTCGCCGAAGAAGACGACGTCCGGCTTCAGCATGCCTTCGCAGACCGTGCACACCGGGACCACGAAGCCCTCGGTCGACGAGGGGAGCACGTCGCCGTCCGGTGCCAGCTCGATGTTCTCCGGCACCGTGATCCAGGGATTGAGCTCCTCGATCTGCACGGCCACGTCGCGACGATCGAACACCTGGCCGCAGTGCAGGCACAGCACACGACGCATGGTGCCGTGCACTTCGATGACGTGAGAGCTGCCGGCGCGCAGATGCAGTCCGTCGACGTTCTGCGTGATGACTCCGGAGACGAGGCCGGCGGCCTCCATCTCGGCGAGGGAGGTGTGACCGGCGTTCGGCCCCGCCTGGGCGAACGCCTTCCAGCCGAGATGGCCGCCGACCCAGTACCGGCGGCGCGCGGCTTCATCGCCGAGGTAGGTCTGGATCGTCATCGGGTCGCTGCGCGTCCTCGCACCTTCGCCGCGATATGCGGGGATGCCGGAGTCGGTCGAGATGCCGGCACCGGTCAGGAGGGCGATGCGCTTGCCTCGCAGCAACTCTGCCGCGTGGGCGATGGTGGCCGACATCTCGGCAGAATTCGACACGCTCACAGGACCTCCTCGAGTGAGTCTACGGTGCGCGAGTGACTCGGGCCCACGTGATCAGAGCCGCCTCCGCAGCCGGCGGTTCGGTCCGGCCCGGCGGCGATGGCAGAGTGGACCCCGTGGACCTGCTGCCAGTGACCGACCCCGACGACCGACGCCTCGACGACTACCGCGGCCTCACCGACACAGCGCTGCGGGCCCTGTCGGAACCGGCCGGCGGGCTGTACATCGCGGAATCGACGAAGGTGATCGCCCGTGCGGTCGCGGCCGGACACCGCCCTCGATCGGTTCTCGTGCAGGAGCGTCGGGTGGACGACATCCGAGCGATCGTCGGCGACCTCGACGTGCCGGTGTACGTCGTCCCCGATCAGGTAGCCGAGGCGGTGACCGGTTTCGCCGTGCACCGGGGGACCATCGCATCGATGCATCGGCCGACGCTGCCGCCGGTGAGGGACGTCCTCGACGGCGCGTCCCTCGTGCTGATCCTGGAGAACATCGGCGATCACACGAACGTCGGCGCCGCGTTCCGCGCAGCCGCCGGGCTGGGTGCGGATGCCGTGCTCGTGTCGCCTGGCGGGGCGGACCCGCTCTACCGTCGCAGCGTGCGGGTGAGCATGGGCACCGTGTTCCAGGTGCCGTGGACGCGCATCCTGGACTGGGACAGCGCCATCGCCGATCTTCATGCGGCCGGGTTCGACATCGCAGCGCTGGCGTTGCGCGACGATGCCGTGACGCTCGACGCCTACGCCGCCGACCGCCCCGCCCGCGTCGCCCTGGTCATGGGCTCCGAAGGTGACGGTCTCTCGCGCGAGGCGATGGCGGGCGCGGACACCATCGTCACGATCCCGATGTCCGGCGGGGTCGACTCCCTCAACGTCGCCTCCGCGGCTGCCGTGGCGCTCTGGTCGATGAAGCGCTGACCCGCCGACCCGGTCAGTCCTGCTCTGGCAGGAACACCGGCGATGGTTCAGGCCGCTTGGCCGCGAGGTTGTCGCCGGAGGACTGGTGCCGCAGACGACGCAGCACCCACGGCACCAGGTGCTCGCGCGCCCAGCCGAGGTCGCCGGCTCGCGCCTCCCGCCAGGTGCGCTCGGGGAACGGCTCGGGCTGCATGGACTCGAGGTCGTTCGGAACGTTCAGCGCGCGCAGCACCATGCGGGCGACCTCATGGTGACCGAGCGCGTTGTAGTGCAGACGGTCGTCGTCGAAGAAGCGGGGATCCTGCACCACCTTCAGGGCCCACTGGTCGGCGACGATGCAGTCATGACGTTCGGCGATGGCTCGGACGTTCTCGTTGTAGATCGCGACCTTGCCGCGGAAGGGGCGGAAGACCGGGGTGAAGGCGGTGTCGATACCGGTGAAGAGCACGACCGCGGCGCCCGTCGACGACAGGCGGCTGACCGCGTCCTCCAGCTGTTCGGCGATGGCGTCTGGGTCGGTTCCCGGTCGGATCACGTCGTTGCCGCCCGCGCAGATCGACACGAGATCGGGGTGCAGCGCGACGGCCGGCTCGATCTGGTCCGCGACGATCTGGGCGATGAGCTTTCCGCGCACCGCGAGGTTCGCATAGGCGAAGTCGTCGACCTGCTGTCCGAGCACCTCGGCGACGCGGTCTGCCCAACCGCGGTGGCTGCCCGGGGTGCGCGGGTCGGGGTCGCCGATCCCCTCGGTGAACGAGTCCCCGATCGCCACGAAACGGCGCCACGGGTGCGGCGCCTCGTTGTCCACATACGGGGTCCGAGTCGAATCCTGGTCGGTCATCCAGCTCTCCTTCGCGAACGTTCTGCGACGCGGTGGTGACCGCGGCGCAGTGTCAGAGCCTACCCGCAGGGGTGCGCCCGGGGGAGGGGAACGCGCGGGAACCGTGGCGCGTGATCCGGTGTCGTCGGCAGCGATTATCGTGGAGTCGATGCTTTCACCGTCCTTTCCTCAGCGCGCCCCCTGGGGTACCGCGAACAAGCTGCGCGCCTGGCAGCAGGAGGCCCTCGAACAGTACTTCGCGGCGGACCAGCGCGACTTCCTCGTCGCCGCCACCCCCGGCGCCGGCAAGACCACGTTCGCACTCACTCTCGCGGTCGAGCTCATGCGCATGGGCGAGGTCAACCGCATCATCGTCGTAGCCCCCACCGAGCACCTCAAGACGCAGTGGGCCGACGCGGCAGCACGTGTGCACATTCGGCTCGACCCCCGCTTCCGCAACAGCGACTGGGCACCCGCTCGCCACTACCACGGAGCGGTCGTGACCTACGCGCAGGTGGCCGCGAAGTCCTCGGTGCACCGGCACCTGACCGAAGACGCCCAGACGCTCGTGATCCTCGACGAGGTGCATCACGGTGGTGACGCGCTCAGCTGGGGCGACGCCATCCGCGACGCCTACGGTCCCGCGAAGCGGCGCCTGCTCCTCTCCGGGACTCCGTTCCGCAGTGACACGGCACCGATCCCGTTCGTCGAGTACCACCCCGACGAGTCCGGCGCACGCATCTCCCGCACCGATTACAACTACGGCTACGGCCGGGCCCTCGCCGACGGCGTCGTGCGCCCGGTGCTGTTCCACATGTACGCGGGCAAGATGCGCTGGCGCACCACGACGGGTGACGAGCTCGAGACGCACCTGGGCCAGGACAACACGAAGGACGTGACGTCGCAGGCCTGGCGGACGGCGCTCGACCCGGAAGGGGACTGGATGCCGGCGGTGCTGTCCGCCGCCGACCGCCGTCTCACCGAGATCCGCCACCATGTTCCCGATGCCGGCGGACTCGTGCTGGCGACCGATCAGACGGTCGCCCGCGCCTATGCCAAGATCCTGCACAGCATCACGGGACAGCAGCCGACCATCGTGCTCTCCGACGACGCGACCGCGTCGGAGCGGATCGAGAAGTTCAGCGCGAACGATGCCCGATGGATGGTCGCGGTGCGCATGGTGTCGGAGGGCGTCGATGTTCCGCGGCTCGCAGTGGGCGTGTACGCGACGTCGTCGTCGACCCCGTTGTTCTTCGCGCAGGCCATCGGCCGCTTCGTGCGCGCCCGCCGTCGGGGCGAGGCCGCCAGCGTCTTCCTCCCGCAGGTGCCCGTGCTCATGGGGCTCGCGAACGAGATGGACAAGCAGCGCGATCACGCGCTCGACCGCCAGTCGAAAGAAGAAGACGGCCTCGACGACTCGCTGCTCGAGAGCGCGAACCGCGAAGAGGAGACATCGGATGCGCTGACGCAGGAGTTCAGCTATCAGGCGCTGTCCTCGGTCGCCCACTTCGACAGGGTCGTGTTCGAGGGCCAGGAGTTCGGACAGTTGGCCGAGCCGGGCACACCGGAGGAGGAGGAGTTCATCGGGTTCCCCGGGCTCCTCGAGCCGGAGCACGTGCACGAGCTGCTCATGCAGCGGCAGTCCCGCCAGTCCCGCCTGCGAGAAGCGCGCGAGGCCTCGGCCGGACCGGCGGAGACGACGACGCTGCCTCCGCCGCTGCACCGCACGCTCAAGGAGCAGCGCCAGCTTCTGAACAGTCTGGTCGGGCTCTACGCCCGCCAGAAGGGGGAGCCGCACGGCGCCGTGCACGCGGAGCTCCGCCGCATCTGCGGCGGGCCGGCCGTCGCGCAGGCGACCGTGACCCAGCTGCAGTCGCGTATCGAGGTGCTCCGCAAGCGCGTGCGTGCCTGACGGCACGGTTCGACGCTGTCCCCGCGCCCTTCGGTGCGGCGCTTCGGATCCCCGAAATGCTGTCAATCCGCGTCTGAGCGGGGTGTGCGCGCAGCTTCACGGTTAGCGTTGAACGGTTGCCCGCGCACCGGGCACCGTCACATCTGGAGGACCCATGACAGCCCCCGCTGCCGCTGAGCCCACTGCCGCCGATCGCCGGCGCTGGGCGCGCTACCTCGTCGAGGAACGCGCCGAGGGCGCCGTGTATCAGAGACTGGCCGCACGGAGGATCGGCGAAGAGCGCGACATCCTGCTGAGCCTCGCCGAGGCGGAACGCCGTCACGAGCAGCACTGGCTCGACCTGCTCGGCGATGAGCCCAAGCGGCTGCCGCGCGCGGGCATGCGTTCCCGTCTGCTCGGCTGGATGGCCGGGCGGTTCGGGTCGATCTTCGTGCTGGCACTGGCGCAGAGCGCGGAGGCGCGCTCGCCCTACGACGCGGAGCAGTACGCAACGCCCGCGATGCGCGCCGACGAGAAGGTGCACTACGAGGTCGTGCGGGGTCTGGCCGCGCGCGGACGGCGGCGGCTGTCCGGCTCTTTCCGGGCAGCGGTGTTCGGAGCGAATGACGGTCTCGTCAGCAATCTCGCCCTGGTGCTCGGTATCGGCGCGACCGGTGTGAGCTCAGGGTTCGTGCTGTTCAGCGGCATCGCCGGACTCCTGGCCGGAGCCCTGTCGATGGGAGCAGGCGAGTTCGTCTCCGTGCGTTCGCAGCGCGAGCTGTTGGCGGCCACCGAGGCGAACGATGACGCAGCTGCCGCCGCGGGCGATCTCGACATCGACGAGAACGAGCTGGCCCTGGTCTACCGCGCCCGTGGCATGGATCAGGAGGAGGCGCTGGAGCGCGCACGCGTCCTCGTCACGGCTGCGCAGGCCGGGGTGCGGCGCGCCGCCACCGGCCCGATCCGCACCCACGGCGGAGAAGACCATGACATCGTCGGCAGCGACTGGACCGCCGCGATCTCCAGCTTCCTGCTGTTCGCGTCCGGCGCGATCATCCCGGTGCTGCCGTGGATCTTCGGCCTGCAGGGAACCGCGGCCGTGGTCGTCGCGCTGATCCTGGTCGGCATCGCCCTGCTCACCACCGGTGCGATGGTCGGCATCCTGTCCGGCGGACCGCCGCTGCGTCGGGCGTTGCGCCAGCTGGCGATCGGCTTCGGTGCAGCGGCGGTCACCTACCTCTTGGGACTGCTCTTCGGCGTCGGGGCGGTCTGAGCGCTCCTCAGGTCAAGACTGTCCGTCATCCGAGCCGTCGGGCCGGTTGCCTCCGGGCATCCCACCGCCCTGTTGTCCGCCCTGACCCGGCCCCATCCCGCTCGTGCCGCCCTCGCCGGCGGTCACCGTCGTCGCGGAGCCGTCCACCACGACCTCGTACGCGGTCCCGGACATGATCTCCGCTCCGGAGTAGACGACGGTCGCGAATGAGGTGTCGGCCGTGTACTCGGCGACGACCTCGCCGTCTGCGACGATCTCGACCGTGGAGCCTGCGGAGCCGGAGGTCGTGGCGAACACCCATCCCTGCGCGGAATCGGTGGACGGCGCCACCGCCATCCCCGCGCTGCCCGCTGCGAGGAGGGTCCCGCCGCTGATGTCGAATGTGCCGTTGACATCGATCGCACCGTTCCCGTCGCTCGTCGGTCCCCAGATCGTCAACGACCCGTCGGACATGGTGGCCGATCCGTTGGAGTCGAAGCCGTCGCCGCCCGCGTTGACTGTCGTCTCGCCGCCGGAGATCGTGATCGTCTCTCCGCTGTCCTGCATGCTCTCCCCGCTGCCGGAGGAGGCGTTCAGGCCGTCGTCGGAGGCGGTGACTGCGACCTTCCCGCCGGCGATCGTGATGTCGGCGCTCTCGAGACCCTCGTAGCTCTCCGACACGCTCGTGTCGCCGCCGTCGATGACCAGGGCCGTGTCGGCGTGCACGCCGTCGTCGCCGGATGCCAGGGTGAGCGTGCCATCGTTCACGTGGACGGCTCCGTTCGAGTGGATGGCGTCGTCGGCGGCATCGGCATCGATGGTCCCGCCCTCGATGACCACGTAGACGCCCGCCTTGATCGCCTTGGCCGAGAGCCCGTCCTCCATCGCGGCAGTGGACCCGCCGCCGCTGACGAGCGTGAGGTCGCCTCCGGTGATCACGACATCCGTCGCCGCGGCCACGGCATCGCCGCCGCTGGTGATCTCGAGGTCGCCGGCGGAGATCCACACGTAGCCCTGCGTCTCATCGGCGTCCTGATCGCTGGACACGCCGTCGCCGCCCGCGGTCACCGTGATCGTTCCCCCCTCGACGATCAGTGCGTCCTTGCCGCGGATGCCGTCGTCGGCCGCGTCGACGGTCACCGTGCCGCTGAGGATCGTGAGGTCGTCCTTGCTCGTGATACCGTCGTTGCCGTTGCCCGCGACGGTCAGTGAGCCCGTGCCGCTGATCGTGAGGTCCGCATCGCTATAGAGCGCGGCGTCGACCTCCGCGTCGTCGGCATAGCTCGATGCGTCCGAGAGCGTGTTGTCGCTGTCGTCGGCGAGCACGAGCGCCACGTCGTCGGCACCGGTGATCGCGACCGCGGCGCCCTCGGTGTTCGAGATGTCGGCATCGTCGAGGATGAGTGCCACCACGGCGTCGTCCGGGGCGGCGATTACGACCGATCCCTCCAAGGAGCCGGACAGGCGGTACGTGCCGCCCGCCGTGATCGTCACCGAGTTCCCGTCGACGGTCGCTCCTTCTCCGTCGACCGTCGCGCTGTCGCCCGTCAGGGCGATCGTGGTCTCCGCGGTCGTGTCCGCCTCATCCGCAGACACGGTCGTGGCATCGGCGTTGTCGGCCAGCACCTGTTCGGCAGTGAGTGAGGCGTCGACGTTCTGCACGGACGTCGCCTCGGCCGTACTCGACGCGGTGTCGGCATCCGCGGTGACGGCGGTGCAGCCGGCCAGGACGACTCCGGTCAGCACGAACGGTGCGGCGGTGAGAAGGAAGCGGTTCTTGGTGCGCATGAGAGTCTCTCTTTCGGTCAGACGGCGATCGCCGCGGGGTGGAAGCGTCGGCGCAGCACGCGCGCCCACTTGTTCGAGGGGAGGTCGGGACGCAGGGCCGCGAGCCCCGTGCCGTATTTGCTGATCGTGGAGGGGCGGATGCCGTGCCGCCACAACAGACGATCGGTGTCTCCCGTGCGCAACCCCGACTTCGTCTCGACGATCACCAACCCGGGCACGTGCAACTGCTGTCCGTCGGCGAGCTCCCAGGAGAGAGAGGTGTCGATGGTCGCGCGGCCGCCACCACGAGGGGCGAGCAGCGTCGTGCGGTCATAGCGTGTGGCGAGCGTGGGAACGAGGTCGGTGGTGTCGAGATCACGGAGGCTGAGGGACTCGAGCCCGAGCGCCGCATACTCCCGCCCCCGGGCGGTGAGCTCGTCGCGCGCGGAGAACTCGTAGCCGATGCGCTCCTTCACGGTCGCACTGCGCGCCCCACGGGTCTTCAGCTCGAGGAAGGCGTCCTCGGAGTCCACGTAGCTGCGGGTGCGGAGCTTGAACCTGCGGCGGCGTCCGAGCGCCGCCATGCGGAAGCTGAGCAGGTCCGCCGTGTCGAAGTAGTACGACTCGTAGGCGAAGGAGCGGCGACCCTCCAGGGTGAGCACCCGGGTCTGCGAGGGCAGTTCGCTGAGGACGGAGGCCGCCTCATCCACCGTCATCACGTACTTGCGGTCGACCCGCGTGAGCAGCGCCGCCTCGGCCACGAGCTCGTCCAGGCCGACGGGATCGAGCCGGGGGATCATCGTCGCGCTCCCGACAGTGCGGCGCTCACTCCGGACGGCGCGCCGATGCGATAACGCACGTCGACCTGCGTGGTGTCGTTGACGAAATCGAGCTGCAGGATCGAGACCTGGGTCACCGTGCCGCCGAGCACGCGTTCGAGCTCCGTGACCAGTTCCGTCTCATCCCCGACGGCACGATCGAGAGTCATCGTCAGCTGCCGCGAGCGCGACAGCAGCCGCGGGTGGTCCGCGACGAACATCGCGGCGATGATCAGGGCCATGAGTGCGAGCGACACGGGGGAGAGGGTGGTGCTCAGACCGGCGATGAGGCCGAGCGCGAGGGATGCGAAGTAGTACGCCACCTCGCGCTGCGAGATCTCCGACGAACGCAATCGGATGATCGACAGCACACCGAACAGGCCGAGACCCAGTCCCAGCGCGACCGACGTTCCCGCCAGAACGACCGCGACCGCCAGTACGCCGACGTTCACCCCGACGAATGCGACCACGAGGTCGCGTCGGCGGTGGCGCAGGTAGTAGATGCCCAGGGCGAGGATCGTGATGGCGACGAGGTCGGCGGCGATCATGACGAGCGTGTACACGAGTGGATTCCTTCGGTCGGGGGTGGAGGTTCCCTCCCATTCCGACCTAGCTGGCTATGTCCTTGCTATGTGCTGTCTATGCCAGGTTCAAGAATGTCGCTGTGCATAGGAACCCCCGAACGGACACCTCGGTGACGCACGGGCAACGGATAGCAGCCCGATAGCGCGGACCCGTAGCTGTGGGGGATGGACACTCGACAGCACCACCCCAGACCGAAGCGGCGGCGGCGCCGCATCCTGCTCGCGGGAGGGCTCGCACTCGCCCTCAGCGCCGGCGGGGGAGCCGCATGGGCCGCAGACCGATTCCTCATCGAGCATGTGAGCATCACGGACGTCTCGTCGTACGAGGCCGCGAACTCGAACACGAGCGACAGCATCACCGAGACCACCAACGCGACGGTCACCGACACCGCGTACGACTCCGACCAGGCTGACATCGCGCTCTCCACGGTATCGACCGGGTCAGGCGATGACACCGTCACCTATTACGTCGCAGATGTCACGCTGACGGATGCCACCGCGTTGCGCTCCGCATTCGCCGGCGATGCGTTCGGCACCAACATCACCGAGACGACGAGTGCGATCGCGGCGGCGAACGATGCGGTGTTCGCGATCAACGGTGACTACTACGGCTTCCGTGACACCGGCATCGTCATCCGCAACGGTGTGGTGTATCGCGACGAGGGGGCACGTGAAGGCCTGGCGTTCTACGAGGACGGGCATGTCGAGGTCTATGACGAGACCGCGACCACCGCAGCCGCGCTCGTTGCGGACGGCGTCTGGAACACGCTGTCGTTCGGCCCTGCGCTCGTCGAGCACGGGACCGTCGTCGATGGAATCGAGGACGTCGAGGTCGACACCAACTTCGGCAACCACTCGATCCAGGGCGAGCAGCCGCGCACCGCTGTCGGAGTGATCGACGACAACCATCTCGTCTTCGTGGTGGTCGACGGCCGGAGCGCCGGCTACAGCCGCGGTGTCACGATGACGGAGCTCGCCGACATCATGATCTCTCTCGGCGCGACGACCGCGTACAACATCGATGGCGGCGGTTCGTCGACGATGTACTTCGACGGCGCACTGGTCAACAACCCGCTCGGCAAGAACCAGGAGCGCGGCACCAGCGACATCCTGTACATCGCAGGGAGCGCGCCGTGATCGTCCTGATCCCCGCGTACGAGCCGGATGAGCGCATGCGCGAGCTGGTGGATGCGCTCGATACGAACGGCTTCCAGACCGTGGTCGTGGACGACGGCAGCGGAGCGGCGTACTCGCCGCACTTCGCCGAGGCCGCGCGTCGGGGAGCCACGGTTCTGCGCCAGCCGCGGAACGAGGGCAAAGCGCGCGCGCTGCGCCACGGCCTCGCCTACATCGCAGAGCGCTGGCCGGGCGAAGATGTGGTGACCGCCGACAGCGACGGACAGCATCGGCCGTCCGACATCGCCGCCGTCGCAGCTGCCACCGTCGGCAGCGACGCGCTGGTGCTCGGAGGACGCTCCTTCACCGGTGAGGTACCCGTGCGCAGCAGACTGGGCAACGCCGTGTCGCGGTGGCTGTTCCGGCTCAGCGGGGGAGCTGTGCACGACACGCAGACAGGACTCCGCGGCATCCCCGCCGCGCTCATCACCGACGTCGTGGCCGTGTCGGGCGAGCGCTTCGCGTGGGAGATGAACGTACTGCTCGACTTCACCCGGCGCGGGATCCCGATCCGAGAGGTGCCGATCGAGACCGTCTACCTCGATCACAACGCCTCCTCGCACTTCCGGCCGCTGCGTGACTCTCTCGACGTGCTTCGGCCGCTGCTGCGTTACGTCCTGGTGTCGTTCGGATCGTTCCTGCTCGATGTGGCGTTGCTCCAGCTGCTCTACGCGGTCACGGGAGACCTCCTGCTCTCCGCGGTCGGCGCCCGGGTGCTCAGCGCCGCCGTCAACTTCACGCTCAATCGTTCGTTCGTCTTCCGTGACGGATCCTCAGGAGGTGTGCGCCGACAGCTCGGGCGGTACGCCGCGCTTGCTCTCGCGCTGCTCGCGGGCGGATACGCGTCGATGGCGCTGTTCGTCGCCTGGGGCGTTCCTGTCCTCTGGGCCAAGCTGCTCGCCGATGCCGCCGTCTACACCTGCGGATTCCTCGCGCAGCGCGGATACGTATTCCGCCGTGGGGAGGGCCGTCGCACGCTGGGATCCGTCGAGAAGCGCGTCGACACGGCGAAGAGGGCATAAACCAGAAGAAGGCCCCCTCTCGGGAGCCTTCTTCTTCTGTGCGCGGAGGGGGACTTGAACCCCCACGCCCTTACGGGCACTACGACCTCAACGTAGCGCGTCTACCATTCCGCCACCCGCGCAGGTTTTGGATGATCGTTGCCGACCGAAGAATGACATTACCACGTCCTCCGCGGCCTCTCGAACCGACCCGCACGCCCGGGCGTGGCGCGCGGCTTCGATAGCCTGGAGCCATGACTGATCCGTCTCTTCCGGAGGTCGTCCGCATCGCGAGCGACCTGATCCGCTTCGACACGTCCAACTTCGGTGGAGGCAAGGCCGAGGGGGAGCGCGAAGCCGCGGAGTATGTCGGCGCCTACCTCGAAGCGCTGGGTCTCGAGGTCGAGTACTACGAGCCGATCCCTCGTCGGACGAACGTCATGGCTCGGGTCGCGGGGCGCGACCGCTCGAAGCCGGCGCTCGTCGTGCACGGTCATCTCGACGTGGTGCCGGCGATGGCCGAGGACTGGAGCGTCGACCCGTTCGCCGGTCTCGTCCGCGACGGGATGCTCTGGGGTCGCGGGGCCGTCGACATGAAGAACATGAATGCGATGATCCTCACCTCTGTCGCCGAGATCCTGCGTGCGGGCAAGCAGCCGGAGCGCAATCTGATCCTCGCCTTCTTCGCGGATGAGGAGAACGGCGGGGTCGAAGGCTCGGCGCTCGTGGTCAAGGACCGCCCCGAGTGGTTCGAGGGCGCGACGGCGGCGATCAGCGAGGTCGGCGGCTACTCGATCACCGTGGACGATCGGCGCGCATACCTGCTGCAGGTGGGTGAGAAGGCGCTGATCTGGATCCGGCTGGTCGCCAAGGGACGGGCCGGACACGGTAGCCGCCTGCACGAGGAGAACGCCGTGACGCGGCTCGCCGAGGCGGTGGCGGCCATCGGACGCACCCGCTGGCCCATCCGCCTCACGCCGACCACCACCGCGCTCCTCGAGGGGCTCAGCGCTCTCACGGGGCGCAGCACGGAGGATCCGGACGCACTCGCGGCGGCGGCCGGTCCCGCGGAGGCCTTCCTGCGCTCGTCGTTCCGCACCACCGCCAACCCGACGGCACTGAACGCCGGGTACAAGCACAACGTGATCCCCGAGCGCGCCGAGGCCCTGATCGACGTACGTGTGATCCCCGGCACCGAGGAAGACGTGCTGGCTGAGCTCCAACGCATCGTCGGCGACGACATCGTGATCGAGACCGTGGTGCGCGACATCGGCATGGAGACCCCGTTCGAGGGCGATCTCGTCGAGGCGATGGTCGCGAGCATCGGTCGCCACGACCCCGGTGTTCCCGTGATCCCGTACCTGCTGGGAGCGGGGACCGACAACAAGGCGCTCGCGGCGCTCGGCATCACCGGATACGGGTTCGCGCCCCTCAAGCTCCCGGCCGACCTCGACTTCACAGGCATGTTCCACGGTGTCGACGAGCGGGTACCCGTAGAATCGCTTGTCTTCGGCCAGCGGGTGCTGACCGATCTGCTGCGCTCGTTCTGAGCGACGCAAGACCGCTCCCGCGCCGACCTCGACTCAGAAGGCCTCACCTCCATGCATCTGCTTGAAGCGCTCATCCTCGGCATCGTCCAGGGACTCACCGAGTTCCTGCCGATCTCCTCCAGCGCACACCTGCGCATCCTCGGCACCTTCCTGCCGTCGGGTGAGGACCCGGGTGCCGCGTTCACCGCGATCACCCAGATCGGCACGGAGGCCGCGGTCGTCGTCTTCTTCTGGCGCGACATCGTGCGCATCATCGGACAGTGGTTCCGCTCACTGTTCGGCCGCGTGCCTCGCAACGATCCGGACGCCCGCATGGGATGGCTGATCATCATCGGCAGCATCCCGATCGTGCTGCTCGGGCTGCTGTTCCAGGACCAGATCGAGAGTGTGCTGCGGTCGCTCTGGATCGTGGCGATCATGCTGATCGTCTTCGGCATCCTTCTCGGAATCGCCGATCACGTCGGAGCCAAACGACGCAGTCTGAAGGACCTCACGTATCCGGATGGCGTCGCCTACGGATTCGCCCAGGCGCTCGCGCTGATCCCGGGAGTCTCGCGCTCCGGCGGCACGATCACCATGGGGCTCTTCCTCGGCTACGAGCGAGCCGCCGCGGCCCGCTACGCGTTCCTGCTCGCGATCCCCGCCGTGTTCGGAAGCGGCTTCTACCAGGTCTACAAGAGCTGGGGTGAGCCGTCCTTCTTCTCGTTCGGCGACACCCTGGCGGCCACCGGCATCGCCTTCGTGGTGGCGCTCGGCGTGATCGCGTTCTTCATGAACTGGATCTCGAAGCGCAGCTTCCTGCCGTTCGTGATCTACCGCATCCTGCTCGGCACGACGCTGCTGGTCCTGCTCGGCACCGGAGTCATCGCAGCCTGAGCGCGAGCTCAGCATCCCCGTTCGCCACAGGGCGGGGATGCTGATCAGCGCTTGCGGTCGCCGGGGCCGTCGTCGCGGCGGCGGAGATACCTCTCGAATGCCTGGGCGATCGCATCGCCGGACGCTTCGGGGGAGTCCCAGGTGTCGCGCGTGCGCTCGAGCTGTCGGATGTACTCGGCCATGTCCTCGTCGTCGGCGGCAGCGGCGTCGATCGACGCCTCCCAGGCGGCTGCCTCGGTTCGCAGGCTGTCGCGGGGGACGTCGACGCCTGTCAACTCCTCGAGTCGATCGAGGAGGGCGAGGGTCACTTTCGGCGATGGCGTCGCGGTGGCGACGTAGTGCGGCACGCTGGCCCAGAGGCTGGCCGTCGGGATACCCGCGCTCTCCGCGAAGTGCTCGAACACGCTGAGGATACCGACGGGGCCCTCGTAGAGCGACCTCTCGAGACCGTGCGCTTCGCGGACCTGCTCGTTCTGACTGGACGCGAAGATCGAGATCGGGCGGGTGTGCGGGACATCGGAGAGCATGGCGCCGAGCGTCACGACACCCGTGATGTCGTCGCGGAGTGCGACGTCGATGAACTCCGAGGCGAAGGCCTGCCAGGTCCTGGCCGGTTCGACGCCGGTGAGCACCCAGAACTCCGGGCCCGGTGCAGGATGGCGCGGACGCCAGAGACCCGCCTCCGGCCACGTGAGCTGGCGTCGCCCCTCGGCGTCCATCTGACTGGACGGGCGCGTGTACTGATAGTCGAAGTAGAGTTCCGGGTCGACGGCGTGCACGAGTTCGTAGTCGTTCGCGGCGCGCAGAGCCTCGACCGCGCCGCTGGCGCCTTCGCCCGCATCGTTCCAGCCGTCGAAGGCGACGATGACGATGCGCGAACCGAGAACATCCATCCGGGGCTCCCTCCGAGGTCGGGGACGTATCCCTCCAGGCTAGTCCGCGTGGGCCGGAAGTGGGCGGCGGCCCGGGCTAGCATGGGTTCAGTGAGCAGACAGCCCCGCGCGGTCCTTTGGGACATGGATGGAACACTCGTCGACACCGAGCCGTACTGGATGGCGGCGGAGACAGCACTGGTGGCATCCTTCGGAGGCACCTGGAGCCACGAGGATGCGCTCCAGCTGGTCGGCAACGGCCTCATCGACAGCGCGATCATCCTGCAGAACGCCGGCGTCGACATGGAGGCTGAGGCGATCATCTCGCTCCTCACCGACTCCGTGCAAGAGGCCCTGCGCACGCAGGGTGTGCCCTTCCGACCGGGTGCCAGAGAGCTGCTGGCCGACCTGAGATCGGCCGGCATCCCGACCGCGCTGGTCACCATGTCGCTGCGCCGCATGGCTCTCGGCGTGGTGGAGCTGATCGACTTCGACGCGTTCGACCTCGTGGTCGCCGGCGATGACGTCGAGAACCCCAAGCCGCACCCTGAGCCCTACCTGCAGGCCGCTGCGCTGCTCGACATCGACATCGCCGATGCGATCGTGGTGGAGGATTCGCCGACCGGGCTGCGCGCCGGTATCGCCGCGGGCGCCGTGACCCTCGGCGTGCCCCACATCGTCCCGCTCGACCAGGTGGGCGCGCACGAGCTCTGGCCGACGCTGGAGGGCCGCAGTGCCGCCGACCTGATCGATCTCTTCGACCGCCAGCACGCCACGACCGGAGCCACCCGATGACTGACACCCGCACGCAGCGCCCCAGCGGCCCCTTCCGCGAAGGCGACCGGGTGCAGCTGACCGGCCCGAAGGGCCGTCTTCACACCGTGACGCTCCGTGAGGACGGCGAGTTGCACACCCACCAGGGCGTGCTCCGGCATCGTGATCTGATCGGTCTTCCCGACGGTTCGGTGCTGGCCAACAGCTCCGGTCACGAGTACCTCGCGCTGCGGCCCCTGCTGCGGGACTTCGCGATGTCGATGCCCCGCGGCGCGGCGATCATCTACCCGAAGGACGCCGCGCAGATCGTCATGCAGGCCGACATCTTCCCCGGAGCCACCGTGGTCGAGGCGGGCGTGGGCTCGGGGGCGCTGTCGCTCTCTCTGCTGCGCGCGATCGGCTCGGACGGCAAGCTGATCTCCTTCGAACGACGCGAAGACTTCGCCGACGTCGCCCGTGGCAACGTCGAGACCTTCTTCGGCGGAACGCCCGAAACGTGGAGCGTGGTCGTCGGAGATCTGCTCGAAGCTCTTCCGACCCAGGCAGAGCCCGGCAGCGTCGACCGCGTCGTGCTCGACATGCTTGCGCCCTGGGAGTGCATCGACGTCGTCGCCGACGCCCTCACTCCCGGCGGGGTCGTGCTCTGCTACGTCGCGACCGCCACACAGCTGTCCCGCGTCGCCGAGTACATCCGAGCCACCGGCCTGTTCACCGAGCCGGATGCGTCGGAGACGATGGTGCGCGGTTGGCACGTCGAAGGGCTCGCCGTGCGACCGGACCACCGCATGGTCGCGCACACGGGCTTCCTGATCACCGCCCGTCGCCTCGCGCCGGGCGCCATCGCCCCGTCGGTGAAGCGACGTGCGTCGAAGAGCAGTTACGGCGACGACGACGTCGAGCAGTGGACGCCCGGTGCCGTCGGCGACAGGGAGATCAACGACAAGAACCTGCGCAAACGAGCGAGGGAGGCGGCGCGTGCCGCTGAAGGGGCGCGCCTGGCTGCCACATCGCGCGAATCGGACCAGCCGACGGAATAGACTGGAACGCGTGCGTAAAACGTCCGCCGTTCTGGCCACTCTCAGCCTCGCCGTCCTCGCCCTGACCGGGTGCACCGCAGCGCCGTCGTTCGATGGGGCCGCGTGCGATCGCGCCGCAGCCGGAGACGGCATCAAGGACGCTGTGACGGTCACCGGCGACGTCGGCGCCGCTCCTGATGTCACGGTCTTCTCGCCGCTCACCCTCACGGAACCGGCCTACGCAGACCTCACGGTCGGAGACGGCCGCGCGATCGAGAACCCCAACCAGGTGGTGTCCCTCGAGCTGTCGCTGTACAGCGGAGACACCGGCAAGAAGGTCTTCTCCACCGCATACGACGAGAGTCAGCGAGGCCTGTCGACGACCGCGTCCTGGTCGGAGCAGTCGCCGGGGCTCGGCGAGGTCCTCCAGTGCGCCACCGCGGGTTCGCGGATCGTCGCCGGGCTGACCCCCGACGCGTTCGGGGCCAAGTCGCTCAGCGGCATCGGTCTCGACGACGACGACAACGTCGTGTTCGTGATCGACGTGGTCGACGTGTTCCCGTCGAAGGCGGAGGGAACGCTCCAGTTCAACGATGCCGCGGGCATGCCGACCGTCGTGCGCGCGTCGGACGGCACCCCCGGTGTCATCGTCCCCGACACCGCGGCACCTGAGAAGACCGTGGTGCAGACTCTGATCAAGGGCGACGGGCCCGCGCTCACCGCCGACCAGACGCCGGTCGTGAACGTGACGGCCGTGAACTGGGATGACAAGTCGGTCGTCACCACCACGTGGGGCACGACGCCGCGTGTCGACCTCGGCACCGCCGTTCCGGAGGTCGGCAAGGCGCTGGTCGGTGCGCCGGTGGGCTCTCAGCTGCTGGTCGTCGTGCCGGGACTCGACCAGGCATCCGCCATCGTCTACGTCGTCGACGTCCTGGGCGTCGCTCCGGCCCCCACGCAGTGATGGCTGCCCGGATACCCGCGGAGGAGCGCCTGACGAATCTCGTCGTGGCGCTGATGGCCACGGAGATCGGGCTCACCAAACAGCAGATCCTCGACAACGTCTCCGGTTACCGGCAGCGAGCGAACGCCGGCACACGGTCGGACGCCCTGGAGAAGATGTTCGAGCGCGACAAGGAGGAGCTGCGCTCCCTCGGCGTCCCGATCGAGACCATCGGTGACGCGTCGGATCCCAACGACCTCCGTGAAGCCCGCTACCGGATTCCCCAGGCGGAGTACGACCTTCCGAGCGACATCGAGTTCACTCCGGCGGAACTCGCGGTGCTGCGGCTCGCAGGCAGTGTCTGGAGTGCGGAATCGGCGTCGGGCGACGCGCAGGCCGGCGTGCGGAAGATCCGCGCGCTCGGTATCGATGGCGATGAGCCGATCATCGGTTTCGCTCCGCGCATCACGGCGCAGGATCCTGCTTTCGCGACGCTCCAGGCTGCGATCGAGAAGAGTCGCGTGGTGGCGTTCGACTACCTCAAACCGGGCGAGGACGCGCCCCGGCGGCGCACCATCCGGCCGCTCGCGCTGGTCGACTACGAAGCGCGATGGCACGTCTTCGGCATCGACGTCAGCGTCGATGAGGATCGGACGTTCCTGCTCGGACGGATCGTCGGTGATGTCGTGACCACGTCGACCACGTTCGATGCGTCGCTCCGTGATGGTGCGGGGGAGCGGGCGCTCACCGGGCTCGCCCGCGTGGCAGCCGAGAACTCGGCGCTCCTCGAGATCACGCCGGGCACGGAGGCCGCGCTGCGACTCGGCCGCCGCGCACGTCCCGCGGCACAGGGGATCCTCGTGCCCTTCGTCGATCTGCACATCCTCGCCGACGAACTCGCGTCGTACGGTCCAGAGGTGCGCGTGGTCGAACCCGCATCGTTGCGCGACGAGGTCATCGCGCGCCTGCGGGCCGTGGTCGACGCACACGATGAGGGGGATGCTCGATGAACGCCCAGCCGAAGCCTCTGCTCGCGGGCGATCGCGTCCGGCTGTATCTCACCCTCGTTCCGTATCTGCTCGAGCACGGCCAGGTCTCGCTGGCTGAGGCCGCCGAGGAGTTCGGGGTCTCTCCGCGCGAGATGCGCGCCATGGTCGAGAAGCTCACCGTGATCGGACTCCCGGGAGAGTCCGGCTTCTGGCAGCAGCCGCAGGAGATGTTCGACATCAACTGGGATCTGCTGGACCAGGAGGATGTCATCGAGATCACCAACGACGTCGCCCTGCGTCGAGTGCCGCGGTTCACGGCGCGCGAGGCCGCGGCGTTGCTGGCCGGACTGCAGATGGTGGCCGCTGTGCCCGCGGTGTCGGACTCAGGACTGGTCGCCGGCCTGATCTCCAAGCTCTCCCGCGGTGCGGCCGATGCGCCGGCCGATGTGGTGGTCGCCCCCGGCGCTGTCGACGCGGTCCGCGAGGTCGTGTCCCGCGGCGTGCAGGAGGGGCGGGCCGTCTCGTTCACGTATCAGTCCCCGGATGCGGAGCCGACGACGCGAACCGTGGATCCCGTCCAGATCCTCATCACCAATGCGCAGTGGTATCTGCAGGGCTGGTGTCATCTGCGTCAGGCGATGCGCACCTTCCATCTCGATCGGGTGAGCGATCCGCAGCTCACGGACATCCCGATCACTCATGCCGGCGACCACGTGCCCGAGGCCTTCGCGAGCCTTGAGGACGAACGTGAGGTCACGGTGCGCCTCCCAGAACGACTCGCGCCGCTGCTCGGCGACTTCCTCACCGCAGGGAACCACGAGACCGAGTCCGGTGCTCTCACCGCGCATCTCCACCTCGCGGATCCCCGCAGCATCAAGCGTCTCGCCGCACGGTTCGGCGGACACCTGGAAGTGCTTGATCCGGTCATCGCCCGCAGTGCGGCCAGGGAGTGGGCGGCATCCGGACTCGCGCTCTATCGCCAGCCCGATACGGACGATTGATCTGTAGACTGAGAGGAATCGCCCACCGACGACGGGATTATTCACATGTTCGCTGGAATGCAAGGCTGGCACCTGCTCATCGTGCTCGCTGTCATCCTTCTCCTGTTCGGGGCAGCGAAGCTCCCGGCGCTCGCGAAGAGCATGGGCCAGTCGGCTCGCGTCTTCAAGGGCGAGATGAAGGCCATGAAGGAAGAAGACGCAGACCGTGCGGACAATGTCGCGGTCGAGCCCACCACGGTGAAGGACTCGGGAACCACCCCTGAGACCCCGCCCCGAGCCTGACCGCCCGTGGTAGCCATCGAGCCGACCCGGGAGACGAAGGCGGGTCGGGATCGGCGGATGTCGCTCGGCGCGCATCTGGTCGAACTTCGCAAGCGTCTGATGTTCGCAGCACTGGCGCTTCTGGTCGGCATGGTTGTCGCGTTCATCATCGCCGACCCGGTCATCCATCTGATCACCGAGCCGATCCGCATCATCGCAGAGAAGCGTGGCGATCAGTTCAGCGCGCTGAACTTCGGCACGATCACCTCCGCGTTCGACATGCGCATGCGCATCGCGTTCTCGATCGGAATCTTCCTGTCTGCGCCGGTCTGGCTCTGGCAGGTCTGGGCGTTCATCATGCCCGGACTCACGCGCAAGGAGATCCGGTACACGATCGGCTTCGTCGTCGCTGCCGTGCCGCTGTTCTTCGCCGGCTGCTACCTCGGCATCATGATCATGCCGCACGTGATCGAACTCATGTGGAGCTTCACGCCGGAAGGCGGGACGAACTTCTATCAGGCTCAGGAGTACTACGACTTCATCTTCAAGCTGATGATCGTGATCGGCATCTCCTTCGTGCTGCCGGTGTTCCTCGTAGCGCTCAACCTGGCCGGGATCATGTCGGGGCGAGCGATCCTCAAGGGATGGCGCGTCGCCATCATCATCGCGACGGTGTTCGCCGCACTCGCGACGCCGGCCGCCGACGTCGTCAGCATGTTGATGCTCGCGGGAATCCTGATCGTTCTGTTCTTCGCGGCCGCAGGACTCTCACTCATCTTCGACCGGCGTAAACGCAAGCGGGATGCCGCAAGCGGGATTCTGCCGGACCCCGTATGAGCTCACCGTCGGAGCGGTACGCCGCAGCGCGCGAGGCGGCGGACAATCCTGAGACGGTGGCGTTCGCGGCGCGACAGAAGTTCGACCTCGACCCCTTCCAGGTAGCTGGTTGCCATGCGCTCGAGCGCGGACGCAGCGTGCTGGTCGCCGCCCCGACGGGGGCAGGCAAGACGATCGTCGGCGAGTTCGCGATCCATCTCGCGATGCAGACGCCGAGTCAGAAGGCGTTCTACACGACGCCCATGAAGGCGCTCTCGAACCAGAAGTTCCGTGAGCTCGTCGAGGTCTACGGCGCCGAGAACGTCGGGCTCCTCACGGGCGACACCAACATCAACGGCAACGCGCGCATCGTGGTGATGACCACCGAGGTGCTGCGCAACATGATCTATGCCGATTCTGCGGCCCTCCGCGACCTGCGCTACGTCGTGATGGACGAGGTGCACTACCTCGCCGATCGCTTCCGCGGCGCGGTGTGGGAAGAGGTCATCATCCACCTGCCGCAGCACGTGCGGCTGGTCTCGCTGAGTGCCACGGTCTCGAACGCCGAGGAGTTCGGAGACTGGCTCGACACGGTGCGAGGTGACACCGAGGTGATCGTCTCCGAGATCCGCCCTGTGCCCCTCGAGCAGCATGTGCTCGTCCGTGATGACCTGCTCCCACTGTTCGACGACAGGGCAGGGATCGCGACCGCTCAGGTGAACCAGGAGCTGATGCGCATCAGGTCCTTCACCGGATCGCACTACGAGAACAACCGGCGAGCACAGTCGTACGTCAGTGACCGCCATGCCGGACGACAGGCCAAGAGACCGCAGCGCGGAGGGCGACGCCCCGTGCGCTCGGCGAACGTGCGACGCATCGAGCGCATGGATCGGCCGGATGTCGTGCGGCTGCTCGAACGCGCCAATCTGCTCCCCGCGATCTTCTTCATCTTCAGCCGTGTCGGTTGCGATGCCGCAGTGCAGCAGGTGCGGCGCTCCGGCATCCGTCTCACGACCACGGAGGAGCGCGCGGAGATCCGTGCTCTCGTGGAGGAGCGCACGCGCAGCCTGCAGGAGGAGGACCTCGGCGTCCTCGGCTACTGGGACTGGCTCGACAACCTCGAACGGGGCGTCGCCGCACACCATGCCGGGCTGCTTCCCGCCTTCAAGGAGGTCGTCGAGGAGCTCTTCCGGCGCAAGCTCGTCAAGGCCGTCTTCGCGACCGAGACGCTGGCGTTGGGCATCAACATGCCGGCGCGGACCGTCGTGCTCGAGAAGATGGAGAAGTTCAACGGCGAGGCCCGCGTCGCGATCACCTCGGGGGAGTACACCCAGCTCACCGGCCGCGCCGGGCGCCGAGGGATCGACGTGGAGGGCCACGCCGTCGTGCAGTGGACCGAGGGTATGGACCCGCAGGCGGTCGCCGCACTCGCGTCGCGACGGACCTACCCGCTGAACTCGAGCTTCCGACCGACGTACAACATGGCCGTCAACCTGATCGACCTGTTCGGAAAGCCGCGCGCCCGACAGGTTCTCGAGTCATCCTTCGCCCAGTTCCAGGCCGACCGCTCGGTCGTCGGTCTCGCACGGCAGGTCCGTGAAGCCGAAGGTTCGTTGGCCGGCTACGAGAAGTCCATGGCCTGCGAGCACGGGGACTTCCCCGAGTATGCGGCGATCCGACGTGAACTCAGCGACCTCGAGAAGAAGAACCGCCAGGACACCCAGGCGCCTCGGGCATCCCGTGAGAAGCGGATGAAGCGGATCCAGTCGCTGCGCACGCGCATGCAGCGCCATCCCTGCCACCGTTGCCCCGACCGTGAGGCGCATGCGCGCTGGGCGGAGCGCTACTGGAAGCTCAAGCGGCAGACCGACCGCATCCGCCGACAGATCGAGACGCGCACCGGCACCGTCGCTCGCGTCTTCGACCGTGTCGTGGAGGTGCTCGAGACCCTCGACTATCTCGGCGAAGAGGATGGGAAGACCGTCCTTACGGAAGACGGGCGGACGATGCGCCGGATCTACGGCGATCGGGATCTCCTGGTGGCCGAATCGCTGCGACAGAACCTCTGGAAGGGCCTCGATGCGCCCTCGCTGGCGGCGATGGCGTGCTGCCTGGTCTACGAGCCGCGTCGCGACGAGGCGAACTCGGGGGAGCGGGGGCTGCCGCGAGGCTCGTTCCGCGCCGCCTACGAGAAGACCACCACGCTGTGGGCCCAGCTGGACGATCTGGAGAAGGACCACCATCTCCCGGGGACCGAGCCGCTGGCGGCCGGACTGGCCGGTCCCATGCACGCCTGGGCGCGCGGAGGGATGCTCGACCAGGTGCTGGTCGACGCCGACATGTCGGCGGGTGACTTCGTGCGATGGGCGAAGCAGACGATCGATCTGCTCGACCAGCTGTCGATCGTGGCGGAAGACGGGGCCCTCGCCCGCACCGCACGCCTGGCGCTGGACGGCGTCCGACGTGGCATCGTCGCCTACTCCTCGATGTGAGAATAGGACGGATGTCCGAGTCTCGCGCGCTCCAGCGCCCCCTCCTGCCGCTGTGGGCAGCCGTGATCGCCGCTGCGGTCTCCGGCCTGCTGATGTACCTCGCCTACCCGGGGGCGGCGGTGTGGATCTTCGTCTTCCCGGCGACCGCGTTGCTGCTGATCTCGCTGATCGGGCGACGGTTCGGGGGTGCGCTCCTGGTCGGGCTCGTCTACGGCATCCTCTTCTTCGCGCTGCTGGTGTCCTGGACGTCGCGCTATCTGGGCCCGGTACCGTGGGCGGCGCTCAGCGTCCTCGAGGGCGCCCTCACCGCGTTCGCGCTCGTGCCGATCGCCCTCGCCTACCGCTGGCTGCCCCGGGCGTTCCCTGGCACTGCAGGACGCCTCCTGCTGCTCCCGGTCGTCGTGGCGGCGCTGTGGGTCGGACGGGAGCTGTTCGTGGGCTCCTGGCCCTATGGAGGCTTCCCCTGGGCACGTATCGGCATGAGCCAGGCGCAGAGTCCCCTGGCGCCGGTGTCTTCCTGGCTCGGCGTCAGCGGCCTCGGGTTCCTCATGGTGCTGCTGGTGGCGATCGTGATCGAGACGGTACGGCTGCGACTCTGGCGGCGCCCGCTTGCGCTGCTCGTTCCCGCCGGGCTCATCGCGGTCTTGGTCCTGACTCCCGTGTTCCCGACCGCCGTCTCCGGTTCGATGCGGATCGCGGCTGTGCAGGGCAACGGTCCCACCGGATACTTCGATGAACGGCCTCCCTTCTCGGTCATCGATGCGCAGACGGATGCGACCGCCCCTCTCTACGGAGAGGATGTCGACCTGCTCGTCTGGCCGGAAGGCTCGCTCGACACCGATCCGTTCCAGAATGAGAACCTGGCGAGGCGGATGACGCTGATCAGCACGCGCATCGGTGCGCCTCTGCTGGCGAACGCGGCCACCGGTCGAGGCGGTCGCTACTACAACACCTCGATGCTGTGGACGGATGCCGGAGGAGCGACGCAGCTGCACGACAAGCGGCACCCGGTGCCGTTCGGCGAGTACGTGCCGGATCGCCCCTTCTTCTACGCGCTCGCCCCCGATCTGATCGGCCTCATCCAACGTGAGTACACGCCCGGCGAGAATCCGCCCGTCATGGACATCGACGGCGTCGGGGTCGGGCTCGCCATCTGCTTCGACGTGATCTACGACGACGTCATCACCGAGAGCATGAACGCAGGAGCACAGGTGCTCGTCTTCCAGACGAACAACGCGGACTTCCGCGGCACCGACGAGAACCTCCAGCAGCTGGCCTTCGCTCGCATGCGTGCGATCGAGACGGGGCGGAGCGTCGTCAACATCTCCACGGTCGGCACGAGTCAGATCATCCGTCCGGACGGCACGACCATCACGAGCCTGGATGCAGGAGAGGCCGGCGCGATGCTCGAGGATGTCGAGCTCCGCTCCGGCCTCACAGCTGGTGTGGTGCTGGGCCCCTGGGTGCAGCAGCTGCTGCTCTGGGGCGGGCTGGCCACGCTCCTCGTCGGATGGTGGCGGGCCCGGGCGCGTTAGGCGCCGATCTTCTCCCTGGTCGGGTCCTCACCGGCGCCGCGGCGGGCCCGGATGAACGCCAGACGCTCCTCGAGGAGCTCTTCGAGTTCGGCGCGGGTGCGACGCTCCAGGAGCATGTCCCAGTGCGTGCGCGCGGCCTTCTCGTCCGTGACCTCGAGGGTCACGGCCTGGCCGTCGATGTTCAGGCGGGCATCGGCTCCGCACGACCGGCACTCCCAGGTCTGGGGCGGTTCTGCGTCAGCCGAGAACATCAGGTTGGTCACGTGACCGCATGTGTCACAGGTGTAGGTGGTCTCGCGGCGCTCCATGAAAACGACGCCCTCTTCGCTCTGTAGGCTCTGGGCGCCGAGTCGGATGCCGCGCAGGCTGCGATCTGCCATTTTGTGGTCCTCTCGTCGCTGTCAGGTATAACGCTCCAGCCTGTGCGCTTCATCCACGTCGGCGGATTCCCGGCGGTATTCACAGCGGAATCCCAGCGCGGCGGGTTATGAGCGGCGTGGCGGGTCCTGACGGGAGAGCGTGCTGAGAGCGACGTCGGCACGGTCGGAGACGATCCCGTCCACTCCCGCGGCGATCAGCCGCTGCATGGCAGCCGGGTCGTTGACCGTCCAGACGTGCACCTCCACGCCATGTCGACGGGCCGCGCGGAGGAGGGCCGGCGTCAGCACGCGCAGCGCGCCCTGCTTCTCCGGAATCTGGAGGGCGTCGACATCGCGCAGCGTCCTGGTGGGGGAGAGGCGTGCAGCGGTGAGCCCGCGCACGGTCGCGATCGTCCTGCTGCCCCCAGATGTCGCTGGGCGCAGAGACGCGCCCGCGCGCAGCACCGACGCGATCGTAGCCCGGCGCCGGGCGTCCGAGAAGCTGGTGACGAGCACACGATGGACATGGTCTGCGAGGACGGGGCCGAGAGGCTCGATCGCGGCGTCCGTCTTCACGTCGATATTGAAGCGGGCCTCCGGGAAGAGCTGCAGGGCCTCTGCGACGGTCAGCAGCCCGCCGTGGGAGGCGAAGATCTTCTCGAGCTCCCGCGTGCGCACTTCGCTGACAGCGCGGGGATCGCCCGTGAGGCGTTCGAGAGTCGCGTCGTGGAACAGCACCACATCGCCGTCGGCGCTGACCTGACAATCGGTCTCGATGAAGTCAGCCCCCGCGGCGTGTGCGGCGGCGAAGGCGGCGGCGGAGTTCTCCCAGACGCCGGAGTCCTCGCCCGCCGCGGTCACAAGACCACGGTGAGCGAGGACTCGGGGGTACCGTGCCTTCTCGAAGTACGGGTGCGTCACACGCCGGGAGGGGTGTTCGTCGGACCCTGTCCGGGCTTCGGGGTGAATGCGCTCCCGATACCCTTCAGCGCCTCGGTCAGCTCGCTCGGGATGATCCAGAGCTTGTTGGACTGACCCTCGCTGATCTTCGGCAGCATCTGCAGGTACTGGTAGGCGAGGAGCTTGTCGTCCGGCGCGCCCTGGTGGATCGCGCTGAAGACGTTCTGGATGGCCTCGGCCTCACCCTGGGCGCGCAGCACCGCGGCCTGCTTGTCTCCCTCTGCGCGCAGGATCTCCGCCTGGCGGGAGCCCTCGGCCTCGAGGATCGCGGACTGCTTCGTGCCCTCCGCGGTCAGGATCGCCGCACGACGGTCACGCTCGGCCCGCATCTGCTTCTCCATCGAGTCCTGGATGGAGATGGGCGGGTCGATCGCCTTCAGCTCGACTCGTCCGACGCGGATACCCCATTTTCCGGTCGCCTCATCGAGCACGACCCGCAGCTGTCCGTTGATGTTGTCGCGGCTCGTCAGCGCCTCTTCGAGGTTCAGGCCACCGACGACGTTACGCAGTGTCGTGGTGGTGAGCTGCTCGACGGCGCCCAGGTAGTTGGCGATCTCATAGGTGGCGGCGCGTGCGTCGGTCACCTGGAAGTAGACCACCGTGTCGATCGAGACGACGAGATTGTCCTCGGTGATCACGGGCTGCGGCGGGAACGACACGACCTGCTCGCGCATGTCGATCAGCGGCCGGAGACGGTCGATGAAGGGGACCAGGATGTTCAGTCCCGGCATGAGCGTCTTGTGGTAGCGGCCGAGGCGCTCCACCACGCCGGCCGTGGCCTGCGGGATGATGCGGATGGCGCGCGCGAGGGTGACCACCACGAAGATGAGCACCGCGATCGCGAGGATCCAGCCGATGGCGGTGGGGATGAACGAGGAGTCGTTCACGGGGTTCTCCTAGTCGTTGACGGGTCGGACGATGGCGGTCGCGCCGTTGATCGCGGTGATGGCGATCGGGGACCCCTGTGGGATCGGAACGGACGTGGCGGTGCGGGCGGTCCAGGTGTCGCCGTTGCTCAGCTTCACCTGCCCGGAGATCTGGGTGATGTCGTGAAGCGCGATCCCACGCAGATCGATCAGCGCGTCGACATTGGACTTTGTCGGGTCCTCACCGCGGCGGAGCCGCTTGAGCAGCGGTGGGCGCAGGAAGAGGATGAAGATCGCTGCGGCGGCAGCGGCGATGATCACCTGGGCCCAGACGGGGATCCCGACCAGGTCGGTCACCAGGCCGAGAGCGCTGCCGAAGCTCAGCATCAGGAAGGTGAAATCCAGCGTCAGCATCTCGATCACGAGGAAGACGGCGATCAGGATCAGCCAGCCGATCCATGCCCATTGGTCGATGAACTGTACGAATGTCGCGAAGTTGTCCATGCGGCCTCCTTTGCGGTCAACCTATCACGGAGGATCCGCGCCACCCGGGCCGTCGAGAGCGGTCTTGATAGTCTGGGGACGTCGCGTGAACGCGGCGTTTCACGCATCAAGAGGAGTCACCGTGACCGATGTCCTTCCCGCAGGTTCTCTCGACGGCAAGGTCGCTCTTGTCACCGGCTCGTCACGGGGGATCGGCGCCGACACGGTGCGGTACCTCGCCGAGGCCGGAGCCGATGTGGTCATCAATTTCCGCAACAAGGCGCCCCGGGCGGAGAAGCTCGCCGGTGAGCTCCGCGAGCTCGGTCGTCGCGCACTCGTGGTCGGCGCTGACCTGACCGACCCCGAGTCCGTGGCGCAGATGTTCGACGCCATCCGGGCCGAGTACGGGCGCCTGGACGTGCTCGTCCTGAATGCATCCGGCGGCATGGAGTCCGGCATGGCGGAGGACTACGCCCTCACGCTCAACCGCGACGCACAGCTGAACGTCCTGAACGCTGCGACCCCCCTGCTCGGAGAGGGAGCCCGCGTGGTGTTCGTCACCAGCCACCAGGCGCACTTCATCCGCACCACCCCGACCATGCCCGAGTACGAGCCCGTCGCTCTGTCCAAGCGCGCCGGCGAGGATGCACTCCGCGAACTGATCCCGGCTCTGGCCGAGAAGGGCATCGGCTTCACCGTCGTGTCCGGCGACATGATCGAGGGCACCATCACCGCCACGCTGCTGGAGCGGGCGAACCCCGGCGCGATCGCCGAGCGTCGCGAATCCGCAGGCAAGCTCTACAACGTGTCCGAGTTCGCCGCCGAGGTCGCTCAGGCCGCCGTCGATCCGGTTCCCGCCGACAACACGCGCCTCGTCGGCGACGTCAGCGCCTTCACCGCCGAATAGCGGCTCGCACACCGAATCGGCCCCGACCTGCTGCTGCAGGTCGGGGCCGATTTCTCTCTGGGGAGCGTCAGCTGGTGACGCCGTCCTGCACGGAGGCGACGAAGCCCTTCGCTTCCTTGCCGATCGTGATCGCACGCACGATCTGCACGATGCCGAGCGCGATGAGCGAGATGCCCAGGAACAGCCAGAAGGCCAGACCGGCGATCAGCGGCGAGAACAGCACGATGATTCCGGCGATGATGCTGAGGATCGCGTACAGCAGCGTCCAGACGCGCGACCCGTCCTGGCCGAGGAGCGTGAGCGCGACGACCCCATCGACGATCCAGCTGATGCCGATGAAGATCACGACGACGAGTGCCAGCGTGGCGGCTGCGGCGCCCAGGTTTGCAAAGGCGATCACACCGGCGACGATGTAGAGCAGACCGAGCACGATATGTCCGACGCGCGCCCACCCGCCCTTGGCCTTCGAGAAGATGCCGAGACCGATGTATACGACACCGGCGACGACGAGATAGGACGCGAAGATCGCGGTCACGATCACGGCGGACTTGATCGGCCACACGAGGAGGACGATTCCGGCGATCAGCGCGATGACACCGGAGACGGCGAGAGTGATGCGGATCGACGTGAACAGCGACTTCGCTTCATTGACTGCTTGGGACATGGGGACCCCTTTCTGAGAAGATCCTGTGAGGGATGCACTCAGAGTAGCGCTCGGGCCGAGACCGATGGGGGAGGAGTGGCGCAGCGCGTCGCCGGAGGTCATGGAGCGAGACGCGCCGTCATGGCAGGATCATCTCGTGACACCGGACGACGACGCTCATCTGCACGAGCTCGCAGTGATGAGAAGAGTGCGGGACCGCATCGACAGGGAGTACGCAAAACCTCTCGATGTGCAGGCTCTCGCCGCGGGGGTGCACATGTCAGCCGGGCATCTGAGCCGCCGGTTCCGCGACGCGTACGGCGAGTCTCCTTACTCATATCTGATGACCAGACGCATCGAGCGGGCGATGGCCCTGCTGCGGCGCGGCGACCTCAGCGTCACGGAGGTGTGCTTCGAGGTGGGCTGCTCATCGCTCGGCACGTTCAGCACGCGTTTCACGGAGCTCGTCGGTGTCCCACCCAGCGTGTACCGTGAACGAGCCGCGAACGTGGAGGGCATCCCCGTGTTCCAGGCGAAGCAGGTCACCAGACCGATCAGGAATCAAGAAGCACCGCGCACAGACGCGCACCTAACGTGAGCATCATGAAGATCAACATCCACTACGCCTTCCTCCCGCACACCGACGCGGATGCGGCCCTCGCCTTCTACAGAGACGCGCTCGGATTCGAGGTGCGCAACGACGTCGGCTACGACGGTCTCCGCTGGCTGACGGTGGGGCCGGCCGGACAGCCGGAGACCTCGATCGTGCTGCATCCGCCGGCAACGGACCCGGGGATCACCGAAGACGAGCGTCGGACGATCCTCGAGCTGATCGCCAAAGGCAGCTACGGCGCGCTCACGTTGGCGACCGATGATGTCGATGAGCTGTTCGATCACCTTGTCGCGCAGGGCGCCGATGTCGTGCAGGAGCCGATGGATCAGCCCTACGGTGTGCGCGACTGCGCGTTCCGCGACCCCGCGGGCAACCTGCTCCGAATCAACCAGGCCGGCTGAGCCTTCAGCCCTCACCCCGAAGGATGGCGATGTCCTCTTCCTCACATGCCGCCGACAGCCACGACCTGATCCGGGTTCAGGGCGCCCGCGAGAACAATCTCAAAGAGGTCAGCGTCGACATCCCCAAACGCCGTCTGACGGTGTTCACGGGTGTCTCCGGTTCGGGGAAGAGCTCGCTCGTCTTCGATACGATCGCCGCCGAGTCGCGGCGCATGATCGACGAGACCTACAGCGCCTTCGTGCAGGGTTTCATGCCCTCGGTGCCGCGTCCGGACGTCGACGTGCTGGAAGGACTCACCACGGCGATCATCGTCAATCAGGAGCGACTGGGCGCCAACCCGCGCTCCACCGTCGGAACCGTCACGGACGCGAACGCGATGCTGCGGATCCTGTTCAGCAAGCTCGGCACCCCCTATATCGGGGGGCCGACGGCATTCTCCTTCAACATTCCCACGCAGCGCGCGAGCGGTGTCATGACCGGCCCCGGCGGCGAGAAGAAGATCGTCAAGGACGCGATCTATCTCGGCGGCATGTGTCCGCGCTGCGAGGGGAGGGGAGCGGTGTCCGACATCGATCTCACCCAGGTCGTCGATGAGTCCAAGTCCCTCGATGAGGGGGCCATCATGGTGCCGGGCTACACCGCCGACGGATGGATGGTGAAGGGGTTCTCACAGTCCGGCTTCTACCCGGGAGACAAGCCGATCTCGGAGTTCAGCGAGAAGCAGCGTCATCTCTTCCTCTATGGCGAGGTGACGAAGGTCAAGATCTCCGGGATCAACATGACCTACGAGGGTCTGATCCCGAAGATCACGAAGTCGATGCTCTCGAAGGATCTCGATGCCCTGCAGCCGCACGTCCGTGCTTTCGTCGAGCGTGTCGCGACGTTCGCGGTGTGCCCCGAGTGCGATGGCACCCGACTCACCGAGGGCGCGCGATCGTCGAAGATCGACGGCATCAGCATCGCCGACGCATGCCGCATGCAGGTGACGGATCTCGCCGCTTGGGTTCGCGGGCTGGATCTGCCGGGCGCCGGGCCTCTGCTGGAGGCGCTGAGCGCCAATCTCGACGCCTTCGTGAGTCTCGGACTCGGCTACCTCAGCCTGGAGCGTCCGTCGGGGACGTTGTCCGGGGGAGAGGCGCAGCGGATCAAGATGCTGCGACACCTCGGCTCCTCGCTCACCGACATCACCTACGTGTTCGACGAGCCGACGATCGGCCTGCACCCGCACGACATCCAGCGCATGAACGGGCTGCTGCTGAAGCTGCGCGACAAGGGAAACACCGTGCTCGTCGTGGAGCACAAGCCCGAGACGATCGTGATCGCCGATCACGTGGTCGACCTCGGACCCGGCGCCGGAAGCGCCGGCGGAGAGATCTGCTTCGAGGGATCGGTGGAGGGTCTCCGATCCAGCGGTACGCTCACCGGCGACCATCTGGAGGACCGCGCCACATTGAAGGATTCCGTGCGCAGGGGAGACGGGGCCATCGAAGTCCGCGGCGCGACGGAGAACAACCTCCAGAACGTCGACGTCGACATCCCCACCGGCGTCCTCACCGTTGTCACGGGCGTCGCGGGATCGGGCAAGAGCTCACTGATCCACGGCTCTGTGACTCGCCGCGAGGGAGTCGTCGCCATCGACCAGAGCGCGATCAAGGGCTCGCGACGCAGCAACCCGGCGACCTACACCGGACTCCTGGAGCCGATCCGCAAGGCATTCGCGAAGGTGAACGGTGTGAAGCCGGCGCTCTTCAGCGCGAATTCCGAAGGAGCGTGCCCCACCTGCAAGGGCGCGGGTGTGATCATCACCGAGCTCGGCTTCATGGATACGATCGAGACGCCGTGCGAGGACTGCGGCGGTAAGCGCTTCCAGGCCAGCGTGCTGGAGTACAAGCTGGCGGGCAAGGACATCACCGAAGTCCTCGATCTTCCGGTATCCGAAGCGCGCGTCTTCTTCTCGGAGGGCGAGGCCAAGATCCCGGCTGCGATGGCGATCCTCGGCCGGCTGGATGACGTCGGGCTGGGCTATCTGTCACTCGGGCAACCGCTGTCGACGCTGTCCGGTGGTGAGCGTCAGCGCGTCAAGCTGGCGATCCAGATGGGTGAGAAGGGCGATGTCTACGTGCTGGATGAGCCGACCACCGGCCTGCACTTGGCGGATGTCGACAAGATCCTCGGCCTGCTCGATCGTCTCGTGGAATCCGGCAAGACCGTCATCGTGATTGAGCACCACCAGGCGGTGATGGCCCACGCAGACTGGATCATCGACATCGGGCCCGGCGCCGGACACGACGGCGGCCGAGTCGTCTTCGAAGGAACGCCCGCCGATCTGGTCGCCGACAGATCCACGCTCACAGGCGAACATCTCGCCGCGTACGTCGGCGCGTGAGGCGCTGATCAGTTCCAGACAGGAACTGAGAGTTCATGCCTGACCGCGGCACCCGTCGTATGTGCACGACGACCACTCTCGCGAAGTAGCCGATAATGCACATTATGTCAGTTTGGAATGGTCGGCCGCCGATCGTCACTCCTCCGCGGGGTGAGCAGAAAGCGACGAAGTTCTCAGTCCCTGACGCGTGTCGTCCATCGCATCGGCCAGACGAAGTGCGCGATCGAGATCGCGAACAGCGCCCTGGCGACGAGCAGCGCCCACATCAGCGGATCCGGTGCACCGGATGTCTCGGATGCATCCGGTGTTTCCATGCTCGCGACGATGGCGAGGCACGAGACGAGTCCCACCGCCGCACCCGCGATGGTGATCTCGCCGTTCGCCAACCAACGAGACCGGAGCCTGGGCGCGAGTCGAACCGGGAGCCCGATCACCATCGCGACGATCATCGACGCCACGGAGATGACGACGGCGGCGATGCCCCACCCGATCAGCGACACGATGCCGTCGTACTGCGCGGCGGACGGAATCTCCACCATGAGAACGATCGCCGTGACGAACAGCACCATTCCGCCCGCGAAGAACTCCATGAGCGTCAGCATCCCGAGCGCAGGTGCACGCCGAGAAGCACCGCGGCCTGCGTCTGCTGCCCACTCCCCCGAAGCACTCCGACTCATACAGGGATACGACGAGCGTCGCACGCTCATGCGGAGAGCCGTTCGGTGAAGATCTGGCGGGCGCGCGCCACGATGCCGTCCAGGCGGGATTGCAGGTACGGCCCAGGGCATTCGGTTCCCGACCATGTCTCCTGGTGGCTGATGACGTGCGTCCGGTCGATCGTGAACGACACCGGCACGCCGTCGAGCCTCTTGCCGTCGAAGGTCGCGAGCCACGCGATCATCTGTGCGAGCTCCTCGAGCTGCGCGTCGGTCACGGCGTACTCCGGAGCCCCGGTGTGGTCCAGGGTCTCGACCGCCAGGGAGCGCCAGTTCCAGTCCGCGCCCGATGACGACGGCTTCGCGCCCGGGCGGATGAGCTCGATCACGGTTCCGTCGTGGCGCAGATAGAACGTCGGAGCCGACGATCGTCTGTTGCAGCGGGAGAAGAAGTCCAACTGGTCATGGGTCGTGCCGGTGTGATGAATGATGAACCGGTCGATGACCGGCGTCACTGTGTGCCGGTCGCTTCCTGCGGTGTCACGCGTGGCCCGCGTGGCGGGATGCGCGCAGTCCGCGTATCCCAGCGGCAGATCGAGCCCTTTCACCGCGCGGTCGTAGACAGGGGCATATTCCGCCAGGCCGCGCGGGTTCTCCGGATCCACGGGGGCGATCGCGACCTCTGGAGTCCCGGGGCTTGTCGCGAACCAGACTCCCGCCGCTGTGACCGTCAGACCCGCGCCCGCTGCGATCAGAAAGCCCCGGCGGGTATGCACGGAAGGTTTCTCAGTGGCATCGGGTGGCTCGAGGTGAGGCATCTGCCTATTCAACACGCGCAGCGAGGACGGCGCGCGACGAACACGGGTGCTGTCGCGAGCGTATCGGGCTATCGTGATCGCGTGAGCCACGATGCGACGACCGAACGGAGACGGCATCAGCAGAGACGGCTCACCTGGGTGGCCGGTGGCGTTCTCCTGCTGCTCTCAGTGGCTGTCGGCCTCGGCGCCCGCGGGCCGTTGGCGGCCCTCTCCCCCGGCAGAGATTGGCTCTTCGCGGCGGCGGGGGTCCTCCTCGCGATCGGCATCGGCCATGCGGGAAGCATCACCGGGCGTCGCTTCGTGGGTACCGTCTCGACGATCCTCTTGGTCCTCGCGCCGGTGACCCAGTTGTACTGGTTCGCCTTAGTTCCTGACAGCGCGGGTGATCCGAACGCGGCCGAAGATGCATGGGTGCTGGTCGCAGCGGCGTACTTCGGAGTTCTGGTCGTGCTGGCCGTGATCTCCGTCAGCGCGATCGTGCGCGCCGGGGTTATCCCCTCACCGTGGCGCTGGGCACCTCTGTGGGTCATGCTCTGGACACCTGTGACGTTCGCAATCGGGGTGACGGTCTTCTCGGCGGCCCCGCTCGGCACGCCGATTGCGAGCTTCGGCGCCATCCTCAGCCTCTACGGTCCGGCCGCAGGAGTCGCTTTCCTGGGTGTCCTGGCGATCTCGCTCGGGGCGCGGCGATCGTCCCCGGAGGCTCCCGACGAACGCTGGCACCGCTGGTCGGATGACGCTCTTCCCGACACGCCCCTCCCCTGATGACGCGCTTGGATCGAACGAGTTCTGGGGTGACGCGCGCCGTACCTCGAGTATCGAGCGAGCACGAGAACCCTGCCAGGCATCCGCGTCCCATATTCCCGAAGCGGCATGCATCGTGCGCCCCGCTGTCCGGGGACGACGTGCGCGATGGCTCGATCCCCCGGTGCCGTGCCGGCCACTGGTCGTGTGATCTGAGGATGTGCTTGGATCAGCGGAGTGTGCCGGCCGGTTGGAGTCGATCCCGTGCGTTCTTCCACGGCTTCACCCACGTCATCTGCTCCGGAATGAGGCGCTCTCCACACGCGCTGCAGACCCCACCGTCCGTCGTCTCCTCACCGCAGGTCTCATGGATCATCGCCATGTGCGCGCCGCCCACGGGCATCGGCGTGTGTCGCTCTCCCCATACCGCGAGCTGCTGGAGCACCGGCAGGAGTTCAGCGGCGGCGTCGGTGGCCGCATAGCCCTGCCGTGTCCGCGCACCGTCCTGGTAGTCGACACGCGTGAGCAACCCCGCTTCGACCATTGCGGCCAGTCGACGACTGAGCACGGGGTCCGAGATCTGCAGATTGTCTCGCAACGTGTCGAAACGACCTCGGCCGTGCAGGACATCGCGGATGATCAACAGCACCCACGGATCCCCCAGCACGTCGAGGGAACGGCGGACGGGGCAGAACTCCGAGGACCAGTCGGACCGTAGTGGCATCGCGCTCCCCTTCTGGTGGCGGTGAGTATCGAATCTAGTGTAGCTTTCTTCACGAAAGTTACATACCGCTGACGATGAGGCCCGCCGATGACAGATCCCCGCGACCCCGACGACGCCCTCCGCGCGGGCGGCAGCCCAGGGGGCCGGCGCCGGATCCATCCGGCCTGGTGGGTCGCAGCCGTCGCCTTCCTCGCGCTCCTCGCCGCTGCCGGATTCCGCGCAGCCCCCGGCGCGCTCATGGTGCCGCTGCACGAGGAGTTCGGCTGGTCGACCACGATCATGTCGCTCGCGGTGAGCATCAACCTTCTTCTCTACGGGCTCACGGCGCCGTTCGCCGCCGCTCTGATGGACCGCTTCGGTGTTCGTCAGGTCGTTGCGGCCGCTCTCACCCTTGTCGCTCTCGGTGCCGGCGGAAGCGTTCTGATGACCGCATCCTGGCAGCTACTGCTCTTCTGGGGCGTGCTGATCGGACTGGGCACCGGGTCCATGGCCCTGGTCTTCGCCGCCACGATCGCCAACCGGTGGTTCGTGCGGCGACGCGGGCTCGTCATGGGCATCCTGACGGCGGGTTCGGCCACGGGACAGCTGATCTTCCTGCCTCCGGTCGCCGCACTCGCGGAGACCTCGGGGTGGCGCGTCGCCTCGCTGCTGGTCGCCGGTGTCGCGATCGCCGCCGTCCCCGTGGTCTGGCTGGTGTTGCGCGACCACCCTGAGGATCGCGGCGTGCTGCCGCTCGGTGCAGATCCTGATGCGTACAAGCCGCCAGCCCGGGCCACGGGCAACGCCGCGGGGCGCGCACTGGAGGCCCTCGCCTACGCCTCGAAGAAGCCGTCGTTCTGGGCGCTGGTGTTCGCCTTCGCGATCTGCGGTGCGACGACGAACGGACTCATCGGTATCCACTTCATCCCCTCGGCCCACGACCACGGCATGGCAACCACTACTGCCGCCGGACTTCTCGCGGTGGTCGGGATCTTCGACATCGCGGGAACGATCGCGTCCGGATGGCTGACCGACAGGTTCGATCCCCGCATCCTGCTGGTCACGTACTACGCGTTCCGCGGCCTGGGCCTCGTGCTGCTCCCGTGGCTGCTCTCGGACGTCGTGCACCCCAGCATGGTGCTCTTCGTCGTGATCTACGGTCTGGACTGGGTCGCGACCGTGCCACCCACGGCAGTGCTGTGCCGTGAGATCTTCGGCGACCCGGGCACGATCGTGTTCGGTTGGGTGTTCGCGGCCCACCAGGTCGGCGCGGCCGGTGCGGCGCTGGGGGCCGGCGTCATCCGTGACACTTTCGGCACGTACACCTACGCCTGGTGGGGTGGAGCCGCCCTCTGCGCGATCGCGGCGCTACTCTCCCTGGTGGTGCGCCGTCCTGCGCCCGCCCCTCCGGTCGCGGACAACAGTGCCGAACCCGTGCGGTGACGCGCTCGGCCTCCGCGCCGGATCAGGGGGAAGGTGCAGCGTTTCTCACCATGCACACCAGTCCGGGGCGGGCATCCCACGACGGGACACGGATGAAGCCGAACTCCTCGTAGAGGCGGATCGCGGGAGCACGCCACCGCCACACGGTGAGCCTCAGCGGCCCCTCCGACGAATCGATCGCCGCTGCCAGCAATGCTCGACCGACCCCTCGTCCGCGAGCTCGTGGCTCCGCCCACAGGCGCTTGATCTCGGATGCTCCCTGGGCCCCGCCCACGACCACCACCCCGGCGGGCTGCCCACCCATCTGGGCGAGGAACACGCGGTACCCGGTGTACGCGGCTGCGGGGTCGCCGACCTCCCGCTGATAGATCGCGGGAAGGGGGCCGTCCGGTGCGGCTGTGACGCCGTGCGCCCGCTTCTCCTGCTCGGTCTGGAGCAGATACGTACTCGCGAGCGCGCTCACGACGGCCGCGTCGGGCCCGCTCAGATCCGCCGCGCGCGTGTCGACCTCAGACATCATCCACCCACTCCCCTAAGGCCGGCCCGTCATCCCCTGTCGCCGATGCGACGTCCCCCACTTCCACTCTAGGTCCGCCGTCTTCACCGCGGATGCGAGGGGGCCGGCGCCTGCCGACCCCATGACGACACCCGGATGTGATTGACTGGCTCCCGTTTGTACAGAAGACGCTGTCGATCGACAGCGCCCATGAAGGGGGATTTTTCATGAACCGTCGTATTGCCGCATTCACCATCGCCGCTGTCGCCGTCCTCGGCCTCACCGCCTGCTCGGGTTCGCCGAGCGCAACGGACAAGAGTGACAGCTCCACGTCGCAGAACACCGACCAGAGTGTCGCCGACGCCTGCACGGAGGCCGGCGCAAAGGTGCAGGCCGCATCTCAGGAGCTGTCGTCGCTCGACGTCTCGGCAGCAGCAGCCGACCCGCAGGGCACCGTCGACGCGTTCAGCAAGACGGTCGACGCGATCGGCGCTGCCGCTGACTCAGTGGGCAACCCGGAGGTCAAGGCTGCCGTGGGCGACGTCTACGACGACTTCGGCGCTCTCCGCGACGTGCTCTCGAAGGTCCTGATCGACCAGGACACCGCTGCGGCATCCGAGATGAGCACGATCATGGCTGACGTTCAGGAGTCGTCGACGGCGCTCAGCACGCTCTGTGCCGGCTGAATCTCGTCGCCTCTGACACGGTGCCCCGCGACATGCTGTCGCGGGGCACCGTTCTCCGTCTCGGGCCCGGCACTCGAGACTATGAGGAGTAGCGTGGAGGGGTGCAGCGTGTCCCCCTCTCCCCCGTCTCGACTCCGGGGTGGCGGGCATGGGTGATCTGGTCGGTCGGCGTCGCCGCCTACATCCTCGCGATCACGAACCGAACCTCGCTCGGAGCTGTCGGTGTCGACGCTGCTGATCGTTTCCAGGCGGATGCGTCCACGCTCGCTCTGTTCGCGGTCGTGCAGCTCGCCGTGTACGGAGGGATGCAGATCCCGATCGGCGTGCTCCTGGATCGCTTCGGCTCTCGTCCGATCATGACCGTCGGCATGCTGCTGATGGCGGCGGGACAGCTGACCATGGCCCTGTCACCGAGCATCGGCATCGCGGTGTTCGCGCGAATCCTGCTCGGGGCCGGTGATGCGGCGATCTTCCCGGCCGTGCTGCGACTTGTGGCGACCTGGTTCCCCGCGCAGCGCGGACCGCTGATGGTGCAGTTCACCGGAATCCTCGGGCAGACCGGTCAGCTCATCGCGCTGGTCCCGCTCGCCGCCCTGTTGCACGCGACCAGCTGGAGCATCACCTTCGGCAGCATCGCCGGTCTCGGTGTGCTCTTCACGATCCTCGTCGCCGTGGTCATCCGCAATCACCCGGCCGAACGCGGCGCGGATGTCACGGTGAACACCGACACCGGAGTCATCCGTGTCGTCACCTCGGCGATCGACACCGGCGTCGGAATCAGGGCCGCGTGGGCGCACCCCGGCACACGTCTCGCGTTCTGGTCGCACTTCACGACCCCGTTCGCCGGCACGGCGTTCGTACTGCTGTGGGGAATGCCCTTCCTGACGGCCGCCCAGGGCCTCGATACTGCCCACGCGGCCGGGATCGTCTCGGTGTATGTCGTTGCAGGCATGGCACTCGGTCCGGTGATCGGAGATCTCTCGCGGCGGTTGCCCAACCACCGCTCGCTCGCGCTCGTGCTCCCCGCAGTGGGCGTGCAGATGACGGCGTGGCTCCTGGTGATAGCGCTCCCCGAGCCGGCGCCGCTGTGGTTGCTCTACGTACTGGCGGTGGCGCTCGCGACCGGTGGACCGGCGTCGATGATCGCCTTCGACCACGCCCGCACGCACAACCCCTCGCACCGGCTCAGCACGGCCACCGGTGTGACGAACGCGGGCGGCTTCATCGCCGCTCTGATCGCGATCTTCCTGATCGGCTTGGCGCTCGACCTTCAGGGCGCGGGCACACCGGAGACCTACTCGCTCGATGCGTTCCGGCTCGCCTTCCTGATGCCCGTGCCACTGTGGATCGTCGGCGTGATCTTCATCCTCATCGAGCGGAAGCGCACCCGCATCCGGATAGGACTCGATCCCGAACGACGCCGCTGATATCGTCCACGCCGCGGGGCGGAGGGCGCATTCAGCGCAGCAGATGCTGGAAGGTCTCGAGGATGAGCTCGACGCTCACCCGCTCCGGTACCTCTTCATCGCCGGCTTCGAACTCGGCGAGCTCGACACCCCGCACCGCATCTGCGGGAATCGCCGCGAAGATCGCCGCGATCTGGTGGGGCAGCAGACCGGCCCCCACACGATAAGCCGCGGGGATGTAGCCGGGCTCGAGCACATCCCAGTCCACGTGGATCCAGACGGGGCGACCGGCGACCAGCTCGGTGATGCGCTCAGGGGTGCTCTCCGCTGGCGACACCACCGTGACTCCCGAGCTCGAGAGCAGTTCACCCTCGACCGGATCGATGTCCCGTCCGCCGACCACGACGACCTGGTGCGGGTTCAGACCGGCGCCGTGTCCGCTGTTCCACAGCCCGCAGGCGGCCGCGAGCACCATGCCGCCGAGATATCCGGAGTCCGTGGACTCCGGAGTGTTGAAGTCGCCATGTGCGTCGATCCAGAGCACAAAGGCATCCGGGTGCCTCTCGGCCACCGTCGGCAGCGTTCCCAGGCTCGCCGCGCAGGTGTTCGTCGCCAGCAGCGGGATGTCTCCGGCGTCGATCGCTCCGCGCACCGCATCGCGTAGCCCCGTCAAGGTCGCCTCGGCCGCCGGCAGTGCGACCGACCAGTCATCCGTGGCCGCCGCGGACGGCGTGCCGACGACGGTCGGGGTGAGGTGCAGGAGCGTCGAAAGGGCCTCTGCCGTCCGTCTGGCGCCGACGAGTGCTCCGTCGGTGCGATCGGCCACACGGCCCTGGGAGACGATGAGCGAGAACGGAGAGGTCATGTCATCCAGCCTGGCATCCCGGCGCATCCGGAGGCAAAAGAAGCAGCGTCAGCGACCGCGCGGCGTCCATCCTGTCGGAGTGGGGCCGTCTCCTGCCGCCGCGCGTTCCCGGTCAGCGAGAGCGGACCAGCCCTGCGCTTCGCCTGGAGTGTCGAACTCTCCTCGCGCCAGGCGTAGCCCGACGTCCTCGTGATGCATGCGTGGCGCTCCCCCGCGCCGTACCGACGCGCGCACGCTCCAGGCGTCGTCTGCGAAACCGCCGCCACGGAACACCCGGTACTCGTCGTATCGGGCGGGATCGAGCAGATCCCAGCACCACTCCCAGACGTTGCCGAGGGTGTCGAACAGACCGTTCAGGTTCGGCAGCTTCCCCCCGACGTTCTGGGGAGTCGCCGTCCCATCGGCGCTGGTCCACGCCGCATCGGCGAGAGGCGCGTAGTGAGGACCGGTCGAGCCCGCCCGGCAGGCGAACTCCCACTCGGCCTCCGTGGGCAGCCGGTACCCGTCCGCCGTCACATCCCAGGCCACGTCCTCGCCGTCGAAGAGATAGACAGGGTCCAGCCCCTCCCACTCCGACGCCGCATTGCAGAAGTGCACGGCGCGCAACCAGCTCACGTCCGCGGCCGGGCGTCGCGGATGCCGTGAGGCAATGCCCAGCACCTCTGCCAGCTGCTCCTCTGTCACCGCGTACACGCCGATCTGGAACGGCCGGAGGGTCACGGCTCGGCGCGTCCTCGCGCGCGCATCATGCAACATGATCTCGCCTCCGCCGATAGGGGCCATCTCGATATCGGTCACGGCGACGCTTCTTCAGACATGCATCAATCTTCGCTCGTCCTCGACGATGCCGATTCCCCTGTGTCGATGCGGGGAGGACGGATTGACGGACAGCACTATTAATGTTTCACTACTAGCATGTCACGCATACAGGCACGGCAGGACGCGCAGTTCATCCGCGCCGTACTGCCGCTCCTCTCGCTGCGACTGATTCAGCAGCGCGAGTCGTACGGCTACGAGCTGGTCGAACGAGTGGTGGCCCTCGGCGTAGAGGTGAGCACGGGATTGGTCTATCCCGTGCTGAACCGCCTGGAGCGCGACGGACTCGTCACGACGACGTCGAAGCCGTCACCCAGCGGGCCACCGCGCAAGTACTTCGCGCTCACGGATGCCGGCGTCGACGCGCTGGCCATTGCACGGGCGCAGTGGGAGCAGACCGCCGCAGCCGTCAACAAGACGCTCGAGCCCGAGAAGGGGTAGTCATGTCACGCACCGAAACCGCGACTCGATCAGCGGGACTCCGCGCGTCGCTCTATCTGCAGCGCCTCGAATGGCATCTCGAAGGGCTGGTGCCCCGAGCCGAACGCAAACGCATCATCCGCACGCTGCGCGACGAGATCGACGCGGACATGCGGTCGTTGGACGCCGTGCTGGAAGACCTCGGATCGCCGCGAACCCTCGCCGGACGCTATGCCGAGGGCGGGAAACCACGCCCTCTCTGGTCGATCGGCGCGCTGATCGCCGGTGCGGCGCTGTTGACCTACTGGATCATGTTCGGCATGTTCGTGGGTGGCATGCTGGCGGCAGTGGACTCCGCGGCGCCGATGAGCGCAGATGCCGTGTTCTTCTTCGTTCCGGTCACCGCATTCTCCGACGACGAGAGTTTCGGTATCGGCTGGTCGGGCGGGTGGGCGTGGCTCGTCGTCCCCGCCGTGATCGCATTCCTCTCTCTGCTCGTCGGCGCGCGGACCTGGCGCCTCTTCCGCATCGACGAACTGGAAGCGGCGTGACCCATCCGTCGATCACGCCCCTGCCTTTCAGGCAGGGTGGGCCTGCGTCGCCGGCCATGCACGTGCCCTATCGTCGCGAAGATCATGACCCCTCGAAGGGGTGGGTCGGGGTGGCGCGCCTGCCCGCCTACGCCTTTCCGACGGCCGGCCGGCATAGCCTCGGCATCATGCCTGTAGCTCCCGACCGACTCCACGTCCCGCTCGTGCTGTATGGGACGAGTACCCGAGGACAGTCATGACCGAGCCATCGCTGGCAACAAAGACACACACGCACGCCTCGCCACATGTCGAGCCGCCGATCGCTCGCTTCACGTGGGTGATCTGGCCGTGGATGAACTGGATCGTACCCGCGTTCGTCTGCCTTCACGGGCTGTCCGGTAACGGTGGCTGGGAGAGCCTGCTGCTCATCTACGGGGCCGTGCTGATCGTCCCCGCGTTCGCGTTGCTCGGCTCACTCCCCCGCTTCCTGCTCCGCAAGCGCGGCTACCGAAGTGCCCCCTTGACGACCGTCCCGCTCCTGTTCGTCATCTGGTGGGGGTGGACCTGCGTGGGTGCCGCGATGCCCGGCATCACGGACAGCTCCCCGCTGCCGTCGATCGCGAACTCATTAACCGGGGAGAGGCTCCCATCTGCCATCGAGCTGATGCTGATGGTCGGTGGGATGCTCGCAGGAACGATCGCGTGGATCGCTGTCGTCGCCAGCTCGATCGCACTGTCGAACAGGGCACGCGCAGGGAGAGCGCCCAGCCGTCCGAGCCGTGCGGGTGTGATCGTCGCCTGGGTGGCGGCGGTTGCGATTCCGGCCGCGCTGATCGTGATCTGTGTGGTCGGTGTGCAGCTGGGCGTGTCGGCGACCGACGCGGACGGCGACACCCAGGCGGTCGCGGCGGCCAGGGGCGGCAGCGCCCGCGACGAGCTCGATCAGCAGCGGTATACGACCATGCAGGAAGCCCTCTCTGAGGTGCGCGGCCTCATTTCTGCCACTGACTGGACCGGCGCGCAATCAGGCACCGTGTCGGGCACGTGTCCGTGGGTGACGCAAGCAGCGGACTGCTACGCGCTCGATGCGAGGTTCGTGTTCAAAGCCGCCGAAGAACCGGACTTCACCGGCATCGCCGAGACGTTGCAGTCGTCGGGGTGGGCCACCGAGTCCGTCACCACCGATCAGTGGGGCGCGAGAGAACTCGACGTGCATAGCCCGGACGGCGTCTCCGTCACGATCCGGTACTCGACGGTTGACGGACAGGGCTTCATCAACACGAGGGCGAAGAGCTCGAGCTGGTGGGGTTCCCGGTATGACGTCCGCGTGCCCGATGGTGCCGTCGACGAGAAGCAGATGTGGGCAGCCGATGACTTCCCCCTGCGGTGAGAGGCGACTCTCTGGTCAGGGGGCGAGATGGCAGGCAGGCTGCGGTGCACGAACGCTAGCAACGTAGATCCTCCAGTGAGGGCCGCGGACGAACCGGCTCCGCCGCCGAGTGCCGCGAGCGTGGCGAGGGCGATCAGGAAGAGCCAGAGGTGTTCTTCGACGCTTCCGCGTTGGGTCCTGGACAGCCGGTCGTCACACCGTGGGCGCGATCTCGGTCCATGAGGGGTACTTCGGCATTCGGCCGTCGCCGGATGACGTTCCTGTCAGTCGGCGCTTGATCCACGGTCCGACGAACTGCCGGTAGTAAGCGAGGCCGGCGACTCCGGCGGCCGCAGGACCCGAGGGCGACCACCACGCCGGGTCGGGATCCATGCCCAGACCTTCGAGCACGCGCGCCGCCACTCTGTGGTGTCCGGCCGAGTTCATGTGCAAGCGGTCCTCCGACCAGAACTCGGGCTGACTCAACGTCCGATCCGGCCAGTTGAGAGCACGCACGACGTCGGGGCGGTCATCGACCCGACGCAGCACGGCCGCTGAGAGCAGGTCGCCGCGCTTCTGGAAGACGTCTCCGAGCGGGAGCTGCGCGCTGGGGTTCGCTCCGGAGAGAAGGATCAGCCTGACACCCTGCTCATCGCATCGACGCAGAACCCTGCTGAACGCGTCGGCGATGTGCTCCACATCGGCGCGCGGTCGGAGAATGTCATTTCCGCCGCCGTTGAACGCGAGAAAGGTCGGCTGGAGAGCGAGGGCAGGCTCCAGCTGTTGTTCGATGATCGGCCAGATGAGCTTCCCGCGTATGGCGAGGTTGGCATACTCGATGCTCTGCCCTCGAACATTCGCCCATCCCTGGGCCGCGAGGTCCGCCCACCCCCGTACGTGACCGTCGGGCAGCTCGTCGCCGACGCCCTCGGTGAATGAGTCCCCAATCGCAACGAAGCGCACATCAGCCATCGGACCAGCCTATTCCCGTCGCAGCGACCTCGGAGCCGGCGCTCACCGGTCGTCCAACGTCATGCCACGACGATCGGTGAGGCCCCAGGCAGCGGCGGCAGCGACCAGGAAGCAGGCGCCGAAGATCACGAAGAGGAGCGGGGCTCCTCCGGCGATCAGCAGCACCGGTACGGCGAGAGGCGCGATGATCGAGGCGATCCGGCCGATGCCTGCCGCCCAGCCCGCTCCGGTTCCGCGCAACGACGTCGGGTAGATCTCCGGAGTGACGGCGTACAGGGCGCCCCAGGCTCCCAGCGTGAAGAACGACAGCGCCATGCCGGCTCCGATGATCGCCGGCTCCGTCGTCGCAGTACCGAAGAACACCGCAGAGACTGCGGCGCCCACGAGGAACACCGACAACGTCGAGCGTCTCCCCCATACTTCGATCAGCCACGCGGCGACCGCGTAGCCGGGAAGCTGAGCGAGCGTGATGATCAGCGTGAAACCGAAGGAGCGCACCAGATCGAAGCCGGCATCGACGAGGATGCTGGGGATCCAGATGAATGCTCCGTAATACGCGAAGTTCACGCACAGCCAGACGGCCCACAGGCAGAGCGTCCGTACATGGAACTCGGCGTTCCACAGCGTCGCCAGCCGCGCCCGAACCGTCACGGCCATGGCGCGGGAAGGCGGCTCTTTCCGGATCGCCGGCCCGCGGAGCACACCGGCATCGACCTCGAAGGCGGACACGATCCGTTCGGCCTCGGCGACGCGCCCGCGGGAGGCGAGCCAGCGCGGCGACTCGGGAAGCCCCCACCGCACGATCAGCGCATAGACCGCCGGGATCGCCCCGAGCGCGAACGCCCAGCGCCATCCGTCATCGGACGCCGGGATCACGAAGAAGCCGATCAGTGCGGCAGCCGTCCACCCGACCGCCCAGAACGCCTCGAGGATCACGATCAGCCGTCCGCGGATGCGCGCGGGCGCGAACTCGCTCACATACGTCGACGCGACGGGCAGCTCGGCGCCGAGGCCGAGACCGACGAGGAACCGCAGCACGAGGAGGGCCGCGATCCCGCCGACGAGCGCACTCGCACCGGTCGCGACGCCGTAGATGAGCAATGTCAGCGCGAACACCTGACGGCGCCCGAAGCGGTCAGCGAGCAGACCGCCGAGCGTCGCGCCCAACGCCATCCCGATGAAGCCCACCGAGGCGATCCAGCCGGCCTCCCCCTTCGTCAGATCCCACTGCTGCGTGAGCGCGGCGAGGATGAAGGAGATGAGACCGACATCCATCGCATCCAGCGCCCAGCCCACCCCTGATCCGCTCAGCAGTCGAAGGTGTCGCCGGGTGAAGGGCAGGTCGTCAAGACGCGCTGCGAGCGACGCACGGCTCGGCAGATCCTCGGAGGGCATGCTCTACATCGTAGGGTGACGAGGACGACCGTGGCGCGCGCTCAGGACTCCTTGGCGAGCAGCGCCCGGACGCGCGGGATCACCTCGGTGCCGTACAGCTCGATGCTGCGCATCATCGCCTCGTGCGACAGGGTTCCGGTCGCGTACTTCAGGTCGAAGCGACCGAGGCCCAGAGTGGTGACGGTCTCGGCGATCTTGGCCGCGACACGATCAGGAGAACCGGAATAGATCGCGCCTTCGGGGCCGATGTCGTTCTGGAACCGTGCGCGGCTGTATGCCGGCCACCCGCGCTCGCGGCCGATGGTGTTGTTCATCGCCTCGAACCCGGAGTATGCGGCGTCCCAGGCCTCGGCGTCCGTGTCGGCGATGTGTCCGGGCGAGTGCACCGAGATCGGATGCTCAGTGGTTCCGAACGACGCGACCGAGCGGTGGTACAGGTCGACGAAGGGGCGGAAACGGGCCGCCGAACCGCCGATGATCGCGAGCATCAAGCCCAGCCCGTGACGGGCGACGCGGACGACCGACTCGGGACTTCCGCCGACGCCGACCCACGTGCGCAGGCCCTTCTCGGTCTTCGGGAACACGTTCGCATTGTCGAGCGATGCACGCATCGTGCCGGACCAGGTCACCGGCTCTTCCTTGAGGAGCTCGACGAAGAGCTCGAGCTTCTGCTCGAACAGGGCGTCGTAGTCCCGCAGGTCGTACCCGAACAGCGGGAACGACTCGATGAAGGAGCCGCGACCGAGCACGACCTCCGCCCGCCCGTTCGAGATGGCATCCAAGGTGGAGAACCGCTCGAACACGCGCACCGGGTCATCGGAGGACAGCACTGTGACCGCTGTGCCCAATCGGATGTGCTCCGTGCGTGCGGCGATCGCTGCGAGCACCATCTCCGGGGCCGAGACAGCGAACTCGGAGCGGTGGTGCTCCCCCACGCCGAAGAAGTCCACACCCACGGAGTCCGCGAGCTCTGCCTGCGCCACGATGTTGCGGATCGTCTGCGCGCCGGTGAGGAGCTCTCCGTCCGCGTCGCGGGTGATGTCGCCGAACGTGTCCAGCCCGAATTCGATAGCCATGTCAGCCCTTCCTATTCAGGTGAATGAACACCGGGGTTCCGGCGGGCATTCCCGTCAGCGCGGAAGGAGGGCTGTGCGCAGCGTGTCGAGGCCGACGCCGCCGAGGTCGAGGGCGCGCTTGTGGAAGTCCTTGAACGAGAACGCGTCGCCCTGCGACTCCTGCACCGCGTCGCGAACCTGCTCCCAGATGCGCTGACCGACCTTGTACGACGGCGCCTGCCCGGGCCAGCCGAGGTAGCGGTTCACCTCGAACTGCACGAACTGGTCCGACATGTTGACGTTCTTGCGCATGAAGTCGAGTGCGTACTCCGCATCCCACACCCCTGTTCCGTCGAGGCGGGGCTTGCCGAGGTGCACGCCGATGTCGAGTACGACGCGAGCGGCACGCATGCGCTGCCCGTCGAGCATCCCGAGCCGGTCTGCCGGGTCGTCGAGATACCCGAGCTGCTGCATCAGTCGCTCGGCGTAGAGCGCCCAGCCCTCGGCGTGGCCCGACGTTCCGGCGAGCAGACGTCGCCAGGAGTTGAGTTCGGCGCGGTTGTGCACCGCCTGCGCGATCTGCAGGTGATGGCCCGGCACCCCCTCGTGGTAGACGGTCGTGAGCTCGCGCCAGGTGTCGAACTCCGTCACACCCTCGGGTACGGACCACCACATGCGCCCTGGACGGGAGAAATCGTCGGTCGGCCCGGTGTAGTAGATCCCGCCCTCCTGCGTCGGGGCGATCATGCACTCGAGTGTGCGGATCGCTTCCGGGATGTCGAAGTGCGAGGCGCCCAGTTCCGCCACCGCACGGTCGCTGGTCTCCTGCATCCAGCGCTGCAGCGCCTCCGTCCCCACCAGCTTGCGCGCCGGGTCGGCCTCGAGGTGCGCGACGGCCTCTTCGACCGAGGCGCCGGGAAGGATCTCGTTCGCGATCGCAGTCTGCTCCGCCACCATACGGGCGAGCTCTTCCCGGCCCCACTCATAGGTCTCGTCGAGATCGATCGTCGCGCCGAGGAAGCGGCGGGAATTGAGCGCGTAGAGCTCGCGCCCCACGGCATCGACCTCGCTCGCCGCGGGCGCCAGCTCCTCGGCCAGGAAACGGCGCAGCCCGTCGTAGGCGACACGCGCGGCGGCCGAGTTGTCAGCGAGGGTGCGAGCGAGGGATGCGGGCAGCTGCCCCTCCTCAGGACCGCCCTCGGCGACGAACGCGGCGAAGAAGCCGTCGTCGGCCGTGTAGCGGTCGATCTGGGTGGCGACCTCGGTGACCTGACGGCGTGCCGGCGTGACACCTGCGGCGATGCCGGCGCGGAGCGTCTCGGTGTAGCCGCGCAACGCATCGGGCACGGCCGCGAGACGCGTCGCGATGACCGCCCAATCGTCCACGCTCGCCGTCGGCATGAGGTCGAAGGCCGCACGTACGTCCTGCGCCGCTGAGGCGATCACGTTCAGGTCGCGCAGGTGCCACTGGGCGTCGTGGAACTCGAGGTCGAGCCGCAACTCCGAGGTGAGGTCCGCCTTCGTGACCTCGTCGATCGCGTCGACGGGCTCGAGCGCATCGAGCTGCTGGAGGGTCTTGCGCGTCGCCGCGGCGACCTCGTCGTGCCCTTCCGGGCTCAGATCGCCGAAGCGGTCGTTCGCCTCCGTGCGTCCGATGTAGGTGCCGAGCGTCGGTGCGAGCACCGCGATGGTGTCGACCCATTCATCGGCGACCTTGTCGATGGCAGAGGGAGTGCGGGGGGTTGAAGTCATACCTTTCAGCCTATCCCCGTCACTCCCGCGGCCGCAGACCTCCGTTCGCGGCCCCGGAACTCACTCCATCGGCCGCTGCTCAGTGACGATGGCAGCGTTCAGTGCGCAGCCTCGTTCCAATCGCGGCCACGACCGACCTGCACGTCGAGCGGAACAGTGAGCTGCGCCGCATCGCCCATGCGGGCACGGACGATGCGCTCGGCGGCGTCCCACTCCCCCGGTGCGACCTCGACCACGAGTTCGTCGTGGATCTGCAGCAACGCACGGGATCCCAGGCCTTCGCTTCGGAGGTCCTCATGGATGTGGAGCAGCGCGATCTTCATGATGTCGGCAGCGCTGCCCTGGATGGGGGCGTTCAATGCCGCGCGTTCGGCGTTCTCCCGCAGCACGCGGTTGGGACTGGAGAGGTCGGGGAACGGACGTCGACGGCCGAAGATCGTCTCGGTATAGCCGACCTCCTTGGCCTTCATGACCGAGGCGCGCAGATAGTCGCGCACCGCACCGAACCGCGCGAAGTACTCCACCATCAGTTGCTTGGCCTCGGACTGCTCGATGCGCAGCTGCTTGGACAGGCCGAACGCCGACAGACCGTAGACGAGGCCGTACGACATCGCCTTGACCTTGGTGCGCATGGCCGGGGTGACCTCACTCGGCTCCACGCCGAACACGCGGGCACCGACGAACCGGTGCAGGTCCTCGCCGCTGTTGAACGCCTCGATGAGGCCTTCGTCGCCCGAGAGGTGCGCCATGATGCGCATCTCGATCTGCGAGTAGTCGGCGGTGAGCAGCGACTCGTAGCCCTCCCCCACCTCGAACGCGCTGCGGATGCGGCGCGACTCCTCGGTGCGCACCGGGATGTTCTGGAGGTTCGGATCGGTGCTGGACAAGCGCCCGGTCTGGCTGCCGGTCTGCACATATGTGGTGTGCACGCGGTGGTCGTCGCCGATCGCGGTGTCGAGCGACTCGATGATCTGGCGGAGCTTCGTCGCCTCCCGGTGCTGCAGCAGCAGGTTCAGGAAGGGATGCGGGTTCGTCTCCTGCAGGTCGGCGAGCACCGCGGCATCCGTCGAGTACCCGGTCTTGGTCTTGCGCGTCTTGGGCAATTGGAGGTCTTCGAACAGCACCTCCTGCAGCTGCTTGGGCGATCCGAGGTTGAACTCACGTCCGACCAACGTGAACGCCTCCTGGGCGATGCCCTCCGCACGTGTGGCGAGCTCGCCCGAGAACGTCGACAGCACGTCATGCGAGACCGCCACACCGGCGACCTCCATGTCGGCCAGGGTCAGCAGGGTGGGGAGCTCGATGTCGACGAGCACCTTCGCCACCGGCTCCGGGATGTCCTCCCGCAGCGCCTCGGCCACCCGGCGAGCGAACCAGGCCTCCTGAGACGGCGTTGCGCCTTCCGTCTCGGGGACGAGCTGCGAAGGGTCGGCCTCGGGGAGCTTCTCGCCCAGGTAGCGCTCGACCAGATCGCCGAGCGTCTTGTCGGGGAAGCTCGGGCGCAGCAGCCAGCCCGCCAGGCTGGTGTCGTAGGCGAGACCTCCCAACCGGACGCCCTGGCGCAGCAGCGCCTTGACCTGGGGCTTCGCGTCGTGGAGCACCTTGGGGCTGTCCGACTCGAGCCACGCGCGCAGCGTGTCGCCACCCTCCGCGGTCCAGTCGACTTCGCGCAGCTCGGTGGCCGACGAGGCTCCGAGACGCACAGGGGCACCGCCCTGCGTCACGAGGCGGACCGCGAGCTCCTGCTGCTGCGCGTCGGCCCACGCGACGAACTCCGCGGGAGTCGTCTGAACGGGTTCGGGAAGCACGACCACAGAGGCCGGGTCGTCCGCGACCTCGCCCGCGCCCACGGCCTCGAACACGCGGGGCAACAGGGTACGGAACTCGAGCCGCGCGAAGATGTCGCGCACCGCCTGCGCATCGATCGGGGTGACGGCGAGATCGTCGGGCGCGACCGGAAGCTCGACATCCGTCAGCAGCCGGTTGAGCTGACGGTTGCGACGGACATCGTCCATATGCTCGCGCAGATTGCCGCCGACCACGCCCTTGATCTCCTCCGCACGCTCGAGCAGGTCGTCGAGCGAGCCGAACTGCGTCAGCCACTTCACCGCGGTCTTCTCGCCGACCTTCGGCACGCCGGGGAGGTTGTCGCTGGTCTCGCCGACGAGGGCGGCGATGTCGGGGTACTGCTCTGGGCGCACGCCGTAGCGCTCCTGGACCGTGACGGGGTCGTATCGCTTCAACTGGGAGACGCCCTGCACCGAGGGGTAGAGCAGCGTGACGTCGTCGGTCACGAGCTGGATCGTGTCGCGGTCTCCGGAGACGACGAGCACGTCGTAGCCCTGCTGCGCCCCCTGGGAGGCGAGCGTCGCGAGGATGTCGTCTGCCTCGATGCCCTCCTTCGTGAGCACCGGGATCGACATCGCGGCGAGGCAGTCCTGGAGCAGCGGGATCTGTCCGCGGAACTCCTGGGGTGTCTCCGAACGGGTCGCCTTGTACTCGGGGTACACATCGGTGCGGAACGAGTGGCGAGAGGTGTCGAACGCGATCGCGAGGTGGGTGGGCTGCTCTGCCTTGATCAGGTTCACCAGCATCGACAGGAAACCGTAGATGGCGTTCGTGTGCTGGTTGTCCTTCGTCGTGAAGTTCTCCACCGGAAGGGCGAAGAAGGCACGATAGGCGAGCGAATGGCCGTCGACGACCATGAGGGTAGGCTTTGCGGAGTCCGTCACCCTGTCAGCCTAACGAGGACGACAGACACCCGCTGAGGAGGATTCATGAGCGATGTCGCCACGAGCGAAGGACTCGACTGGGCCACCGCCCGCGGAATGGGTGCTCTGGCCCAGAAGATGGGCATGGAGTTCCTCGAGTTCAGCCTCGAGCGCTGCGTAGCGACGCTTCCGGTGGAGGGCAACACGCAGCCGGTGGGGCTCATGCACGGCGGCGCCTACGTCGTGCTCGGAGAGTCGCTCGGGTCGATGGCCGCAAACCTGCACGCCGGGCCCGGCCGTCTCGCGGTCGGTGTCGACATCAATGCGACGCATACCCGATCCGCCACCTCTGGCGTGGTCACCGGTGTCTGCACGCCCGTGCATCTCGGCCGCAGCATCACGGTGCATGAGATCGTGGTGACCGACGATCAGGGCAGGCGCTGCTCCACGATCCGCATCACGAACATGATCAAGGACGCTCCGCCCGCACAGTGACCTGCTCCTCCAGCAGACGCTGGAACAGCACGTGGTCCTGCCATGCGCCGGCGATCCGCAGATACCGCGGGGCGAGGCCGATCCGCTCGAAGCCGTTCGCGTCGAGCACGCGCTGCGACGCGACGTTGTGCACCAGCGTGGCCGCTTGCACCCGATGCAGCGACAGTGCCTCCTGCGCGTGACGCAGCACCCACTCCACCGCGCGCGTGGCCACTCCCCGCCCCTGCGCGATGCTGTCGACCCAGTAGCCGAGGTCGGCACTGCAGAACGCTCCGCGCACGATGTTGTTCAAGTTCACCCGCCCGCGGATCTCGCCGTCGTCCGACGTGATCACGAACCGGACGTTGCGACCTCGTGAGGCATCCTCGACGTAGTGGGCGATGTCCCGCTCATGCCAGGCCTCGCTGAAGAAGTCGTCATCGCGCAGCGGCTCCCAGGGTGCCAGGTGCGCGCGATTGCGGAGATAGGCGCGTGCGAGGAGCGCGCCGTCGCCGATGCCGACCGGACGCAGCGTGTGTGCCGCGTCGAGACGATCCACTATTTCTTGGGCGCGAGCTGCTCGATGATCGCCTTGGCGACATCCTGCATCGTCAGGCGACGATCCATCGATGCCTTCTGGATCCAGCGGAACGCCTCTGGCTCGCTCAGGCCCATCTTCTCGTTGAGCAGACCCTTGGCCCGATCGACGAGCTTGCGGGTCTCGAAACGCTCGACCATGTCGGCGACCTCGGCCTCGAGCGTGATGATCTGCTCGTGGCGGGCCAGCGCGATCTCGATCGCGGGAAGCAGGTCGTTCGGAGTGAACGGCTTGACGACATAGGCCAGCGCGCCGGCTTCGCTCGCCCGCTCGACGAGCTCCTTCTGGCTGAATGCGGTGAGCAGCACGACGGGGGCGATGTTGCCCTTGTGGAGCTTCTCGGCGGCGCTGATGCCGTCGAGCTGGGGCATCTTCACGTCCATGATGACGAGGTCCGGGCGCAGCTCCGTGGCGAGTGCGACGGCCGTCTCACCGTCACCGGCCTCTCCGACGACGTCGAATCCGTTGTCGCGGAGGATCTCGACGATGTCGAGACGGATCAGCGATTCGTCTTCGGCGACGACGACGCGTCGCGGGGCGGATGCCGTGGGCTGTTCTGCCATTTCTTCCTCGGTCACAGCCCCATCCTAGTCGAGTGCCTCCCACGAGCGGCCACGCACCGCGCCGCGGGGTCGACGATCGCCTGCCTGCGATAAGGTCGTAGACGCGACACACGAGCCGGCGTGGCGGAATGGCAGACGCGGAGCACTCAAAATGCTTTGTCCGAAAGGGCGTGTGGGTTCGAGTCCCACCGCCGGCACTCTCATCGCGTCCCTTCGCGGCCACGCGCCGGTCACCGCGACGCGGAGGACCCGCCTCGGACCGGCACGACGTCGGCGGTGTGGTACTGGAAGACGAGACGAGCCGGGACACTCCCGGCGAGCACTTCGTCGACGGACGTGTTGATCTGACCCAGTTCTCTGGGTTCTGTGACGACCTTGGTGCGTCCTGCCGCGTGCAGGGAGAAGACCTCGGCGAGATCCTGTCGGGTGCCGACGATGGAGCCGATGATGCTGATGCCTTTCAGCACCGTGTCGAAGATCGGCACCGTCAGCTCCCCTCCGGCGGGCAGCGACACGAGGATCAGTCTGCCTCCGCGATTCAGCGAAGCGAACGCCTGGTGGAACACGCTGGGCGCTACGGCGAGCACGATGACCACGTCTGCGCCGCCGAGCGCTCCGATCGCGGCGACGGGGTCCGTGTCGGCGGCGTTGACGACGTGGTCTGCCCCCAGTTCCTTCGCCAGCTCGAGCTTGTCAACGGTCACATCCACGGCGATGACTTTGGCCCCGACCAGACGTGCATACTGCACAGCGAGATGTCCGAGCCCTCCGATGCCGAACACCGCGACCGTCTCCCCCGGAGTGACACGCGCATTCTTCACGGCCGCGTACGTCGTGACACCCGCGCACGTGAGCGGCGCGGCGTCCATCGCGGTGATCCCGTCCGGGACGGGGACGGCGAATCGCGAATCGGACAGCATGTACTCGGCGTAGCCGCCGTCGACCGCGTAGCCGTTGTTGTACTGCTCCTCGCAGAGGTTCTCCCGACCGTCCACGCAGTACCGGCACTCCCCACACGCGTAGCCGAGCCAGGGCATCGCGACGCGCTGCCCGATGCTGCGGTTGGTGACGCCGTCGCCGAGTTGCTCCACGATCCCCACGCCTTCGTGCCCGGGGACCAGCGGGAGATGTGCTTTGACAGGCCAGTCCCCGCGCATCGCGTGGATATCGGTGTGACACAGTCCGCACGTCTCCAGGCGGACCAGCACCTGCCCGGGGCCGGGCTGCGGGACAGCACGCTCCTCCACCTGCGCCTGCGCACCGAACTCTGTCACGACTGCTGCTCGCATCATTCCTCCTCGACGGGATTGGTTGGTCTGTGAAGTCTGACTCCGCGAGGACCTCCCCCGCGGGCCGAAGGTCCTCCCGCTGCCGTTGCCTCCTGCGACGGCCCGTGCGTCGAATCCGGAGGAGCGTACGCTGATCACTCGAAGACGGAGGCGATCCGATGATGAGCTCCACCAATGCCCTCCCAGGTGGACGACGCAGCTCTCTCCTCTATGTGGAGGACGACGCGCCTTCGCTCGCGTGCACGCGGCCCCGGAAACCCGCTCCGACGAGCGCAGGGAGGTAACCGGAGTGGTCCAGGTGCGCGTGCGTCAGGACGACGGCGTCGATCGGTTCGGGAGGAACCGCGAACGGCGAGCGGTTCCGTTCACGAAGCACCTTGTCTCCCTGGAAGAGTCCGCAATCGACCAGTATCCGTGCGGACGATGTGGTGATCAGATAGCGGGAGCCCGTCACGGTGTCAGCAGCCCCGAGGAATCTCAGCGCCGCTGCCCCCAGTCGTATCGCGGTGGTCGTCATCGTGGCTCACGACCGCCCGCAGGGAGCACCGAGGCAACCGCACGCGCAAGCGCGGCGCCCCATGCCCGAGCCCGTTCCAGCTCACCGGGAATCAGACGGCTGTCCTTGTCGACGAGGAAGCTCTCCGGACCGACGAGCTCGCGAATCCCCCGCTTCCGGAGCTGTCGGCTGATCGTGGCCGCGGCGGAGCCGGTGAAGATCTTCGGCATATCGACCCGAGTGTCGAACGACGCATAGCCCCACGCCGGTGTCGGTTCGGTCTGAAGCCACTCCCGGATACCGGTTCCGAGGCTCTCGCGCTCGAGGGTCAGGTGCTTCCCGACGTCCTTCGCCCAGGCCTCGGCCTCTCGCCGCGAACTGGATCGACTCAACGAGTGCGCATGGGTGGGCGCTCCGAGCACCAGCACGTCACACGCGGCTGAGGACAGTGCCTCGCTCACGCGGACAGGTGCGGGAACGATGGGGAGGTGCTCCCGCATGCCGTCGGCGATCGCCTCGGCGACGGCATGGGTGTTCCCGAAGAACGACTCGAAGACGATGCTGACACGGAGAGCCGGCGATGCGGGCCCGGCGAAGATCGAGTCGGTCATGATGCTCCTCTGGTTGTCGTGGATTCTCCCCGGAGAAGAATGCTCCACGCTGTTGCCGGTGTCGTCAGGGACGAACGTCCCGTGCAACCCCGCCGCAGCCGTGCCGGTCCGCGACGACGGCACCACGAACCGCGAGATGATCACGCGCGCAGGGTCGGTTGCTCACGTGCCGTCATGATCGAGCGCGGCGCCGGATCAACCTGCGGCGCCGGCTCGACCTGCGGCGCCGTAGACGGCCGCTTGCGTGCGTCGCTGCATGCCGAGCTTCGCGAGAAGACCCGACACGTAGTTCTTGACCGTCTTCTCGGCCAGGCCGAGGCGGTCACCGATCTGACGGTTGGTGAGTCCCTCAGAGATGAGCTGCAGGATCTGGCGCTCACGCAACGTCAGAGGCTCCTCCCGCGCGGGGACGCGCGATGCTCGATCAGAGAGACCGGCTCGGACCCGATCCGTGACCGCCTGCGGCATCACGTCTGCCCCGCTCGCGACCTGGTGGATCGCATCGATGAGAGAAGTCCCTCGAATCGTCTTCAGCACGTAGCCCGAAGCCCCCGCAAGCACCGAGGCGGCACTGGCAGCGTCATCATCGAACGCCGTCAGCATCAGGCAGCGGATGCCAGGGGACTCCGATCGGATGCTCCGACAGAGATCCACGCCGCTGCCGTCGGGGAGGCGGATGTCCAGGATGACGACATCCGGTCTGGTCGCGGCGACTCTTCCCAGCGTGCCGCGCACCGCGCCCGATTCTCCGACCACCTCGAATCCGTCTTCGGCATCCAGGATCTGCGCGATCCCGCGACGAACGACGCTGTGATCGTCGACGAGAAACACCCGGATCATGGTGAGACCGCTGTCTCGGTCTCCAGCGGTGCGCGCCAGTGGACCCGTGTTCCGCCTTCGTCCCGTACCGAGATGGACGATGCGCCACCGCGCGCCCTCGCGCGCATCTCGAGATTCGCCGTGCCGCTGAGACGAACGGGCTCCGTGGGCATTCCCACTCCGTCGTCGTCGACGACGACCGTGACGTGGGACTCGGTCACCGAGACGTTGACCTCGGCCGTCGTGGCGTGGGCATGACGTGCGACGTTGCTGAGCGACTCACGGACCACCGCGACGACGTCATCGCCGAGCGCCTGGGTGACGAGCAGATCGACGGGCCCGGAGAACGACAGCCGCGGAGCCTGGGCGAGCGACGGAGTGAACTCGGTCACCACGTCCAACAGCCGGTGACGGACCGATTCGGGATCGCCGGTCTGGAGCGCGAAGATCGCGGTGCGGAAGTCGGAGATGGCCGCATCGATCTCGCCGACATGGGCAGAGATGGTCGCCGCATGAGCGGGGACCGCGGCGGCGAGGGCCTGCAGGCCCAGCCCGGTTCCGAAGAGCCGCTGTATGACGTTGTCATGAAGATCTCGTGCGATACGGGCACGCTCCTCGACCAGGTCGAGGCGCTGACGGTCAGCGCGCGCCCGCGCGAGCGCAACGGCGATCCCGGCTTGCGCGGCGAACTCCGAGAGCATCGACAGATCCTCTGGCGAGAATCGTGGATCTGCAGCGTGCCTGACCACGCACAGCACTCCCGCGGGCGTTCCCGCGACCAGAAGGGGGACGGCGATCGACGATCCTCCGGAGACATGTCCCTCGAACGACGGTGCCTCAGCCGGGTCCGCTTGTGAGATGACGCTCGCGCCCTTCCTCGCTTGCGAGATCAGCGAGTCGCCGTCCGGGATGTCCGTGCCCTCGATCCGCTCGGCGCCGACTCCACGAGCTGTCTGCACACGGTACCGCCCTCCGCCGCGCGCCGGAGCCGCGATCATCACCAGATCGGCATCGATCACGCTGGCGACCTTCTCCGCCACGACGCCGAACACATCGCCGGCGTCCGGAGCGAGCAGCGCGGCGGAGATCTCGGCAAGCGCTCGGCTGAGGCGCTGAAGACGTCGGGATTGCTCGTAGCGGCGGGCATTGTCGATCGCGATCCCGGCTGTCGTCGCAAGCGCGAGCACCAGTTCCTCGTCCTCAGCCGTGAACGCCCCGCCGGCACGGTTGGTGAGATACAGATTCCCGAAGATCTCGCCCCTCACCCGGATCGGAACCCCGAGGAAGGTCCGCATGGCCGGATGATGCGCAGGAAAGCCCACCGAGCGTGGATCGGCGCGGAGATCATCCAATCGGATCGGGTGCTCGCTCTCGATGACGGCGCCCAGGATTCCGTGCCCTTCCGGAAGATGACCGATCCGTGCGGCCACCTCATCCGGCATCCCCACGTGGATGAACTGCTCCAGACCGCCTGCACGGTCGATCACGCCGAGGGCCCCGAACTCTGCGTCCACCAGCTCCAACGCCGCTTCGGCGATGTGACGGAGAACCTGTCCGAGCTCGAGGTCCTCCACCACCATCTGGCTTGCGCGCAGCAGACTTCTCAGACGCCCCTGAGCCTTGAGCACACGGTGAGCTCGATCCACGAGTTCACCGATCGTGCTCTCCAGCTCGGAGCGGCGCTGGTCGGGGAATCGAAGTTCCTCTTCGGTCATCACCCACACCTTCCGCGGCAGTTGGTGCCGAGAATACTCCCGAAGGCATACGCATGGGACCTTCGACTCTTCACCCCGGGCCGCTGCGACCGGACGATGACAATCCGCCCGAGAGAGGATGGCCCGCCGATGCCCGCTCGATATGTCCTGGGACTCAAAGGAACCGATGCCGAAGACGCTGCCACCACCTGGGCCGATTCTCGCGGTGCCGAGGCCGGGGTGCCCGTCGTCCATGTGCACGTGACGGCGGGAGACGATGCTGCTCGAGACCGGCTGAACCCGGCGACGAGGATCGATGCCGTGCTCCCCCCGGGGTCGGTGGCCGAGGAACTGGCACGCTTCGTGGATGATGACGACGTCCTCGTCATCAGCACGGGCAAGACGGGGTTCATCCACAGCCGTGTCTTCGGAACCACGGGGCTCAGGATCGCGGCGGCCGTACGGTGCCCGGTCGCCGTGATCCCGCAAGTGGACCTGCGTTTCAGATCCGGGATCATCGCGGGCGTGAAGAATGACGACCTGCTCGAATCCGTCATCCGTGTCGCATCGGAGGAGGCGAGCCGCACCGGTGAGCCTCTTCACCTCGTGCACTCGTCGTTCTCCGGATTCGTTCCCGCTCCTGCGGACACCCGGCCCACCGCGATGGAGCAGGCGCGGGCACTCATGGAGCGACTTGCCCCGGAGACCACGCCGCGGACCAGGCAGTCCGCACGGCCGCCGGCGGAGGCATTGCTCGATGCTTCACGGAACGCCGCGCTGCTCGTGGTCGGTGCGGGCCGGGGGCATCGAAGCGGGCACGGACTCGGATCCGTGGTCCAGGACATCCTGCTGAACATCAATGCGCCGGTCATCATCGTGCCCGCACGGTCGAGCGAATCGTCGTGATGAAGCTCAGCCGCGGCATGGGACGTTCGACTCTGCGCAGTGGGACGGGCGAGAGAATCCTGGATGCATGACAGACAACGTGGAATCCCTTCCCATCATCGTCGGCGTCGATGGGTCGCCTGCGTCCGTCGAGGCGCTGGCTTTCGCAGCCAGACTCGCCCTCGCGTTCGACGCCGCCCTCGCCGCGGTGACGACATGGACGTACCCGGTCATGGCGGTGCCGTTCGATCCTGGAACCGAATGGTCACCGCAGAAGGAAGCACAGAAGTGCCTCGACGATGCCGTGCTCGAAGCGTTCCAAGGATCGCCGCCGGCGAGATTCACTTCCGCGACCATGCCCGGCCGTGCGGCAGAAGTGCTGATCGAGCGCAGCGAGCACGCGTCGATGCTCGTCGTCGGCAGTCGCGGACATGGTGGATTCGCCGGGCTGCTCCTCGGATCGGTCAGCGCGGCGTGCGCTGCCCACGCGCACTGCCCCGTCCTCGTCGTGCACAGCTCGACACAGCCGGTCCCTGCCACCGGACGGAGCCGCGGGCCAGACGTCGGCGCGGCCTCCACGAGCTGACCGGCCGTGCCAGCGCGTGAACACGGCACAGCGCCCTCCCCTCGGCCTGTACCGTGTCTTCCATCGACGACCGTCTGACGGTCCGATCCCTGCACTGTCGGTGAGCGAAGAGAGAACGAATGCATCGAGTGTTCCTGGTCGATGACCACGAGATCGTGCGCCGTGGTATCGCGGGGCTGCTCGAGGCGCAGGCCGATATGACAGTGGTCGGAGAGGCCTCGACATCCGGCGAGGCGGCGATCGGAATCGCCGAGACCCTCCCGGATATCGCCGTGCTGGACGTCCACCTCCCCGACGGCAGCGGAATCGATCTGTGCCGTCGGATCCGCCAGGCTCATCCGGGCGTGCGCTGCCTGATCCTGACCGCGTTCGACGATGACGACGCACTCGTCGCGGCGATGATGGGTGATGCTGCGGGCTACCTTCTGAAAGAACTGCACACCGACGAGATCGTCCGCTCGGTGCGCGCCGTTGGCGAAGGCCGGTCGCTTCTGAATCCGTCGATGGTCCGGCAGATCACCCACCGGGTTCGAGAAGCCCCGGCCGACGACCCTCGATACGGATCCTTGAACATGCGGGAGAAGCAGACACTCGCGCTGATCGCCGAAGGCCTGACGAACAGTCAGATCGGGGAACGGTTGGGACTTGCGGAGAAGACCGTGAAGAACTACGTCTCCTCGCTTCTGAGCAAGCTCGGGCTCGAACGCAGGACACAGGCGGCAGTACTCGAAGCGGAGCGGGCAGCCCACCTCGGCTCTCCGGGTGCGCCGCCTGCTCGCTAGCGCGCGAGGTCGTGTGGACAAGCCCGTGAACCCGCGCAATCGAGCTGAACGTCCGATATCGCCGCCGATCGAGGGGGCGGACATCAGCCACCTGCTGTGCATCGAGGTCGCCAAGGCCTGGTTCTTCCGAAGGTCGGCGACGCAGCATCGCACCGCGCCGCCGGTTCGCACCCGCGGATACCCTCATCGTGTGCACCGCAGGTCGGCGGCCTTCACTCCGCTCGGACCGAAGTGACCGCTGACCCATCGCGGTGTGCACCGAATCCGGACCGCGCGCATGCGGTGTGTGCGGCGGGACCTTCGACCTGAACCACTGCACCGTCAGCGCGCACGATGTCACCATGTCCGCATCCATGAAACCCCAAGGAAGCACTCTCGGTCTGCCCGCAGCATCCGCGCTCGTCATCGGCTCCGTGATCGGCACCGGCGTCTTCGGGCTGCCCTCAGCGCTCGCGGCGTTCGGTCCGATCAGCCTGGTCGCGTTCCTGCTCGTCACCGTCGGAGCCGTGGCGCTCGCGATCGTGTTCGGTGCGCTCGCCGCGCGCGTGCCGGGCTCGGGAGGACCGTATCTCTACGCGCGCGACGCGTTCGGGGAGTTCCCCGGATTCCTCAATGCGTGGTCGTACTGGCTCACGGCCTGGGCAGGCAACGCGGCGATCGTGGTCGCGCTCACCGGCTACGTCGAGGTGTTCATCAACACCGACCACAACGTGGTCGGCTCGATCATCATCGCCATCGCCTGTCTCTGGATCCCCGTCCTGATCAACGTGCTCGGTCTGCGCAGCATGGGTGGCGCCCAGGTGGTCTTCACGGTTCTGAAGATCGTCCCGCTCGCGGCCATCGCCATCATCGGTCTGTTCTTCGTGAACCCCGCGAACTTCGGTCCCTTCAACTCTTCGGGAACCGACGGATGGACCGCTCTGGCCGGTGCCGGTGCTGTGGCTCTGTTCGCCTATCTGGGCATCGAGACCGCTTCCGTTGCTGCCGGGAGGGTTCGCGACGCGGAACGAAACGTCTCCCGCGCCACCGTCTATGGAACGATCGCGTGCGGCGCGGTGTACATCCTCGGCACGCTCGCCGTCTTCGGCACGGTGAGCAACACCGACCTGCGATCGTCCACCGCACCGTTCAGTGATGCGGCGAACGCGATGTTCTCCGGAACCTGGGCTGGGCAGGTCGTCGCCGTCGTCGCCGTGATCTCGGGCCTTGGTTGCCTCGTCGGGTGGACCTTCATCGTGGGTGAGATGCCGCAGGCTGCCGCCAAGGACGGCATGTTCCCGCGTGCGTTCGCACGTGAGTCGAGGGGCATGCCGATCGTCGGGATGCTCGCCTCGACGATCCTCGCCACCTTGCTGACAGTGCTCGCCTACACGAGCTTCGAGCAGGTCTTCACGATGGTGGTGCTGCTCACCGTGTTCACATCGGTCATCCCGTTCCTGTTCTCGGCTGCCGCACAGATCTATTGGCTCGTCAGCCGTAGTCGTCCCACGTCCTGGCCGCATTTCGCCCGCGACATCGTCGTCGCCGCACTCGCTCTGGTCTTCAGCTTCTGGGCTCTCATCGGCACCGGAGCGGAAGCCGCCTTCTACGGCGCGATCGCCTTCCTGCTCGGTGTCCCGCTCTACGTCTGGATGAAGGCGTCGAACCGGCGTCATGGCCTCCCGGCGCGCACGCCCTGGGACGTCGAGCCCGTAGTCGGCGCGGCCACCTCGATCACCCCGTCCGAACCCGTCCCCCACGGAAACGTGACGTAGACCACCATCGGGAGGAACTCGCCATGGACGACATCGACCGTTCACCGACGCGACTGCTGACACCCGGCGAATGCTGGGAGCGCCTGACCCGCGCACCCTACGGTCGCATCGCCGCTGCTGCGGCGGGGCAGGTGGACATCTTCCCCGTCAATCACAAGGTCGACGATGGCATCATCGTGTTCCGAACCGCAGCCGGTACGAAGCTCCTGGAGCTGACGATCCACAACGGCATCGCGTTCGAGGTCGATGGCCTCGAGGCAGATGAAGCTTTCAGCGTGGTCGTGAAGGGAACGGCAGAGGAGTTCGACCGAGACGACGACGTGCGCGAAGCCGAAAGTCTCGGAGTTCAGCCGTGGGCTCCGGAGGAGAAGGACCGCTGGGTACGAATCGTGCCCGAATCCATCCAGGGCAGAGCGTTCACGCTCACCTCCGCGACGGACACAGCATGAACCTCCGCATCAGCCAGAGGCGGGCGACCGCTGAACCCGCCCGACGAACCGTGTGACCTTCGTCCCGAGGATCACGCACGGAATCCGGCATCGTGGCGGCATGGAGCACACACAGAGTGACCGCATCATCGTCGGCGTGGATGGATCGGCGTCGTCCGTCGACGCGCTGCGCCAGGCCGCGCGTATCGCCGCCGCATTCGGTAATCCGCTCGAGGTCGTGACGACGTGGACGGCGCCGCCTGTCGATCCGTATGTCGCCATCGAATGGTCGCCCGAAGAGGATGCCGAGGAGATTCTCGATGACAGCATCCGGAGGGCCTTCGGAGAGGCGCCGCCCGAGGGGCTGATCAGCCGCACGCTCCTCGGACCCGCTGCGCGCACCCTCATCGGGCTGAGCGAGAACTGTTTCATGCTCGTCCTCGGCAGTCGCGGGCACGGAGGCTTCGTCGGAATGCTCCTGGGCTCGGTGAGCGCCGCCTGCGCGGAGCATGCGCACTGCCCTGTGCTGATCGTCCACCACTCCAGACGCCAGCACGGCGCCGGAAACCCTCCCGATGCCTGAGTCGCACTCGCGGGTGCATCCCGGAGGGTCGAACGATCGCGGTGGCGGACCGACCCCGTACGCGAGAAGCTGAGGTATGAGGTATCTCCGCGTGCTGTGGCGCTATCCGGCGATCACGACCACCGTCGTGGTGCTCAGCGGCGTGCTGCTGCTTCTCGTCCTCGGCGCTCCGGTCGTCGGGCGAGTCGTCGCCACCGGCTACGTGACGGTGTTCGTCACGTGGACCCTCGTGCGGATGGTGCGGGATGTGCTCAGGGGCCATGTGGGTCTCGACATCCTCGCGGTTGTCGCGATGGTGGCGACGCTGGCCGTCGGCGAATACATCGCCTCCGTCATCATCGTGCTGATGCTCTCGGGCGGAGAAGCTCTCGAGGACTTCGCCGGTCGCCGCGCGAGACGCGACCTGTCGGCCCTGCTCGATCGCTCACCACGCATCGCACACGTGCTCATGCCCGCACAGATCGCGGATTCGGACGAGGTCACGGACCTTCCCGTGGATGAGGTCGCGGTCGGAGACGTGCTGCTCATCCGCCCCGCGGAGATAGTGCCCGTCGACGGCGTGCTGCTCACCGAGACCGGCACGTTCGACGAGTCCTCCCTCACCGGCGAGAGCATGCCCGTCACTCGTGAGGCCGGCGGCGAGGTTCTCTCCGGGGCGATCAACGGCAGTCGTGCCGTGCGGATCCGAGCGGTTCGCAAGAGCTCCGAGAGTCAGTACCAGCAGATCGTCGCCCTCGTCCACGCCGCTGAAGACTCCCATGCCCCGGTGGTGCGGCTCGCCGATCGCTTCGCGGTGCCGTTCACCGCGGTGTCGCTCGTGCTGGCGAGCGCCGCCTGGGCGATCTCCGGTGAAGCGACACGCTTCGCGGAGGTCCTCGTCCTCGCCACGCCCTGCCCGCTCCTGATCGCGGCACCCGTCGCCTTCCTCGGCGGTCTCTCGCGTGCGGCGAAGGCGGGCGTGATCATGAAGGGAGGGGCGGTCATCGAGCAGATCGCGCGAGTGCGGGCGGCGGCATTCGACAAGACGGGAACTCTCACCCAAGGGCGGCCGGAACTCGTCGGCATCCGCACCGCGAACGCCTTCGACCCCGATGAACTCCTGCAACTCGCCGCGTCAGCCGAGCAGTACTCGACGCACGTGCTCGCCGAGGGCATCCGCCGCGCTGCGGAGTCGCGTGGACTTGAGCTCCACGGCGCGACGGAGGCGCGCGAGGAGGCGACGAACGGCGTCGTGGCCGATATCGACGGACGAGAAGTCGTCGTCGGCAAACCCGCGTACGTGGCCGCTCTCGCGCCCGACACCGTGAGGGCGACCCTCGACACGAGCCAGGCCGCCGCCTACGTCGCGGTCGATGGACGTTTCGCGGGTGTGCTCGTGCTCGCCGACCACCCGCGTCGCGAGGCTGCGGCTGTCATCTCGTGGTTGCGCGCCCACGAGGTCGATCGCGTGGTCATGCTCACCGGAGACGTCGGACCGACAGCGGAGTCCGTTGCTCATCAGGTCGGCATCTCCGAGGTGCACGCCGAGCTGCTTCCGCCTGAGAAGGTCGCCCTGGCCGCGGCATTGCAGCCGCGGCCGATCATGATGGTGGGTGATGGCGTCAACGATGCCCCGGTGCTCGCCGCCGCCGACATCGGGGTCGCCATGGGCGCGAAGGGTGCGACGGCAGCAGGCGACGCGGCCGACGTCGTGATCCTCGTCGATTCGCTGGAGAAGCTCGTCGAGGCCGTGTCGATCGGGCGGCACACACTGCGTGTGGCGCTCACCGCGATCTGGATCGGTATCGGCCTGAGCGTGGGGCTCATGCTCGTCGCGATGACCGGGCTGATCCCCGCGCTGGTCGGGGCACTCGTGCAGGAGCTCGTCGATCTCGCCACCATCCTGTACGCGCTGCGCGCCTTGAACGGACCCTCGTCGCCGTTTCCTGCGGCGCCGTCAGCCAGGACAGATGACGCAGACCCCGAGGCCGCGCGTCAACGGGGACCGAGAACGTCCGGCGTGATCTGAGTCCCGAGCGTCCCCATGACCACTTCCTCCGCGTGTTCCAGCGCGCCGATCGCCGCCGTACGCCTCGTCGACGATACGAAGTCGCAGACTGCCGCCACCTTCGGACCCATGGAACCGTCGGGAAAGTCCCACTGCCGGAGTGCTGCGGGGGTGCTCGCCGCGATGACTGTGGCGTCCGGCGTTCCGTAGTCGGCGATGACACCGGGCACATCGGTGAGGATCACCAGTCTGTCGGCACTCACTGTGCGGGCGATGAGGGCCGCAGCGTGGTCTTTGTCCACGACCGCGTCGAGCGTGTGGAGCCCGTCGTGGTCGCTGACGGGCACGCCCCCTCCCCCCGCCAGGACGACCGTCATCCCGGACTTCAGGAGAGCTGTCGCGGCGTCGATCTCCAGGATGCGCTGTGGGAGCGGCGAGGGTACGACGCGACGCCATGAGTCGCCGTCCTCCGCGACCTCCCACCCGTGCTCGGCAGCGAGGCGCCGCGCACGTCGTCGGTCATAGGACGGACCGATGAACTTCGAGGGAACGTCACGACGCGGATCATGCGCATCGATCACCGTGTGAGTGATCACGGTCGTGACCATGCCGACCAGGCCGGCGTTGCGCAGGGCGAGCGAGAGCTGCGACCCGATGAGACCTTGCGTCTCCGCGACCAGCGCGCTCAGCGGATAGGGCGCAGAGAGTGCGGCATCAGCCGCGGACTCCTCGGCGAGCATCCCGACCTGGGGGCCATTGCCGTGGACGAGCACGAGCTCGTGCTCGTCGGCGAGACGGGCGAGGCCCGGCGCGGCGAGGGAGAGCCTGGCCGTCTGGATGGCAGCGTCCGGTCGTTCTCCCCGATGCAGCAGCGCGTTGCCACCGAGCGCGATGACCAGACGCATCTCACCGTGCTCCAGCCGGGGCGGGATCGCCGCGGAGGCTGCCGAGGAGCACGGCCTTGATGGTGTGCATCCTGTTCTCGGCCTGGTCGAAGACGAGAGAGCCTTCGGAGCGGAAGACGTCATCGGCGACCTCGGCACCATCGAGCCCGTAGCCGTCGAAGAGCTCACGACCGATGGCCGATCGTCGATCATGGATCGACGGCAGGCAGTGGAGCAGCTTCACCGCAGGGTTCCCGGTCCGTCGCATCATGGTCGCATCCACTCGATACGGAAGTAACGACGGGATGCGGGCGGCCCATGCCTCACGCGGCTCGCCCATGCTCACCCAGACATCGGTGTAGAGGAAATCAGCCCCGCGCACAGCACGGTCGACGTCGTCTGTGACGAGGAGCGCGCCACCGGATGCTGCGGCCAGCCGCTCCGCCGCATGTATGACGGCGCTCTCCGGTCGTAGCGAGTCTGGACAGGCGACACGTACGTCCATGCCCATGATGGCCCCGGAGGTCAGGAGGCTGTTCGCGACGTTGTCGCGCGCGTCGCCGAGGAAGCAGACGCTGCTGCCGTTCAAGGGCGCTTTGCTGTGCTCACGCATGGTCAGCAGGTCCGCGAGCGCCTGCGTGGGATGCCACATGTCGGTCAACCCGTTCCACACCGGCACGTCCGCGTGGCGTGCGAGAGCTTCGACATCGGCGTGCGCGTGCCCGCGGAACGCGATGCCGTCATAGAGACGTCCGAGGACGATCGCCGTGTCCTCGATCGACTCCGTCGTCCCCACGTGACTCGACGCAGGATCGATGTATGTGAGGTGTCCGCCCTGCTCATAGATCGCGACCTCGAACGCCGCACGGGTCCTGGTCGACGGCTTCTCGAACAGCACCGCGATACGACGGCCCGTCAGCTGTTGCCGCTCGACCCCGCTCTGGCGCACCGCCTTCACCTCCGCGGCGACGCCGAGGAGACGCTCGAACTGGTCGCGTGTCAGATCCTCATCCTTCAGAAGATGCGGAAGCCAGGTGTCGTGCGTCATCGTTCCTCCTCCGTCACGCCGGATCTCGCTGGATCGGACAGGACATGCATCGGGATCCGCCGCGACCCCGCCCGAGTTCGCTGCCCGCGATCGTGACGACCTCGATCCCGTTCTTGCGGAGCATGGTGTTCGTCGCGACGTTGCGGTCGTATCCGACGACGACGCCCGGTGCGATAGCCAGGAAGTTGTTGGCGTCGTCCCATTGCTCGCGCGCTGCGGCGCGGCGATCCTCGACGGTCGTCAGAATGCGGATGCCGTCGATATCGAGAGCCTCTTCCAGGACCGGCACCAGGTCTCCGGCGTCACTGATCGCGAGAGAGTCCCCATCCTCACTCGGCGTGATCACATGAGCACGCAACGGCGCGCCCTTCAGCGAGGGCGAGAGGACGAACGTCTTGCGATCGAGCATCGTCATCACCGTGTCCAGATGCATCATCGCGTGCGAACGCGGGAGGGGGACGGCGACGACGCGCTCGGCCTGCCCGCTGCGGAACAGCGTCTGAGCGAGGATCTCGATCGCCATCGCGGTCGTCCGCTCCCCCATTCCGACCAGCACCGTTCCCCTCCCGAGAACGTGGATATCGCCCCCCTCGATCGCGGACGATCGCCGATCCTCATCGGCGTTGTATCTCTCCACCCTCGCCGTCGCGAACAACGGGTGATGATCGTAGATCGCCCGCACGTGCGATGTCTCCCGCACCCGCGCATGCTTCGCCATCACGTTCACGTTGACTCCGCCGAACACCCAGGCGGAGCTGTCCCGCGGAAACAGCGTGTTCGGGAGGGGACGAAGCACGAAACTGTCAGGATCGCGGGTGTGCCACGTCAGGCTGCCCCTCGACGGAGTGCGGAATTCATCCACGGCGATGCCGGCGATCAGCGCCTCGGCGAGATCCGCGGGCTCCTTCTCATCGAGCAGTCCCCGCACAGCGGGGGCGAGAACGGGACCGTATTCGTCGCGGGTACACACGCGGTCGAGGACGAACGTGCGAGCCTCGGGAATCGCGAGCGTCTCGGCCAGGAGATCGGCGAAGTAGTGCACCACGACGCCATGTGAGCGCAGTACTTCGACGAACACATCATGCTCTGCGCGCGCTCGCGCGGCCCAGAGGACGTCGTCGAAGAGCATCGCCTCGCAATTGTCGGGCGTGAGGCGATCGAGTTCGCGGCCCGGGCGATGCACGATGACCTGTCGAAGCGTCCCGACCTCGGAATGCACGCCGACGGACTCGATGTACCCGGCGATCAGAGAGGACGCCCCGCGCATTTCGGTCATGGAGAAATGATCCCGACCACACCGTCACCCTCCTGGGGCGAAGGTCCCGTGCTCCTCTCGACGCGACCGGCATCGAACGCGCGATATCGGCAGGACGATCGCGTTCGCCGTGCCCACGCACAGCGAAGGGGCGGAGCCCATGGCCCCGCCCCTTCGTCGTCCCGTCAGATCAGACGGTCGCTTCCTTGTAGATCGGTGCGGCGCCGTTGACGGCGTCTCCGACCTTGTGGACGCGGATGTCGTTCGTCGAGCCGACGATTCCGGGAGGGGAACCGGAGATCACCACGACCTTGTCGCCTTCCTTGGCCAGACCGCTTCCGAGCAGGTAGTCATCCACCTGCAGGTACATCAGGTCGGTGTGCTGCACCATCTCGACAAGCTTGGAGCTGACGCCCCACGTCAGCGCCATGCGGCGACGGATGTCGGGGTCCGGCGTGAAGGCGATCATCGGGATGCGCGAACGCAGACGCGACAGGCGGCGCGCCGAGTCGCCGGACTGCGTGAACACGCAGAGGAACTTCGCGTCGACGAACTCCGCGACCTCCAGTGCGGCCAGCGTGATGGCTCCACCCTGGGTGCGCGGCTTGGTGGTGAGCGGCGCGATGCGCTCGAGGCCGTGCTCCTCGGTGGATTCGATGATGCGAGCCATCGTCTCGACGACGACGACCGGGTAGTCGCCGACACTCGTCTCGCCGGAGAGCATGACGGCATCCGCGCCGTCGAGCACCGCGTTCGCGACGTCCGAGGTCTCGGCGCGCGTGGGCACGGGGCTGCTGATCATCGACTCGAGCATCTGCGTCGCGACGATGACGGGCTTGGCGTTGCGACGAGCGAGCTCGACCGCGCGCTTCTGCACGATCGGCACCGCCTCGAGCGGCAGCTCGACGCCCAGGTCGCCACGGGCCACCATGATCGCGTCGAAGGCGTCGACGATGCCCTCGAGGGCATCCACGGCCTGCGGCTTCTCGACCTTGGCGATGACGGGGAGCTTGACGCCCTCCTCGGCCATGATCTCGTGCACACGGGTGATGTCCTGCGCGTTGCGCACGAACGACAGCGCGATCAGGTCGGCGCCGATGCGCAGACCCCAACGGAGGTCTTCCTCGTCCTTCTCGCTGAGTGCGGGGACGTTGACGGCGACGCCGGGCAGGTTGATGCCCTTGTTGTTCGAGACGGCTCCCGCGACGATGACCTTGGTGGTCACGGTGACACCGTCGGACTCGACGACCTCGACGCGCACCTTGCCGTCGTCGATCAGCAGGAAGTCGCCGGGCTTGACGTCCTGAGGCAGACCCTTGAAGGTCGTGCCGCAGATGTCCTTGTTGCCGATGATGTCTTCGGTCGTGATCTTGAAGACGTCGCCCTCGGCGAGCTCGTAAGGACCGTCCTCGAACTTGCCGAGGCGGATCTTCGGTCCCTGCAGGTCGACCAGGATGGCGACGGCGCGGCCGGAGTCGTCGGCGGCGCGACGGACGTTCGCGTAGTTGTTCTCGTGCACGGAGTAGTCGCCGTGGCTGAGGTTCAGGCGTGCGACATCCACACCCGCATCGATCAGGGCGCGGACGGTCTCATAGGTGGATGTGGCAGGGCCCAGGGTGGCGACGATTTTCGCGCGTCTCAACAGATACTCCAGGGTTGTGGTGGGGGAAGGTACTACCGGCGCAAGCGCCGCGGCTCAGCCTACGCGGGCTGAAGGCCCAGCGCGACATCACTCGGGCGCACGGGCTCCGGCAGCACGGTGCTGCCCATCAGGAAACGATCGACATTCGCTGCAGCTGCGCGGCCCTCGGCGATCGCCCAGACGATCAGCGACTGGCCGCGACCGGCGTCGCCTGCCACGAAGACACCGGGGACGGTCGACTCGTAGGACGAGTCGCGCACGAAGGCGCCGCGGTCCGTCGTCTGCGGACGGGTCTCCTCGGTGTAGCCGTCCTGCTCCGGTCCGGTGAAGCCCATCGCGATGAGGACGAGATCCGCAGGGATCTCCCGCTCGGTGCCGCTCTTGGGGACACGACGTCCGTCGATGTACTCGGTCTCGGCGACCCGGAGTGCCCGGACCTCTCCGACCTCGTTCGAGAGGAACTCGACGGTCGATGCCAGGAAGACCCGCTCGCCGCCCTCTTCGTGTGCGGAGGACACCTCGAACACGGTCGGCATCATCGGCCACGGCTGGTGGTCGGGGCGCTCGGTGCCCGGCTGCTTGCCGATCGCGAGGTTGGTGACGCTCAGCGCGCCCTGGCGGTGCGCGGTGCCGATGCAGTCCGCACCGGTGTCACCGCCACCGATCACGATGACGTGCTTGCCCTCGGCGCTGATCTGATCGGTGACCTTGTCACCGGCGACGGCGTGGTTCGACTCGACCAGGTACTCCATGGCGAAGTGCACCCCATCGAGATCGCGGCCGGGGATGGCGAGGTCGCGCGGCACCGTAGAACCCGTCGCGATGACGACCGCGTCGTACCGGGCGCGCAGGTCGGGCCACGAGATGTCCTTGCCGATCTCGACTCCGGCGCGGAAGCGCGTGCCCTCCTCCTGCATCTGGCGAAGACGGGACTCGAGCTGTCCCTTCTCCATCTTGAAGTCGGGGATGCCGTAACGCAGCAGTCCGCCGATGCGGTCGTCGCGCTCGAAGACCGCGACCGTGTGTCCAGCGCGCGTCAGCTGCTGGGCCGCGGCGAGTCCGGCAGGACCCGATCCGACCACGGCGACCGTCTTGCCGGTCAGGCGGGCCGGCGGCTGCGGCTCGACCCATCCCTTGGCGAAGGCCTCGTCGATGATCGAGACCTCGATCTGCTTGATCGTGACCGCCGGCTGGTTGATGCCGAGCACGCACGAGCTCTCGCAGGGCGCCGGGCACAGACGTCCGGTGAACTCCGGGAAGTTGTTCGTGGCGTGCAGGCGATCGATCGCCGCACGTCCCTCGCCGCGCCACGTCAGGTCGTTCCACTCCGGGATCAGGTTCCCCAGGGGGCACCCCGAATGGCAGAACGGCACGCCGCAGTCCATGCACCGGCTGGCCTGGCGGCGCAGCACCGCCTGGTCTCCGGGTTCGTAGACCTCTTTCCAGTCCATGATGCGGACCGGGACGGGTCGCCGGGCGGGGAGCTCCCGCTCGGTGACCTTCAGAAAACCTTTGGGATCAGCCACCGGTCACCTCCAGGATGCGGTTCCAGACGATATCGCCATCCGGGTCGATCCCCTCGGCGACTGCTTCCTCCCGCATGCTGCGCACGGCGGCGAAGTCACGTGGGAGTACCTTCACGAACTCGGTCGCCACGACGTCGAACCGCGAGAGCAGTTCGGATGCCAGCGGAGACGCGGTGCGCTCGACGTGCTCGACGAGAAGGCTGCGGAGCACTTCGAGGTCGGCGCGGTCCAGCTGCTCGAGGAGAAGCTCTCCACTGCCGAGAGACTGGGAGTTGACCTTCGCGGTGTCGAGAGCGTGCACGTACGCCACTCCCCCCGACATGCCGGCGCCGAAGTTGCGCCCTGTCGACCCGAGGATGACGGCGAGACCACCGGTCATGTACTCGAGCGCGTGGTCGCCCACGCCCTCCACCACGGCGGTGGCGCCGGAGTTGCGCACCAGGAACCGCTCGCCGACCACACCGGAGATGAACATGGTGCCCGACGTGGCGCCGTAGCCGATCACGTTGCCCGCGATCACGTTCTCCTGCGGGGTGATCGCGGAGCCACGCGGCGGACGGATCGTGATGTCGCCACCGGAGAGCCCCTTGCCGACGTAGTCGTTGGCGTCGCCTTCCAGTCGCAGGATGATGCCCGGCGGCAGGAACGCGCCGAGAGACTGACCTGCCGTGCCGTGCAGGGTCACATCGATGGTCTCGCGCGGCAGCCCCTCGGCGCCATGACGCGAGGTCACCTGATGGCCGAGCATCGTGCCGACGGCGCGCTCGGTGTTGGCGATCGGCAGCTCGACGACGACGGGCTCTCCGTTCAGGAGCGAACCCTTCGCGATGTCGATCAGCTGCACGTCGAAGTGCTTCTCGAGCTCGTGGTCCTGCGTACGTCCACTTCGGCGGGGCTCGCCAGCCGGGAACGCGGGTCCGTCGAGGATCGGGCTCAGGTCGAGTCCATCGGCCTTCCAGTGCTCCACCGCCGCGTTGACCTCGATCAGGTCGGCTCGACCGACGATCTCGTCGATCGAGCGGAAGCCGAGCTCCGCGAGCAGTTCGCGCACCTCTTCGGCGATGAACTCCATGAAGTTCACGACGAACTCGGGCTTGCCGGTGAACCGCTCGCGCAGCGCAGGGTTCTGCGTGGCGACGCCCACCGGACAGGTGTCGAGGTGGCACACGCGCATCATGATGCAGCCGCTGACCACGAGCGGAGCCGTGGCGAATCCGAACTCCTCCGCACCGAGCAGAGCACCGATGACCACGTCGCGTCCGGTCTTCAGCTGACCGTCGACCTGCACGACCACGCGGTCGCGCATGCCGTTGAGCATGAGGGTCTGCTGGGTCTCGGCGAGACCGAGCTCCCAGGGCGTGCCCGCGTGCTTGAGCGAGTTGAGCGGGCTGGCACCGGTTCCGCCATCGTGGCCGGAGACCAGGATGACATCGCTGAGCGCCTTGGCCACACCGGCCGAGACCGCACCGATGCCGGACTGGCTGACCAGCTTGGTGTGGATGCGTGCCTCGGGGTTCGCCCGCTTCAGGTCGAAGATGAGCTGCTTGAGGTCTTCGATCGAGTAGATGTCGTGGTGCGGAGGCGGCGAGATGAGACCGACGCCGGCGGTCGCGTGACGTGTGCGCGCCACCCACGGGTACACCTTGGTCGGCGGCAGCTGCCCGCCTTCACCGGGCTTGGCGCCCTGCGCGAGCTTGATCTGGATGTCGTCCGCCTCGGTGAGGTACAGGCTCGTGACACCGAATCGACCGGAGGCGACCTGCTTGATCGAGCTGCGGCGCTCGGGGTCGACCAGACGGTCCGGGTCCTCACCGCCCTCCCCCGTGTTCGACTTGCCGCCGATGCGGTTCATCGCGATCGCCAGCGTCTCGTGCGCCTCGCGCGAGATCGAGCCGTAGCTCATCGCACCGGTCGAGAAGCGCTTCACGATGTCGGAGACCGACTCGACCTCGTCGAGCGGAACCGGCTTGCGCGTCCCCGTGCGCAGGGTGAAGAGTCCGCGCAGCGTCTTGAGCTCCGCGGCCTGATCGTCGACGAGCTTGGTGTATTCGCGGAAGATGTCGTAGCGCCGGGTGCGGGTCGCGTGCTGCAGCTTGAACACCGTCTCCGGGCTGAAGAGGTGCGGGGAGCCGTCGCGCCGCCACTGGTACTCACCACCGGTCCACAGGCGTTCATGTGCCCGCGCCGCAGCATCCTCGGGGTAGGCGTAGTCGTGCCGCGCCTGGTTCTCGGCGAAGATCTCCTCGATGCCGATGCCGCCGAGCTTGGACTCCGTGCGGGTGAAGTAGGCGTCGATGAACTCCTGGCTGAGTCCGACAGCCTCGAAGACCTGCGCACCGGCGTAGGACGAGACGGTGGAGATGCCCATCTTCGACATGATCTTGAGCACGCCCTTGCCGAGCGCGTAGATCAGGTTGCGGACGGCCTTCTCGGGCGAGATGCCGGTGATGTAGCCGGTGCGCACCAGGTGCTCCACGGTCTCCATCGCCAGGTACGGGTTGATCGCCGAGGCGCCGTAGCCGATCAGCGTGGCGACATGGTGCACCTCGCGGACGTCGCCGGCCTCCACGATCAGACCGACCTTCATGCGGTTCTCGCGGCGGATCAGGTGGTGGTGGATCGCGGAGACCATGAGCAGCGACGGGATCGGCGTCAGATCCTTGTTCGAGTCACGATCCGACAGGATGATGAACTCGGCACCGCTCTCGATGGCCTCGTCGACCTCGGCGCACATCTCGGTGAGGCGGTCCTGCAGCGTCTCGGGGCCGGCATCGAAGTGGTACAGACCGCGGATCGTGACACTGGAGCGGTCAGGCAGCGCCTTGTCGATGTGTCGGATCTTCGCGAGTTCGTCGTTGTCGATCACCGGGAAGTCGAGCGACACCGTGCGGGTGTGTTCCGGACCCCAGGACAGCAGGTTGCTCTCCGGACCCAGACCGAGCTTGAGGCTGGTCACGACCTCTTCGCGGATCGAATCCAGCGGCGGGTTGGTGACCTGCGCGAACTGCTGCGTGAAGTAGTCGAAGAGCAGGCGGGGTCGCTTGCTGAGCACCGCGATCGGCGTGTCGGACCCCATGGCGCCGAGCGGCTCGACGCCGTTCTGCCCCATCGGGGTCAGCAGGATGCGCACTTCCTCCTCGGTGTAGCCGAACGTGCGCTGACGACGGGTGATCGATGCCGGCGGGTGCACGATGTGCTCGCGCTCGGGCAGATCGGCGAGGCGCACGGCGCCCGCATCCAGCCACTCCTGCCACGGGTGCATGGTGGCCAGGTCCTGCTTGAGCTCCTGGTCGCTGATGATGCGGCGCTGCGCCGTGTCGACGAGGAACATCTTGCCGGGCTGAAGGCGGCCGCGGCGCTTGATGCGCTCCGGCTCGAACTTCAGCACACCGGTCTCGGAGCCGATGACGATCAGGCCGTCGGTCGTCTCGGTCCAGCGCCCGGGGCGCAGACCGTTGCGATCGAGCGTCGCACCGACCAGGGTGCCGTCCGTGAAGATCAGCGCGGCGGGACCGTCCCACGGCTCCATCTGGTTCGAGTGGTACTCGTAGAACGAGCGCAGCTCCGGCGAGATGTCGGACTGCTTCTCGTAGGCCTCGGGGACCATCATCATGATGGCGTGCGGCAGGCTGCGGCCGGTGAGGGTCAGCAGCTCCAGCACCTCGTCGAACGATGCCGAGTCGCTGGCGCCGTCCGTGCAGATCGGGAGCAGCGGGGCCACATCGCCCAGCAGCTCGGACTCGAGCTGCGACTGGCGCGCACGCATCCAGTTGCGGTTGCCGCCGACCGTGTTGATCTCACCGTTGTGGGCGAGCATGCGCAGCGGCTGTGCCAGCGGCCAGGACGGGAAGGTGTTGGTCGAGTACCGCGAGTGCACGACCGCGAGCTCGGAGGCGAAGCGCTCGTCCTGCAGGTCGGGGTAGAACGGCTCCAGCTGCAGGGTCGTGACCATGCCCTTGTACCCGAGCGTGCGGCTCGACAACGAGACGAAGTAGGCACCGAGCTCGTGACCCGCGCGCTTGCGCAGGCGGTAGGCGACCCGGTCGAGGGCGATGCCGGTGAGCGGAGCGTCGGAGTGCGTGGCGCCACCGGCGCTGACGAAAAGCTGCTCGAACGCAGGGCGTGCCTCATCGGCCAGCTTGCCGAGGTGCTCGTTGACGGTCGGGACCTCGCGCCAGCCGAGGACGCGCAGGCCCTCGGAGCGGGCGATCTTCTCGATGCCGGCCTTCTGCTGGCGGCGCTCACTCGAATCACGCGGAAGGAAAGCCAGACCCGCGGCGTACTCCCCCACCGGTGGCAGCTCGAAGCCGGTGACCGCGCGCAGGAACTCGTCGGGCATCTGCGTCAGGATGCCCGCACCATCACCGGTGCCGGCATCCGAACCGATCGCACCGCGGTGCTCCAGGTTGCGCAGCGCCTCGAGGGCGAGAGCGATGATGTCGTGCCCGGCCGTGCCGCGCAGCGTCGCCACCATGGCGAGGCCACAGGCGTCCTTCTCGAACGCGGGGTTGTACATGCCCTGTTTCGCCGGATATTCCATCCCGACAGGTGAGCGGAGGTCGCTCGATGCCATGCGGTACCGTCCTCAGATCTTCAGATGACCCGGGGACGTCATTGGCCGGGTGAATGCAGTGGGGTCCTCGCGGACCAGAGGCTATCGAGAGCCTTCCGTGTCCGAGGGAGCGGTGCTTGTGGCGCTGGCTCCAGCGGTGACTTCTTCGGACGGAGGCTCGCTCACGTCCACGAAATCGGAGGGATTGTCCTGTGATTCTACATCAGCGTCGACATCCTTCCGTCCGCGACCCGGCTGGTACGGCGAAGGCTCCAGTCCGGGGTGACGACGTGTCTGCACGACGAGGATCGCGAGACCCACGATGATGCCGATGATGGCGGCCCAGACGTTGCTGCGCAGGCCGAGGATGATCTCGCTGGGATCGATGCGGATCGACTCCCAGACGACGCGTCCGGCGCTGTACCAGATCAGGTAGATCGCGAACAGGCGACCCCACTGGAAGAACAGCTTGCGGCCGAGCCACAGCAGCACCAGCACACCCAGACCGTTCCACAGCACCTCGTAGAGGAACGTCGGGTGGAACAGGGTGCCTTCAGGCAGGCCGGGAGGGAACGCCGAGTTCGACGACTCGATCTCCAGGCCCCACGGGAGGTCGGTCGGCAGACCGAAGAGCTCGTGGTTGAACCAGTTGCCGACGCGGCCCATCGCCTGCGCGAGGAGCAGTCCGGGCGCGAGTGCGTCTGCGAACGTCCAGAAGCGGATGCCCGTCCACTTGCAGCCGAGGTAGGCTCCGACGGCGCCGCCGATGAGCGCGCCGAAGATCGCGATGCCGCCCTCCCAGATGGCCCACACCGAGCCGAACTCGAAGGGGTTCCAGGTGTTCTTGCCCTCGCCGAAGTAGAAGTTCGGGTGGGTGAGCACGTGGAAGATCCGCGCTCCGATGATCGCCAGCGGAACCGCGAGGATCGAGATGTCGATCACGACCCACGGCTCGGCACCCCGTTTGGTGAGACGGCGGTTCGTGATCAGCGCGGCGGCGATGATGCCGGCGATGATGCAGAGCGCGTAGAAGTGAACGCGGATCGGGCCCAGGTCGATGTAGGACACAGGAGGGCTCGGGATGCTGGCGAGCACGCCGTTGACGGTGTGGAGCGCAAGGGACATGAGTGCGATTCTAGTTCTCGTGTACGGGCCGTGCCGACGACGTGCCGGAGGCCAGGTTTCGGGTGACTTCTGCGAGGGCTGGGATTCCGCCGTCGCGCAGGGCGCGGACCAGCGCGGTGCCGACGATGGCGCCGTCCGCATACTCCGACACCCCGGCGATCTGCTCGGCCGTCGAGATGCCGATGCCGACGCAGGCGCGGGTCGCCCCGTGCGCGCGCAGACGACCGACGAGGGTGCGCGCGGCGCGGTCGAGCTCGGCGCGCTCACCCGTGATGCCCATCGTTGAAACCGTGTACACGAAGCCGGTCGACGCCTTCACGACGAGCTCGAGACGCGCATCCGACGAGGTGGGCGCGGCGAGGAACACGCGGTCGAGGCCGGTGCGCTCGCTGGCGGCGATCCACTCCCCCGCTTCTTCCGGCGTGATGTCGGGCGTGATGAGCCCGGCACCTCCGGCGGCGAGAAGGTCATCGGCGTAGCGATCGATGCCGTACTGCAGCACCGGGTTCCAGTACGTCATCACGAGCACGGGAGCATCCACGGCTGCGGTGATCGCGCGCAGCGCGGTGAAGAGATCGGCGGTCTTGAATCCGGCAGCCAGCGCCTGAGTCGTCGCCTCCTGGATCACGGCGCCGTCCATCACCGGGTCGCTGTAGGGCGGGCCGAGCTCGATGATGTCGACGCCGTTCTGCGCGAGGGCGATCGCGGCGTCGATGCTCGTCTGCAGGTCGGGGAAACCGACGGGCAGGTAGCCGACGAACACGCTGCGGCCCTCAGCCTCGGCCTTGAGGATCGCGGCTTCGACGCGGCTCATGCGTTGCCGCCGTCGGTCGTCGTGGCGTCGTACAGGTCGAAGTACTTCGCTGCCGTGTCCATGTCCTTGTCACCGCGGCCGGAGAGGCAGACCGCGATCACGGCGTCAGGGCCGAGCTCACGGCCGATGCGCAGCGCGCCGGCCAGGGCGTGCGCCGACTCGATGGCGGGGATGATCCCCTCGGTGCGGCTGAGCAGACGCAGGGCCTGCATGGCCTCGTCGTCGGTCGCGGGGATGTACTCGGCGCGACCGATATCGGCGAGCCAGGAATGCTCGGGCCCCACTCCCGGGTAGTCGAGACCTGCGGAGATCGAGTGCGACTCGACGGTCTGCCCGTCCTCGTCCTGCAGGACGTAGGTGCGAGAGCCGTGCAGCACACCCGGACGTCCGCGCTCGATCGACGCAGCGTGCTTCGGGGTGTCCACACCGTCGCCTGCCGCCTCGACGCCGTAGAGCTTCACGCCCTCATCGTCGAGGAACGCATCGAACATGCCGATGGCGTTGGAGCCGCCGCCGACGCAGGCGATCACGGCATCAGGAAGGCGTCCGACCTCTGCGAGGAGCTGCTCGCGCGCTTCCTCGCCGATGATCTTCTGGAAGTCGCGCACCATCGCGGGGAACGGGTGCGGGCCCGCGGCCGTGCCGAAGATGTAGTTGGTGGTCTCGACCGAGGCCACCCAGTCACGGTAGGCGTCGTTGATCGCGTCCTTGAGCGTGCGCGAGCCGGACGTCACCGCCACGACCTCGGCGCCGAGCAGGCGCATCCGGGCGACGTTGAGCGCCTGGCGCTCGGTGTCGACCTCGCCCATGTAGATGGTGCAGTCGAGGCCGAACAGCGCAGCGGCGGTCGCCGTGGCCACTCCGTGCTGACCGGCGCCGGTCTCGGCGATCACACGCGTCTTGCCGAGCCGCTTGGTGAGAAGGGCCTGTCCGAGCACGTTGTTGATCTTGTGCGAGCCCGTGTGGTTGAGGTCCTCGCGCTTCAGGAAGACCCGGGCGCCACCGGCGTGCTCGGCGAACCGGACAACCTCGGTGATCGCAGAGGGTCGCCCCGCGTAGGAGCTCAGCAGATGCGCGAGCTCCGCGCGGAACTCGGGATCCGCGACGGCTGCGGTGTACGCCGCCGTGAGCTCGTCGATCGCGGCGATGAGGGATTCCGGCATGAAGCGGCCCCCGAAATCGCCGAAGTAGGGACCATGCTGATCGCGCAGGCTCACGGGGTCTTCTTCCTGCCGGGAAGTGCAACGGATCCGGCGTCGAGGAACCGCGCCAGCGTGGCGACCGGGTCGCCCGTGACGAGGGCCTCGCCGATCAGCACCACGTCGGCGCCGGCGGAACGGTAGTGGGTGACGTCTTCCGGGCTCAGCACCGCGGACTCGGCGATCTTGATCGCGGTCTCGGGAATGCGGTCGGAGAGACGGCCGAAGAGGTCGCGGTCCAGCTCGAGCGTCGTGAGGTCGCGGGCGTTCACGCCGATCAGAGGCGCCCCGAGGTCGATCGCGACCTCCAGCTCCTCTGCGGAGTGGGTCTCCACCAGCGGGGTCATGCCCAGCTCGGTGATGAAGCCGAACAGCTCCTGCAGCACCGACCGGTCGAGGCCGGCGACGATGAGCAGCACGAGGTCGGCGCCGGCGGCACGCGCCTCGAGCACCTGGTAGCGGGTCGCGATGAAGTCCTTGCGCAGCACGGGAAGAGAGACCCGCGCCGTCACGGCTTCCAGATCGGCCAGGCTGCCGCCGAACCGGCGTTCCTCGGTGAGGACGCTGATCGCCGAAGCGCCGCCGGTCTCGTACAGCGAGGCCTGGAGCGCCGGATCGGGGATGGACGCGAGCGCACCCCGAGACGGGCTGGCCCGCTTCACCTCGGCGATGATCTTCACGCGGTCCGCCGGCGCGAGGTACGAGAGGGCATCCTTGGCCGCAGGACGCGCGAGAGCATCGCGTTCGACCTGCGCCAACGGGCGCGACTGAGCGCGACGCTCGGCGTCAGCGACTGCGCCGGCCGTCAGGTCGGCGAGGACCACTAGTGCGCCTTCGGCGAGTACTTGGGGCCCTTCACGCCGTAGCCGGCGCGCGCGAGCGCCCAGCCCACGAGCGCTCCGATCGGGATGAGAGCAGCAGAGACCCAGATGAGGGCGACCCAGACGGGGCTGAACTCCGCCAGGCAGAACGCCAGCGTGCCGACCGTGAAGCCGACGAGCATGATGATCACGGCGGTCCAGGCCGCCGGCGAGTGTCCGTGGCCGGGGTCGGCGATCGGGTTGGTCATGTTCTCCTCCGGGGACGACTACGGGATCGGGTTCAGTCTATCGGTGTCAACGGGTGGGATCGGTTCCGCGGGACAGGTCGTCCCAGGAATCGACCGCGTCGATCGGACCATCGTGTGCCGGCGCATCCGTGGAAGCCGTGCGATAGCGCCGACCGCCCGCCTTCCACCTGCTCCACGTGGCGAGCACCAGGAGCGAAGCGCACAGCAGGATCGCCCAGCCGACCAGTGCGATCGCGGGCCATGCGGTCGGCACGGCGGACTGCACGATGTCGGCCAGCGCGGTGCTGCCGGCGAGTCCTGTCGCCTCGGTGACAGTCGGGCCGATCGCGGACTCCGGGACGGAGATGAGCAGCTGCAGCGTCGTCCAGCCGAGGAAGACCGCGCACGCGGCGGCGAGCACCCCGAACACCAGACGCACAGGGCGCCCCGCGATCGACAACGCCGCTCCGAGAGCGAGCACCGCGAGACTGAGCGGGGCGAGCAGCACCAGGGCGGATGCGCCGGGGACGAGGATCGCCTCGCCGGCATCCGCTCGCTCCACTGTGACCCAGGTCTGCGTGGACGAGATGATCCCGATCGCCCCGGCGAGCAGGAATCCGGACACCGAGAGCGAACGGCCGCGTCGCGCGATGTTCATGCCGTGGCGCTCCCGGCGACGGCTTCGAGGTCCGTCGTGTCGAAGCAGGTGCGCGTGCCGGTGTGACAGGCGGGTCCGGTCTGATCGACGCGGAGCAGGATGGCGTCTCCGTCGCAGTCGAGTCGGGCGTCGTGCACGACCTGGATGTTGCCGGAGGTGTCACCCTTGCGCCAGTACTCCTGGCGCGAGCGCGACCAGTACGTGACGCGGCCGGTGGTCAGCGTTCGACGCAGCGCTTCGGCGTCGACCCATGCCAGCATCAGCACCTCGAGCGTGTCCCACTGCTGCACGATCACCGGCGCCAGGCCGTCGGAGTTCCACGCGACCTGTGCGATCCGCGTCTCGATGTCACTCACTTCGTCTCGCTCCGCTCGCTCAGTGCGCCGCCCCGGACGACCACTCCCGCCGCGCGCAGCGCGTTCTTGACATCGCCGACCGTGAGTGCGCCGGTGTGGAACACGCTGGCCGCGAGCACGGCATCTGCACCCGCCTTGATGGCCGGGGCGAAGTGCGAGACGTCGCCTGCGCCGCCCGAGGCGATCACCGGAACCGATGCGGCTTCCCGCATGAGCCTGACCAGCTCGAGGTCGAAGCCGTCACGGGTGCCGTCCGCGTCGATCGAGTTCACGAGGAGCTCTCCGGCCCCGCGCTCCGTCGCCTCGCGCGCCCATTCCACGGCGTCCAAGGTCGTCTGCGTGCGGCCGCCGTGCGTCGTGACGACGAACCCGGACGGTGTCGTGTCCGCGCGCTTGACGTCGAGTGAGAGCACGAGCACCTGCGCGCCGAACCGATCGGCGATCTCTCCGATCAGCTCCGGGCGCGCGATCGCCGCGGAGTTGACGCCCACCTTGTCTGCACCGACCGCGAGCAGACGGGCGACGTCGTCGACGCTGCGCACTCCCCCGCCGACGGTCAGCGGCACGAAGACCTGCTCGGCGGTGCGCTGCACCACGTCGTAGGTCGTGGCGCGGGCGTCGACCGTGGCGGTGACATCGAGGAACGTGATCTCATCGGCGCCCTGTGCGGCGTAGTGCCTGGCGAGCTCGACGGGGTCGCCCATGTCACGGAGGTTCTCGAAGTTGACGCCCTTGACCACGCGGCCGTCGGCCACGTCGAGGCACGGGATGACCCGGCTGGCGAGAGTCATCAGAGCCTCGCGTTGTGGATGGCGGTGACCAGGATGGCCCGCGCGCCGAGCGCGTACAGCGCGTCCATCACCGGATTGACGCGTGCCCGCGCCACCATGACGCGCACGGCGACCCAGTCGGGGTCACGCAGCGGAGAGACGGTCGGCGACTCGACGCCACCCGCGATCTTCACGGCGTCGTCGAGCAGGGCGAGTGGGAGGTCGTAGTCGATCATCACGAAACGTCGGGCGACCATGACTCCGCGCAGACGGCGCAGCAGCGTCTCGGAGCCATCCGCATCCACCGGACCGGCGATGAGCACGGCTTCGGACTGCAGGATCACGGGGCCGAAGACGTCGAGCCCTGCCTGACGCAGCGTGGTGCCGGTCTCGACCACGTCGGCGACGGCATCCGCCACACCGAGGCGCACGGCCGACTCGACCGCGCCGTCGAGCGGCACCAGGTCGACCGCGATACCGCGTTCATCGAGGAACGCGTCGACGAGACCCGGGTAGGACGTGGCGATGCGCAGCCCGTCGAGCTCGGACACGTCGGTGTAGCGTCCGGATGGGGCGGCGAAGCGGAAGGTCGAGCCGGCGAATCCCAGCGCCTCGATCTCGCGGGCTCCCGGCATCCGCGCGTCCAGCAGCAGGTCGCGACCGGTGATGCCGACGTCGATCGCGCCGGAGCCGACGTAGGTCGCGATGTCCTTGGGGCGCAGGAAGAAGAATTCGACGTCGTTGTCGGCGTCGATGACGTGGAGGGTCTTGGGATCGCGTCGACCGGCGTAACCGGCCTCCGCGAGCATCTCAGCGGCGGTCTCGGAGAGAGAGCCCTTGTTGGGAACGGCGATGCGCAGCATGAACAGCTTTCAGTTCGAAGGAGAAGGAACGGAGCGCGTCACAGATGTCGGTAGACGTCCTGCAGGCTGAGACCCTTCGCGATCATCATCACCTGCAGGTGGTACAGCAGCTGGGAGATCTCCTCAGCGGCTGCCTCATCGGACTCGTACTCGGATGCCATCCAGACCTCGGCGGCCTCTTCGACTATCTTCTTGCCGATCGTGTGCACGCCGCCGTCGAGCTCGGCGACCGTGCCGGATCCCTCGGGGCGGGTCTCGGCCTTGACGCTGAGCTCAGCGAACAGCTCGTCGAAAGTCTTCACCCCTCCAGGCTAGCGGCTCGGGCGAGGTCCCTGAGCCGAGTGACGGCCGCCTCGATGTCGTCGGCGCCGTAGATCGCGGATCCGGCGACGAACGTGTCGGCACCTGCCGCGGCGGCCTGCTCGATCGTGGCGTCGGAGATGCCGCCGTCGACCTGCAGCCAGACCTGCGATCCCCGGCGCCGAGCCTCGTCGGCGAGGGCGCGCAGCTTCGGCATGGTCTCGGGCATGAAACCCTGCCCGCCGAAACCCGGTTCCACCGTCATCACCAGGATCTGGTCGAACTCGTCCAGCACGCTGTACAGTCCCTCGACAGGGGTGCCCGGCTTGATGGCGACCCCCGCACGCGCCCCGATGCCACGCAGACGACGAGCGAGCGACACGGGGTCCGCGGCGGCTTCGAGGTGGAAGGTCACGCTCGCCGCACCGATCTCCGCATACTCCGGTGCCCAGCGGTCCGGATCGGTGATCATCAGATGCACGTCGAGCGGGATAGGGCTGGTCGCCTGGATGCGATCGACCATCTGCGGCCCGAAGGTCAGATTCGGCACGAAGTGGTTGTCCATGACGTCGACGTGAGCGAAGTCCGCCGTCGCGATGCGGGCGAGTTCCGCCTGCATGTTGACGAAGTCCGCAGCGAGGATGCTGGGGTTGATGCGGGGCGCGCGGGGCAGATCCATGGTTCTACTCTCCCTGTGGTGTGCGCTGCAGCAGCGCGAGGAACATGGCGTCGGTGCCATGGCGGTGCGGCCAGAGCTGCACGGTGCCGGACTCGGAACGGCCGTCGTCGGCCAGATCGATGGGGGCGAGTGCCACCTCGGAGACGACCGCGCGCGCGTCGATGACACGCAGGTCGTCGCGGGAACGGAGCACGTCCTGCACCACTCCCGCGGTCTCCGCCAGATGAGGAGAGCACGTCACGTAGGCGACGATGCCGCCAGGGGCGAGAGCCTCGACCGCGGCGGACAGGAGCTCCCCCTGCAACGGCACGAGCTCGGCGACGTCGGCCGGGCTCTTCCGCCACCGGGCTTCCGGACGTCGACGCAGCGCGCCGAGACCCGTGCAGGGTGCATCGACCAGGATGCGATCGAACTCCCCCGGTCGCGACGCCGCGAGCTCCCGCCCGTCCTGCTCGTGCACGACCACGTCGCCCGGAACCGCGCGCAGCGCATTGCGCACCAGTCGCGCACGCGTCGGGACGACCTCGTTCGCCTCGACGGTCACGCCGTGCTGGTGTGCGATCGCCGCGAGCAGCGCGGTCTTGCCGCCGGGCCCCGCGCAGAGGTCGAGCCAGCGCTCGCCCTCGCCGATCGGGGCTGCGGCGGCGAGAGCGAGCGCCACGAGCTGGGACCCCTCGTCCTGCACCCGCACCGCGCCACCGGATCCGGCGACGATGCGATGCGGGTCTCCGCCGGGCGATCCGTACGCCGTGGCGGCGTAGGGGCGTCGCGGTTCTCCCGGTTCCGCGAGACCGGGCAGCGCAACGAGCGTGACCTCGGGAGAGACGTTGTCGGCCTCGAGGAGCGCGTCGAGCTCATCGACCCGGTCCTCAGCGGCCAGGGCACGTCGGAGCGCGCGGATGATCCAGACCGGGTGCGCCGACCGCAGCGCCAGCCTCTCGTCGTCGGAGCGAGCTTCACGTTCGATCTGCTCCTGCCACTCCTCCGCACTCTGTCGGGTGACGCGCCGGAGCACCGCGTTCGCGAAGCTCGACGCCCCACGACCGACCTCCAGCGCGACGAGGTTCACGGACTCGTTCACTGCGGCGTGCGAGGCGACCCGCGTCGCGAGCAGCTGATGCACACCGAGGCGCAGCGCATCCCGCACGGCCGGGTCGATGTCGTCCGTGCTGCGGTCGGCGGCCGCGGCGATGATCGCGTCGTAGGTGCCCCGGCGGCGCAGCGTGCCGTAGGTGAGCTCGGTTGCGAGCGCCGCGTCCTGGGGATCGAGACCCGCGTCCGCGATCGCGGTGGGCAGCACGAGGTTCGCGTACGCGTCGGAGTCCGAGACGGCCCGCAGCACGTCGAAGGCGACGCGGCGTGCGGCCTGCACCGTGCGCACGGGACCGCGCGGGCCCCGAGACGACGAGGGACGCCGGTTGCCGCCGGGGCGCCCCTGCGGACGCCTGTTCGACCGATTCTGCTGGCCATCGCTCATGAGCCGGCACGCACCCCTTCAGTTCCGCGCTGACCGCGCCACCAGTCCGTGGCGTTCATCGCGCCCTTGCCCGCCGGTTGCACGCGGGTGACCGCGAGCGGCGTGGTCGCCGTGCCGATCAGCACTGCCGTCTTGGTGGCGACGATGGCACCCTGATCGATCGCCTCGGTATCGCTCGCGGGTGCGGCCTCGATGATCTTGAGGCGCTGTCCGTCGATCGTGGTGTGCGCGCCGGGTTCCGGAGTCACTCCGCGGAACCGCGCGTACACCTCCTCGACGGGAAGCGCCCAGTCCAGGAGGCCGTCGGGCAGCGTCAGCTTGGGCGCGAATGTCGGCTCGCCCCGCTGCGGGACGGCTCGTGCGGTACCCGCGGCGATCCCGGCCACGACCTCGGCGGTCAGCTCGGCACCGTCCACCGCAAGAGCCTCCAGCGCGATGTCGGCGGTGGCGCCGGCGGGAACCTCGACCACGCGCGAGGCGAACACCGCCCCCGCATCGAGCTCAGGGACGAGCTGGAAGACGCTCGCGCCGAGTTCCGCATCACCGGCGATCAGCGCACGCTGCACGGGTGCCGCGCCGCGCCACTGCGGAAGCAGCGAGAAGTGCAGGTTGATCCATCCGGCATCCGGTGTCGACAGCAGCGGCTCTCGGACCAGTCCCCCGTAAGCGACGATCACGCCCAGTTCGGGACGGAGGGCCGCGATGCGCTGCGTCGCCTCCTCATCCAGGCGGGCGGCGCGGATGACCGGGATGCCGAGCTCGACGGCCGCCTGCGCCACCGGAGAAGGCGTGAGCACCTTCTTGCGTCCGAGCGGAGCATCGGGCCGGGTGACGACCGCGACGATGTCGTGGTCGCGCGCCAGACGGTGCAGGGTGGGAACGGCCGCGGATGGCGTGCCGGCGAAGACGAGGCGCATGAAGGTACTCCGGAAGGATCAAAGCTCTGGATCGAGGATATCGAGGCGAACCGAGAGAGCGCTCCTCGGATTGCGCCCGCGGCCCCGGCGGCTGGCCACGGCTTCCGCCACGACGGCGGCGCGGAGCACGGTCGCCACGCGGGTTCCTGCCCCGTACTCGAAGCGCACGAGCGCACGCACGCGCGCGGGCACGTCGTCCGAGTCGACCGGGACCGGCCCCAGGACCGCGTCCGGCGGCAGGGGGATCTCGCCCAAGGCGACGAGTGCACGGGAGACCGCCGCTGCCGTCCCCTCGACCAGGGCGACACGTGTGGTGGGCGGCATGTGCAGCGGGGCTCGGCTCTCGAGCTCGCTGCGTGCGTAGCCGGCCTGGTTCCAGGTCGCGAGAGCGCGTGCCGTGCCCCCGTCGACACCCACCAGATGCACGGGTGCTCCTGGAGCTGCGAGCGCGGCCGCGTTCGACCACCAGCGCAGGCAGGATTCCCCCACGCGCAGATCGGGGGCCTGCAGCATGCGCGGTCCGTCGAGGAGAACGACGGCGCGGTATCCGCCGTCAGCGAGCGGTTCGGCCCCCCGGGTGGCGACCACGAGCGCGGGCTTCGCGTCGACCCGCTCCACGGGATGGGCGCTGTCGGCGACGATCACTCGTACGCCGGGGAACGCGCGCCCGAGCTCATCCGCCGTGCGCTCGCTGCCCGAGGAGGCGAGCCGCAACTGCGTGGAGGAGCAGGAGGGGCAGCTCCAGGCTCGCGCTCCCCTGCCGCACCAGCCGCACACCGGGACCGCGCCGCGGTGCGTGGCCCCGAGCGGACCGCCGCAGTGCGCACACCGCGCCGGGGCACGGCACTCGGCGCACACCAGCGACGGCGAGAACCCCGGCCGCGACACCTGCACGAGCACCGGCCCCTCCGCAGCAGCGGACCGCGCTGCGAGGAACGCCGACGAGGGCAGACGCTGCGCAGTCGGCTGCTCCATCTCCTGGGGAGTGCTCAGCACGACTCTGGGGAGAACGCGACGGATCGCCCGCACGTCCTGCAGGTACCCGTGTGCGACGAGTCGCTCGACATCGGTGGTGCGGGTGTGTCCGACGAACAGCAGCGCGCTGTCCTCCTGCTCCTGCCGCAGCAGCGCCGCATCGCGGGCGTTGACGTACGGCGCCAGCGGCTCGCCGAGCAGCGGGTCGCCATCATCCCAGATCGCGACGAGGCCGGCGCGGACAGGCGCGTAGACCGCGGACCGGTTGCCGACCACGATGCAGGGCGCGTCTTCGAGCGTGCGCAGGAAGGAGCGGTAGCGGGCAGGGTTCGTCTGCCGTGAGTCGAAGCGGACGATCGTCTCTTCGGGAGCGATCTGCGTGAGCGCCGCGAGCAGTCGATCGAGGTCGCGATGGTCGGGGACGATCAGGACCGATGACTCTCCCGCTGCCAGCTGCCGCACCGCGGTGGCGGCGAGCAGCGCGGCCCAGGCCGGCCCGTCGTCGCGGACCCCCGGGATCGCCTCCACAGCGGCGCGTCCATGGCTCTCGAGCACGCCGTGCAGGCCGTCGTAGCCATCGATCAGGGCCGTGGCGCGTTCCCGTGCCGCGTCATCCGGCGCGACGGAGGGCGAATCCGCCGTCCAGGCCTTCTCGACGCGCACCTGGCGTTTGGGGATGACGAGACGGAGGATGTCGGACGCAGACCCGGCTGCCCGGTCGGCGACGCGCCTGGCGAGCCGATACAGCCGCTCCGGCAGCACCGACACGGACGACACGACGCTGTCTGCCTCGGAGAGAGGACGGTCCGCGTCGTCTTCCACCCCGAGCTCGACGACGTAGCCGTCGATCACGCGCCCCGCCGTGCGCAGCGGGACCTTGATCCGCGCTCCCCGTGGGACCTCGCCGAACTCGGCGGGAAGCGCGTAGTCGAAGAGGCGATCGAGCTGTGGCAGCGGTGAGTCGAGGAGCACCCGCGCGATGCGGCGGCTCTCCGATGTCATGGGAACCGAAGCCCCATCAGAGACCGGCAGCGCGGCGCAGCTCTTCGACGCGGTCGGTGCGCTCCCAGGTGAACTCCGGGAGCTCGCGACCGAAGTGACCGTAGGCGGCGGTCTGCGCGTAGATCGGGCGCAGCAGGTCGAGCTGATCGATGATCGCCTGGGGTCGCAGATCGAAGACCTCGTTGATCGCGTGCGTGATGATCTCGTCCGACACCTTGCCGGTGCCGAAGGTTTCGACGTACAGCCCGACCGGGCGGGCGACGCCGATCGCGTAGGCGACCTGCACCTCGAGCCGATCGGCGAGCCCTGCGGCGACGGCGTTCTTCGCGACCCAGCGGGTCGCGTATGCACCGGAGCGATCGACCTTTGACGGGTCCTTGCCGCTGAACGCGCCCCCGCCGTGTCGGGCCGCTCCCCCGTAGGTGTCGATGATGATCTTGCGGCCGGTGAGTCCGGCGTCGCCCTTGGGGCCGCCGGTCACGAAGGGGCCGGCCGGGTTGATGTAGAACGTGACGTCGTCGAGGTCGAGTCCCGTGCTCTCGAGGATCGGCGCGATGACGTGCTCGCGCACCTGCTGCTGCAGGTCTTCCTGCGTGATGTCGGGGTTGTGCTGCGTGGAGACCACGACAGCGTCGACCGTCTTCGGGGTGAACCCGTCGTAGCCGAGCGTGACCTGGGTCTTGCCGTCGGGACGGAGGAAGGGCAGGAGCCCACTGCGCCGCACCTCGGTCAGGCGCTCGGCGATGCGATGCGCCGTCCAGGCCGCCATCGGCATGAGCTGCGGGGTCTCGTTGGTGGCGAACCCGAACATGATGCCCTGGTCGCCGGCGCCGAGGCCGTCGAGCGGGTCGACGGACGATCCGTCGCGGTGCTCCTGGGCGTTGTCGACGCCGTGCGCGATGTCTGTGGACTGCTCACCCACCGAGACGCTCACGCCGCACGAGTCACCGTCGAAGCCGGTGTCGCTGGATGTGTAGCCGATGCCGTTCACGACCTGACGGACGATCGTCGGGATGTCGACGTAGGCTTCGGTGCGGATCTCGCCCGCGACATGGACGAGTCCGGTGGTGACGAGCGTCTCGACCGCCACGCGGGACTCCGGGTCCTTGGCGATGAGGCCGTCGAGGATGCTGTCCGAGATCTGGTCGCAGATCTTGTCCGGATGTCCCTCGGTGACGGACTCGGACGTGAACAGACGCAGGGCGCTCATCGATACTCCAGAACGGGGTGGGTGAGAAGAAGGGGTGGTACACCCATTCTGAACCGCGCCTCGGACAGAGTGCGAGGCGCGGTCTGGAATATCACTCCGCGTGACGCAGGCGGAGCTTGTCCTCGTTGATCTCGTGCAGAGCGATGGTGAGCGGCTTGTCCTCAACCGAGGAGTCGACGAGCGGGCCCACGTTGTCGAAGAGGTTGCCCTCGTGCAGGTCGGAGTAGTAGTCGTTGATCTGACGAGCGCGCTTGGACGCGTAGATCACGAGCTCGTACTTGGAGTCGACTCGATCCAGCAGGTTGTCGATGGGGGGATCGATGATGCCCTTGTTGTGGTGTCCGGCCATGGTGGACCTCCTGATCAGGCGACGGGATCGTCGCGAAGACGGTGCTGCGGGCACGCGACCCTTGGACAAGCTCAGGGACCCAGGTGGCCCTTCGACAGGCTCAGGGACCCCGCTCAGCGGGTCAGCGTGCAGAGCTTGAAGACAATTCTACGACCTCGGCGGCGGCGTCGGCGACGTTCTCGTTCACGATGAGGTGATCGAACTCGTTCTGGGCGGCCAGTTCGACCTTCGCGGTGCGCAGTCTTCTGGCGCGTTCCTCGGCCCCTTCGGTGCCTCGGCCGACCAAGCGCTGCACCAGTTCGTCCCAGCTCGGCGGGAGCAGGAAGATCAGTGTGGCGGCCGGTTCAGCCGCCCGCACCTGGCGCGCACCCTGCAGGTCGATCTCGAGCAGCACCGTCTTGCCCTCGGCCAGCGCGGCGTCGATCGGCGGACGCGGCGTGCCGTAGCGCGAGCGGTTGTGAACGACCGCGTACTCGAGCAGTTCGCCGTCCGCGATGAGCCGGTCGAACTCGGCATCATCCACGAAGTAGTAGTGCACGCCGTCGATCTCGCCCGGGCGTGGCGGCCGCGTGGTGGCCGACACCGAGAGGTGGATCTCGGGGTGGTTCTCGCGGATGTGCGCCGCCACCGTGCCCTTGCCCACAGCGGTGGGTCCGGCGAGCACGAGCAGCCGGCTGCGCGCACCGCGCGGAGACAGCGGAGGGAAGCGTCCGTCGAGCCAGTGCTCGAGCACGACCCGCTGACGCGCGCCGAGCCCGCCGAGCCGCTTGACCGGAGAGATCTGGAGGTCTTCCAGCACTCGGTCGCGCTTGCCCGCACCGATCGCCGGCAGCGCCAGCAGGAAGTCGGTGATCCGCATGGACCCCTCGACGGAGTCGGGGTCCTCGATTGCGCGATGCAGCACGGCCTGAGGCGTGATGACGCGCATGGTCAGGTCGCGCTTGAGCGACGCGCGGGCGCGTCGGCGCTCGACCGCCTTGCGCGCGGCGGCCGCCCGATCGACCTCGGGGATGACTCGTGTCTCAGCCACGTGCGGCCTCCTGGTACTGCGCGACGCGCGCTTCGATCGCTGCGGCGATGCCGTCGGGTCCGGCACCGAGGATGCTGCGGCTCTCGCTGGCGATGACGCACGCCGCCATGGCGCCGAAACGGTGAGCGAGGTCGGCGGGCTCCGCACCCTGCGCGCCGAACCCGGGGGCGAGGATGGGCGCGGCCGGAGCGAAGGCGTCGATACCGGCAGCCGACCAGTCGACCGTCGCCCCGATGACCACACCGATGCTCCCCCATTCGTCGGCGGCGACCGCTTGCGCGTTCCTGCGCGACACCTCGGCGAGCACTCCCGCCGCGACCGAGCGATCGTCACCGCGCGAGCGCTGCAGCGGCTCGGCCTCGGGGTTGCTGGTGGCGGCGAGCACGAAGACGCCCTTGCCGTGCTGCGCCGCGAGCGAGAAGACGCCGTCGAGCGCGCCGACGCCGAGATACGGGCTGACGGTCAGAGCGTCGGCTTCGAGCGCGGAACCCGGAGTGAGCCAGGCGGCGGCGTAGGCGTCCATCGTCGAACCGATGTCGCCGCGCTTGGCGTCGGCGATCACGATCAGCTCGGCCGCACGCGCGGCCGCGAGCACCTCTTCGAGTGCGACGAAGCCCGCGGACCCGAAGCGCTCGAAGAACGACACCTGCGGCTTCACGATCGCCACCCGGCCGGCCGCCGCATCGACGGTGCGCAGCCCGAACTCCCGCACACCTGCCGCGTCCTGCGTCAGTCCCCAGGCATCGAGAAGAGCCGCATGCGGATCGATCCCGACGCAGAGCGGTCCGGACGAGCGGAGTGCCGCCCGTACGCGCTCACCGAAACCTGCGCTCACACCGTCGCCTTCCGGTCCAGCGCGTACTCCTGGAGGCTCTTGACGTCGAAGCCCTCGTGGGCTGCATCCATACCGCTGACCGCTGCACCGAGCACCGCCATCGTGGTGAACAGCGCCTTGTCGGCCGCCACCGCTGCGGCACGGATCTCGTAGCCGTCCGCACGCGCCGCACCGCCCGAAGGCGTGTTCACGACGATGTCGATCGCGCCCTCGTTGATCAGATCCACGACGTTCTGCGCGCCGCTCTCCTGCGTCTCGCTGTACTTCTCGACGACCGTGACCGCGATGCCGTTGCGCGAGAGGATCTCGGCCGTCCCCTCGGTCGCGACGATCGTGAAGCCGAGCTGCTGCAGACGGTGGGCGGGCAGGATGACCGCACGCTTGTCCGAGTCGGCGACCGAGATGAAGACGGTGCCCGAGGTGGGCATCCCGCCGTAGGCTGCAGCCTGGCTCTTCGCGAAGGCAGTCGGGAAGTCCTTGTCGATTCCCATGACCTCGCCCGTGGAGCGCATCTCCGGTCCGAGCACGGAGTCGACGATCTTGCCGTCCTTCGTGCGGAACCGCTTGAACGGGAGCACGGCTTCCTTCACGGCGACCGGTGCGCCCAGGGGCACCCGCGAGCCGTCGTTCTCCGGGAGCAGGCCCTCGGCCTTCAGCTCGGCGACCGTGGACCCCGCCATGATGCGGCTGGCGGCCTTCGCGAGCGGGATGCCCAACGCCTTCGAGACGAACGGCACCGTGCGGCTCGCGCGCGGGTTCGCCTCGATCACGTAGAGCACTCCGGCGCTGATCGCGAACTGCACGTTCAGCAGTCCGCGCACACCGACGCCCTCGGCGATCGCGAGAGTCGCGACGCGCACCCGGTCGATGTCGGAACGTCCGAGCGAGATCGGAGGGAGCGTGCAGCTGGAGTCGCCGGAGTGGATGCCCGCCTCCTCCAGGTGCTCCATGACGCCGCCGATGTAGAGCTCGCTGCCGTCGTAGAGCGCGTCGACGTCGAGCTCGATCGCGTCGTCGAGGAAGCGGTCGACCAGCAGCGGCTTGCCGGGCTCGATGATGACCTCGCCGGCCGTGCGCACGAAGTAGTCGCGCAGGCTGGGCGAGTCGTAGACGATCTCCATGCCGCGTCCGCCGAGCACGAAGCTCGGACGCACGAGCACCGGGTACCCGATGTCCTCGGCGATGCCCACGGCGCCGTCGACGTCGATCGCGGTGCCGTGGCGCGGGGCGACGAGGCCGGCGGCGTCGAGGATGCCGCTGAAGAGCTCGCGCTCCTCGGCGAGGTCGATCGCCTCGGGGCTGGTGCCGAGCACCGTGTAGCCGGCGTCCTGGATGCCCTTGGCGAGACCGAGAGGCGTCTGGCCGCCCAGCTGGCAGACGACGCCGAGGATGGTGCCGCTCGCGGCCTCCGCATCGAGCACCTCCAGCACGTCCTCCAGCGTGAGCGGCTCGAAGTAGAGCCGGTCGGAGGTGTCGTAGTCGGTCGAGACCGTCTCCGGGTTGCAGTTGACCATGATGGTCTCGAACCCGGCATCCGACAGCGCGAACGAGGCGTGCACGCACGAGTAGTCGAACTCGACACCCTGGCCGATGCGGTTCGGACCGGAGCCGATGATGACCACCTTCGTGCGCTCGGACGGCGTGACCTCGGTCTCGAAGTCGTAGCTCGAGTAGTGGTACGGCGTGAGGGCGGGGAACTCCCCTGCGCAGGTGTCGACCGTCTTGTAGACCGGACGGATGCTCAGGCTGTGGCGGAGACCGCGGACCTCGACCTCGCTGATGCCGCGGATCTCGGCCAGCTGGGCATCGGAGAAACCGTGCTCCTTCGCGTAGCGGAGCGTCGCGGCATCCAGCTCGGGAGCGGTGCGCACGATCTCGGCCACCTCGTTGATCAGAACGATCTGGTCGAGGAACCACGGGTCGATCGCGGTGGCGTCGAACGCCTGCTCCACGGTCGCGCCCTTGCGCAGCGCCTGCTGCAGCACCACGATGCGGCCGTCGGTCGGGGTCTTGGACACCTCGAGCAGCTCCTCCACGGAGCGCTCCTCCGCACCCCAGTGGAAACTCGATCCGCGCTTCTCCAGCGAACGCAACGCCTTCTGCAGCGCGGTCGCGTAGTTGCGACCGATCGCCATCGCCTCGCCGACCGACTTCATGGTGGTCGTCAGGGTCGGATCCGCGGCGGGGAACTTCTCGAACGCGAAGCGCGGAACCTTCACCACGACGTAGTCGAGCGTGGGCTCGAAGCTCGCCGGGGTGACGCCCGTGATGTCGTTGGGGATCTCGTCGAGCCGGTAACCGAGCGCCAGCTTGGCCGCGAGCTTCGCGATCGGGAAGCCGGTGGCCTTCGAGGCCAGGGCGCTCGAACGCGAGACGCGCGGGTTCATCTCGATCACGATGATGCGGCCGTTCTCGGGGTTGACCGCGAACTGGATGTTGCAGCCACCCGTGTCCACGCCCACGGCGCGGATGATGTCGATGCCGATGTCGCGCAGCTTCTGGTACTCGCGGTCCGTGAGCGTCAGTGCGGGGGCGACGGTGATCGAGTCGCCCGTGTGCACGCCCACGGGGTCGACGTTCTCGATCGAGCAGACGACGACCGTGTTGTCGGCGGTGTCGCGCATGAGCTCGAGCTCGTATTCCTTCCATCCGAGGATCGACTCCTCCAGGAGCACCTCGTTGGTCGGCGAGTCGTGCAGGCCGGCGCCGGCGATACGGCGCAGGTCCTCCTCGTCGTAGGCGAAGCCTGAACCCAGACCGCCCATCGTGAAGCTGGGGCGCACCACCAGCGGGTAGCCGAGTTCGCTCGCCGCGGCGAGCACCTCGTCCATGGTGTGCGCGATGCGCGAGTCGGCCACGTCGGCGCCGGCGTCGAGCACCAGCTGCTTGAAGATCTGGCGGTCCTCGCCCTTGTTGATCGCCTCGAAGCTGGCGCCGATGAGCTCGACATCGTACTTCTCGAGGATCCCGTGGTTGTGCAGCTGGATAGCCGCGTTCAGGGCCGTCTGACCACCGAGTGTCGGAAGGATCGCGTCGGGGCGCTCCTTCGCGATGATCGACTCGATGACCTGCCAGGTGATCGGCTCCACGTACGTCGCGTCGGCGAAATCGGGGTCGGTCATGATGGTGGCGGGGTTGGAGTTCACCAGGATCACGCGCACGCCCTCCTCACGGAGGACGCGGCACGCCTGGGTGCCGGAGTAGTCGAACTCGCAGGCCTGACCGATGACGATCGGGCCGGAGCCGATGACGAGGACGGAGCGGATGTCGTCGCGCTTGGGCATTACTTGGCGTCCTTCTTGGTGGCCACGACCAGGTCACGGAACCGGTCGAAGAGGTAGTTGGCGTCGTGGGGGCCTGCGGCGGCCTCGGGGTGGTACTGCACGGAGAAGGCGGGGATGTCGAGGGCTCGCAGTCCCTCCACCACGTTGTCGTTCAGACCGACGTGGCTCACCTCGACCTTGCCGTAGCCGTTCGGGCTGTCGAAAGCCCCCTCGAGCGGAGCCTCGACGGCGAACCCGTGGTTGTGCGCGGTGATCTCGACTCGGCCGGTGGTCTTGTCGAGCACCGGCTGGTTGATCCCGCGGTGTCCGAACGGCAGCTTGTACGTGCCGAGGCCCAGCGCACGACCGAGCAGCTGGTTTCCGAAGCAGATCCCGAAGAAAGGCAGTCCGTCGTCGAGCACCGCACGCAGCAGCTCGACGTGCCCATCGGACGCGGCGGGGTCGCCGGGGCCGTTGGAGTAGAAGACGGCGACGGGGTCGATCGCGCGGATCTCGTCGATCGTGACGTTCTGCGGCAGCACGTGCACGTCGAACCCGCGTGCGGCGAGGTTGTCGATGGTCGCCTGCTTCACGCCGAGATCCAGCACCGCGAGGTTGCCCACGCGCTCGCCGATCCCGGTGGTGATGGTGGCGACGTCCACCGAGACCTCGGAGGACAGGTTGCGACCCGCCATCTGCGGGGCCTCGCGCACGATGCGCACCTGCTCCTCCGCGTCGAGCGCCGCGGCGTCGCCCGAGAAGATCCCGCCACGCATCGACCCGGCCGAGCGGATGTGACGCGTGATGGCACGGGTGTCGATGCCGCTGATGCCGACGATGCCGTCCTGCACGAGGATCTCGTCCAGCGAGGCGTTCGCCCGCCAGTTCGACACCACGCGTGAGGGATCGCGCACGATGTAGCCGGCGACCCAGATGCGTCGGGACTCGGTGTCCTCGTCGTTCATACCGGTGTTGCCGATGTGCGGTGCGGTCTGCAGCACGATCTGGCCGGCGTAGGACGGATCGGTCAGCGTCTCCTGATAGCCGGACATGCCGGTGGCGAAGACGACCTCGCCCAGGGTGGTTCCGCGGGCGCCGTAGGCGCGTCCGACGTGGCGGGTGCCGTCCTCGAGGACGAGTACGGCGGGTTCGGGCAGAGCGGTCATCGTGTGGCTCCTGTGTCGGGGGCAGCGGGGACGAGCCGCTGCAGATCAGAGATGAGGGTTCGGGGATCGCCCGTGGCGAGGCGGAGGTACGAGTCGACGATCGTCTCGTCGTCCGCGTTCCAGGCGATGCGGATGAGGCCGCCGGGTTCGACGACCCGGTCGATCGTGACCGTGGCTCGATCCACCGAGACGAGTCGCGAGGAGGCCAGGAACACGGTGGGAGCGCCGTCGAGGCAGAGCGCGACGCCGCGGTCCGTCACGGCCAGCTCACCGCGGGCGCGGTACTCCAGCGGCGACACCGCCACCCGCTCGAGCGGCTGCTCGTGCCGGGTGGTCGAGACGTAGAGCACCTCGTCGCGGCGGGCGACCTCGGCGTGCTCGGGCACTCCCAGCGGAGCGCTGAGCGCGGAGTCGCGTCGGAGTCGTCGTCGCCAGGCGAACAGCATCGTCAGCAGCACCAGGAGCGCCACGAGGATAGTGATCGCGATCGCGAGATCGCGTGTGCTCATGCGTTCAGCTCCTCGACGACGGAACCGGAGTCGACCGTGACGACGCCGCCGTGCACGGTGAACTCCACCCGCCCCGGCAGCGCGCGCCCGAGGTACGGCGAGTTCACGCTGCGTCCGTGCAGGTCGGCCTCCGTGAAGACACCGTCGACCGAGGCGTCGTAGAGCGCGAGGTGGCCGGGCTGTCCGACCGCGAGCGGCGTACCGTGCCCGGCGAGCTGACCGATCCGGGCGGGAGCGGCGCTCATGACGCGGGCGACGTCCTCCCAGCCGATCAGGCCGGTCTGCACCATCGACTGGTGCACCACCCGCAGCGCGCTCTCCAGGCCCACCATGCCGTTCGCCGCGGCCTGCCACTCGCAGGCCTTGTGCTCGCTGGGGTGCGGGGCGTGATCCGTGGCGACGATGTCGATGGTGCCGTCGGCGAGGCCCTCGCGCACGGCGAGCACGTCCTCCTCGCGGCGCAGCGGAGGATTCACCTTGAAGCGTGCGTCGTAGCCGCGCACGAGCTCGTCCGTCAGCAGCAGGTGGTGCGGAGTGACTTCGGCCGTGACCGCGATACCGCGCTTCTTCGCCCAGCGGATGATGTCGACCGAGCCGGCGGTGGACAGGTGGCACACGTGCAGCTTCGAGCCCACGTGCTCGGCGAGCAGTACGTCGCGGGCGATGATCGACTCCTCCGCGACGGCCGGCCAGCCAGCGAGGCCGAGCTCGGCCGACACGATACCCTCGTTCATCTGGGCGCCCTCGGTCAGACGGGGGTCCTGCGCATGCTGGGCGATCACGCCGCCGAACGACTTCACGTATTCGAGTGCCCGGCGCATGATCAGCGGGTCGAACACGCAGAAGCCGTCGTCGCTGAAGACGCGCACTTTCGCCCGAGACGACGCCATCGCGCCCAGCTCGGCGAGACGCTCGCCCTTCTGTCCGACGGTCACGGCGCCGATCGGCTGCACGGTCGCGTACCCCGCGGCCTCTCCGAGCGCGAGCTCCTGCTCCACGACACCGGCCGTGTCGGCGACGGGCGAGGTGTTCGGCATCGCGAACACGGCGGTGAACCCGCCGGCGGCGGCGGCCCTGGTGCCGGTGAGGATCGTCTCGGAGGCCTCGTACCCGGGCTCACGCAGGTGCGTGTGCAGGTCGACGAGCCCGGGAAGGGCGACCAGACCGTTCGCGTCGATCACACGGGCTCCGGCCCTGTCGAGTCCGGTGCCGATCTCGGCGATCACACCGTTCTCGATGATGATGTCGGCGCTGTGCGCGCCCACCAGCTGTGCACCGGTGATCACGAGGGTCTCGCTCACAGGTCTCCCCCTCGTTCGTCGTCTCGTTCTCCCGCCAGCAGCAGGTACAGCACCGCCATCCGGACGGAGACCCCGTTCGCGACCTGCTCCAGCACCGTGGAGCGGGCGGAATCGGCAGCTGCGGAGGAGATCTCCAGCCCGCGGTTCATGGGTCCGGGGTGCATCACAATGCTACCGTCCGGCAGACCGGCCACACGCAGTGCGTCAAGACCCCAGCGCCGCGAATACTCCCGCTCAGTCGGGAAATACGCGGCGTTCATCCGCTCGAGCTGGATGCGCAGCATCATCACCGCGTCGGGCTCGTCCGCGAGGGCGACATCGAGGTCGTAGAGCACCCGCACAGGCCACTGCGACACGTTCTGCGGCACGAGCGTGGGCGGGGAGACGAGGGTGACCTCGGCGCCGAGCGTCGTCAGCAGCCAGACATTGGAACGCGCGACCCGCGAGTGCAGCACATCGCCGACGATCACGACGCGCACGCCGCTGAGGTCCTTGCCACGGCTGTCCGCTCCGAAACGGCGCTTGCGGATCGTGAACGCGTCGAGCAGCGCCTGTGTGGGGTGCTCGTGCGTGCCGTCTCCGGCGTTGACCACGCCGGCCGAGATCCAACCGCTCGTCGCGAGCGTCTGCGGGGCGCCGGAGCTCGGGTGACGGACGACGACCGCGTCGGCCCCGATCGCCTCGAGCGTCTGAGCCGTGTCCTTCAGGCTCTCGCCCTTGGAGACGCTGGATCCCTTCGCCGCGAAGTTGATCACGTCGGCGGAGAGGCGCTTGGCAGCGGCCTCGAAGGAGATGCGCGTGCGCGTCGAGTCCTCGAAGAAGAGGTTGACGACGGTCTTGCCCCGGAGTGTGGGGAGTTTCTTGACCTCGCGGGACTGGGTGTCGGCCATGTCCTCGGCGACGTCGAGGATGCGCAGGGCGGTGTCCTTGTCGAGGGTGTGGGTGTCGAGAAGGTGCCTCATGCGCCGATCGTCACCTCCTCGGCGCCGTCGTTCTCGAAGAGGCGCACGTTGACCCGTTCGGTGCGGGCGGAGGGGATGTTCTTGCCGACGAAGTCGGGCCGGATCGGCAGCTCACGGTGGCCGCGATCGACCAGGATCGCGAGACGCACGACCGCGGGGCGACCGATCGACTGGATCGCGTCGAGGGCGGCACGGATGCTGCGTCCGGAGAAGAGCACGTCGTCGACCAGCACCACCGTCTTGCCGTCGATCCCGCCGACCGGGATCTCGGTCGGCCGAGGCGAGCGCGTCGGGTGCTTGGAGAGATCGTCGCGGAACAGCGTGACATCGAGTGCTCCGACGGGCACGGACTGCTGGGCGATCTCGCTGATCAATGTGCCCAACCGGTGGGCGAGAGTCACGCCGCGGGTCGGAATGCCCAGCAGGACGAGGTTCTCAGCGCCACGATTCGATTCGAGGATCTCGTGCGCGATGCGGGTCAATCCCCGCGAGATATCGGCTTCGTGCAGCACAGTGCGCGTGCTCATCGGCCGCTCCCTTCTCCGCCTCACAGGACGGTGTTAAAGGTTGCTTGTAGATCGAGTCTATCGGAGACGCCGCGTCGGCGACGACCTCGGCGTCTGTCTGTCAGCGCGCCGTCTCGAGCAGCTCATCCGCGACGTTCTCGGCCTTGGCCGCACGGATCGGGTGACCGCTCGTCGACAGGCAGCTGCCCGTCTTCAGGTCCCACTTCCAGTCGTGCATGCTGCACGTCAGCACACCGTCCTCGTCGACCTTTCCGGTCTTCGTGAGGTCGGCGCGCAGGTGCGGGCAGCGGCGCTGCACGACCCAGTCGCCGATCACAGCGTCCTCGGTCTGGTCGGTCTGCTCCTGGTACCAGTTCTCGACGTACTCGATGCGGTCCACGGACAGGCACTTGAGGAACGTGGTGAGGAACTCGTTGAACTTGCCGCTGCGGCCCACCTGGAACTGCATCGACAGGAAGATCGAGTTCGACCAGTCGATCTCGTGGTCGCGGATGTTGGTCGAGACCAGATCAGCGGGGATCGTGTACCAGTAGACGCACTCCTCCCCCGCGTACTCGCGCACCTTCGCGCGCGGGAAGTCCACGACCATGTCGAGTTCGCCGATGCGGAAGCGCACATTGCCACCGACGCCGAGCCGGATGGTCCGCGACTTCTTGAGCAGCGGCTCCCACCAGGCCTTGATCGCCGCGAGCATCTCCTCCGGGGGGATGATCTCCGCGCGCGACGCCTCCTCGTCGAGGATCTCCTGCTGCCGGCTGGCGCGCTGCTCCTCGAGGTAGTCCCACTTCTCGTCGAAGATGTGGGCGAGCTCGGCCTCGCTGTACAGCGTCTGCTCCGTCGTCACCTCGCCGCCGTCCACGGTGACGAGCGTGCCGGGGACGAACAGGTGACCGTCGTACTGCGGAGACAGCTCGTTCATGTGCGCGAGGAACTGCTTCTGATCCGTGAAGATCGACTCGCCGTTCCTGCCCAGTCCGTTGAAGTCGAACAGGTCGTCGCGGAGGAACATCGGCGGCCCGGCCATCGGGAAGACGTGCGGCGCGTCCACCTTGTCGATGTAGTACATCGCGCGCTTGTTCTGCGAGTCGCGCTTGAGCTGAGCGAAGTTCTGCTTCGCGTCGAGGGGCAGGTCGTAGACCATGGGCCACCAGATGGCCCCGGAGACCTGGGTGAAGTACGCGTCGGGCTTGCCGAAGTGGAGCAGCGTGTCGAGGTCGAGCGGGTGCGAGTCGTTCTGGTTCAACATCGAACCGGTGCCGTCGTCGACGCTGAGCGACGAGTCGCCGATCGGTCCGTCGCTGGGGGCGCGCAGCGGCGTGATCATGATCTTGAGGTCCCCGCGCTGGATGATCTCGCCGGCGGGGGCGTACGTGATGTTCTCGAATCCGAGTGCCCTGATGTCGCGCTCGAGATCGTCGATCGGATACTCGGGGAGCAGCACCTCGATGTCCTTCGAGATGTGGCGCTCCAGGAGCTTCGGGTCGAAGTGGTCGCGGTGCCGATGCGAGATGTAGAGGAAGTCCGCCTCGCGTCCGAAGCGCTCCCAGTCGAGACCGCGGTTGTCGGGGAACGGGAACCAGGAACCGAAGAAGGAGGGGCCGAGCACGGGGTCGCAGATGATGTTGCCGCCGACCGTCTCGATGAACATCCCGGCGTGGCCGAGTCCCGTGATCCGCATTGCGCTCCTCCTGTGCATGCCCGGCACCCGATGGGGATGCCTCGATTGGACGCGCTCGATTCTACCGGCGGCTCGCTGGACGGGCCGTCTGACCGGCCGTGACAAAAACGCTCAGTCGTCGAACAGTCCGCGGATGTCGTCGGCCGTGAGCGACTGCGCGAACAGCGCCTCGTCGTCCATGACGGCGGTGAACAGGCGTGCCTTGCGCTGCTGCAGCTCGCGGACCTTCTCCTCGATCGTCCCCGCCGAGATCATGCGGTACACGAAGACCTGACTGGTCTGGCCGATGCGATGCGTGCGGTCGATCGCCTGTGCCTCGGCGGCCGGGTTCCACCAGGGGTCGAGCAGGAAGACGTAGTCCGCCTCGGTCAGGGTGAGTCCGAACCCGCCCGCCTTCAGGCTGATGAGGAACACCGGCTGCTCCCCTGCACGGAACCCCTCGACGACGTCCTGCCGACGCCGCGTCGTGCCGTCGAGGTGGGCATAGGGAATCCCCGCCTCCTCGAGCCGCGCGGCAGCCAGGTCGAGGAACGACGTGAACTGGCTGAACACCAGCGCGCGGTGTCCCTCGGCCTGCAGCTCCGCGACCCGCTCGAGGAGCGTGTCGAGCTTGCTGGAGCCGATGTCGGCGTCGTTCTCGTCGACGAGCCCCGGCGCCAGGCTCAGCATGCGCAGCAGGGTCAGGGAGCGGAACACGATGAAGCGGTTGCGATCGAGATCGTCGAGCAGGCCGAGCACCTTCTGCCGCTCGCGCTGGAGCACCACGTCGTAGAGCGCACGATGGGCCGTGCTCAGCTCGACTTCGAGCACCTGCTCCTGCTTGGGCGGCAGCTCCGGCGCGACGAGTTCCTTCGTGCGACGCAGCATGAGCGGTCGGATGCGGCGCCGCAGCTGCGCGAGGCGGCGCTGGCGGTACTCCCCGCCCTCTTCGTTCTCGGGGACCTTGCCCTTCTCGATCGGCTGGATGTAGCGATCACGGAACTTCCGCGCCGAGGGGAACAGTCCGGGAGCAGCCAGCTTCAGCAGCGACCACAGCTCCGAGAGGCTGTTCTCCATCGGCGTGCCGGTCACGGCGTACGTCACATCTGCGCGGAACGTGGAGATCGCGCGATGCAGCTTCGTCTTCGGATTCTTCACGAACTGCGCCTCGTCCAGGATGAGGCCCGCCCACTCGACGGCCGCGAACTGCTTCTCGTCGAGTCGCGCCACCGTGTACGAGCTCACGACGATGTCAGCGCCGGCCGCGGCATCCGCCATGGTTCCGCGGCGCGTGCCGCTCGTGCTCTCGACGACCGCGACCCGGAGCCCAGGGGTGAATCGAGCAGCCTCGGTGCGCCACGTGCTGAGCACGGAGGTCGGGGCGAGCACCAGGAACGGTCGCTGCTCCCCCGCGTCCCGCGTGTGCTGCACGAAGGTCAAAAGCTGCAGCGTCTTGCCGAGCCCCATGTCGTCGGCCAGGATGCCTCCGAGCCGGTGCCTCCACAGGAAGGCGAGCCAGTCGAATCCGGTCTTCTGATAGGGACGCAGCTCGGCGCGGACCCCCGACGGCACGGGCGTCGACGGAACCCCCGTCGCCGCGCGGAGCCCTTCCGCGGTCGAGCGCCAGCTCACAGCGGGCTCCGCCTCATCCGCGAGGTCCTCGAACTCCTCCCAGAGATCGGTCTGATAACGGCTGATGCGCGGACCGGTCTCCCATTCGTCGAGTTCGCCCGCTTCGTCGATCAGCTCCCGCAGCCGGTCGAGCGCCGGGTGGTTCAGAGTGAAGTACCCGCCATCGGACAGCAGGAGCTTCTTCCTCCCCTTGCTGAGCGCGGAGAACAGCGGCCCGAAGGGGATGCTCCTGCCGTCGATCTTCACGATGATGCCGAGATCGAACCAGTCCGCGTCGGTGGTCTCGACCGTGGTCACGGCCACCTCCGGCGTTCCGGTGAGCTCGCGGTACTCCTTGCGCGTGCCGGTCGTGACGACCGCGACGCCCACGCGTTCGAATGCGGGCACGACCTGGGCGATGAAGGCCGCCGCGTCGATGTCGTGGAACGAGCCGGACGGTCGGAACCGGGTCGACATGTGCTCCTGCCACACGGTCTCGAGCTCCGCGCCGCGCACCTCCTCGGCCTCAGGATCGCGCACTGCGGCCTGGCTGGGCAGGAACGGCACCGTGCCGAATCCGCGATACGACCACACGAACGAATAGCTGACCACGTCTCCACGCTCGAAGGCGACGTTCAGCACCGGTTCCGGCGACGGGATGGCAGGCAGAGCGACATCGCCGACCGTCTGCACGGCAGTGCGGCGCGCGAGCAGCGGATAGGCCTCGGCGACGAAGGCCTCCTCCTCCTGCGCCGGCACGATGATCGGGCGCCGCGCCTCGAGCAGCGCCCGCACCTGCGCACTCAGCGGTGCCTCTGCGAGTGTGATCTGGATCCTGCTGCCGAACAGGGAGGCCGCGTACACCCCGGAGCGACCGATCGGATGCACGTCTGCCGCGGCCACCTCCGTGCCATCGATGGACACGGTGGCGGCGACAGCCAGCGCCCTCTCGTCATCCCGGGTGATGCGCGCGGAGATCTCCGCCGAGTCGGCGAGGCGCACGGTGGAACTCTTCTGACTGGCCACCAGTGGGATGCCGAGAGCCGCCCCAGCGCGCAGATGCCCCCACAGGAGCCCGGACTCGATCTGGTCGAGCACCAGCCAGTCGCCGGCGTTGCCCGAGAGCAACGAGTCGCGCGAGATGCTGAGCAGGTCGCCGAACCAGCGGTTCTGCACGCGGCCGAACTGCGACGCGTCCCGCCTCACGAGATCCCACGTGGCGTGTCCCTGGATCCACGCTCCGCTCTGATGGCTGCGCATCAGCGGACGGATGGCCAGGAGGAGATCGCCCGACGCTCTGGCCAGGTCGCGGGGCGTCGCCGGTCGGACCGCCCGGGGCCCCCAGTGATTGTCGCCGCGTGGCTCGCGATGACGCAGCTCGACGCCCAGAGCCAGAGGGCGCGTCTGGGCGGCGGCGGTCTGATCGACCAGTGCCCGCCACGACGGCGCGGCGGGGGGCTCGGCCGGCGGAGTCGCGGTGACGGGCGCCGTCGTCACCGCGCCGTTCTGCTGCGAATACTCCTGCACGTTCGAGGCCAGGAGCGCCGCGACGACGTGTTTGCATCCGGAACGCACAGGGCACGTGCACCGGGTGGAGCGTGCGTGGCTCTTGCCGTTCGACGACACGAATCCGACCTCGACCAGGTAGGTCGCATCATGGCTGCCACGGACATGGGCTTCGAGTTCGTGCCGCTCCTCGTCCCAGACGATGTCCAGAACGTTCCCTTCGCGGAAGTACGCCAGCCCGCGCGCGTAGCCTCCGGCGTCCGTGATCTGCATGAGATGACGGAGGTCGACGTGGGGTGCGGGCATGCCACCATCCTTCCCGCGGTGTCCGACATGGGCGCGAGGGCCCGCACGAGAAGCGTCAGGCGGAGCGGGAGACGCGCGCGAGCACGCCGTGCACGAACGCGCCCGAATCGTCGGTCGAGAACTCCTTGGCGAGTTCGACCGCCTCGTCGATGGCTACGGCCGTGGGCACCTCGTCGTTGTAGAGGATCTCCCACACGCCGATGCGCAGCAGGGCACGATCGACGGCGGGCATGCGCTCGAGCTTCCAGTCGCGACTGTGCGTCGTGATCTGCTCGTCGATCTCGTCGCGGTGATCGACGATGCCGTCGACGACCTCGCGGGCATACAGCCAGGAGGCCTCACGGGCGGGTTCACTCGCGGCGCGCTTCGCCTCCGCCGCGAGGGCCACAGTGACCTCGTCGCCACGGACATCGGCGGAGAACAGGATGTCGAGAGCGCGCTTGCGCGCCTTCGTGCGGGCGCCCACGCCTTACTTCTCGCGGCCGAGGTAGCCACCCGTGCGCGTGTCGACCTTGACCTTGGTGCCGGCCTCGAGGAACAGCGGAACCTGCATCTCGTAGCCGGTCTCCAGCGTCGCAGGCTTCGTTCCTGCGGAGGAGCGGTCGCCCTGCAGACCGGGCTCGGTGTAGGTCACCTCGAGCACGACGGAGGCAGGAAGGTCGATGTACAGCGGGTTGCCGTTGTTGAGCGCGATCGTGACCTGCTGGTTCTCCAGGAGGAAGTTCTTCGCGTCGCCGACGGTGGCGGCGCCGACCGTGATCTGGTCGAAGTCCGTGGCGTCCATGAAGACGTAGCCGTCGCCGTCCGTGTACAGGTAGGTGTAGTCACGACGGTCGACGTTCTCGATATCGATCTTCGCACCGGCGTTGTAGGTGCGGTCGACGACCTTGCCCGAGACGACGTTCTTGAGCTTCGTCCGCACGAAGGCTCCGCCCTTGCCAGGCTTGACGTGCTGGAACTCGATGACGCTCCAGAGCTGACCGTCGATGCTGAGGACGACGCCGTTCTTGATGTCTGCGGTAGATGCCATGCGCTGCGGGTTCCGTTCGTGTGTGGTTTTCTCGGTCGTCCCTTCCCCGAGGACAGGGTGGACCGACAGTCGATTCTACGGGATGAGCGCGAGCAGCTGTCGCACGGCGTTCGCGTAGCCGTCCACGCCCTCGCCGATCACGCGCACCGCGGCGACGTCGTGCAGGTAGGAATGGTGCCGGAACTCCTCGCGCGCGTAGACGTCGGAGATGTGTACCTCCGCGAAGGGCAGACTCACCCCGGTGAGTGCGTCGCGCAGCACGACCGAGGTGTGCGTGAGCCCGCCGGGGTTGATCACGATGCCCTCGCAGTCCGCGCGGGCGTCGTGGATCGCGTCGATCAGCACCCCCTCGTGGTTGCTCTGCACCGCACGCACCTCGAAGCCGCCTTCGACCGCGGCGTCCGCGGTGATCCGTTCGACATCCGACAGCGTGGCCGTGCCGTACACGTCCGGCTCCCTGGTGCCGAGCAGGTTGAGGTTGGGGCCGTTCACGAGCAGGAGGCGGCGCGTCATGCCCCGACCTCCTGGTAGGCCGCGAACAACAGGGACTCGTCCGGCGCCTGCAGCACGGTCGGCTTGGCGATGTCATCGAGCAGGATGAATCGCAGCATGCCGCCGCGGCTCTTCTTGTCTCGCTGCATCGTGGCCAGCAGCGCCGGCCATGCCCCCGCCCGGTACGAGGTGGGCAGTCCGAGCGATTCGAGGATCGAGCGGTGTCGGAGGGCCGCCTCATCCGGAAGCCTTCCGGCGAGGCGCGAGAGCTCGGCGGCGAACAGCATGCCGACGGAGATCGCCGCGCCGTGACGCCACTTGTAGCGCTCGGAGTGCTCGATCGCGTGCCCGAGCGTGTGTCCGTAGTTGAGGATCTCGCGCTGGCCGGCCTCGCGGAAGTCGTCGGAGACGACACGTGCCTTCATGTCGATCGCGAGCTCGACCGCGCGGCGGAACTCGTCGGTCGTCGTGTCGATCGCGCGCGCCGGGTCGGCCTCGATGATGTCGAGGATCTCCGGCGCCCAGATGAACCCGGCCTTGACCACCTCGGCGAATCCGGCGGTGGCCTCGTTCGGGCTCAGGCTGGCGAGCTCGTCGAGGTCGCCGATCACGGCGCGCGGAGCCCAGAAGGCACCGACGAGGTTCTTCCCTTCGGCCGTGTTCACACCGGTCTTGCCGCCGACGGACGCGTCGACGAGTCCGAGGACCGTGGTGGGCACCTGCACGACCTCGATGCCGCGCAGCCAGGTCGCCGCGACGAAGCCGGCGAGGTCCGTGACCGCGCCTCCTCCGTAGCCGATGACCGCGTCGGTGCGGGTGAAGTCGGCCTGCCCCATGACCTGCCAGCAGAACGCGGCGACCTCGATGCGCTTGCCCTGCTCGGCGTCGGGGATCTCGGCGAGCAGCACCTCGCGGGGGCCGTTCGCCGTGTCGGCGAGCAGACGATCGCGCAGCTCGCCGGCGCGCGCCGCCAGGGTCGGCGGGTGCACGACCAGGATCTTGCGCACCGTCGGCGAGAGCGCCGCGGAGACGCGGTCCAGGATGTCCCGTCCGATGGTGATGTCGTAGGGATCGTTCCCGGTGACACTGATGGTCGTCGTGCTCATCGCTGCTCTCTCCTCCATGCCACGATCTCGTCCGCGATCCTCTGCATCGGTCTGCGGGACGTGTCGAATGTCGTCGACGAGACCTCGTCGTACCAGCCGCGACGCTCCTCGAAGATCGCCTGCCAGCGCGCCAGCGGGTCCTCACCCGCGAGCAACGGCCGGCTGCTGCCACGGATCCGATCCGCGACCGCGTCGGCGGAGACGGTCAGGAACACGACGGGGTGCGCGCGCAGCAGTTCGCGCGTGCCCGCATCGGTGACTGCTCCCCCGCCGAGCGAGATCACGCCGCCCTCCGCCAGAGCGGCAGCCACGGCCGCACGCTCCAGGTCGCGGAAGTGCTCCTCGCCGTGCTCCGCGAAGATCGCCGGGATCGGACCATGCTCGGCCACGACACGCTTGTCGGTATCGATGAAGGCCACGCGCAGCCGTCGGGCCACGCGCCGACCCACGCTGGTCTTGCCCGCGGCCATCGGGCCGACGAGGACCAGCGTGAGGGGCTCAGCCTCGCTCGTCATGCGCGATGAGCGCCGCCTCGGACGCCGGGGTCGTACGCAGCTCCTCCGGAATGCCCGCGAGGTAGCCCTCGAGGTTGCGTCGCGTCTCGCGGATGCTGTCACCGCCGAACTTCTCGAGCACCGCGCGCGCCAGCTCGACCGCGACCATGGCCTCGGCCACGACACCGGCCGCGGGGACAGCGCAGACGTCGGAACGCTGGTGGTGCGCCGTGGCATCGTCGCCCGTCGCGATGTCGATCGTGCGCAGCGCGTGCGGCACCGTGGCGATCGGCTTCATGCCGGCACGCACGCGCAGCACGGTGCCGGTCGACATGCCGCCCTCGGTGCCACCGGCACGGTCGGAGCCGCGGGTGATGCCGTCGGCGGTGGCGAAGAGCTCGTCGTGGGCCGCCGAACCGCGGCGACGAGTGGTCTCGAATCCATCGCCCACCTCGACGCCCTTGATGGCCTGGATGCTCATGAGGGCCTGTGCCAGGCGCGCGTCCAGGCGGCGATCCCAGTGCACGTGCGAACCGAGCCCCGGGGGCAGGCCATAGGCGAGCACCTCGACGATGCCGCCGAGCGTGTCGCCGTCCTTCTTGGCGTCGTCGACCTCGGCCACCATGAGCGCCGAGGTGGCGGGGTCGAAGCAGCGCAGCGGATCGGCGTCGAGCAGATCGACGTCATCCGGCGTCGGCAGCATGGATCCGTCGGGCACGCGCACCGGCCCGATCGACAGCGTGTGGCTCACGAGGCGGATGCCCAGCTCACCGAGGAACGACCGCGCGATCGCGCCGAGGGCGACGCGGGCGGCGGTCTCGCGGGCGCTCGCGCGCTCGAGGATCGGACGGGCCTCGTCGAAGTCGTACTTCTGCATGCCGACCAGATCGGCGTGCCCGGGACGGGGGCGGGTCAACGGCGCACCGCGACCGCGCGACTTGTCGGTGAGCTCGACGGGCTCGGGGTTCATGACCTCGATCCACTTCGGCCACTCGGTGTTGCCGATGCGCAGGGCGATGGGGCTGCCGAGCGTCTTGCCGTGGCGCACGCCACCGGAGATGCTGAGCTCGTCCTGCTCGAACTTCATCCGGGAACCTCGTCCATAGCCGAGCTTGCGGCGGGCGAGATCGGCCTGGATGGCCTCGGAGGACACCGGGACGCCTGAGGGCAGTCCTTCCATCACAGCGATGAGTTCTGGGCCGTGCGATTCGCCGGCAGTGAGCACGCGGAGCATTGCTCCAGTCTCCCACGGGTTGCGCCCCTCACGCGCCGCGTGTCACCGAGCGGAGGTGTACGCGGAGCGAACCGGGTACGGAGTCAGAGCGCCGCGCGCATCGCGGCGAGCACTCGTCCCTCGTCAGGCAGCGGCTCGCGCGAGTCACCGTGATGGAAGATGCGGATCTGGCGCACGGCCTGATGCAGCAGCATCCCGAGGCCGGAGATGACGGGCCGCTCGCCCCACTCCGCGGCCAGGGCAGATGGCCAGGGTGCGTACGCGGCGTCGAAGAGCGCTCCCCCGTCGTCGGCCAGTCGCGCCGCGACCGACGCCTCGAGATCGGTCCCGCTGGGCAGCGTCGCGAGGGTGAGGTCCACACGTTGGGCGGGAGCATCGAGGAGGCCGGTCGTGACGCGCACACCGAGCGACTCCCCCAGCGCCACGAGCCCGACGGCGCGCTCCGGCCGGCGTGCCCGCACATCAGCGCTGGTCGCGCCGAGTTCGGCCGCTGCGAGCAGGGCGGATGCCGCTGTCGCTCCCGCACCGAGGATGCGCACGGTCTCCACGGCCGTGACGCCGTTCTCGGCGAGAGCATCGACGATGCCGCCCACATCCGTGTTGAATCCGGCCGGCTCGGCACCGAGCAACAGGGTGTTCACGGCGCCGCTGAGCTCGGCATGGCGATCGCGTGTCGCCGCAGCGCGAAACGCCTCCTCCTTCAACGGCATCGTGAGCGACAGACCACGCCACGACGCGTCGAGCTCATCGATCGCGGACGAGAACTCGGGCGCGGAGACCTGCCGACGCCCGTACTCCCAGTCCAGCCCGAGCACCGCGTAGGCGGCGGAATGAAGAGCGGGCGACTTCGAGTGCGCGATCGGGTCGCCCCAGACCGCGAGATGCGACACCGTCATGCCGTCAGCATCCGGCATCGGGATTGTCCCGGCACCACGCCTGCCACTTCTCGATACCCGCCTGATGCTCCTCGTACGTCTCGGAGAACTGCGTCTCCCCCGTCGCCAGGTTGATGGTCACGAAGTAGAGCCACGGGCCGTCAGCCGGATGCATCGCGGCATCGATCGCGGCGAAGCTCGGGCTCGCGATCGGCGTGACCGGAAGACCCGTGATGACGTACGTGTTCCAGTCGTTCTGGTCTGCGAGGGCCTCGGCGGAACTGGACACCACGCCTTCGTGCAGTGAGCCGTAGCCGTACTGCGCGGTCGAGTCCATCTGCAGCTTCATGTCGATGTCGAGGCGGTTCTGGATCACCCGCGACACCTTGGCGAAGTCGTCGGTGCGCCCCTCGCGCTGGATGATCGACGCGATCGTGAGGACCCGCTCGGCGTCCGCATCGGGCACGCCGGCCTCCGTCAGCGCCTGGCGCGTACGATCGACCATCCGCTGGATGACCTGGACGGCGGTGACCTCCGGGTCGAAGGTGTAGACCGCGGGGAACAGCCACCCCTCCAGGTTCTGGGCGTCGACACCGTACGCAGAGGGATCCTTGACCGCAGCCTCGAAGTCGGCGAGCGGTAGTCCGAGGGACTCCGCCATCGACGGCAGCGACGAGACGATCGTCCCGCCCTCGGACATGGAGACCGTGTTCTCCATCTTGTTGTCCGGGTTCTGCAGGGCTTCGGCCGCCGCGGCTGCCGTCATCTTCTTCTGCAGCTTGTAGACGCCAGGGTAGAAGGTGAGGTCCGGTGCTTCAGCGACCAGGTAGTCGTAGAAGACGTCCTCGGTCCTGGTGACACCCGCCTCGAACAGCTTGGCGGACACCGGGGCACCGGTGTCGCCCTCGCTGATCGTCACGAGCGCCTCACCGGTGGCGAGGCCTGCTTCCCAATCCTTGGGCTCGCCCCACCCCATGACCTCGTTGATCTTGTCGCCGTAGGTGTTCATCACCCAGGCACCGGTCGCCGCGATGCCGCCGACGATCACGAGCACGATGATCAGCGCGACGAGGCATCCGGTCCGGCGCTTCTTCTTGGGCTGACGCGAGTCGGCGCGCTCGTCCTCGTGCGGAGCGAACAGGTCGTCGAGCCCTCCGCCCAACGTGGGCTGCTGAACGGCGGGGTTCGGGACGACCTGGGGCATCGCACGCGTGGGCGTGTCGCCGAGGTCGGAGGCATCGGCGGAATCGCGGACCGGGGTACTCGACGGCGCGGCTGCTCCCGCGTCGTCCGCGGATGCCCGCACCGGGGCGGCGGCGGGCTCCGACGGCGCGTCGGGAGCGGCCGCAGGCGTCACCCCCTGTCCGGCAGCGGACGCCGCTTCCCGCGCGGCGCGGCGCGAGCCGGGGGCCGGAGGACGGTCGTCTACCGTGGGGACCTGCTGCTGCGTCGGATCGGGAAGGTTCTCGAACAGGTCGCCCAGCCGGGCGTCCGGATCGTGCTGGGGGGAAGCACTCTCGCGTTCGGACATGTTCAGACGGGCTCCTCGTCAAGCGGAATCGTGGCACCGGCCGGGTTTCCGGTGCTCTTCTCCATATCGATCGCCTGCTGCAGAAGGACGACGGCGGCGATCTGATCCACAATGCTACGAGAGTTCTTCTGAGATCTCCCGGAAGAACGCAGGGCCGCGTGTGCTGTGACCGTGCTCAGCCGTTCATCGACGAGACGCACGGGCGTGCCGGTGCGGGCCTGGAGCGCCGCGGCGAAATCCCGCGCGTCGACCGTGGAGGCCGTGTCGGTTCCCTGCATGTTGACGGGGAGACCCACCACGAACTCGAGCGGCTCGTACTCGGCGCCCAGCTCGGCGAGTCGGTCGAGCGACGCCTCCGAGCGCGCGACCGTCTCGACAGGAACCGCGAGCATGCCGTCGGGATCGCAGCGGGCGACCCCGATCCGGGCACGCCCGACATCGATTCCGAGCCGCACGCCGCGGCGGAACCCGCTCACGCTGCGTGCAGCTCCTGCGAGATGGCCTCCAGCGCCGCGGGCAGAGCCGCAGCATCCGTCCCACCGCCCTGCGCGACGTCGTCGCGTCCGCCGCCACCACCGCCGAGCACCCCGGCAGCGCGCTTCGCGAGCACCCCTGCCTTGGCGCCGGCCTGGCGTGCCGCGTCGTTGGTCGAGACGACGACCACCGGGCGCCCGTTGACGATGGCGCCGAGAGCGACGACCGCCGCAGCGGATCCGAGACGCTCGCGCACTCCGATCACGAGGTCGCGGACATCGTCCGCCGAAGCGACGTCTCCGAGCGACTGGGCTGCCACGAGGAAGTCTCCGACGCGTACGGCGGCATCGGCGATCGCCGGCACCTGCCCGGCACGCTCCTTGGCTTCGAACTGGGCGATGCGCTTCTCCGCGGCCTTGAGGTTGGCGGCGAGGTCGGCGATGCGTTCAGGCAGCTGCTCCTTGGGCGTCTTGAGCGAGCTGGTGAGCTGCGACACGATCGCACGCTCGGCCGCGAGCTCGCGGAAGGCATCGACGCCCACGAGCGCCTCGATGCGTCGGTTCGACGCGCCCACAGACGACTCGCCGACGACGCTGACGAGCCCGATCTCAGCGCTCGAGCTCACGTGCGTTCCTGCGCACAGCTCACGCGACCAGGGGCCGCCGATGTCGACCATCCGCACGACATCGCCGTACTTCTCGCCGAACAGAGCCATCGCTCCGGCTTCCTTGGCCTCGTCGAGCGAGAGGACGCGCGTGGTGACCTCCAGCGCATCCTGCACGGCGCGGTTGGTGATCTCCTCGATCTCCGAGCGCGTCTCGCCGGACAACGCCTGGGACCAGGCGAAGTCGAAGCGCATGTAGCCGGCGCGGTTCAGCGAGCCGGCCTGTGTCGCGGTCGGGCCCAGCGTGTCGCGCAGCGCGGCGTGCACGAGGTGCGTCGCCGAGTGCGCCTGACGGGCCGCACGACGGTTCGCCGCATCGACGACAGTGGTGGCGGCGTCGTCGACCGCGACGGATCCGCGCACGACCTCGACCGTGTGGCTGATGAGCCCTGGCACCGGACGCTGCACATCGAGCACCTCCAGCTCGAAGCCGGGTCCGACGATCGTGCCCTTGTCAGCGACCTGGCCGCCGGATTCCGCGTACAGCGTGGTCTCGGCGAGGACGACCTCGGCGATCTGCCCCTCTGCGGCGCTGCGGACGGGCTGACCGTCGACCAGCAGGCCCAGGATGCGCGATTCGACCTCGAGGGCGGTATAGCCGTCGAAGCCGGTCTCGCCCAGCGCGCGGAGGTCGCGGTACACCGAGACGTCGGCGAGCTGGCGCTTGCGGTTGCGGGCGTCGTCCTTGGCGCGCTGACGCTGCTCCTGCATGAGCGTGTCGAAAGCCGCGCGGTCGACGCTGAGCCCGGCCTCCTCTGCCACCTCGAGGGTGAGGTCGATCGGGAAGCCATAGGTGTCGTGCAGCAGGAACGCCTCCGGACCGCTGAGGGTCGCTCCGCCGCCCTTCTTGGTCTCGTCGAGCGCCAGGTCGAGGATCGTGGAGCCCGATGCCAGCGTCCGTCGGAAGGTCTCTTCCTCGGCGAAGGCGGAGGCGGACAGCGTCGACCACTCCGTCTCCAGCACCGGGTAGACGGCCTTCATGGCATCGCGCGACGTCGCGAAGAGCTCGGGGAACACCGGCTCGTCGACGCCGAGCAGACGCATCGAACGCACCGTCCGACGCATCAGGCGGCGCAGGATGTACCCGCGTCCCTCGTTCGACGGACGCACGCCGTCGGAGAGGAGCATGAGCGAGGAGCGCACGTGGTCGGCGACGACGCGGAAGCGCACATCGTCTTCGTGCACGGCGCCGTAGCGACGACCGGAGAGCTCGATCGCACGATCCAGGACCGGGCGCACCTGGTCGGACTCGTACATGTTCTCGACGCCCTGCTTGAGGAACGCAACGCGCTCCAGGCCCATGCCGGTGTCGATGTTCTTCATCGGCAGCTCGCCGACGATGTCGAACTCCGTCTTGCCGCGGATGTTCTCGATGAAGTCCTGCATGAACACGAGGTTCCAGATCTCCGTGAAGCGCGTGTCATCGACGGCCGGTCCGCCGTCCTTGCCGTACGACGGCCCGCGGTCGAAGAAGATCTCGGAGTCGGGGCCGCCGGGGCCGGGCTGTCCGGTGTTCCAGTAGTTGTCCGCACGGCCGAGACGCTGGATGCGCTCCGGCTTCAGTCCGATGATGTCGCGCCAGATGGCCTCGGCCTCGTCGTCGGTCTCGTAGACGGTGACCCAGAGGTCCTTCTCGTCGAAGCCGAGCCCGCCGTCGGACTCGGACGACGTCAGCAGCTCCCAGGCGTAGCGGATCGCGCCCTCTTTGAAGTAGTCGCCGAACGACCAGTTGCCCAGCATCTGGAAGAACGTGCCGTGGCGGGCGGTGCGCCCCACCTCTTCGATGTCGTTGGTGCGGATGCACTTCTGCAGGTCCGCGATGCGCGGGTGCGGGGCGGGGACGACACCCGTGAGGTACGGGATCATCGGCACCATTCCGGCGACCGTGAACAACAGGGAGGGGTCGTCGCTGACCAGGGAGGCCGAGGGGACGATGAGGTGGTCGTTCTTCTCGAAGAAGTCGAGGTAACGCTGCGCGATCTCCGCAGTTTTCATGAGGTGCCGGGTGTCCTTGCGTGAAGATGGCGCGCCGAGGCGCGGCGATGGTTCAGTTCTTGCCCGGCTCCGTGAGCCGTGCCTCCTGCTCGCGGTAGGCGTCGCCGATGATCGCGGTGAACCCGTTGATGCGGGCATCGACCTCGGCCAGGATGTCGTGGCCACGGGGGTCCTTGTTCATGAAGTGCGCGGCGACGAAGCCACCGATCACACCGATCAGGAACCACTGCATGCTCTTCATGACGCCATCCTTGCCCTTTACCCGCGAAGGCGCGGTGTACCTATCGTAGGCGGAAACGACAGGAGGCGTCGGGAACCCCCGACGCCTCCTGCCGATTGCTCGATCGCTGGATCAGCGAGCCGCGTAGTACTCGACGACGAGCTGCACTTCGCAGGTCACGGGGACCTCGGCGCGCTTCGGGCGACGAACCAGGCGAGCCTGGAGCTTGTCGAGCTCGACCTCGAGGTAGCCGGGAACGGGAGGCAGGACCTCGGCGTGACCGCCGGCTGCTGCGACCTGGAAGGGCTCGGTGCCCTCGCTCTTGGCCTTGACGTGGATGAGCTGACCCGGCTTCACGCGGAACGACGGGCGGTCGACGAGCTGGCCGTCGACGAGGATGTGACGGTGCACGACGAGCTGGCGAGCCTGCGCCGTGGTGCGAGCGAAGCCCGAACGCACGACGAGAGCGTCGAGACGCATCTCGAGGAGCTCGACCAGGTTCTCACCGGTCAGACCCTCCTGGCGGCGAGCCTCGTTGAACGTGTTGCGCATCTGCTTCTCGCGGATGCCGTACTGCTCGCGCAGACGCTGCTTCTCACGCAGACGAACCGCGTAGTCGCTGTCAGCCTTGCGCTTGGTGCGGCCGTGCTCACCCGGAGCGTAGGGACGCTTCTCGAGGTAGCGGGCGGCCTTCGGGGTGAGCGGGATGCCGAGGGCACGGCTCAGACGCACCTTGCGGCGGTCCTGGGACTTCGTGGTCACGAAGCTGTCCTTCCGATGACGTGGTCGCGTCTTTCGCGACTCACGGACGTATCGTCCGCGTTCTGCCTGAGTAGCGCACGCCGGGGCGCAGACAAAGGTGGGGTGTGAACGAGGAGATGCCCGAAAACTCGGTTTCGAGCCGCTCAAGTCTAACAGATAGCCGTACGCCGCTCAGCGATCGCCGAGGATGCGGCGGATCCGCTCCAGTCGCGCCGAGATGTCACGCTCGGAGCCGAGCGCCTTCGGCTCGTAGTAGCGGCGCCCGTCGAGCTCATCCGGCAGGTACTGCTGGGGCACGATTCCGTACTCCGCGTCGTGCGGATACACATAACCGCGGCCATGCCCCAATCGCTTGGCGCCCGGATAGTGGGCATCGCGCAGGTGCACGGGTACACGACCGAAGCCGCCCTTGCGGATATCGGCGATCGCCGCGTCGATGCCCACGTACGCGGCGTTCGACTTCGCCGTCGTGGCCAGATAGACCGTCGCCTCGGCGAGCGGTATGCGCCCCTCCGGCATGCCGATGAACGCCACCGCGTCGGCGGCGGCCACCGCGATCGTCAGTGCCTGCGGATCGGCGAGGCCGACGTCCTCCGATGCCGAGATCACGAGGCGGCGCGCGATGAAGCGCGGGTCCTCCCCCGCCTCGATCATCCGGGCGAGGTAGTGCAGCGCCGCATCGGGGTCGGAACCGCGGATCGACTTGATGAACGCGCTGATGACGTCGTAGTGCTCGTCGCCCTGGCGGTCGTAGCGGAGCAGCGCACGGTCGACCGCCTGAGCGATGTCGTCTGCGGAGACGACGGGAACACCGGTGGACTTCGTCGCCGCGCCCTTCTCGCCTCCCTTCGCGCCCTGCGCACCGTCGTCCGCGCCCTCCAATGCATGAGAGAGCGCCACCGCTGCGCCGGCCTCCAGACCGGTCAGCGCACGCCGCGCATCACCCGAGGCGAGCCGGATGAGCGAGGACCGGGCCTCATCGCTCAACGTCACGACGCCGTTCAGACCGCGCGCGTCGCTCACTGCTCGATCGACGAGGAGCCCGATGTCGTCGTCGGTCAAGGCCTGCAGCGTGAGCAGCAGCGACCGCGACAGCAGCGGGGAGATGACCGAGAACGAGGGATTCTCGGTCGTCGCGGCGATCAGGATCACCCAGCCGTTCTCGACGCCGGGGAGCAGGGCGTCCTGCTGGGCCTTCGTGAAGCGGTGGATCTCATCGAGGAACAGGATCGTCGTCTGTCCGTACAGATCGCGCTGTGTCACGGCCTCCTGCATGACCTCGCGCACGTCCTTCACTCCGGCCGTGATCGCGGAGAGTTCGACGAAGCGGCGTCCAGACGAGCGGGCGATCGCCTGCGCGAGCGTGGTCTTGCCTGTGCCGGGAGGACCCCACAGGATGATCGAGACCGCCCCGGGCGATGTGGCGTCGGGATCGGCGAGCGCGACGATCGGCGATCCCGCACGCAGCAGGTGCCGTTGCCCGGCCACCTCCTCGAGCGACACCGGTCGCATGCGCACGGCGAGGGGCGTCTGCCCGGAGAGCAGCGGCGCGGAAGGGGTCACCAGCCAAGGCTACTCGGGGCCGACGACATCGCCGTCACCGGAAGAGGTCGGCGAACTCGAGCTGCCGGGACTGCCCCGTAGTGCCGATCGAGATCTGTCCGCCCGACGTCGATGAGATCATGCGCGTCTGCCAGCCGAGACCTGAGACGTGTCCTCGCCCGGACACCCTGTTGTCCGGACTCCAGACCCGCAGTGCCTCCATGCGGAGTGAGCGCCCGGTCGTGCCCACGGTGACTTCGGTCCCCGGCCCCTTCGTGCACACCGGCGTCATCCATCCGATGCTCTGCACGTGCGCCTGCAGGCAGATGACCTTCGCGTCCAGCTGCCGCACGGCGAGGGCTTCGAGGCGCAGTCCCCGTCCCGTGGTGCCGCCGCCGGAGATCCATCCCCGCTGGGCGACATGGCTGCGCACCGAGGCGTGCTGCGGGAGCACGGTCGGCGCCGGTGACGCGACCGGGTACTTCGCGAACACCTGCGTCGCATAGCCATCGACATAGCCGATGCCGATCGTGGTGTAGTCGCCGAGGATGTTGGCCCGGTGTCCTGACGAGTTCATCCACGCGCGGACGACCTCCGCAGGCGCGTAGCCGGAGGCCACGTTCTCTGCTGCTCTGCTCCACCCACCGGGGATCTGGCTCGAATACTGCGGGTTGTGGAACATCCGCCGCTCGCGCGACTGAGTGGCCGACCAGTTCTGCGCGACCGTCGTCACGGCGCCGTCCAACACCAGCGGCGCCAAGCCGTTCGCAGCCCGCGCGGAGTTCGTGTCCGCCAGGATGCGGGCGATGTCGCCGTTCGGGGGTGGGATCTCGGCCGCCTGCGCCGGCACGACGACGCCGAGCACGGCGACGCTGCTGATCGCGAGGGCGGCGACGGCTTTCCTGGTCCACTGCATGGGAATGCTCCTGACTTCCGACGGGGGCGGTCGATAGCCACAAAAGTAGCCGGTGCCGCTCTGTCTGGCGACCGGTCCCCCGACCTGGCGGGAGCGAGCTCGGAGCCGTCGCATCGGTCCGACCGCGCGACGACGATAGGCTCTGAGACGACGTCGAACGGCGACGTGGTGAGGGGTACCAGGGCAGATGGCGGCACGCGGGTCCAAGAATGCACAGCAGCGCGCACAGGCGGAGCGCGCGCGACTGCACGCAGCCAGGAGCGACTGGCATCAGGGCCAGATCCGCCGCCGCATCCGCGACAACACCGTCGCGGGCGTCGTGGGGGGCCTGCTGGTCGTCGGCGCGATCGCCAGCCAGGTCGTGCACGCCCAGGTGACCGCTCCCGAACCGACCCCCACCCCCACGGTCGAGCCGTCGAGCACACCGACGCCGAGCGACGGCCCGACCGCGGAGCCGACGCCGACGGAGACCCCCGCCGAGTGAGCCGCCGCCCTCACATGCCCGCGGCGACGATGTGAGAGCTTCGCACCACGGCTGTAACCCATCACGCCACTGACCGAAACGCGGGTCGAGGACTCTGGGCACAGAGAGCACCACGCTCTCCCCCGTCCCCGTGGAGGTCGCCTGTGTCCTACGTCAAGCCCGCCGAGCTCGTCACCCGAATGGTGGATGCCGGCGCCTACAAGATCCAGATGTCCACCCGCGACACCCTGATCCGCTCCTTCATGGGGGCGGCGTTCCTGACGATCGCCGCGGCCTTCGCGGTCACCGTCTCCACCAACACCGGGCAGCCGCTCCTGGGGGCGATCCTGTTCCCGGTCGGGTTCGTGATGCTCTACCTGCTCGGTTACGACCTGCTCACCGGGGTCTTCACGCTCGCTCCTCTCGCCGTGCTCGACAAGCGGCCCGGCGCGACGTTTGGCGGAGTCCTCCGCAACTGGGGCCTCGTGTTCCTCGGCAACTTCGGCGGGGCCTTCCTGGTCGCGGTCCTGATGGCGATCTACTTCACCTACGGCTTCACGACCGAACCCAGCGCGGTCGGCCAGGCGATCGGCGAGATCGGCCACGGCCGCACGGTCGGATACGCGGACCACGGCGCCGGCGGAATGCTGACCCTCTTCATCCGTGGCGTGCTGTGCAACTGGATGGTGTCGACCGGTGTCGTGCTGGCGATGATCTCCGAGAACGTCCTCGGCAAGATCGTCGCGATGTGGCTGCCCATCATGCTCTTCTTCTACATGGGCTTCGAGCACTCGATCGTGAACATGTTCCTGTTCCCCTCGGGGCTGCTCCTCGGCGCGGACTTCACGATCGTGGATTACCTGATCTGGAACGAGATCCCGACGGTCGTCGGGAACCTGGTCGGCGGACTGCTCTTCGTCGGACTGCCGCTGTACGTCACCTATGGCCGCCCCGCGACGCGCAGGGTGCGGGAGCGTCGGGGCACGACGGCGAGGGCGCACGATGCCGTTGCGCTGACGACGCCTCCTGCGGCGGAGGGCGCCGTCACTCCCGCTTCCATCGACCGCGCGGCGGAACCCGCGAACGTCGGCTGAGCCTGACGGAATCCGGCCCGGTGAGCATTCTCGCCGGGCCGGATTCCGTGTGGTGCGAACGAATCAGTCCTCCGACACGGCCAGACGATAGCCCCGCTTCACGACGGTCTGCACCAGCTCCGCTCCCGCGAGCGATTCGCGCAGCCGTGCGACGGCGACCTCCACGGCATGGCCGTTGCGCTCGGCACCGGGAAGGACCCGCGCGATGTCGGTCCGCGACAGGACCCGTCCTTGCGCACTGCTGAGAGCTTCCAGGAGGCCGGCAGAGGTGCGCGAGAGCGGGACGAAGCGGCCGTCGAGCACGGCTCCGCCGCTGCGCACTTCGAGCCGGCCGAGGTCGGTACGCACTGCCGGCGCGCGGCCACCGCCGAAGTGCGCGATCACACAGCGCGCCAGGGACCCCAGACGCCCTCGATCGGCGACGACGGTCTGCAGATCCTGCGCGAGCAGGGGCGCTGCCGTGATCGGGCCGACTGCGGCGAGGAGCAGACGACCGGATGCCGCGCGACGACGGATCCCCTCGAGCGCCCCCGCCGAGGCGGCGACAGCGAGCCAGGATGCGGCGCCGGGCGCCGACGTGAACAGAACGGCGTCGGCTTCTCCACCACCGGCCTGCAGCGTCGATCGCCGCACGACCTCCGGGTCCGGCGGAGGTCCCCAGCGGTACACCGTGACACTCAGCACGTCGGCGCCGGCAGACGACAGCATCTCGTCGAGCCCATCGGATCCGGCGCCGTGGTGCTGGACCACGATCCGCTTTCCGGTTACACCGGATGCCAGGAGATACTCTCCGACCTCCGCCGAGGTCTCCGATTGCGCCACCCAGTCCGCCGTGAAGCCGGCCTGCTGGATCGCGCCGTGTGCCTTGGGACCACGAGCCACGAAATGCGCATCGCACAGGGCGGTGCCGAGCTCCTCGGCGAGACCGTGCTCGTGCGCAGCATCCATCCACCCTCGAAAGCCGACTCCCGTGGTCACGACCACGATGTCGGGAGGCGCCGCGATGAGCCGAGCGGTGCGCGCGAGGAGCTCCGTGTCGTCGGCGTTCGCGACGATGCTGAGCGCAGGTGCCCGATGGACGGATGCTCCCCGTCGTTCCAGAGCGGTGGCGAGGTCCACCGATCGGCGATCGGCGGCGACGATGATCGCGCATCCGGCAAGGGCCGCATCGAGTGCGCCAGGCCCGCTCACGCGAGACTCTCGGCGAATCGCGACGCCGTCTGCGACGGCAGCAACAGCCCCGCACGCGCGACCTCGCCGAACACGAGCACGGCGGGATTCCGCACCTGCGCATCGCGGGCATCGACGACGACACGAGCGAGAGCGCTGTGAAGCGTCCGTTGCTGCGGAGTATGCCCGTTCTCGACGACGGCGACCGGCAGTTCGTCCGACACGCCGTGCGCCAGAGCCGTGGCGACGATGCGCGGGAGTGCGGTGACTCCCATCAGGACGACGGTCGTCACCGCCGGATCCGTGAGCGCGGCCAGAGCGCTCGCCGACAGCGGGCTGTGTCCGTTCACGACGTGCAGCGCGGCTGCCGTCCCCCGGTGGGTGACCGGTATTCCCGCGGCCTGCGGCACGGCGATCGCGCTGCTGACGCCCGGAGTCACAGTGACGGGAATACCTGCGGCCTCGCAGGCGATCACCTCTTCCCCGCCGCGTCCGAACACGAACGGGTCCCCACCCTTCACCCGGACGACACGCTTGCCCGCTCTCGCGTGCGCGATCAGCAGCTCGTTGATCTCCTCCTGTGGTACCGGGTGATGTCCTGGACTCTTCCCGACGTCGATGACCTGGACGTGCGCGCCGAGTTCGGCGCGCAGCTCGTCTCCTGGACCCAGACGATCGACGATGACGACGTCCGCCTCCAGGAGCAGCCGATGCGCGCGCACCGTCATGAGGTCGGCGGGACCGGGGCCGCCGCCGATCAGATCGACGCGACCGACCAGCGCCGGCAGGGGCGGCCCCGCGTCCGCCGGCGCGCTCCACCAGTGCCCGAGGAGTCCGCGCGCACTGATCATGGCTGTCCCTCCGGGACCAGGTCGAGGTACACGGAGCCGTCATCGACGGTGACCGGCCACACCTGGAGCGCCGCATCCGGCTTGCCCTGGGTGTCGAGGCATTCGCCGGTGCGCAGGTCGAACACCTGTTTGTGGAGAGGAGAGGCGATGGTCGGGGTGTCACCGCGCGTGCCCACGATCCCGCGTGAGATCACATGGGCACCGCTGTAGGGGTCGAGGTTGGACACCGCATGGATGCGACCGTCTGCGAGCAGGAAGAGGGCGATCTGCACCGTTCCGAACAGCGCGGCGCGCCCGCGCTCCACCTCGAGGTCCGACACCGCGCATGCGCGCACCCTCGTCGTCACCGCGCCGGTGCCGCTCATCGACGCACCTGCAGCGCGGTGCCGGCGATGAGCACGGAGCGATCGCCGCGCTCCTCCTCCGTCGCCGGACGGATCTGCCCGCGTTCGGCGACGTACGCCAGCGACGGGTCCGGTGTGTCCGCCGCGTTCACGAACGATTCGAATCGCCTGAGCTTTTCGGGGTCGCGGAGCGTGGCCGCCCACTCGTCCTCGTACCGCTCGACATGCGTGCGCATGGCGGCGTCGAGGTCCGCGCAGATGCCGAGGCTGTCGTCCAGGATGACCGCGCGGAGGCCGTCGAGTCCCCCTTCGAACTCCTCGCACCACGGTGCCGTGCGCTGCAGCCGATCGGCCGTGCGGATGTAGTACATGAAGAAGCGGTCGATCGCCCGGATCAGACCGGCGTCGTCCAGACCGGAAGCGAAGAGCTCCGCGTGCCGCGGGGAGAACCCGCCGTTCCCACCGACGTACATGTTCCATCCGTTCTCGGTGGCGATCACGCCGACGTCCTTCGACCTGGCCTCCGCGCACTCGCGCGCACACCCCGAGACCCCGAGCTTCAGCTTGTGAGGGGCGCGCAGTCCGCGATAGCGCAGTTCCAACTTGACCGCCATCCCGACCGCGTCGAGGACTCCGAACCGGCACCAGGTCGAACCGACGCAGGACTTGACCGTCCGCAACGACTTCCCGTACGCGTGCCCCGACTCGAAGCCCGCGTCGACCAGACGCGCCCAGATCAGCGGAAGCTGCTCCAGTCGGGCACCGAACATGTCGATCCGCTGACCGCCCGTGATCTTCGTGTACAGCGCGAAGTCCTTCGCGACCTGCCCGATCGCGAGGAGACCGTCCGGCGTCACCTCGCCCCCCGGCATGCGCGGCACGACCGAGTACGTCCCGTCCTTCTGCATGTTCGCCATGACGTGGTCATTGGTGTCCTGCAGCGTGGCGTTCTCCCCGTCCAGCACGTGGGAGCCGACCAGGACAGACAGGATGCTGGCGATCGCCGGCTTGCAGATGTCGCAGCCGCGCCCCCGGCCGAAGCGGTCGATGATCGCGCTGAAGGTCGTCATCTCCGCGACGCGCACCGCATCGAACAGCTGACGCCGCGACATCTCGAAGTGCTCGCACAGCGCGTGCGAGACCTTCTGTCCGAGCTTCGTCAGCTCCTGTCCGACGACCTTCTTCACCATGAGCACGCAGGATCCGCAGGTCGCTCCCGCCTTGGTGCATGCCTTGACCGCCGCGGCATCCGTGCACCCGTCGTCATGCACGGCGCTGCGGATGCGTCCGGCGGTGACGTTCGAGCACGAGCACACCACGGCGTCGTCAGGGAGCTCTCCGCCGGGCGCCTCGACACCGCCTTCGGGCAGCAGATACGCAGCGGGATCGGCGCCCAGACGGGTGCCGACCAGTGGTCGCAGCGCACCGTATGCCGAGGCGTCGCCGACCAGGATGCCGCCGAGCAGGATCTGTGCATCGTCGGAGAGCACGAGCTTCTTGTAGACGCCGGCCACGGGGTCGGCGTAGACGACGTCGAGCGCGTTCGGGGTGAGCGCCATCGCATCTCCGAAGCTCGCCACGTCGACGCCGGAGAGCTTGAGCTTGGCCGACTCGTCATACCCGGGGAAGCTGGCGTCACCGCCGAGCAACCGGGTGGCGACGACCTCCGCCATCGCGAAACCGGGGGCCACCAGACCGACGCACCGGCCGTCGTAGTTCGCGACCTCGCCGATCGCGAGGATGCTCGGGTCGGACGTGGAGCAGCGCTGATCGATGATGACACCACCGCGCGGGTGCACGTCGAGTCCCGCGTTGCGGGCGAGTTCGTCACGCGGCCGCACCCCGACGGTGAACACGACGACGTCGGCGCGCTGGAAGGAGCCGTCCTGGAACTCCAAGGCGGTGACCGCGCCCGATTCGTCGGGGTCGAGTCGAGTCGTGCGGGCGTCGGTGCGCACCGCGATGCCTCGCGCCTCCAGCAACCGCTTCAGCATCCCCCCGCCCGCAGGGTCGAGCTGCGCCGACATCAATCGATCCGAGTACTGCACGACGACCGTGTCCACGTCCATGTCCTGAAGAGCCCCCGCCGCCTCGAGCCCGAGCAGCCCCCCGCCGATCACCGCGCCGCGGAGCGGACGGCCGAGCATGTGCGACCGTCGCTCCACGAACGCGCGCAGCGACTCCACATCATCCAGGGTGCGATAGACGAAGCAGCCGGGAAGATCGGCCCCGTCCACGGCGACCCGCGCCGCGTAGGACCCCGTGGCGAGCACGAGGGTGTCGTAGTCCAACGTTCGCCGCGACCGCGTCGTGACGGTTCGTGCGCTGCGATCGATGCGCAGCACTCGATCGTTCGGAAGCAGCTGCACGCGATCGTCGTCGAACACGGAGCGATCCAGCGTGAGGTCTTCGGGCGTCGCCCCGGAGAAGAAGCTCGTCAGCCCCACCCGATCGTAGGGAGCCCGATCCTCGTCGCCCACGACCGTGACACGCACGGGCACACCGCCGCGGCTCAGCAGACTCTCCACGAAGCGATGGGCCACCATCCCCGCACCGACGACCAGGATCTCGTGGGGCACAGCGTGGTTCATAGAGACTCCCGTCAACAGCAGATGTAGCGTGCTGGCGACGATAGGAGCGGCGTGTTACCCGAACGTCACGCGGTTTGTTTCCGCCGTCGAACTTTCTCCTCACAGATCGATAACGACGTTGTGAACTCGGTCGTCCCCACCGGACGGGTGCTGTCGTACTAGGCTGAACCTCGTCCCTTCCGCCTCCCGCGGCCCCTCCGCGCAAGGAGAATCACTGTGTCTGCCACCGATCCCTCGAAGCCGACTCCGCCCGTTCCCGCTCCCCCGGCTGTGCCGCTGCCGCGCAAGGTTCCCAACCCTGCCGCCGTCGCACCCGTCGTCGCAGCGGCACCGACGAAGTCCGACGCCGCCGAATGGGGCCGCGTCGCCGAAGACGGCACGGTCGAGGTCCGCGAAGGCGACGCCTGGCGCGTCGTCGGCCAGTACCCCGACGGCACCCCCGACGAGGCTCTCGCCTACTTCGTGCGCAAGTTCGACGACATCGCCTTCAAGGTGCATGCCCTCGAGCAGCGCCATCAGGCCGGCGGCGCCGCAGCGAGCGACCTCGTGAAGCAGGCAGGACACGTCCTCGACGAGGCGACGGATGCGGCGGCGGTCGGCGACCTCGCCGGACTCCGCGAGCGCTTGAACGCGCTGACCTCATCGCTCTCCGAGGCCACGGCACAGGAGGCACAGCAGGCGAAGGAGCTGATCGACCAGGCCATCGCCGAGCGTACGGCTCTCGTCGAGCGCGCAGAGGCGATCGCCGCGCGCGACCTCAGCAAGGTGCAGTGGAAGCAGGTCACGGCTGAGCTGGGCGAGCTGTTCGATGCCTGGCAGGCCCAGCAGCAGAACGGCCCCCGTCTGTCCAAGGGAGTCTCCCAGCAGCTCTGGAAGCGATTCCGCGATGCCCGCGCCGTCGTGGACAAGCACCGCCGCGCGTTCTACTCCGAGCTCGACGACACCCACAAGGCCGCGCGCGACGCCAAGACGCGTCTCGTGGAGCGCGCCGAAGCCCTCGCCCCGCGTGGCACCGACGGAATCCCCGCCTACCGCACCCTCCTCGACGAATGGAAGGCCGCAGGGCGCGCCGGTCGCAAGGCCGATGATGCACTCTGGGCACGATTCAAGGCAGCCGGTGACGCCCTCTACGCGGCACGCGCCGAGCAGTCCGCCGCAGAGGAAGCCGAGTCGGCTCCCAAGATCGAGGCACGCCAGGCTCTCCTCGAAGAGGCCAAGGCCGTCGCCGATGAGCCCAACATCAAGCGTGCGCGCGCGCTGCTCACGAACATCCAGCGGCAGTGGGACGAGCAGGGCCGGATCTTCCCGCGCGAGAAGGAGCGCGCCCTCGACGACCGTCTCCGCGTCATCGAGAACGCTCTGAAGGCGCGCGAAGAGGTCGACTGGAAGAAGAACAACCCCGAGACCAAGGCGCGAGCCAACGACATGAGCTCGCAGCTTCTCGAGGCGATCGAGAAGCTCGAGGCCGAGCTCGCCGCTGCGGAGAAGTCGGGCGACAAGAAGGCCGCGAAGGCCGCCGCCGATGCCCTCGAGGCGCGCCGCACCTGGCTCAACGCGCTCGGCGGCTGACGCTCTCTCCACAGGTCTCACGACAGATCCCGAGCGCGGGGTGCACTACGCCACACTGGCGTGATGCACCCCGCGCTCCTGTATGTCCCCGGTCGACGACTCAGTCTCTCCGAGCTGAGCGCGGCACGCCTCGACGGGCACGTCGTGGAACTGGGCGACGCGTACATCCCCGCGGATCTCACCGAGAGCGCCGACGTGCGCGCCAGCTCGATCGCCTCGCTCGTGCGACCGGGCACAGCCGCCGCCGGCCCCAGCGCTGCCTGGATCCACGGTGCCGGCGACACACCACCGGCCGTGCACCACATCCGCCGCTCGGTGCCGCGCCGGGTGCGGCCTCAGCTCAGCGGCCGGGTGATCTTCCATGACGGACCGCTGGGCGAGGAAGAAGTCATCCGTCTCGGCGATATCGACGTGTCGACGCCGCTGCGCACGATGCTCGACCTCGCCACGGGTGTGCACCGGGACCCGCGGTTGCGAGAGTGGATCGACCACCTCGCCCGCGTGCAGCCGTCCCTCGTCGCCGAGAGCATCTACGCGATGGCCGACTGGAACCGGGTGCCGGGAAGTCGTATCGGCCGGTCAGTGCTCGAACGTGTCGCCCTCAGGACGTCGTGACGCGGTACACGTCGTAGACCGCGTCGATACGCCGCACCGCGTTGAGCACGCGATCCAGGTGCACGGCGTCACCCATCTCGAAGACGAATCGGCTGAGTGCCAGACGCTCGTCATTCGTGTTGACCGTCGCCGAGAGGATGTTCACGTGATGCTCGCTGAGCACGCGGGTCACATCGGAGAGCAGGCCGGAGCGGTCGAGCGCTTCGACCTGGATCTGCACCCGGAACACGCTCTTCGTGGTCGGAGCCCACGACACCTCGACGAACCGGTCCTGCTCGGCGCTGAGGGCCTTGACGTTGACGCAGTCGGAGCGATGCACCGAGACGCCGCTCCCCCTGGTCACGAAACCGACGATCGCATCGCCGGGGACCGGAGTGCAGCACTTCGCGAGCTTCACGAGGATGTCGGATGCGCCGCGGACGAGCACGCCCGAGTCGCCTGCGCGCGGCTCCCTGGTGGGGATGCTGCCGGGCAGATCGATCGCGCCGGTGGTCGGGTCGTTGGCCGCGACGAGCGCCGTGACCTTCTCGAGCACGGACTGCGTGGACACGTGCCCTTCGCCGACGGCGGCGTAGAGCGCTGAGACGTCTTCGTAGCGGAGCTGCTGGGCGACCTCGGCGAACGAGTCCTGGCTCATCAGCTTCTGCAGCGGCAGGTTCTGGCGGCGCATCGCACGGGCGATGGCTTCCTTGCCCTGCTCGATCGCCTCCTCGCGGCGCTCCTTGGTGAACCACCCGCGGATCTTGTTGCGGGCACGCGTGCTCGCGACGAATCCGAGCCAGTCCTGACTCGGACCGGCATCCGGGTTCTTCGAGGTGAAGACCTCGACCACATCACCGCTCTTGAGCTCTGACTCCAGCGGAACCAGACGGCCGTTGACCTTGGCGCCCATCGTCCGATGGCCGATCTCGGTGTGGACCGCATACGCGAAGTCGACCGGAGTCGCACCGGCGGGAAGACCGATCACACGGCCCTTCGGCGTGAAGACGTAGACCTCCTTCGCACCGATCTCGAAGCGCAGAGAATCCAGGAACTCGCCCGGATCCGCGGTCTCGGCCTGCCAGTCGGAGATGTGCGCCAGCCACGCCATGTCGTTGTCGGATGCACGCAGCTCGGTCTTGCCGCCGCCGTTCATCCGCTCCTTGTACATCCAGTGGGCGGCGACACCGTATTCCGCCTGCTGGTGCATCTCGTGCGTGCGGATCTGGATCTCGACCGTGCGCCCCGCCGGTCCGATGACCGTGGTGTGCAGCGACTGGTAGAGGTTGAACTTCGGGGTGGCGATGTAGTCCTTGAATCGACCGGGCAACGGGGTCCACCGGGCGTGGATCGCACCCAGCACCGCGTAGCAGTCGCGAACGGAGGCGACCAGCACGCGGATGCCGATGAGGTCGTAGATGTCATCGAACTCACGACCGCGGATGACCATCTTCTGGTACACCGAGTACAACTGCTTCGGGCGCCCGACGACCTTGCCGCGGATGCGGAGATCGCGGAGGTCCTCGTCGATCTCCGCGACGACCTGGTTGAGGTACTTCTCGCGCTGCGGCGTGCGCTGAGCGATGAGGCTGTGGATCTCGTTGTAGATCTTCGGGTGCAGCACCGCGAAGGAGAGGTCCTCCAGCTCGGACTTGATGGCCTGGATGCCGAGTCGATTCGCCAGCGGCGCGTAGATCTCGAGGGTCTCCTTGGCCTTCTTCGCCGCCTTCTCCGGCGGCACGAAGCCCCAGGTGCGCGCGTTGTGCAGGCGGTCGGCCAGCTTGATCAGCAGCACGCGGATGTCCTTGGACATCGCGACGATCATCTTGCGGACGGTCTCGGCCTGGGCGCTCTCTCCGTACTTGACCTTGTCGAGCTTCGTGACGCCGTCGACGAGCATCGCGACCTCGTCGCCGAACTCGGCGGTCAGGTCGGTGAGGGCGTATCCGGTGTCCTCGACGGTGTCGTGGAGCAGCGCCGCAGCGATCGCACGCGGGCCGAGACCCATCTCGGCGAGGATCTGCGCGACAGCGAGCGGGTGCGTGATGTACGGCTCGCCGCTCTGGCGCTGCTGCCCGGCGTGCTTCTCCTTGGCCACGGCGTACGCGCGCTCGATGACGGAGAAGTCGCCACGAGGGTGGTTGGCGCGGACGGTGCGGATCAGATTGTCGAGGTCGTTGACCCTGGACGCGCGCGAGAAGATGCGGGGAACCAGACGTCGCAGGCTGGACCCCTGCGAAGACGACTGCGTATCCGCCATCCACTCACCTCCGAACTACATCATCTTACGCGTGCCTGCGGGGCATCGGCCCCGCCGGAGGAAGGCTCAGGCCTCGACGGACGCCTTGCTCCGTGCCGCACGGATGCGCGCGTCGCGCTCCTTGAGCTGCGGCTCGTTCTCACGGAAGAGCGAGTACAGCGGTGCGGCGACGAACAGAGTGGAGTAGGTCGCCACCAGGATGCCGACGAAGATCGACAGCGAGATGTCGGTGAGCGACTCCGCACCGAGCCAGAAGGCGCCGATGAAGAGAACCGCGCCGACCGGCAGCGCGGCGACGACAGACGTGTTGATCGATCGGACGAGCGTCTGGTTCACCGCGAGGTTGACCGATTCGCCGAAGAGTCGCGCGGATTTCTCCCCGTCCTCCGAGGTGTTCTCCCTGATCTTGTCGAACACCACGGTGGTGTCGTACAGCGAGTACGCCAGGATCGTCAGGAAGCCGATGACTGCAGCCGGGGAGATCTCGAATCCGGCCAGGGCGTAGACGCCGACCGTGATCACGAGCACGTCGAGCAGACCGATGATCGCGGCCGCCGACATCTTCCAGGTGCGGAAGTAGATCGCCAGGATGAGGAAGGTCAGAGCGAGGAAGATCGCGAGGCCCCAGAGGGACTGACGAGTGACGTTCTCACCCCAGGCCGGGCCGATGAACGACGAGGTGACGGCGTCGGGCTCGACGTTGTAGGCCTTGGCGAGAGCGTTCGCGACCTGCTGGGTCTCGGCGGCGCTCATCTGGTCGGTCTGGACGCGCACGTCCTTGTCGCTGACGATGACGACCTTGGTCGCCGCACCCGGCACGACCGAGCGCACGGCCTCGGAGGCGATGTCCTGGTCGCGGCTGTCGGGCGCCTGCACCGTGAACTGCGACCCACCGGTGAACTCGATCGAGAACTGGATCGGACGGATCAGCGGCACGAGGGCGGAACCCACCACGAGGATGATCGCGATGATGAACCACAGACGGCGCTTGCCCACGAACGGGAAGGAGGTCTTCCCGCTGTAGAGGTTGTTGCCGAACTCATTCATGGAAGGCATCAGTTGTCTCCCTCACTTCCGGCTGTGGTCGATCTGTCGTTCGAGAGTGCCTCTGCGCGCTTGCGTTCGGCGATGGTCTGCCGGCGGTCCGCCTCACCGCGCGACCGGGCGTTCTTCGCTCCGCGGCCGACCGAGGCGGTCGCCACCTCACGGTACGCGGAACGGCTGCGGTAGACGGCCCCCAGGGCCTCCGGGTCGAGACCGGAGAGCTTGTGCCCGCCGCCGAAGAATCGTGTACGGGCGAGCAGCTGCATGACCGGGTGCGTGAAGATCACGAAGATGAACACGTCGATCAGAGTCGTGAGCCCCAACGTGAACGCGAAGCCCTTCACCGTGGCATCGGCCAGGATGTACAGCACGACCGCGGCGAGGATGTTGATCGACTTGGAGATGTAGATGGTGCGCTTCGCGCGACCCCACCCGTCCTCGACAGCCGCCGTGATCGACTTGCCGTCGCGCAACTCGTCTCGGATTCTCTCGAAGTACACGATGAACGAGTCCGCCGTGAATCCGATCGACACGATCAGACCGGCCACACCCGCGAGCGAGAGGCGGAAGCCGAGCCGCCACGCGAGGATGCAGATGATGATGTACGTCAGGACCGCCATCACCGCGATCGAGGCGATGATCACCGACCCGAGCGCGCGATAGACGATCAGCGAGTAGATGGCCACCAGCGCGAGACCGATGAGACCCGCGATCAGACCGATCTGCAGCTGCTGGGTACCCAGGGTCGCCGAGATCGTGTCGGAGCTCTGCACCGTGAAGCTGAGGGGCAGCGCACCGAACTTCAGCTGGTCGGCGAGGGTCGTCGCGGACTCCTGCGTGAACGATCCGGAGATGCTGGGGCGGCCGTCGAGGATCACGCCGTTCATGCGTGGCGCCGAGATGACGCTGCCGTCGAGCACGAACGCGAACTGGTCGCGCGGAGCGAGGCCGTCGATGCGGTTCTGGTTCAGACGCGTGCTGACCTTGCCGAAGGCGTCGGCGCCGTCACCGTTCATGGTGAGCTGCACCAGCCACGCACCCGACTTCGGGTCGCGACCGCTGGTCGCGTCCTCGATCGCCGTGCCGGTCAGCTCGGTCGGGCCGAGGAGATACTTGGTCTGCCCGCTGGGATCGCACGCGATCAGCGGCTGCTCCTTCGGCGCGTTCGAGGCGTCGTTGGCGGGGTCGCTGCAGTCATAGGCGAGGAACTCCGCCTGCAGCTTCGGCGTGATCCAGGACAGGTCGCTGCCGTCGGTCGGTTCGGGTGACGGCGTCGACTCGAGAGAGGGATCCGGGCTCGGGAACGGAGTCGCGACGCCGTCCTCACCCGTGAACTCCGTGGCAGCACCGGTCGTGGCCAGCACCGCGCGGAACTCGAGCTGAGCGCTCGACTGGATCCGCTCGCGGGTCTGCTCATCAGCAGGCCCGGGGATCTGGACGACGATGTTGCGTCCACCCTCGGTGGTGATGTCCGCCTCGGCGACACCCGAGGCGTCGACGCGCTGGCGGATGATGGCTGCAGCCTGGTTGAGCTGTTCCGCCGAGGGGTCTGCGCCGTCTTCGGTCTCGGCGCTCAGCACGATCTGCGTGCCGCCCTGGAGGTCGAGCGCGAGCTCAGGAGTCCAGGAGCTCGCCGGATCGCCGTTGCTGTCCGTGAAGACGTAGACGCCGAGCGAGTTGATGCCGAACAGCACGCCCGTCACGAGGAGCAGGCCGAGGAGGACCCGCCAGGCGTGACGGACCGGAGAGGATGAAGCCACGTGTGTTCAGCTTTCTGAGATGCCGGAGTTACGAAGTACCGCGCAGAGGCGGAGGATTACTTGTCGTCTGCGTCGCGATCGAGACGCGCACGCGTCTCTTCCGGCGTCTCCAGCTCGACGGCCGGAGCGGACTCGACGGCGGCGTCATCGGACACGACCTCGTCGACGACGACATCCTTGGGCTCGACGATGCGCAGGATCGCCTGGCTGTGCACCTCGATGATGGTTCCCGGAGCGATCTCGACGAGCGCCGGGGAATCGAGGTCCTCAGGGTCGTAGGCCACGATCGTGCCGTAGATGCCGCCCTGGAGGAGCACCTTCACGCCGGGGACGGTCTTGGTCGCCTTCTCCTCCTGCTCCGCCTTCATCGCCTTCGTGCGCTTGCGCGTGTTGAAGATCATGAAGACGAGGAGGACGGCGAGAAGACCGAAGAGGAGGAATTCCATGGGCATGGGTGCAGCGCCTTTCTCAGGTGCGCACTCCAGCCATTGGGCGCGCAGAGGTATCCGGGAAGTCTTCAGCGATTATAGGTCATCAAGGCGAAGCGTCCCGTCGGGGTGCGGCACGCCGAGGTGCGCATAGGCCTCCGGCATCGCCACCCGACCCCGCGGTGTACGCCCGAGGAATCCGATCCGCACGAGATAGGGCTCGACGACGCTCTCGACCGTCTCGCCCTCCTCGCCGACCGCGACCGCGAGCGTGCTGAGCCCCACCGGGCCGCCGCGGAACCGGCGCACGAGCGCTTCCAGCACTGCGCGGTCGAGCCTGTCGAGCCCGATCGGGTCGACGTCGTAGAGCTCGAGAGCCGCACGCACATCGGAGATGGTGGCGGCTCCCCCGCTGTGCACCAGCGCATAGTCGCGCACCCGTCTCAGCAGTCGGTTCGCGATACGCGGAGTGCCGCGGGATCGACGTGCGATCTCCGACAGCGCGTCCGTCGGCACATCCACACCGAGCACGGCCGCCGATCGTGCGATGACCTGTTCGAGCTCGAACTCCTCGTAGAACTCGAGATGGCCGGTGAAGCCGAAGCGGTCGCGCAGCGGGTTCGGGAGCAGGCCGGAGCGGGTGGTCGCGCCGACGAGCGTGAACGGCGCCAGCTCGAGGGGGATGCTCGTGGCGCCCGCCCCCTTGCCCACCATGATGTCGATGCGATAGTCCTCCATCGCGAGGTACAGCATCTCCTCGGCCGAGCGGGCCATCCGGTGGATCTCGTCGATGAACAGGACCTCGCCGGGTACCAGGCTCGACAGCAGCGCGGCGAGGTCGCCGGCGTGCTGGATGGCGGGACCGCTCGACAGACGCAGTGGCCGCTCGCTCTCGTGGGCGACGATCATCGCGAGCGTCGTCTTCCCGAGTCCAGGGGGGCCGGCGAGCAGGATGTGATCGGCGGGGCGGCTCTGGATACGGGCCGCCTCGAGCAGCAGCTGCAGCTGTCCTCGCACCTTCTGCTGACCCACGAACTCGCCGAGACTCGACGGACGCAGGGCGCCCTCGATCGCGAGCTCGGTCTCGTCGACCGGCTCAGTGGCGTCCAGAGCGTCAGCCACGTGTCTGGCCTCCCTGCGCGGGGCCGAGCAGAGCGAGCGTGCGGCGCAGCAGTGCAGCCACCGAATCCCGCTCGGCATCGGTCGCCTCGGACGCGGTCTGCGCTGCGGCTTCCGTCGCGACCTTGTCGGACCAGCCGAGCCCGACCAGTGCGGCGGCGACCTGGGTGACGACGTCGGTCGATCCTGCGCTGGTCTGCTTCGAGCCGGGGGCCACCGGCTGCACCTTGCCGGCCAGCTGCAGCACGATGAGCTTCGCGGTCTTCGGGCCGATACCCGAGACGCGACGGAACGGCGCATCGTCCTCCGCGGTGACCGCCTCGGCGATCTGGTCCACCGTCATGTGCGAGAGCACGCCGAGCGCGGACTTCGGCCCCACACCGGTGACACTGATCAGCAGGCCGAAGATCTCCAGCTCGCTCCGGTCCGCAAAGCCGTAGAGCGAGAGCGCATCCTCTCTCACGATCAGACTCGTGTGCAGGAGCAGCCGCTCGCCGACGGTCGCGGTGTGCGGGATATCGGAGGGCACCGCGACCGAGAACCCGACGCCGCCCACGTCGATGACGACCTGGTCGGCCGTCGTGTGCAGGACGACGCCGTGCAGGGAGGAGATCATCCCCTCAGCCTACGACCCCGATCGTAGGTATGTTCGAGCGACACGCTCCGCATCCGCCCACGCGCGCTGCGCGGGCGTCAGCGTCGCCTGACCGGGAGCTCCGGTGCTCCCGCGCCGCCAGGCGTGGCACAGTGCGATCGCGAGGGCGTCCGCGGCGTCCGCTGGCTGCGGTGGGGCGTCCAGACGCAGGATGCGAGCGATCATCGCCTGCACCTGACGCTTGTCCGCGGCGCCGTACCCCGTGACGGCGGCCTTGACCTCGCTCGGCGTGTGGGTCGCTGCGGGAAGTCCGGCCTCGGCGGCGACCAGGAGCGCGACTCCGCTCGCCTGGGCCGTCCCCATCACCGTGTGCGTGTTCTGCTGCGCGAAGACGCGCTCGACCGCGACGGCGTCTGGTCGATGCTCGGCGATCGCCTCGCGGATGCCGGCGGCGACGATCGCGAGACGGTCGCCGATCTCCGCATCCGGGGACGACCGGATGACCCCAACGTGCACCAGGGTCCCGCGACGCGTGCGATCGACATCGACGATTCCGACACCGCAGCGGGTGAGGCCGGGGTCGATGCCGAGGACGCGGAGAGAGGAGCTCACTCCCCCAGGCTAGGCCGGAGGGAGCACACGAGCCGTTCGGCGCGCCTAGGCCTCGTCGTTCTCCAGCTCCGCCTGCACCTCAGGGGTGAGGTCGAAGTTGGTGAACACGTTCTGCACGTCTTCGCTGTCTTCGAGTGCGTCGATCAGTCGGAAGATCTTGCGTGCCGTGTCGGCGTCGATCTCGACCTTGAGGTTCGGGACGAACTCGACGTCGGCGGATTCGTAGTCGATGCCGGCTTCCTGCAGCGCGCTGCGCACCGTGACCAGGTCAGTCGCCTCGGTGACGATCTCGAAGCCCTCGGCGTGGGGCTCGATCTCCTCGGCGCCCGCCTCGAGCGCCGCCATCATGACGTCGTCCTCGGTCGTGCCTTCGGAGCCGACGACGATGACGCCCTTGCGGCTGAAGTTGTACGCCACGCTCCCCGGGTCGGCGAGCGTGCCGCCGTTGCGGCTGAGAGCCGTGCGGACCTCGGCCGCTGCACGGTTCTTGTTGTCCGTCAGACACTCGATCATGAGGGCGACGCCGTTGGGACCGTAGCCTTCGTACATGATCGAGAGGTACTCGACGGCTTCGCCGCCGATACCCGCGCCGCGCTTCACCGCGCGGTCGATGTTGTCCTTGGGGACAGAGGTCTTCTTCGCCTTCTGCACCGCGTCGAACAGCGTCGGGTTGCCCTGCAGATCAGGTCCGCCGAGCTTCGCCGCGACCTCGATGTTCTTGATGAGCTTGGCCCAGGACTTGGCGCGCCTGGAGTCGATGATGGCCTTCTTGTGCTTCGTGGTCGCCCACTTGGAATGCCCGGACATAAGTCTCCGCTCGTCGTATCCGCCCCGGAGCTCGCACCCAGGGCATCGTCCATTCTAACGAACTGCCGTGGCCGGACACGCGTACTGGATCAGCCGGGGCGTCGGACAGGTGTCTCGCGTCACACTGAGGGAGATCAGAACTGCGCCCGCGCCGCCGCGCCGTGCCAGTCGCCCGGGTACCTGGATCGCCTCCCCGGCGTGAGGAGACGTCCGATCAGACACCTCCCTCGGCGGGCAGACCCACCTTCGGACGGGCCCACGAACGACCGCGGGTGTCCTTCAGGATGTCGTACTCGACGTCCACGTGCGGTTCGATCGCGCTGTACTTGTCGTTCGGTGCACCGATCACGAGCTGGAACCCCAGACCCCGCCACGCGCCGATCGCGCGCTTCGTGAAGTGCGCGTCCGCCTTGATCAGGGCTTCATCCATGAACACCGGCGCATACCGCGGACGCGCCGCGCCCGCATCGCCCAGCTGGTACCGCAGCGCTGCGCCCACGATGAAGGCCACGAGCTCCTGCGACTCTCCCCCCGACTTCTCGCCGATGTGGTCGTACAGCGCGACATGCTCGCGCGTCGTCGCGTGGATCCGCTCGGCGCTCACCCTGACGTGGTTGCGCACATCGATGAGCTCCGCGAAGTCCGGCGCCGTCCGGCGCATCCGAGCTATCAGTCGGCTCATCCTGCGATACACGCTCTCGCGCTCTGCATCGGTCGATGCTGCTTCGATGAGACCGCGCACCTCGCGCAGCTCCTTGCGGAATCGTCTGCGCGCCTCCGACTGATTCTCACGCGGCGTGATCTGCAGACGGTGCTCGTCGTCGTAGAACGGGAGCGCTTCCATGATCGTGTTGATCGGGTCGATGCGGTTCTTGATCTCCCGCAGGGATCGGCTGAGCGTCGAGTCCAGACTCGTCAGATCGTTGCCGGACAGTTTGAGGAGGCTGTCCCGCCATTCGGACTCCAGCTCGTGCAGACCACTGGTCTCGAGTGCGTCGAGGATCCCCACGAACTCGGCGACCGACTCGTCGGGGTCGGGCAGGAGGGTGAGGGTGTCCCAGCGCTCGAGGAAACTCGTCATCAGACGTCGCATCTGCTCGCGCTGGTCGGCGTGCGCTGCGGCCGCCGATGTGCGGTCTTCCAGAAGCCTGGTCGCCGCGCTGCGCAGAGCGGAGTCGAGGTGTGCCAGTCGCTCCGATGCCCTGACGCTGACGGCCGTGTCGGCGCCGAGGAAGCGCGCATCGAGGAAGGAGCGGTGCCGCTCCTCGACCGCGATCTCCGCGGCCTCCGCGGCATCGACGATCCGCTGACAGGCGTCGACCTGCTCGGTCACCTCCACCCACCGGTCCTCTGCGACCATGAGCTCACCGTCGAGACGAGCGTTCTCGTCACGAAGGCTCCCCAATCGGACTCTGAGGTCCTCGGCCCGACGCCGCAGCTCCGCGATGTGCGGGTTCGCGTCGGTGACCTCCGCCTCGACGGCCAGCCATCTCTCCCGCTCGGCTGCCACGGTCTCCACGTCGACATGCTCCCAGGTCAGATCCTCGATCTTGGCCTGAGCCTTCGATCGCGACTCGATCCGGTCCAGTGCGGCCTCCGCGTCCGCTGCCGCCGTCCGCGCCGCCTCGAGCGCGTGCTCGGAGTCGCTGATCAGCTCGTCCAGCTCCCGTAGCCGACGCTCGTTCGTGAACCCCAGCACATTGGATCTCCCATGCCCGCCGTGAGACCCGCCACTGCCCCGCGAGACCTGCCCCGTGATCGTGAGCGCCTTCGGGTGCGCCGACAGGTCCGCGGTCGAGTCCACGCACACGAAACCGAAGCGCTCCTCGAGGCGCTGCTGCAGCCACCCGGTGAAGGCGGTCGAGCGGTGATCCAGGCGCCCGGGAAGAGTCCGCGGGTCGGCACTGCGGGTTTCGGACAGGCCGGTGTGTACGCCTTCGTACGTGATCCGCTCCGGAGTGCGCACGGAGTCGATCGCGGCGCGGAAACGAGCGAGGTGGGCCACGTCGATCAGGAGGGTTCTCGCGAATCCACCGAGGGCGAGATTGAACGCCTCTCGCCACGGCTCGAACTCCGTGCGCACCTCGACGAGCTCGCCGACGAACGGCAGGTCCGCGATATCGAGGGAGGCGGCCTCCGCGAGCAGCGCGCGCGATTCGTGCAGGCGCGCGGGGATGCTGCCGCGGACGCCGTCCGCTTCCGCGCGCTCGGTGCGCAGCGCACGCAGCGCCGTCTCGGCCGCGCGCCGCGCGGACTCCGCCTCGGCGAAGGTCGCCCTGGCTGCGCGTATGCCGCCATCGGGTGCGGAGCTGCGGACCTCGGCGAGAAGGCCGTCGAACTCTTCTGCTGTCCTCACCTCGACGCCCAGCTCGCCGACGATGGCGTCGAAGCGCTCGCGCTCCCGCTGCACGTCCTCCCAGCGACGCGTGACGGCGCGCAGTTCGCGCTGCGCCGTCTCGAGACGGTCGCCGCCCGACTGCCGCGCGACGTCCAGGAGCCCGTCCCGCTCGGACTCCGCCGCGTCGATGAGCGCGCGCTTCTCACGCACGGCCAGCTGGAGGGCGCGAGTTCGTTCGCGCAACTCCGTCTCGACCTCGCGCAGCAGATCGAGTCGACGCTCGGCGCTCCACAACGCCGCGAGCGAAGACGGCTCGGAGAAGACCCCGACCTCGTCCACGACCCGCATGCGCTCCGCGGCGGCCTCGATGCGCTGCGAGATCCCGCGGATCGGCTCCAGGGCTGCCACCTGCTGCTTGGCCACCAGCATGCGTGTGCGCGTACTCTCCAGTTCATCGAAGTGCGCGACCACCGCATCGGCAGTCGCCATCGTCTCGGGCTCATCGAGCACGAGCTTCTTGTAGAGGTCGTCGACCGTGGTGATCTGCTGGCCGGCCTGGATGCGGGCCAGCAGGCTGATCGCCTTCGCGCCGGAGCCGGCAGCGCCGATGCCGAGCACGGCGTGCAGGCGGGCCGAGAACTCGCGGTCGGTCGGCATCGGTTCGAGCCCCGTGGCGCGCACCGACGCATCGCTGAGCCGTTGCACCGCAGCCTGCTCGAGCCTCGCGAGGTCGAAGGCGCCGTCGATCGTGGCGCGCAGCCTCGTGGTGTCCTCCAACGTCCGGGCGTCCGCGGGGATGTACCAGCCGCGGACGGCCGTGAAGCGCGAACCGTCGTGGTCCAGCCAGGTCATCGAGACCGCGCTCCAGGTGTCTTCTCCGTCGCCGCGCAGAACGCGCAGCTTCGTGCCTTCGTCGGTGCGGGACTCGTCGATCTTGCCTCGCCCGTAGGAGAGGATGTTCCGCTGCTCCTCTCCGCGGGGACGCCCGGTGACACCGCCGTTGGACGCACCGTTGAACGGAGTCGTGTGCGGCATCATCAGCGCGATGTAGCCGTCCATGAGCGTGGACTTCCCCGATCCCGATCCCCCGCACAGCAGGGTCGCATCCGGCGAGAAGCGCACGCGATGGGGACCGCCGTCGTAGCCGCCCCAATTGATGAGCTGCAGTTCCTCGGCGATCCACTGCTGTCCGCGGGAGCTCGCGGGGATCAGACCGAAGAGCGTGTCCATCATCGTCATCGCGCCACCACCGCCTGGGCCCGAAGCCACTCCCGCAACTCCCTGAGCGTCTCGGCGCTGAGCACAACCTCGACGAGCGCCGTGATCCGATACCGCCCGCTGGTCTCTTCCTGCACGATGCCCTCTCGGTCCAACCGATCCAGCGCGCTACGGATCGCCCGCTGCTGTTTCGCGGTTCCGCCGTCGACGTCGGCGAAGTAGCTGAGCACGGTCTGCTCGATGTCCTCGATGTCGATCCGCACGGATCCTTCGCCCGATGCGGACTCGCGCTGATAGACCGTTCGCAGGTGCACGAGCACCAGCGTCTCGGTGCGCGAGTACGGCGAGTCCTTCAGCAGCACGGGCATCTCGATCTCGTCCGAGCGCAACTGCTGCTTGTAGGCGAATCCTCGAGCGTGGTCGATGATCAGCCGCAGGTAGATGTCATTGAGTCGGGATTCGATCACCTGCTGGTGCTCGATCAGCAGGGTCCACTCGCGGCGGTTGCGCTCCATCGAGATGAACCGGCGCTGCAGGAGATGCACGAGCACGCGCCTGATCTCCGGGTCGAGCGTGCCACGGTCCCCCGGGAAATGCGCCTCGAGGTCCTCCTCCATCGCCGTCGGATCGATGAACCCTTCGTCGCCACCGGCCGGGGTGAGATCGTCGTCACTCAACTGCATCCTCCTTCGTGCTGCGCGCCGTGACCGCACCGAACGCGAAGCGGCGAGTCGTACCGTCCGGTCGCAGCGTGTCGACCGTCGAGATCCCTGCACCGTCCGTGAGTCCGTTGCGGTGCGCGATCTCGAGCAGACCGAGAAGATCGACAGGGCGTCGAGCCGAGTCGGGAACCGCGCGGAACGCGTCGGCGAGATCGAACTCCGCGTCGAGCCCGGAGACGTACTCCTCGAGCTCGGTGTACCTCGGTCCACCCCACGCACGTGTGTCGTGATCGAGGAAGTCGATCTCGTCGGCTTCCGCGAGGGGCGCGGGGGCGCGCGGTGGGCGGACGTCGCCGGCCGTCTGACGCAGATGCCCCAGGTCGACCAGCGGCATGCTGCGCACCGGGTCGACGATCGTGCCTGGCCCCGCCCACCCGTGGAGCCCGGCGATCACGTCGCGCAGGAGATCGTCGATCTGACGATCGCGCAGCGGATCGTGCGTCTTCACCTGGCCGGTGATGACGTGTGAGGCACGTCGCTGTGCCGACAGCACCTCTTCCACTCCCAGTTCGACCCGTCTGCCGATCGCATCGAGCTCGGCCCGCTGCGTGCCGTCGAGCATGCGCGCGAAGCGCTGGCCCAGAAGTCCGCGAAGCTGCTCGGTGAGGGCATCGATGCGGTCGGGGTCGCCGATCAGTCGCAGTGCTCCGGCGAAGGCGCGTCCCTCGGGTGTGGACTGCATCACGTCCTGCGCACGCTGGAGGTACTCGCGCAGGACCTCGCTCGTCGGCCGCTCGTCCCGCCGGAGATGCGCGACGACGTCGCGCTGCATGGATCGGAGCGACTCGGCCACACGAGTGAAGTCCGCCGGCAGCTCGCGAGCCAGATGCAGGACGTTCTCCGCCTCTTCGAGGAGCTCCTCGTCGTCCGCGGGAGCCGAGACTCCGGTCTGCTCGATGCGAGCGATCTCGGCGTCGATCGCATCACGCTCCGCGCGCAATCGCGACAAGCGGCGAACCGGGTCGACCTCCGCGTTGACCGAAAGCCGCTCCACGGCCTCGAGCAGCGTGCGCACACGGGAGTTCGACACCCGCGTACGACCTCCGCCGGTGCGGCCCGATATCTCGAGTGCTGCGACGGCATGCGCCGACAACCGATAGACCTCGGTGTCGTCGTCGATCTGCTGGATCAGCCAGCCCAGACGCACCCAGTTGCGACACACGTCGCGGCCGCTCCCGGAAGGCAACCGCCTGTCATCCTCGTCGTCATACCCTGCCGCACGGAGCTCCTCGAGCACCTCCGCGAGTTCGGCATGCGCATCCGCAACCGCCACCGACGCCCGGTCGGCGCTGAACAGCAGCGTGAGAGACGCCACGACGAACGGGGCGAAACGGCCGTGAAGCAGATCGAGCGTCGGAGTGCTGAAAGCGGTGACGGCACGTGCATACGCAGCCTCAGCCCTGGATCCAGTCACTCACAAGAGAATAGTCCGAGCTCGGCGACCTGCCCGTCTCGCCCCGGTGCGCGGCGGGTCGCTCCGCACCCCGGTATCACCCGGCGACGCGTTCCCGCACGCTCTCGAGGAAGCGGGCGTGGAAGCGCGTCTCGCCGTCGACCTCCGGGTGGAAGCTCGTCCCGAGCAGGTTCCCCTGCTGCACCGCGACGACCGTACCGTCCGCGAGGGACGCCAGCACGTCGACGTCCGCCCCGACGCGCTCCACGATCGGCGCACGGATGAAGGTCGCGTGCACCGGGGGGTCGCCGAGCACGGGTACGGCGATCTCGGTCTCGAACGACTCGGTCTGGCGTCCGAAGGCGTTGCGCCGCACAGCGATGTCCATCCCGCCGAACGACTGCTGTCCGTCGATGCCGTCGAGCACCGTGTCGGCGAGCAGGATCAGGCCGGCGCAGGTCCCGTACACGGGCAGGCCGGCCGTGATCGCGGCTCTGATGGGCTCGCGCATGCCGAAGATGCGCGAGAGCTTGTCGATCACGCTCGATTCGCCACCGGGGATGACCAGTCCGTCGACCGCGGCGAGCTCCTGCGGGCGTCGGACGAGGACGACGTCGGCGCCCAGGCCCGCGAGCAGGGCGGCATGCTCGCGCACATCGCCCTGGAGCGCCAGGACGCCGACGCGAGTGCTACCAGCCACGCTCGGCCAGGCGGTGCGGCGCCGGCAGGTCGGATACGTTGATGCCGACCATCGCTTCGCCGAGTCCGCGGGAGACCTCGGCGATGACCTTCGCGTCATCGTAGAAGGTGGTGGCCTTGACGATGGCCTTGGCGCGTTCCACCGGGTTGCCCGACTTGAAGATGCCGGAGCCGACGAACACGCCGTCGGCGCCGAGCTGCATCATCATCGCCGCGTCCGCGGGCGTCGCGACGCCGCCGGCCACGAACAGGACGACCGGGAGCTTGCCGGTCTCCGCGATCTCCGCAACCAGCTCGTAGGGCGCCTGCAGCTCCTTCGCGGCGACGAACAGCTCGTCCTTCGGCAGCGCCGTCAGGGCGGCGATCTCCCCGCGGATCTTGCGGATGTGCTTCATCGCCTCCGAGACGTCGCCCGTCCCGGCCTCGCCCTTGGAGCGGATCATCGCGGCACCCTCGTTGATGCGGCGAAGGGCCTCGCCCAGGTTGGTCGCACCGCACACGAACGGCACGGTGAAGCCGTACTTGTCGATGTGGTTGACGTAGTCCGCGGGCGAGAGCACCTCGGACTCGTCGATGTAGTCGACGCCGAGCTCTTGCAGCACCTGGGCTTCGACGAAGTGGCCGATGCGCGCCTTCGCCATGACCGGGATCGAGACGGCGTCGATGATGCTGTCGATCATGTCGGGGTCGCTCATCCGCGAGACGCCGCCCTGCGCGCGGATGTCGGCGGGCACCCGCTCGAGCGCCATCACGGCGACGGCTCCGGCATCCTCGGCGATCTTCGCCTGATCGGCGGTCACGACGTCCATGATGACGCCGCCCTTGAGCATCTCCGCGAGGCCGCGCTTCACGCGCGCGGATCCGGTGGTGGCCTGTTCGGTGCTGGACATGACGTTCCTCTCGGTGAGCCGATCGACGAGGCTCTTGGCGTGATCCGAAGACAACTTTGATCTATGTCAAAAGATAGCATCGTCCGGCACGACCTAGAATCGGTCCTGAGGACACATGAGCGACGACATCCGAGGGACCACCGCAGCCGACATCGCCGACAGCGTGCGCGCCCTTCGTGAACGTGGTGTGCTACGGCCGGGAAGCCTGCTCCCTCCGGTGCGCGAGCTCGCTGCGACGCTCGGCGTCAATCGGAACACCGCCGTGTCCGCATACCGCCAGCTCGCCCAGGCGGGGCTCGTCGTCTCGCGTGGTCGGGCCGGCACGGTGATCGCCGGCGTGGATGCCGTCGCGCAGGAGGGCTACGCCTCCGACACGGTTCTGCGCGACGTGGCGACCGGCAACCCCGATCCCGCATTGATCCCCGATCCCACCCCGGCGCTGGCCACCGTCGCCGGGCGGCCCGTGCTCTACGGCGAGCCCGTGATCGACCGCGGGCTCGACGCGTGGGCGCGCGACTGGGTCGCCCCTGACCTCAGCGACACCGACTTCCGGATCACCGTGACCAGTGGCGCGGTCGATGCGGTCGAGCGCCTGCTCGCCCAGGCGCTGACCCGCGACGACGCGGTCGCGCTGGAGGACCCGTGCTTCCTCGCCAGCATCCACACCGTGCGTCTCGGCGGCTATCGCGCGGTGCCGGTGCCGGTCGACGCCGAGGGGATGACCGTCGAGGGGCTGCGCGCCGCGCTCGCCGCCGGGGTCCGCGCCGTCATCTGCACCCCGCGGGCACAGAACCCCACCGGCGCCAGCCTGTCTGCTCAGCGCGCCGCAGAGCTGCGCGAGGTGCTCGTCGATCACCCCTACGTGCTCCTGATCGAGGACGACCACTTCTCGATGCTGTCCCAGCGCCCCTACGAGTCGCTGATCGGACCGGGGCATCGTCGTTACGCCCTGGTGCGCTCGGTGTCGAAGTTCCTCGGACCCGACATGTGCCTCGCGATCGCGGCGACGGACTCCGAGACCGCCGACCGGCTCGCGATGCGCCTGAGCCCCGGCACGACCTGGGTGAGCCATCTGCTGCAGCGCCTCACGCTCGCGCAGCTCACGGATGACGACGTCTCCGCCCGCGTCACGGCAGCCGGGGCGCACTACGCCGCCCGCAACGCGGCGTTCACCGCGCGGCTGCGCGAACACGGCATCGACGCTCCTGTCACCGACGGCCTCAGCCTCTGGATCGAGCTGCCACGCCCGGCGCGCGTCGTCGTGGAACGCCTGATGCGCCGCGGGTGGCTCGCCCGCACCGGCGACGAGTTCGCGCTGGGCGACCGGGCGGAGCCGTCCCACCACCTGCGCCTCACCGTGCACGACCTCTCCGACGACGATGCGGCCACGCTCGTCACCGACCTCGTCGCGGCAGTGCGATGATCCCTCGACGCGCACAGCAGTGCGCCCTGAATGAAAGGATCGGGAGATGAAGATCCTCTCCATCCAGTCCGCCGTCGCATACGGTCACGTCGGGAACTCGGCAGCGGTCTTCCCGCTGCAGCGCATCGGCGTGGAGGTGCTCCCGGTCTACACCGTGAACTTCTCCAACCACACCGGCTACGGCGCCTGGCGAGGTCCGCTGATCGCTCCCGACGACGTGCGCGAGGTCATCACCGGCATCGAGGAGCGCGGGGTCTTCGGACAGATCGACGCGATCCTCAGCGGCTACCAGGGCGGCGAGGGCATCGGCGATGTGATCATCGACGCGGTCGCCAGGGTGAAGGCGGCGAACCCCGCCGCGATCTACGCCTGCGATCCCGTCATGGGCAACGCCAAGTCCGGGTGCTTCGTCGCTCCCGCCATCCCTGTCCTGCTGCGCGAGAAGGTCGTGCCGGTGGCCGACATCATCACGCCGAACCAGTTCGAGCTGGGGTTCCTCACCAACACCGAACCCGACACGCTGGAGTCCACGCTCGCCTCCGTCGACCTCGCCCACGCGATGGGGCCGCGCACCGTCCTGGTGACCAGCGTCGAACGACCCGATCGCGAAGAGGGAACGATCGAGATGCTGGCCGCGGACGAGCACGGCGCCTGGATCGTGCAGACCCCGCATCTGCCGATGAAGGCGAACGGATCAGGTGACGTCACCGCCGCGCTGTTCACCGCGCACTACGTCGAGACCGGCAGCGCGAAGACCGCGCTCGAGCGCACCGCGTCCAGCGTGTACGACCTGCTCAAGGCGACGCTCGAATCAGGAGAGCGCGAGCTCCTCCTGGTCGAGGCGCAGGAGTTCTACGCGAATCCGCGCATGCAGTTCACCGCGCGTCAGGTCCGCTAGGCCACGCGTTCGCCACGGCCTCCCGCACCTCGCCGAGGAGCTGCGGGAGCGCCTTGGTCTTGGCGATGATCGGGAAGAAGTTCGCATCCGACGTCCACCGCGGCACGATGTGCTGGTGCAGGTGCCCGTCGACGCCAGCGCCGGCGACGGCTCCCTGGTTCATGCCCAGGTTGAAGCCGTCGCAGTGTGACACCTCGCGCAGCACCCGCATGCCGATCTGGGTGAGAGCGCCGATCTCGGCGACCTCCTCCGCGGACGCCTGGTCGTACGTGGCGATGTGGCGATACGGGCACACCAGCAGGTGGCCCGAGTTGTACGGGAACAGGTTCAGCAGCACGTACGCCGTCTCGCCACGCGCGACGATCAGACGCTCGGCGTCCGGGTGCTTCGGAGCCTCGCAGAACGGGCACTCCTCACGCAGCGGCTCCGGCCCCGCCTGGATGTACGCCATCCGATGCGGGGTCCACAGCCGCTGGAACTCGTCGGGCACACCGGCGAGATGGCCGGCGTCCTCGACCATCTCAGACACCGGCGGGTCCGTGAGCGAGCGGAGCGAGTCGAAGGGTCACACCAGATCCCCTGCCGTCTGCACGAGCGCATGCGTGTCGATCGCCGCGCGGATGCGGGCCACGGCGTCCGCGATCGGCACACCGTTCTCCTGCGTGCCGTCGCGGTAGCGGAACGAGACGGTACCGGCGTCGCGATCCTTCTCCCCGGCGATCAGCAGCAGCGGAACCTTGCCGGTCGTGTGCGTGCGGATCTTCTTCTGCATCCGGTCATCCGACGTGTCGAGCTCGGCGCGGACGCCGGAGTCCCGCAGCGTGTGGATGACGTCGCCGAGGTAGTCGGCGAAGTCGTCGGCGACGGGGATGCCGACCACCTGCACCGGCGACAGCCACACCGGGAAGTCACCGGCGTAGTGCTCGAGCAGGATCGCGAAGAAGCGCTCGATCGAGCCGAACAGTGCGCGGTGGATCATGATCGGACGCTTCTTCTGCCCGTCCTTGTCCATGAACTCGAGGTCGAAGCGCTCTGGCAGGTTGGGATCGACCTGCACGGTCGACAGCTGCCACGTGCGGCCGATCGCATCGCGTGTCTTCAGGTCGATCTTGGGTCCGTAGAACGCGGCCTCGCCCGGCACCTCGGTGAGCTTCAGCCCGGAGGCGACGGCGACGCGGCGGAGCGCGTCGGTCGACGACTCCCAGAACTCGTCGGAGCCGATCCACTTCGACTTCTCATCGTCCTTCATCGACAACTCGAGCTCGAAATCGGTGAGGCCGAAGTCGCGGAGCATCGAGAGGATGAAATCGAGGACCTTCGCCACCTCGCCCTCGAGCTGGTCGGGCGTGACGAACAGGTGCGAGTCGTCCTGAGTGAAGCCGCGCACACGGGTCAGTCCGTGCAGCGCACCGGAGAGCTCGTTCCGGTACACCGTGCCGTTCTCGGCGAAGCGCAGCGGCAGGTCGCGGTAGCTGCGTGCACGCTCCTTGTAGATCAGGATGTGCATCGGGCAGTTCATGGGCTTCAGGTAGTAGTCCTGGCCCTGCTTGGTGATGTGGCCCTCGTCGTCGCGCTCCTCGTCCATGACGATCGGCGGGAACATGCCGTCCTTGTAGGTGACGAGGTGGTTCGAGGTGAGGAAGAGGTCCTCCTTCGAGATGTGCGGCGTATACACGTACGTGTAGCCGCCCTCGATGTGGCGCTTGCGTGCGTGCTGCTCCATCTCGCCGCGGATCATGCCGCCGCGCGGGTGCCATACCGACAGTCCCGAACCGATCTCCTCGGGGAACGAGAACAGGTCGAGTTCCTTACCCAGGCGACGGTGATCGCGCTTGGCCGCCTCTTCGAGCCGGTGCTGATAGGCGCGCAGCTCGTCCTTGGTGGGCCAGGCCGTCCCGTAGATGCGCTGCAGCTGCGGGTTCTTCTCACTCCCGCGCCAGTAGGCGGCGGCGATGCGGGTGAGGTCCCAGCCGTTGCCGATCATGCGCGTGTTGGGCAGGTGCGGTCCGCGGCAGAGGTCCTTCCAGACGACCTCGCCGTCGCGCGTGGTGTTGTCGTAGATCGTCAGCTCGCCCTCGCCGACCTCGACCGAAGCGCCCTCGGCGGCTTCCTTCCCGCCTTTCAGGCCGATCAGCTCGAGCTTGAACGGCTCGTCGGCGAGTTCGGCGCGGGCCTCGTCGTCCGTGACGACGCGGCGTACGAAGCGCTGACCCTCGCGGACGATCCGCTGCATCTCCTTGGTGATCGCCTTGAGGTCCTCCGGCGTGAACGGCGAGTCGACGCCGAAGTCGTAGTAGAAGCCGTCGGTGATGGGCGGGCCGATGCCGAGGTTCGCCTGCGGGTTGATCCGCTGCACCGCCTGCGCCAGCACGTGCGCCGTCGAGTGGCGCAGGATGTTCAGCCCGTCGGGGCTGTCGATCGTGACCGCCTCGACCTCGTCGGCGTCGGTCACTGTGGTCGCGAGGTCCTTGAGGATGCCGTTGACGCGCATGGCGACGACGGATCGGTCAGAGAACAGGGCGAAGCCGTCTGTCGGCTGGGCGTTTTCAGGCACTGATCACTCCATCTGGGTCTGGATCTAGGCTACTCGCATGCCCGGGGCGTCCTGACCGCTGTGGCGGGGTTCCCGCGCACGATTCGATCGTCGATGAACGCGAGCCCTCAGGCGCCGGCGATCACGAGACCGGATTCGTAGGCGAGGATCACGAGCTGTGCCCGATCTCGCGCATCGAGCTTCGCCATGATCCGGTGCACATGCGTCTTCGCCGTGTGCGGCGAGATCGTGAGCTCCCCGGCGATCTCCTGATTCGTCCGCCCTCCTGCGACGAGGAGGAGCACCTCCCGCTCACGGGCAGTGAGTCGCGCGAGCATCTCCCCCTGAGCGCGGGACATCGTCGGGGCCGCGCGCCGCAGTGATCGCTCGATGAGCGCGCGCGTCGCGGCCGACGACAGAAGCGACTCCCCCGCGTGGATCGTCCGGACGGCGTGCACGATCTCGTCGGGCTCCGCGCCCTTGCCGATGAAGCCGCTCGCGCCCGCGCGCAGCGCCGCCACCACGTACTCGTCCTCTTCGAAGGTGGTGAGGATCAGCACCCGCGCCAGGCTGCCGCGTCGTTCCGCGCAGATCGACTCGGTCGCGGCGATGCCGTCCATCTCGGGCATCCGGATGTCCATCAGTACGACATCGGGCTCGTGATCGGCGACCAGGGCCACGGCCTGCCGTCCGTTCGCCGCTTCGCCGACCACCCGGAGTCCGCCGTCGGTCAGGATGTCGCGCACGGCTTGGCGCACGAGGGGCTGGTCGTCGACGACGATGACGGAGATGCTCATGCGCTGCCGCTCTCTGCGGGGATCCGCACCGAGAGGACGAACCGCCCGTCCGTGTCATCGGTGTCGACCTGTCCTCGTACCGCGGTGACCCGTTCACGGAGGCCCCGAAGGCCATGGCCGCTCACGGTCCGCGCCGTGGACGACGTGCTCCGGGCGTTGACGAGCGTGAGCACGAGAGCATCGGCATCCGTGTGGATCGACACCGTGACCTCCCCGCCCACGCCATGCTTGTGGGCGTTCGTCAGCCCCTCCTGGAGGGCGAGGTAGGCGACATGATCGCTTGCCGGGGAGAGGGTGGCGGCGATGTGATCTCGATCCACGTCGACGTGCAGGCCGACCGCGGTGAAGCGCGCGATGAGTGCGTCCCGTTCGCCGAGACCGCTCTGCGGATGAAGCGATCGCGCGTCGTCCGTGTCATCAGAGCGGAGCAACGCCATGAGCCCGCCGATGTCTGTGAGAACCGTGCGGGACGCGCTGCGGATCGTCGTCAGGGCCTCGCGCGCGCGCTCGGGTCTCGTCTCCAGCGCCGACGAGGCGACGCCGGCGTTCAGACTGATCACCGAGATCTGGTGCGCGACGACATCGTGCAGATCGCGGGCGATGCGTACCCGCTCCTCGGCGACGCGCCGACGTGCTTCCTCGTCGCGCCCGTGCTCCGCACGTTCCGCGCGCTCGGTGATGCCGGCGAGCACCTCCCGTCGAGACCGCGTGGCGTCACCGAGGGCGCCGCCGAGGAGGATGAGCACCACGAACTGGAACGCCGTGGAGTCGAACAGATCGCCGCCCAGCGCGAGTCCGTTCGAGAGGTAGGCGATGAGGGCCGCGCTCACCACCGCGATCACTCCGATGAGTCGGCCGCGCTGATCGACGACCGTGAATGCGGCCACCGCAGCCGCCACGAGTGCACTCGGGGCGATGATGCCGGCCGTGGCGACGAGGATCGCGCACAGCAGGCTCACCGCGAGTACGACCAGCGGCCGCCTGCGGCGAACCAGCATCGCGGCGGCAGGGACCAGCGCCGGGATCATGAGCAGTCCCCGCGCTCGATAGAGATCATCCGGGATCGGCAGGACCGCGAACGCCACGACCATCGCGATGACGATCACATCTCGCACGCGGCGCGCGATCTCCGGGTCGCGTGGGGACAACATCACTCCAGTATTCCGCGGCGACCGTCTCGGCGGATCCCCCGCTGGGGTGAATCCGTGTACCGCGAACGCGGTAGATGACTGTCTGCGCTGGAGCGACGCGGCGGCCCACCGGACCGGGAACGCTGGAGGACAGGAGCGCACCGCGCGCTGCAAGAGAGGTTCCTGTGAAGAAGTTCGCGAAGAGAGCAGTGTTCGTCCTGTCCGGGATCGCCGGCGTCCTGGCGGTCGGGCTGGCGACGACGACGCTCGTCAACGTCGTGGCGAGCGGTGCCGAGGCGGATCAGATAGAGCCGTACGGGCAGCCCGTGACGGTGGACGGCCGTGAGATGAACGTGCTGGTGACGGGGAGCGGTCCGTCGACGATCGTGCTCCTCCCGGGCTACGGCACCGCGTCACCCGTTCTCGACTTCGCACCGCTCGTCGACGATCTGGCGCAGGATCACCGCGTGGTCGTCGTCGAACCGTTCGGCTACGGCCTGAGTGACAGCACCGACCGCCCTCGCACCACCGAGAACATCGTGACCGAGGTGCACGCCGCGCTGCAGGAGCTCGATATCGACCGGTACATCCTGGCGGGGCACTCCATCGCCGGGATCTACGGCATCGAGTACACGAACCGCTACCGCGACGAGGTGTCCGCGTTCGTCGGGATCGACACCAGCGTGCCGGGACAGCCGAACATGGACATCGTGTTCCCGATCGGTCTCCTGTCCGCCGCGAAGAACCTCGGCCTCATCCGAGTGGTCAAGGCGATCGACGGGGTCGGCTACGACGAGCCGGCATACTCGGACGACGCCCGCGAGCAGATCACGCTGATCAGCAATCGCAACGCGCTCACGCCCACCATCCTCGATGAGATGGACCGCATCCGCACGAACTTCGCGGATGCGAAGGATGCACGCTTCCCCACGGATCTGCCCTTGTTGCTGTTCGTCGTGGCGCACAACGCCGTCACCCCGGAGTGGCTGTCGCTGCACGAGCGCCAGGCCGCCACCGTCAACGACGGCACAGTCATCCCGATCGATGGCGAGCACTATCTGCACCACACCCACTCCCCCGAGATCGCCGACGGACTGCGCACCTGGGAGCAGACGCGCGCGACGGCGAACGAGTAGTCGACGGTCGGGCGAGGTAGCGTGAGCGGATGAGCAGAGCAATCGCACGGTGGGTCCTCGCCCTCGCTCTCGGCGCGATCGGCGTGCTTCACTTCGTCGGCACACGCGGGTTCCGGGTGGTCGTGCCGGACTGGGCGACCCGGATCACCCGCCTGGACAAGAACGACATCGTGATCGCCTCGGGGGCGGCCGAGATCGCGCTCGCCGCAGGACTCATCGCTCTTCCGCGGGAACGTCGACGCGTCGGATGGGCGACCGCGGCGTTCTTCGTCGCCGTGCTGCCCGGCAACATCCACCAGTGGCGCACGCGGCGCTCGACGCCCGGGCTCGACACCGACGCCCGACGCTTCGGACGCCTGTTCCTGCAGCCCGTGCTGGTCATCTGGGCTCTCTGGGCCACCGGCGAGCCGGCGCGACGCTCCACTCGTCGCGGCCGGTGAACGGCACGATGTCGTCCGCCTCCGCGAGAATGGTGCCATGTCCTCCCCTACGATCGTCTGGTTCCGCGACGACCTCCGCCTCGCCGACAATCCGGCGCTGAGGGCGGCGATCGATCGAGGGGAACCCGTCATCGCACTGTTCGTGCTCGATGAGGAGTCGCCAGGGATCCGCCCGCACGGCGGAGCTGCGCGCTGGTGGCTGCATCACTCCCTCGCATCGCTGAGCGAGCGAATGCGCGAACGAGGCGCGACGCTCGTGCTGCGCCGCGGCCCCGCCGGCAGGGTCGTACACGAGATCGCACAGGAGAGCGGAGCCGGCGCGGTGGTCTGGAACCGTCGCTACGGTGGCCCCGAGCGCAAGATCGATGCGGAGCTGAAGACCGCGCTGCGTGCAGACGGGCTCGACGTCACCTCGTTCGCGGGCTCGCTGCTGCACGAGCCCTGGACCGTCACCACCGGCAGCGGCACGCACTACTCGGTCTTCACGCCGTTCTGGCGGGCCTGCCTCGCGCTGCCGGCCCCGCGCTCGCCGCTGCCGGAGCCGCGGACGATCGACGGATTCGGCGCTGCGACGGCATCCGACGACCTCGACGACTGGGGCTTGCTGCCGACACGACCGGACTGGGCAGCCGGACTGCGGGAGACGTGGGAGCCCGGAGAGCCCGCGGCCCGTCGCCGGCTGAGAGCCTTCCTCGACGAGGATCTCCCGGCATACGACCGCGCGCGCGACGAGCCGGCGGCCGGGGCGACCTCGCTGCTCTCGCCGCGACTCCGCTGGGGCGAGCTCAGCCCCTTCACGGTGTGGGCCGAGTCCGTGGACACCGAGGGCGCCGGCGGATTCCTGTCGGAGATCGGGTGGCGGGAGTTCGCGTGGCACACGCTCTTCCACTTCCCCGACCTCGCGACGAAGAACCTGCGACGAGAATTCGACGCCTTCCCCTGGCCGCGCCTGAAGCCGAGCCACCTGGAGGCGTGGCAGCGCGGAGACACCGGCGTGCGACTCGTGGATGCGGGGATGCGGGAGCTCTGGCGTACCGGCTTCATGCACAACCGCGTGCGGATGGTCACCGCGTCGTTCCTTATCAAGAACCTGATGATCGACTGGCGCCGTGGTGAGGAATGGTTCTGGGACACGCTCGTCGACGCCGATGGGGCGAGCAATCCGTTCAACTGGCAGTGGGTCGCGGGCTCCGGTGCGGACGCTGCCCCCTATTTCCGCATCTTCAACCCCGAGCTGCAGGCCAAGAAGTTCGACCCGCAAGGGCTGTACGTGACGCAGTGGACCGGGGACACGCTCGCGCAAGAACCGATCGTCGACCTCGGCGAGACGCGCAAGGCTGCTCTCGCCGCCTATGACGTCGTCAAGAGGACGCCGCGCGGCCAGGAGTGAGAACGACCGGCCCGCTCAGCGGCCCGAGCGAGGAGCGTCCGCGCTCACGACCATGCCCAATCGGACATGGCCCATCCAGTCCCGTCCGATGATCTGGAGCTCGGGGAACTGCCCCCTGTAGTGCGCGGCCACCTGCAGGTTCTGCGCGCGGATGTCGAGGTCTCTCGGCGCGGTCTGACGCAGCCATGACCCCACCGCCGCTCTGAGCGCCGGCGCGCTCCGGGCACCGATCGCGCGGCAATGGTTGGCCGGCGTGACACGGCCGTCGGCACGGTAGATGATGTCGAGGCATGCGCGACGATCGGGTGAGAGGAACACGAGGCGCCCGGGGTCGAGCACCCGCCAGGCGTTGTGGACGATCAGCACGACGACCGATGCGACGAGCAGGAGGCCGATGGTGCCGACGAGCAGCGCGACGAGATCGAGGGCGCCGATGAGCGCGAAGAAGCCGAACTCGAGCAGGACGAGTGCGCCAACCGCGAGCGTCAGCCACCGCCACGGACGAAAGCGCCACATCATGAGCGCGCTCGCTCCGAGGCTGATGAGCAGCAGTGCGCCGGAGTCGGAGATGCGTGCCTCGACACAACCGGACGGTCGGGTGTCAGGGAGCCGGCTCACGTAGCCACTCTAGGGCCGGGATGGCGGTCATTCGGAGCATGACGAGGACACTATTGTTACGAGTATGGGCACATTGAATTACGGCGTCGGCTCAGAGCCCATCCACATCGAGGATCGCGCTCTGGCGCATCTGAAGATGGTGGTCGCGACCAAGCTGCGCCGCAACGAGAGCTTCACCCTCTCCTGGATGCACTCGGAGAATGATGCTCCCGGTCGTTCCACCATCTGGCTGCACCCCTCGATCCCGCTGCGTTTCACCTTCGACGACCCCGAGGCGCCCTCGATCAACGTGAAGTGGGTCGAGGAGCTGATGCACTCGGCGAATTCGACAGGCGGAATCCTGCTCGTGGACGAGGTCATCGACCTGCCGGAGGATCACCCCGCGTCCTAGACAGGCCGGCCCGCTTCGTCAAGCCCCTGCCCGCCGCGCCGAGCCCGACGTACCGTGCTCGCATGGGAACCCTCGAGTACAACAGCTCACGTCCTCCGATCGAGATCGACGACGTGACTCTGGCGCACCTGAAGATCGTCATCGCCACGAAGCTCCGCCGGCAGGAGAGCTTCATGATGACCTGGCTGCCCGACGGCAAGAACCCTGTGGGCCGGCTCACCGCGTGGGTGCATCCGAGCATCCCGCTCGTCCTGGCGTTCGACGAGCCGAAGGTCGCGAAGATCGACGCGGCGAGGATCGCGCGGATGATGGAGAGCCTCAACGCCCACGGAGAGCTCCTGATCGACCAGATGTCGTAGCAGCCCTGCACGGCATCCCCACACGCGCGCGCCCGGTCTGCTCGGTGATGCCCTCAACGCCGTCATGATCTACCTCGTCGTCGCGTTCCTGCTCCCCAGGTCGAGCGCTGTCGCCATCGGGGCGTCCGCCCTCGCCCTGTGCACGCTCGTCGAACTCTTCCAGCTGACCGGCCTTCCCGCGCTGGGGGCCGAATCCTTCTGGCGCGTGCGGTTGCTCCTCGGCACCGGGTTCGACCCGCTGGACCTGATGGCCCACGCGGTGGGTGCGGACGTCGCGACTGCGAGCGATCTCACGCCCACGCCGTCGCCTCGCCGCACGTGACCACCGTCGACAGACCCGCTCGACTCAAGCGGTGCGGCCCCGGGCGAGCCCACGCACGGCGATCGCCTGACTCACCGCGAAGAGAGCGACTTCCAGCGCGACAGCGAGAACCACGATGGCGATGACCGGCGTTTCAGCGACGACGGAGGCGGCGCCGATCAAGGCCGTCGCCACGATGTTCACTCCCAGCACGAGTCGGAGCGCCGGCGCCAGGCGCAGGCGGGAAACCATCCACAGCACCGCGCATGCCCAGACAACGACGATGATTCCCGCTGCGAACAGGAGCGGCAGCGGCACGCGCATGACGGTCGCGATCTGCGGTGCCGCCGCAGCGACGAGCACCCCGAGGATCAGACAGTAGGCGGCATCGAGCCTGAGGCTCCAGATACCGAGCCGGCGGGCTGGCGAAAGCGACATGCGACCAGTCTTGCGTATGTCCCCCGAACACGAAAAAACCCCCGGAGAACCGGGGGTTTGTCTGTGCGCGATACTGGGATCGAACCAGTGACCTCTTCCGTGTCAGGGAAGCGCGCTACCGCTGCGCCAATCGCGCCTATGAAAGGCTGTTCAGTTGTGTGCGAGGTGGCGACGGGATTCGAACCCGTGTAAACGGCTTTGCAGGCCGGTGCCTAGCCGCTCGGCCACGCCACCGTGTGGATTGACCCCACGCGTAAAGAGCCTTCCGAAGAAGACCCTCTACACTCGAGCGGATGACGAGACTCGAACTCGCGACCCCAACCTTGGCAAGGTTGTGCGCTACCAACTGCGCTACATCCGCATTTCGTTCCCGGTTGTCCCGGGCACTCATGAAACATTAGCCGATGATCGGCCGGTGTCAAAACCCGAAGCGAATCTCGCGCGTGTCTCGCCGGATGGTCATCGGGGCCGCGTCGGGTCGGGTAGTATCGGTTGTCGAGCCTCACAGCTCATGGGCGATTGGCGCAGTTGGTAGCGCGCTTCCTTCACACGGAAGAGGTCATCGGTTCGAGTCCGGTATCGCCCACCATTCAGAAGCTCTCGATACGTCGGGGGCTTCTTTCTTCTCCTGTCTGTGGCGGCGCGTAGATTCGCGCCATGGACTCGACCGACGCCCTCCCCGGCCCGTGCCTCCTCTGTGCGAGCCTGACCGGGACGCGCGTGGACCAGGCATGGGTGTGCGCCGTATGCGGATGGCGCTACGGAGATGTGCCAGATGATGGCCTTCCACTCCCCCGGGTGGATGTCGTCTATTACCTCCGGTTCGATCGACGGGTCAAGATCGGCACGAGCCACAGGCCACGACAGCGGCTCAAGGCCATCCGGCACGACGAACTGCTCGCGTTCGAACGCGGGGACAGGACCCTGGAGCGCCGGCGCCACCAGGAGTTCGCCTCTCTTCGCGAGGGCGGCGAGTGGTTCACGCTCGCGACCCCGCTCGCGGAGCACATCACGTCCCTTCAGAGCGCTGACCTCCCGTGGAACCACTACGCGCGGTGGCTCTGCGAGGCGTTGCGGCCCTGAGACCGCGCCTCACAGACGGCGGCTCACAGACTGCGCCTCACGGCGCGCCTATCCCGCACCTCGAGGCATCTCGTAGGGTTCTCTCATGACCCGCCACCGATCGAAAGGACCAGGCCAGGTGGAAGAGCAAACCGGAATCGCACGACGCACCATCCTCACGGCCGGCGTCTGGTCGGTCCCTGTCGTCGCCATCGCGCTGGGCGTCCCGCTCGCCGCCGCGAGCACAGGAGGAGGAACTCTGTTCGTCACCGGCAATGCCTTCGGTGGCGCGGGCATCTTCCTGAACGGTTCCAACTACAACGGATTCGGCGCCTCGGGAGACTACGAGCCCGGCGACGTCACGATCACCTTCGTGTTGCCGGAAGGGGTGGACTTCGTCGTCTCCGCGCCGGGCGGATGGCTCGTCACCGAGAACGGCAACGTCGTGACCATCGCGAACGGCATCGCTCTCACCCCCACCGAGACCGGTGACATGGGTGCCTTCTCGATAACGGGAGACTTCCCGACCGGCAGCACGTACACGGTGACCTCGTCGCCTGCCGGCCTCGACGTGCAATACGTCGGCAACGTCGGCGACGGCGTGTTCGCCTGATCCTGCTGCAGTCGACATGAGTCGGGCCGCTGCTCCCGAGGAGAACAGCGGCCCGACTCATGTCATCACAGGATCTGAGGAGTCTCACGAGACAGCGTGACCTCCCGGGGTACGGCTCACGCGGTGGCGGCCCTGGTGCGCGACGGTGCCGGCTGAGGCTGCGAGAACAGCACGACGACGATCACGGCGGCGCCGACCACGACGTGGGGCAGCCAGACGTTCAGGGCTTCGCCGGAGAAGCCGAAGATCCACGGCGACAGCGCCAGGAAGAGGCTCGCGACGATGTCGAACACGAGGTGGACGGGCATCGGGATGAAGCCGAAGGGGCCCCATTCGTACTTCGTGAACAGGCTGTACACGATGAGTCCGACACCCAGGACGATCGGGATGACGACAGCGGGACCGCCCATGCCGGCGAAGCCGAACAGCCACGGTGCGGCGATGAGCGCGATACCCACGATGTAGTCGAGTGCACCGTGGACCTTGGTGGGGATGAAACGCATGATTCCTCCTTGTGCTTCGCCGCGGTTGCGGCTCAACGATGGTTCGGCACCCGCCCCGGAACGGATTGCCGGAACTCGCGCGAACGCGGAGAAGGGAACGTGGTCGCACGCTCGCGGCCCGGTCCCAGGTGGCACTGCTACGGTGAGCTCGTCGGCATCTTGCCGGCGTCAGGGAAGACTTCTTGTCGACCAACGGGCCTCTCGGCCATTTCGTTCTCCGTCGCCTCCTCTGTGCGAGTGCGAGGAGCGTCCTGCCCGTGTCATCCCTACCCCGTTCGATCGATCCTGCCGCGCGCGAGTGGGCCGCGCCGATCGCTCTCCCCTTCGGCACCTCGGCCATCGTGTATTGCGAAGGCCAGTTCGGCGAACAGGACGGCAAGACCGCCAACGGTCTCGTCCGGCACTCCGAGAAGTACGAGATCCTCAGCGTCATCGACACCACGCACGCCGGCGCGGATGCCGGGATGCTGCTGGACGGCACCGCCAAGGGAATCCCGATCCTCGACAGTCTCGCCGCGGCCATCGCGCACGCGGGACATGTTCCGGACTACCTGATCTGCGGCGTCGCTCCCGCAGACGGGCTGCTCTCCGAGGACCAGCGCACCGTGCTGCTCGACGGCATCTCGCGAGGGATGCACATCATCAACGGCCTCCATGAGTTCCTCACGGATGATGTCGAGTTCGTCGCCGCGAGCCTCCTCGCCGGCGTCACGATCACCGACATCCGCCGTCCCAAGGAGAAGAAGGATCTGCACCTGTTCTCCGGGCGCATCTTCGACGTCACCTGCCCGCGCATCACGGTGCTGGGCACCGACGGCGCGATCGGCAAACGCACCACAGCGACTCTGCTCGTCCGCGCGCTCAACGAGCGGGGCATCCATGCCGTCATGGTGGGCACGGGGCAGACCACGATCATCCAGGGTGGCAAGTACGGAGTGGCTCTCGACGCCCTTGTGCCGCAGTTCTGCTCCGGCGAAGTCGAGAACCAGGTCGTCGCCGCCTTCGAGGGCGAGGATCCCGACGTGATCATCGTCGAGGGCCAGGGCGCGCTCAGCCATCCCGCGTACATCACCTCGGCACATATCCTCCGCGGAAGTCAGCCGGCCGCTGTGATCGTGCAGCACGCACCCGGACGCAGGGTGCTCGGAGACTTCCCGATGGTCGACATGCCGACCGTCACGAGCGAGATCGCGCTGATCGAAGCGTTCGCCGACACTCAGGTCATCGGGGTCACGGTCAACCACGAGAATCTCAGCGCGGCACAGCTGTCGGACGCGATCGATGAGATCGAGCTGAGCACCGGACTCCCGGCCACGGATCCACTGACGCGGCCGCTCTCCGACCTCGTCGACATGGTGCTGCGGGCGTTCCCTGCCCTCAGCCCGCAGCCCGCCAGCCGTAACGCCGCGTGAGAGCCGCCGCCACGCGGTCGTAGCGTACGCGAGCCAGGACGGCGGCCTCGCGCCGCATGCCGCGCTCGTGCACGCTGTACAACTGCTCCACGTCGACCCAGGACTCGCGCCCCTGAGAGTCCCACGCCCCGGTGCCGATCGAGAGGTAGTCCCGGTCGCCGTCATGCGGCTTGCTCGTCATCCGCACCGCGTAGACGCGATCGGCGGACTCGCGACCGATCACGAGCACCGGCCGGTCCTTGCCGCGCCCGTCGTTCTCCTCGTAGGGCACCCAGGTCCAGATGATCTCGCCGGCATCCGGGGCGCCGTCGCGATCCGGTGAGTACTCGATCTGCAGCGCCCCGATGCGGTCGGGGTCGATCCGTCGCGTGGCGGTTCCCGCACCACGACCGGCATCGTCCTGCGATGACGCCGCGCTGATATGCGGTTCTGTGCGCAGACGCGCAGTCGGGCGCCTCGGAGCTGATGTCCGAGACGCCCGATTCGATCCGAGTGCTGTGCGCAGGATCTCCGCGAGAGTGGAGAGGATGCCGTTGGAAGAACTCACACGGTCACCCTAACCGCCCCTCATGCATCTGCGAGTGCGTATCCCTCTTCACCGTGGACGACCTGGTCGACACCGGCGATCTCGTCCTCGTTCGTGATGCGGAAGCCGATCGTCTTCTCGATCGCGAAGCCGATGATGAAGGCGACGACGAAGGAGTAGATCAGCACACCGAGCGCGGCGATCACCTGGACGGCGAGCTGGCGGGCGTCGCCGCCCACGAACAGGCCGGTGCCGGTGGCGAAGAAGCCGAGGTAGAGCGTTCCGATCAGACCACCGACGAGGTGGATGCCGACCACGTCGAGCGAGTCGTCGAAGCCGAGGCGGAACTTCAGCTCCACGGCGAGAGCGCAGACGACACCGGCGACGGCACCGAGCAGCAGCGACCAGCCCGGCGTCAGGTTGGCGCAGGCGGGGGTGATGGCGACCAGACCGGCGACCGCACCGGAAGCGGCGCCGACCGACGTGGCCTTGCCATCCTTGATGCGCTCGATGAGGATCCAGCCGAGGATCGCGGCAGCCGTGGCGCCGAGGGTGTTCAGGCCGATGAGTCCGACACCGCCCATGTCCTCCGCGAGCCACTCGGCACCGGCGTTGAAGCCGAACCAGCCGAACCACAGCAGCGCGGCGCCGAGGAGCGTCAGCGGCACGTTGTGCGGCTTGAGGATGCCCTTCTGGAATCCGATGCGCTTGCCGAGGACGAGTGCCAGGGCGAGAGCTGCTGCACCCGCGTTGATGTGCACCGCGGTACCACCGGCATAGTCGATGACGCCGATTCCGCTGTCCTCACCGAAGAGCGTGGTGCCGAGGTTCATGATCCAACCGCCACCCCAGACCCAGGCCGCGACCGGGAAGTAGCCGACCGTGGCGAAGACACCCGCGAAGATCAGCCAGCTGCCGAACTTCGCACGGTCGGCGATGGCACCGGAGATCAGCGCGACGGTGATGATGGCGAAGGTCGCACCGTACGCGACGCCGAGCAGCGCCACGTTGGAGCCCTCACCGGCGGCGAGGTTCGCCAGTCCGAAGTCGGCGAACGGGTTGCCGGCGAAGGCGGTCGGGCTGTCGACGGCACTCATCGAGTACCCGAAGAGAATCCACAGCACGGCGACAAGGCCGATCGAGCCGAAGCTCATCATCATCATGCTGACGACGCTCTTCGCCTTGACGAGACCGCCGTAGAAGAAGGCGACGCCGGGCGTCATGAGCAGAACCAGCGCTGTCGCGGTGATCGCCCACGAGATGTTGCCGGGAGCATCCATAGGAAAACCTCACATCCGAAGTAATTGAGAGCTTCAGTGTGACCACACGCGGTTTCGTCAATGCGTGAAGTTTGTTTCTTCCCTGTTACAGCCTGCCCCTGGGTGTGAACATCGCGTTACAGGGGTCTTCGTGGTTACGCAGAATGCGTGAGCGCGTTGAGTCGAGAGATGGCGCGGAGATACTTCTTGCGGTATCCACCCGACAGCATCTCGTCGGAGAACACGCCATCCAGACCGGCCCCGGTGGCGATAACCGGGATCTGGGCGTCGTACACCCGATCGACGAAGGCGACCAGCCGCAGCGCCTCGGACTGATCGACCAGCTGGTGGACGCCACGCAGGCCCACCAGATCGATTCCGGTCAGCAGACGTATGTACCGAGAGGGGTGCACCTGCGCGAGATGCCGGATCAGCTCGTCGAACGAGTCATCGGAGGCGCGCTTCGTGGCACCGGCGGCCTCGAGCGCCTCACCGTACTGCGCGTCGTCGAGCACCACAGCGTGACCGTCGAGTGCACGCTGGCGGAAGTCGACTCCGTCGATGCGCAGCGTCTGGAAGCTGTCGGACATCGCATGGATCTCACGGAGGAAGTCCTGAGCCGCGAAGCGCCCCTCGCCCAGAGCGTTCGGCGGCGTGTTGGACGTGGCAGCCAGGCGGGTGCCGGTCGGAACCAGTTCACCGAGGAGACGGGTCATCACCATGGTGTCGCCCGGATCGTCGAGTTCGAACTCGTCGATGCAGAGGAGATCAGCGCCCTTGAGCAGATCCACGGTGTTCTTGTAGCCGAGGGCGCCGACCAGGGCGGTGTACTCGATGAACGAGCCGAAGTACTTCCGACGGGCGGACATGGCGTGGTAGATCGACGCCAACAGGTGCGTCTTGCCGACGCCGAAGCCGCCGTCGAGATAGACGCCCGGCTTCAGCTCGGGCTCCTTCTTCGCGCGGCTGAAGAATCCTCCGCGCTTGAGGGGAGCGCCCCGGCCGGCGAAGCGCATCAGCGTCTCCTTCGCCTCTTCCTGCGAGGGGTACGCGGCATCCGCACGGTAGCTCTCGAAGGTCGCGGTGTCGAACTGCGGGGGCGGCACGAGGCTCGCCAGCATCTCGGGGCCGCTGACGGTGGGCTGGCGCTCGGTGAGGTGCACGATGCCGGTGCGGCTCGTCGTATCGGTCATCACGGTCCTGTGTCGGTGCTGGCCTGTGTCGAAGTCTTACGATTCCGGCGCAGGGCGCACAGCGGGGATCTATCGTCGTAGGGGACGGGTCAACATTACGCCGTCTGCACAGACACATCGTCCGCTCACCGCTTTGGAGATCCCTATGGCCATCGAGTTCGATTCCTCCTCCCCCAAGTTCGCCGAGTACTCCGAGCCCGGGCGACTGGTGACGACCGAGTGGCTCGCTGCACGTCTCGACGCTCCCGGGCTGGTGGTCGTGGAGTCCGACGAGGACGTGCTGCTCTATGAGACCGGGCACATCCCTGGCGCCGTGAAGGTCGACTGGCACACCGAGCTCAACGACCCGGTCGTGCGCGACTACGTCGACGGCGAAGGCTTCGCCGAACTGCTGAGCCGCAAGGGCATCGCCCGCGACGACACCGTCGTGATCTACGGCGACAAGAACAACTGGTGGGCCGCTTACGCGCTCTGGGTCTTCTCCCTGTTCGGCCACGAAGACGTGCGCCTCCTCGACGGCGGCCGCGACCGCTGGATCGCGGAGGGTCGCGAGCTGACCCGAGAGGCGACGGTTCGCCCCGCGACCGAGTACCCGATCGTGGAGCGCGACGACTCCGTCATCCGCGCCTACAAGGAGGACGTCCTCTCCCACATCGGCAAGCCCCTCATCGACGTCCGCTCGCCCGAGGAGTACAGCGGTGAGCGCACGACGGCCCCCGCTTACCCGGAGGAGGGAACCCTGCGCGCCGGCCACATCCCCACCGCGCAGAGCGTGCCGTGGGCGAAGGCGGTCGCGGAGGACGGGGGATTCAAGTCCCGCGCCGAGCTCGACGCCATCTACCGCGACGGCGCCGGTCTGGCGGACGGCGACGAGGTCGTGGCCTACTGCCGCATCGGTGAGCGCTCGAGCCACACCTGGTTCGTGCTCAAGCACCTGCTCGGATTCGAGAACGTGCGCAACTACGACGGTTCGTGGACCGAGTGGGGCAGCGCGGTGCGCGTGCCGATCGTCACCGGCAGCGAGCCCGGTTCCCTCTGAGCGTGTGAGAATTCAGGGATGAGCACCACCGACGTCCCTGACATCCTCGCCGAGATCCGAGACGACTTCCTCGAGACCCCGGAGGCGGATCGTCTGCTGCTCCTGCTGGAGTTCGCCGACGATCTCCCCCCGGTGTCCGACGAGGTGGCGAACCACCCGGAGATGTGCGAGCGCGTGGCGGAGTGCCAGTCCCCCGTCTACATCTACGTCGAGGTCGTCGACGGGATCGTCACCATGCACGCCACAGCGCCGCCGGAGGCTCCGACCACCCGCGGCTTCGCGAGCATCCTGGTCCAGGGCATCACCGGTCTCACCCCCGACGAGGTGCTGGCGATCCCCGACGACTATCCGCAGTCGATCGGACTCACCAAAGCCGTGTCACCACTGCGCATCGGCGGGATGACCGGGATGCTGATGCGGGCGAAGAAGCAGGTCAGACAGAAGCGCTGAAGCCCTGTGCCTGCAGCCACTCGGTGATCGCCGCGTTCCACCCCGTCTGGTCGTAGTTCCAGAGCTTGGTGTGGCGGGCCACGGTGAATCGCGGCATGGTCACGAGGTCAGGACGCGCATCGCGGAGCGCATGCGAGGCATCCACCGGCACGAAGCCGTCGTCTTCGCTATGCAGGATCAGGATCGGCACCGTGAGCTCCTGCGCGCGGGCCACCATGTCGAGTCGGTCGAACGGGATCGCGTCCTCGGCACCGCTCAGCCGCGCGGTGATCGGCATCGACAACGCACCCATCGCAAGATCGGGCAGCGGCGCGTGCATACCGGCCGCATGGGCTTGGAAACGCAGCACCGTGCGCCAATCGACCACGGGGGAATCCAGGATGAGACCGGCGATCCGGTCACGGTTCCCCGAACTCACCGCGGTCTGCAGCGCCACCGCGCCACCCATCGACCACCCCATGAGGATCACGCGATCGGCGCCGTGCCGCAGCGCATAGGCGATCGCGGCATCCACGTCGCGCCATTCGGACGCCCCCAGCGCATACGCACCGCCACGGCTGCGGGGTGCCTCCCCGTCGTTGCGGTACGAGACCACGAGAGTGGGCATCCCCGCGGCATGCAGCACCGGCACCGCGCGCAGGCACTCGGCGCGCATGGCACCGCGTCCGTGCACCTGGATGACCCAGGTGCGGGATTCGCCGGGGAAGAACCAGGCAGGGCAGGGCCCCGCCGGGGAGCCGATCAGCACGTTCTGGCTCGGCAGGTGGAGCTCGCTCGGGGACGAGTAGTACCAGCCGCTGAACCGCGCGTCTCGATCGACCTGTGCGCCCGGCTCGATCTGCGTCAGCAGCTTGCGCCGCACACTGCTGGTGTCGGCGCTGAGCACGGCGCCCAGCTTCACGTATCCGTAGGTACCGGAGGTGAACAGGCCGTACCGTCCAGGGAGCTCGGTGTCGAGCGTTCGCCGCAGCTCGATGGTCTGGGCACCCGTATCGACCGCGATGATCTCCGCATCCGGTGCGCGACGCGCGGGGGTGACTACCCGGCGGGCGACCCGGAAGACGATGATCGACAGCACACCCCCGAGTGCGAGCAACGCGGGGACAAGGAGTGCAACGGCGTGCCTGAGACTCTTCATCGCCTCCTGACTCTAGCCTGTTGCCGTGACCGCACACCCCGACGCCGGGTCGCTCTTCGACAACGCCATAGCTGAACTGCGCGAGACCGCGTTCCGCGACGACATCGTCGTTCGCGAGATCGGCACCCCGCAAGGGCTCGCCCCGTTCGCCATCGCGCTCGCCGCCGACGTGCGGCCGGAGGCCGACGGAGAGTCCGTCTACGGCACCGGACGGTTCGTGCTGCTGCACGACCCAGAGGCGCCTGATGCCTGGGGCGGAGCGTGGCGGATCGTCATCTTCGCCCAGGCGCCGCTGGAGACCGAGATCGGGACGGACCCGTTGCTGGCCGACGTCACCTGGTCCTGGCTCGTTGATGCCCTCGACTCGCGTGACGCGGTCTACCACGCTGCGTCCGGGACCTCGACGAAGACACTCTCGAAGGGATTCGGGGGTCTCGCCGTCGAAGGCGACGGCGCCCAGATAGAATTGCGGGCGTCCTGGACTCCGGAAGGCCCGTTCCGACCCCACGTCGAAGCATGGGCCGAGCTGGTCGGAATGCTGGCGGGTCTTCCGCCTGGTTCCGAGGGCATCGCCGTTCTCGGCGCGCGAAAGGCTGTACGTGACTGAATACTCCGTGATCTCGGATGCCGAAGAGTTCCGTGCGGCGTGCGCCGCACTCGCCCGAGGCACCGGTCCGGTCGCGGTGGATGTGGAGCGCGCATCCGGTTTCCGCTACTCCCAGCGCGCCTACCTCGTGCAGGTCTTCCGCCGCGATGCCGGCGTCTTCCTGTTCGACCCGCCGGCGATCGGCGACTTCGCCCCGCTGCAGGAAGCCATCGGCTCTGTCGAGTGGGTTCTCCACGCCGCGAGTCAGGACCTCCCCTCGCTGCGCGAGCTGCACCTCGAGCCCCTGACGATCTTCGACACCGAGCTCGCCTCGCGGCTGCTGGGGCTCGAACGGGTCGGGCTCGCAGCCGTGGTCGAGCACACCCTGGGCATCACCCTGAAGAAGGAGCACTCCGCCGCGGACTGGTCCACGCGCCCGCTTCCCGACTCGTGGCTCGACTACGCCGCGCTCGATGTGCTGCACCTGGTCGACGTCCGCGATGCACTCGCGGAGGAGCTGGTCGCGCAGAACAAGACGTCCTTTGCCGAAGAGGAGTTCGCGGCGACGCTCGCCCGGGCCCCCAAGCCGCCTCGTGAAGACCCCTGGCGCCGGCTGAGCGGCCTCCACCAGGTGCGCGGAGCGCGCAACCTGGCTGTGGCCCGGGCGCTCTGGCAGGCGCGCGAGTCCTTCGCCCAGGAGCAGGACGTCTCCCCCGGCCGGCTGGTACCCGACAGGTCACTGGTCGCCGCGGTCATGGCGAACCCTCAGAGCAAGCAGGCGCTTGCCGGCACCAAGGAGTTCCAGGGGCGCGCGAGCCGCACACAGCTGGATCGCTGGTGGCAGGCGTTCGTCGACGGCCGTGCGACGGAGGAGCTTCCTCGTGAGCGGGTGCCCAGCGACGCCCTTCCGCCTCCGCGCGCCTGGGTGGATCGGAACCCGGAGGCCGACGCCCGTCTGAAGGCCGCTCGTCCCGTGGTCGAGGCGATCGCCGAAGAGTTGTCCATGCCGACGGAGAACCTCCTGACGCCCGAGTACCTGCGCCGCGTCGCGTGGGATCTGCCTGGCGAGAGCGCAGAGGACATCGGCGATGCCCTCGCGGCACTCGGGGCACGCCCCTGGCAGATTGAACAGACTGCACAGAAGATCGCGGACGCCTTTGTAGAAGCACGGCAAACGCCGGACGAAGCCTCCACGCCCGCTTCGTAGGTTCGATCCAACCGATTCCTCCCGGTTTCGAGGCCTTCATAGACTGAGGGCACCGCACAAACTTGGAGGCAGAGTGGCCGAGATCTCGGACGTCTTCTTCGTCGATGGAGTGCGCACCCCCTTCGGGCGCGCCGGCGAAAAGGGCATGTACTGGAACACCCGCGCAGATGACCTCGCCGTCAAGGCGACCATCGGCCTGTTGGAGCGGAATGCGGCCGTCCCGGCCGACCGCATCGATGACGTCGCGATCGCCGCGACGTCGCAGACCGGAGATCAGGGCCTCACGCTCGGCCGCTCCGTGGCGATCCTCGCGGGCCTGCCGCAGACGGTCCCCGGCCTCGCCGTCGAGCGCATGTGCGCCGGCGCGATGACGAGCGTCACGACCATGGGCGCCTCGATCGGCGTCGGCATGTATGACTTCGCTCTCGCGGGTGGCGTCGAGCACATGGGCCACCACCCGATCGGCGCGAACGCCGACCCGAACCCCCGCTTCGTGGCCGAGAAGATGGTCGATCCCGGCGCGCTCAACATGGGCGTCACAGCGGAGCGCATCTTCGACCGGTTCCCGCACCTCACCAAGGAGCGCTCCGACCGCTACGGCATGCTCAGCCAGCACAAGGTGCAGGCCGCGTACGACGCTGGCAAGATCCAGCCGGACCTCGTGTCCGTCGCGATCAAAGATGCAGACGGCGCCTGGGGTCTCGCGTCCGAAGACGAGGGACGCCGCCCTCAGACGACGATGGAGGATCTTGCGTCTCTCAAGACGCCGTTCCGTCCGCACGGTCGCGTCACGGCCGGCACCTCCTCTCCGCTCACCGACGGTGCGACGATGTCGCTCCTCGCCGGCGGCGGCGCGGTGAAGGAGTTCGGCCTCACCCCGAAGATGCGCATGGTCTCGTTCGCCTTCGCCGGCGTGCAGCCCGAGATCATGGGGATCGGCCCGATCCCGTCGACCGAGAAGGCGCTCAAGAAGGCCGGTCTGACGATCGACGACATCGGTCTGTTCGAGCTGAACGAGGCCTTCGCGATCCAGGTCATCTCGCTTCTCGACCACTTCGGCATCGCCGACGACGACCCCCGTGTGAACCAGTGGGGCGGAGCGATCGCGCTCGGTCACCCGTTGGCCGCCTCGGGTGTGCGCCTGATGATCCAGCTCGCAGCGCAGTTCGCCGAGCGCCCCGACGTGCGCTACGGCCTGACGGCCATGTGCGTGGGTCTCGGCCAGGGCGGCTCCGTCATCTGGGAGAACCCGCACTACAACGGCAAGAAGAAGAAGTGAGCGCGCACGTGACGAACTACGAAGCCATCGACTTCTCCCCGATTCAGGCGCTCACCGAGGGCGAGGTCATCACGCACTCCCCCGTGCGCGACATCCGTCTCGCCTCCGGCAAGGTGCTCGCGCTCATCACTCTCGACAACGGTCGCGACCACACCCGCCCGAACACGCTCGGACCCGCCACGCTCACACAGCTCGGTGAGACCCTCGACGGGCTGAAGGCGCGCGCGGCATCCGGCGAGATCCAGGCGGTCGGCATCACCGGCAAGCAGTACATCCTCGCCGCCGGCGCGGACCTGTCCGACATCAGCAAGGTCGGCTCGCGCGACAACGCCCGCCTCATCGCGCAGCTGGGGCACAAGGTGCTCGGAAGGTTCTCCGAGCTCGGCGTCCCCTCGTTCGCGTTCGTCAACGGCCTCGCCCTCGGTGGCGGGCTCGAGATCGCGCTGAACTCGACCTACCGCACCGTCGATGCGTCGGCGGCGGCCGTCGCGCTGCCCGAGGTCTTCCTGGGGATCATCCCGGGCTGGGGCGGCGCGTACCTGCTGCCGAACCTGATCGGCATCGAGAACGCACTCGAGGTCGTCATCTCGAACCCGCTCAAGCAGAACCGCATGCTCAAGCCGCAGCAGGCGTTCGACCTCGGCATCTTCGATGCGATCTTCCCGGCGGCGAACTACCTCGAGAACTCGCTGGCCTGGGCCGATGCGGTGCTCGGCGGCAAGAAGGTCGAGCGCAAGAACGAGCCGGGCAAGATCGAGAGGCTCACCAAGTGGCCGATCGCGATCAAGATGGCGCGCGGCATGCTCGAATCCAAGATCGGCACGGTCCCGAAGTCCCCGTATGCGGCGCTCGAACTGCTCGACAAGGCGAAGAGCGGCACCAAGGCCGAGGGCTTCGCCCGCGAGGACGAGGCGCTCGCCGAGCTCGTGACCGGCGACCAGTTCGCCGCGTCGATGTACGCGTTCGATCTGGTGCAGAAGCGCGCCAAGCGGCCCGTCGGCGCGCCTGACAAGGCGCTCGCGAAGAAGGTCACCAAGGTCGGGATCATCGGCGCCGGTCTCATGGCCAGCCAGTTCGCGCTGCTCTTCGTGCGCAAGCTCCAGGTCCCCGTGCTGATCACCGACCTCGACCAGGCCCGCGTCGACAAGGGCGTGGCCTACATCCACGAGGAGATCGGAAAGCTCGAGGCCAAGGGGCGGCTGGATGCCGACTCCGCCAACAAGCTGCGCGCGCTCGTCACCGGCACCACCGATAAGAGCCTCTACGCCGACTGCGACTTCGTGATCGAGGCCGTGTTCGAAGAGGTCGGCGTCAAGCAGCAGGTGTTCGGTGAGATCGAGAAGATCATCGCGGAGGACGCGATCCTGGCGACGAACACCTCGTCTCTGTCGGTCGAGGAGATCGGCTCGAAGCTCGCTCATCCCGAGCGACTGGTCGGCTTCCATTTCTTCAACCCGGTCGCCGTGATGCCGCTGATCGAGATCGTCCGCACCCCGACCACATCGGATGCTGCGCTCTCCACGGCGTTCGTCGTGGCGCGCAATCTGGGCAAGAACGCGGTGCTCACGGCCGACGCCCCCGGATTCGTGGTGAACCGTCTGCTCGCCAAGGTCATGGGCGAAGCCGCGCGCGCCGTGTACGAGGGCACACCGATCGCCGACGTCGAGAAGGCGTTCGGCCCGCTCGGACTGCCGATGGGACCGTTCCAGCTGATCGATCTGGTCGGGTGGAAGGTCGCCGCTCACGTGCAGGACACGATGGTGCACGCCTTCCCCGACCGCTTCTACGCGAACGAGAACTTCCACGCGCTGGCTGCGCTGGACGCCGTCGTGGAGAAGGACAAGGGCGGACGCGTGACGGGCTGGACCAAGCAGGCCGAGAAGCTGCTCAAGCCGGCAGTGGGCTCCGCCCCCGCATCGGCGAGCACGATCCTCGGACGCGTGCAGGACGGTCTGGCTCAGGAGATCAAGCTCATGCTCGACGAGGGTGTGGTGCCGGAGGTCGAGGACATCGATCTCTGCCTGATCCTCGGCGCCGGCTGGCCGTTCATCGACGGTGGCGCCTCGCCGTACCTCGACCGTGAGGGCGCATCAGAGCGGGCGTTTGGCGGATCGTTCCACACTCCGCAGATCCGGGGAGTCGAGAGCCGCTGACCATCGCGGCAGGAAGCCGGAGGGACCGCGTCAGGACACGCCCCCTCCGGCTTCTTCGTGGCGTCAGAGCGATTGCTGCTCTGGACGCTGATCCTCTGCACCGGCATGCGGCCAATACGACAGCGCGCGCTCCGCGAGTGCAGTGATGGTCAGCGACGGATTCACCCCCGGATTCGCCGGTACCGCGGCGCCGTCGACGACGTGCAGGCCGGGATGCCCCCACACTCGGTGGTAGCGGTCGATCACGCCGCTCCTCGCCGACGACGAGATCACCGCACCGCCGAGGAAATGCGCGGTCAACGGGATGCCGAACACCTCGGGCCACGACCCTCGGGCAGCGGCGGGAACCCCGCCGTCCGCCTGCATCCGGGCCGCGATCGCCGCCGCCGCGCGATGGGCCTGCGGCAGATGGCTCGGATTCGGCTCGCCGTGCCCCTGTGCGCTCGTCAGGGTCAACCGCCCGAAGCGACGGCGCAGCGACAGCGTGAGCGAGTTGTCGGCGGTCTGCATCACGAGTGCGATGATGCCGCGCTCGCTCCAGCGCCGCAGCGATCCGAGGCGCAGCTGCCGGATCGGCGCGCGCAGCGTCTGGGCGATCACGCTGCCCAGCCGTCGCCCCAGGCCGCGATCCCCCGGCACCATCACGGTCGCGAGCGCGCCCATCAGATTGGAGCCGGGGCCGTAGCGGACATTCTCGACGTGGGTCCGTTCGTCGACGTGGAACGATGTCGTGATCGCCACTCCACGAGCGAGTTCGAGCGAGTCGGGCACAGTGGTCGCGACAGCGCCGTCGAGCGCCTCGGAGTTGGTGCGCGTGAGACGTCCGAGAGTCTCGGAGACGCGCGGCAGGAGCCCCTCGTGCTTCATCCGATGCAGCAGCTGCTGCGTGCCCCAGGTACCGGCAGCCAGGACCACCTCACGGGCCGTCACCGTCCTCCGGCCATGGCGGAACCAGGCGCCGCTGCGCCGCGTCGTGATCGCGAAGCCTCCGCCGACGAGTTCACGCACCTCGGTCACGGTCCGGAGCGCTTCGATCACGGCACCGCGCCGCTCGGCGAGAGCGAGATAGTTCTTCATCAGAGTGTTCTTCGCCCCGACACGGCAGCCGACCATGCAGTTCCCGCACAGTGTGCAGCCCGTGCGCTCCGGCCCCTCTCCCCCGAAGAACGGGTCCGCGACGCGCTCCCCCGGCCGGCCGAACCAGACACCGACCGGCGCGTGCCGGAACGTGTCTCCGACGCCGAGATCAGAAGCAGCACCCGCCATGATGCGCTCGACGGGCCCGGTGTGCGGATAGTGCTCGACGACCCCGAGCATCCGCTTGGCCGTCGCATAGTGGGGTGCGAGCTCGTCCTCCCACTCGGCGATCCCGTGCCACTGCGGGTCTTCGAAGAACGCCGGCCCCGGCTGGTAGAGCGTGTTGGCATAGTTGAGCGATCCGCCGCCGACACCGGCACCCGCCAGGATCATGACGTGCGGGAGACGGTGGATGCGCTGCACGCCGAAGCATCCCAGCGCCGGCGCCCACAGGTACCGGCGCACGTTCCAGCTGGTCCGAGCGAAATCCTCGTCGGCGAATCGCCGTCCGGCCTCGTACACCCGCACGCGATAGCCCTTCTCGCGCAAGCGGAGAGCGGCGACGGAGCCGCCGAAGCCGGAGCCCACGATCACGACATCCTCGTCGAACTCCGTCATGATCGATCTCCTTCCGTCGGCACCATCACGGTGAGAGCACCCGCACGCACTCCGATCGTGCAGGACCCCGCAGCCACCCGCTCGCCATCCGCATAGACGACGAGATCCGGTGCGGACACCGTCACGTGCCGCGCGCGTCGATGGGTCACCTCAGGCCGGGAGAGGTGGCGCCCCTGCAGCAGCAGGGGGAAGAGGCGGATCAGTCGCAACCGGCTCAGGGGCCGCACGTGCACGAGGTCGAGCATCCCGTCGTCCGCGGCGGCGCCGGCGCACACCGGCATCCCGCCGCCGTAGCTCTGGGTGTTGCCGACCGCGATCAGCGTGCCCGGTGCGTCGTGCAGGGTCTCGCCGTCCACCGACACCTGAAACGCCACCGGCTGCAGTCGGAGGAGCTCGATCACCAGCGCCAGGTAGTAGCGCAGCACACCGCGCGGCCACCGCAGCCGGTTGGTGCGATCACTCACTTTCGCGTCGAAGCCCAGTGCTGCGACGGTCAGGAACAGCCGAGCGCCGAGCTCACTGTGCACCTCCCCGACGTCGACCACCCGCGGCCTCCCGTGCAGGGCGAGCGCCGCGGCCTCACCCGGATCGTGGCGCGGCAGGTGCAGGGCGCGCGCGAGGTCGTTGCCGGTCCCTGCCGCCACGAGCACGAGCGGCACCGATTGCCCCGTCACCGCGGTGAGGATTCCAGCCAGCGTGCCGTCGCCGCCGACGACGACCAGGGCGGTCGGCTCCTCTCGGAGTGCCTGCACCGCCAGCTCCGCCGTCTGCGCCGCCGACGATCCCGCGTAGCTGCGGACCTGCAGGCCTTCGTGACGAAGACGGGCGATCGCGAGGGCGGCTGCGCGCGCGCCGCGCCCTTTGCCGGCGAACGGATTCGACAGCACCGCGATGTGCGTGCCCACGTCAGTCCGCTCGTCCGGCAGCGTCCGTCGCGATCACGGCGCCCGGGTTGAGGATTCCCCGAGGATCCAACTCGCGCTTGATCGCTGAGAGAATGCGCACACCCGTCTCGCCGATCTCCTGCGCCAGCCACGGGGCGTGATCACGTCCGACCGCATGGTGATGACTGATCGTGCCGCCCGCCGCGAGGATCGCATCGTTCACCCTCGCTTTGACCTTCTGCCAGACGGCGAGCTGATCGCCGCGCACCCCGGCGAGGATCGTGAAGTACAGCGAGGCGCCCGTGGGATAGACGTGTGAGATGTGGCACATCACGGAGGACCTCGCGCCGGCCTCCGCCGCGAAGCTCTCCGTGATCATGCGCGTCACCGCATCACGCAGTCCGGCGAGTGCAGACCACACCGTCGCCGTCTCGAGCGTCTCGCAGAAGACGCCGGCGTCGAGAAGCGAGTCGCGCAGATACGGGCCGTCGAATCGCCCTTCGAGCCAGGCCGCAGCATCGCTCTCACCCGATGACGTCCCGCCGAGAGCGCGGAGGATCTCGGCCGTGCGTGAACGCCGGTGCTCGATGTCGTCGCCCTCGTACACGGTGACGATACTCGCTCCCTTCGCGAGCACCTTGCCGATCCTGCCCAGCTGCGCCAGGCTCACGGCGGTCTCCGCCTCATCGGAGAGACGGATCACTGTCGGGCCGGTCGCGGACTGCGCGATCCGTCGCAGAGCCTCCGCGCCGGTCGTGAAATCAGGGATCGACCAGGATTCGAGGATCCGCTGCGAGGGCACGGGGTGCACGCGGACTCTGACCTCCGTGATCACACCGAAGATGCCCTCCGAGCCGAGGAACACGCGGATCAGGTCCGGTCCGGCCGCAGATCCGGGAGAACGCCCCAGTTCGAGGTCACCGGTCGGCGTCGCGACGCGGATGCCGGTGACCATGGTGTCGAAGCGGCCGTAGCCCGCGGAGTTCTGTCCGGATGAGCGCGCAGCGGCGAACCCGCCGATCGTGGCGTAGCGGAAGCTCTGCGGGTAGTGACCGAGCTCGAACCCCTGCGCGGAGAGGAGCTCCTCAGCCTCCGGCCCCGTCGTGCCGGCGGCGAGCACGGCATCTCCGCTCACCGGATCGAGGCGGAGCAGCCCGGACAGCCGCCGCAGGTCGAGGCTCACCACGCCGCGGTGCGGTCCCCTGTCGGGGTCGAGCGCACCGACCACGCTCGTGCCGCCGCCGAAGGGGATGACAGCGACACCCAGTTCCGCAGCCACCCTCAGCACCGCACCGACCTCATCGTGCGTACCGGGCCTGAGCACGGCATCGGGCACCCGCTGCCCTGCTGCCCGTTTCCGCAGCAGGTCGGGCGTCGAACGACCGCCACCGTGGCGGACGCGGGCCTCATGCGTCACATCGACGTGGTCAGGTCCGACGGCGCGACCGAGGGCCTCGAGATCATCCGGAGTGAGAGCCGAGGGGCTGACAGCGACGTCGAGGAGAGCGACGGCCTCGGCCGGGCGTCGCGTCCTGCCCAACAGCAGCGGCAGGAGAGTGCGCACGGCCAGCGGGAGATCCTTCGCCTTCGCGGGGTCTCCCCATCCGTTCCATCTCATCGGCTGATCACCATCGACCCTGCCGCTTTCTCGGTCCATGCGTTACAGTGTGACAGATCATGGAAGAACGTCAACTGTTGGATTCTGCGAGCGGACAGACCGACGCCACGCGGGAGAGGATCCTGGACGCGGCGGACGCACTGATCCAGCGCCTGGGCATCCATGGCGTGACGATCGCCGCGCTCGCCCGGCGCTCGTCGCTCAGCCGTCCCACGATCTACCGCAGCTGGAGCGATGCCGACGACGTGGTGAGGTCCGCACTGCTGCGTCGCGTCTCGCGGATCCTCGAGGGGTTCCCCGAGCCCGCCACGACGCGCTCGCGGCTGGTCGACGACGTGTTGCGCTTCACCACCGTGTTCCGCAAGGATGCCGTCTACGCCCGGCTCCTCGACGACGAGCCCGAGGCGTTCACGCGGTACACGCTGCAGCGCGTGGGCTCCAGCCAGCGACTGATCCTGCAGTGGCTCGGCGCGGCCATCGACGCTGCGCAGCGCGATGGTTCGGTCCGCCGTGGTGATTCCGCGCACATGGCCGTCATGCTCCTCCTGATCGCCCAGTCCGCGGTCCTCTCGCACGCGACCGTCGCCGAACTCATCGACGACGCCGCATGGGAGCGCGAACTCCGCGCCGCGATAGACGGACTTCTCCGGCCATGACCGGAACCGGGGCCGCGCTCAATGCCGAGCGGAGGCGCATCGAGATCGCACGATCGGCCGAGGAGACCGTCGACGTCCTTGTCATCGGAGGAGGGGTCACCGGTGCCGGGGTCGCGCTCGACGCCGCCGCTCGCGGGCTGCGAGTGACCCTGGTCGAGTCGGAGGACCTCGCGTTCGGCACGAGCCGATTCAGCTCCAAGCTCGTGCACGGCGGCCTGCGCTATCTCGCGACGGGCGATGTCGCCACCGCGCGAGAGAGCGCGATCGAGCGCCATCACCTGATGACCACGATCGCCCCTCACCTCATCCATCCGCTGGCCCAGGTGCTCCCCTTCAGCCCGGGCGTGAGCATCAGGCAACGCACCGCGGGGGCTGTGGGCATGGCGATCGGCGATCTGCTGCGCGTGCACGCGCGCACCCGCCGCAGCGTGCTCCCGGGGCCGCATCCCGTGTCCTCCCGCACCGTGCTCGGCCTCGCGCCCGCCGTGACTCCGCAGGGGCTCCGCGGGGGGATGCTCTCGTACGACGGACAGCTGGTCGATGATGCGCGCCTGGTCGTCTCGGTCGCCAGGACCGCCGCGGCCCTGGGCGCCCGCATCCTGACGCGCGTGCGCGCCCTCTCACTCCACGCCGATGGCGCAGCGGTCGCGGATGCCATCACGGGCGAGCGGTGGGACATCCGGGCGCGCGGCGTGGTGAACGCGACCGGTGTGTGGGCGGGCTCCCTCGACCGAACGATCACCGTTCGACCCAGCCGAGGCACGCACATCGTGCTGGATGCCGCCGACCTCGGCGATCCGCGTGCGGCACTCACGATCCCCCTGGAGGGGTCGATCAGCCGCTACATCTTCGCGCTGCCGCAACAACTCGGCCGCGTGATCGTCGGGATCACGGACGAGGACGCTCCCGGCCCCATCCCTCGCGTCGCCGCGCCGACAGAGGACGAGATCGGGTTCCTCCTCGCCAACCTCAACCGCGTTCTGGCGGCTCCGATCCGGCGCGAGCAGGTGCGGGGCGCGTTCGCGGGACTTCGACCGCTGGTCGACAGCGGCGCCGCGTCGACGGCGGATGTGTCTCGTCGTCATCTCGTCGCGACGTCCGAAGCGGGGTTCGTGACCGTGCTCGGCGGCAAGCTGACGACGTATCGGCGCATGGCCGAAGACGCCGTCGATCACATCGTGACCGGGCGTGGCATCTCCGCCCCCGCGAGCACCACGACGACACTCCCCCTGGTGCGCGACGGCGACGTGGTCGGCCGATCACGCCGCGCCGACGGAAGCACGTTCGTGGCAGACGGCATCCCCGTGACCCGCGCAGCCGTCGAGTTCGCCGTGCGCGAGGAGCTCGCTCTGACCGCAGAGGACGTGCTGGATCGGCGTACGCGGATCGGCCTCGTCCCGGCCGACCGCGAACGGGCCACGCCGATCGTCGAGGAGATCGTGGCGGAGACGCTGGATGGTCTGCGCTGACGTCCCGCGGGAACCGCGCGCGAAATCCGGGTGAACATCCGGTGCGACGAGTCCTTCCCGGACCTCCGGGCCGCCTTCCGCGGTGCAGAGTATGAGCGTGGACGCGATCTTCAGCATGTTCGGCGGCGGCGCGATGGGCGGTCTGGTCAAGACGGGGACGGCGGTGCTCACCGTCCTGCTGGTGATACCGGCGCTCCTGAAGCTCTTCATCATCACAGTGGATGAGGGATGGGCGGCGATCCGCACCCGCAACGGCAAGCCCATCATCCGCCGCGCCCGTCTCGGCAAGCCCGGTGCGCCCGGTGTCGGCGAGGTCGTCGTACTGGCGCCCGGATCCCACGGAGCCTTCCCGCTCTTCTACTGGTACAAGCTGATCGATGTGCGGTGTCGGGCCACGGATCTCCCCGCACGGCAGCTCACGAGCGCCAGCGGTCACCAGCACCTCGTGCACGCCTCATTCGAGTGGCGCCCGCTGGCTTCGGGGCGTGATCTGCGGGTGTTCGAGCTCGACGTCGTCAACGTCACCGAGAGGGCCGCGAACATCATCTCGGCATCGCTGCGGGACGTCGTCCGCTCACTGGAGGGCGCCGAGCTTCCCCACAACGATGTGCTCGGCCTGCAGGTCCTCGCCGCGTGCAACGAGAAGGTCATCGCCGCGTGCGGCGTCGAGGTGGTCACCGTGATGATCACCGGAGACGCCCTGACAGACGGATACCTGCTCTCTCAGGCGCTGCGGGCCTCCGACTCCGCGCCCCAGGCCGTGGCGGCACTGCACGCGCTGAACTGAGACGCGACCTGCCGCTTCGCGCGGCACGGGTGTACTGTTTTGAACATGTTCGAAACTGATGCCCCCGAGTCCAAGAGCGCCCGCACGCGCGCGCGGATCAGCGCGGCAGCGATCGAGTCGTTCATCGAGCGAGGGTACGCCGACACGACGATGCGCCTCATCGCCGAGAAGGCCGAGGTGTCGGTCGGCAACGCGTATTACTACTTCCCCTCCAAGAACCACCTGGTGCAGGACCTGTACGTACGCGTGCAGCGCGAGCACGCCGACGCCGCCCACGGGCTTCTCGCGGAACAGCGCGGCCTCGTCGACCGACTGCGCATCGTGTTCGAGACCGGCCTGGCGGCACTCGGCCCCTATCAGCGCAGCGCCCCGGGTTTCCTCACGGCGATGATCGCACCCGACTCCCCGATCAACCCGTTGTCGGCAGAGTCTGAGCCGGCACGCGACATGACCGTCGGGTTGTTCCGCGAGGCCGTGGACGGGGCGCAGCACCGCCTTCCCGCCGATGTCGCCGATCTGCTCCCCGAGGCGCTGTTCGTGTCGTACCTCGCGCTCGTGCTGCGCTGGACATACGACGGTTCTCCGGATCAGGAGAAGACCAGCCGGATGCTGGACGCCGGACTCCGCCTGCTCGCGATCGCATTGCCCTTCGTCCGGATGCCGGGGGTGCACGCGACGACACGCGAACTCCTTCGCCTCGTCACGGAGGTGCGCTCATGAGCGCTCTCGCGTCCCCGCTGGTGCGCACCCCCGACAAGCCGATGGCCTTCACGAGCGACGAACTCCTGCGCGGCGGCATCACCGCCTGGCTGGTGTTCATGGTGGTGCTGGTGTGCGGAGAAGCGGTGCACCTCACGGTCCTCAGGCTCCGCGGCGAACACGTCCCCGCCACCCTGGACGCCTTCGTCGCTGCGGTGCCCGCCCTGGTCATCTACGCACTGTGCGCGGGAATCGTCGCGGCATTCGTGACGCCGATCGGCATTCTCATCGTGATGTTGATCGCTCGTGCGATGCGTGGAATCCGCGCCATGAGCATCCACCTCGCCGTATACGCCGCATTCAGCATGGGAATCAGCGGGGCGAGCATCGCCGCCGCACCGTCGGATAACCCCGTGGCGTGGTTCTTCATCGTTCCCGCCGGATCATTCGCGGTCGCCATCCCGCTCGCGTGGTGGTGGACCGCCCGGCGCGCGCTCCGGATCGACGCCGGCCTCATCACGCCGCGCCCGCCGCGTCCGGATCCAGACGCCGCATACGAGGACCGAGCGGCAGATACCGGCCTCGGCGGCGTCTCGAGGGGATCATGACGCACGATCCCGCGGTGGCCTCGACACCGGAGACACGCATGCGCTTCACCCGCCGGGAGTTCTGGCGCGGTGCATGGAGCGCGTGGGCGATCTTCATGATCATCCTCACCAGTGGGCTGGTCGCCACGGGCATCATCCAGTCGGGCTACCCCTGGGGCGATGCGCTCTCGTCGGTGCTGCTCTTCCTCGTATACGGCATCCCGTTCGGCGGACTGGTGTCGCTGCTCGTGATGCTGGCGGGTTCACCGCTCGCCTGGGGGCTCGGCCGCCTGCTCGCTGCGACCGATCACATCGTCGTTCACCTGCTCGCCTTCGCCGGGCTGGGAGCCGGCATCGGTGCCGCGGTGGTGGGAACCGGGATCATCGGGCAACCGCCCGCGCCATACGTCGCTGTCGTCAGCATCGCCTGCGCACTCGCCGTCGCCGGCGGCTGGTACGGGACGTTCCGGCGCTCACGGCGCGAGGAGTGGCCTCGCCACGTCGCGTGATGCGGTTCAGCGGCGTTCGTGAAGAGGGAGGTCGATCGCTCCGGTCTCCCCCGCATTCCGGGCGAACGGGATGCGCGTGCCCAGCACCTGGGCCACGATGTCCTGCGCGATCTTCGGCGCCGTCAGACCGGCATCCTCGAGGATCTGCTCCCGCGATGCGTGGTCGATGAACTCATCCGGCAGCCCGAGCTCGTCCACCGCCGTGTCGATTCCCGCTTCGCGGAGGACCTGACGCACGCGCGTGCCGATGCCGCCGACACGGATGCCGTCTTCGAGCGTGATCACCAGGCGGTGCCGTGCAGCCAGCTCCGTGACCGATGGCTGCACAGGGATCGCCCACCGCGGGTCGATCACGGTCGCGCCGATGCCCTGCGCCCGCAGGCGCTCGGCCACATCCACGGCCAACGTCGCGAACGGCCCGATGGCGACGATCAGCACATCCTCGGACTCGCCGCGCGCGAGAACGTCGACGCCATCGTGAAGCCGCTCGATCGCGGGCAGATCCTCGGCGACAGCGCCCTTGGGGAAACGGATCACGGTCGGCGCATCGTCGACGGCGACAGCCTCGTCCAGCGCTTCGGTCAGGCGCGCACCATCACGCGGAGCGGCGATGCGGATGTGCGGGACGATCTGCAGCATGGCGAGGTCCCACATGCCGTGGTGGCTCGGGCCGTCCGGCCCGGTCACTCCGGCACGGTCCAGCACGAAGGTCACGCCAGCACGGTGCAGAGCGACATCCATCAGCACCTGGTCGAACGCGCGACCCATGAACGTCGCGTAGACCGCGACGATGGGGTGCAGCCCCCCGAACGCGAGACCGGCGGCCGAGGCCACCGCGTGCTGCTCGGCGATTCCCACGTCGTACACCCGGTCAGGGAACCGCTCGGCGAAGCGCGCGAGGCCGGTCGGACGCAGCATGGCCGCCGTCATCGCGATCACGTCATCGCGACGTCCTCCGACGTCCACGAGCGCATCCGAGAACACATCGGTCCAGCCACGACCGCCCGAAGACAGGGTCTCCCCCGTGACCGGGTCGATGCGTCCGACCGCGTGGAACTGATCCGCGTCATCGTCGCGAGCCGGCTGGTAGCCGCGGCCCTTCTCGGTGATCGCGTGCACGATGACCGGCGCCCCGTACGACTTCGCGAGCTCGAGCGTCTCGAGGAGTGCGGGGAGATCATGCCCGTCGACCGGGCCGAGGTACTTGATGTCGAGGTTGGAGTACAGGGCTTCGTTGTTGGTGAAGCGCGAGAGGAAGCCGTGCGTGCCGCCACGCACACCGCGGAAGACCGCACGCCCCACGGGACCGAACGCGCGGAACAGACGGTCGGACTTGTGGTGCAGGTCCTTGTAGGCGGCCGCTGTGCGCACCCGGTTCAGGTACCTGGACATGCCGCCGATCGTCGGCGCGTAGGAGCGTCCGTTGTCGTTGACGACGATGACGAGGTTTCGATCGTTGTCATCGGAGATGTTGTTCAGCGCCTCCCACGTCATGCCGCCGGTGAGGGCGCCGTCGCCGACGACGGCGACCACATGGCGGTCCGCCCGCCCGGTGGCGGTGAGTGCGCGCGAGACGCCGTCAGCCCAGCTCAGGGAGCTGGAGGCGTGGGACGACTCGACCACGTCGTGGGGGCTCTCGCTGCGCTGCGGGTAGCCGGCGAGACCACCGCGGACGCGCAGGTCGGAGAAGTCCTGTCGCCCCGTCAGGAGCTTGTGCACGTAGGACTGGTGGCCGGTGTCGAAGATGAAGGGGTCGTCCGGCGAGGAGAAGACCCGGTGCAGCGCGATCGTGAGCTCGACCACGCCGAGATTGGGGCCGAGGTGACCGCCGGTGCGAGACACGTTCTCCACGAGGAAGTCGCGGATCTCTGCGGCGAGCTCCACCAGCTGATCCGCGGACAGGGCGTCCAGATCACGGGGTCCTGAGATGCTCGGAAGAATGGGCATCTGCGCCTCCTCACAGGCTCCGTAGATGCGCTCGCGCGAGGTGCGGACGCCGTGACGATCCTATCGCGCTCCCCCGTGAATCCTCGGAGAGTGCGGCACCCTTGACACGACGAAAGGGGCCCGGGATCATGTCCCGAGCCCCATTCGAGCGTTGCATCAGACCAGCGAGCGCAGCACGTACTGCAGGATGCCGCCGTTGCGGTAGTAGTCCGCCTCACCGGGGGTGTCGATGCGGACGACCGCGTCGAACTCCACGACCTGCTTGCCCTCGGGCGAGTGCTCACTCGGAGCCGCCGTCACGCGGACCGTCTTCGGCGTGACACCGTTGTTGAGCTCCTCGAGGCCGGAGATCGAGACGACCTCGGTGCCGTCGAGACCCAGCGACTCCCAGCTCTGACCGGCGGGGAACTGCAGCGGGACGACACCCATTCCGATCAGGTTGGAGCGGTGGATGCGCTCGAAGCTCTCGGTGATGACCGCCTTGACGCCCAGCAGGCTCGTGCCCTTGGCTGCCCAGTCGCGCGACGAGCCGGAGCCGTACTCCTTGCCACCGAAGATGACGAGGGGCGTGCCCTGCTCCTGGTAGTTCATGCTTGCGTCGTAGATGTACGACTGCGGACCGCCCGGCAACGTGAAGTCGCGGGTGAAGCCACCCTCGACGACCTGGCCGTCGTTGACGGCTGCGACCATGGCGTTCTTCAGACGGATGTTCGCGAACGTTCCGCGGATCATGACCTCGTGGTTGCCTCGGCGCGAACCGAAGGAGTTGAAGTCCTTGCGGTCCACACCGTGCTCGGTGAGGTACTGCGCCGCGGGCGTGCCCGGCTTGATGTTACCGGCCGGCGAGATGTGGTCGGTGGTGACCGAGTCGCCGAGCGTCGCCATCACGCGGGCACCCTCGATGTCGCGCACCGGGGTGAGCTCCATCGTCATGCCGTCGAAGTACGGGGCCTTGCGCACGTAGGTCGAGTTCTCGTCCCACTGGAAGATCGCGTCGTCCGGGGTCGGCAGGCTCTTCCAGCGCTCGTCACCGTCGAAGACGGTCGCGTACTGCTTGATGAACTGCTCGCGGGAGATCGAGGAGTCGACCAGCTCCTGCACCTCGGCAGGCGTCGGCCAGATGTCCTTCAGGAAAACGTCCTCGCCATCGGTGCCCTTGCCCAGCGCATCGTTCTCGAAGTCGAAGTGCATCGAGCCGGCCAGGGCGTAGGCGATCACCAGCGGCGGGCTGGCGAGGTAGTTCATCTTCACGTCGGGGCTGATACGACCCTCGAAGTTGCGGTTTCCGGAGAGCACCGCCGTCACGGCGAGGTCGTGATCGTTGATGGCCGCGGAGACCTCTTCGATCAGCGGACCCGAGTTGCCGATGCAGATCGTGCAGCCGTAGCCGACCGTGTAGAACCCGAGACCCTCGAGGTCCTTGTCGAGCCCGGACTTCTCGTAGTAGTCCGTGACGACCTTCGAGCCGGGGCCGAGCGTGGTCTTGACCCACGGCTTCTGCTTCAGGCCCTTCTGCAGCGCCTTGCGTGCCACGAGACCGGCGGCGATCATCACCGACGGGTTGGACGTGTTGGTGCACGAGGTGATGGCAGCGAGCGTGACGGCCCCGTTATCGAGGATGTACTTCTCGCCCGAAGGGGTGGTGACCGGTACCGGCTTGGACGCGTTCGCCGGAGCCCCGCTGTTGATGTGCACGGGGCGCGTGGTCGGCTCCTCGTCGCCGGGCGCCTGACCGGGGTCGGAGGCCGGGAAGGAGTGCTTCGACTCCAGGTCGACGATCGAGTCCGAGGTGGACGCGGTGGCGTAGCTGAGGATGTCCTGCTCGAACTGCGTCTTCGCCTCGGAGAGGAGGATGCGGTCCTGCGGGCGCTTCGGGCCGGCGATCGACGGTACGACGGTGCCCAGGTCGAGCTCGAGGTACTCGCTGAACGTGGGCTCGTGTGCGGCGTCGTGCCAGAGCTTCTGCTCCTTGGCGTACGACTCGACGAGTGCGACGGCCTCTTCGCTGCGACCCGTGAGACGCAGATAGTCGAGGGTGACATCGTCGATCGGGAAGATCGCCGCCGTCGAACCGAACTCGGGGCTCATGTTGCCGATCGTGGCACGGTTTGCGAGCGGCACCGAGGCGACGCCCTCGCCGTAGAACTCGACGAACTTGCCGACGACGCCGTGCTTGCGCAGCAGGTCGGTGATGGTGAGGACGACGTCGGTCGCCGTGACGCCGGCGGGGATCTCGCCGCTCAGCTTGAAGCCGACGACGCGCGGGATGAGCATCGACACGGGCTGGCCGAGCATGGCCGCCTCCGCCTCGATGCCGCCGACGCCCCAGCCCAGCACGCCGAGGCCGTTGACCATGGTGGTGTGCGAGTCGGTGCCGACGCAGGTGTCGGGGTATGCGCGCAGCACGCCGTTCACGTCGCGGTCGTAGATGACCTTGGCCAGGTGCTCGATGTTCACCTGGTGCACGATGCCGGTTCCCGGAGGAACGACCTTGAAGTCGCTGAAGGCGGTCTGACCCCAACGCAGGAACTGGTACCGCTCGCCGTTGCGCTCGTACTCGATCTCGACGTTGCGCTCGAGTGCGTTCTCCGAGCCGAAGAGGTCGGCGATCACCGAGTGGTCGATGACCATCTCAGCGGGCGAGAGCGGGTTGATCTTGTTGGCATCGCCGCCGAGAGCGGTGACGGCCTCGCGCATGGTGGCGAGGTCGACGATGCAGGGCACACCGGTGAAGTCCTGCATGACCACGCGCGCCGGCGTGAACTGGATCTCGGTGTTCGGTTCCGCCGACGCATCCCACGACCCGAGGGCCTCGATCTGCGCCTTCGTCACATTCGCGCCGTCCTCGGTGCGAAGGAGATTCTCCAGCAGCACCTTGAGGCTGAAGGGGAGCTTCTCGAAACCGGGCACCGTGTCGATGCGGAAGATCTCATAGTCGGTGCTGCCGACTGTCAGGGTGCTCTTGGCACCGAAGCTGTTCACCGTGGACACGATTCCGTCTCCTTCTGATCTGATGGAAGCGACAGGCGGTTCCATCTTGCTCGCCGCGGAGGTCCTGCGGCTAGCAAGGCGGACCTAACCAGTCTGCGCCTTCCCAGCCCGCGGCAGAAGCCTGCGATTTATCTTGATATCAAGATAAATCTATCACGCCGCAGGAGCATCCTCGTGCGCAGGCGCGCGGGGATACAACGCGCGCACGACCAACCACGTGACCGCGATCAGCGGAGCGAACAGGGGAAGCCCCATGATCAGCTTCAGGGTTCCGAGTGCGGTGACGTCTCCGGCCAGGTACAGCGGGAACTGCACGGCGAGACGCGCGAAGAACAGCGATGCCCAGGCGATGCCGAGCCAGAAGAACGCCCGGCGCTTGCGCCGATCCTGCCGCCAGGCGGTGCCCTCCCCCATCAGGAAGCCCGCTGCGAGGCCGATCAGGGACCAGCCGACCAGCGCGGAGATGAGCAGGGCGGAGCCGTAGACGGCGTTCGTCACGAGCCCGGGCACGAAATTGTCCTCGCCGCGCCCGGTCCACAGCGCCAGGCCGGCAGCGGCCGCGGCGGCCACCAGTCCGCCGAGTGCAGCCGAGGGCGGGGACTTCTGGATCAGACGGATGATCGTGAAGACCGCGGCCAGCCCCACCGAGACCCCGAGGGCGAGGATGAGGGGCTTCGGCTGCAGCGTGAACAGCACGACGAACGCGAGGCTCGGCAGGACCGACTCGAGGATCCCGCGCCAGCCGCCGATGGCCGACCAGACGACCTTGTGCGTGCGCCCCTCGTCGGCGGGGTCGAGACCGGCGCGCCGTGCCACACCCCCGAGCGCCGCCCCGAAGATCTCGGACGCGCTCTGCTCTCGTTCGGCGCCCGGCTCGGGCGCGCTCACGCGGATCCCGGCGTGGCCGGCATCTTCAGAGGAATCAGATCGCGTGGCGGCATCGGCGAACCACCGCGCACCACGACGATCGATCGAAACAGGTCCTCGACCTTCTCCGCGGCATCGGGGTCGGATGCTGCGGCGCCGCCGATCACGCCACGCAGGAACCAGCGGGGACCGTCGATGCCGATGAACCGTGCCAGCCGCAGCCCTGAGCCCTCACTCGCCGTGGCCGGCACCTCGGCGAGCAGTTCCTTGCCGAGGGTGCCTTCGCGCTCTTCGACACGGCCGCCCTGAGCGCGCACCTGATCGCGCAGCTGCACGCGGGTCTCGTCCCACAGGCCACCGGACCGCGGCGCGGCGAAGGGCTGCACCTGGAGCGACGAGTCCGCGTAGTCGAGGCCGACGGCCACGATGCGCTTGGACTGCTCCTCGACCTCGAGACGGAGGTTGAGTCCCTCACGCGGCAGGATCTTGATGCCGCCGAGATCGATGTACGGACGGACCGGGTTCGCCTCGGAATCGTCGAAGGGGCCGTCGGTCGCACGGTTCAGCGGTGCGGACTTCGGGGGGTTGGGGGTGTTGTCAGTCATTGTTCTTCCCTGCCTGATAGCCGGTGGATCCGAATCCACCTTCGCCGCGCACGCTGTCCGGCAGCTCTTCGACCGGGATGAACGTGGCTCGTGTCACGGGCATGACGATCAGCTGAGCGATGCGGTCGCCGACGGCCACATCGTACGCGCTGTGGATGTCGGTGTTGATCAGACTCACCTTGATCTCTCCGCGGTAACCGGCGTCGACGGTCCCCGGAGAGTTGACGATCGAGATGCCGTGCTTGGCGGCCAGACCGCTGCGCGGGACGACGAAGGCGGCGTATCCCTCCGGCAGCGCGATGCGCACGCCGGTCGCCACCAGCGCCCGCTCGCCCGGTGCGAGATGCACGGCCTCCGCCGCGACCAGGTCGGCACCGGCATCGCCCGGGTGGGCGTATCCGGGGACCACAGAGGCGATAATGGGGACATCAACGGAATCGGTCACCCCATGAGGCTAATGCAGAACCCCACGACAGACGCACGTACGCACTATCGCGAACGACTCGCCCCGAGCCTGCGGCTCCTGGTCACGGTCGCCCTGGCGGGACCGATGGTGTCGCTGATCTTCGTCCCCGTCGGATCCACGGTCGCGCTCGTGGTCGGCGCCGCGGTCTCCGCCGTGCTGGTCATCCTCTTCGTGGTGGCGACCCCGGTCGTGTCCGTCGAGGGATCGGTGTTGCGAGCCGGCAGGGCGCACATCGATACGACGTACCTCGGCGACCCCATCGTGCTGACGGCGGAAGAAGCGCGCGAAGCCCGCGGCCCCGGGCTTCCTGCGCGAGGATGGCACCTCATCCGCGGTGGGATCGACGGCGTCGTGGTCGTGCCGAACATCGATCCGGCCGACCCCGTGGTCTCCTGGACGATCTCCTCACGCACCCCTGACCGCCTCGCCGCCGCGATCCGCGCGTCCCGGTCCTGACCGGACGACCACGGTCACCGCGCGACCGAAGCTGGAAATGACGACGCGCCCCTGACCGGAAGGTCGGGGGCGCGTTGCGGTTCGCTTGCGCGTGCTCAGGCAGCGCACTCCTTGCAGATGGGGCCGGAAGCGTCCTCGTGGTCGAGCTGCGAGCGGTGCTTCACGAGGAAGCAGCTCATGCAGGTGAACTCGTCCTGCTGCGCAGGCAGCACGACGACATCGAGCTCGAGGTCGGACAGATCGGCACCCGGGAGGTCGAAGCTCGACGGGTTGTCGGAATCCTCGTCCCCGCTGGAGCCGGAGAGCTTGTCCGGCACACGCTCCTTGAGCGCTTCGATCGACTCGGAGTCGTCTTCACTCTTTCGGGGAGCGTCGTAATCGGTTGCCATGCGGTAGATCTCCACTTTCATGGTACGAGTGGGTGGTTCGCCGTCGGGTATTCGGCGGCCATAGTTTGCACGACCTCAGAGCAATAAGCAAATGCCGGAGTGTGCGACAGAGCAAACTCGCGGCACGCCCAGAGTATTCCCGGCCGGGAGGGCACTCGCGTGACACCATGAACGCACACCCACCAGAGGGGCATTCGCATGGAAAACGTCACCATCGTCGGCACAGAATCAGGAGTCCTCGTACTCGCGACCGAGTCGGGCGAGCGGTTCGCGCTGCCCATCGACGATGTCCTGCAGCGGGAGATCCGCCGCGCCACCCGCCTGGCCGAGCCGACCGCACAGCGTCTGGCCGCCAGTCCCCGCGACATCCAGGCGCAGATCCGCGCCGGCCTCACTGCGGTCGAGGTGTCCGAGCTGCTCGGGATCAGTGTCGAGGATGTCGCCCGGTTCGAAGGTCCTGTGCTCGCGGAGCGCGAGCACATCATCGGGCAGGCTCTGGCCGTTCCCGTGCTCATCGGCAGCGAGGTCGAGCCCGACGCCCAGCCGACCTTCGGAGCCGCCGTCCGCGCCAAGCTCGCCGACGTCGAGGCATCGGACGAGCGGTGGGCGAGCTGGAAGGACGAGACCGGCTGGATCGTCAAGCTCGAGTTCACCGCGAGCGACGTCGAGCACGACGCTCGGTGGAGCTTCGATCCGCGGCGCAGCGCACTGTCTCCGCTCAACGCCGACGCGACCCAGCTCTCCCGCCAGGGTTCCCTCCCGGAAGGACTCATCCCCCGTCTGCGCGCAGTCGATGCGGAGCGCGCCGGCTCGCCGTACAAGGACGAGAGTCGATTCGACTCCGGCGCCTTCGGACCGCGACTCCTGCCGACACCCGAGGCCGACATCGAGGAGCCGTCGCTTCCCGAGCGCTCGAACGCCGCAGCGCAGGAAGCGGCGACCAAGCGTGCACCCGAATCCTCCACGACCAGCCCGGAGACCGCCGACCTGCTCGAGGCTCTCCGCCGCCGCCGCGGTCAGCGCGAGACGGCTCCCCTGATCGACGACGTCGAGGATCAGCACTCCGAGACGAATCCGATCGCGCTCTTCGACGCCGCGTTCGAACCGGAGGCGGACGAGCCCGAACCCGCCGCGGAGCCGCCCACGACGACGTCCAGCGACTCATCCGACAGCGGTGCTCGCCGTCGTCGCCGAAACGCGATGCCCTCCTGGGACGAGATCGTCTTCGGAGCACGCACCGACGAGTAACAGCACCGACGAGTAACAGCACCGACGAGTGACAGCGGCCCGGAGAACAGCAGCGACGCCACGCCCGGCGGTCAGCGGGAGAAGGCGCCGAGCCTGAGCACGGGGACTGTTCGCTCTTCCGGCGTGAGCCCGCCGTGCTGGCCGATCATCCCGCGTCCGCGCTGATCAGCCGCGGTTCCGTCGTACACCGCCCAGACCCCACGAGCGATGACCAGCAGGTCACCCACCCTGGTCCGCGCGGCCTCCGTGACATGCGGTCCGAAGAGCCCTCCCGCGATGGCCTCGTCCCGCGTGACGACATCGGCGACACCCTCCAGATCGGCGCGCCACCGGGCGAGCACATCCTCGCCCACGGCGTCCGCCTCCAGATGCACGTGGAGCATGCGCGGCTCTCCCCCGACATGGCGGACCCCGGCCAGATGCGAGACGTCGAGCACGGCCTGCCGCCGCGCGGGTACGTCGACCATCCCGTGATCGGAGGTGACGAGCACGCCGACGCCGGTGGGGACCCGGGCGGACAGGGCCGCGTCGATGTCCTCCAGCGCCGCCACCCACTCCGCGGAGGCGACTCCGTGCTTGTGCCCGGCCTTGTCGACCTCGGGAAGGTAGCAGTAGACGAGAGCGCCAGGATTCTGCTCCGCGAGACCGTAGGCGGCCTCCACCCGCTCAGACGCGGTGCTCGCCGCCACGAACTGCGCACCGCGCAGCGTCGCGCGGGTGAATCCGCTGTGCTCGTAGGCGGCGACGCCGACCGCGAACGCGGGTCGCGCCGCAGCGACGGCCTGCTCGAAGATGGTCGGCGCAGGTTGCCAGGTGAGGGGATCGAGCCCTTCCGATTCCCAACCGGTGAGCTGGTTCACGAGCACGTCGCGCCGGGCGTCGAGCACGCGATAGCCGACGAGGCCGTGCTCGCCCGGCCACACCCCGGTCAGGATGCTGGTGAGGGCCGCCGCCGTGGTCGATGGGAACACCGTCTGCGCGGTGTCGCGCTTGGTCATGCTCGCCGTCAGCGCCCTGGCGTGACCGGCGTGACCGCGGAGGCTGATGGCGCCGAGCCCGTCGATCACGACCAGCACGACGGACTCCGCGGGAGGCAGTACATCGGACTCGGCGCGCAAGGACGCGAAGAGGTCGCCCGCCACCCCGACGACGCTCCGGGCTGATGGCGACTCGGACGGTAGCATGAGGGACATCCGAGCCAGTCTGACACAGGCTCCCGCACGCCCTCAGGAAGCCCATGCCGAAAACTCCGCCGCCCGAGCCCGTCGAGGAGCGCATCCAGGACATCGATCTGTCCGCAGAGATGCAGGGCTCGTTCCTCGAGTACGCGTATTCGGTGATCTACTCGCGCGCTCTGCCCGACGCCCGCGACGGTCTCAAGCCCGTGCAGCGACGCATCCTCTACCAGATGGCGGAGATGGGGCTCCGGCCCGACCGCGGTCACGTGAAGAGCGCCCGCGTCGTCGGCGAGGTGATGGGAAAGCTCCACCCGCACGGCGACACCGCCATCTATGACGCGCTCGTGCGCCTGGCCCAGGAGTGGGCGCTGCGCGTGCCCCTCGTCGACGGGCACGGCAACTTCGGCTCGCTCGACGACGGTCCTGCCGCCGCGCGATACACCGAAGCCCGTCTCGCCGCCGCCGCGCTGGCGCTCACGGAGAACCTCGACGAAGACGTCGTCGACTTCATCCCGAACTACGACGGACAGTTCCAGCAGCCCGCCGTGCTGCCCGCCGCGTTCCCGAACCTGCTCGTCAACGGTGCGAGCGGCATCGCGGTCGGCATGGCCACGAACATGGCACCGCACAACCTCATCGAGGTCGTCGCCGCTGCCACGCACCTGCTCGAGAACCCAGACGCGACCACGGAAGACCTCATGGAGTTCGTTCCCGGCCCGGACTTCCCGGCCGGCGGCGTGATCATGGGCCTCGACGGGGTCAAAGACGCCTACGCCAACGGCCGCGGCGCGCTCAAGGTGCGCGGTAAGGTCTCGATCGAGCCGCTCGGACCGAGACGCACAGGGATCATCGTCTCCGAACTGCCCTACATGGTCGGCCCCGAGCGCCTGATCGAGAAGATCCGCGACGCCGTGCAGTCGAAGAAGCTGCAGGGCATCAGCGATGTCACCGACCTCACCGACCGCAATCACGGCCTGCGGGTCGCGATCGGCATCAAGACCGGCTTCGACCCGAACGCGGTGCTGGAACAGCTGTACCGGCTGACACCGCTGGAGGACTCGTTCAGCATCAACAACGTGGCGCTCGTCGATGGCCAGCCCCGCACGCTGGGCCTCAAGGAGATGCTGAGCGTCTACGTGGCGCACCGCCTCGAGGTCATCACCCGGCGCAGCCGTTATCGCCTCGCCCGGCGCGAGGAGCGCCTGCACCTCGTCGAGGGACTGCTCATCGCGATCCTCGACATCGACGAGGTCATCCAGGTCATCCGCTCCTCGGACGACTCGGAACAGGCGCGCTCGCGCCTGCGCTCCGTCTTCGACCTCAGCGAACTGCAGGCGGAGTACATCCTCGAGCTGCGCCTGCGCCGCCTCACCAAGTTCTCCCGCATCGAGCTCGAGGCGGAGCGCGATGCGTTGCAGGCCGAGATCGCCGCGCTGCGTGAACTGCTCGCCAGCCCTGCGCTGCTCCGCGCCGCGGTCGCCACCGAGCTCGATGCCGCCGCAGACGCCTACGGCACCCCGCGCCGCACGCTGCTCATGAACGCCGCACCGCCCAAGCCGCGCGCGACCAAGGGTGCCGTCGATCTCCAGATCGCAGATGCCCCGACCGTGCTCGTGCTGTCCACGACCGGCCGCGCCGTGCGCGTCGACCTGAGCGAGGGCCAGGAGCTCACGGTTCCCGCCAGACGCAGCAAGCACGACGCGATCCTGACAACGCTCGAGGTCACGGTCCGCGCCGAGCTGGGGGCGCTGACCAGTGCGGGTCGCGTCGTGCGGTTCTCTCCGGTCGACCTGCCATCCGTCCCGTCCACGTCCGTGCAGCTCGCCGCTGGCACTCCGCTCAAGGACTATCTCGGCATCACGGCTCGTGGTGAGCGGATCCTCGGTTTCGTGCGCTTCGACAGCGACACCCCGATCGCGCTCGGCACGGCCCAGGGAACCGTGAAGAGGATCATCCCCTCCGCCATTCCCGTGCGCCCCGAGATCGAGGTGATCGCGATGAAGCCCGGCGATTCGGTCGTCGGAGCAGCAGAGGCGCCGGACGACGCCGAGCTCGTCTTCGTCACGACCGATGCGCAGCTCCTCCACTTCTCCGCATCGATGGTGCGCCCGCAGGGTGCTCCCGCCGGCGGCATGGCCGGTATCAAACTGGGAGACGGTGCTGCCGTGCTGTTCTTCGGGGTCGTGGACGCAGACGCGGACGCCGTGGTCGCCACCGTCTCCGGCACCGAGGGCATCCTCCCCGGCACCGAACCGGGTCGCGCCAAGGTCACCGCCTTCGCGGAGTACCCCGCCAAGGGACGAGCGACCGGTGGAGTGCGCGCGCACGCCTTCCTGAAGGGCGAGGATCGCCTCACGGTCGCGTGGGTGGGACCGAACCCCGCACAGGCCGTCGACCCCACGGGAGCCGTCCGCAAGCTCCCCGAGCCCGGCGCGCGCCGTGATGCATCCGGTCAGCCGATCGACGGGGTGATCGGCAGCATCGGCCGCACCCTCGCCTGACTCCATAGAGAAGGCGGGCTTCTCTCGGATTCGCCGAGGGAAGCCCGCCTTCTTCGCAGTCGACGACGTTCAGGCGTCGATGGACTCGCGAGACAGTCGGTCGGACGAGTCGATGATGAACTCCCGACGCGGCGCGACCTCGTTGCCCATCAGGAGCTCGAAGACGCGCCCCGCGGCCTCTGCGTCCTCCATGCGCACGCGTCGCAGCAGACGACCCGAGCGGTCCATCGTGGTGGTCGCGAGCTGCTCGGCATCCATCTCGCCGAGACCCTTGTACCGCTGGATCGGCTCGTGCCAGCGCTTGCCGGCCTTGCGGAGCTTGGTCAGCAGTGCGTGCATCTCCTGCTCGCTGTACGTGTAGATCGTCTCGTTCGGCTTCGAACCCGGGTTCATCACGATCACTCGATGCAGCGGAGGAACGGCGGCGAACACCCGGCCGTGCTCGATCAGCGGACGCATGTAGCGGAAGAACAGCGTCAGGAGCAGGGTCCGGATGTGGGCGCCGTCGACATCCGCGTCGCTCATCAGGATCACCTTGCCGTACCGAGCCGCATCGATGTCGAACGAGCGGCCGGACCCGGCGCCGATCACCTGGATGATCGAGGCGCATTCGGCGTTCGAGAGCATGTCGCCGATCGATGCCTTCTGCACGTTCAGGATCTTGCCGCGGATGGGCAGCAGGGCCTGGAACTCGCTGTTGCGCGCGTTCTTCGCGGTGCCGAGCGCGGAGTCTCCCTCGACGATGAACAGCTCGCTGCGCTCCACCTCGTTCGTGCGGCAGTCGACGAGCTTCGTGGGGAGGGTGGAGGACTCGAGCGCGTTCTTGCGACGCTGGGTCTCCTTGTGCGCGCGTGCCGAGACGCGCGCCTTCATCTCCGCGACGATCTTGTCCAGCAGTTGCGTGGTCTGGCTCTTGTCATCACGCTTGGTCGAGCTGAAGCGGATTCCGAGATCCTTGCGGATGACCTGGGCGACGATCTGGCGTACGGCCGGTGTGCCGAGCACTTCCTTCGTCTGACCCTCGAACTGCGGTTCGGGGACGTTCACGGTGAGCACGGCGGTGAGGCCGGCCAGGACGTCGTCCTTCTCGAGCTTGTCGTTCCCGACCTTGAGTCGACGTGCGTTCTGCTCGACCTGCGCCCGGAGCACCTTCAGCATCTCCTGCTCGAAACCCTGCTGGTGCGTTCCGCCTTTGGGCGTCGCGATGATGTTGACGAACGAGCGCATGGTCGTCTCGTAGCCGGTCCCCCACCGCAGCGCGATATCGACCTGGCAGACGCGCTCGACCTCGGTGGCGATCATGTGGCCGTCGGCCTGCAGGACCGGGACGGTCTCCTTGAAGGTGCCCTCTCCCTGGATGCGCCAGTTGTCGGTCACGGGCGGGTCGTTCGCGAGGTAGTCGACGAACTCGGAGATTCCGCCTTCGTAGCGATACGAAGTCTCGATCGGCTCCTCGGCACGGTTGTCACGGATCACGATCTCGAGCCCAGGCACGAGGAAGGCGGTCTGACGCGCGCGGTTCTCCAGTTCGCCGAGTTGGAACGCGGCGTCCTTTGTGAAGATCTGTCGGTCAGCCCAGTAGCGCACGCGCGTTCCGGTCACGCCCCGTGGCGCCTTGCCGACGATCCGGAGCTCGCTGCCGTCCTCGAAGGGGGCGAAGGGCGCATCAGGGCGCTTCTCCCCCGAGTCGGCGAAGCGGCCGGGCTCACCGCGGTGGAACGACATCGCGTAGGTCTTGCCTCCGCGATCGACCTCCACGTCGAGACGCTCGGAAAGGGCGTTCACGACCGAGGCACCCACACCGTGCAATCCACCGGATGCGGCGTAGGAGCCGCCACCGAATTTTCCCCCGGCGTGCAGCTTGGTGAAGACCACCTCGACGCCGGTCAACCCGGTGCGCGGCTCGACGTCGACGGGGATGCCGCGACCGAGGTCGTGCACCTCCACGCTGCCGTCGGAGTGCAGGATGATGTCGATCTTCTTGCCGTTGCCGGCGACCGCCTCGTCGACGGCGTTATCGATGATCTCCCAGAGGCAGTGCATGAGCCCGGGCGATCCGTTCGACCCGATGTACATACCGGGCCGCTTGCGGACGGCTTCGAGTCCTTCGAGCACCTGGAGATGATGGGCGGAATACTCGGCGGTCACAATCTCCGAGTCTATTCTCGTGGAGCCTCCATACTCCGCCGACACTCCCCGGCAGCCGCCCATCCAGGCCGTTCTCGTACGCGCTGAGCGAAACACGCGGTGATCCGGGCATGTGCCCAGCATCCCCGTGGTTGTATTGAGCACGCTCCACAGCGAACCCGACACCCGAGGAGGCACCGAGATGAACGCAACAACCGAACGTGAGACCTCTACCGTCGAGTTCCGCTTGACCGCAGCAGACCGTTGCGACTCCTGCGGCGCTCAGGCGTACATCGCAGCCGAGGTCAACGGTTCCGAGCTCCTCTTCTGTGCCCACCACGGCCGCAAGTACGAAGAGAAGCTCCGCGCCATCGCGACCAGCTGGCACGACGAGACCGCTCGACTGGTCGACGCGGTCTGAGGTCCGATCCGCTCAGCGGATCCCTCCGACGTCATCCGTCTCACGCATGACCGACGACGGGTCGCCGCCCGACATCAGTCGACGACGACCCGTCGCACACGGACACTGAGCCGCGTGAGGATCTCCTCGCCGACCGTGTCGATGCGCTCCGCGAGAGTCGTCGCACTGACCTCGCCGTGATCGCCCGCACCGAACAGGTGCACCTCATCGCCGATGGCCATTCCGGGCCAGCCCTGCACGACCGACGTCGTGTGATCGATCCGACGCAGCTCCCGCGTGCCGGCGGGGGTTCCCACAGGCGCTCCCGCGAGGCTCGAGGGCACGCCGTCGAAGCTGCCGATGCCGATGACCGCTTCTCCCTCGGAGACCGCGCTCACAGATGCGACGAGCGCGGCGATCGGGCGGATGCCGTCGAGCTCCGGCCCATCGGCGGAGCGGACGCCGTAGCAGAAGGCACCGATCCGCGACAGGCTGCCTCGCAGCTCCGGACGCCACCACGACGCCGCGGATGCCGTCAGATGCTGGAGCACCGGAGCGGACCTGCTCTCGCCCACCACGCGCACGGCGTCCAGGAAGACGGCCTGAGCCTCGTCATCCTCGGCATCGCTGGCCTCGGCGATATGACTCCAGACTCCGACGAGTTCCAGCAGTCCTGCTCTCTCGGCCGCGCGAGCCTCGGCGACCACGCCATCCCAGTCCTCGCGGAGCACCCCGTTGCGGTGCAGTCCGGTGTCGATCTTGAGGTGCACCCGCGCGACCACGCCGACAGCAGCGGCGCGTGCGATGATCCGGCGCAGGTACTCCGCCGTGCCGACCCCCAGGTCGATGCTCTGCACGAGCGCATCGTCGATCTCGGCATCCGTGGACGTCGCCCAGGCGAATACCCGCGCGGCACCCCCCGCGACGCGGCGGACGTCGAGCGCACTGTGCACGTCGTAGCTGCCGAACCACTCGACGCCGACGGCATCCGCGGTCTCCACGACCCACGGCAGCCCATGCCCGTACGCATCGTCCTTGACGACCAGCATGAGCGCTGAAGGGGCGATCCGCTCCCGCACGGCCGCGATGTTCCCGCGGAACAGGGGCGCGCTGATGCGCAGCTCGGGACGACTCATGCTTCCCACTCCCTCACGGCGTGTGCGCCGGCGACCGCGATGAGCTCAGCCACGGACAGGCCGGTCACCTCGGCCCAGTGCGAGAGGTTGTGCGCTGCTGGGCCCTCCCCGCCGAAGAAGGTGACCTCGGCGCCGACAGAGGCATCCGCGCCTTCGAGATCGACGACGCACACGTCCATCGCGACGCGACCGATGATGGGGCGCAGCTCGCCGTCGATCTCGACGTGCGCGCGATTGCCGAGCGCCCGCACGATCCCCTGCGCGTATCCGCCCGTGACGAGCGCGACGTTCGTGTCCACGGGGGCACGGTGGGTGTAGCCATAGGAGACCGCGTCACCGGCGCGCAGGCGCTTCGTGGAGAGCACTCTCCCCGCCAGCCTCATCACCGGACGCAGGGGGACGGCGTCTCCCCCCGCCGGCAGGCCGTAGAGCAGCACGGGGTCGATGTCGGCGACCGCTTCGGTGGTTCCGACGATGCCTTCGAGCGTGAGCGCAGCGATCTCGCCGGCGGAGTCGACCAGCACGCGGCTCGCTCCGGCCGCCGTGACGGCGTGCGCGACGGCGAGGACACCGTGACCCCACGCATCGCGACGAAGATCAGCGACCGATCCTCCCCGCTGAACAGCGGAATCCGCTGCCGCCGCCAGTGCGGAGCGTGAGATCACCGCGTGCGTTCGGGCGCTGGAAGTCGTGTCGGACACGTCTTCCACCCTAGCTTCCGTGCGCTCAGGTTCCCTGCGAAGCCCCCCGTAGACTGGATGGGATCCCCAACCTTCGGAGCACAATGTCACGTCTTTCCCTCGCGCCCCGCGTCCGCTACCTGATCGGACGGGCACGCCGCATCGATGTCGGATCGGTCGTGGAGCGCGCCAAAGAGGCCTCCGAGCAGCACCACAAGGCGGTGCCGGCCATCGTCGTCGACATGCTCTGGTCCGCAGCGCGCCACAACGTCGGCTTCCAGGACTACATCGACTACGACTTCGCGATGCTCACGCGCGCTGAGCGTGAGACCTACATGACCCACCCGGTCTCGAACCAGCTCTCGCAGCGGTACGACCACCCGGACTTCCGCTGGATCTTCCAGGACAAGGTGGAGTTCGACAAGCAGTTCTCGGTGCACCTCCACCGGGAGTGGATGGTCGTCGAGGAGGGCAACGCCGAGGCCGTGCGCGAGTTCGCCCAGCGCCTCGGAACGATCGTGACCAAGGAGCCGGTCGGGCAGGCCGGCACCGGCGTGCACCGGTACCACGCGGCAGACGTCGAGGACTGGGACGACTTCCACCGCGGACTCCTCGCCCGCGGCGAGCTGCTGATCGAAGAGGTCATCCGTCAGCACGACGCCCTCGCCGCGGTCTGCCCCGGAACGGTCAACACGACGCGCATCACCGCTTTCTTCGACGGTGAGAAGGCGCACATCCTGGCGATGGCCCAGAAGTTCGGACGCGGCGCGGTCAGCGACCAGATGACCTTCGGCGGCTTCTACACGATGCTCGATGAGAACGGCCGCTCCGTGGGCGCCGGATACGACTCTCACGGCCACGTGCACGAGAAGCACCCCGACACCGGTTTCCCGATCGCCGACTTCCAGCTCCCCTACATGGACGAGGTCCGCGCGTTCATCGATCAGGTCGCCCGCGTCGTCCCGCAGGTGCAGTACGTGGGGTGGGACATCGTCGTGTCCCCCGACGGCCCTGTGCTGGTCGAGGGCAACTGGGGCGCGGGCGTGTACGAGAACAAGCCGAGCGTCACCGGCATCCGCACCGGACACAAGCCGCGCTACCGCGAGGTCATCGGCTTCTGACACCGACGGAGAAGGCCCCGGATGCGAGAGCATCCGGGGCCTTCTTCTCTGCTGTGAACGGGTCAGATCGCGCGGACGATGCCGAGCGGCGTGGACTCGAGGCCCTGACCGAGCGGGTTGTCGCCGAGGATCTTGACGAGACGACGCTCGCCGTCCTTGTCGAGCGTCGACCCGAGGATGTTGCCACCGAGGTCGTTGATGTCGACCACTGCCACCTCGGCCTGGCCGCCGATGAGCTTCTTCACACGTGCCGCGACGCCGTCGGGGTCCTTGGGTCCGAGCACGACCGCCTCGTTGTACGGAGGGATGGTGTGCTTGGTCGGGCCGTCGATGGCGCGCGCCTTGTCCCCCGCGATGCGGTAGAAGTCACCACGACGACCGAACGCCTTGGTCACCGCCGCGACGGCGGACGCGAACAGGATGCGCGGCGTTCCGCACTCCCGCAGAGCCATCTCCATCGTCTCCGGCATGCCGAGCCCGATGCCGTACGGCGTGCGGGTGACGTACTTGGAGAGGAACAGAGCGAGCTTGCGCGGCGTGATCTCGTCGAGACGGTACGACCGTCCCTGCGTGATCGCCACGATCTTCTCGGTCACGAACAGCAGGTCACCCGGCTGCACGGCGTCCTTCGCGTACTCCGTGATGACGGCATCGAGGTCGTCATCCGGCATCACGACACGCGTGCGCAGCGGGATCCGTGCGTAGTTCTTTCCGTCGACGCTGGTCTCGAGCGCCTTGCCCTCGTTCGCCTGCATCACTCGAGGTAGTCCCGCAGCGACTGCGAACGGCTCGGGTGGCGCAGCTTGGCCATCGTCTTGGACTCGATCTGACGGATCCGCTCGCGGGTCACGCCGAAGGTGTCGCCGATCTGATCGAGCGTCTTGGGCTGACCGTCACCGAGTCCGAAGCGCATGCGGATCACGCCGGCCTCGCGCTCGGAGAGCGAGTCGAGCAGCTGCTCGAGCTGACGCTGCAGCATCGTGAAACCCACGGCGTCGGCGGGGACGACGGCCTCGGTGTCCTCGATGAGGTCACCGAACTCGCTGTCTCCATCTTCACCGAGCGGGGTGTGCAGGGAGATCGGCTCGCGACCGTACTTCTGCACCTCGACGACCTTCTCAGGCGTCATGTCGAGTTCGCGGCTGAGCTCTTCGGGCGTGGGTTCGCGGCCCAGATCCTGGAGCATCTGACGCTGCACGCGGGCGAGCTTGTTGATGACCTCGACCATGTGCACCGGGATGCGGATCGTGCGGGCCTGGTCGGCCATGGCGCGGGTGATCGCCTGGCGGATCCACCATGTCGCATAGGTGGAGAACTTGAATCCCTTGGTGTAGTCGAACTTCTCGACCGCACGGATGAGACCCAGGTTTCCCTCCTGGATGAGGTCGAGGAACTGCATGCCACGACCCGTGTAGCGCTTCGCGAGCGACACGACGAGGCGGAGGTTCGCACCGAGCAGGTGGCTCTTGGCGCGCTGGCCGTCACGGGCGACCCACTGCAGGTCGAGACCGAGCTGGCCGGCCTTCTCGGCGGCGGTCATCGTCGACAGCTTCTCCTCGGCGAAAAGGCCTGCCTCGATGCGCATCGCGAGCTCGACCTCTTCGGCCGCGTTCAGCAGAGCGACCTTACCGATCTGCTTCAGGTAGTCCTTGACCGGGTCGGCCGTCGCGCCGGTGATCTGCGAGGAGTAGACGGGAACGTCGTCCTCGTCGCTCGACGTGATGACGATCGCACCGGTCGGAAGCGGCTCGGTGAACTTCGGCTTGCTGTCTTCGTCGTCTTCGTCGGCCGCCTCGGCGACGGGCGCCTCATCGTCTTCGACGATGTCGTCGGCCTTCTTCTTCTTGGCGGGCGCGCGCTTGGCAGCTGCGCGCTTCGCTGCGCTCAGCGGCGCAGGCTTCTCAGCCGCATCCTTCGCCTCGACCGGAGCCTCGGTCGCAGTCTCGTCAGCGGCCTTCTTCGTCGTCCGGGATTTGTTTGTCGTGGCAGGAGTCACGTTTCGCCTTTCACGGGGCTGCGGACCGCCCCGGGACATTTCGGACACTAGTAAGACCCTTGTCAAGTCCGCTCCGGAAAAGGAGCGATTGACAACGGGTCAGACTCCTAGTATCGCACACGTGTGGCGATGCGGACGCATTCCGGCGAAGTTCACCCGAATCGAGTCACACCCTTCCTGGTTTGTCCTCGTCACCCGAGGGGCGGGATGCCAGGTACCGTTCTAGCTCGGCGGCCAGTTCATCGGCGCTGGGAAGGTCGCGTTCGCTGAACCCTCCCTCGTCGTAGGAGCCGTCATCGGGATTGCGGCCCGCCATGTAGGCGTCGTAGCGGCGCTCCAGGTTGTGCACCATCTGCTGCAGCTCATCGTTGCCGAGCACCTGCTCGTCGACGCGCGCGAGATAGTCGTCCCGGCGCTCCTGCACCGCGTCGAGCACCAGCACGAGACCGGTCGACGCCATCAGACGCTCGGCAGCGGTGATCACGGCGTCGGGGTTTTCGGTCTCGGCGAGGTAGTGAGGCACGAGCAGCACGAAACCCACGGCACGGTCGCCGCGCTCGGCGAAGCGGAACTCCAGGAGGTGACCGGCCGTCGCCGGCACCTGCGTGCGCGGACGCCACACGGAGTGGACGACGTTCAACTCGCGACGGTTGCCGCTGACGGTCGTGCCGATCGGGCGCGTGTGCGGAACGGGCATCGCGATCGAGTGCACCCAGTTGAGGCCGGAGACCTCGAACTCGGCGGCCAGCTCGAGGACCGTGCTCGCGAAGGCGTTCCAGGCGAAATCCGGCTCGTAGCCCGCGAGCAGCAGGAAAGGCTGTCCGAGCGCGTCGGTGGCCAGCGATAGCTCGAGCCGCTGCGGACGGAACTCCGTCAGGTGATCCTGATCGAAGGAGATCACCGGGCGACGAGCGCGGTAGTCGAGGAGCACGTCGTTGTCGAACACCACGACAGTCTGCGGCGACGTCGTCTCGCGCAGGTGGTCGATGAGGCCGGAGACGGCACTGCCCGCGTCGGTGAACCCGGTCAGCAGCACCACCAGGGGCAACCCGCGCGGCACGGCTGGCGCGTTCGCTACTCGTTCATGGATGGGTCCGGAGAAGGGCATGTGTCCATGCTACGAGCCGCTCCCGCCACGAGGGTGGGCGGCGTCATGCTGAGAGCGAACACGCGCAGGCCCGCTCGCGCCCGGCCCGCCGTCGTGATCCCTAGGATGGAAGCATGACGCTTCCCGTGCTCTCGCACACCACTGATCAGTTCCCCGGAAGCGCTGCAGATGCCGCAGTGCTCGTCATCCCCGACATCTCGGAGTCCGCCTCGGCGCTCGACGGCTATCCCGGTCTCGCCGACATCCTCGCCGGTATCGGATTCACCGGCTCCGCATCCGCATTCGCGCGCGTGTACGCGCCGGACGTGTCGTCCGTGCCCTTCGCCGTCGTCGGCGCGGGATCCTCTCCCACAGCGGTATCCGTCCGCAACGCTGCCGGGTCCGCACTGCGGGTGTTCACGGGCTTCGAGACGATCTCCCTCGCACTCGCGCCGGGGCTCGAATCCTTCGCGGATGCCGCAGCCGAAGGCGCCGTCCTCGGCGGACACCGGTTCGAGGGCTACCGCTCGGAGAAGGGCAAGAAGCGCGCGTCCTCAGTGATCCTGCACACCCGGACCGACGACGCGGCCGTGGCGCACGCCCAGGCGATCGGCGACGCGGTCGCCCTCATCAAGGATCTCGTGCAGGTCCCCGCCGAGTGGCAGAGCCCCGCGCAACTGGCGCAGAGCGCGGCCGACAGCGTCGCCGACCTCGACGTCACGGTCGAGATCCTGGATGAGGTCGCCCTCGCGGAGCAGGGCTTCGGAGGGATCCTGGGCGTCGGGCAGGGGTCCGATCGCCCGCCCCGCCTGGTGCGCCTCGACTACTCCCCCGCCGACGCCACGCGCCACATCGCGCTGGTGGGCAAGGGCATCACCTTCGACACCGGTGGCCTGTCTCTCAAGCCCGCCGCGTCCATGGTCGGCATGAAGTTCGACATGGCGGGCGCGGCCACCAGCCTCGCCGCGCTGCGCGCCATCGCGACCCTGGGGCTGCCGGTCCGCGTCACGGCATGGCTCTGCATCGCGGACAACATGCCGTCCGGCCGTGCGACGCGACCGGGCGATGTGCTGCGGATGCTCGACGGCACGACCGTCGAGGTGCTCAACACCGATGCCGAAGGCCGCCTCGTGCTCGCCGACGGGCTCGTCGCCGCGAGCCGGGAGCACCCGGACGTGATCATCGACGTCGCCACCCTGACCGGAGCGATCATCCTGGCACTCGGTCACCGCCACACCGGGGTGATGGGCGACGACGAGACCGTCGCCCAGTTCCTCGCTGCCGCGGACTCGGCAGACGAACTCGCCTGGCACATGCCGCTGCCCGAGTACATGGAAGACAGCCTCGACTCGCCGATCGCCGACCTCATCAACGCCAACATGAGCGACCGCGCCGGTGGCGCGTCCTTCGCCGGGCTCTTCCTCCGACGGTTCGTCGGACGGGTGTCCGACGCGGATGACGCTCCGCGCATCCCGTGGGTGCACCTCGACATCGCCGGATCCGGCGAGCACGGCAGTGCACCCTACGGCTTCACCGAGAAGGGCCCCACCGGGGCGATGGTTCGATCGATCGTCGCCTTCGCCCACGCATCCCACACGGAGGCATGACCTATGACCACACACACCTTCGACATCGTCGTCCTCGGTGGCGGCAGCGGAGGATACGCCGCCGCTCTCCGGGCTAGCGAGCTCGGCAAGTCCGTCGCCCTGATCGAGAAGGACAAGGTCGGCGGCACCTGCCTGCACCGCGGCTGCATCCCGACGAAGGCGCTGCTGCATGCGGCCGAGGTCGCCGAGCACGTGCGTGATGCCGCGGCGGTCGGCGTCACGGCCACGCTCACGGGCATCGACCCCGTCGGCGTCCGCGCATACCGTGAGGGAATCGTCGCGAAGAAGTTCAAGGGCCTCGAAGGCCTGGTCAAGGCACGCGGCATCACCACCGTCGCAGGCACCGGACGCCTCAACGCCGACCGGACGGTGAGCGTCGGCGACGACGTCTACGCCGGCACGGACGTCGTGCTGGCGACGGGGTCGTACAGCCGCACGCTCCCCGGCCTCGAGATCGGCGGACGGATCATCACGAGCGAGCAGGCCCTCGCCCTCGACGTGATCCCTGAGCGCGTGCTCATCCTCGGAGGTGGCGTGATCGGCGTCGAGTTCGCCAGCGTCTGGCGTTCCTTCGGCTCCGAGGTCACGATCATCGAGGCACTCCCGCATCTCGTCCCGAACGAGGACATCGCCCTCAGCAAGGGCCTCGAGCGGGCCTTCCGCCGCCGCGGCATCCAGTACTCCCTCGGTGTCCGCTTCCAGAGCGCGGTCCAGGACGATTCCTCGGTGACCGTCACCCTCGAGGACGGCAAGGAGTTCGCAGCGGACTGCCTGCTGGTCGCTGTCGGACGTGGACCGGTCACCGCGGACCTCGGTTTCGAGGAGGCCGGAGTGAAGCTCGACCGCGGGTTCGTGACGGTGGACGACGATCTGCGCACGGGTGTCCCCGGCCTCTGGGCCGTCGGCGACATCGTTCCCGGCCTGCAGCTCGCGCACCGCGGGTTCCAGCAGGGCATCGCGGTCGCGGAGCGGATCGCGGGTCTCACGCCGGTGAACGTCCTTGACCTGCAGATCCCCAAGGTCACCTACTCGAGCCCGGAGGTCGCCTCGGTCGGGGTGACCGAGGCCGCAGCGATCGCGGAGCACGGCGCAGACGCTGTCTCGGCCTACGAGTACAACCTCGCCGGCAACGGCAAGAGCGAGATCATCGGAACCGGCGGACTCGTGAAGGTCGTGCGACTCAAGGACGGGCCCGTGATCGGTGTTCACCTGCTGGGTGATCGGGTCGGCGAGCTCATCACCGAGGGGCAGCTCGCTGTCGCCTGGGAGGCCCACCCCGAGGACATCGCGCCGCTGATCCACGCGCATCCCACCCAGAGTGAGGCTCTCGGCGAGGCCTTCCTCGCTCTGTCCGGAAAGCCCCTGCACGCCCTCTGAGCACCAACCGGTGCCTGAGTCACTAAGCTAGACAAGCGTCAACACACTTCCTGAAGGAGACTCCGTCATGAGCACATCCGTCATCCTCCCCGCTCTCGGTGAGAGCGTCACAGAGGGTACGGTCACCCGCTGGCTCAAGCAGGTGGGCGACACCGTACAGGCGGACGAGGGCCTGCTGGAGATCTCGACCGACAAGGTCGACACCGAGATCCCCTCCCCCGTCAGCGGCGTTATCGAGGAGATCCTCGTCGCCGAGGATGAGACCGTCGAGGTCGGAGCTCTGCTCGCTCGCATCGGCGACGGAAGCGCTGCAGCACCCGCTGCGGATGCTCCGGCCGCTGCTGAGCCCGCGGCAGAAGCGGCCCCCGCGCCCGCCGCGGAAGCAGCCCCGGCGCCCGCCGCGGAAGCCGCCCCCGCAGCGGAGGCGGCTCCGGCTGCCGCGCCCGCCGGTGACGCGACCGACATCGTCCTCCCGGAACTCGGCGAGAGCGTGACCGAGGGCACCGTCACCCGTTGGCTCAAGCAGATCGGCGACACGGTCGCCGTGGACGAGGCGCTCCTCGAGATCTCGACCGACAAGGTCGACACCGAGATCCCGTCTCCCGTCGCCGGTGTGCTGCAGGAGATCGTCGCCGCCGAGGACGAGACCGTCGCCGTCGGCGCTGTGCTGGCACGTGTCGGCTCCGGTGCCGCTCCGGCTGCGCCCGCGCCCGCTGCAGAGGCGCCGGCACCCGCTGCCGCCCCGGCCCCCGCTGCTGCTCCGGCACCCGCAGCTGCTCCGGCACCCGCAGCTGCTCCGGCACCCGCAGCTGCTCCGGCACCCGCTGCCGCCCCAGCACCCGCCGCTCCCGCACTGGCACTGCCGACCGAGAGCGACAACCTGTACGTGACCCCGCTGGTGCGTCGCCTCGCGTCACAGCAGGGCGTCGACCTCGCTTCCGTCACCGGCACCGGTGTCGGTGGACGCATCCGCAAGGAAGACGTGCTCAAGGCCGCTGAGACGGCTGCGGCCGCCCCGGCTGCGGGCGCTCCGGCAGCCGCCGCTCCTGCTCCGCTCGAAGTCTCTCCGCTGCGCGGCACGACGCAGCCGATGTCCCGTCTGCGCAAGGTGCTCGCCGAGCGCGCGGTCGCATCGATGCAGCAGACGGCTCAGCTGACCACGGTCGTCGAGGTCGATGTCACGGATCTCGCGAACTACCGCGACAGCGTCAAGGGATCGTTCCTGGAGAAGACGGGCGACAAGCTCTCCTTCCTCCCGTTCTTCGCGCTCGCGACGGCCGAGGCGCTGCAGGCGTTCCCGATCGTCAACGCGACGGTGAAGGACGACCAGATCGTCTACCCGGCCACCGAGAACGTGTCGATCGCGGTCGACACCGAGCGCGGCCTGCTCACGCCGGTCCTGCGCGACGCGGCGTCGAAGAACATCGCTCAGATCGCGCACGAGATCGCTGACCTGGCGGCACGCACGCGTGACAACAAGCTGAAGCCCGACGAGCTCGCCGGCGGCACGTTCACGCTGACCAACACCGGTTCGCGTGGCGCGCTGTTCGACACGCCCGTGGTGTTCCTGCCGCAGTCCGCGATCCTCGGCACCGGCACGGTCGTCAAGCGCCCCGGCCTCGTGAAGGTCGGCGGCTCGGACGCGATCGCGATCCGCTCGTACGTGTACCTCGCACTCTCGTACGACCACCGGATCATCGACGGCGCAGACGCCGCCCGCTTCCTCGGCGCGGTCAAGGCCCGCCTCGAGGCCGCTCAGTTCGCCGCACAGCTCGGCGCCTGATCCGACGCATCATTCTGGCTGGTCCGCGACGTCATACACGTCGCGGACCAGCCATTTTTCGTTGATCCGCACCAGCACCAGGATCTGTCCCTCCCCTGGCTCCGCCTCCCCCGAGGTGTCCGCACTCCCTTTCTCCCGCGGAGTGAACCGAACGACAGCGGCATCCCCGTATTCGTCGATGAGCTCGACGCTCGAGGAATCGGCTCCGCCCGCTGCACCGGCATCGCCGCCGTCGCCGCCGTCGCCGACGTCGCTGCCGTCGCCGACGAGCGCTGCGATCACGTCCGACGATCCGTCTGCGACCGCCTCCGCACAGACCGCATCGCCGGTATCGGCGCACATCGCGATCTCCCTCAGCAGCCAGGAGGCCGCGCCCGCGGGATCGTCGGCCGCCGGTCTCGACACTGCAGCGGAGGGCGAGGGCCGGGCCGCTGGCGTCGCACCCGCCGTCCCGCCGCGCGACGCTGCGGCAGAAGAGCGATCAGCCGCGCTCCCTCCCTTCGGATCCGATGCCTGCGATACCTCGGCCGGCCCGTCCGCTCCATCCACCACCTCGCTCGTCGCACCGCTGGGCCACAGGAGCCCGATCAGCAGCACCGCGGCAGCCGCACCCGCCGCCACCAGGAGTGGACGACGGGGGCGGAGAGCACTCCTCCCCGACGCAGCCCTTCTCCGCGCCCGTCGCGCGCGAAGGACGCCGACGTGCTCGACGACCCGCGTCACGGTGCGCACGGCCAGAACGGCGAAGCGCGACGCCGGGGCGCGGGTGTCGCGACGCGCCGGCGACCGCGTCGACGGGAACTCCCTCCGTGGCGCCGTGTGCACGGCTCCCGGCGCCACGTCTGACGCGACCTGCTCCCGACGAAGCGCCCGCGGTGCGGCGACGTCGAGCACCTCCCGCTCCCATTTCTCGAGCAGCAGCTGCGGCACACGGCGGTGCTGCTCGAGGTTCGTGCGCAGTCCCTCCTCCACGACGCGCAGTAGACGCCCCAGCGTCTTGTCGTCACAGCTCCCTCCGAGCTGCGCGACCAGCTCCGCGACCCCTCTGCGCGCCTCATCCCCCTCTCCCCCCACGAAGACCGGCCTCCCGTCATCGGTCAACCACCACGCACCCGTCGTCCCCACGACGGCGTCCGCGCGGCCGAGTTCCCCCAAAGCTCGGAACAGACTCACCAACAGGGTGCCGCACTCCCCCGGCGACAGCCCTTCGCCCGCCGCCGTGCGGCGCCCCACGAACGTCGACACCCGCTGCGTGCACCAGGGAAGCAGCACATCGTGCCCCTTCGCCCGGCGCACGATGTCGAGGGGCCCGACCACGTGTTCGGAGCCCCCGAAGTGCCACCCGTCCCAGCCGGCCAGCGCCGCCGCATCGACCCTGACCGCCACCGCGTCCCCTCGTGTGACCAGGACCCCGGCGAACGGCCCCTCCTCCGACTCGATCACCCGGATCACGCGATGCGCCCCCGGGACGAGCGGGGGTGCAGGGACATCGATGGCGGCGGCTGGCATGTCTCCATCAGAGCCGAACGGAGCGCAGTGCGGAGCCGATCCGAGCCGATGTGGAGGAATCCTCTGCGAGCGACGGCCTGTGCAGGAGCCGTCGATGGCCCCGCCGACGCCGCGGACGCTCCGCTGGACGCGAACGCCGTCAATCACGGCCTCCGGACTCGGTAGGCTGGTGCGCATGGCAAAGCGTGCTCCCGAACCCGAAAAGCGTCCTGGGTTCTTCTCCCAGATCAAGTCCCTCTTCCGGTTCACCCGTGAGGCATATGCCTGGCTGCCGTGGGCACAGATCGGGATCCTGATCGGCGGCGTCCTGCTCGGACTCATCGCCGGCTACCTCATCCCTCCGTTCCAGATCTGGACGCTCGTCCTCTGGGCCATCAGCGGACTGATGTTCGGTGTGCTCGGTGCGATGTTCCTCATGACGCGCCTCTCCACGTCGGCGATGTACTCGAAGATCGACGGCATGCCCGGAGCCACCGGCCACGTGCTCAGCACCAGCCTCGGTCGTCGCTGGCAGGCATCTGAGACGCCCGTCGGCATCAACCCGAAGACGCAGGAGGCGGTCTACCGCACTGTCGGTCGCGGCGGCGTCGTGATCGTCGGCGAAGGTGCGCGCGGTCGCCTCACCCGTCTCGTCAACGAAGAGCGCAGCAAGGTGCAGCGGGTCGCGAACGGCGTCCCTGTGACGGTGCTCTACGTCGGACACGGCGAAGACGAAGTGACCATCGCCGACCTCGCCAAGACCATCAAGAAGCTTCCGAAGGCGATCGACAAGGCGACTCTCGCCGCTGTCATCCGCCGCATCGAGTCGGTGTCGCAGTCGCTCTCCTCGCTGCCGATCCCGAAGGGGATCGACCCGACGAAGGTCCGCGCGCAGCGCCCGCGCTGACCCGCAGTCTCGCTGGACGAAGCACGGCCGCACCTCCTCGGAGGTGCGGCCGTGCTTCTGTCATCTCACTCCGAGAGCGGCTGCCGAGGGAGGCGTCGCACCTTGGCGCGCCGGCGACGGCGCTCCGGGATCATCGAGCGCATCTCGTCGAGCTTCCCGAAGCAGAACAGCCGATCCTCGGCCTCGAGCACGACGTGCTTGCGCGGGTTGGGGATCACGCTGGCACCACGGTGCAGCGTCAGCACCGTGATGTCGCGCTCCCAGAGACCGGCCTCGCCCAGGGTCTTGCCCACGAGGTCGACCGCCCCGTGCACCATCAGCTCCGCCACGCCGTATCCCGTGGACACCGTCAAGCGCTGCCGCACATCGATCTCGGGGAACGCCACCTGCCCCGCGATGTAGTCGATGATCGCGCCGGCGACGTCGAGCTTCGTCGCGGTCTCGATGCCCTGGAGTCCGGGCGAGGAGTTCACCTCCATGACGAGCGGACCATCGTCGCCCTCGAGCATGTCGACGCCGGCGACGCGCAGACCCATGATCTGCGCGGAGCGCACTGCGGCCCGCTCGTACACCGGATCGAGTTCGATCGCCTCCACCGAACCGCCGCGGTGCACGTTCGAGCGGAACTCGTCGCCCGCCGCCGAGCGCCGCATCGCGGCGACCACGCGATCGCCCACCACGAGTGCACGGATATCGCGCCCGCGGCTCTCCGCGATGAACTTCTGGATCAGCACGTTCTGCTTCGTCGAGTGCAGCGTCTCGATGATCGCCTCCGCGACCTTCACCTGCGGGGCGAGGATCACGCCGATGCCCTGAGTGCCCTCGAGCAGCTTGATCACGACCGGCGCGCCTCCCACCCGCTCGATCGCCGGGCGCACGTCGGCCCGATTGCGCACGAAGGCAGTCGGCGGCATCGCGATATTGTGACGGGACAGGATCTGGTTGGCGCGGAGCTTGTCGCGCGCGCTGGAGATGCCGTTCGCCGTGTTCGGCGTGTAGACGTCCATCTGCTCGAACTGGCGCACCACGGCCGTGCCGAAGTAGGTGATCGAGTTGCCGATGCGCGGCAGGATCGCGTCGTAGTCGCTGAGCTGTCTGCCGCGGTAGTGCAGGTCCGGTTCATCCGCGGTGAGGTCGATCGCGAAGCGCAGGGTGTTGAGCACCTTGACGTTGTGGCCGCGCTGGAGGGCAGCCGCACGCAGTCGCTGGGTGGAGTACGCCTGAGGCGCACGGGAGAGCACTGCGATCTTCACGGAGAATTCCTGCCAGGATGGTCGGGTGACTAAGACATCCCATTCAAACACTCTTACAGGGTGGCGAGAATGGGTTGCGTTGCCCGATCTCGGCGTCGACTGGATCAAAGCCAAGATCGATACCGGCGCGCGCACCTCGTCGCTGCACGCATTCGACATCCAGGAGTTCGACCGCGAGGGCGAGTCCTGGGTGAGATTCCGCGTCAAGCCCTGGCAGGACAGCCAGGAGGACACGGTGGTGGTCGAGACCCCCGTGCACGATCGACGCGCCGTACGCAGCTCGTCGGGGCATGCCCAGGAGCGCTTGGTCGTCATGCTGCTGATCCGCCTGGTCGACCGCGAGGTGCTGGCCGAGGTCACCCTGAGCAACCGTGACGAGATGGGCTTCCGCATGCTCATCGGCCGAGAGGCGCTGCGACGCGGATACACCGTCGATCCTGCACGGTCGTTCCTGGGCGGGCGTGCGCCGCGCGAGGCGCGGCGTCGCAACCGCGGCAAGGCCTGAGCGCCGGGCGACGTCAGGCGCGGATCAGGACCGTGCCGACGGCCTTATCGTGCAGGCCGCGCTGATCGGCGTCCCAGATCACAGCCGGGATCACGACGATCAGCAGCAGAGTGCGCACGATGGGGCGCCACACTCCGATCCATCCACCGTCCATCCGCACGAGACGCAGGCCCACGATGCGATGGCCGGGGCTGCCGCCGACGACGGGGATGAAGATGACCTGGAGCAGCGCGAAGACCAGCAGCGGGGCGAACTGCGTGAGCCCGGCCTCGGTCGGAAGGGCGAACTGGTTGAAGCCGAGGAAGCCGGTCGCGATGATCGTCGCGGCGGTGTAGTCGATCAGGAGGGCTCCGATTCGACGCCCGATGCGTCCGATGCTCCGAGATCCTGAGTCCGGGAGTCCGAGTCGCTCACCGGGGTACATGTTCGCCGCATCCGTCACCTCCCCAGCCTACCGATGCGTTCCGGGCGCTGTAACAAGCCCGAAACAAAGCGGACACTCTGAAGAAATCCCCCAGCCGTACTGTGCAGAATGGCCGTAAGCCATCGATCCGCTACACAGGAGTCGTACATGTTCAAAGATTCGTCCGAGGTGCTGAGCTACATCAAGGAGAACGACGTCAAGTTCCTTGACATCCGTTTCACCGATCTCCCGGGTGTGCAGCAGCACTTCAACATTCCTGCGTCAACGGTCGACGAGGCATTCTTCACGGAGGGACAGCTGTTCGACGGCTCCTCGATCCGTGGCTTCGCCAGCATCCACGAGTCCGACATGCAGCTCATCCCGGACGTGACGACGGCCTACGTCGACCCGTTCCGCGAGGCGAGCACGCTCGTCATGGTCTTCGACATCTACAACCCCCGCACCGGAGAGATCTACTCGAAGGACCCGCGTCAGGTCGCCAAGAACGCCGAGAAGTACCTCGCGTCGACCGGCATCGCCGACACCGCGTTCTTCGCTCCCGAGGCCGAGTTCTATATCTTCGACGAGGTCCGCTACTCCGTCACCGCGGGCGAGAGCTTCTACAAGGTCGACTCCGAAGAGGCCGCGTGGAACACCGGCCGTGAGGAAGAGGGCGGCAACCTCGGCAACAAGACGCCGTACAAGGGCGGCTACTTCCCCGTCTCCCCCGTCGACAAGACGGCCGACCTCCGCGACGACATCACCCTCAAGCTCATCGAGGCCGGGTTCATCCTCGAGCGCTCGCACCACGAGGTGGGCACCGCCGGTCAGCAGGAGATCAACTACCGCTTCGACACCATGGTGCACGCGGCAGACGACATCCTGAAGTTCAAGTACATCGTCAAGAACACCGCCGACCAGTGGGGCAAGACCGCGACGTTCATGCCGAAGCCGCTCTTCGGCGACAACGGCTCGGGCATGCACACCCACCAGTCGCTGTGGAGCGACGGCAAGCCGCTCTTCTACGACGAGGCCGGCTACGGCCAGCTCAGCGACATCGCCCGCTGGTACATCGGCGGCATCCTGGCGCACGCTCCGGCGCTGCTCGCCTTCACCAACCCGACCCTGAACAGCTACCACCGTCTGGTCAAGGGCTTCGAGGCTCCGGTCAACCTGGTCTACTCGGCCGGAAACCGCTCGGCCGCGATCCGTATCCCGATCACGGGCTCCAACCCGAAGGCGAAGCGCATCGAGTTCCGTGCGCCCGACGCCTCGGGCAACCCGTACCTCGCCTTCGCCGCGCAGCTCATGGCCGGCCTCGACGGCATCAAGAACCGCATCGAGCCGCACGAGCCCGTCGACAAGGACCTCTACGAGCTCCCGCCCGAGGAGGCCAAGAACATCCCGCAGGTGCCGAACTCGCTGCTGGACTCGCTGGAGGCCCTGCGCGAGGACCACGCCTTCCTCCTCGAGGGCGGCGTGTTCACCGAGGAGCTCATCGAGACCTGGATCTCCTACAAGTACGAGAACGAGATCCTGCCGATGGCCCAGCGCCCGCACCCGTTCGAGTTCGAGCTGTACTACGGCGTCTGACCTGATCCCGGCGATTCCCTGCGGCTGACCGCGGGAGAGCCGCTGAATCGGAAGAGCCCGTCACGGTCCGCCGTGACGGGCTCTTCGCGGTTCCTGGGCTGCGCGTATCCTCCGCGCGCGAGCACCTCGTGCTCGGGTTCGCGGATGCACCGGCGGTCGCGAATGGTCGCCCGCATCGTCGTGAAGCGGCGTTCTGCGACGTCTCACCGTGGCGAGTGGTCGCGAATGGTTGCTTCGGATGCTCGGAGGCGGCGTTCTGGTGCCTCCGACGAGGGAGCGTGCGGGATCTCTCGACGCATCCGAGGGATCACCTCATGCGGGTGTGATCGCCCTGACGCGGTTGTTGCGAGGATTGTGCTCGAGCTCGACGAGACCCAGGGCTTCGAGAAGCGGGGGAAGGTACATGCCGAAGCGGCCTCGATACCCGTTCCGCTGGCCGTACCACCCGCCGACGGGGTTGTCCGAAGCTCGCCCCCATGCCTCCACCGACTCCGGGGGTGGATCCTTCTTCTCGTCCGATGCTCCCAAGAGCACCCAGTCTCCTCGTCGCACGAGTTCCGCGTGGAGATCGTCGACCGCGCGGGCGAGATAGGTGAGCCTGGTCGCGCCGACCTGGCAGACCAGGAGAGGCGGATCGCTGTCTTCATCCCGGTGCATCGTGTACTCGGACGACAGGGGCGCCGTCTTCAGAACCCACGGGTCCGCCTGAGTGCCCGCCCCTGACCAGTGCTGTTCGCCCATCACCCTGCTCCCTCTGTCGCGACCAGTCCGACGGTCGCTCTGCGGCGAGCATACGCGCCCGACACCCGCCCTGGACAGGCCGGAACGGGCCGGGGTCAGCGGTGCGAAGAGGTGTCGACGAAACGGTCCCGCAGCAGCCGGAGATTTTCCGGCGTGAGCCCGAGGCCCTCGCGGGCATACCCCTCGATACTGCCGAAGTGGGCACGGGCCTCCTCGAGAGCCGCGTCGAGGTATTCGCTGCGCACTCCGAGCACGGGAAGGAGCAGCGCAGTGTCGACGCCCTTCGCAGCCGCCGCGTCCAGGATCGGCTGCAGCGCGGGCAGGAGATCGGTGTTCGTCTCCAGGTAGTCGGCGTGAACGTCGTCCTCCGTGACGCCGAGCAGGAGGAGCAGCGACGCCGCGGCCCAGCCCGTGCGATCCTTGCCGGTCGTGCAGTGGAAAAGTGCGGCACCGGTACGCGCAGGATCGATGAGGTCGAGGTAGAACGAGCGGTACGCCGCCAGCGCCGAGGGGAGACTGACGATGTTGCGGTACGACTCCTGCATGAGAGCCTCGGCGCGTCCCTCCCCCAGCGTCGCGGCCAGTCCTGCGGGGTCGGTGACGAGTTGGCCGACGCTGGCGGCGACGTCGGCCGTGCTGTCGGCGAGCACGTCCAGCCCCAGGATGTTCACGCCCGCGGGCAGCTGATCGGGCGAGGCTGCGCGCTCCGCCGCGGTGCGCAGGTCGTACACGGTCGCGATGCCCAGACCGGCGAAAGCGGGGACATCGTCGCCCTGAAGCCGCGCAAGGGTCGCAGAGCGATAGACTGCGCCCGTCCGGACCGGGCCCTCCGCAGTGGCGAGACCTCCGAGGTCCCGGAGGTTGGGGGCGCTGCGCAGGGGCACGCGCCTGTCGATCGAACCGGTCATCTGGTCTTCTCCTCATCGGTCGGGGTGGCTCGGGGGTTTCCGTCGAACGCTGCGATCGCGACATCGAGGTCGCTGTAGATGTGGGCAGGGTCGATGCGCGACATCAGCGCGTACCGACGCAGCGTCTCGAGCAATGCGGGTTCCGGACGTGCGAGCACGACGTGGATATCGCGCGCATGGAGCGACGTGATCAGATCCGCGAGGCTCTGCCCCGCGGAGTAGTCCACATCGGCGATCCCGGCGCAGTCGAGAATCACCCAGCGCACGGGATCCGGCGCGGCGGCGATGACCCTCTCCAGCCGGTCGGAGTATCCGGTGGAGTTCGCGAAGAACAGCTGGCTGTCGAAGCGGTAGACGATCAGCCCGGGGCTCGACTGGGCGCCGGGCTCTGCGGGAAGGTAGTCGTAGTCATGGTCCCCCACCGCCAGCACGAAGGCCGGCGCGGCGTACTGACGCGAGATGACGTCGAGCAGCGAGAGCGCGATGGCCAGGACGATTCCCTCGATGATGCCGACCGTGAACACAGCGAACATCGTGAGCAGCGCGACGAAGAACTCCACCCGACGTCGACGGGCGATCCGCCACAGCCCCCTCACGTCGACGAGTCCGATCGCGATGACGAGCACGACTCCCCCGAGGACCGCGAGCGGGAGGTCGGCGAGGAGGTCGGTGAGGAACAGCAGCACCACGAGTGTGATCACCACCACGACGAGGTTCGCCACCTGTGTGCGCCCCTTCGCATCGTCCAGGATCTGCGTCTTCGTCGGCGAGCCGTTCACGACGACCGTTCCGCTCACACCTGCCGCGATGTTCGCCACGGCAAGTCCCAGGATGTCGCGGTTCACGTCGACGCGGTCGCCGTGCTTCATCGCGAAGCTGCGCGAGGTCGCGGCACTCTGCGCGATCACGATGAAGAAGCAGGACAGCGCAGTGGAGGCGACCGCTCCGACTTCGGCGAAGGCGATGCCCTCGGGCAGCCCGAGGTGCGGGAGACCGCCTTGGATGGGTCCGACGACGTCCACTCCCCGGCCGGCAGCATCGGTGAGCGTGGCCAGCACGAGCAGCCAGACGATCGCGAGCATCGCGCCGGGCACCCTCGGGATGACGACCTTGCAGAACACGATGATGCCGACGGTGCCGAGCCCATAGGCGAGCGTCGGCAGGGATACGTCGCCCAGCGCGGACATCCACGCCCACTGCTTCTCGAACCAGTTCCCCGTGCCCTTGTCCACGCCGAGGATGTCGGGGATCTGGTCGCTGGCGACCTTGATGCCGATGCCGCTGAGGAAGCCGATCAGGACGGATGCCGAGAGGAAGTCGCCGAGGAACCCTAACCGGAACAACCGGGCGACCACGAGCAGCACACCCGTGAGCAATGCGGTGAGCGCGCACAGGGCGACCCAGCGACTCGATCCGGTGACGACACCGGGGACTGCGGCGACGACGAGGCCCGCAGCGAGAATCGCCGCCGCCGCGGAGTCTCCGCCCACCACGAGCAGCCGGGACGAGCCGATCAGCACGAACGCGACCAGGGGAAGCAGGAGCGTATAGAGACCGGTGACGATCGGGGTCTGAGTGATGGAGGTGTACCCCATCACCTCGGGGATCGCCACGGCGGACAGCGTGAGACCTGCCACGATGTCCGGTCCCAGCCAGGCGAGGCGATAGCCGCGCAGGGAGACCGGCACCAGAGACCTCACCCCGCGGGATGAAGGGCGCGCGGAGGCGACGGCGTGCGCCGGAAAGGCACCTCCCGCTCGCTGATCCGACTCCTGCGTCATGCGGCCGAGCCCCCGACCGGCGCGGCGTCGGGTGCACCCTCCGCCGTCACGAGCGGACGGGCGGCCAGCTCGAGCAGACCGATGACGAGCACGCCGACCACCGCGGTCCAGACGATCGTGCCCGGAGACAATGGTCGGGAGACGAGCAGCACGAAGAAGCAGCCCAGCCCGACGACGATGCGCAGCGGGATGCGCCACCGGTACAGCTGCTCTCCGACGACGCCCGTCGTGATACCGCGCTGTTCAGCCGCGTCGCGGAGCGCCGCGAAAGCCGCGGCGACCTGTCCCCGCAGACCTCGCGCCCAGGTCCACGGCCCGGCGAACGCCGTCACGACCAGCACGGTCGCGGCGAGAACCCCCATCACCAGCACGATGCTCGACACGAAGCCGAGGATGCCCGAGTACAGTGCGACCGCCGCATCCTGCGGGATGATGTCCGCGACCGCGAGGGCGAAGACGCCGGTGCCCACGCCGATCCCCGCGCCCATGAGCAGCATCGTGAGCAGCACCGCACCGGAAGTCCAGATCAGAGCGACCGCGCGTCTGCGGGCGATCAGCACTCCGGTGGCCAGGAACAGCAACGCCACCCACGGCATCCAGATCCCGAGCGCCACGACGACCTGATAGATCGTGAGGGAGATGCTGACGGCACTGGACTCCGCGATCACGATCGAGCGATCGATCTCCGGGATCTCCGCAGCGAGGGCGAAGCCTTCGGCGACCAGTTGCTCCTTCACGGCTCGGATGATCGGACCGAGCTGCAGACTGACCTCCTGGTTCTGTCCGACCGTCACGGCGGCATCGCTCTGACCCGTGGCGGTGTTGACGAGCTGCCGGTGTGTGACGGTCAGCGCGTCCTTCCAGATGACGGCGAAGACATCTGAGCCCACGAACTCGGTCACCGTGTTCTCGATCAGCCCCTTCACTCCCGCGACCGCCGGTGCCTTGAGCAGACCGAGCGCTTCGCTCGCCCGCGGGGTGAGTTCCAGACCTTCGAGGCCGGCGAAGAGGTCATCGGCGATGCGGTCGATGTCGATCGCCGACTCGATCGCCGCGACGCTCTGATCCGCCACGAAGTCCTGCACGGCCGGATCATCGGCGAGCGGCGTGAACGTCGCGACGAAGTAGGACGTATCGGTGAGCTCGCGATGAGCCCACGTGGAGACGATCGCCACGGGGGTCAGCACGGCGCCGATCGTCACCAGCGCGGTGCTGAGGATCGTCCAGCCCCACGCGCGTCGACGGCGCCGGGCGGTGGCCGACGCCGAGTCGGTGGCGTGCTCTGCGCCCTCACGTGCGGCCCTCAGCTGGCGGGTGAGCTCCTCCTTCTCGGACGTGAGCCGCGCGAGCTCCGCCTGCAGCTGTTCGGTCGTCTGCGATGGCATCCGCGTCAGATCCTCTCCGGGCGCGGGGCAATCCACGTGCCGTCGAGGATCGGGCGGCGGGGACGGTAGAGCCGCAGCGTGTAGTTCCAGCCCGGCATGATGAGGAGCGTGTTCGGAGACCCGTCCGGATGCTCGCTGAATCGGATGGTGACGCTCTCGTCGGCCTCACGCACCGCCGTGAGGCTATTGATGCTGTTGACCCGGAGCTCATTGGGCTCGAAGTATCCGGCGGCGTTGTACAGCGATACCGACCAGAACGCGTCCACCGGCACGTCGCGCAGGTGCAGTCGGTAGTCGGCGACCGGCAACCCCTCGTCGACGCTCATGTACGTGGCCTCGTACTCGGGCAGACCGCCCCAGCCGCCCGCGGTTCCCAGCAGGTGCATCACGGGATCGACCTCGGCACGCGTGCCGAAGGCGTGGTCGTAGGTCGACACTCCTCGTCCGAGTGTGAGGAGCGCATCGCGCGTCTCGGTCTGCGAGGACGGGTCGTACTCGGGGAGCGGGAATGCGCCGGAGCCCCCGCCGGAGAGGAGGAGCCCGTCCTGGAGCCGATTCACCTCCGCGACATCAGCCGCATCGTTCGGGTCGGCCAGAATCCGCACCAGGACCGCCGCATGGTCGCTGCCGACCAGCTCGCGGGTGAGCACGTGCTCACCGGGCTCGTTGAGGAGGAAGGCCGTGTAGTGATCCTGATTGATCACGTGCGCCGAGATGTAGCGCGCCCCCGTCTCCGGCAGCGTGAGCGTGACCCCCTCACGGACGTCGATGATCGCGCTGCTGTACAGCGTGTCGCGGTTCTGACGGATCACCGGCTGATCGTCGAGACCCTTCAGGCCTCTGGTGTGATTCCACTCCCCGATCCCTGTCGCGGCGCTGAGCCGCGAGAACATCAGGTCGGACTCCGCGCGCGCGAAGTTGAGGAAGGTGACTTTCGTTGCAGACATGAGGTTCCTTGGGGTCTGGGGCGGACGGGATCGCCCGGTGCTCACGAGAGCAGCCGCGCTTTCGCGGCCGCGAACTCGGCATCGGTCAGCAGCCCCTGCGACCGGAGCTGCCCGAGGTTCTGCAGCTGGGCGACGAGACCGGCGGAGGCTGGTGCCGGGGAGAGAGCTTCGGCGGCCGCGGCGGGCGGCGGTGCTGCCTCGCGGAGGTCGAGCGCTTCGTACTGTGCTGCCTCGTACTGCGTCTGCTCCCTGTTCTGGCGATGCGCGGCTACGGCACCGCTCACCGCGGTCGCCGTGCCCGCGACGACCGCCGTGCGCGCGGCGAGGCCCAGCAGGCCGGGACGGCCGATCCTCGGGATGAAAGGCATGTCAGGCCTCCGTTCTCGGGAGTGGGGAATCCATCAGGGCGTTGACGACCTGCGCGGGGATGCGCTCGTGACCGAGGAGCACCGCGCCGGCCTGGACCGTCCGTGCCACCAGCTCGCGCCGGTAGACGAGCTCGACGGCGACGAGAAGCGCCGCAGTGCCGACGGGAACGGCCGCGGCGAATGCAGCGATGTCCTCATGACCCGCGAGGCCGGCTACGCCGAGCTGGTGCGCCTCGACCCCATAGGCGGGAGAGAGATCATCCACCTCCGTGACCGCGATCTCCCCGTTGAGCGACCGCGAGATGTGGACGAGGTCGAGCAGCCGCAGGACGTCGGTCTCGACGAGGTCGAGAAGAGCCTGCAGTGCCGTATGGTCGGGCTGACCGTCGGGGAGCCCGACCAGGTAGAGATCGACCGGTCCGTAACCGGCCAGCGTCACGACAGTGCCTTGGCCTTCAGCTGCTCGAACTCCGCTGTGCTGATGGATCCGGCTTCGAGAAGGGCGGCAGCCGCAGCGATCTCCTCGCTCGGCGACGATCCCGCGACCTCACGGATGTAGGTCTGCGCGGCATCCTCTGCTTCCCGGGCGGCGCGACCACTTCGTTCCGCCATTCCCTGTCCTCGCGCGATCAGATAGATCAGGGCGGTGAGGAACGGGAGGAAGATCAGGAAGACGACCCAGAGTGCCTTCCACCAGCCGTTGAGCTCACGATCGCGGAACAGGTCCGTGATGATCGCGAACAGCGCGAACAGATAGCCGATGAAGACCGTCGCCCAGAGCATCCAGCCGAGGATTTCCCAGAAGAGCATGTCGGTGTGTTCCATTTCTTTCGTTGCTCTGCCGCGAGGTACGGCGCCCGGATCCGGTCCGGCGAGAGGCATATCGCTGACAGTCTGGCGAGTCCGGATCCGCCGGGACGGCGACCTCATCCTCCGCGGATGACTTCGGGCGTAAGGAGAGGACCCGGCCCGGCAGCGCGCCGATATTCTGGAGCCGTGATCGAAGCCGTACGCCAGGAGCTCGCATCCGGCGATCCGGAGCAGGCCCGGCGCGCCCTGCAGCGCAACTGGCTCCGCCTGATCCTCGAATCCCACACCGCCGAGCTCGAGCAGCTCTGCCTCGACGCCCCCGATCCGCACGATGCGCATGTCCTGCTGATCCGGGCCTGCTGCCGCGACCTGCTGGGCGACTCGTTCGGTGCGACCTTCCTGCGCGGACAGGGGATGCGAGTGGCGTCCGACGACTTCGTCGCCTGTTTCACGGAACTGCTGCTCGCACCGGACACACCGACCAAAGCCGCACTCGCCGACCGCGCACGGGAAGCCCTCTCACAGTGCGGACCGGACGACGACTACCCCTCTGCCCTGTTCCTGCTGGGGTGGACCGAGGTCCGACTCCGCCGGGATCCTGCCGGCGCGATCGGACTGCTCCGGTCCGCCGCCGACGAGGCGCGTCTGCGTGGACACGCCGAGACGCTCCGCCTCGCACAGTCCAACCTCGCCTTCGCCCTCACCCACGCCGGATTCTTCACCGAGGCCGAGCAGATCCTCGATGCGCTCCCCGTGTCCGCTTCTCCCTCCGACTGGGATCGCTTCGAGGGCGGTCTGCCGCAGGCGAACCGCGGATGCATCGCCTACTGGAGGGGCGACTTCGAAGAGGCGATCGTCCATCTCGACGCGGTCATCGCCGACGGAGCACCCGGCAACAACTTCGAGGCGCTCGCCCGCCTCTACCTCGCGATGAGCCTGATCGCCCTCGGGCGCCAGGACCGCTACTACAACGCGAGCGCACTCCTTCAGGGCGTGAGCAGGGCTGACAAGCACGGAGTCCCGTGGGATACCCTCCGCCGAGTCGTCTCCGCCTGGCTGTCGCATGCCGAGGGTAAGGCCGATCGCGCGCTCGGCCTCGCAGCGCCGGTGCTCGCGAGCGGAACGGGGGCTCCCGTGGCACACGCCCGACTCGCCGAGCTCTATCGCGTGCTGGGGGAACCCGCGCTCGCCACTCAGGCGCTCCGGCTCGCGAACACCGTCGCACTTCCCCGCTACGCACTGGTCAACACGCTCGTCACCTCCGCGGCGCTCAACGCGGAAGCCGGCCGCGGGCGCCAGGCGCATGAGCAACTCGACCGCGCACTGGAAGCGGCGACGGCGGAGCGGGTCCTCGCGCCCTTCCTGGCGGACGACGAGGTGGTCGGCGACCTTCTCGGCGCCCACGCGCACCGGGGCTCCCGCCACCACGTGCTCCTGCAGAGCGTCCTGGAGCGCCGTGGGCATCTCACGAGCCTGCTCGGCGGCGTCCTCACCCGGCGCGAGAACGAGATCCTCGCCTGCCTGCGCACCGAGATGACGGCGGAGGAGATCGCATCGCACCTGGGCATCACCTACCCGACCGTGAAGACGCACATCCGGTCCGTCTATCGCAAGCTCGGCGTGAGCAGTCGGCGGGCGGCCGTCCATGCGATCGACGCGCGCTAGCCCGTAACGCGGGTGCTGCAGAAGCGCAACCCCCTCGGCGGCCGCCTGTCGCACCGTGATGATGGGATCTCCGCCCGGACACGGGCCTGCGCGAAAGGGACGACCCTCATGACCGACACCACCCCCACCCAGCGCGTCGCGGAGCTGATCAAGGACTTCCGCTTCGCGATGCTCACCACGCGCGCCGCAGAGGGCCGGCTGGTCGCACACCCGCTCACCGTGCAGGAGGCGGAGTTCGATGGCGACCTCTGGTTCCTCGTGTCCCGGAGCGCGTCGTTCGTGGACGACCTCCGACGAGACGACCGCGTCGGCGTCTCGCTCAGCTCCAACGACTCGTGGGTCTCGCTCTCCGGCACAGCCGAGCTGGTGGACGACCCTGCCAAGGTCCGGGAGCTGTGGAGCCCGACCGTCGAGGCATGGTTCACGGATGGCCCCGACGACCCCGATGTGGGACTCCTCAGGTTCTCCGCCGAATCCGCCGAGTACTGGGACAGCCCCGGAGGAAAGATCGCCTCCCTCTTCAGCTTCGTCAAGGCCAAGGTCACGGGAGAGCCGTACGACGCCGAGAACGAGAAGGTGGAGCTCCCCCGCGACTGACGTGTACCGCAGACGCGGAAGGAGCCCGTGCTCGATGATCGAGCACGGGCTCCTTGCGGATGCGAGGAGGGAGCTTACGGAACCTTCGCGCCCGACGTCTTCTCGCTCAGGTACTCCGAGGAGAGCGTCGTGTTGACGTAGCTCGGGGTCAGCGCGCCGCCCGCGGTCGGGTAGAGCCAGACGACCGGCAGAGAGACGATGTTCGACGCTCCGTTGAGGATGCCCGTGTAGACGTACTGGACAGAGCCGGTCGTGCCGGCCTCGGGAAGCGCGCCCACACGAACCCAGCCGTTGAGCGTGCGCTCCTCGAGACGATAGCTGGTCGGCGTCGTGACACCGTTACCGGCTCCCCACTGGACCGTCACCGTCACGGCACCGGACGAGTAGAGTCCTGCCGGCTCGATGTCACCCGTGTCGGGGTTCAGGACATTGAATCCGACGCTCTGGCCGGTGTTGATCTGCACGCGGTTCGGCTGCGTGACCGTCCACGTCCCCACCGACGTGCTGCCCTGCCATTCGGACAATCCGCCAGCCGGAGCAGGCTGCGGGGTGTTGACGCTCGCGGCGGCGAGCGGCGTCGCGACAGCGACGGCGATGACCGGCGCGGACCACGCTGCGGCCTTGATCACGCTGCGACGGTTGATACCGGCACCGTTCTCCTTGTCGATGGTGCTCATTGCGATGTACTCCTCTGGGGTCGAGTCCCGGCACGATGGCGACGCACACCCCGAATGACGGCTGCGGACACGGCGGCGATCCGCACGAGACGTGCGGGGTGCCGAAACGCATCAGCGCGGGCGTGCTGCAGGCGGACGGACTCCACGCTGCAGGCGACAGGTCGCGCGCCGGGTGGCTCGACCTGCACCTGCCATGCTGTCGCCAGCGCACCCTCCCGCCGCGCCCAGACGGAGATCTTGTCGCCAGCGGCTCATCGATTGTCGCTCTGGGTATCGCCGCGCCTGTCAGGAGGAATACCGTCAGGCGGCGAGCGAACGACGCACGACCGAGGGCGAAGGGCGCCCCTCCTGCGCCATCGCCCTGGCCAGGCTCGAACCACCTGAGAACCCGGAGTACTGCCCGATCTCGGCGATGCTCAGCCCGTCGTAGGTCCGATCGGTGAGCAGATCGAGAGCATGCTCGACGCGCGAGCGACGGATAGCGCGCTCCGGCGTCATCTCACGCGAGCGGAATGCACGCTGCAGCTGTCGCAGCGACACCTTCAACTGGTCTGCGATGCCGCGGGGGGTGAGGTTCGGATCCGAGCGCTGAGCGAGGATCGTGCTCATCGCATCCCGATACACGTCCGACGCGGGCCCCACGCGGGGCGAACGGGTTCCTTCCACCGCCACGCCGAGCACCATCTCCTGGAGCAGCCTCTCGAAGTAGTAGTTGCCGAATCCGCTGACGGGCTCGGCGTCGGCTGCCGCGGCGCGTTCGGCGAAGGCGACCGCAGGATCGAGAAGCGCGCTCGCCGAAGCGATCGGGCGCACCTCACCCGGCCCTGGCGCCGTGTAGCCGGTCAGCGCCTCAGCGGGGATGACGATGGACAGCAGGCGCAGGTCATCCCGCGGCGATGCGAGCAGCGGTGCGTCATGGCTCGACAGGAATGCGTCGTTCGTCCGGAGGCGAAGTGTGCCGGCCGCGGAACCGATGTCCATTCCGCCTGCTCTGACGCTGTGGAGGCCGATGAGACCGGCGACGCGTTCGAGACGGGACTTCCCCTCATCCCGGCTCTTGACGAATTCACGGATGCGCACACTGCCGAACACAGCCAGTGTGCGTGCTTTGGTCACCGGCACGGGCCCCCCGAACCGGTGCGTGCGAATACGCGCTCGGCGCGTGCTCGAACACCCCTCATACGACCCTTCCCCTACGGATCCCCACGGTTCCCTGCCGTGGCCGTGTCCCCCAAAGGGGGGACACACCCCCAATACTAGGGGTACCTAGGGGGCGAGAATCCGCAGATTAAGAACATTCAACGGAATGCAGTTGATGCCCAGAGTGACCGCACGGCGCGGCTCGCTTGACCACGCCGCACGCGGGTGATCAACTGAGGGGTCGGACAGTCGAGTGGGGGACATCATGCGTCGGAAGTCGAACAACGAGCACGCCGAACCGGTGAAGCCTGCCCCCTCGCCCTCCCGCCCCTCCGCGGCCGTCGCCTCTCTCGCACGGGCCAATCCGTTCATGCTCGGTCTCCTCGGCGCCCTCGGCGTGCTGGTGGCCCTCGTGATCGGCGGGATCATCGATCAACTCGCCACGGTCCTCGTCTACATCGGCGTCGCGATCTTCCTGGCACTCGGACTCGACCCCATCGTGAGATTCATCGAGCGCAAGCTCCCCCGCCCTGCCGCCGTCGCGATCGTCGTGACCGGTGTGGTTCTGGCATTCGCCGGCATCATCCTCGCGATCGTCCCGATCCTGGTGCAGCAGGTCACCAACCTGATCGAGGACGGGCCGCAGATGGTCAAGGACATCCAGGCATCCGGATGGTTCAAGGACCTGAACAACCAGTTCGGCTCGACGTTCGACGACGCGGCGAACGGCATCCTCTCCTTCCTGAAGGACCCGGGCAACCTGGCCGACATCGGCGGAGGGGTGTTCGCGGTGGGCGCCGGGATCGCCGGTGGGTTCACCGGGGTCACGATCGTCCTGATCCTCACGCTCTACTTCATGGCATCGCTGCACGGCATCAAGCGCACCGCAGCACGCTTCGTGCCCGCGTACCAGCGCGACACGTTCAGCGAGCTGCTGGAGGATGTCTCGGGCGCCGTCGGACGCTACGTGATCGGACAGGCCAGCCTGGCCCTGATCAACGGCGTGCTGAGCTTGATCGTGCTCAGCATCATCGGCGCGCCGGTGCCGGCGCTGCTCGCCTTGATCGCCTTCATCGGGTCGATGATCCCGCTGGTGGGAACCCTCTCGGCGTCGATCATCAACTCGCTGATCTGCCTCTTCGTCAGTCCGGTGACCGCACTGATCGCGATCATCTACTACCTGGTCTACATGCAGATCGAGGCGTACGTCCTGTCACCGCGCATCATGAGCAAGGCCGTCGCGGTTCCCGGCGCGCTCGTCGTCATCGCGGCCGTCGCCGGCGGAGCGCTCGGCGGGATCCTCGGCGCGCTGGTCGCCATTCCGGTCGCAGCGAGCATCATCATCATCGTCCAGAAGGTGCTCTTCCCCGCCCAGGACCGCAAGACGGCTCCCCCGGTGCTCAGCGCCCCCTGAGGGAGCCGGACCGGGAGGATCAGCGCACGAGCAGTGCGCCGGCCTCGACGCGCACGTCGAACGAGGTGACCTCACCCATCTCCTCGCCGTCGATCTCGAACACGAGCGGAGTCTCCAGTTCGACGGAGATCGTCTCGAGAGCGATGTGCTGCGCGGACTCCGTGCTGACCGCCTCATCGTCGCCGGCGAAGAACCGACGGATGCCGTTGTCCCAGACGAAGGAGCGGAAGGTGTCGAGCCACTGCAGCGGGCCGTCGGCGCTCACCATCAGCACATCGAGCTTGCCGTCGTCGAGTACGGCGTCCGGCAGCAGACGGATACCGCCCTGCACCATGCCGCAGTTGCCGATCAGCATGGTGTGACCGCGCACCGCGACCGGATTCTCCCCGTCGACCGAGACCGTGATGTCGGTCATCTCCGTGCCGGCCAACGCGCGACCCATCGCCTCGACATAGGCGAGCCAGCCGGCCTTGGACTTCAGATCGTCATCGGTCTCGACCAGCATCTGCGCGTCGATCCCGAACCCCACCATCACGGCGAAGGCGTGCTCGGTGCCGTCGTACGACACCCACCCCAGGTCGATCCGCCGCGGCTCCCCATCGCGCACGCGTTCGAGCGCCGCCGTGACATCGTTCAGCGGCACCTCCAGGTTGCGGGCGAGCAGGTTGCCCGTGCCCTGCGGCACGATGCCGAGGGCGACATCCGAACCGGCGAGCGACTCCGCCACCGCACGGACCGTTCCATCGCCGCCCACCGCGATCACGATGTCCCGTCCGTCATCCCGCGCTTCACCGGCCATGCCGCGGCCCGGGTCCTCCGGGGTGGTCTCCCACCAGCGGATGTCCTGCTCGTCGCCGAAGACACCGCTGACGGCGCTCTGCAGAACCTCCTGCTCGACCTTGGAGGGGTTCCAGACGATGCCGATGCGTGCGTGGGTCATAGCGCCAGCTTGAGCGACGGCGACCGATACTGCAACTCGACCCGCACGGGTCAGCCGTAGAACAGGTGCTCGAACGCCTTGCGCGCCCGTCGCGTGACCCCGAGGTAGTCCTCTTCGAGTTCTGTCGCGGAGCGGTCCGGGTAGCCCAGGAGGCGGCCGATCGCGTCGAGCTCTCGGCGGTCCGCGGGCAGCACATCCGTCGTCTGCCCCGTGAGCAGGGTGATCGCGGACCGCAGTCTGCTCGCCAACCGCCACGCCTCACGCAGCCGTTCCGCGGAGGCCTCGTCGACCAGCTCTGCGGCCACCGCGGCATCCAGTGCCGCGATCGTGGAGGTCGTCCGCATCCCCGGGATGCGGTGCGCATGCTGCAGCTGCAGCAGCTGGACCAGCCATTCGACATCGCTCAGCGTTCCCGGCCCGAGCTTCAGATGCCGTCTCGGATCCGCGCCCTGGGGCAACCGCTCCCCCTCGACCCGTGCCTTGATGCGCTTGATCTCGCGCAGCCCCTGCTGGTCGACGGTCTCGGGGTAGCGGATCGAATCGGCGAGCTCCGTGAACTTCTCGATCAGCTTGGCGCTGCCTGCCACACCGCGCCCCCGCAGCAGCGCCTGCGCCTCCCAGGACAGCGACCATCGACGGTAGTACGCGGTGTACGCCTCGATGGATCGCACGATGGGCCCGCTGCGTCCTTCCGGTCGCAGATCGGCGTCGAGGTCGAGCGGCAGACGATGATCCGTCAGATGCTCCCGGAGGCGCGTGACGATCTGAGTGGCGAGCGTCTGCGCGCGCTGCGGCTCCACGCCGTTCGCATCGTAGACGTAGAGGATGTCGGCATCCGATCCGAACCCGAGCTCGGCGCCTCCGAACCGGCCCATGCCGATCACGGCGAAGTCCAGCGCCTCGTCCTCGGGCGGGACGACCTCGCGGAACACCGCCCGCAGCGCCGCCTGGATCGTCGTCTCGGTGATCTCGGTGAGCGCCGTGGCGATCTCCTCGATCGTCACCACGTCGAGCACGGCCCCCATCGCGGTGCGGAGCAGCTCACGGCGCCGGTTGGCCCTGACCGCCCGGAGCGCGTCTCCCACGGTCTCGTGCCGGGTCTGGATCGCCCGCGCCTCCTCGTCGAGTGCGACCCCGCCGCGTGGTCGGAGGAGCTCTGTGCTGTCCAACCAGGCCACGGATTCCGGTATCCACTCCATCAGCTCGCCGATGTAGCGCGAGGACGACAGCAGACGCGTCAGGCTCTCGGCGGCTCCGGAGGAGTCGCGCAGCATGCGGAGGAACCAGGGCGTGTCGCCGAGGCGCTCGCTGATGCGGCGGAAGGCGATCAGCCCGTAGTCGGGGTCGCTGCCGTCCGCGAACCAGCGCACCATGATCGGCATCAGGTGCCGCTGGATCGTCGCCTTGCGGCTGAGGCCGGTGGTGAGCGCGCCGATGTGGCGGAGGGCACCCGCCGGGTCACGGAATCCGATCGCCGCCAGACGGTCGTGCGCCTGGGCGGCCGAGAGCGTGCGCTCCTCCTCGGGCAGCGCGGCCACGGCGCTGAGCAGCGGACGGTAGAAGAGGCGGGTGTGGATCTCGCGCACCTCGCGACGCACCGTCTCCCAACGCGCCCAGATCCCGTCGCCGGTGTCTGCCAGGCCGGTGCTGCGCGCGAGCGCCCGAAGCCCGGCGGGGGTGCGCGGCATCAGGTGGGTCCTGCTGAGCTCGCGGAGTTGCAGCCGGTGCTCCATCAGACGCAGGATGCAGTAGTCCTGCGCGAAAGCTGCAGCCTCCACGCGACCGATGTAGCCGCCCGCGACCAGCGCATCGAGGCTCTCCAGCGTGCCACGGGTGCGCAGTGTGGGATCGGTGAGACCGTGCACGAGCTGCAGCAGCTGCACGGTGAACTCGATGTCGCGGATGCCGCCGGCCCCGAGCTTGATCTGATACGGGACGTCCTCGGGGTCGATGTGCTCCATCACGCGCTCCCGCATACGCTGGACGCTGTCGACGAAGTCCTTCCTGGCGGCGCTGGACCAGATCTTCGGCTGTACCGCGGCGATGTAGTCGTCGCCGAGTTCCGCGTCACCGGCGAGCGGCCGCGCCTTCAGCAGGGCCTGGAACTCCCAGCTCTTCGCCCAGCGGTCGTAATAGGCCAGGTGCGAGGCGAGCGAACGCACCAGCGCGCCCTGCTTGCCCTCCGGCCGGAGCGCCGCATCGACCTCCCACAGCGGCGGCTCGACCTCGATCCCGCTGAGTCCGCGCATGGTCTCGCGGGCGAGCCTGGTCGCGATGTCGATCGCCCGCGCCTCGCTGACCACCTCTTCATCGTCCGTGCCACCGACGAAGATGACGTCGACATCGCTCACGTAGTTCAGTTCGCGGGCACCGGACTTGCCCATGCCGATGATCGCGAGACGGGTCGCCGCGATCAGCTCCCGAGGAACGGAGCCCTCGAGTCGAGTGCGCGCGACCGCGAGAGAGGCCTCGAGCGCCGCACCAGCCGCGTCCGCGAGCGCCGCAGCCACCGCGCCGACGACAGTCGTCGGTGTCGGATGGGTCAGGTCGAACGCCGCGATCCTCGCCAGACTCGCCCGGTAGGCGATGCGCAACGCGACGACAGCGGAGTCCTCCCCGGATGCCGCGAACCCGTCGACCGTACCGACCGACGACAGCATGCTGTCCCGCAGTTCCTCGGACGTGGGCAGCGCGTCGATCGGGCCGCTGAGCACCGAGAGCCGGTCGGGATGGCGCAGGAAGAAGTCCGCCAGCCCCTCCGATGCTCCGAGCACTCGCCACACCCGTCGACGTTCCTGCTCTTCGCTCAGCAGCTGCGTCAGGGGGCCGGGATCGCGTCGCGCGACCCGGAGCATCCCGCGCACCGCCGCGTCGGCATCCGGCGCCCCCGCCGCGCCGTCCAGGATCTCGGCGCGCGAGACGCCGAGGATCGTGGAGAGCTCGGCGAGCTCGGCGGCCGCTTCGCTCAGCTCCGCGAAACCGAGCCTGGCCAGCGCGGAGAGCGAGACGGAATCGTCCGGACGAGCCATGCGCGACTCAGAGCAGCTCGAGGTTGTTCTTCAGCTCCAGCGGGGTGACCTGACCACGGTAGGCCTCCCACTCCTTGCGCTTGTTGAGCAGCACGTAGTTGAACACCTGCTCCCCCAGCGTCTCGGCGACGAGCTCCGAGTCCTCCATGTACTCGAGGGCGTGGTCGAGGCTCGCCGGCAGCGAGGAGTACCCGAGAGCGCGACGTTCCGCGTCGCTCAGGGACCACACGTTGTCCTCGGCCTCGGGCGGAAGCTCGTAGCCCTCCTCGATGCCCTTGAGTCCGGCGGCGAGCATGAGCGCGTAGGCGAGGTAGGGATTGGCCGCGGAGTCCAGGGCGCGGTACTCGACACGCGAGGACTGTCCCTTGTTCGGCTTGTACATCGGCACCCGCACGAGCGCCGACCGGTTGTTGTGACCCCAGGTGACGAAGCTCGGGGCCTCGTCGCCGCCCCAGAGACGCTTGTAGGAGTTGACGAACTGGTTCGTCACCGCCGAGATCTCGTTGGCGTGCCTGAGCAGCCCCGCGATGAAATGCCGACCGGTCTTGGAGAGCTGGTACTTGGCGCCCTCCTCGTAGAAGGCGTTCTGGTCGCCCTCGAAGAGAGACATGTGCGTGTGCATCCCGCTGCCGGGGTGATCGCTGAGCGGCTTCGGCATGAACGTCGCATACACGCCCTGCTCGATCGCCACCTCCTTGATGACGGTGCGGAACGTCATCACGTTGTCCGCCGTCGTCAGGGCGTCGGCGTAGCGCAGATCGATCTCGTTCTGACCCGGACCACCCTCGTGGTGACTGAACTCGACCGAGATGCCGAGGTCTTCCAGCATCCGCACCGAGCGCCGACGGAAGTCGTGGGCGGTGCCGCCGGGGACGTTGTCGAAGTAGCCGGCGGAGTCCACCGGGATCGGCCCCTCGGGCCCGTACGACGAGGACTTCAGGAGGTAGAACTCGATCTCGGGGTGCGTGTAGAACGTGAACCCGGCATCTGCCGCCTTGGCCAGCGTTCGCTTGAGCACGTGGCGCGGGTCAGCGACCGCGGGCTGGCCGTCGGGTGTCGTCAGATCGCAGAACATGCGCGCGGTCGGATCGATCTCACCGCGCCAGGGCAACGTCTGGAACGTCGTGGGATCGGGCTGCGCCAACAGATCCGACTCGTAGCTGCGCGTCAGGCCCTCGATCGCCGAGCCGTCGAAGCCGATGCCCTCGGCGAAGGCCCCTTCGACCTCGGCGGGCGCGATGGCGACCGATTTGAGGGTTCCGATCACATCGGTGAACCACAGTCGCACGAACTTGACGCCGCGCTCTTCGATCGTCCGGAGGACGAAATCCCTCTGCTTGTCCATGGCTACTCTGCGCCCTGGCCCTTCGCGTCCCAGCCCTGCTCGACTGCTTCTTCTTCCGCCCAGGCGCGCGCACGCTCCTTGAGGACCTCGGGCGCACGGGCGGCCTCGGCGGCCGTGTCGAACGGTCCGACTCGATCGGCGGACGGCGAGATCATGCCGAACTCGACCTGCCCGGTCTCCGAGTTGTACCAGTACTTGTCATCACCGTCAGACATGTTCCGTCCCTCCTTCACGTGGTGACTCCGATCCTACTGGCGTACGCGGCGGTCGCTAAGCTATCGCCCATGGCAAAAGCGATCGGCGTCGATATCGGCGGCACGGGAATCAAGGCTGGAATCGTCGACCTCACGCACGGCACGATGGAATCGGATCGTGTGCGTGTCCCCACCCCGACGGGCGCATCCCCTCAGGACGTCCTCGAGGCCGTGCAGACGGTGCTCAAGACTCTCGATGTGCACGAATCGACGCTGCCGCTCGGCGTCGCCTTCCCGGCGATCGTCAAGCGGGGCAAGACGCTGTCGGCGGCGAACGTCTCGAAGGACTGGGTGGACTTCGACGCGGAGCGCTTCTTCCGTGACGGCCTCGGCCGCAACATCGTCTTCGTCAACGATGCGGATGCCGCCGGCGTCGCGGAGGCCCGCCACGGCGCGGCCAGGGATGTCCGCGGACTCACGCTGCTGACCACCCTCGGCACCGGTATCGGCTCGGCATTCCTCTTCGACGGCGTGCTGATCCCCAATACCGAACTCGGCCACCTGCACTTCGGCGACTACGAGTCCGTCGAGCAGTGGGCAGCGACGTCGGCGCGCGAGCGCGAGGGCCTCAGCTGGGCGGAGTGGGCCGAGCGCCTGCAGGCGTTCTACTCGCACATCGAGTTCCTGTTCAGCCCTGACCTGTTCGTTGTGGGCGGCGGCGTGTCGAAGAACGCCGGCGACTTCCTCCCGCTGCTCGAACTCAAGACTCCGATCGTCCCGGCGATCCACCGCAACAACTCGGGCATCATCGGCGCGGCGTCACTCGCCGGCGACTGACCGACACCCGCTCGGTCCCGTCCCCGGACCGAGGGCTCCAGACAGGACGAGGACCCGACGACTGTGCAGTCGTCGGGTCCTCGATGTCTGAGGCGCATGGGCCGGTCGTCCGGCGCCGCGGTTCGCGCGTCTCATGGCGCGCCACCAGCTGACTGCCGCGGCCGAAGCCCGACCTGGAACTCTCGCGGCCCGGAGTCTTGTTCCGAAGCCCACGAGGAGATGCGTGAGGCCGCTAATCCAGCGACGCCTCGGGATGAGTGCTGTCCGCGGCGGTGTCTCGAAGCTCCACGAGAGAGTGATCGTCCTCGCCGGCGGCGATGCGCGCCGCCCGTCGCTCGAGCAGGTCGGCCGCGACGGAGTTGAGGGCAGAATCGATCCCGCCGTCGACACGCTGGCGAAACTCCTTCGCCGAGTCGCGGAGTATCCGCGCCTTGTCGGCCGCCCGATCGACGTGAGCCATGCGTGTTGCCCCCGGATCGAATAGCGACGCTGTCGACGCAAAATCCCTAGTTTGCCTAGTTACCCCTCATATTAGCGAAGTGGCGGCCGCGAGCGACATAGCGCGAGGCTGACGTGCGCCCGCACACTCTCCCGATGATCGCCTCCCGATGGTCTTCGGGCGCGCGAACTCAGACGGTCCGGGGAAGAACCCGGTCAGGTCGGTGTATGCGAATGGGCCGACCTGTACGCCGGGTTCTGTTCCGGGGTTCTTCGCCCCTTCGACGGCCATCTCTCTCGGCGACACGTTGCCGTGCCGCTCCAGCGGTCTACCCGAGGACTCGGCGAGCCGCGTCAACATCCTCTGTCTGACCTTGCTCCGGGCGAGGTTTACCTGGCGGGCCATGTCACCATGACCCCCGGTGGTCTCTTACACCACCCTTTCACCCTTACCCTTCGGGCCCTTCGACAAGCTCAGGGAACCGAAGGGCGGTCTACTCTCTGTGGCACTGTCTCGCGGATTGCTCCGGGTGGGTGTTACCCACCGCCCTGCCCTGTGGAGCCCGGACGTTCCTCGGTGCGGTCTCCCGCCACGCGACCGTCCAGCCGACCCATTCGCATGTCCAGTCTACGGCGCTGCTACTTGTCGGCGGACATCGCGATGCGCAGATCGAGCGGGACGTCGATCGGGAAGTTGCCGAACAGTCGTCGCGTCGCGGTGACGGCGGCCTCCTGCACTGCGGCGGCCGCTTCCTCCGCATGCTGCTCCGGCACATGCAGGATCACCTCGTCGTGGAGGAAGAAGGCGAGATGCGGCATCCGCGAGAACGGCCCGGACGGTTCAGCGGCGGCGAAGGTCTCCTCGAACTGCGACAGCCGATGTCGGATCTCCGCCAACCAGATGAGCGACCACTCCGCCGCAGTCCCCTGCACCACGAAATTGCGCGTGAACCTCCCCCAATCGCGGGCGCGCCGACGTGCGAGGGCGACCACTGCAGGGTCGGCATCCGCGGAAGTCGCCTCGGACTGCAATCGCATCCACTCGTCGGACGGGCGCGGCGACGAGCGCCCCAGCCAGGTCGACACGATCCCGCCGTCCTCGCCCGTGCGCGCGGCGGCATCGACGAGCGCCATGGCCCGTGGATAGACCTTGCGCAGCCGCGGCACCAGGCGTCCGCTGTCGCCGGTGGTCGCTCCGTACATCGCGCCGAGGACCGCGTACTTCGCCTCCTCGCGCGTGCCGACGGCTCCGGACTCCACCACCCCGGCGTAGAGATCGCGACCCCGAGCGGCACGGGCCATGGCTTCGTCCGCCGCCATGGCGGCGAGCATGCGCGGCTCGAGCTGCGCGACGTCCGCGACCACCAGCGTCCAGCCCTGGTCCGCGCGCACGGCCGGGCGAAGACTGCGCGGCAGTTGCAGCGCTCCCCCTCCCGCCGAGGCCCAGCGCCCGGTGACGACTCCGCCGGGAATGTACACAGGGCGGAAACGACCGTCGTGCACCCACTCCGCCAACCATGCCCACCCGTTCGCACTCAGCAGTCGTGACAGTTTCTTGTAGGCGAGCAGCGGCTCGACGACCGGATGCTCGTGCTGGGCCAGCTCCCACTTGCTCGTGGATTCGACGTGCACTCCGACGCGATGAAGCGCCCGCAGCAGCTTCTGCTGGCTGTCGAGGTGCAGATTGGCGTCTCCGAGGATCGCCCTCACCTGATCGCCGAGTTCCACCATGCGGCTCGGGAGGCCCCCGGCTATCGGGCGCGTGCCGAGGGTGTCGGTCAGGATCCGATCGTGCACCTGCTCGTTCCACGGGAGTCCGGCGACCCGCATCTCCTCCGCGATCAGCCCGCCGGCGGACTCCGCAGCGCACAGCAGCGTGAGCCGTCCGTCCGCGGCCGCACTCATCACACGTCGCTGCGACCGGAACTGCTCGAGCACCTCCACGACCGGATCCTCTCCCCGCTCGTCGTCCAGCACGTCGAACAGTGCCGGCGCCGCATCGGTCGGCTCCTTCCGCTCCCAGGCGGCGGATGCGGCCAGTGGCGAGGTGACTGCGGCGGTGTCGCGCAGGATCGCGTGGCACAAAAGCAGATCGTGCGAGCGCGCGATGCGCACGTCGGCCGCGAGCAGCGCGGGATAGACGTCTCTGGCGCTCCGGATGATCCACCGCGGGGAATCGGCTGCCTCCGCATCCCGCACCCACGCAGCCAGTTCGGCCGCGGTGAGGACGACCCTGGACTGCTCCTCGTCGGCGTCGTCGACCTCGACCGCGACGTAGCGGCTTCCGCCGACCGCGATCAGGGCGATCCGCCGTTCAGCGGGCGACGGTGCGCTCATCGTCGCCGCACAGGCGCCCCGCTCATGCGGAGATGCCGGACTCCTCGGTGCGCACCAGGATGCAGCCGCACTCCGGGCAGAACAGGACCGCGTCGTCGGCGGCGCGGCGGATGGCGTTCAAGTCGGTGCCGGGCAGCACGATGCGGCAGCCCTCGCAGGTGCCCCGGGTGAGCAGTGCAGCGCCGGCACTGTTGGCCACACGGCGGGTGTACTCGGCGAACAGGTCTTCGGGGACACCCGCGCTGATGGCGGCGCGGTCTCGTCCGAGCTGCGCGATGAGGTCGGTCGCGGCGGCGACATCGGCCTTGGCCTGCGTCGTGAGCGCTGTGCCCTCGGCCGTGGTCGTGTCGATCAGCGCCTGCTGTGCGGCGACGGCGGCCTCCGCCTCCTCCAGGCGGCCCATGATGTCGAGCTCAGCGTCTTCCAGGTCGCTTTGACGGCGCGCCAGGCTCGCCAGCTCATGCTCGAGGGCCTGCGCCTCCTTCGCATTGGTCGCGGTAGCGAGGCGTCCGGCATCGCGCGCTCGACGCTGTTCGACGAGCGAGACGTCGGACTCGAGGCGCGTGAGCTCGGTGCGCGCATCGTCGCGCGTTCCGGTCAGCGCGGTCAGCTCGCGGAGCTGCTCCTGGCGCTGGGCCACGAGTTCCGTGATGCGCGGACCCTGCGGCGGCGTGGTGCGGGCACGCTCCGCCTGCGCGATCCGCCGATCCAGGTCGGCGATGTCGAGCAGGATGCGCTGTTTCTCAGGGCTGGAGTTCACTGTCCCAATCTATCCTCTGGGATGACTCTCGCCCATCACCGCACATCGCCGTCGAGGTAGAGCCATCGGCGGTCCTCCCGCACGAAGCGGCTGCGTTCACGCAAGGACCCGCGAGCCTCGCCCTGGCGCCAGTACGCCTCGAACTCCACGACGCCTTCGTGGTCGAAGGGGCCGCCACCGTCGCGGGCAAGGATCACCAGCCGTCGCCATTCGAGGTCGGGCTCGATCTCGAGCGTCCGCGGCCGCGTCGAGGGATGCCAGGTGGCGCTCAGATGCTCCACGTCCGCCACCACGAATGCCGTGTAACGCGAACGCATCAACCGCTCCGCGGTCGGCGCGGCAGCACCGCGCAGCAGTGGAGCGCAGCAGGCCCCGAACAGATCGCCCGAGTTGCAGGGGCAGCGCGCGGAGTCGTCCGGCGCCTCGTCATGTGCCGCAACGCGGCCCGTCGTCGTCACCGCCCCAGCGTACGCTGAGGGCACACGTCAGAAGGAGCATCGTGAGCACTCAGCCCGTCATCCCCTCGTTCACCGCACACAACGGCTTCGCCCTGCCGGCGATCGGTCTGGGCACCTACGCCCTGAACGGCGATGCCGGAGCGGCAGCCGTCGCCGGCGCGATCGGCGCGGGATACCGACTGATCGATTCCGCCTTCAACTACGAGAACGAGGGCTCCGTCGGGCGCGGCGTCGCCGAGTCCGACGTCGCCCGTGACGAGATCATCGTGACGACCAAGCTGCCCGGTCGCCACCATCCCTCCGAGAAGGCACGCACGAGCATCGAGGAGAGCCGTTCACGACTCGGCCTCGACGTCACAGATCTGCACCTGATCCACTGGCCGAACCCCAGCCAGGACGAGTACGTGCAGGCATGGGCCGCGCTGGTCGACGCACAGGCCCGCGGCGTCGTGCGGCAGATCGGCGTCTCGAACTTCCTCCCCGAGCACCTGGAGCGCATCGAGAAGGAGACCGGTGTGAGACCGGTCGTGAACCAGATCGAGGTCCACCCCTTCTTCCCGCAGGAGGAGCAGATCGCGTATCACCGCGAGCACGGCATCCTCACCGAGGCCTGGAGCCCGCTCGGTCGGGCCCGCGCGCTCCTGGAGGAACAGGCCGTCATCGATGTCGCGGCGGCGCACGACATCACCCCCGCGCAGACCGTGCTCGCCTGGCATGTCGCCCGCGGCACCGTCTCGATCCCGAAGGCGTCGTCGCTCGAGCACCAGATCTCCAACCTGGCCTCCGCCGAAGTGGTGCTCGACGACGCAGAGGTCGCGGCGATCACCGCCCTCGGTCGCGCGGACGGACGCCTGTTCGGCGCCGACCCCCGCACGCACAAAGAGTCCTGAGACGGGTCGCGCTCAGACGACCTGGGTGCCGATCACGCGGAGGAGCTCGAGCTTGCTCGCCGCTTCGCTCCCTGGGGCGGCGGTGAGCACGATGAGCGCCTGGGACTCGTCTTCGGTGAACAGCGCCTGGCAATCCACCTCGATCGCTCCGAGCTCCGGGTGGATCAGCACCTTGTGCTGCTCGAAGCGACGCCCGACCTCGTGGATGCTCCAGAGCTCTGCGAACTCCGCGCTGCGCTCGACGAGCTCCTTGGCGATGTCGGCCGCGCGGGAGCGTGTGCCCAGCACACCGTGCGCCGCGCGCAACGAGGCGACGAGCGCACGACTCTGGCGCGCGTGAGCCTCTTCGGGATACCGCCGACGTTCCTCCTCCGGGCGCGCGAACCAGCGGTAGATGCCGCTGCGGTCGAGGCCGGTCAGCGCACTCGCATCGCCGAGCAGGGCACGGGCGGTCTCGTTCTGCACCAGTACTTCATCGAGCACCGAGACTACGAAGGCGGGGGTGTCGTGCAGACGGTCGAGCACGCGCAGGATGCCGGGACGCACGTAGTCGGTGGCACCCACCCTGTCAGGTGCGCTGTGACCGCAGACGCGGTACAGGTAGTCGCGCTCGTCCGACGTCAATCGCAATGCGCGAGCGAGTGAAGCCAGGATCTGGGCGCTCGGCTGCGGACCGCGTCGCTGCTCGAGACGCGTGTAGTAGTCCGTCGACATCGCAGCCAGCTGCGCCACCTCTTCGCGGCGCAGCCCGACGGTACGGCGTCGCACCCCTGCGCTCAGGCCCACGTCGGACGGGCTCAGGGCCTCGCGCCGCCGCAGCAGGAACTCGGCCAGTGCATCTCGATCCATCCCTGCAGTATCCCCCGCACCGCTGACCGCATCCAGGGACGGCCGATCCCTGGATCGACGCTCTCTGGAGCGATCAGGGCCCCGGCTGGAGAGTGGAGTCATGAACATCAGCGGAAACACCATCTTCATCCCCGGGGCGACCAGTGGCATCGGACTCGCACTCGCTCACCAGCTCCGCGCCAAGGGCAACACGGTGATCGTCGGCGGCCGGCGCACCGCGCTGCTCGACGCGATCGCCGCGGACGGGTCCGGCCTGCACACGGTGCCGATCGACACGACCGATGCCGCCAGCATCGCGACAGCCGCCCGCGCGGTGATCGACGCGCATCCGGACCTGAACGTGATCATCACGATGGCGGGCATCATGCACGTCGAGGACTGGTCGACACCGTCCGGTTTCCTGGAGACGGCGGAGCAGACCGTCACCACCAACGTCCTGGGGCCGATCCGGCTCATCGGCGCCTTCATCGAGCATCTGCGCAGCGTGCCGGATGCCACGATCATGACCGTCTCCTCCGGCCTCGCCTTCACCCCGCTGCGCGCGACGCCGACGTACAACGCCAGCAAGGCCGCGATCCACATGCTGAGCGAATCGCTCCGTCTGCAGCTCGCCGGTTCCAGCGTGAAGGTGGTCGAGCTGGAACCGCCGGCCGTGCGGACGTCGTTGATGCCGGGTCAGGAGGAGAGTGCGTTCGCGATGCCGCTCGACGACTTCGTCAGCGAGGTCGTCGAGTTGATCGAGACGCACCCCGAGGCGACCGAGATCCAGGTCGAGAACGTCAAGTTCCTCCGATACGGAGAAGCCCGCGGCGACTATGCGCAGGTGGTGGCGACACTGAACCACCTCGACCCGCACGGGAGATGACCGGGCCGCCGCGCCCTGGTCGGACTCAGCCGCGCAGTGACGCGGCGACGCCGGCGAGAGCGTCGGCGGAATGGCGCAGGAGACCGAGCTCCTCGTCGGAGAAGGTCGTGTTCCGGATCGGGATGGCGCCGGTCGCACTCACGATCGAGGGCACCGACAGCGCCACGCCGTCGAGCCCGTGGAAGTCGCGCAGCACCGTGCTGACGGGCATCACGGCATGCTCGTCGCGCAGGATCGCCTCGACGATGCGCGCGCTCGACAGTCCGATCGCATAGTTGGTCGCGCCCTTGCCCTGGATCACCTTGTAGGCGGCGTCGCGCACGTCGATCGCGATCGCGTCGAGCTCCTCGCGGCTGATCCGCGGATACCCCGGCATCTCCCAGTCCAGGATCGGCACGGTTCCGATCGTGGCGCGCGACCACAGCGGGAACTCGGTGTCGCCGTGCTCGCCGATGATGTGCGCATGCACGCTCGCCGTGGACACACCCGCGCGCTCGGCGAGCTTCCACCGCAGCCGGGAGGTGTCGAGCACTGTTCCGGAGGCGAAGATCCGCTCGGGCGGAAGCCCGGTCTCCTCCTGGGCCAACACCGTCAGCACGTCACAGGGATTCGTGACGATCACGTACACGGCGTGCGGCGCGACCTCGAGCAGCTGAGGCATCATCGTGCGGATGATGCCGGCATTGACCTCCGCCAGCTCGATGCGCGTCTGCCCAGGGCGCTGCTTCGCGCCGGCCGTGATCACGACGACGTGGGAGCCGGCCACCACCGAGATGTCACTGCCGCCGACGATGTCGCTCGTTCCGGTGAACTGCGTGCCGTGGGCGAGATCGAGAACCTCGGCCTCCACCTTCTCGGTCGCGATGTCGTAGAGCGCGACGTGTCGGGCGGAACCGCGGATGAGGGCGGCGTAGGCGACGCTGGACCCCACGCTCCCCGCGCCGACGACGGTGAGCTTCGAGTTCTCGATGATCTCCATGCCGACAGTCTCGCAGCCGGCGACGCTCCGACTCCAGCACCAGCCCGGATCAGTCGGCGATCGTCTCTCCGTCCGGCCGCTCGCGCGGCAGGCGCGTCTTTGCCGAGATCTCCGCTGCCGGGACCTGCGAGTGGTCACCCTCGCCCACCTCTATGCGTGCGGCCCGCCGCTCCAGCAGCGCAGCCGCCAGAAGGTTCGACTGCGGGTCGCGACCGGCCGCCGCCGCGCGACGGAACTCATCGGCCGCGGTGCGGAGAACCTCCGCCTTGATGGCGCGGATGTCGTCGTCGTGCACTTGTGTTTACCAACTTCGTGTTCAGGGGCAGGACTCATTCATCGGACCTGGCCCCTGATCCACGCATCGTGCTGTTCTGTCGATCGCATGCCACCGCAACTACATGTCGCGATGGCACACCGAGTAGCGCTCCGAGAATGACGCGACCCCTCCGCCGCGCGCATTCCAGGTCGTTCGGAGTCGAGGCGACAGCGATGCTCCGCGTTCCGACCGCTCATGAGAGCGAGAACAGACGCAGAGCTCCGCGATTCGACGACGCTCCCCAGACATGCAGCTACATGGCTTCGACCCTCTGTGCAGAGTCTCCGCGGAAAAAGCGTACGTCAAGAAAGTGTCTGAGACCAGCAAGAAGTTCGTCTTGAGGGATCCTTGAGGTGGTCGGAACAGGGTACTTCCTGCCGGATCCTCACCCTGCGATGTCGACGACTCTCCGCCCTCCACGGTCAGTCGTCGCCCTTGACCCGTCGGTCCACCTCCCGCGCCGCGGAGAACCTCAGCACGGTGTCGTCGGTGACCTCGCCCGGTGTCAGGCGACGCCGCTCGTCCCCAGCAACGTGCCGATCGCGAACGTGACCCCCAGCGCCAGCGCCCCGCCGATCACTACTCGGATCGTCGGCCTGAGCGGTGAGTTCCCCCCGATTCTGGCGCTGATGAAGCCGGTCAGCGCCAGCGCCACCAGCACGACGGCGAACGCGACCTGCACGCGAACCTCCGGAGGCGGCAACAGGATCGCCAGCAGCGGAAGCAGAGCTCCGAGCGCGAACGCCAGTGCCGACGAACCGGCCGCTGCCCACGGGCTGACGATGTGATCCTCGGTGATGCCCAGCTCTGCTTCGAGATGCGCGGTCAGTGGATCGTGCGCGGTGAGTTCCTCCGCCACGAGCCGTGCAGTCTCCGGTCGAAGACCTTTCGCCTCATAGATCCCCGTCAGCTCGTCCAGCTCGGTCGCCGGGTCGGATGCCAGCTCACCGCGCTCTTTCTCGATCAGCGCCTGCTGGCTGTCCCGTTGGCTGCTCACCGACACGTACTCCCCCAGCGCCATCGAGATCGCACCGCCCACGAGCCCGGCCACGCCCGCGGCGAGCAACGGTGCGGAATCGGTCGTCGCGCCGGCGACGCCCACCACGAGCGACGCGACCGACACGATGCCGTCATTCGCGCCCAGCACGCCCGCCCTGAGCCAGTTCAGCCGCCCGGCGAGATCGCCACGATGCGGTTCACCGGGATGCGTCGTCGATGTCATGCGTCCGCCCCCTGCCCGCGCGCGGCGCGCGAGGGAAGCTCCCTGCGAAGCTCCTGGAGCAGGGTCAGTTGCATCCTGTTGATCTCCATCAGTTCCTCGATCTCCTTCTTCGCCGCGAGGTTCGTCTCGTAGTCATGCTGGGCGAGGGCCGCCGCGATGGCATCCTGGCGCTTCGCTGCGATCAGCAGGATCGCACCCTGAAGACCGGCGAGCATGCTGAGGAACAGGTTGAGCAGGATGTACGGATACGGATCCCACCTCACCGCGGTGATGTTGATCGCGGCCCACGCGATCATGAACAGCAGGAACCCGCCGATGAACAACCACGAGCCCATGCCGTTTCGGAGCCGGTCAGCCGCCCGCTCGCCGCGAGTGAGCTGCTCTGCCTGTGCGGAATGCCAGTTCGTGAGAGGTCGGGTCATCATCGGGCCAGAGTACGCCCGGGGCCTCGCCCGGCATCTCTGCCGGGTCGTGCCCCCACATCAACCCGTGGGTGGTGGTGGACGATCTGGACCGTTTCTACCGTTGACAGCATGGCGAGAATCAGCGGGAGAAGTACCGGCCGCGCGTGCGGTGGCGAGGCGCGAATCGCGGGCATCGACCTGACGCATCGCTACGGTTCGACCGTTGCCCTGGATGCTGTCGCCGTGTCGATCCGGGACGGCGAGTCGGTGGCCATCATGGGACCATCCGGTTCCGGTAAGAGCACGCTGCTTCACGTGCTCGCCGGGATCGTTCGGCCTGACGCCGGCACGGTGATGCTGCGCACAGCACGAGGCACAGTGGATATCGCGACGATGAAGGATCGCGAGCGGTCCGCGCTGAGGTTGACGGAGTTCGGCTTCGTCTTCCAACAGGGGATGCTCATTCCGGAACTGACGGCTGCCGAGAACGTCGCTCTGCCGTTGCTGTTGAACGGCGCGCGCAGGACGGAAGCCGCTCACACAGCCGAGAACCTCCTCGACGAGCTGGGACTTCACGGGATCAGCGGACGACGGATCGGGCAGCTCTCCGGTGGGCAGGCGCAGCGTGTGGCCATCGCGAGAGCGCGGGCGACGCAGGCGCGGGTGATCTTCGCTGATGAGCCGACCGGCGCGCTCGATTCGCGCACGGCGTCCGACGTTCTCGGTGCGCTTCTCGCCGCCACCGCGGAGCGCGGGTGCTCGTTGGTCGTGGTGACGCACGACGAGGACGTGGCAGCGCGGTGCGATCGGGTGCTCCGTCTGCGCGACGGTCGGATCGATGGCGACGAGGCGGCGCGATGAGGTGGAGGGTGCTCTCGGTGCTGCTTCGCCCCTCACCCGGTGATGCGTTCACGCTGGTGCTGCCCATCCTCGCGTCGGCGATGGTCGGGACGGTGACGTACTTCGCGGTCGCGTTGGCCAGACTGTTCTGGGTCGCGCCCGACGACGGGTTCGGGCAGTACAAGATCCTCGCAGCAGGTCTCCTGGCCGTGCTCGTGGTGCCGGCAGCGACCATGGGATCCTCGGCGGCCCGCCTGTCCGTGCGCCGCAGGGAAGACCGGCTGGCGGTGCTCCGTCTGCTCGGCGCATCGTCGGGGTGGGTGCGCGGCATCACCATGATCGAAGCATCTCTGCTCGCTCTGGTGGGGGCGATCGCGGGGCTTCTCGGATACGCAGCGCTGGCTCCCACCCTCACCTTCATCGCGGTCGGCGGGAGGTCCGCTCCGCTGGCGGAGATCTGGCTTCCGGTGTGGGTGCTCTGCCTGATGCTCGTCGCGCTGACAGGCGTGTCGACGCTCAGCGCCGCGGCGGGGTTGCGCCGGGTGATCGTCTCGCCGCTGGGTGTCCGGATGCGGGCGAACGCCCCTCGGCTACATCGGGCCCGGCTTCTGGTGGGCGTCGCGGTCTTCGCCGGCGGGATCATCCTGCTGCAGCTCTCGTCCGCGAGCTGGGGCGCTGTCGGGATCACCGTGGCGATCGTGGTCGTGCTGGTGGCGGTGATGGCCGCGCTGAACGTCGTCGGGCCGTTCCTGACCGGAGTGGTCGCGCAGCGACGGCTCGCTCGTGCCCGGACAGCTGAGGACCTGATCGCCGCGCGCAGCGTGCTCGAGTCTCCCGCGGCGGCCTGGCGGCAGGTGTCCGGCGTGGCGCTGGCGACGTTCATCGCCGTGCCGACCGGGTCGGTGCTCGGCTTCCTGCACATGGTGCAGAACGGGTCCACGGTGCTGGCGCCGGAACAACTCGTGTTCTTCGGCGACATCCGAACGGTCGTCGTCGCCGCGGTCGCCGTATCCTACCTGCTGGTGGCATGCTCCGTCGGCGTGACCCACGCTGCGTCCGTGCTCGAACGCCGGCGCCTGTACGTCGCTCTCGACCGAGTGGGCATGCCCAGACGGGTGATGGAACGGTCCCGCCGGTCGGCCGTCGCCTCTCCGCTGCTCGTCGCCGCGATTCTCCCCGCCGCGACCGCGTCGGTGCTGTTCGCCCCCGTGGTGGCGGTGTCGACGTTCACCGCGCCGTTGTTCATCGTGACCGTCATCGCGTGCATCGTGCTCGGCGTCCTGCTCGTGCTGCTCGGACTCACGGCGACGAGTCCGGTTCTGCGGCGCGTTCTCCGGGAACCGGACCGCGCGCTCTAGGGCTTCCCTCGCGCGGCCGGCATCCGGTCTCGCACCGGAAACATCAACCCGTGGGTGGTGGGAGCGGACTCCGCGGCTTTCTAGCGTGGAAGCACGCCCATCAGACACGGCAGATCGAAGGAGTCCCCATGACGATCGAGGTTCGCAATCTCAGCAAACGGTACGGCGACCGCTACGCCGTCCGAGACCTGTCGTTCACCGTGCTGCCCGGCAAGGTCACGGGTTTCCTCGGTCCCAACGGCGCGGGGAAGTCGACGACGATGCGCGCGATCGTCGGCCTCGACCGACCGACCGCCGGTCAGGCGCTCATCGATGGAAGGTCGTACGCCTCCTACCAGGATCCCCTGCAGCAGGTGGGTGCGCTCCTCGACGCGAAGGCGGCCCACAGATCACGCACGGCCTGGAACTACCTCACCTCCATCGCGGCCACCCACCACATCCCGAGATCGCGAGTCGATGAGGTGCTCGATGCGACCGGACTGACCTCGGTGGCGAGGAAGAAGGTGGGCGGGTTCTCGCTGGGCATGGGCCAGCGACTCGGCATCGCCGCGGCGCTCCTGGGCGATCCGTCGACGCTGATCCTCGACGAGCCGGTGAACGGTCTCGACCCGGAGGGCGTGACCTGGGTGCGCACCCTGTTGGATGCGCTCGCGACCGAGGGGCGCACCGTCTTCCTGTCGTCGCACCTGCTCAGCGAGCTCGCACTGATCGCGGATCACGTCGTCATCATCGGACGCGGCGAGATCCTCGCCGACTCGCCGCTCGACGCACTCACCACCGGTGGCCAGAGCAGAGTCCGCGTCCGCACGACCGACACGACCGCATTGAGCAACCGGCTCGCGACGCCGGGAGTGGCGATCACGTCGTCGGAGAGAGAGCTGCTGGAGATCGACGGACTCACCACCGAGCAGATCGCTCGCGCGGCGCAGGAGGCGGACATCCTTCTGACGGAGTTGACACCTCTCCACCAGACCCTGGAGGACGCCTACAACGCCCTGACACACGACGCCGTCGAGTACGCCTCCACCGGGCATTGAGATCAGGACCGTAGAAAGGACCATGATGACCGCTCTCACCACGTCGGCACAGGGCACAGGAGCACGGGTCGACCTCATCGGGACGATCCACTCCGAATGGATCAAGTTCCGAGGACTCACCTCGAACATCGCACTCGCCGGATTCGCGCTGTTGCTGCTCATCGCGAACGGCGTCGCGATGCCGTGGGCGTACGTGTTCCGCGATCGCGGTTCACCTCAGGCCGACTACGACGCGTACGCGGAGATGATCGTCGACAAGACCGGCTATGTCGGTGTCGTCCTCGCCGTTCTCGCTGTCCTTCTGGTGACCAACGAGTACCGGTCCGGTCAGATCAGGACGACGCTGCTGTCGATCCCCTCTCGCGTTCCGGCTCTGATGTCGAAGGCGACGATCATCGCCGCGGTGTCCTTCGTCATCGGTGTGATCAGCTCGCTCATCGGATTCGCCGTCGCACCGACGATCCTCACCGGGGGCGGATACAGCTACCAGCTGGAGGCGCCCGACGCTCTCCGGTTGATCGGGAGCTCCGGGCTCTACCTGGCCACCCTGAGCATCATCGGCATCGCGATCGGCTCGCTCATCAGAAACGTGGTCGCATCGGTCCTGACGACGATCGTGTTCCTGGTCGTCGCCCCGGTGATCCCGCAGATGTTCTCGGAATACGGCACAGAGATCACCCGCTTCTTCCCGATCCAGGCAGGGTCGTTCCTTCTGGCACCGCACGGGACGGATCCGATGGGACCATGGGGCGGATATCTCGTACTCGCGGCATGGACGATCACCCTGTTCACCGCAGCCGCGATCACCCTCAAACGACGAGACGCATGACCGATAGGGTGGCACGGTGATCGACGCCGGCGACCTCGGTAGGCCGCAGAACGACGTGATGCGCTGGTTCCGGACGCATCCGCTCATCGTCGACGTACTGATGGTCGTCGCCAGCCTCTGCCTTTCCGCGCTTCCGCTCGCGTTGACCGACCAGCGCCCCCTCTGGCCGGGCATCCTGACCACCTGCGCCGCGTCCGCGCTGTTGTTCTGGCGCCGTCGAGCACCCTTCCTCACCGTCTGCGGCACAGCGCTGATCGGCGCCGTCGGAAGCGGGATCTCACCCGAAGTCGGAGCGCAGAGCCTCCCGTTCGCCTTTGCGCTGTACGCGCTCGCCGCCCGCCGCTCGTTCCCCCGCGCCGCATCCGGCTACGTGATCGGCGTCACGTTCCCCGCACTGAGTGCCCTCGGCATGTGGTTCGCAGAGGGGCGCACCTTCTCCCCGCTGCTTCTCGACCCGTTCGCACTCGTCGCCCTGTCGCTCGGGCTGGCCGTGCAGAACCGCCGACAGCGCCGCGAAGCGCTGACAGCGCTCGTCGAGCAGCAGATGGAGAACGCGCGGGCCGTCGAACGCAATCGGATCGCCGCCGAGATGCACGACGCCGTCGCTCACTCCCTCACTGTCATGATCGCCCTTGCCGACGGCGCCTCGACCGGGTGGGAGAAGCATCCGGAACGCTCCGCGACCGCGCTCCGGAATCTGAGCGGGGTGGGACGGACGGCCCTCACCGACATGCGGCGCATCCTCCATCTGCTCCGCGACAGCGACACAGACCTCGCAGAGGCGCTGCACCATTCCGGTCACAACCTCCCCCGCCTGGACGAGCTCGTCGACGTCTTCCGCAGCGCCGGACTCCCGGTCCACGTGATCCGCGTCGGCACGGCGATCCCGGACGACCCGACGCTGAGCACCACGATCTTCCGCATCACCCAGGAAGCTCTCACGAATGCCCTGCGATACGCAGCGGGAGCCACCCGGGTCGACGTGCGGATCGAGTCCGACGGGGACACGGTCTCGCTCACGGTCACCGACGACGGACACGCGACAGCCTCGGATGCACTGCCCCAGGGCAGCGGCAGAGGGCTGCAGGGCATCGCTGAGCGCGCAGCCGCGTTCGCGGGAGCCAGCAGCAGCGGACCGCTCGCCACGGGCGGGTGGCGCACCACGGCCACCCTGCGGCTCGACGACGAAAGCGAGACGGAACCCTCATGAGTCCGACTCCGGTGCGCGTGCTCGTGGTCGACGACCAGCCCCTCGTGCGCATGGGCAACGCGCTCGTCCTCGACAGCGCCGACGATATCGAGGTGGTCGCAGAAGCCGGCAGCGGTGAAGAGGGCATCGCCATGGCGAAGATGTGCAGGCCCGACGTCGTGCTCATGGACGTGCGCATGCCGGGCATCGGAGGCATCGCCGCCACCCGAGCGATCACCGCCGCACATCCCGACATCAGGGTCATCATCCTCACCACCTTCGACATCGACGAGTACGCCTTCGGCGGCCTCCAGGCGGGTGCGAGCGCCTTCCTCCTCAAGAGCAGCACTCCCGCGGCGCTCACCGCCGCCGTCCGCACGGTCGCCTCCGGAGACGGGGTCGTCGAGCCGCGCATCACCAAGCGGCTCATCGATCACTACGCACAACGCGCCCCCGCGTCCGGGGGCGACCATCGGCCTCCGCCGCTGGACCGTCTCACTCCACGCGAGCACGACGTGTTCCTGGCGATCGCCTCGGGACTCTCCAACCCCGAGATCAGCGCGCAGCTGCACCTCACGCCGGCGACGGTGAAGACGCACGTCAACCGCATCTTCGCGAAGCTCGGCGTGCGGGATCGCGTCCACGCGGTCATCCTGGCCTACACGCTCGAGATCGTCTGACGGTGCTCGTCCGGCGCGGAGCATGCGGGTGGAGAAGTAACGGTGGGCCCTGCCGGGATCGAACCGACGACATCCACGGTGTAAACGTGGCGCTCTACCAGCTGAGCTAAAGGCCCTGGTAGCCGACAGTCTATCGCGCCGCCGGTGCGCGACGGAGTCGTGGAACAGGGATAGGGTGAGGGAGGCACGCGTTGTGCACAGCCGACAAGGCTGCCCGCGTCGCTTCCCGTTTCATTGGCATGACCTGCCAGCTTGACGAAAGGCTCCCCCGTGACTGTGCACGACCAGGATCCGTATTCCCAGGGCCCCCAAGACAGCGATCCGGAAGAGACCGGCGAGTGGCAGCAGTCGCTCGATGAGCTGGTGGATGCCAAGGGCCACGGCCGTGGCCGCGAGATCATGCTCAGCCTGCTCAAGCGCTCCAAGGAGCTGCACCTGGGCGTGCCGATGGTCCCGACGACGGACTACATCAACACGATCGCGGCCGAGAACGAGCCCGAGTTCCCCGGCGATGAAGAGGTCGAGCGCCGTTACCGGGCGTGGATCCGCTGGAACGCCGCGATCACGGTCCACCGTGCGCAGCGCCCCGGCATCGGCGTCGGCGGACACATCTCCACCTACGCGTCTTCGGCTGCCCTGTACGAGGTCGGCTTCAACCACTTCTTCAAGGGCGCGGACCACCCGGGCGGTGGCGACCAGATCTTCATCCAGGGCCACGCCTCCCCCGGCACCTACGCACGCTCCTTCCTCGAAGGACGCCTGAGCGAGAACGAGCTCGACGGCTTCCGCCAGGAGAAGTCGCACGCGCCGCACGGGATCCCCTCGTACCCGCACCCGCGTCTCATGCCGGACTACTGGCAGTTCCCGACCGTGTCGATGGGCCTCGGCCCGATCAACGCCATCTACCAGGCGATGTCGAACAAGTACGTCGAGAACCGCGGCATCAAGGACACGTCTGCCTCTCATGTCTGGGCCTTCCTCGGCGATGGCGAGATGGACGAGGTCGAGAGCCGCGGACAGCTCCAGGTCGCAGCCAACGAGGGGCTCGACAACCTCACCTTCGTCGTCAACTGCAACCTGCAGCGCCTCGACGGCCCTGTGCGCGGGAACGGCAAGATCGTCCAGGAGCTCGAGTCCTTCTTCCGGGGCGCCGGCTGGAACGTCATCAAGGTGATCTGGGGTCGCGAGTGGGACGACCTGCTCACGCGCGACACCGAGGGTGCACTGCTCAACCTCATGAACGTCACGCCCGACGGCGACTTCCAGACATACAAGGCCGAGTCCGGCGCATACATCCGCGAGCACTTCTTCGGTCGCGACGAGCGCGCCGCAGCACTGGTCAAGGACTTCTCCGACGACGACATCTGGAACCTCAAGCGCGGTGGCCACGACTACCGCAAGGTCTACGCCGCATTCAAGGCCGCGACCGAGCACAAGGGCAAGCCCACCGTCATCCTCGCGAAGACCGTCAAGGGCTACGGCCTCGGTCCGCACTTCGAGGGCCGCAACGCGACCCACCAGATGAAGAAGATGACGCTGGACAACCTCAAGACGTTCCGCGACGCGATGCACATCCCGATCACGGATGCGCAGCTCGAGGAGAACCCGTACCTGCCCCCGTACTACAACCCGGGCCCTCAGGACGAGACCATCCAGTACATGCTCGAGCGTCGCCAGGCTCTGGGCGGCTTCCTCCCGGAGCGCCGCTCGACGCACGTGGGCCTCTCGCTGCCGGATGACGCGGCCTACGCGCTGCCCAAGAAGGGCTCCGGCACGCAGGAGATCGCCACGACCATGGCGTTCGTCCGTCTGCTGAAGGATCTGCTGCGCACCAAGGACTTCGGCCACCGCATCGTGCCGATCATCCCCGACGAGGCGCGCACGTTCGGCATGGACGCGTACTTCCCGACGGCGAAGATCTACAACCCGAACGGCCAGCACTACACGTCGGTCGACCGTGAGCTCCTCCTCGCCTACAAGGAGAGCCCTCAGGGTCAGATCGTGCACGTCGGCATCAACGAGGCCGGCGCCCTCGCGGCCTTCACGGCTGCCGGCACGTCTTATGCCACGCACGGCGAGCCGCTGATCCCGATCTACATCTTCTACTCGATGTTCGGCTTCCAGCGCACCGGCGACGCCCAGTGGGCCGCCGGCGACCAGATGGCCCGCGGGTTCATCATGGGCGCCACCGCCGGTCGCACCACCCTCACGGGTGAGGGCCTGCAGCACGCCGACGGACACTCGCACCTGCTCGCCGCCACCAACCCGGCGACGGTCTCGTACGACCCGGCCTACGGCTACGAGATCGCGCACATCGTGCGTTCGGGTCTCGAGCGCATGTACGGCGGAGAGCACGAGGACCCGAACGTGATGTACTACATCACGCTCTACAACGAGCCCATCGTGATGCCCGCAGAGCCGGCGGATGTCGACGTCGACGGCATCGTCCGCGGCATCCACCGCATCTCGGTCGGCGAGGGCGAGGGTCCCCGGGCTCAGCTCTTCTCGTCCGGAGTCGGTGTGCCGTGGGTCCTCGAGGCCCAGCAGCTGCTGAAGGACGACTGGGGCGTGGTGGCCGACGTGTGGTCCGTGACCTCATGGACCGAGCTGCGCCGCGACGGCCTGGCTGCCGACGAGCACAACTTCCTGCACCCCGAGGCAGAGCCGCGCACGGCGTACCTGACGCAGAAGCTGCAGGGCGCCGAGGGACCGGTCATCGCCGTCAGCGACTACATGCACGCCGTGCAGGACCAGATCCGTCCGTGGGTGCCGCAGCGCTTCGCCACGCTGGGCGCGGACGGCTTCGGCTTCTCCGACACCCGTGCGGCGGCGCGTCGCTTCTTCAAGATCGACGGCCCCTCGGTCGTCGTGCGCACCCTGCAGTCGCTCGCCGAGGATGGCGTCGTCGACCGTTCGCTCGCAGCGCAGGCGATCGAGAAGTACCGTCTGCACGACGTGAACGCCGGCACCAGCGGCAACGCAGGTGGCGAAAGCTGAGTCCTCGGTGACAGGTTCTTCTCCTCGCGGAATGGACAAGACCGCGACGCTCACCTGGTTGCGCCGGATCTCCGGTGACATCGCCTCGGTGACGATCAAGCGGTTGGAGGACACTCTCCCCTGGTACGCCGACATGCCACCGGCCCGACGCTCCGCCGTCGGGCTGGTGGCTCAGGCCGGCATCACGTCGTTCATCCAGTGGTACGAAGACCCCACCTCGACCCCGTGGATCGCGGCGGACATCTTCGCCGCGGCTCCTCGGGAACTGTTGCGCAGCGTCAGCCTGCAGCAGACGCTGCAGCTGATCCGCGTGACGGTCGAGGTCACGGAGGAGCGCGTCGCCGGACGAGGCGACGACCTCCGCGAGGCGATACTGCTCTACTCGCGCGACGTCGCCTTCGCCGCCGCCGACGTCTACGCCCGAGCCGCCGAAGCCCGCGGGCTCTGGGACGCCCGGCTGGAAGCGCTCGTCGTCGACTCGATCCTCACCGGCGAAGCCGACGAGGAACTCCCCAGCCGCATCGCCGCCCTCGGCTGGCACGGCCACGGCGAGGTCGCGGTGCTGGTCGGCACGACTCCCCCGCAGTTCGACGTCGATCAGGTGCGCCGCACGGCCCGCAAGCTCGCGGTCGACGTGCTGATCGGCGTGCAGGGCTCCCGCCTGGTGCTGGTCCTCGGACGCGCCAGGATCGCCGGACAGGAAGACGAGGAAGACGAGGACGAGCTCGGCTTCCTCGAGATCGCCACGCGCCTCGAGCCGTCCTTCGGGCCCGGATACGTCGTGCTCGGCCCAGCGGTCGCCGCGCTGGTCGATGCGAGCCAGAGTGCGCGTGCGGCACTGGCCGGCTTCGCTGTCGCCCGCGCCTGGCGCAGTGCTCCGCGTCCGGTCGAGGCCGACGATCTGCTGCCCGAGCGCGCTCTCGCCGGAGACCCGTTGGCGAAGCAGACGCTGATCGAGCGGATCTTCCGCCCTCTGCAGGCCCACTCGACCGATCTGGTGACCACGCTGTGGAGCTACCTCGACAATGGCCGCTCCCTGGAGGCCACCGCTCGCGAGCTGTTCGTGCACCCCAACACGGTGCGCTACCGGCTCAAGCGGGTCAGCGAGGTCATCGGCTGGGACGCCACCGGACCGCGCGAAGCGCTCATCCTGCAGACCGCGCTGATCCTCGGATCGATCGGCGCTGCGGAACAGGGGCGTCGACGCCCGGCTCTGCGGCGCCCGACCCGCTGAGTCCGCACACGGGCGCTGTGCGCCACACACAAGGGTTTCACGCAATCTTGTGATGGATCATCCACCACTCACGCGCAATCGTTGGCAGACTGGACTGGTGATTGTCGTCGTCTGCCCTGGTCAGGGCTCGCAGACCCCCGGTTTCCTCTCCCCTTGGCTGGAGCTCGACGGTGTGGCTGATCGCCTCGCCGCGTACTCCGAGGCCGCGGAGGTCGATCTCCACGCGCACGGCACCGTCTCGGATGCCGACACGATCCGCGACACACGTGTCGCTCAGCCGTTGATCGTCGCCGCGTCGCTCATCGCCGCAGACGCCATCCGCGCGCGCGGCGGCCGCACTGCTGACGGCATCGCAGGCCACTCGGTGGGTGAGATCGCGGCCCTGGTCGGCAGCGGTGTCATCGACGCCGAGACCGGAATGCGCCTCGTCGGCATCCGCGGACGCGCGATGGCCGATGCCGCGGCGCAGACCCCCACGGGCATGAGCGCGGTCCTGGGCGGTGACGAGGAGCTCATCCTGGCCCGCCTCGCCGAGCTCGAACTCTCGCCGGCCAACTACAACGGCGGCGGCCAGCTCGTCGTCGCAGGTTCCCTCCCCGCGCTGGCCGCGCTGGCCGAGGAACCGGTCAAGGGCTCGCGCGTGATCCCCCTGCAGGTCGCCGGCGCATTCCACACCGGCTACATGGCCTCCGCCGTCGCCGCCCTGCGCGACGCGGTCGCCTCCGTGACTCCTGCCGACCCGCAGATCACCCTGTGGACGAATCGCGACGGCTCCGTCGTCTCCGACGGCGCACAGGCGCTCTCGTACCTGGTCGACCAGGTCTCCTCACCCGTGCGCTGGGACAAGTGCATGTCGTCGTTCGCCGAGCACGGCATCACCGGCCTCATCGAGCTGGCTCCGGCCGGCGCGCTGACCGGTCTCGCCAAGCGCGGCCTGCGCGGCGTCCCGACCGTCGCCGTCAAAACCCCCGAAGACCTCGACGCAGCCGTCGCGCTGCTGAACGGAGAAGCCGCATGAGCGCCACCCTGACCCAGATCACGGGCCCCGCCTACACGCGCATCTACTCCTATGGCGCGGCGCGGGGCGAGAACTTCGTGCCGAACGACGATCTGATCGGCCCGATCGACTCGAGCGACGAGTGGATCCGTCAGCGCACGGGCATCATCACCCGGGTCCGCGCCGACAAGGACACCGACGCGATCGACCTCGCCGCCATCGCCGGCGCAGAGGCCATCGAGAAGTCCGGCGTCCCCGCCGACCAGATCGATCTGGTGATCGTGGCCACCATCAGCAACCCGAAGCAGTCCCCGTCGGTCTCGGCGATCGTCGCCGACCGCGTGGGCGCCAACCCCGCAGCCGCATACGACGTCAACGCCGCGTGCGCCGGATACTCCTACGCTGTCGCCCAGGCGGATGCGCTGATCCGTGCCGGAGCGGCCCGCTACGCGCTCGTGATCGGCGCGGAGAAGCTGTCCGACGTGGTCGACCCCGCCGACCGGAGCATCTCCTTCCTCCTCGGCGACGGCGCCGGTGCAGCCGTGATCGGCCCGAGCGACACGCCCGGCATCTCCCCTGCTGTGTGGGGATCCGACGGCTCGAAGGCCGACGCGGTGGGTATGAACGGGACCCTGACGCAGTTCCGCGACGGCGAGGTGCCGTGGCCGACGCTCCGACAGGAGGGTCAGACCGTGTTCCGCTGGGCGGTGTGGGAGATGGCGAAAGTCGCCCGTGAGGCTCTCGACAAGGCCGGCGTCGAGCCGACCGACATCGCCGCGTTCATCCCGCACCAGGCGAACATGCGCATCATCGACGAGTTCGCCAAACAGCTCAAGCTGCCAGAGACCACCGTGATCGCGCGTGACATCGAGACGACCGGCAACACCTCAGCCGCCTCGATCCCGCTCGCCAGCCACCGCCTGATGGCCGAGCACCCCGAGCTCTCGGGCGGCCTGGCACTGCAGATCGGCTTCGGCGCGGGTCTCGTGTTCGCCGCTCAGGTCGTCGTCCTCCCCTGAGAACGACCCGACCTTCCCTAGACTGTTCCACGGTTCCGAATACAACCCGCAAGAAAGAGGAAGACCACATGGCTTTCACCAACGATGAGGTCCTCGCAGGCCTCGCAGAGCTGATCACCGACGAGACCGGCATCAACGCTTCCGAGGTCGCCCTCGAGAAGTCGTTCACGGACGACCTCGACATCGACTCGATCTCGATGATGACCATCGTCGTCAACGCCGAGGAGAAGTTCGGCGTCACCATCCCCGACGACGAGGTCAAGAACCTGAAGACCGTCGGCGACGCCGTCAGCTTCATCGTCGCAGGCCAGGAGTAATCCACGCAGGATGCCACCCCCGCATCTGCGGGGCGTGGCATCCTCCGCCTTGCCCGCCACCCGCTCGAATCACCGCTCGACAAGGAACCACACCATGACCAAGCGCATCGTCGTCACCGGCATCGGCGCCACTTCCGCCATCGGCGGTACCGCTCCGGAGAACTGGGCCAACCTGCTCGCAGGCATGTCCGGAACCCGCACACTCGAGCACGACTGGGTGCAGCAGTATGAGCTGCCCGTCACCTTCGCCGCCGAGGCCATCGTGCGCCCCGAAGAGGTCCTGCCGCGCCACGAGGCGAAGCGGCTCGACCCCTCGTCGCAGTTCGCCCTCATCGCCGCGCGCGAAGCGTGGGCGGATGCCGGCTCCCCCGAAGTCGAGCCCGAGCGCCTCGGCGTCGACTTCGCCACCGGGATCGGCGGACTCTGGACGCTCCTCGACGCGTGGGACACCCTGCGCGAGAAGGGTCCGCGCCGCGTCATGCCGCTGACCGTGCCGATGCTGATGGCCAACGCCGCCGCCGGCAACCTGTCGCTCCAGTTCCAGGCCCGCGCCTACGCGCAGACCGTCGTGAGCGCCTGCGCCTCGAGCACCGAGTCGCTCATCCACGCTTTCCACCACCTGCAGGACGGCCTCGCCGATGTCGTGATCGCCGGTGGCACGGAGTCCGCGATCCACCCCATCACGATGGCCTCGTTCTCCTCGGCGCAGGCGCTGTCGCGTCGCAACGACGACCCGGCCACGGCGTCCCGCCCCGGCGCGATCGACCGTGACGGCTTCGTCATGGGTGAAGGCGCCGCCGCACTCATCCTCGAGACCGAGGAGCACGCCAAGGCGCGCGGCGCGAAGATCTACGCCTACCTGATCGGCGGCGGCATCACCGCCGACTCATACCACATCACCGGGAACGACCCCGAGGGCACAGGAGCCGCACGTGCGGTGACGCAGGCCCTCGAGGAAGCCGGGGTCACCCCCGACCAGGTCACGCACATCAACGCGCACGCCACGTCGACCCCGGTGGGCGACCCGAACGAGTACGTCGCCCTCAAGCGCGTGTTCGGCGAGCGTCTCAGCGAGATCCCCGTGTCGGCGACCAAGGCCTCCACCGGCCATCTGCTGGGAGGCACCGGCGCGCTCGAAGCGATCTTCTCGATCCTCGCGCTGCGCGACCGCGTCGCCCCGCCGACGATCAACATGACCGAACCCGATCCCGCCGTGCCGTTCCGCCTCTCGGGCGAGCCCACGCCGCTCGGCGACGGACCGCAGATCGCGATCAGCAACTCGTTCGGCTTCGGCGGGCACAACGCCGTCGTCGCGTTCGCCAGCGTCGACTGACGATCACACGGAAGAGGCCCTCGGAGCTGCTGCTCCGGGGGCCTCTTCCGTGGTGCCGAACGCTACGCCACCGGCGTGCGCTCGAGCCGATGCGAACGCGCCTCGCGGAGCTTCGTGATCCGCGGCAGGAACCATCCGACCAGGGGCCCGACTCCCAGCGCGAAGAGCACGGTGCCGACGCCCACCGGGCCGCCGAGCACGAAACCGACGACGAGCACGCTGCCCTCGATGAGGGTGCGCACGAACCAGACCGGCCATCCGGTGCGACGTACCAGACCCGTCATCAGCCCGTCCCGCGGTCCCGGTCCGAAGTTCGCCGCGATGTAGAGGCCGGTCGCAAAGGCCAGCAGCACCAGTCCGAGCAGGAACATCGGAGCACCCACCCAGAGCGACGGCGGCGCGGGGATGACGGCGAGGGTCAGGTCGGCGCTCGGACCGATCAGCAGCGCATTGAGGAGTGTGCCGAGTCCGACACGCTGACGCAGCGGGATCCACAGCAGCAGCACCACGACCGCCACGAGATTCGTCACCATCCCGTAGCCGAGCCCGGACTGCCCTGCGACGCCGAGTGCGAGCACGTCCCAGGGCGAGACGCCGATGCCGCCGCGAACCATCAGGCCCATCGCGACCCCGTACAGGAGCAACCCCAGGATGAGCTGCACGGCGCGCTCGGCCAGGTCCCGGCGGCTGGTCGCGACGATGGGCAGGAAGAGGGAACGAAGGTGCATCCCTCCATGGTGGCTGCCGAGCACGGGTCGCACCCCAGTCCACTCTGCGAGAAGTGGCCTCGCTGAGCCAGTCCACTTTGCGGCATCCTGGAGACATGACCTCTCGACTCGTCGCACACCTCGGAGCGCAGAACGTCGCCGGTGCGACGGCGACGGCACTGGCCGGCCACATCCGCGCCCTGATCCTCGACGGCCGCCTCACGGTCGGAGAGCGGCTGCCCAGCGAGCGGTCACTGGCTCTCGAGCTGCGCCGATCGAGGTCCACGATCACCCGCGTGTACGGGATCCTCGAATCGGACGGCTACGTGACCCGTCTGCACGGTGGCAGCACCCGTGTGACGCTCCCCCGCACCCCGCTGGAGCCGGACGCGCCGGAGCAGGAGTCCGCGATCGACCTGTCGATCGCCTCGATGGACTCGACCCCTGGCCTGTACGACGCCACCGTGCGGTCGCTGCCGCGCCTGGCCGCGCTGCGGGGCACCAGCGGCTACTCGCTGCGCGGCCTCCCCGAACTGCGCGACGCCGTGGCCCGACGATTCACGCAGCGAGGTGTGGAGACCTCGGCCGATGAGATCATCATCACCTCCGGCGCCCTGAACGCCCTCAACCTCGTGCTCGCCACGATCGGACGACGCGGAGAGCGCGCACTCGTCGAACAGCCGACCTTCCCGCATGCACTGGAGGCGCTGCACCGCCACGGCTATCGGATGCTGCCCACGCCGGTCGACGTCGACGGATGGGACGCACGACACCTGACGGGGGTCCTGCTCGCCGACCGGCCGCAGCTGGCGTACCTGATCCCCGACTTCCACAACCCCACGGGCGCGACACTGCCGGACCTCGAGCGCGAGCGCATCGCGACCACGGCTCGCAGCGTCGGCACGCTCCTGATCGTGGACGAGACGACCGCGGAACTCGACATCGATCGGGGGTGGGCTCCGCGGCCGATGGCGGCGTACAGCCCGCACGTGATCACCGTCGGATCGATGTCGAAGATCGCCTGGGGCGGCATGCGCCTCGGTTGGATCCGCGCGGAGGCCTCGCTCATCACGCGACTGCTCGCGATCCGGCCCAGCTTCGAACTCGGCACGGCGCTCCTGGAGCAGTGCATCGCCGTGGAGCTGCTGTCGGAGATGCCGGCGCTCACCACTCACGTCCGCGAGCGCCTTCGCGCGGGCCGAGCCGCCGTCGCCACCGGACTCGAGGGTATCGACGGCGTCCGGATGCCGCAGACCGCAGGCGGGCTGTCCGTCTGGGTCGACCTCGGCGCGCCGGTGTCGACACGACTCTCGCTCGCGGCGCGCGATCGCGATCTCCTTCTACCGCCAGGGCCGCGCTTCACCACGGGCGGCGTCCTGGAACGGCGACTGCGGATCCCGATCACCCTGCCGCCCGACCGTACGGCCGCGGCGATGGACCGGCTGCGGCTCGCCTGGGACGACCTCCACGGCGGAGCCGTCCCTCGACCGGAGGAGCTTTCGCGGACGGCGGTGATCTGAGGCGATGCGCTGCCTCCGCGCAGACGAGGACCCCGTCGCTGTCTCCAGGGGCGGGGTCCTCGTCATGTGGAGCGGGGAAACGTCTTCTCAGCGTCCGGGATGAATCACCGGCATCCGATACTCACGCCTCCCCCGCTCCAGGTCTGTGTCGTGGTCGCGAACTAGCCGACCTTGTGGAGCCAGACGACACGCGCATCGTCGCTGGCGTGGCGGAAGGGCTCGAGCTCTTCGTCCCAGGCGGAACCGAGGGCGATGTCCAGCTCGCGCTGCAGCTCGACGGCGCTCCCCGCCGCGATCTCCATCGCGTAGCGGATGCGGTCCTCGCCGATCACGATGTTGCCGGCCGCATCGGTCTGCGCATAGTGGATGCCGAGATCCGGGGTGTGCAGCCAGCGTCCGCCGTCGCTGCGCGGCGTCGGATCCTCCGTCACCTCGAATCGGAGGTGCTCCCACCCGCGGATCGCGGTGGCGAGAGCTGCGCCGGTGCCGACCGGACCATCCCAGTAGAACTCCGCACGGCGAGCACCGTCGAGCACCGGCTGGTCAGTCCAGTCGAAGTTCACCGCACGCCCGATAGCGCGACCCACCGCCCACTCAAGGTGCGGGCAGAGCGCGCGAGGCGCAGAGTGGATGTACACCACTCCGCGTGCGTAAGCCGTCGCCATGATCTCTCCGTTTCATCAGGTGCGTCTTCCCCAACGACCTGAACCACGAAGTGGCGAGAATATGCGGTTGTGGGCCCATTCTCGCCCACTCACGAGGAAATCACAAGCATGTAGTTCCGACGACGAAGGCCCCGGTCGCGGGACCGGGGCCTTCGTACTGCGGTGTGCTCAGCGGCCAAACGGTCGGAGCAGACGATTCGGTGCGGCTCAGGCCTCGCTCATCGCCTGCTTCACCTGCTGGCCCTTGGCCGCGTAGTAGGCGGCGCGTGCGGCGTCCTTGCGGGCCTGCTCGGCGTAGCCGTGCTCCAGCACGTCCTGAGCGACCTCGTAGTTGGGGACGTCATCGGTGCCGTGGTACTTCTCGATGTAGGCGTCGAGCTCGGGACCGGAGGTCCACGAGGTGATGAGGCAGTAGCGCGGCTCGTCACCGTTGTGGGTCGCGGCGTGCCACAGACGCTGGGTGTCGACGATGAGCTGGGCTCCGGCCGGAAGCGCGATGCGGTACTCGATGCTCGGGTCGGTGCGGTTCTCACGCAGGACGAAGTAGCTGTCCTTGTCGTCGGTCAGGTTGAAGAACCCGCGCACGACCCAACCGGTGCCGTCCGGGTTCAGACGGTTGTTGTCGTCCTGGTGGAGGTTGTAGAGGCAGTCGCCATAGGGCGTGGGCTGCAGCTCGATCACACGGCAGCGGCCGACGTTCGCGCCTGGCTCCTGCGCGCGACGCGTCAGATTCGGGGCCTTCTCGGTCTGCGAGTCGATCCAGACGCCGTCCTTGTCGGTGCGCGGCGGCTTGTGGTTCCAGAAGCCGTTGCACTCGATGTCGCCGAAGGCACTGGCGAGCGGAGCGAACCGGGTGTCACCCGACGACTTCCAGTCGTTGTACTCGATGTCGAGCCACTCCTTGGGGTCGAGCTCCTGGTCGTAGCTGTCGAGGACGACGAAGCCCTTTTCCTCGAGTGCAGCGGATTTGATGTATCCCATGATCTAGGTCATGTCCTTTCATCGGGGGCCAGCACGTTTTAACAGGCCCTGATAAGGCAAGCCTAACAGCGCCCCCTGTGCGCCCCTCCGAGGGCCGCCGTGAATAACCGAATAGACTGAATCGGGCGCCCGGCGAGTCCTCGGTGCCGGCGCTACGGGAGGACGAGACACCAGCATGAGCACCGCCACCAACGTCGAGGCGACAGCAGTCAACACGATCGAGTGGCTCGCAGCAGGTTCCACCACCATCGTCGTCCCCGTGTATCAGCGTCAGTATCGCTGGGACATCGGCGGATGCGAACGACTGCTCTCGGATGTGCGCGCCGTAGCCGCGGAAGACGATGCCCACCGGCATTTCATCGGCTCGATCCTCTCCGCCCATGATTCGGCTGACGGCTCAGCACCCGACAGCGACCTGATCCTCATCGACGGCCAGCAGCGCATCACCACCCTGATGCTCCTGATTGCCGCGCTGCATCACGCCGTGCGGGATTCAGACCCCGTGCTCGCGGCAGACCTGGAACGTGTGCTGGTCCGACAGGACGACCCGACCCGCACCAAGCTGCGTCCGCACGACGCCTGGGCGGAGCTGTACGAGTCCGTGGTGCTGGATCGCCGCGGGGACGCGGATCGCGAATCGCGGTTCGACGACAACTACGCCTTCTTCCGCAGCCAGATCCACGCGGAGGAGGCGCCGTCGGTCTGGCGGGGTCTGCAGAAGCTCGAGCACGTGTCGATCACGCTCGGCGCCGAGGCGAACGCGCAGCAGATCTTCGAGAGCCTCAACTCCACGGGCGAACCGCTGCGCGATCACGAGCTGATCCACAACTACATCCTGATGGGCCTCACCCACTCGGAGCAGCTCGACGTCGAGGCGCGGTTCTGGTTGCCGATCGAGCGGCACACCGGCGAGGCGATCGGCGCCTTCTGGCGCCACTATCTCGTCATGACCACGGGCCGCGAACTGGCCGCGAACGGCGAGCACGGCGTGTACAGCGCATTCCGACAGTCGTTCCCGCACGTCGATGTCGCCCACCTCCAGGCGCACGCCGAGATCTGGCGACACCATGCCGAGATCTACGGCATCCTGCTCGATCCGTCGCGGGAGCGAGATCCCGAGATCGCTCGTCAGCTGCGGTACGTCAACACCTTCGGGCGCGCGGCCTATCCGCTGGTGCTGAGCGTGTACAGCGACTACTCCCGCGGCATCGTCGGGCGGGATGAGCTCATCGAGACGCTCGACTGGATCCAGGCGCTCTACCTCCGCCGCACACTGGTGAACCTCCCCACGGAGCGGTTGATCGCACGGCTCTGCCGAGCCCGGGAGCAGGGTCGCGATGCGCTCGCGCGCGCACTCGCCCGCATCACCCCGTCCGACGAGCGTGTGAGCGCTGTGCTGAAGTACAGCGAACTACCCCACGCCGCTTATGTGCTCAGCCGACTGCAGGGCGTGGATGACACTGACGGCTTCGACATCGAGCACATCGTCCCCCCGGTTCCCGGCGACGCCTGGTCCGGCGACGGCGTACGGACGTGGAGCGAGTACAGCGACGATGAGCAGAACAGCCACCGCGCGCTGGCCCCGACGCTGGGAAACCTGACGCTTCTCGAGCAGCCGCTCACCGAGCGCGTGTTCGGCGCCTCCTTTCCGGAGAAGCGCGCGGACGCGTATGCGCGCAGCGGGGTGCCAGCGACCCGCGATCTCGAGAGCGTCCCCCGGTGGGACACCGCGGCCATCACGAGCCGCACCGTGCGCCTCACCGCAGACCTGCTGCGGATCTGGGCGCGACCGGCTCTCCCCGAGATCGACGACGATGGGCTGACCCCGATCCTGGATGCCGTGCGCAGACGCGGCTGGCCGGCGGGGTGGGAGCGCGAGTTCGACTACGTGGAGTATCGCGGCGAACGGTGGGAGGTGTACGACGTCAAGCACCTCTTCAATCGCGTGTTCCGACGCGCGTGGACCGACACACGTGCTGCCGCCGTCAGCTACTGCGCGACGCATGGCGGGCCGATCTACGACGCGATGGCGTGGAAGGGCCAGTGGGATGCTCTGGACGACTCGCACTTCCTCTACATGGGCTGGGATTCCAACTACATGATGAACGCCGTGCAGGGTGTGCTGGACGAATCGGGCATCGCCGCCGAGGTGTTCGTCAAGTACTCCTACATCGGCAACGTGATGTAGTCGAGGCGACCTGCGGATGCGGCGGCTCGGACGCTAGGCTCGACGGGTGAGCACCGTTGTCCGTCATCTGCTGGATCTGACCGTCGAAGAGCACACGCTCACCGTTCCCCTGGTCTGGGGTGATCCCTCGGATGGACGCACGATCGACATCTTCGCCGCCGTCGTCTCGCGCGAGGGCGGGGAGTCGCTCCCTTACCTGGTGTTCCTGCAGGGAGGCCCAGGACACGAGGCGCCGCGTCCGTTCCACCGCTCCACGGCGCCGGCGTGGCTCGACGAGGCGCTCGCACACTACCGCCTCGTCCTGCTCGACCAACGCGGCACCGGGCGCTCCACGCCGGTCGGCGACACCGACCTGGAACGCGGTGCGGCCGCGGTCGCCGAACACCTGACCCACCTGCGCGCCGATGCCATCGTCCGCGACTGCGAGGCGATGCGTGCGCACCTCGGTGCCGACACGTGGAGCGTGCTCGGACAGTCGTTCGGCGGCTTCACGACGCTCGCCTACCTCTCCACAGACGGCTCCTCGCTCGCCGACGTCTACATCACGGGTGGACTCAGTGCGGTCGGCCGGCATCCGGACGACGTCTACGCCCTCTGCTACGACAAGATGCGCAGCGCGTCGGAGCAGTACTACCGGCGCTTCCCCGAGCACCGGGACGTGATGCGTGGCCTCGTCGACCTCGCGGATGCCGGCGAGATCGTGCTTCCGGACGGCGAGATCGTGTCACCCTCGCGGCTGCGGTCGGTCGGCTCGGCGCTCGGCACGGACAACGGCTGGCAGACCGTATGGTCACTGCTGGAGCGCGATCCGGCCTCGAACGCGTTCCGGTACGATCTCATGCACGCGATGCCCTACGACGGTCGCAATCCGCTGTACTTCGCGTTCCACGAGTCCAGCTACGCCGACGGCCACGCGACGCGATGGTCGGCAGAGCGCACCGAACCAGCGGACTTCCGCGATGACGTCACGCTCTTCACCGGCGAGCACATCCGCCGCGAATGGACCGAGACGGTGCCGGCGTTCCAGCCCTGGCGAGAGGTCGCACTCGAACTGGCGGAGTTCGAGTGGCCGCAGATCTACGACGCGGCGGCCATCGCGGCATCCGGCGCCACCGGCGCCGCTGCGGTCTACGTCAACGACGTCTACGTGCCGGTGGAGTTCTCTCTCGAGACGGCCCGTCTGCTCCCTGGGGTTCAGCTCTGGGTGACCAGCGAACACGAGCACAACGGCCTCCGCTCCGGGCCGGTGCTGAGCCGACTGATCGACCTCGCTCAGGGGCGCCGCATCCGCTGACCACGATCCCCCGCGAGGGGGATGTCGTGCGCAGAACGGCGGCCTATCCTGGCCACATGCGCGATGTCCTGGGCTGGGCGACCGTGATCGGGGTGCTGATCACGGGTCCCGGCCTGCTCATCTTCGGCCTGATGCACACCTTCTCGCGGAAACCGGTGGAGCAGAAGTACGAGGGGCTCAGCTCCGGCGGGCTCGGCGGCGCTTTCGACGCCATCTGGTCTCCTTCGGCGCACGAAGCGGGGATGGAACGAGACCGCCAGACGCAGCGCACCGCGCCGGCGCCCGCCCCCGGCGACCCGCCGAGTCCGATCGCCGATGGGCGCATCACCCTCGACCTCTGACGGCCCGACTCCGACGAGGCAGAGGCCGCCCTGAGCGGTCCATCGGCATGCAGTGGTCGCGAACTGCCGCCTCCGGCGTGGCAAAGCAGCCATTCCTGACGGCTTTCGATGCGCGGGGGACGCAGATGGTCGCATAGACAGACGGGAAGCGACCGGATGCGACGCGTGCTCGTCGAGCACACGATGCGTGCCGAGAGACGACGAAGGCCCCGCACTCCGAGGAGTGCGGGGCCTTCGTGTGACGGACCTCAGCTGGAGGAGCCGCCGAAGCCCTTGAAGCGCTGGTTGAACTTCTCGACGCGACCGGCCGAGTCCATGATGCGCTGCTTGCCCGTGTAGAACGGGTGCGAGGCAGAGGAGATCTCGACATCGATGACGGGGTACTCCACGCCGTCCAGCTCGATGGTCTTGTCGCTCGTGACGGTGGAGCGGGTGAGGAAGGTCTCGCCCGAACCGAGGTCACGGAAAACGATGGCCCGGTACTCGGGGTGGATGTCAGTCTTCATGGGATTCCTTAGTTGCTGCCCTGGATTGTGCCAGGGACGAGGGAAGTCTGCGGTGCAGAGAGCACCAAGGATCGATTCTAACAGTACTTCGACGCGCTCAGTAACCCGAGTCAGGATGCGGCGCGAGCGGCGTAGCGGCCGTCTTCGCTGCTCAGCACGATCGGCATGCCGAAGGCTTCGGTGAGGGCCTCGGCCGTCAGGGTCTCCGCGATCGGACCAGCGGCGACCACTCGGCCTTCGCGCAGCAGCATCACGTGCGTGAACCCCACCGGGATCTCCTCCACGTGATGGGTGACCATGAGCATCGCCGGGGTGGTCGGCGCCGACGCATAGCCGCTGAGCAGCGCGAGCAGCTCTTCCCGTGAGCCCAGATCGAGCGAGGCGGTCGGCTCGTCCAGCAGCAGCAGTTCGGGATCGGTCATGACGGCGCGGGCGATCTGCACCCGCTTCTGCTCGCCGTCGCTGAGGGTGCCGAAGGTGCGCTCGGCCAGGTGTGCAAGACGCCATTCGCCGAGCACGCGCAGCGCACGGCGCTCGTCGATGTCCTCGTAGCTCTCGTTCCAGCGTCCGAGCACGGAGTAGGCGGCGGTGAGCACCGTGTTCAGCACGGTTTCGTCGCGGGGAACGCGCTTGGCCATGGCGGAGGACGCGAATCCGATGCGCGGGCGCACCTCGAAGACGTCCGTGCGCCCCAGGGCCTCCCCCAGCACCGAGACGGTACCGGCGGTCGGATGCATGAGTGTGTCGGCGAGCTGGAGCAGCGTGGTCTTTCCTGCACCGTTGGGTCCGAGGATCACCCACCGCTGATCGTCCGCGACCTGCCAGGTCACGTGATCGATGATGTTGCGCCCCTCGCGGCGCACGACGACGTCGGTGAATTCCAGGGCGCTCGACATGCCTCCAGCCTATCGGCTCAGCTGGCGAGCTCCGCGTACAGCGCGCGCGTCGTGTCGGCGATCGCACCCCAGCTGAACTCCTGCCGTGCACGCTCCCGACCCGCTGCTCCGTACTCTCGGGCGCGCGCGGGATCGGACGTGACCTCGGTCATCACGGCGGCGAGATCCGCGACGTATCGCTCGGGGTCCACCGGCGTACCGGTGCCGTCTTGCACCTGCTCGATCGGGACAAGTCGACCGGTGACATGGTCGGCGACGACTTCGGGGATGCCGCCCGTCGCGGTACCGACGACTGCGGCGCCGCAGGCCATGGCCTCGAGGTTCACGATGCCCAGCGGCTCGTAGACAGACGGGCAGACGAATGTGGTGGCTGCGGTCAGGATCGCCGACAGCTCATCACGCGGCAGCATCCTCTCGATCCAGATGACGCCGTCGCGCGTCTGCTGCAGAAGGCGCACGCCCTCCTGCACTTCTGCCATGATCTCCGGGGTGTCAGGAGCTCCGGCACACAGGACGAGCTGGACCTCGGGTGGGAGCAGACGCGCAGCCTGGAGCAGATAGGGCAGACCCTTCTGCCGGGTGATACGCCCGACGAAGACGACGGATGGCCGCTGCGGGTCCATCCCCACCGATTGCAGGAAGGCGTCGTCGTGCACCGGGCGCCAGCGCTCGACATCGATGCCGTTGTGGATCACGCGGACCTTGGCCGGATCGACCTGCGGGTAGCTGCGCAGGATGTCCGCGCGCATGCCGGCACTGACCGCGATCACCGCGGCGGCGTTCTCGTACGCGAGCTTCTCGATGCCGCTGGAGACGGCGTAGCCGCCGCCGAGCTGCTCCGCCTTCCAAGGCCGCAGCGGTTCCAGGCTGTGCGCCGTGAGCACGTGCGGGATGCCGTGCAGCTGCGAGGCCAGGTGACCGGCGAAGTTCGCATACCAGGTGTGGCTGTGCACGATGTCCGCGTCGGCGATCGCCGAGACGATCTCCAGATCGGTGCCCAGAGTCTGCAGCGCTGCGTTCGCCGAGGCGAGTTCGGCAGGTGCGCGATACGCGAAGGTGCCCTCCTCATCGCGGGGTGCACCGAAGGCGCGGACACGCACGTCGATGCTCTCGCGCAACGCCGTGACGAGCTCCGCGACGTGCACTCCGGCACCACCGTAGATCTCCGGCGGATACTCCTTCGTGATCATTTCAACTCGCATGTCTGAACGCTAGTACAGCGAGCCGGATCGCATCTATGGTGGAGCCATGTCCGCTCCAAAGAAGGTCTTCGGGATCATCCTCGCCGGTGGCGAGGGCAAGCGCCTCATGCCCCTCACGGGCGACCGTGCCAAACCGGCAGTGCCGTTCGGCGGACAGTACCGATTGATCGATTTCGCCATCTCGAACCTCATCAACTCCGGCCTCCGTCAGGTCGTCGTGCTGACGCAGTACAAGTCGCACAGCCTCGACCGACACATCTCGCAGACCTGGCGCATGTCCGCCCTGCTCGACTCCTATGTGACGTCCGTGCCGGCGCAGCAGCGTCTCGGAAAGCGGTGGTTCTCCGGATCCGCCGACGCGATCCTGCAGAGCATGAACCTGATCAACGATGAGAAGCCCGACATCGTCGTCGTGATCGGCGCCGACCACGTCTACCGCATGGACTTCCGCCAGATGCTCGAGGCGCACATCGCATCCGGAGCGAAGGCCACGGTGGCCGGCATCCGCCAGCCGCTCGCGCTCGCCTCGCAGTTCGGCGTGATCGACGCAGACCCCAGCACCGGGCGCATCAAGCAGTTCCTGGAGAAGCCGACCGATGCCGCCGGACTCGAGGACTCGCCGCACGAGGTGCTCGCCTCGATGGGTAACTACATCTTCGACGCGGATGCGCTGATCGCCGCGGTCGAGGCCGACGGCGAGTCCCCCACATCCGGTCATGACATGGGTGGCGACATCGTCCCCTACTTCGTCGACCGCGGTGAGGCCGGCTACTACGACATGAAGCAGAACGAGGTCCCCGGTTCGTCCCCGCGCGATCGCTCCTACTGGCGGGACGTGGGGACGATCGATTCGTTCTACGACGCGCACCGCGACCTGATCTCGACCCTGCCGATCTTCAACCTCTACAACATGGAGTGGCCGATCCACTCGCAGGCGGTCAACTCACCGCCTGCGAAGTTCGTGCGCGACTCGGTCGGGCGCATAGGGAATGCGATCGACTCCATCGTGTCGCTGGGCTCGGTGCTCTCCGGCACCCATCTGGAGCGCAGCGTCGTCGGCCCTTGGACGCTCGCCGGTGGCGGATCGACGATCACGGACTCCGTGGTCTTCGATCACGTGCAGGTGGGGGCAGGGTCGCGCGTGCACAGGGCGATCCTCGACAAGAACGTCGTGCTGGCCGATGGGGCGACCGTCGGCGTCGATCGTGAACGTGATCTGGCCCGGGGCTTCACCGTCACCGAGTCGGGCATCACGGTGGTCGGCAAGGGCGTGTTCATCGAGCGCTGAGGATTCGAGCGCTCGCGCGTCACGCGGTCTCTCGCAGGCCGGTGCGGTCGCTAGGCTCATTCGCGTGACTGCTGCGCGCTTCCTCGTCGTCCTCGATGCCGATTCCACCCTCATCCGCAACGAGGTGATCGAGTTGCTCGCCGATGAGGCGGGACGGCGCGACGAGGTGCAGGCCGCCACGGAGGCGGCGATGCGCGGCGAGGTCGACTTCTCCACCAGCCTGCGCTCGCGCGTCGGCGCCCTGCGCGGTGTCCCGGTGGAGGCGTTCGCCCGGGTGCTCGGCCGGATCGAACCCACCCCCGGCGTGCGAGAGCTCACGGCGGCTGTGCACGAACGCGGCGGAGTCGTGGGCGTTGTGTCGGGCGGGTTCCACGAGATCCTCGATTCCGTCGCTCCCGATCTCGGCGTCGACCGATGGCGGGCGAATCGCCTGCAGGTGGCGGACGGCGCCCTGAGCGGTGAGGTCGACGGACCGATCGTCGACGGCGCGGCCAAGGCGGCATCGCTGCAGGAGTGGGCGGCGGAGCTCGGCGTCCCCGCCCACGCCACGATCGCGATCGGAGACGGCGCGAACGACCTCGCCATGATGGCCGTCGCCGGCCTGGGACTCGCGTTCAACGCGAAGCCGGCCGTGCGCGCGGCCGCAAGCCTCGTCATCGGTCCGCAGGACCTGTCGCAGGTCATCCCGCTGCTGCCATAGTCCTGGTCGCGCGACGCGCGCGACCAGGAGTTGACTCTCACACGGTGTCAGGCGCGAGCATGGGTTCATGGCCGAGACCTGGAACCTCATGACGATCGGTCGATTCAGTTCCCTGAGTCGACTGTCGGTGCGGATGCTGCGCCACTACGACGCGCACGGCGTGCTGGTGCCCGCCGACATCGACCCCGCCAGCGGGTACCGCAGGTACTCCGTGGACCAGCTGGTCGATGCGATCGACATCCGCAACCTCCGCGATGTCGGGTTCGGCGTCTCCGCCATCGGCGCGCTCCTCGCCGCCCGCGGCACCCCGGCTTGGCTCCACGCGTTGCGACTGCAGCGCGAGAGCCTCGTCGAGGAGCAGCGCGCAGCCCAGGGACGGGTAACCCTCATCAATCGATTGCTCGAACCAGGAGACAACACCATGTCGATCACCATCCACCGGACCACCATCCCCGCCATGACCGTCGTCGCTCTCCGCGGCACCGTTCCGACCTATGCCGATGAGCATCTGCTGTGGGACCGGATGCTGCCGCTGCTCGATACCGGCTCGATCACCCCCCTCGGCCCGTGCGGCGTGATCGAGCACGACGAGCAGTTCACCGAACGCGACGTGGATCTGTCGATCTTCTTCCCGGTCGCGCCGGGAACTCCTGCCGCGTCGCCGCTCGAGGTGCATGAGCTGCCCGAGCGCGACTGCCTCGTCGCTCGCGTGGAGGGATCGTACGGTCAGATCACCGAGGCGCACGACAGGATCGGCGCCCGTCTCATCGCCGATGGCCTGTCCGTAGGAAGCGACGGGACGCTCGCGGGCAAGGCCTTCAACCGGTATCTGGTCACTCCCTCGGAAGCCGATGAGGACGGCCTGCTGACCGAGGTCTGCGTGCCGCTCGCCTGAGGCCGGCTCCCCGGCTCAGCGGGTGCCTTCCTGCGGGCCGGCCGTCGTGCGACGGTCGGCCCGCAGACCCTCGTCACGCGCCCTCGCGAATGTCGGAGGGCCGGGCTACCGTCTACTCATGGACATCATCCTGATCCCCGGACTCTGGCTCGACGCATCCAGTTGGGACGAGGTGATCCCCGGGCTCGAAGCCGCGGGGCATCGCGTGCACCCTCTGACGATGCCGGGCGTCGGAGCCCCGGCTTCCGAGTCCGCCGACATCGGCATCGCCGACTGGGTCGATGCTGCGGTTCAGGTCGTCGACTCCCTGCCCGATGCCTGTGTCGTGGTCGGACACAGCGGCGGCGGTAACGTGGCGTGGGGCGTCGCCGATGCACGCCCCGACCGTGTCGCGCGCGTGATCTTCGTCGACACGGCGCCTCCGCCTCCCGGGTTCGACATCAGCGAGTTCCCCGTGCACGACGGTGTCGTCCCGTTCCCCGGCTGGGACCACTTCCCCGACGAAGACGTGCACGACCTCGACCGCAAGACCCGCGAGCGTACGGCACCGTTGACGTCCAGCGTGCCCGCACGTGTGCCGACGGATCCGATCGCACTGGAGAACCGCGCACGCTACGACGTGCCGGTGACACTGCTCATGGGCGGGCTCGATCAGGACGCGTTCACAGCCGAGATCGATCAGTGGGAACCGTTCGCGGCTGAGTTCCATGCCATCACCGACGCGGAGGTCGTCCGCATCGGGTCAGCGCACTGGCCGCAGTTCTCCGTGCCCTCGCGGCTGACCGAGCTCCTCAACGCCGCTGTCGCACGCTGAGGCACCGCTCTCCGGCGCTGAGACGCCGGTGTCCGGCTGCGGTGATACGGCGCTGGCGCGGGGTCAGTGTCCCATGCCGAGACCACCGTCGACGGGGATGACCGCGCCGGAGATGTAACCGGCATCGTCACCGGCGAGCCAGGTCACGACACCCGCGACCTCGTCCGGAGTGGCGAAACGCCCAGCCGGGATGTTGGCCTTGTACTGCTTCTGGGTCTCTTCCGGCAGCTCCGCCGTCATGTCGGTCTCGATGAATCCGGGGGCCACGACATTCGCGGTGATCCCTCGTCCGCCGAGCTCACGGGTCAGCGAGCGGGCGAAACCGACGAGAGCGCTCTTGGAGGCCGAGTAGTTGACCTGACCGGCGGAGCCGTAGAGGCCGACGACGCTGGAGATGAGGATGACACGTCCGAAACGGGCGCGCAGCATGCCCTTCGACGCACGCTTGACCACACGGAACGTACCGCCCAGGTTCGTCGCGACCACGCTGTCGAAGTCGTCCTCGGTCATCCGGAGCAGGAGCGTGTCCTTGGTGATTCCCGCGTTCGCGACCACGATCTCGACCGGGCCGAGCTGCTGCTCCACCTCGGTGAACGCCGCATCGAGCGCGGCGGCGTCTGTGACATCAGCGCGCACGGTCAGCGTCCCCTCCGGCCCTTCGCCGCTGCGCGCCGTGACGGCGACACGGTAGCCGTCACGCACGAAGCGCTCCGCGATCGCGCGGCCGATGCCGCGGTTGCCTCCGGTGACGAGGACGACGCGCTGAGCACTCATGGGGGACACTCCTGATCTGGCTTGAGGGGCGGCGGAAGAGCCGACAACGATCCTATCCACCCGTCCCCCGCTCAGTGCCCTGCGAGAGGTTTGACAGATACGTGCCGTGCTGAAACGCTGAACGGGACGAAAGGGCACCACCATGAGCGACGACAGCACTCCCTCCTCCGCAGGCGAGCAGCCGCTCGCTCCGCCGGCTCCCCCTGCTCCGCCCGCGCCTCCCGCCGCCTACCCGGCAGCACCGCCCGCGTATCCCGCGGCACCCGCCACTCCCGCTGCGGCGCCGGTGTACCCGACGACAGCACCGCCCGCCGCTCCCGCGCCCATCCAGGCCTACCCCGGCGCCGCACCCACGTACGGACAGGCCCCAGCCGCACCGACATACGGCGCGGCCGCCTATCCGACCGCTCCCGGGTACCCGAGCGCACCGCAGCAGCCCGGCTACAGTGCACCCGGCGCGCAGCCCGGCTACAGTGCACCCGGCGCGCAGCCCGGCCCGTACCCGGCGTACGGGTCACCGGCATATCCGGTCGCCCCTGCCCGCCCGACGAGCGGACTCGCAATCTCCTCGCTCATCTGCGCGATCGTGAGCGTCGTCTTCAGCTGGCTCGCGTTTCCGATGCTCGCCGCGATCGCCGCCGTGATCACCGGGCACATGGCTCTGAAGCAGACCAGGAACAACCCCGCGATCGGGGGCCGGGGCGTGGCATTCGCCGGCCTCATCATCGGCTACATCATGCTGGGCTTCCTCGCGCTGGGAGTCGTCATGACGATCATCGGCTTCGTGGCCTTCGGGGCTTTCACACTGCCCTTCCTCTACAACTCCTGAACATCCTCATCGGCACGCCGCGAGGCCGGCACCGGCGTAGGCTGGAGGCATCGTGAAGAGCAAGCGCGCCGTTCCCGCTGTCACCTCCCTGCCGCAGTCGCCGCAGGCCGAGGGCGACCATCGAGTGCGCCGCTACGCCCTCACCATGACGATCCGCATCATCTGCTTCGGACTGATGGTGTTCGTCCAGCCGTACGGCTGGTATACCTGGATCTTCGCGATCGCCGCGGCCGTGCTCCCCTACATCGCAGTGGTGTTCGCGAATGCCGGCAGCGACAGCACCGAGACGACGGCGGAGTCCCCCATGCGGGAGGTCGAGGCGCCGCGCCCCGTCGTCGCGCCGCTCGATGAGGCGGGCCCCGCGGTGTTCCGCATCGACGAGAGCCGGCGGGACGAGTCGTGACCGAGATCGAATGCTCGCGTGCCGGTTGCCGGAACGCGGCGACGCACCATGTCGTGTGGCGCAACCCCCGCATCCACCCTGTCGACCGCGAGAAGATCTGGCTCGCGTGCGATGAGCATGTCGCATTCCTGCATGACTACCTCGCCGCACGAGACTTCCCCGTCGCCGTACGAGAAGGCGTTCCTGCATGAGTCGACGGATGATGCGGTGGTGCGTGTACGTGCTCATCGCGATCGGTTTCGCCATCGCGTGTGTGTTCCTGTCGAACTGGCAGTTCGACCGCAACGAGACGCGCTCCGAGCAGATCGCGCTCGTGGAGCAGAACTACGACGCCGATCCCGTGCCCCTCGCCGATCTCATCGGGGCCGACGGGGAGCTGTCCCCCGGCGACGAGTGGCACCCGGTGATCCTTCGCGGCGAGTACCTGACGGATCAGCAACTCCTGGTGCGCAACCGGCCGCACGGCGGAACGAGCGCCTTCGAGGTGCTGGTTCCCTTCCGAGACGCCGACGGCCGTGTGTTCATCGTCGACCGCGGCTGGGTCCCACCCGGCGACGGCGACTCCCCCGACTCGGTGGCGAGCCCCCCGTCCGGCGAGGCGGAGGTCATCGTCCGGCTGCGTCCGAGCGAGCAGCTCCCCGCTTCGGGTCGGGGTGCCCCTGAGGGCCAGGTACCCACGATCAACCTCCCGACGGTCGCGAAGCTCGTCGACGGCGACGTGATCACCGGCGCCTACGGACAGCTGATCAGTGAGGATCCCGCAGCGGCGAACGCTCTGGGCGGTTTCTCGTCCCCCACCGACGACCCGGGGCCTCACCTGTCGTACGCGATCCAGTGGATCCTGTTCGCCATCATGGGCTTCGTCTTCATCGGGTACATCATCCGCACCGAGATCGTGAAGCATCGCGAAGAGGTCGAGGGCGTGCCGGCACCGGTGAAGAAGTCGCGTCGCCGCGACAAGGACGCCGACGTCGAGGACGAACTCCTCGACGCGAACGTCTGATCCGCCCCGCAGCAGCCGTGGTGATCAGTCGCGATTGATCGTGGGCGTCCACCCGTCCTCGTGCGGCACATAGACCACACGCGTGTGGCGGCGATCCCGCGACCCCTGCCAGAACTCGATGCGGCTCGGGACGACACGCCACAGCACCCAGTCGCCGTCGGCCACGTCCGCGCGCGCCGCAGCCGAGCGGGCGGCGAGGTCAGCGGCGCTCTCCGCTGCCGGCGCTTCCCTTACGCGCCCCCGCACGCGCACGGCACGCACCTGCGGCTGCCACCAGAAGTTCAGGGCTGCGGCCGGTGCGTCCGCCAGCTGCCGCCCCTTGCGGGAGGACCTCGTGCTCGCGAACGCCCACCCCTGGTCGTCGACCCGTTTCAGGATCAGCGTGCGCGCATCGGGGACGCCATCGGCATCCACGGTCGCCAGAGTGACGGTATGCGGCTCCGCGACGCCCGCGTCCGCCGCGCCCTGCACCCACGTCGCGAACAATGCGCGGGGATCGTCGGGCAGCGCGTCGAGATCCCACTCGGGGGCGACGCCCGTGAGGGCATGCCTCCCCCGCAACCAGTCGTTGATCGGAACAGCGGCGGGATTCGGTTCGTCAGGCGTCACCCTCTCGACTATGCCACGAGAGGATGAGGGGTCAGGCGAGCTCGATCAGATCCTGGTACTCCTGGCTCCAGATGTCCTCGACACCGTCGGGCAGGATCAGCACGCGCTCGGGGTTGAGCGACTGCACGGCACCCGGGTCGTGCGAGACCAGGACGACGGCCCCCTCGTAGTGCGCCAGCGCGCCCAGGATCTCCTCGCGGGACGCGGGGTCGAGGTTGTTCGTGGGCTCGTCGAGGAGCAGCAGGTTCGCGGACGAGACGACCAGCGTCGCGAGCGACAGACGCGTCTTCTCCCCACCGGAGAGCACCCCGGCGGGCTTGAGCACGTCGTCGCCGGTGAACAGGAACGACCCCAGCACCTTGCGCGCCTCGGTCTCGGTGATGTGCGGGGCGGCGGAGACCATGTTCTCCAGCACCGAACGGTTCACATCGAGGTTCTCGTGCTCCTGGGCGTAGTAGCCGACCTTGAGGCCGTGCCCCGGCTCGAGCTGCCCCGTGTCGGGCTGATCGACGCCGGCGAGCATCCGCAGCAACGTGGTCTTGCCGGCACCGTTGAGTCCGAGCACGACGACCTTGGATCCGCGGTCGATCGCGAGGTCGACGTCGGTGAAGATCTCCAGCGAACCGTAGGACTTCGACAGACCGGATGCCATCATCGGCGTCTTGCCGCAGGGAGCGGGCTTCGGGAACCGCAGCTTCGCGACGCGATCCTCCTGACGCACGTCATCGAGACCGGCCAGCATCTTCTCGGCACGGGCGACCATCTGATGGGCGGCGGCCGCCTTCGAGGCCTTCGCGCCGAAGCGGGCGGCCTGCAGCTGCAGCGTCGTCGCCTTCTTCTCGACGTTGGCGCGCTCCTTCTTGCGCCGCTCTTCGTCGGCCACCCGCTGGCGCAGGTAGTTCTTCCAGTTCATGTTGTACGTGTCGATCACCTGGCGGTTGGCGTCGAGGTAGAACACACGGTTCACGGTCTCGCCGACGAGCTCCACATCGTGGCTGATCACGATCAGCCCACCCTTGTAGCCCTTCAGGAACTCGCGCAGCCACACGACGCTGTCTGCGTCGAGGTGGTTGGTCGGCTCATCGAGGATCATCGTCTGCGCGTCCGAGAACAGGATGCGCGCGAGTTCGATTCGGCGACGCTGCCCGCCCGAGAGAGTGGAGAGCGGCTGATCGAGGATGCGGTCGGGCAGCGAGAGGTTGTGCGCGATCGAGGCCGCCTGCGCCTCCGCGGCGTATCCGCCCTGCGCCTCGAACTGCTCGGTCAGCTGTGCGTAACGCTTCATCGCCTTCGCGGCGACGGCGGGATCATCCGATCCCATGTCGAGCGAGGCTTCGGTCATGCCGAGGTTCAGCTGGCCCAGGCCGCGGGCGTCCAGGATGCGCGTGCGTGCGAGATCTTCCGGGTTTCCGGAGCGCGGGTCCTGCGGCAGGTACCCCAGCTCACCCGAACGCGTGACGGTTCCGTCTGCGGGGAGCAGGTCTCCCGCGAGCACCTTGGTCAGAGTCGTCTTCCCGGCGCCGTTGCGACCGACGAGCCCGATCTTGTCGCCATCGGCGACGCGGAACGAGACGTTCTCCATGAGCAGGCGTGCGCCCACGCGGATCTCGAGGTCGTGCACGGCGAGCACAGCGGATGTCCGTTCTTTCGGGTGGAAGTCGGCCGAGGGGCCAGCCTCCCAGTATAAGCGGGTCGGGCTGGGCGCGGACCGACCGTGCACTCAGCAAGATCAACCCGCAGAGTGAGGACGCCGATACCCGAGAGGGATGCTCCGTCCGGCGCCCTCTCCGTAGCGTTCAGGGGTGGATGTCATCAATGAGCTCATCATGCAGGCCGTCGCCTCCCCCTGGCTGTACCTGGTCCTGTTCGGGGTGACGATCCTCGACGGCTTCTTCCCTCCTGTCCCGAGTGAGACCGTCCTGGTCGCGGCCGCCGCCGTCGCGGCGTCGACCGGGGGCGCAGATCTCCTCCTGCTCGGTGCCGTCGCCGCTCTCGGCGCCGCGATCGGAGACAACATCGCGTTCCTGATCGGCCGCAGCGTGGGCACGACACGTTTCGCCTGGATGCGTAGGCCGCGCGTCGTCACGGTGTTCGACTCGGCGCAGCGCGCGCTCCAGCACCGCAGCGCCGTGCTGATCCTGGGCGCCCGATACATTCCGGTCGGCCGCGTGGCCGTGAACATGTCGGCGGGCGCCCTCGGGTTCGCGTGGCGCCGCTTCGTGCCGCTCAGTCTCATCGGCGGCCTCAGCTGGAGCGCGTTCAGTCTGGCGATCGGGCTGCTCGCCGGCTCCTGGGCCACGGGGCAGCCGCTGCTGAGCGCAGGACTGGGCATCGCGATCGCGCTGCTCGTCGGTCTCGTGATCGACCGGGTCGCCGCCGCTCGGCGCCGCCGCGTCGCCGCCCTCCAACTGGCAGGATGACAGACATGGCCCGTCGCCGACCGCGCGCACCGCGCACCCCGTGGATCACACGACGCACCGCGGCACTCGGCGCGCTGTGCGCAGTGACGATCGCGCTGTTCGCGACGCTCGTCCCGCTGCAGACCACGCTGTCTGGCACACCGCTCCCGCTATCCTTCATCCTCGGCGCAGCCGTGTGCGCCGCGCCCCTGCTCTCGCTCACCCGGCCACGGACGGCGGTCGCGATGTTTGGCGTCGCTGCATTCCTGCTCCCGTTGACCGTCGACGCCTCTCTCGCGATCTCGGCTCCCTGGCCGTGGTCGGTGCCGGCTCTGCTGACGTTCGTGCTGCTGGTCGGCGTCGTCACCTTCATCCACGGCGCACGGCTCGGCGCCTACACGCTGATCATCGGCGTGATCGCCTCCCTCATCGCCCCGTTGCTGCGTCCAGACATGGTCGCCGGCGCCGGCTCGTCCGGGAGCGCGACCGCCGATCTGATCGTGACCTCCTCGGTCTCGGTCGCCATGTATCTGATCGCCGCGCTGGCGGCCGGACGCATCCGCCTCGGTGCCGAGCTGACGCGTGAGCGCGAGCACAGCGCCCTCGAGGAGTCCCGTCGCGCCCTCGTCGAGGAACGCACCCGCATCGCCCGCGAGTTGCACGACGTGGTCGCCCACAGCATGTCCGTGATCCAGGTTCAGGCGTCGACGGCGCGCTATCGGCTGCCCGAGATCGGCGACGTGGCCGCGTCCGAGTTCGACGACATCGCTGCCACGGCGCGCACCTCGCTCGCCGAGATGCGACGGATGCTGGGTGTGCTGCGCACGGAGGACCAGACGGCGGAGCTCGCCCCGCAGCACGGTGTCGATGACATCCCCCGCCTGGTCGACAGCATCCGTCGCGCCGGCGTGGACGTCGGGCTCGCCATCGAGGGCGGCCATGCCGTCGCCGGAGCCGATGCGGCCGTGCAGATCGCCGCCTACCGGATCGTGCAGGAGGCGCTGAGCAATGCGGTCAGGCATTCCCCGGGTGCGCGCGTCACCGTACGGGTGCACGCCGATCCGGCCGCGATCCGCATCCGTGTGCACAACGAGGCCTCGCCGGAGACTCCGAGCGACCAGAGCGGCGGTTACGGCCTGCGCGGGATGCGGGAGCGAGCCGAGCTCCTCGGCGGCAGCCTCCGCGCGGGACCCGACCACGATGGCGCCTGGACCGTCGATGCCGTGCTCCCGCTGACATCCGCTCCCTCGACTCCCCTCCCAGACGACCCCGGGGCGGACCTGCGCGCCACCGACAAGGAGAACACGTGACGATCAGCGTCCTCATCGCCGACGACCAGGCCATGGTGCGCGCAGGCTTCGCCGCACTCCTCGACGCCCACGAGGGCATCCACGTCGTCGGCCAGGCGGCGACAGGCGCTGAGGCCGTCACGCTCTCAGCGCGCGTCGACCCCGACGTCATCCTGATGGATGTGCGGATGCCGGAGCTGGACGGCATCGAGGCGACGCGCCGCATCCTCGGCCCGTCGTATCCGGCCGCCCACGTGCCCCGGATCCTGATGCTCACGACCTTCGACATCGACGACTACGTGTACGACGCCCTCGCGGCCGGCGCGAGCGGGTTCCTGCTGAAGGACGCACTCCCGGAGGAGCTCGTCCATGCGGTGCGTGTCGTCGCTGCAGGTGACGCGCTCCTTGCCCCGAGCGTCACCCGGCGGATGATCGAGCAGTTCGCGGGACGCCGCCCGCAGGGGAACCGATCGACCACGGCCCTGGCCGAGCTGACCGATCGCGAACGCGAGGTGCTGGTGCTGATCGGACGCGGCAGATCCAACACCGAGATCGCCGCCGACCTGTTCATCGCGGAGCAGACCGTGAAGACGCACGTCGGCAAGGTGCTCGCGAAGCTGCAGCTGCGCGATCGCGTGCACGCGGTCATCTTGGCCTACGACACCGGACTGGTCGAACCCTCATCCTGACTCCCTCCACGGTAGGGGGTCGGGACAGCACCCGAGGGTGATGTCCCGACCATCACCGGCTCCATAGTCTCCGGGGACACCGTTCCCCAGGAGGACTCATGACCATCGCCCCGGCGCCGTTCACCGCCGCTCCGTCACCGCCGTCGCGAGGTATCCGCGACACCGGCATCGATTTCGTCCGCGCGCTCTGCGTGATCGGAGTCGTGCTCCTCCACGCGATCATGGTCGGGGTCACCGTGACCGACGGAGGCCCGGTCTTCGCGAACGCCAGCGAAGGCTCCGCGTGGATCACGCCCCTCAGCTGGGCGCTGCAGGTCATGCCGTTGTTCTTCGTGATCGGCGGCTTCTCCGGGCTCATCGCCTACCGCCGCGCGCGCGAGCGGGGCGGGAGCGCCCGATCGTTCGTCGCCGCCCGCCTGCATCGACTGCTGCGCCCCGCCGCCGTCACGATCGGGGTCGTGGCCCTCGCGCTCGCGGTGCTCACCGTGCTCGGCGTTCCTGCCGACCTGCTCGCCATCGCCGGCTTCCGCTACGGGCAGCCGCTCTGGTTCCTCGCTGTCTTCCTGATGTGCCAGGCGCTGCTCCCCGCCCTCGCCTCCGCGCACGATCGCGCTCCGCTGCGCACGATCGGGCTGCTCGCCTTCGCCGCGATCACCGTCGACGGACTCCGCGCGACCATCGGCATCGATGCGGTGGGCTTCCTGAACCTCGCCTTCGTCTGGATGGCGCTCCAGCAGCTCGGCTTCTTCCTCGCCGACGGCCGGATCGATGCCCTGTCACGCCGCACGCGCGCCGTAGCAGGACTCATCGCGCTCGGAGTGCTCATCCTCACGTTCGTCACGGGCATCTACTCCCCCGACCTGATCGCGAACATCAACCCGCCGACCGCCGCGCTGCTGCTGGTCGGTGTCGTGCACACGAGTGCCCTGTCCCTGCTGCGCGACCGGTTGGAGAGGATCAGCCGACGTCCGGTGCCGTCCGCACTCACCGCGTTCGTGACGCCGCGCACGATGAGCATCTATCTGTGGCACATGCCCGTGCTGCTGGTGATGGCGGGCATCACCGCCATGTCCGCGTTGATCGGCGGCCACGGCCTGCCGGCGCTCGGCACCCTGGACTGGTGGGCCGCGCGCCCGCTCTGGCTGGCCCTCGCGCTGGGCCTGACCGCGCTGGTCGCCGTGTCCACCGCGCGCTTCGAGAGGCTGCCCGCGCCCGACTGCTCGACCTCGTCCGCCCGCGTCGGGACCGCGGTGCTCCTGGGTCTGCTCGGAGTCCTCCTCCTGCTCGTGCTCGGCACGTCAGTCGCAACCGCGGCGATCGCCCTCGCGCTGGTGCTGCCGGCTCTTCGGCTCGCGCAGACGCGCTCCTCGGCGGCGCGCTCCGCCGTCGGCTGACCGCCCTGCGGTCAGCCGAGGCCGCGGGCGAGCAGCGCGTCACTCACGTCGTCGGCGTGACGGAGTGCACGGACCAGGAGCGGAACGGCCGCCCGCACCCCCAGGCGCACGCCGCGGGCACGCTGTGCGTCACGGATCTGACCGGCGAACCCCGCGATGATGGGGATCATCGTGATCGTGAGCGACAGTGTCATGGCCACGGCATCGGTGTCGACTCCGAGCCGGCGCGCGGGACGCAGCACCCGGTGCAGGACGTCCAGCAGGTCCGCCATACGTGTGGTGAACGTGAGCAGACTCGCCAGCAGCAGCAGAGCCATTACCCGACCCGTGCTGATCCACGCCGTCAGCGGCGAGATGAACACCGCCAGCGCCACCCCGAGCACCAGCGCGAGCCAGCGGAGACGCCACAGTTCGGTCGCGATCACTCGCACGCCGAAGCCCGCGGTCAGGTAGAGAACGCCGACAGCGATCAGCACGACGCCGATCGTCGCCGCGGTCTGCGGCACGAGCGAGAGCAGCAACGCCGAGATCGCCAGCGCCACGAGCTTGAACCCGGCGGGCATGCGGTGCATGACGCTCACCCCTGGGCGATAGAGCTGGATCATGCACACCCGCGGCGATAGCCGTCGATCACCTCGGCAGGCTCGCCCTGCCGCACCAGCCGCCCGGCCTCGAACAGCAGCGCGACATCGCACCGGGCGGCGAGCTCGAGGTCGTGCGTGACCAGCACGACCTGCGCGGGCTGAGACAGGAGCAGCTCCCCCACTCTGCGCGTGTGCGCGAGGTCGAGCAGCGTCGTGGGCTCATCGGCGACCACCAGGTCCGGTTCGGTGATCAGCACGGATGCCAGTGCGAGCATCTGCTTCTGACCGCCGGAGAGAGTCGACGCCGGCACGTCCGCATGCGCACTCAGGCCGTGCTCCGCCAGGGTCTCCACGACCTTCGCGGCTGCCTCCGCCTTCGGACGCCCCCGCAACGAGAGCGCGAGGTCCTCCGCGGGCGTGGGCATCAGGATCTGCGCATCGGGATTAGTGAAGACGAACCCCACACGCCGTCGCACCTCGGAGCGGTCGCGCACACTGTCGAGCCCGTGCACCCGCACCCGTCCTGCGGTCGGCGCAGTGAGGCCGTTCAGCAGCCGTGCGAACGTCGACTTCCCCGAGCCGTTGGCCCCGATCACGGCCGTGCGCGCTGCGGTGAGCTCGACGGAGACGTCGGTCAGGATCGTCCGGCCGTCGATCTCCACACCCACCCGCTCGACCGAGACCGACCTCTGCCGTTCGATGTCAGCCGACACGGACCGAGGGCTGCGCCGCGACCGATCGCACACCGAATGCCGGCGGGTAGGCGCGACGCAGGGCGAGGGTGAGTGCGGTGGCGGCGGCAGCCTTGAGCAGATCACCCGGGAGGAAAGCCAGGCTGGACAGTGCGGTCGGACCGAGATCCACGCCGAGCACGAGCGCCTGCACGGGGATGCCGAAGAGATAGACCACGAGGATGCCGCCGACCACCGCGCCCAGCGCCGTGCGCCACCAGGTGATGCGTCCGGCGTGCACGATCAGCCCGATCACGAGCGCTCCGGCTACCCAGCCGACCAGGTAGCCGGCCGTCGGCCCGACGAACACCCCCAGCCCGCCGCGCCCGCCCGCCAGCACCGGCAGTCCGACAGCCGCCAGCGCGAGCACGACCAGCACGGCCAGCGGGCCCCGCTTCGGTCCCAGCACGGCTCCGGCGAGCATCACGCCGAGCGTCTGCGCCGTGATCGGCACGCCGCCGGGGAGCGGGACGGTCACCATCCCGAACACGACGATGAGCGCCGCGAAGATGGCGATGCGTCCCAGATCGCGACCGATGTCGGTGCGGGTCTCTGTCATGGTGGTCCTCCCGATATCTTCTTGAACGGTGTTCACGTGAACGGCGTTCAGTATAGTGAGATCATGACCCCTGCACACAACTCGACGCGGCATGACCGCGACGGCGTCGCCCGCGCCGCACTGGCGCTGCTCGACGAGGTCGGGCTCGCCGATCTCTCGATGCGCCGCATCGCGGCACGCCTCGACGTGCAGCCCAGCGCGCTCTACTGGCATTTCGCCAGCAAGCAGGCGCTGCTGGCCGAACTAGCCGACCGGATCACCGCCGGCATTCCGCGCGGCGATGCGTCGGTGCTCGACACGGCCCGCGGCATCCGTGATGCGCTGTTCGCCTATCGCGACGGTGCCGAACTCGTGCTGAGCACCTACGCGCTCCGCCTCGGCTCCTCCTCCGCGCAGACCGCGGTGCACGATGCGCTGGTCGCCGACGGCGCCGATTCCCCTCACGAACGGGCTGCCGCGATCATGCACTTCGTTCTCGGCCACGCGACGCTCGTGCAGCAGCGCATGCACGCCGACAGCTATGGCGCCGTGATGGCCGACGACGAGGTCGGGGCGGAGCACGACGTCACCGCCGGCCTCGATCGTGTCTTCGACCTCGGGGTGACGGCGCTGACCGGTGTGGTCAGCGGTGCGACTGCTCCGCGGCATGACCGAGCCTGAGGCCAGGGACCGACGCCAGGAACACCAGCACGACGCAGAAGGCGAAGACCGCGCTGAACGCGCTCACGCCGCCGCCGAGCGTGGCGACGCCGAGACCCGCGATGGCGATCGCGACCGCCGACCCCGTGGCGTCCGAGATCGACAGCGCCGAAGAGTTGAAGCCCTGATCGTCCGGCCCCGAGTAGGCCAGGGTCAGCACGGTCAGACGCGGGTAGAGCAGCCCCATGCCTCCACCACCGAGCGCCCATCCGAGAATCACGAGCAGCGGTGAGATCCCCCACAGCGAGGTGAGCAGCACGCTCGCGATCGCCCCCAGCAGCAGGCTCAGGCTGATCACCGTGATGCGACGGTTGCCGAGCCTCTCGCCGTAGCGCCCCTGCAGCGCGGAGGCACCCGCCCAGGCGAACGCCGCGAGCATCAGGGCGATCCCCGCCCATGTCGCGGTGAAGTCGAACCGCTTCATCAGCAGATACGGGATGTACGCTTCGGCGGCGAAGAACGCCCCCGCCACCAGGCCGCGCATCAGCACGACGCTGGGGAGTCCGTGCCCGGCACGCAGCATGCCCTTCGGCACGAGCGGGAGCAGTGCGACGCCGATCACCACCACCGCACCGATCGCCACCGGCCAGCCGACGGGCGGCACCATCTCCGCGGAGAAGCCGATCAGCACCGCGAACACGGCCACCACGACGGCCAGCAGTAGACGCGTCACCACCGCGCGCCGATCCTGCGGCACACCGTGCCCGAGATCGACCCCGCGCAGGCGTGCCGCGATCGTGAGGAATGCCGCCGCGGTCAGCACCGCGACGCCGAGGAAGGCCCAGCGCCAATCGAGGAACTCGGCGACTGCCCCCGCGAGGAAGGGGCCGATCATCGACGGGACCACCCACGCGGCGGCGAACGCCGCGAACACGCGACCGTGCAGATGCGGAGGGTACAGACGGGCGACCACGACATAGAGCGCGACGGTCTGCCCTCCCGCGCCGAGGCCCTGTACGAGCCGGCCGGCGAGGAACTGATGCATCGTGACGGCGACCCCGGAGATGACCAGACCGATCAGGAACAGGGAGACCGCGACGTAGAGGGCTCCGCGCGGTCCCCGGCCATCCGACCAGGCTCCGGCGGCGACCATGCCGATGACGCTGGTGGCGAGCGTCCCCGCGAACGCGACGGCATACAGCGCCTGCCCGTCCAGCGCCTCGCTGACGATCGGCATCACGGTCGTCACCGCCAGCGACTCGATGGCGGCGAGGAAGATCAGAGCCACCGCGCCGAGGGTCACCCAACGACGCTGACGATCCCAGATCGACGCTTCGGCCCGTACCTCTGTCATCGCGCCACGAGAGCAGCGATGCGCTCGATGGCCTCGGTCATGATCTCGGGGCTGGTGCCGAAGTTCAGGCGCACGTGCCCCTTGCCCTCGTCGCCGAACGCCGGCCCGTAGTGCAGGGCGACCTTGGCCTCGCGCAGGATGCGCCGTGCGGGGTTGTCTCCCCAACCGAGGTCGGTCAGGTCGATCCATGCGAGGTAGCCGGCATCCGGGAGGCGGTAGCGGGCTCCGGGAAGATGCTGCGCCAGAAGCCGCGCGAGGAGCACGCGGTTCTCATCGAGCGTGTGCAGCAGCCCGTCGAGCCAGGCGTCGCTCTCCTCCGAGAACGCCGCCACCGCAGCCAACAGCCCGAACTGCCCGGTACGCCACTCCACCTCGACGGGAAGCGCACGCACCACCGCGGTGGTCGCGTCGTCCGCCGTCACCATCAGAGCGCACTTGAGACCAGCCAGGTTGAACGCCTTGCTGGCGCTGACCACGGCGTAGCCGACGCGTTGTGCCGCGTCGTTCACCGAGAGGAACGGGGTGAAGCCCGTTCCCGGCTGAGCGAGCGGAGCATGGATCTCGTCCGACACCACGCTCGCGCCGAACTCGTCGGCGAGCTCGGCAAGAGCCGCGAGGGCCGACCGGTCATGAACGGTCCCGGTCGGGTTGTGCGGATTGCAGAGCAGGATCGCTGTCGCGCCGGCAGCGAAGGCCGTGCGGATGCCGTCGAGGTCGAGCTCCCAGCCCGCCCCGTTGTCTCGCAGGGGTACCCGCTCGATCTCGGCACCCGCCTCCTCGACGAGGTCGAAGAACGGCGGATACACGGGCGGGGTCACCACGACCCGCTCCCCCGGTCGCGTCACTCGGCGCAGGATCTCGACGATCCCCATGCTGACATCGGCCGTGCTGCGGACGCGTGCCGGATCGACGTGCCATCCGAAACGACGCCGGGCGAACGCCGCGTACGCGTCGGCGAGCGGAGTGCGAGAAGCCACATAGCCCGTGTCGCCGGTCTCGACGGCACGACGAAGGGCCGCACTGATCGCGGGAGCCAACGGGAAGTCGGTCTCCGCCACGAACAGCGGAAGCACGTCGGCGGGGTACTCCCGCCACTTCTCGCTGGTGCGATCGCGAAGCTCGTCGAGCGGCAGGGCCGTGACGCGCAGCATCCTCAGATGGCGAAGCCGAGCGCGCGCATCATGTCGCGTCCGTCATCGGTGATGCGCTCAGGACCCCACGGCGGCATCCAGACCCAGTTGATCCGGAACCGGTCGACGACGCTGTCCAGCGCCTGCGCGGTCTGGTCCTCGAGCACGTCCGTGAGAGGGCAGCCCGCACTGGTGAGCGTCATGTGGATGACGAGAGCATCGTTCTCGTCATCCCAGGCGAGATCGTAGATGAGGCCGAGGTCGACGACGTTGATCCCCAGTTCGGGGTCCATGACGTCTTTCAGAGCCTCGGTGACCTCGTCGTACTTCTGGTCCGTGAGCGTCGCGGTCATGCAGTCAGCCTACGCCTCGAGCGGGGCTGCGGGGTCGAGGAAACGGTCGTATCCTTCGTCCTCGAGCCGGTCGGCGAGCTCCGGGCCGCCCTCTTCCACGATCTTGCCGGCGACGACCACGTGCACGAAGTCGGGACGGATGTAGCGGAGGATGCGCGTGTAGTGGGTGATCAGCAGCACGCCGAGCCCGGTGGACTCCTTCGCGCGGTTGACACCCTCGGAGACGATCTTGAGCGCGTCGACGTCGAGACCGGAGTCGGTCTCGTCGAGGATCGCGAACTTCGGCTTCAGCACCTCGAGCTGCAGGATCTCGTGACGCTTCTTCTCGCCACCGGAGAAGCCCTCGTTGACGTTGCGCTGCGCGAACTTCGGGTCCATACGCAGGTTCGCCATGGCCGACTTGACGTCCTTGGTCCAGCCGCGGATGGCCGGAGCCTCGCCGTCGAGCGCGGTCTTCGCCGTGCGGAGGAAGTTCGTCACGGTGACGCCGGGGATCTCGACCGGGTACTGCATCGCGAGGAACAGGCCTGCGCGCGCACGCTCGTCGACCGTCATCTCGAGCACGTCAGCGCCGTCGAAGGTGATCGAACCGCTCGTGACGGTGTACTTGGGGTGACCGGCGATCGTGTACGCCAGCGTCGACTTGCCGGAGCCGTTGGGACCCATGATGGCGTGCGTCTCACCGGTGTTCATGGTGAGGGTGATTCCGTTGAGGATCGGGGTGGTCCCCGACTCGGTCTCGACCGTCACGTACAGGTCGCGGATCTCGAGAACAGACATTCAGACTTCCTTAATCACGGTCGGGTCGATGAGCACGTCGTCGCCGTCGATCACGACGACGTAGACCGGGACGGGCTCATAAGCGGGGAGGTTCTGGGGAACGCCGGTGAGCAGCGAGAAGGCGGAGCCATGGGCCCAGCACTCGACCGTGTCACCCTCGACGAACCCCTCGGAGAGGGAGATCTCTCCGTGGGTGCAGGTGTCGCCGATGGCGTGCACGACGCCGTCGCCGTCCTTGATGACGGTGATCGCCACTCCGCCCGGCTCGACACGCAGGGGCGTGTCCTGCTCGAGGTCGGAGAGACCGCAGACGCGCTCGGCGGTCATGCCTCCACCGCCGCGAGTTCGGTCTCGATCGCGTCGAGCAGCTCCGTCTCCAGAGCCGGGATGCCGAGTCGCTGCACGATGTCGGTGAGGAATCCGAGCACGACGAGGCGACGTGCCTCCTCTTCGCTGATGCCCCTGGCCTGCAGGTAGAACAGCTGCTCGTCGTCGAAACGACCGGTCGCGCTCGCGTGTCCGGCACCCAGGATGTCACCGGTCTCGATCTCGAGGTTCGGGATCGAGTCGGCGCGCGCACCCTCGGTCAGCACCAGGTTGCGGTTCGCCTCGTACGAGTCGGTGCCGGTCGCGTTCTGCCCGATGAGCACATCGCCGATCCAGACGCTGTGCGCGCCCTGGCCCTGCAGCGCACCCTTGTAGAGAACGTCGCCCTTGGTGCGCGGACCCTTGTGGTGGAGGTAGACCTGGCTCTCGAGGTGCTGCCCGGCATCCGCGTAGGAGAGGCCGTAGAGGTAGCCCTCGGAACCAGCGCCGGCGAGCTCGACGTTGGGGTTCACCCGCACGATGCCGCCGCCGAAGCTGACCACGAAGTGCTTGAGCGTCGCATCGGCGTCGACCCTGGCCTGATGGGCAGCCGTGTGCACCGCGTCATCCTGCCACTGCTGGAGGCTGATCACGGTGAGCTTCGAACCCGGACGCGCGATGATCTCGAGGTTCTGCGTGTACTGGGCACTTCCGGTGTGCTGCAGCACCACGGTCGCGACGCTGTGCTCGAGCGCCTCGATCACGATGTGCGCGTCGGCGCGGCGATCGGCACCGAGTCCCTCGATCGCGAGGAACACGGGCTCGGCGACCTCTTCCTCGCGCGGAATGCGGATGTGCAGCGCTTCCTTCGCCCCCTGCCAGGCCACGGCGGCCGTGATGTCCTCGGCGAGGAAGACCTCACCGCGCGGAGCGGTGCCTGCGGTGAGCGGAGCGGCGAAGTACTGCTCGCCCGAGCGGATGTCGTAGCGCACGCCGTCGTTCGTCGCGGCGACCTCGAACAACGAGGTCAACTGAGCGACCGGGGTGTGCTTCCAGTTGACCTCACGCCCCGTGGGCGCTCCGAAGTCCGCAGGCTCGAAGGAGTGCGGTCGCTCCGAACGGGTCTGGACCGGTACGAAACCGGCTTCTGCCACCTGGGCCGCCGGGTCGACGTGGGCGCTCGTGTAGTGCGACGCCGTCGGCGTCGTCGTCTGGGCCGTCATCTAGCCGACACTTCCATTCATCGTCAGAGGGACGGTCATCCCACACTGCCTTCCATACCCATTTCGATGAGCTTGTTGAGCTCCATCGCATACTCCATCGGCAGCTCGCGCGCGATCGGCTCGATGAAGCCGCGCACGATCATCGCCATCGCCTCGTCCTCGGGCATGCCACGGGACTGCAGGTAGAACAGCTGCTCCTCGCTGACCTTCGAGACCGTGGCCTCGTGGCCGAGCTGCACGTCGTCGACACGGATGTCGATCGCCGGGTAGGTGTCGGAGCGCGACTTGGTGTCGACCAGCAGCGCGTCGCAGCGCACGGTGTTCGCCGAGTGATGTGCCGCCGCGTCGACGCGCACCTCACCGCGGTACCCCGCACGTCCGCCGCCGCGGGCGATCGACTTCGAGATGATCGACGACTGGGTGTACGGCGCCATGTGGATCATCTTCGCGCCGGCGTCCTGGTGCTGTCCGGGGCCGGCGAAGGCGACGGAGAGGGTCTCGCCCTTGGCGTGCTCCCCCATCAGATAGATCGACGGGTACTTCATCGTCACCTTGGAGCCGATGTTGCCGTCGACCCATTCCATGGTGGCGCCCTCGTGGGCGACCGCGCGCTTGGTGACGAGGTTGTAGACGTTGTTCGACCAGTTCTGGATCGTCGTGTAGCGCACGCGGGCGTTCTTCTTCACGATGATCTCGACCACGGCCGAGTGCAGCGAGTCCGACTTGTAGATCGGAGCGGTGCAGCCCTCGATGTAGTGGACGTAGCTGTCCTCGTCGGCGATGATCAGGGTCCGCTCGAACTGGCCCATGTTCTCGGTGTTGATGCGGAAGTACGCCTGCAGCGGGATCTCGACGTGCACGCCCTTGGGGACGTAGACGAACGATCCGCCCGACCAGACCGCCGTGTTCAGCGCGGCGAACTTGTTGTCGCCGGCCGGGATCACGGTCCCGAAGTACTCCTCGAAGATCTCGGGGTGCTCACGCAGAGCGGTGTCGGTGTCCATGAAGATGACACCCTGCTCCTCCAGGTCCTCGCGGATCTGGTGGTAGACGACCTCGGACTCGTACTGAGCGGCCACACCGGCCACGAGGCGCTGACGCTCGGCCTCGGGGATGCCGAGGCGCTCGTAGGTCTCGCGGATCTCCGCAGGAAGGTCTTCCCACGACTGCGCCTGCTTCTCGGTCGAGCGCACGAAGTACTTGATGTTGTCGAAGTCGATCTCGCTGAGATCGGCTCCCCACGTGGGCATCGGCTTGCGGCCGAAGAGCTGGTAGCCCTTCAGGCGCGTCTTCAGCATCCACTCGGGTTCGTTCTTGAGGGCAGAGATGCCGCGGACCACCTCTTCGGAGATCCCTCGCTTCGCGATGGCACCGGCCGCATCGGCGTCGTGCCATCCGAATTCGTACACCCCCAGGCTTTCCAGCTCTGGGCGGTCGATCAGCACATCCGACATCACACTCTCCTTATTGGGCCTCAACGGTGTCATCCGCCCCGACACACCGGATCCCCGTCGAATCGGCGGGGAGCGGGTGCCGCTGGTGGGCCCTCATCACCGGCGCAGACATCGCGCCTAAACTGTTGACGATGCTTCGGCGCGGTAAGCGCTCATCACAACAATTCGATTCTACAGGTTCCGCCTGGTGGCCGGGCCGTGCTCGCGATGCCACCCGCGGTCCGGAGGACTAATGCCCGAGACGAACACCCCCTCCGCCACACGCACCGAGGGGCGGAACACCGCAGCACGCCAGCCCGCGCTGTGGGGACGTGCGCTCCGAGTTCTCGCCTGGCTGTCCTTCCTCAGCGAGACGATCATCATCGGAACCGGCGGAGCCGTGCGCCTCACGGGTTCGGGCCTCGGATGCTCGGATTGGCCGCTGTGCACGCCGGAGTCGCTCGTGCCGATCCTCGAGGTCCAGGGCATCCACGGACTCATCGAGTTCGGGAACCGCCTGATGACCGGGGTGGTCGGCATCATCGCCCTCGCCGTCGTGCTGCTGGTGCTGCACACGATCAGCGGTCGCCGTTCGCTCATCCGCGCGCTGTGGTTCGCCCTCGGCGGGATCGTCGCCGCGGCGGTGGCGTTCGCGATCGCCGCACCGCTGCGCATCCCGGCCTCGCCGATCGCGCTGGGGGTCCTCCTGCTCGCGGTCATCGCGGCCGCGGTGTACTCGGTGCGCACCACCCCGGCTCGACGCGACCTCGTCCTGCTCGCCTGGATCACCCTGATCGGCGTGGTGGCGCAGGCCCTCGTCGGCGGCATCACGGTGCTGACCGGGCTGAACCCGCTGATCGTCGGCTTCCACTACACGTCCTCGCTGCTCCTGGTCTGCGTCACCGCCGCGTTCCTCGTGCGCCTGTACGAGGCCCCGGGGCCGCGCGAGCGGGCCGTGCCCACCTGGTTCGCGATCCTCACCCACGTCACGGGTCTCGCCCTCGCCGTCACCATCATCTTCGGAGTCCTCACCACCGGCTCCGGCCCGCACTCGGGCGACGCGGACGTGCTGCGTCATGGTTTCGACGCCACGGTCCTCGCGCACGTGCACTCCTGGCCCGGCTACATCCTGGCAGCGCTCGTCGTCACGCTCACGATCTCGGCCTGGGCGCTGCGGCTGCCTCCGCGCCGGTGGCTCCTGGTCCTCGTGCTCGCGATCCTGGTGCAGGTCGGAGTGGGCATCTGGCAGGCACGCGAGGGACTGCCGCCGCTCCTGGTGGGCATCCACATGGTGCTCGCCTCGCTCTCGGCGGCGACGTACACGGTCGTCGTGCTGCACCTGAAGCGTCCGCTCCCCGCGAAGGAATGACCGGACGCGCTCTCTGCGGGCGCACAGTCGATCCATAGGTGACGCATCGCGGACTCATCAGCGCATCGGCGATGGTGGTCGACATGAACAAGTCACTCACACGCAGCATCGGCTTCTGGCTCCTCCTCGTCCTCTCCGTGGCATCCGCGGCAGTGGGCGGGTGGATCATCTCCGGCCAGATCGGCACGATGACGAGCACGTTGACCGACGGCACCGCGACCGGCGTCGAGGTCTACGTCGGCCAGTCCCTGGTTGTCGTGGGTGCCGCACTGCTCGGCGCCGGCGTGCTGGGCATCCTGCTCGCCGTGGCTCTCACGGCTGTCCGCGCCCTCATCCCCACCGCAGCTCCGGTCGTCGTCGAACCCATCGACTGGACCGCCGAGAACGACACCTCGATCGACGAGACCCCGGCCACGACCGACGCACCGACCGCGGAGCCGGTCGCCGACGCGGACGTCGAGCCGACGCCCGCCGCCGAGGCGGAGACCGCGACGACGCGCTGACACGCAGAACGAAGAAGGAGGGGCGCCGTGCGACGGCGCCCCTCCTTCTTCGTTCTCCAGGCTCGTTGCTAGAACGGCAGCAGAGGATCGACCGCGACCGCCACAAAAATCAGAGTGAGGTAGGTGATCGATGCGTGGAAGACACGCATCGGACGCGGCTCGGTGCCCCGGACCGCGCGGTTGTAGAGGCGGTGGGACTCGTAGATGAACCAGCCGCCGAAGACCAGGGCCGAGACCGTGTAGACCAGTCCCATGCTCGCGATCGGCACCAGCAGGAGAGAGCAGGCCACCGTCGCCCACGCGTACAGGATGACCTGCAGCCCGACCTGAGAGGCGTTGCGGGTGACGCCGAGCATCGGCACGTCGACATCCTCGTAGTCGTCGCGGTACTTCATCGACAGGGGCCAGTAGTGCGGCGGCGTCCACAGGAAGATCAGCAGGAACAGGACGAACGCCGGCCAGTCGAGAGACTCGGTGACCGCGGCCCATCCGATGAGCACCGGGAAGCACCCGGCGATCCCGCCCCACACGATGTTCTGCTCGGTGCGGCGCTTGAGGATCATCGTGTAGATGACGACGTAGAAGAAGATGGCGCCGGCGGAGAGAGTCGCTGCCAGCCAGTTGGTCGTGAACCACAGCCACACCGTCGAGACGACGGCGAGCGTCCACGAGAAGATCAGCGCTCCGCGCGGAGTGATCTCACCCGTCACGAGCGGACGGTTCTCGGTGCGGTGCATGTGCGCATCGATGTCGCGGTCGAGATACATGTTGAACGCGGCAGCGGATCCCGCGCTCAACGATCCACCGATCACGGTCGCCAGGACCAGCCACATGTCGGGCAGACCACCCTGCGCGAGGAACATCACCGGCACGGTCGAGACCAGCAGGAGTTCCAGGACGCGGGGCTTCGTGAGGGCGACGTAGGCCTTCACCGTACGACCGAGGGACGGCGTCCCCACGGTCTGATCAGACATCGTCGAGATCTCGATCGCCTCCTCCACACGCGTCATGACAACCCTTCCAGTCTAGGGCACCCGACTCGCCGCTCGATCGCCGCGCCGACGCGACCCCGCCGTAAGACAGCGTCAGACGGAATGGACGCACCGCTATGCTGAAATCACTCGCGCCTGGCGCTGTGATCCCCTTTCTCAACGAGGCGGTTGCGCCTGGGCAGACGCGGATGCGCCAGGGAATAACGGCGCCCTTGAAACTGTCGGAAAGGGCATGGACGTGTCGGAATTGCAGTGGGAAGAAATCGATCGGCGCGCGGTGGATACCGCGCGGATCCTGGCGGCGGACGCTGTGGAGAAGGTCGGGAACGGCCACCCCGGCACAGCCATGAGCCTCGCGCCGGCCGCGTACCTTCTGTACCAGCGGGTGCTCCGTCACGACCCGACCGACACCGACTGGCTCGGCCGTGACCGCTTCATCCTCTCGGTGGGACACTCGTCCCTCACGCAGTACGTCGAGCTCTACCTCGGCGGCTTCGGTCTCGAACTCGACGATCTGAAGGCGCTGCGCACGTGGGGCTCCCTCACCCCCGGGCACCCGGAGTACGGCCACACCAAGGGCGTCGAGATCACGACCGGCCCCCTGGGTCAGGGACTCGCCTCGGCGGTGGGCTTCGCCTACGCCGCCCGCTACGAGCGCGGCCTGTTCGACCCCGAGGCTGCGGCGGGCACCAGCCCGTTCGACCACTTCGTCTACGTGATCGCCGGCGATGGCGACCTGCAGGAGGGCGTCACCAGCGAGGCGTCGTCGCTCGCGGGTCACCAGCAGCTCGGCAACCTGATCGCCATCTACGACTCGAACCAGATCTCGATCGAGGACGACACCAACGTGGCCTTCACCGAGGATGTCGCGAAGCGCTACGAGTCCTACGGCTGGCAGGTCCAGACCGTCGACTGGAAGAAGACCGGCGAGTACGTCGAAGACGTCGCGGAGCTGTACGCCGCCATCGAGGCCGCCAAGGGCGAGACCTCCAAGCCGTCGCTCATCATCCTCAAGACCATCATCGGCTGGCCGTCGCCCGGCAAGCAGAACTCCGGCAAGATCCACGGCTCCGCGCTCGGCGCCGATGAGCTCGCCGCGACGAAGAAGGTGCTCGGCTTCGACCCCGAGCAGCACTTCGCCGTCGCCGACGACGTGATCGCACACACTCGCGGCCTCGCCGCACGCGCCGCCGAGGCACGCGCCGAGTGGCAGGCATCGTTCGACGCCTGGGCCGCTGCGAACCCTGAGCGCAAGGAGCTGCTCGACCGCCTCGAGTCCGGCGAACTGCCCGAGGACATCTCGTCGGCGCTCCCGGTGTTCGAGGCAGGCAAGGACGTCTCGACCCGCGCCGCTTCGGGACAGGTCATCAACGCGCTCGCCGCACAGCTCCCCGAGCTGTGGGGTGGATCGGCAGACCTCGCGGAGTCGAACCTCACGACGATCAAGGGCGCCCCGTCCTTCATCCCGTCCGAGTGGTCCACGCACGAGTGGTCGGGCACCCCGTACGGCCGCGTGCTGCACTTCGGCATCCGCGAGCACGCCATGGGCGCGATCGTGAACGGCATCGTCCTGCACGGCAAGACCCGTGCGTTCGGCGGCACCTTCCTCATCTTCAGCGACTACATGCGTCCGGCCGTCCGTCTCGCCGCGCTCATGAACGTGCCCAGCGTCTTCGTCTGGACCCACGACTCCGTCGCCCTCGGCGAGGACGGCCCCACGCACCAGCCGATCGAGCAGATCGCGACCCTGCGCGCCATCCCGAACCTCGCCGTCGTCCGCCCCGCGGACGCGAACGAGACCTCGGAGGCCTGGCTCGAGATCCTGCGCCGCCAGGAGGGTCCGGCCGGTATCGCCCTGACGCGTCAGAACATTCCGGTGTTCGAGCGCGGAGATGGCGCCGCCGAGGGCGAGACCTTCGCTGCCGCGTCCAACGTCGCCAAGGGCGCGTATGTGCTCGCCGAGGCGGCAGGTGGCACGCCTGACGTGATCATCATCGCCACCGGCTCCGAGGTGCAGCTGGCAGTCGCCGCCCGCGCCGCCCTGAGCGAGGAGGGCATCGGCGTCCGCGTCGTCTCCGCTCCGTCGCTGGAGTGGTTCGACGAGCAGGACGAGGCCTACCGCGAGAGCGTGCTCCCGGCATCCGTCACCGCCCGCGTCTCGGTCGAGGCCGGATCCGTGCTCTCGTGGCGCGGCATCGTCGGCGACCGTGGTCGTTCGGTCGGCATCGACCACTTCGGCGCGTCCGCCGACTACAAGACCCTGTTCGAGAAGTTCGGCATCACCACCGAGGCCGTCATCGCGGCCGCTCGCGAGACCATCGCAGCCAACAGCACCAAGGAGAACGCATGAGCACCCCCACCGCACAGCTCGCCGCCGCCGGCGTCAGCATCTGGCTCGACGACCTCTCCCGCACGCGCATCTCGTCGGGCAACCTCGCCGACCTGATCGCGTCGCGCAACGTCGTGGGCGTCACCACGAACCCCACGATCTTCGCCAACGCGATCACCGACAAGAACGACACGTCGTACGACGCTCAGGTCACCGAGCTCGCCGCGACCGGTGCGACCGCGGAAGAAGCGGTCTTCGCCGCCACCACGCAGGACGTCGCCGCGGCGCTCGACGTGTTCCGCCCGGTGTGGGAGGCGTCGAACCACGTGGACGGCCGCGTCTCGATCGAGGTCTCCCCCGACCTGGCGCACGACACCGAGGGAACGGTCGCCCAGGCCAAGCAGCTCTGGGCCAAGGTCGACCGCCCCAACCTGCTCGTGAAGATCCCCGCGACCAAGGCGGGCCTTCCGGCCATCACCGAGGCCATCGCGACCGGCATCAGCGTCAACGTGACGCTGATCTTCAGCCTGGAGCGCTACGCCGAGGTCATCGACGCCTACATCGCCGGGCTCGAGCGCGCGCACAGCGCCGACTTCGACCTGTCGAGCATCCACTCCGTCGCCTCGTTCTTCGTGTCGCGCGTCGACACCGAGACCGACAAGCGACTGACCGCCATCGGCACCGACGAGGCCGCCGCGCTGAAGAGCAAGGCCGGACTCGCCAACGCACGCCTCGCGTACGAGCTGTTCGAGCAGAAGTTCGCCGAGAAGCGGGCACAGGACCTCATCGCCCTGGGCGCGAACCTGCAGCGTCCGCTGTGGGCCTCGACCGGTGTCAAGGACCCGAACCTGCCCGACACGCTGTACGTGACCGAGCTCGTCGCCGAGGGCGTCGTGAACACGATGCCCGAGAAGACGCTCGAGGCCACGTTCGACCACGGCGTCGTCACCGGCGACACGATCACCGGTGGCTACGCCGAGGCACACCAGGTCTTCGCAGACCTCGCCGCGGTCGGCGTCGACTTCGCCGACGTCACCCAGGTGCTCGAAGACGAGGGTGTCGCGAAGTTCATCGACTCCTGGCATGACCTGCTCGCTCAGGTCTCCGAGGGCCTGGAGGCCCAGCGATGACGTTCTCGATCCACGCATCGGGCGCCCCGCGCGTCGCGATCGACGAGACCGTTCCCGGGCTCGTCCGCGACCTCGTCGCATCACGGATCACGAGCGGCGACAACACCCTCTGGGGTGCCGACGCCGAGGCGGAGGCAGCCGTCCGTCTGGGCTGGGTCGAAGCCGTGTCGATCTCGCGCCCGCTGGTCGCCGAGATCACCGCTCTCCGCGATGAGCTGAACGCCAAGGGCATCTCCCGCGTCGTGCTGGCCGGTATGGGCGGTTCGTCGCTCGCACCCGAGGTCATCGCACAGACCGCCGGCGTGCCGCTGACGATCCTCGACTCGACCGCGCCCGGCCAGGTGCTCGCCGCACTCGACGAGGGACTCGCCGACACCGTGCTCGTCGTCTCGTCGAAGTCCGGATCCACGGTCGAGACGGATTCGCAGCGTCGCACGTTCGAGGCCGCGTTCCGCGACCTCGGCATCGACCCGGTGGAGCGCATCGTGGTCGTGACCGACCCGGGCTCCCCGCTCGACTCCTCGGCACGCGAGGCCGGCTACCGCGTGTTCAACGCGGACCCGAACGTCGGGGGCCGCTACTCGGCGCTCACCGCGTTCGGTCTGGTCCCGTCCGGGCTCGCGGGCGTCGACATCGACGAGCTGCTGAACGAGGCAGAGGCATCGCTGCTCGAGGTCGCGGTCGACTCCGCCGAGAACCCCGCACTGCGTCTGGCCGCGGCGATCGCCGCGACCTCCCCGCGTCGCGACAAGCTCGGTCTGATCACCGACGGCACCCACATCAAGGGACTGCCCGACTGGATCGAGCAGCTGATCGCCGAGTCCACGGGCAAGAACGGCACCGGCATCCTGCCGGTCGTGCTGCTCCCGGTCTCCCCGGAGCTGGACACGCATCCCGCCGACCTGCAGATCGTGCGCCTGGTCGACGACGCGAACGAGTTCCACCTACGCGAGCGTCACGAGGGCGAGATCCTCGTCAGCGGCACGCTGGGCGCTCAGCTCGTCGTGTGGGAGTACGCCACCGCGATCGCCGGCCACCTGCTGGGCATCAACCCGTTCGACCAGCCCGACGTCGAGTCCGCGAAGGTCGCCGCGCGCGGTCTGCTGGATGCCCGTCCGGAGCCGACGGCACCGGCGTTCACGCAGGACGGCGTCGAGGTCCGTGTCTCGGACGCCGCGCTGGCCGCCTCCGGCACCGTCGAAGGCGTGCTCGACGCGCTGTGGGCTCGGCTCGCGGAAGACGGCTACGTCTCCATCCAGGCCTACGTGAACCGGCTCGACGTTCCGCAGCTGCAGGGGCTCCGCGAGCTCGTCGCAGCCGATTCCGGTCGCCCGACCACGTTCGGGTGGGGACCGCGCTTCCTGCACTCGACGGGTCAGTACCACAAGGGCGGACCGGCTCAGGGCGTGTTCCTTCAGATCCTGGAGCGCACCGACGTCGATCTCGAGATCCCCGAGCGCCCGTTCACCTTCGGGCAGCTCATCGAGGCACAGGCTGCCGGCGATGCCGCGGTGCTGGCCGAGCACGGACGTCCCGTCGTGTCGCTGACGATCACCGACTCGTCCGCCGACGTGCTCACCCTCTTCGAAGCCGCTCAGAAGTAGACAGCAGGAGAATCCCCCACCGATGTCTGTTCCCATCTCGCGCGGGCAGAACCCGCTGCGCGACCCTGACGATCGCCGTCTCAACCGGATCGCGGGGCCCAGCGCTCTCGTGATCTTCGGCGTGACCGGCGATCTGTCGCGCAAGAAGCTCATGCCCGCGGTCTACGACCTCGCCAATCGCGGCCTGCTCCCTCCTGGATTCGCCCTCGTCGGTTTCGCCCGACGGGACTGGGAGGACCAGGACTTCGCGCAGGTCGTGTACGACGCGGTCAAGCAGCACGCCCGCACCCCGTTCCGCGAGGAGACGTGGGCGCAGCTGCTGCAGGGCATCCGCTTCGTCTCGGGCGAGTTCGACAACCCGGACTCGTTCCGCAAGCTGCGCGAGACGATCGATCAGCTCGACGTCGAGCGGGGAACCATGGGCAACCACGCGTTCTACCTCTCGATCCCGCCGAAGGACTTCCCGCTCGTCGCGAAGCAGCTCAAGGACTCGGGACTGGTCGGCGAGAACAGCGACGACGACGAGCGCTGGCGACGCGTGGTCATCGAGAAGCCGTTCGGGCACGACCTGGAGTCGGCGCGTGCTTTGAACGCGGCACTCGAGGTCGCGTTCCCCGCGGACTCGATCTTCCGCATCGACCACTACCTCGGCAAGGAGACAGTCCAGAACATCCTGGCGCTGCGCTTCGCCAACGAGCTGTACGAGCCGATCTGGAACCGCAACTACGTCGACCACGTGCAGATCACCATGGCCGAGGACATCGGCGTGGGGGGACGTGCGGGGTACTACGACGGCATCGGCGCAGCGCGCGACGTGATCCAGAACCACCTGCTCCAGCTGCTCGCGCTCACCGCGATGGAGGAGCCGATCAGCCTCTCCGCCGAGCACCTGCGTGCCGAGAAGGAGAAGGTGCTCGCGGCCGTCCACGTGCCGGAGGACCTCTCGCTCGCCACCGCCCGCGGGCAGTACGACGGCGGATGGCAGGGCGGCGAGAAGGTCACCGGCTTCCTGGCCGAGGAGGGCATGAACCCCGAGTCGACCACCGAGACGTACGCCGCGATCAAGCTCGAGATCGACACGCGCCGCTGGGCAGACGTGCCGTTCTATCTGCGCACCGGCAAGCGGCTCGGCCGCCGCGTGACCGAGATCGCCGTGGTCTTCAAGCGCGCCCCGCAGCACCTGTTCGGTCGCGGCAACGCGTCCGAGCTGGGTCAGAACGCGCTGGTGATCCGCGTGCAGCCCGACGAGGGCGTCACGATCCGCTTCGGCTCGAAGGTTCCCGGCAGCGGCTCGAACGTGCGCGATGTCACCATGGACTTCGGCTACGGCCACGCGTTCACCGAGGCGAGCCCCGAGGCGTACGAGCGTCTCATCCTGGACGTCCTCCTGGGCGATCCGCCGCTGTTCCCGCGGCACGAGGAGGTCGAGCTCTCCTGGAAGATCCTCGACCCGGTGGAAGAGTACTGGGCAGCCGAGGGCGGCCCAGTGGAGCAGTACGCACCCGGCTCGTGGGGACCGGCCTCCGCCGACGCCCTGTTGGCCCGCGACGGACGAGTCTGGAGACGACCGTGATCATCGACCTTCCCGACACGACGGTCAGCCAGGTCGCCAAGCAGCTGGTGAAGGTGCGCGAGGAGGGCGGCGCCGTCGCACTCGGACGCGTGCTGACCCTCGTCATCTCCGCCCGCAACGGTGTTGCCGAGGCGGCCATCGATGCCGCAAACGACGCCTCTCGCGAGCACCCGATGCGCGTGATCGTCATCACGACCGGTGACGGCGATTCCCGACTCGACGCGCAGATCCGCGTCGGTGGCGACGCCGGAGCCAGCGAGGTCGTGGTCCTCCGCGCGTTCGGCGATGCCGCGAGCAACGAGGAGAGCCTGATCACCGGCCTGCTCCTGCCCGATGCTCCTGTCGTCGCCTGGTGGCCGGAAGAAGCCCCCGTGAACCCCGCGCAGTCCCCGCTCGGCAAGATCGCGCAGCGACGCATCACGGATGCCGCGACCGCGAGCGATGTGCGCGACCGCCTCGCCCTCCTCGGCGAGACCCACGCCCCCGGCGACACGGATCTCGCCTGGACGCGCCTGACGCACTGGCGCGAGCAGCTCGCCGCCGTGCTCGATCAGCCACCCTACGAGGAGATCACCGGCGTCGAGGTCCGCGGTGCCGCCGCATCGCCCTCGACCGCGCTGCTGGCCGCGTGGCTGCAAATGGCACTCGAGGTGCCGGTGCGCTGGTCGTACGAGGACCCGTCGCACTGGGAAGAGGGCATCAAGTCGGTGCGTCTGACCCGCGCGTCGGGCGACATCCTGCTGGAGCGGCCGACGCCCGGCGTCGCTGTTCTGACTCAGCCGGGTCAGCCGAACCACGATCTGCATCTTCCACGTCGCACCCTGCGGGAGTGCCTCGCGGAGGAGCTGCGCAGACTGGACCCCGACGTCCTGTACGGTCGAGTGATCACCGAGGGCTGGGAGAAGCTGGGTCCGCCCGAGACAGGAGCATGATGTCGTCGCAGACACCGTCCGCAGAGAAGCGGGTCGTGGTCGAACCCACGCCCGCCGCCCTCGCCACGAGCGTGGCCGAACGATTCCTGACGCGGGTGCGTGCGCGCACCCGCAACGGACGTATCGCGCACATCGCCCTGACCGGCGGATCGATGGGCGGGGCGGTGCTGCGAGCGACGGCGGAGCATCCGCGCGCCGCGTCCATCGACTGGTCGCTCGTGCATTTCTGGTGGGGCGATGAGCGGTTCGTCCCCCGCGACGATCCCGACCGCAACTCGCTGCAGTCGCGTCAAGCGCTCCTCGATCACATCCCGGTCCCGCCGGAGAACGTGCACGAGGTCGCCGGCCCTGACACGGTAGTCACCCTCGACGAGTCGGCGGCGGCATATGCGGCTGAGCTGGCGCGCTTCGGAACTGACGAGCACCCGTGGCCCTCGTTCGCGGTGTGCTTCCTCGGTGTGGGCCCGGATGGCCACATCGCCTCGCTCTTCCCGGATCGCGATGAGGTCACGGTGACGGACGCCGCCGCGCTGCCGGTGCGCAACTCGCCCAAGCCTCCGCCCGAGCGGGTCACGCTCACCCGCCCGGTCCTCAACTCGTCGAAGCGCGTCTGGCTCGTCATGACCGGAGCCGACAAGGCGTCCGCCCTGGGCCTGGCACTCGCCGGCGCGAGCTACACGAGTGTGCCTGCAGCGGGCGCGAAGGGGCGCAAGCGCACCGTGTTCTTCGTCGACGAAGCGGCCGCCGCCGAGGTCTCCCCCGATCTGATCGACCCGGCCTACTGACACCTGCTCACCGCAGGGCCGGGCCTGTGCGCCGAGCTACGGGGTGTTCGTCGAACCCGGGAGCGGGTCGCCACCAGGCTGAGTCTGATCGTTCGACGGCGTGGCGGCGGCCCCGGCAGCAGGTCCGCTGCCGCGGGCGATGCCGAGCTCCTGGCTGTCGCTGAGCACCTGCGGGTGGTACCGGGCCAGACCGATGACGCCCCAGACCGCGATCGCCCCGGCGACGCCGAAGATCACCAGCACCCACGGCGGTGCGGCGGAGGCCTCGCCGAGGATCACCATTCCGATGAGCACCGCGATGAGCGGGTCGACGACGGTGAGTCCGGCGATCACGAGGTCCGGCGGACCCGAGCTGTAGGCCGTCTGCACGAAGTACGCTCCCACGGCCGACGCGGCTATCAGTGCGAGCACGCAGATCGCCGTGATCCACTCGAAGTTCCCCGCCTCGATGCGCTTGATGACGACCTTGGCGAGGGTCGCGACGAAACCGTAGAGGATGCCGGCGCCGATGACGTAGAAGAGAGCGCGCATGCGATGCCGGAGTATCAACCAGAAGGCACCGAGGATGATGATCACCACGAGCAGGATCGCCAGGATGACGAACAGCTCACGGTCCGTGATGTCCTGTTCGGTGGCGAAGATCGCCGCGAAGAAGACGAAGAGGAAGATGCCGCCCACGCAGCAGACGATCGCCGTGATCGATTGCCGGGTGGGTGAATGGCCGGAGATGCGCGCGTTGAGCAGCGTCGTGATCACGAGTGCGATCGCTCCGAGCGGCTGCACGACGATCAGCGGGGCCTTCACCAGCGCAGCGAGCTGACAGACGATCGCCAGCCCGAGCATCAACGTGCCGAGGATCCATGACGGACGCGTGAGCAGTCCCTTGAGCTGAGCGACGCTGAGTCCCGAGGTGCCCGTGGACCCGCTGAGCCGCTCGACCTTCTCCACGCCGCGGTGCTGATACTGCGCGCCCAACGACATGAAGACCGCGCCGGCCAGCGCTAGCGGGATACCGAGCAGCAGTCCGGGGTTCTGGAAGGCGCCGACGAGCTGGTCGCCGACGTCTTCTACCGCGTTCATCCATACCCCTGCGCTCACACTAAGACCCTACCCGGCCCACCCCGCGCACTAGGGTTGTGACGTGGCTGTACTTCCGATTCGCATCATGGGCGACCCTGTTCTGCACTCCCCCGCTTCCCGCGTCGACGAGATCACGGACGACGTCCGCACCCTCGTCGCCGACATGTTCGAGACCATGGACACCGCTCCCGGCGTCGGTCTCGCGGCCCCGCAGGTCGGCGTGCCGCTTCGCATCTACACCTATTCATACGTCGACGACGACGATCAGCCGTGGCGCGGCGTGCTCATCAATCCGGAACTCTGGATGACGCCGCTCGAGCCCGGCGACCCGGATCCCGATCTCGAGTCCGAGGGCTGCCTGTCCTTCCCCGGGGAGCGATTCCCTCTGCGCCGTTCAGAGCGCGTTCGCGTCACCGCCACCGACCTCGACGGCACCCCCGTCTCGATCGAGGTCGACGGCTGGCGGGCGCGCATCATGCAACATGAGTTCGACCACCTCGACGGCATCCTCTACGTCGACCGACTCTCGGACGGCGATTGGAAGACCGTGCAGAAGATCTCTCGCAAGCGCGGATGGGGACGACCGGGTTCCAGCTGGATGCCCGGCATCGACAACCTCGAGGGCTGACACCGGCGATGGCGATGAACATGATCAAGGCGCCTCAATGGCGGACAACGGTGCTGTATTCGACGGGATTGGCCACGCTTCTCACTGTGGCACTCGCAAGTTGCGCTGCCATGCCCCCTGGGGAGGATTCCGACTCATCGTCGATGGCGCCCGCTACTGGATCCGCGACAGCGGTCACAGCCGTCGCGAAACTGGGCGACTGCAGAGTCCAGGGGCCAAGCGGCCTTCCAGGAGACGCACGGGTCGTTCCCTGTGCGGAGCCGCACGATGAAGAGATCTTCCACTCGATCTCGCTCCCCGAGATGGACTATTCGGCTGAGACCCTCGACGCTGCCTCCAGCGAATGCGTCGGCGACGAGTTCACAAAGTTCATCGGAGTGGACAAGGCCGAGTCATCACTGGACGTTTTCCCTCTCATCCCGACCCAGGAAGAATGGGATGTTCCCGGCGCACGCAAGATCTTCTGCGTCGTCTTCGATATGGACGGCAAGGTCAAGGGAAGCCTCGCCGGCTCGTCCCGCTGAGACACGCCGGGTGAGTCGAGCGAACCCGCGGTCTTCTCCGAGCTACGCTCCTGCTTGCCATGTCCATCAGGACAATGGTTCAGCGTCATCGAAGACCGGAGATGAAATGCGTAAGAAGTTCTTGGTTGCGGGGGCACTCGGAATAGCACTGGCTCTGAGTTCCGTCGTCCCGGCGAGTGCCGCGACGACCGGACACGTCGTGTTCACGAGCAACAGCTCATGTCAGAACGCCACTGCTCCGAAAGGCACAGTGTGGATCAGTGGATGCTATTACGTTCGAGCGCCGCTCAGCGCATCGATCTATTGGCGCGACTACCGTGTCCTCAGCAAGCAGGTAGGACCTGGGTTCCCCAAGTAGAGATACCCGGATGGCGCGAGCTCTTGGTCGCGGCCGAGAGCTCGCGTCACAGGGACAATCACCTGGAGCACTCATACTCTGTGCGAAAGGAAGGGCCCGGAACTCGTAGGAGTTCCGGGCCCTTATTGGCTCCCCGGCTTGGACTCGAACCAAGAACCTGCCGGTTAACAGCCGGCTGCTCTGCCAATTGAGCTACCGAGGAATGTGCTCCGCTGCGCGGGCAACTCGACAAGCTTAGCAAACTCCGTGGGCTACTCGTGACACCAGGGACGCTTCTGCGTCCCTCGGGCGTGTCGCGTTCAGTGCTGTGAATCCGCCTCGGCATTCGGCACCCACAGCAGGTCCTTGCCGACGCCGCGCGCGACGACATGACCGCTGCGCAGCATGAGTGTCTCGGCGTTGAGCTCCCGGATGAAGTCGGCGTCGTTGGTGACGAGCAGCGCCGCCATCCCCTGTTCTTTGCGCCTTCTCGTGATGGCGTCGAACACGACAGGACGCACCTCGAGATCGAGATTCGCGAGCGGCTCGTCGGCGATCAGCACCTGAGGTTCGAGGATGAAGGAGCGAGCGATCGCCACCCGCTGCCGCATACCGGCGCTGAGCTCATAGGGGAACTTCGCCGCCGTGCCGAGCGGAAGGTGCAGCTCGTCGAGCAGAGTGGCCACGCGGATCGACAGCGCCTTCGAGTTCACGCGCTTCTCACGCATGAGGATCGGCTCGGCGATGACCTCGTTCACGGTGAGGCGCGGTGGCAGATCACCTCCGGCCCCCTGCGGTACGAAACCGGTGCGATACGTGAGGATGCGGTGCTTGCGCCCAGGGCGTCGCACATCCACGCCGCACACGCGCGCGCTGCCGCCGACCACACGCACGGAGGGGTCAGTGGACCCGGCCAACGCCGCCACCAGCGTCGACTTGCCCGACCCGGTGGGACCGGCGACGCAGATCAGGTTCCCCGGTGCCAGCGAGAACGTCACCCCGTCGACGGCGCGCGTCGGCAATCCGTGTCCGATGCGGTCGATGACCAGATCGGAGCACTCGATCGCATTCTGGGATTCCGGCCGTCGAGACATGTCTCCATCCTGCCGTGCTGCGCGGGACGAGCCGGGTTACGACTCGGCGAACCTCTGACGCTCCGCGTCGATGTCACGCAACCGCATACGCAGCGCCCTTCCGCCGTCGGAATCGGCCGGCACGCGCTGCACGGCGCCGAGCATCTCCTGCTTCTCGTGCTCGAGCTGGCGCAGGATGAGGCGCCGGGCGAGATCGGCGACGGTCGCGACCGCCCGCTCCTCATCCCGGGCGGGGAACGGGGTCATCAGCAGCTCGCCGCCGAGCGACCGGTAGGGCTCGCGCACGCTGTTGACCGCATCGGTCACCCAGCCGGCCCTGGTGCGGTCCGGTGCGGCGGCCACGGCTTCCCGCACGGCATCGAGTCCGGGCGTGCGGAACGGCGTGCTGAGCGCCCTGTTGAGCAGCGCCTGGTCGACCTGATGCCCGTACTGCAGAGCACCCATCAGGGCGTCACGCTCCACCGCGACGTCGGGCGAGCGGGGAAGACTCGCCAGTGTGACAGGGGCGACACCGGGCGCTCCTGTCGCCGGATCGATCGGCACCGGCTGCTCCCGGTGCGCAGGAGCCGGGGATCCCCCGCCCCGCGAGGAACGCTCGACCTCGTTGTGCACCTCTGTGGGGTCCATGCCGAGACGCCGTGCGAGCACGCGCTCGTACCCCGGACGCAGCAGTCGGTCGCGGATCTCGGCCACGATCGGCGCAGCTCCGCGGAGTGCGCCGACCCGTCCCTCCACGGTCGAGAGGTCGAAGCCGGCGAGCTTGCGGTCCATCGCGAACTCGAACATCGGCACCTTCGCGTCCATGAGTCCGCGCACCGCCGCGTCTCCGCGCTGCAGACGCAGGTCGCAGGGGTCGAGGCCGTCGGGGGCGACGGCGACGAAGGTCTGCGCGTTGAAGCGGTCGTCCTCGGTGAACGCTCGCAGCGCCGCCTTCTGCCCGGCTTCGTCGCCGTCGAAGGTGAACACGACCTCACCGGAGGCGTTGTCGTCGCCCATCACGCGCCGCAACACCTTGATGTGCTCGGTTCCGAACGCCGTGCCACAGGTCGCGACCGCGGTCGTGAGGCCGGCCAGGTGGCACGCCATCACGTCGGTGTATCCCTCGACCACCACGACCCGACGGGGGTCCCCGCGGGCGATATCGCGCTTCGCGAGGTCCAGCCCGTAGAGCACCTGGGCTTTCTTGTAGATCGGGGTCTCCGGGGTGTTCAGGTACTTCGGCCCCTGGTCGTCGTCGAAGAGCTTGCGCGCGCCGAAGCCGATGGTCTGGCCTGACACGTCGCGGATCGGCCATACGAGCCGGCCACGGAAGCGGTCGTAGACGCCCCGCTGACCGGTGGAGACGAGCCCGGCGGTGCTGAGCTCCTCGCGCGTGAACCCCTGCGCGGTGAGGGCCTTGAGCATCCCGTCCCATCCGCGGGGCGCGAAGCCGACGCCGAAGTGGGCTGCCGCGCCCGCGTCGAAGCCGCGCTCTCCCAGGAAGCGGCGCCCTGCCTCGGCATCCGGCGAGAGCAGCTGCGCACGGAAGAACTCCGCGGCCGCCGTGTTCGCGGCGTACAACCGACTGCGGCCGCTGGTCTCGGGGGCGGCGCCGCCGTCTTCGTAGTGCAGGGTGTAGCCGATGCGCCCGGCCAGACGCTCCACCGCTTCGGTGAAGCTGACGTGGTCGATCTCCCGCAGGAACGAGTACACGTCGCCGGACTCGCCGCAGCCGAAGCAGTGGTAGTACCCGACCTGCTGGCGCACATGGAAGCTCGGGCTCTTCTCGTCATGGAAGGGGCACAAGCCCTTGAGCGACCCGACACCGGCGGACTTCAGTGCGACGCGCTCGCCCACGATGTCGGCGATGTTGGTGCGCGCCTTGACCTCGTCGACGTCGGCCTGACGGATGCGGGGCATCAGCCGACCCCTTCGACGACGGCCTGCCTCTCGGCGCTCCCGTGCACACCCGGACGCGGATGCCGGGCGTGCCGTGGCGTCCAGATGCCGACCTCGGCCGGATCGATCTCTCCCACGAGGCGGTTGTGCCAGTCGATCGCGCTCTGATCCGTGAGGCTGGCGATCTGATCGACGATCACGCGGGCGCGCTCGGCGTCGCTCGTCGCGTCGATGAAGTCGGCGGCAAAGGCGGGTTCGAGCACATCGGCTCCGGCCGACCACAGCGCATCGGTCGACCACAGCACATCGGCGAGTCGCTTGAGCACCCGACGCTGCTCCTTGTAGACGCCCTTGCGGGCCTCGATCGTCACGATCGCCTGCCCCATGATGCCCTTGAGCACCGCGATCTCGACCTCGACCACACGCGGCACGACCACGTGCGCGTTGTAGCGGACGAGCACCGGACCGGCGTATGCCTCGCGCGTCGCCGCGACCGATGCCCGAGCGAAGCGACCGATCAGATCGCTCGTGAGGTTCTTCAGACGCGCGAGGTCGCGGCGGGAGCGGTCGAAGGATGTCAACCACATCGCCTGCGAGCCGAGGCGGTAGAGCGCATCGGCCAGCTCATCTCGGGTGAAGTCGTAGCCGACCCACTGCTGGATGCGGCCGAGGAGCGCCTCGTGCTCGCGCGGATCCGACAGCTGCGAGACGTCGACGTAGCCGTTCACGATCGCGTCTTCGAAGTCGTGGACCGAGTAGCCGATGTCGTCGGAGAGGTCCATGATCTCCGCCTCGATGCAGCGCAGACGCCCAGGGGCGCCCTCACGCATCCAGCGGAAGACGGCCTCATCCTCGGGGTAGACGCCGAACTTCAGGCGCCCACCCGGGTCGGGGACGGGGCTGTCGACAGTCCACGGATACTTGCACGTGGCGTCGAGGCTGGCGCGTGTGAGGTTGAGCCCGACAGATCGATCGTCCGCGTCGAGGACCTTCGCCTCCAGCCGGGTGAGGATGCGCAGCGACTGCGCATTGCCCTCGAACCCGCCGATGTGCTCGGCCCATTCGTTCAGCGCACGCTCGCCGTTGTGGCCGAACGGCGGGTGCCCGAGATCGTGGCTCAGGCAGGCGGTGTCGACGACGTCCTCCGAGACGCCGAGCGCGGTGGCGAGCTCGCGGCCGACCTGGGCGACCTCGAGCGAGTGCGTGAGCCGGTTGCGCGCGAAGTCGGCGGTGCTGGCGGGACTGAGAACCTGCGTCTTCGCGGCGAGTCGGCGCAGCGCGGCCGAGTGGAGCACGCGCGCACGATCACGGGCGAAATCGTTGCGCTCCGAGCGGTGCGTCTCCGCGACGAAACGCTCGGCGTCGCGCGGGTCGTAGCCGTCGGCACGCGAAGCGCCTCGGCCGGTCGAAGCATCAACCACCACTGTTCTCGATCTCCGCTCCTCGCATCATCTCCGAGGTCGAGGCCGCGATCTCGCGCGACTCCAACCACTTGTCCGGCAGAGCCGTGCGCTTGGCGTGCCCTGCGCGACCGCGCTGCCCCTCGGCGTCCGCGCCGGGGTAGGGAGCGGAGTGGTCGAGACGGGCGAGCAGCTCGTCGATCTCGGCGAGGCTGGACGACGTGGCGAGACCGGTGCGGATGTCGCCGCCGACCGGATAGCCCTTGAAGTACCACGACACGTGCTTGCGGATGTCACGGCACCCGCGATCCTCGTCCTCGAAGAACTCGACCAGAAGCTCCGCATGCCGCTTGAAGGCGTCGGCCACGAATCCGAGTGTCGCATCGACGGTCTTGCCCTCGCCTCCGAACGCCGTGGCCAGCTCACCGAAGAGCCAGGGACGACCGAGGCATCCGCGCCCGACGACGACGCCGTCGCAGTCGGTCTGCTCCATCATGCGCACGGCGTCGTCCGCCGACCAGATGTCGCCGTTGCCGAGCACCGGGATGCTGGTGACAGCCTGCTTGAGCTCACCGATCGCGTTCCAGTCGGCGTGCCCGGAGTAGTACTCGCCTGCCGTGCGCGCATGCAGCGCAATGGCCGCCACTCCGGCGTCCTCGGCAGCGCGCCCTGCGTCGAGGAAGGTGAGGTGGTCACGATCGATGCCCTTGCGCATCTTGACCGTGAGAGGGATGTCGCCTGCGGCCTTCACGGCCTGCGTGACGATGTCAGCGAACAACGAGCTCTTCCACGGCAGCGCTGCTCCCCCACCCTTGCGGGTGACCTTCGGCACCGGGCATCCGAAGTTGAGGTCGATGTGATCGGCGTGATCCTCTGCCACGATGATGCGCACCGCGTCGGCGATCGTCTTCGGGTCGACGCCGTAGAGCTGGATCGAGCGCGGCGTCTCGGACTCGTGGTGGCGGATCAGCCGCATGGTCGTCTCGTTGCGCTCGACGAGCGCGCGCGAGGTGATCATCTCGCTGACGTAGAGTCCGGCGCCGTACTCGCGGCACAGACGACGGAAGGCGGTGTTCGTGATCCCCGCCATGGGTGCGAGGACGACCGGCACGTCGAGGTCGATGGGACCGATGCGAAGCGTGCGCGGGGAAGCGGTGGCGAGAGTCATGTCCCCTCCATTCTCCCAGACGCGGAGCCCCTGGTGCCCCATCGACCTAAGCTGTGAAGTATGACCGATTCTGCGCTCCGTTCGATCCCGTTCACCGACGCCCAGGGCAACGAGAAGACCCTGGATGATCTCGGCGCCGACGTCGTCCTGGTGGTGAACGTCGCCTCGAAGTGCGGGCTCACCCCGCAGTACGAGCAGCTCGAGGAGCTCCAGCGCCTGTACGGCGACCGCGGGTTCTCGGTCGTCGGGTTCCCGTGCAACCAGTTCTTCGGCCAGGAGCCCGGTTCGGTCGAGCAGATCCTCGAGTTCTGCTCCACCACCTACGGGGTGAGCTTCCCCATCAATGACAAGGTCAAGGTCAACGGCAAGAACGCCTCCGACCTCTACAAGGCGTTGAAGGAGGCTCCGGACGCCGGCGGCAAGGCCGGTCGCGTGGAGTGGAACTTCGAGAAGTTCCTGGTGCTCCCCGATGGCGACGTGCTCCGCTTCCGCCCCAAGCAGAAGCCGAACGACCCCGAGATCGTCGGCGCGATCGAAGCTGCGCTCACTCGCTGAACAGCGCTCGACACGAGAAGCCCGTCCGGACTGCGCACAGTCGGGACGGGCTTCTTCTGTACCGGCTCAGACGGCGGCGGATTCCTCCGCGGCCTCGTCGCGCTTGGCCCACAGGTCACGCAGCACGTTCTCGAACGCAGCGGGCGGCTGAGCGCCGCTGATGCCGTACTGGCCGTCGATCACGAAGAACGGCACGCCCTGGATGCCGTAGGCACGGGCCTGGTCCTGATCCTGGCGCACGTCCGGAAGGTGACGGGCGGACTCCAGAGCCTCGCGGGCGGCGGCGGCGTCGAGGCCGACCTCGGCGGCGAGCTCGACGAGGTCGTCGATGCGGCCGACGTGCTTGCCCTCGGTGAAGTACGCGGACATCAGCCGCTCCTCCATCTCATGCTGCAACCCCTCCGCCTTCGCGAAGTGCAGGAGCTCGTGCGCCTTGACCGTGTTCGTGTGCTGCAGCAGGTCGAAGCGGTACTCGAGGCCTGCGTTCTTGGCCACACCGGTGACGTTGGAGAGCATCTGCTCGACCTGGTCGCGCGGCATGCCTTTGTGTCCGGCGAGGAAGTCGATCTCGTCGCCGTCGAAGTCGACGGGGGTATCGGGAGATAGTTCGAAGGAGTGGAAGGTCACCGTCACTTCCGGGGCGTCGTCGTCGCCGGCGACGGCTTCGAGGCCCTTCTCGAGGTTGCGCTTGCCGATGTAGCACCACGGGCAGGCGATGTCGGACCAGATGTCGATGGAGATGGGTTCGCTCACATCTTCATCCAACCCCATGCGCCTATGAGCTATTCCGGCGTCCGCTTCGCCCCCGCCCCTGAGCGGCGCAACGAGCCGAACCCCCGCCCCCTGAGCGAGCGCAGCGAGAAGAAGGGCGCCCAGGAGACAGTTCATGGATAGGATTCTCGGATGCTCTCCGCACGTGATCCGCTCCCCTTTCGGCCGGAGCGCGTGCTCGTGGCCGGCGTCACCGGTTCGGGGAAGACCACGCTCGCCCGCCGCCTCGGCGAGATGTGGGGGCTCCGTCACGTCGAGATCGACGGGCTCTTCCACGGACCGAACTGGACGCCACGACCGGAGTTCCTCGACGATGTCCGCGCCTTCGCCGCCGAAGACCGCTGGATCACCGAGTGGCAGTACACCAGCAAGGGCACGGACGAGATCATGACGCCGCGCGCGCAGCTCGCGATCTGGCTCGACTACCCCTGGCCCGTGGTGCGCGGTCGCCTTCTTCGACGCACGCTCAGCCGCAGCATCCGCCGAACCGAGCTGTACAACGGGAACGTCGAGAAGCCGCTCCGACAGCTGCTCTCGGCGCGTGATCCCGACGACAACATCCTCGCCTGGCAGACCAAGACGCGGCATTCCTGGGCGCAGCAGATGCCGGTGAAGCGCGAGCGCTTCCCGCACCTCACCGTCGTGCGCCTGCGCCATCCGCGGGAGACGGAGCGCTGGCTGCGTGCTCAGACGGCCCGTCGTCTCGCTGCGCGGCCCGTGAGCGAGGAGCGCAGCGCCGAGACGAGAGGCGCTCAGGAACCGGAAGGGGCGTCGATCGCCCCTCCGAAGCGTCGGTCGCGCGAGAGGTAGACCCCGATCGCGCGCCACAGCTCTTCCCGCGAGAAGTCCGGCCAGAGCGTGTCGAGGAACACCATCTCGGCGTAGGCCGACTCCCAGAGCAGGAAGTTCGAGGTGCGCTGCTCCCCCGAGCTGCGCAGGAACAGGTCGACATCCGGCATGTCGGGCACGTACAGGTGCCGACGGATCATCTTCTCGCTGATCGCGTTCGGCTTCACGCGTCCGGCCGCGACGTCCGCAGCGATGGACCGCATGGCGTCGACGATCTCGATCCGCCCGCCGTAGTTGACGCACATCGTGAGCGTCAGGGTGTCGTTGCCGCGGGTGAGCTGCTCGGCGTACTGCAGCTCCTTGATCACGCTGCCCCAGAGCCGCGGCTTGCGACCGGCCCAGCGCACTCGCACACCCCACTCGTTGAGCTGATCACGTCGGCGGTGCAGCACGTCGCGGTTGTAACCCATGAGGAACCGCACCTCTTCGGGAGAGCGCGCCCAGTTCTCGGTGGAGAAGGCGTACACGGAGAGGTGCTTCACTCCGGCCTGGATCGCACCGGCGACCACGTCGAGCAGCACCTCCTCGCCCGCCTTGTGCCCCTCGATGCGGTTGAGGCCGCGCCGGTTGGCCCATCGGCCGTTGCCGTCCATCACGATCGCCACGTGCTCGGGCACCGCGGGGAACGTCGGCGGATACACACCCGTCCAGTCCAGGGGGCGGTACGCCACGGCGTCCTTGTGCGTGAACGGCTTGGGACTCACCGTGCTCCTTCTCGAGGGATGTCCGACACGTGCGCGAGCGAGCGGATGCCGCGCTCCAGATGCCATTGAGCGTACGCGGCCACCAGGCCCGATGCCGCGGCGGTGTCCGCGTGCGGTGCCGCATCGATGACGTCCCACTCCCCCCGCATGAGCGAGCGCAGCAGGGAAAGCGTCTTCTCCGCCACTCGTGGGCTGCCGGCCGGCGCGCAGTCGCTGCAGATGAGTCCACCCAGCTGCGCGACGAAGGTCGTGTGTGGCCCTGGCGCGGCGCAGCGCGCGCAGTCCTCGAGCGACGGGGCCCAGCCCGACAGTGCCATGACCCGCAGGAGGTAGGAGTCGAGGATGCTGCGCGGCACGTGTTCGCCGCGCGAGAGCGCCCGCAGCCCGCCGACGAGCAGCAGGTACTGGTCGGAGGTCGCCTCCGAGTCGCTGAGCCGATCGGCGGTTTCGACCATGGCGTTCGCCGCCGTGTAGCGATCGTAGTGCGCCGCGATCTCGGAGCCGTAGGAGCCGAGGGACTCCGCCTGCTGCACGATGTCGAGTGAGCGTCCCTGGTACAGCTGCACATCGGCGACCATGAACGGCTCCAGCCGGGAACCGAACTTCGACGAGGTGCGGCGCACACCCTTCGCCACCGCGCGCAGCTTGCCGTGACGCCGAGACAGCATGATGACGATGCGATCCGCCTCACCGAGTTTGTGAGTGCGCAGGATCACCGCTTCGTCTCGGTAAGTGGGCACCGTTCGATTATCCTCCGTGCGCGAGAATAGAGGCGTGACCGAACCGCTCTTCACCATTCCGCTCTGGGCGGATCTGCTCGGCGTCGGACTCGGTGGAGTGCAGGGCGCGATGTTCGCGTCAGGATTCCAGGGTCAACGACGGCTGGACTGGCTGGGCGTCGCGATCATCGGCATCATGATCGGCATGGGCGGCGGTCTGATCCGCGACATCCTGCTCGGTCAGACGCCGGCGACCCTGCAGAGCAATTGGTATCTGTTGACGGCGACGGGCGCCGCGCTGCTCGGGATGCTGCTGGCCGGGCTCTTCAACCGGCTGAACACCGTCATCGTCGTGCTCGACGCCGTGGTGATCGGGATGTTCGGCGCCTTCGGCACCAGCAAGGCCATCGCGTTCGGCATCCCGCCCGTCCCCGCCGTCTTCATCGGCGTCTGCGCGGCGGTCGGCGGCGGAGTGCTGCGCGACATGCTCATGGGCCTGCCGACGTCGATCATGCATGTCGGCTCGCTCTACGCCGTGGCTGCGGGTGCCGGCTGCGCATTCATCGCTGTCGCGAATGCTCTGGCGATGCCGATCACCCTGGCCGCCGTGATCGGGATCGTCGTCACCGCCGTCATCCGCGTCCTCGCGGTCAGCTTCGACGTGTCGCTGCCGGAGCAGCGCCGCCTCTACCGCCGCAAGGTGGCGGCCGAGACCGGAGCGATCGCGATCGTCAAACCCGGCATCGACCTCTAGGCGCCGTTCGTCTCCTCGCTCCCGCTCCTCGCTCACGGGACGGCGGTCGGCGCCCTGAGCGAGCGCAGCGAGACGAAGGGCACACCCTCGCCCTTCGTCTCACTGCTCCGGGAGCGGGGGCGGCCCGCTCAGACGGCCGCGAGCTCCTGCTGACGCGTACGGATCGAACGGTTCACGCCCGACACGATCGCCTTGAGCGATGCGGTCGAGATGTCGCCGTCGATGCCGACACCCCACAGACGCTGGTCGCCGACCTGCAGCTCGACGTAGGCCGCAGCCTGCGCGTCGCCGCCGGCGCTGAGAGCGTGCTCGACGTAGTCGTAGACGGTGATGTCGAAGCCCTGTGCGCGCAGCACCTCGACGAAGGCCGCGACCGGACCGTTGCCGTTGCCTGTGACGGAGACCTGCTGGTCGTCGTCGCGCAGCACGACGTCTAGCACGACCTCGCCCGACATGTCGCTGCGGGTCTGTGTCGCGAGCAGCTCGAACCGACCCCACTTGGCCGCAGTGTCCGCGGCGGGCAGGTACTCGTCGTTGAAGATCGACCAGATCTGCTCGCTCGTGACCTCGCCGCCCTCGGCATCCGTCTTGGCCTGCACGACGCCCGAGAACTCGATCTGCAGCTTGCGGGGCAGGTCGATCGCGTGGTCGGCCTTGAGCAGGTAGGCGACGCCGCCCTTGCCGGACTGCGAGTTGACACGGATGACGGCCTCGTACGAACGGCCGAGGTCCTTCGGATCGACCGGCAAGTACGGCACGGCCCACTCGATGTCGTCGACGGTGACGCCTTCAGCCTCGGCACGGACGGCCATGGCTTCGAAGCCCTTCTTGATCGCGTCCTGGTGCGAGCCGCTGAACGCGGTGAAGACGAGGTCTCCCGCCCACGGGCTGCGCTCGGGCACCGGCAGCTGGTTGCAGTACTCGACCGTGCGCTTGACCTGGTCGATGTCGCTGAAGTCGATCTGCGGATCGATGCCCTGCGTGAACAAGTTGATGCCCAGGGCGACGATGTCGACGTTGCCGGTGCGCTCACCGTTGCCGAACAGGCAGCCCTCGATGCGGTCAGCGCCGGCCATGTAGCCGAGCTCGGCGGCGGCGATCGCGGTGCCGCGGTCGTTGTGCGGGTGCAGCGACAGGATCACGTTCTCGCGGTGCGCGAGGTGGCGGCTCATCCACTCGATCGAATCGGCGTAGACGTTCGGCGACGCCATCTCGACGGTCGCCGGCAGGTTGATGATGACCTTGCGGTCGGGGGTGGGCTCGAAGACCTCGATCACCTGGTTGCAGATGTCGACGGCGAACTCGAGCTCGGTGCCCGTGTAGCTCTCGGGCGAGTACTCGTAGTAGACCTTCGTGTCGGGGATCGTCTTCTCGAACTGGCGGCACAGACGAGCGCCCTCGAGCGCGATGTCGATGATGCCCTGCTTGTCGGTACGGAACACGACCTCGCGCTGGAGCACGCTCGTGGAGTTGTAGAGGTGCACGATGGCCTGCTTGGCGCCGGCGATCGACTCGTAGGTGCGGGCGATGAGGTGCTCGCGGGCCTGGGTAAGCACCTGGATGGTGACGTCGTCCGGGATCAGGTTCTCTTCGATGAGCTGACGGACGAAGTCGAAGTCGGTCTGGCTGGCCGACGGGAAGCCGACCTCGATCTCCTTGTAGCCCATGCTGACGAGCAGCTCGAACATGACGCGCTTCCGCTCGGGCGACATCGGATCGATCAGTGCCTGGTTGCCGTCGCGGAGGTCGACCGCGCACCACCGGGGCGCCTCGGTGATGCGGGCATCGGGCCACGTGCGGTCAGGCAGGTGGACGTTGATCTGCTCGTGGAACGGCCGGTACTTGTGGATCGGCATCGAGGACGGGCGCTGAGTGTTCTGCATGATGGGGCTTCTTCTCTTCGTCAGGGTAAACGGGCCAACACAAGCGCCGCGACGAGGAAGGCCCTAGCTTTAGGACTCGTCGCGGCAGCTAAGAAGAAGCAGTCCGCCGAAAGGCATGAGGTCATGGTAGCAGGGAAGCCGAGGCCCGTTCGACGATGTTGAGACGATCGATGACTGACCGACACTCTCTGTCATGAGCACATCGCAGCGTCGCCTGGTCCTCGCCTCGGCATCCCTCGCCGGCCTTCTCGTGCTGAGCGCGTGCGCAACGGGGCCGGGGGGCTCCCCTGCGCCGACGAGCACGACGGTCACGTCCGACCAGCTCCTGGAGTCGGCCCGGCCCGGGCTCCCGAACGGCCGCGTGATCGCGACAGGGACGGTGTTGGATGTCGCCGGCGACGTGCAGCTCTGCCTCGGCGCCGTCGCGGAGTCGTATCCGCCGCAGTGCAGCGGCATCCCACTGGACGACTGGACGTGGGACGGCGTCGATGGCAGCGAGACCAGTGGCGACGTCACGTGGGGAACGTATGCCGTCTACGGCACATACGACGGCGAACGGTACCTCAACACCGATCCGCCCATCATGCTGGCCCTCTACGACCCGATCCGACCGGAGGATCCGACGGGTGGTGTCGACGGCAAGACCGACGAGGCGGAGTTGACCAGGATTCAGGACGACATCGCCGCTCGTCTGGGTCAGGACGCGCTGAGCATCGGGACAGAGCGCGGCTACGTGTGGTTGCAGGTGGTGTGGGATGACGGCACGATCCAGGATGCGGCGGATGCCGAGTACGGCGACGACGTCGTGATCGTCACGTCGGCGCTGCGCGAGATCGACTGACCTACGGGATCAACGCGAGCTTGCCGCCAGGATGGCCCGTGGCGAGGAAGCGGTGCGCGGCCGGCGCCTGTTCCAGCGGGTATGTCCGCGCCAGGGGAACGACCAGGTCGCCGTTCTGCGCGAGCGCCGTCAGTTCGCCGCGCACCTCATCGCGGAACGTCGCACTGGCGGGCATCGAGCCGGCGATCGCGACGATGCCCGCGGCGGCTGCTCGTCCGAAGGCGGCGATCGTGACGATACGTCGGGCGTCGCCGACGAGCTCGAGAGAGGTGTCGATCGCCTCGTCGGTACCGACGGCGTCGAGGGCCGCCACGATCGGGGCGTCGGCGGCCCCTCGCACCCGCTCGCTCAGGCCGGCGCCGTAGCGCACGGGGATTCCGCCGAAACGACGCACCTCATCGAAGCGCTCCGGGCTGGACGTGCCGATCACGCGGACGCCCCGGAGGCGGGCCTGCTGCAGCAGGCTGAGACCCACCGCGCCTGAGGCACCGTGGAGCAGGATCGTCTCCCCCGGCGCAGCGCCGACGACCGACAGCATCTCTGCCGCGGTCGTGCCGGCGAGCAGGAGGTTCGCCGCTTCGGGATGCGTGAGCGTCGAGGGCTTCGCGAACACCTTCGCGGCGGGAACCGTGATCTCTGTCGCGTATCCGCCATAGATGCGGAAAGCGACGACCTCATCTCCGATACCTACGGCGCCCGAGCCGATGCGCGTGTTCGGCCCGATGGCAGCGATGTCGCCAGAGACCTCGTATCCGATCGGCACGGGGAACTCGAGATCGGCCCGCGGCGCAGCGACGTGCTTGGCATCAGCGGGATTCACGCCGGCCGCGTGGATGCGGATCGTGACTTCGCCTTCCGCCGGTGCAGGAACCTCGTACTCCTCGAAGGACCATCCCTCAGGTGATCCTGCCGTCGTGGCAATCCAGTGCTGTGGCATGGCCGCACCTCCTGTGAAGATCAGTGCGTCCATCATCGCGCGGAAAGAGAGGGCGGTGGCGTTCCGCTGTCAACGGAACGCCACCGTCCGCGACTTCCTCTCGCGTGCCCCCCGGAATCGAGAGTGAAGTCCTCGCCTGTGCCGCGCTGATCCTTACCCCCCGGTAGGAATCGGCGTGACCAGTTGCGATCCATCCGGTCGCCGGGGACGAGGGCAATCGTTTCCTCGGCGGCCGGATGGCTCACTAGAACGCTAGGCGGTCCACCCGTACGAACGCAAAGTCCAACGCATGGATTAACTCATTTGTCAGGTATTCGCTTCTCGCGCAATGTGTCGATCAGAAACCGCGTCACCCCGTCGTCCGGGGCGCGGGGCGCGCTGCCTCCACACGGCGTCGCGCCTCGACCGCGGGTTCCCCTTCGCCGAGCCCAAGCTCCGCTTCGAGCTTCTTGCGGGCTCTGCTGAGCGTCGTCCACACCGAAGCCTGGGAGCAGCGCAGCAGCTCGGCTATCTCGCCGGCCGCAAGCTGGTCCCAATAGGCGAGCTTCACGACCCGCCGCTCGCGCTGGGTCAGCACCTTCTCGATCGCATGCCGCACCGCGAGGGTCTCGAGCATGTCGTCATCGCCCGGTGCCGCGAACACGGCATGCACGGTGTCCATGGCGCGGGCGCGCGCCCGATGGCTGCGTTCGCGATCCTTGATCTTGTTGTCGGCGGCCCTGATCAGCCAGATGAGTCCGAGGGGCTTGGCGGTATCGAGTTTGCGCCAGGCGAGGAGGAACACATCCGACACGATCTCCGCCACCTCGGAGTCGTCGTCCACCATGCACTCCACATGGCGTTGCAACGGCGCCCAGAGCGTGTCGTAGATCTCCTTGAAGACGGCTTCCCGCGTGCTGTCGCGCGCCTGTGACCGGCCGCTCATCCGACCGACCCATCGACGTCCCAGAGCTGATATCCGAGGATCGCGCCGGCGGGAAGCAGAGAGTCCGCCTTCACGACCGTCCGCTCGACACCGACGATGCGCCCCGTGTCGACCGCCACGTACACCACATCGCTGACCGCACCATCGGGAGACATCACGCGCAGGCCGTCGACCGCTCGCCCGAGGCGGTCGTGCGTCGCGGGTACGGCCTCCGCACCGCCTGCGTCTTCGATGATGCGCAGGAGCGCCGCATGCTGGTCATTCGTGAGGGTCCACTGACCGAGGAGGGTCGTGATCGTCGTCACCGCCTCGAACGCCGACGCACCTTCGGGCATTTCCAGAGCGCGGAGGGCGTCCTCCATCCCGGCCAGAGACTCCGCCGGCGGATCCGTCACCGGAGTGACGAACTCACCGGGCAGCATCGGGAACTCCTCGACGTCCCCGGAAAGGGGAATCTCCGAGTGGGAGTACCACTCGGCATCGGCCGGGTCCTGTTCCGGACTGTTCACGAGGATCACATGACCGGATCCGTCAGGTTCCCAGGAGATGGTCGACAGCTGTGTGAAGACCCTCAGCTCGCCGGTGCTCGCGTCGACAGAGAAGTTCCACGACGCGGTCCGCACGAAGCGCTGCGGCTCGGCGGGACCGGAGGACGTCGAAAGCTGCGCCTGTGCCTGATCCACGATCGCGGCGACGGTCGGCGTCAGAGCCACCGACGAGAAGGGCGCTCCTGCGCGCGCGGTCGTCTGTGGAGACATCACGACCGCCGCAACGACGACGGATGCTGTGGCCAGCGCCAGTCCGGATGCCCATCCGATGGCGATGGTCCGGCGCCGTCTGTGCGCCGGCTGACTTGACGTCAGAATGCGGTCGCGAGCGACCAGCGCCGCGGCATCGGGCTTGGCATCAGCCGCGGTTCGCGCAGGGCTCGCTGCGCGGAGCATGCCCTCCAGCGAAGAGTTGTCCGGCACGAGGTTCTCCACGATTAGTTCACTGACGTCGGATCGCGCACCCGCTCGGCGCCCCGCACCGACGGGCTCTGACCGCAATCAGTCCCGGTTCGGCCACTCAGAGAGTGCAGCGGATGTTCGTCACGGTACCGGAGGTGTTCTGAAACGTCCCTGCGGTGATCGTCTTGAGCACGGTCGATCCGTTGCGCGCCTGCGCCGTCCCGGAAGAACGCGCGTTCGCGACGGACTTCACCGTGAAGTTCGCGGGGATGCTGTGGACCCCGCACGTTCCGAAGCTGAGCGCACTGCCGTCGGCGAAGAAGGCGTTGAAGGCGCAGATCTTCCCCGTCGCGCACCCGCCGACCGACCGCGCCGTCACCTCCGAGGTGCGGGGAACCGTCATCTCCATGTCGAGTTCGGGCCACACCGCGTGATGGCTGTCGATCAGGATGCCACCGGGTACGGCGTCCAGCATCTCGGCGATCTGGGGATCGGGGTCGATGACCGCCTCCGCGGCCGTGGCCGCCGTCGGCACGGAGCCGAGCGCGAACACCGCCACGACCAGCAGAGTGAGCATCACACGCGCGCGCTTCACGGAATCACTTCGCCTTCCACGTCCCACATCCGGTACGAGATGATCGCTCCCACCGGGTAGACATCGTCTGCTTCGATCGCGGTCCGCTCCACTCCCACGATCCGTCCGGTCTCGAGCGACACGAGCACGACGTCCTTGGCGCCCTTGTCCGGCGTGAGGAACTGGATCCCGGCGACCGGACGTCCGAGTCGGTCGGTGGTGTCGCCGAGCGCGACGCCGTCTCCGGTCTCCGCGAGAAGCGAGAGGAGCTCTCGGTGCTGCGCATTGGTGAGCGTCCACATGTCGAACGTCGAGGTGAACGCCGACTCGATGTCGAAGGCGGTGGGCTGAGCCGGCATGCCGAAAGCCGTGAGCAGGGCGAGAACGTCCTCGCGCGAATCGCCGGGGATGTCGGGCCACAGTGGCTCGAAGTCACCCGGCGACATGACCAGATCGGAGACGACGTCCCCGCTGCTGCTGACCTCTGCGTGGTTGTGCGCCACCGCGTCCGTCGGGTCGTACGGCACACCGCGGACAACCGTCATCCGTCCGGAACCGTCCGGATTCCAAGTGAGCTCGGAGAGCGTGGGAACGACCTCGGCGTTCTCGTCGACGACATCGACGGAGAATCCCCACGACGCGGCATGCACCGTGCGCAGCGGCGTGTCCGGACCCGTGACGGCTGCGAGATCCTCCTCGGCCGCATCCACGATCTCCGCGACCGTGCTGGACCCCTCGAAGGTCAGCGGGGTGGGGGTTCCGGCGGTGGCGGTCTCCTGCGGCAGGAGCATCGCGACGGCGAAGATGGCAGTGGCGCCCGCGGCGACGGCGCCAGACGCCCAGGCGACTGCCCGAGAATGAGGGCGATGCGCGCTACGGGACTTGCGCAGAATGCGGTCTCGAGTCGCGAGCGCACGGGCATCGGGCGCCGCGTCGCGCGGAGTGCGCGCCGGATCGGCTTCCGTCAGCGCTCGTTCGAGCACAGCCTCATCACCCCTCACGCTCACTCGCCCCCTCCAGGCCCAGAGCATCCCGCATCCGCTTCTCTGCGCGGCGCAGCATGGTCCGCACACCTCGTCGCGGATACCGCATCAGCTCGGAGATCTCCCCCTCGGTGAGCCCGTCCCAGTATGCCAGCATGATGATACGCCGTTGACGCGCAGTGAGGACACCCAAAGCGCGCAATACGCTGTCGCGATCCGGCAGTTCTTCGGCAGGTCGATCCGCTGCGCCCGGCTCCTCGGTGGTGCCGGCCATGCCGTGATGCACGGCGTCCAACACAGCCCGCCTGCTCGCCGTGCGGCCCGACCGGGCACGCAGCTCGCGATCGGCCACCCGGAACAGCCAGACGCGACCCATCGGCCGGGCGACATCCAACCTCGTCCAGGCTTCGAGGAAGACTGCCGAGACGATCTCGGTGACTTCGTCATCGTCGGCGACGGCACCTTCGATGTGATGCCGCAGCGCCGCCCAGTGGGCGTCGAAGACTCGTGTGAAGACCTCGTCTTGCAGCGAGTTCGGGTCTTCGCTGCGACCGGTCATCTGCTCGAGGTGGGCGGCCTTCCCGCCGCCGTCGATCCGTCTCGTGGGCTCATGTCAGAATCCGAGCCTGCCCAACTGCTTCGGGTCGCGCTGCCACTCCTTCGCGACCTTCACGTGCAGGCCGAGGAACACGCGAGTTCCGAGGAGTTCCTCGATCCCTCCGCGCGCACGGGCGCCGACGTCGCGCAGCCGCTTTCCCTTGTGCCCGATGATGATCGCCTTCTGGCTGTCGCGCTCGACGACGATCTGCGCGTGCACATCGGTGAGGTCGCTGTCCTCGCGCCGCGCGACCTCGTCGATGATCACGGCGATGGAGTGCGGCAGCTCATCGCGCACACCCTCGAGTGCGGCCTCGCGGATCATCTCGGCGATCCGGTCCTCCTGCGATTCGTCCGTCGTGATGCCCTCTTCGTACAGGGGCGGGCCCTTCGGCATCAGGCTCAGCAGTTCGTCCGCGAGCACTTCGAGCTGATCGCGGGTGAGCGCGGACAGCGGCACGACCGCCGCCCAGTCCTCACGGAGCGCATCGACCTCGAGCAATCGCTCGGTGATGTCGTCGCGGCCGGCCGCGTCGGTCTTGGTGACGATCGCGACCTTCTTCGCACGCGGATACCCGTCCAGCGACGCTGCGATACGACGGTCTCCCGGTCCGACCTTCTCGGTCGCGGGCACGCAGAAGCCGATCACATCGACGTCGCCGAGCACCTGGTCGACGAGGTCGTTGAGACGCTCACCGAGCAGCGTCCGCGGCTTGTGGATGCCCGGGGTGTCGACGATCACGAGCTGCCCCTGCGGGCGGTTCACGATCCCGCGGATCGCACGCCGCGTGGTCTGCGGCTTCTCGCTGGTGATCGCGATCTTCTCCCCCACCAGCGCATTGGTCAACGTGGACTTGCCCACATTCGGGCGCCCGACGAAGGTCACGAACCCACTTCGCGTCTGCTCAGTCATCGCGTCGCTCTCCTTCATCCTCTGTCGATTCCACCTCGACGGCTGCTCGTTCGACGAACACCGTCGCAATTCCTCGTCCGCGCCCGCGCGATGCTCCCCCGGTGAGCACGAGACCGTGGACCGTCGCGGTCGCACCGGGCTGCGGAACCTGCCCGAGAGCCTTGCCGAGCAGTCCGCCGATCGAGTCGACGTCTTCATCCTCGAGTTCGAGTCCGAAGAGGTCGCCGACATCCTCCAGCGAGAGCCGGGCACTCACGCGGTATCGTCCGTCACCGAGCTCCACGAACTCGGCGGATACCTGATCGTACTCGTCCGAGATCTCTCCGACGAGTTCCTCGATCAGATCCTCGAGGGTCACCAGACCCGAGATCCCTCCGTGCTCGTCGATCACGAGGCACACGTGCACCGCGTCACGCTTCATCTGCTGCAGCAGAGTCTCTGCGCGCATCGACTCAGGGACGAAGGTCGCAGGGCGGGAGATCGGGCGGATGGATGCCGTCCGCCACGCGTTCTCGTCCCGGAACGCGAACTGCACCAGATCCTTGAGGTACAGCACGCCGACCACATCGTCGGCGTCATCGTCGACGACCGGCATGCGCGAGACTCCACGATTCAGGAACAGCGCCATCGCCTCGCTGGTCGACGCGGTGGCATCCACCGTCACCATCTCCGTGCGAGGAACCATCACCGCGCGCACGAACTGGTCGGTGAAGTCGAACACCGAGTGGATCAGGTCGCGGTCGTCCTCCTCGATGAGGTCATTGGATGCCGCCTCATCGACCATGCTGAGCAGTTGCTCCTCCGAGCTGAACGAACTGCGACCGGCTCCGGGCGTGACCCGGTTCCCGAGAGCGACCAGGCCCTGCGCGATGGGTCCGAGGAAGATCCGCAGCCCCCTGACCACGGGGGCGTTCGCGCGCAGCAGCCCGTCCGCGTGGTCGCGCCCGAAGGTGCGGGGGCTGGCGCCGACGAGCACGAAGCTGATGCCGGTCATCAGTACGGCGGCGGCGAGCATCGCCCACCAGATGTTGTCGAACAGGAACATGAACGCGACGGTGACGAGCACGGCGGCCGCCGTCTCCGCGAGCACGCGGATGAAGGCGACGGCGTTGACATGGGCATCCGGATCCGCGGCGATGCGCGCCAGCTGACGCGCATTGCGCCCCTCGCTGCCCATCTCCTCGAGGTCCGAGCGCGACGAGACGCCGAACGCCGCATCGATGGCGGCCATGAGACCGCCGAAGGCGACGAGCAGAACGGCGCCGGCGAGGAGGAAAGCCGCTGTCATCGTCTGCGTTCAGACACGGCGAAGCCTTCGATGAGCTGCTTCTGGAGCCCGAACATCTCGCGCTCCTCATCGGGCTCGGCGTGATCGAATCCGAGCAGGTGCAGCAGGCCGTGAGTGGTCAGCAGGATCAGCTCGTCCATCAGCGTGTGCTTCGCCGCCTGAGCCTGCGTCTCCGCGACCTGGGGGCACAGCACGATGTCGCCGAGCAGACCGGGGGCGGTCGGGCGGTCCTCGGTGCCTGGGCGCAGCTCGTCCATCGGGAAGCTGAGCACGTCGGTGGGCCCCGGCTCGTCCATCCACTGCACGTGGAGCGCTTCCATCGCCCCTTCATCGACGAGAACGATCGCGACCTCGGCATCGGGGCTGACGTGCAACTGCGCGAGGTTGTAGTCGGTCAGGCGCTGCAGCACGGTCTCGTCGACATCGATGGCCGACTCGTTGTTGATCTCGATCATGAGAGTCCTCGTTTCGGCGCGCGATCGCGCGGTCCTGGTCGCTGGGCGCCGCGGCGCTCGGCTCGGCTGGCGAACTCGGCCGCCTGCTCGCGCTCGAACCGCTGCGCGGTGCGCTTCTCGTCGTACTCGCTGTAGGCGTCGACGATGCGTCCGACGAGCGAGTGGCGCACGACGTCGTCGCTCGTGAGCCGGGCGAAATGGATGTCGTCGATCCCGTCGAGCACACGCGTCACGAGGCGCAGTCCCGAGGAGCCCTGCGGCAGATCGACCTGCGTGACATCGCCGGTGACGACCATGCGCGTGCCGAAGCCCAACCGGGTCAGGAACATCTTCATCTGCTCCGGGGTGGTGTTCTGCGCTTCGTCGAGCACCACGAACGAATCGTTCAGCGTGCGACCGCGCATGTAGGCGAGCGGGGCGACCTCGATCGTGCCCGAGGCCATCAGCCGCGGCACGATCTCCGGATCCATCATCTCGTTCAGCGCGTCGTAGAGCGGGCGCAGGTACGGGTCGATCTTGTCGGTCAGCGTGCCGGGGAGGAAGCCCAGCCGCTCCCCTGCCTCGACGGCTGGCCGAGTCAGGATGATGCGGGTGACCTCCTTGCGCTGCAGCGCCTGCACGGCCTTGGCCATCGCGAGGTACGTCTTGCCGGTACCGGCCGGACCGATGCCGAACACGATCGTGTTCTCCTCGATCGCGTCGACGTACTCCTTCTGCCCCAGGGTCTTCGGACGGATCACCCGGCCCCTGGTCGACAGGATCGCCTCGCCGAGGACCTCGCTCGGTCGCGGTCCGCCGTCACGGCGCAGCAGCCGCGCCGAGTTCGTCACATCGCTGGGGGCCAGATCGTGCCCCGCTTTCGTCATCGCCAGCAGCTCGTCCACGAGCTTCTTCGCGTTCGCGACCTCCGTTGCGCCGCCGCTGAGCGTGATCTCGTTGCCGCGCACGAGCACCTGCACATCGCGATGCTCCTTCTCGAGCATCCGCAGCAGGCGGTCCTGCGGCCCGAGCAGCTGCACCATCGCGACGCCGTCGGCGTAGATCTTCTCGACAGCCTCGGGCTCACGCCCACCCAGGCTGCGCTCGGCCGGTTCGTGGTTCTCAGGCACCGACGCTCTTCTCGGTCAGGCCGCCACCCAGCACGTGGGCGTGGACATGGAAAACGGTCTGTCCGGCGTTCGCTCCGGTGTTGAAGACCAGGCGGAAGTCGCCGTCGGGAGTGTGCTGCGCTGCCAGTTCCTTCGCGAACGCGATGAGCTCGGCGAGCAGTCCGGCGTCTCCGGCGGCCAGCTCCGTGACGTCACGGTAGTCCGCGGTCTTCGGGATCACGAGCAGATGCACCGGCGCCTGGGGCGCGATGTCGCGCAACGCGAAGAGCCGATCGGTCTCGCCGATGATCTCGGCGGGGATCTCCCCGGTCAGGATGCGCGTGAAGATCGAGGGTTCCGTCATGGATTCAAGTCTACTGACCACTGCGCACCGGGCGCGTGGGGGCGCTCACCAGCGGCCGAGCGCCACCGAGAGCACGGCGATCGCCGCCGGTCCGGCGGTTGAGGTGCGCAGCACCGTGTCGCCGAGCAGCACGCGCTCAGCTCCTGCCTCGGTCAGTCGCGCCAGTTCGTCGGGGGCGATGCCGCCCTCCGGCCCGACGACGAGCACCAGATCGCGCCCGTCGGAGACGATTTCGGAGAGCCGCCCGGTCGCGGTCGGATCCAACAGCAGCACGCGCTGCGTCGCGGCCCGTGCAGCGAGCTCCGCGGTGGTGACGGGCGCGCCGACCTCGGGCACCCACGCACGATGCGCCTGCTTCGCGGCCTCTCGCACGATCGATGCCCAGCGCTCCCGCCCCTTGGCCGCCTTTGCACCCTCCCAGCGGGAGACGCTGCGACTCGCCTGCCAGGGCACGATCTCGTCGACGCCGAGTTCGCACGCCGCCTGCACCGCGAGTTCATCGCGGTCGCCCTTGGCGAGAGCCTGGACCAGCACGATGCGCGGGGTCGGCGCCGAATGCTCCGCGCGCTCCGAGATCCGCACATCCACCTGCGCCGGCGAGACCTGCTCGGCGACGCCGGAGAGCCAGACACCCCTGCCGTCGCCGATCGTGATCGCCTCGCCGACCCGCAGCCGACGCACGACCGCGGCATGCTTCGCCTCAGCTCCGGTCAGCGACACGAGGTCGCCGGTGACGGCATCCGATGCGGACTCGAGCAGGAAGTGCAGGGCCATGGGTCAGTGCTGTCCGCGGAATCGGTCGCGGAGCTTGGAGAACAGTCCCTGCTGGAACTGCGCGAGCTGCGGACCCGGGGCCTTCGCCTTCTTGGCGAAGTCCTCGATGAGTGCGCGCTGCGCCGAGTCGAGCTTGGTGGGTGTCACGACCTGCACGCCCACGCGGAGGTCGCCGCGCTGCGTGCCGCGGAGCGGTGTGATCCCGCGCCCTTTGATCGTGAGCACGTCTCCGGACTGCACGCCGGGACGGATCTCGAGGTCCACCTCGCCGTCGAGCCCCTGGATCGCGGTCTCGGTTCCGAGGATCGCATCGGTCATCGACACCTCGAGCGTCGCGAGCAGATCGTCGCCGTCACGGCTGAACGCGGCGTGCGGGTTCACCGTGACCTCGACGTACAGGTCGCCGTTGGGGCCCCCGGCCTTGCCCACCTCTCCGGAGCCGGGGAGCTGCAGACGCAGACCGGTCTCGACGCCGGCCGGGATGTCGAGAGACACGGTGCGGCGCGAGCGCACGCGGCCCTGGCCTCCGCAGGTTCCGCACGGGTACGGGATCGTGGTTCCGTAGCCCTCGCACGTGCCGCAGGGCTGCGAGGTGACGACATTGCCGAGCAGACTGCGCACCTGGCGCTGCACGTGACCGGAGCCGCCGCAGATGTCGCAGGTGACGGGCGAAGTGCCTTCCTGGCAGCAGGACCCCTGACAGGTCTCGCAGAGCACCGCCGTGTCGACCTCGATGTCACGATGCGCGCCGAACACGACATCGCCGAGGTCGAGGGTCACGCGCACCAGGGCGTCCTGGCCGCGTTCCCGACGCGAGCGCGGCCGCCCGCCGCGGCCACCGCCCTGCGCAGCGCCGAAGAACGTCTCGAAGATGTCGCCGAAGCCGCCGAACCCTCCGAAGTTCCCGGCCGCGCCGTCTCCGCCGCCCATGTCGTAGCGACGGCGCGACTCGTCGTCGCTGAGCACGTCGTACGCGTGGGTGACGAGCTTGAACTGCTCTGCGGCATCCTCGCCCGGATTCACATCCGGGTGCAGCTGCCGTGCGAGGCGCCGGTACGCCTTCTTGATCTCATCGATGGAAGCGTCCCGGGACACCCCGAGAACCTCATAGTGGTCCGCCACAATCGCCTTTCTGCGCGTGTCTGTCGTGTGGGAGCCGCGTGTCAGCGGCTCGCCTCGTCTTCATCGAGCATCCGCGTCAGGTAACGGGCGACCGCCCGTGCTGCCGCGAGGTTGCTCGGATAATCCATGCGTGTCGGTCCCATGACACCGACACGAGCCATCCCACTGGGGGCGGCGTAGTTGCTCGCGACGATCGATGCCTCGCCGAGGCCGAACGGCGCATTCTCCGTACCGATGCTGGCCGCGAGGCCGTGCTCGTCGGTCACCATCTCGCTCATCAGCCGCAGCAGGGTCACCTGCTCCTCGATGGCCTCGAGGAGCGGATGGATGCTGCCGCGGAAGTCCTGTTCGCGGCGGGCGAGCGTGGCCGCCCCCGCCATGACGAGCTTCTCCTGACGGAACTCACCCAGCTCGTCGATCACGATCGCCGCGAGCGTGCGCAATGCCGCGTCGTTGGGCGTGTCGACCGTGGCGAGAAGACTCTGCAGGCGATCAGCCGCATCACTGACGGCACGACCGGTGATCAACGCGGAGAGCCGCGCGCGCAGCAGGGCCAGCTCCGCCTCGTCGAGCTCGACCGGGAGTGGGGCCATGCGCTGCGATACACCGCCGGCATCGGTCACGAGCACGATCAGGAGTCTGTTGGGAGCCAGCGCCACGAGTTCGAGGTGCGTGAGGTGCGCGCGAGCGAACGACGGGTACTGAGCGAGAGCCACCTGGCCGGTGAGCTGGGTCAGCACGCGCACGGTGCGCACCATGAGGTCGTCGAGGTCCGCCGGCTCTGCCAGGAAGGACTCGATCGCCGAGCGCTGCGCCGCAGACATCGGCCGCAACTGGGCGAGGTGATTGACGAAGACGCGGTAGCCCTTGTCGGTCGGCACCCGGCCGGACGACGTGTGCGGAGCGGTGATCAGCTCCTCGTCCTCGAGCAGGGCCATGTCATTGCGGATCGTTGCCGCAGACACGCCGAAAGAGTGCCGGTCGACGATCGAGCGGCTGCCGACGGGTTCGTGGGTCTCGACGTAGTCCTGCACTATCGCGCGGAGAACCTGGAGTCCTCGCTCGGTGACCATCGACTTCTCCTTCCGCTGGCACTCGGATACTCAGAGTGCCAATTCTACCGGTGCGCAGAGCTTTCCGCCCGTCTCACCCGTCGAGTCGTGCGTGTGCCGCTCTCTCGAGGCGGTTCGCGACCCGCGAGGCGCGGACCGAGCGCCCCCTCTCATCCATCGCATCACGGGTGACCTACGATGACGAGCATGACGTCCGATCCCCAGATCACCCTCCGCGCCGGCACCGTCCAGGGAACCACGACAGACGGCATCCACCGCTTCCTCGGCATCCCCTACGCGGCGCCGCCCTTCGGCGAGAACCGCTTCCGCGCGCCGCAGCCGGTGACTCCCTGGGAGGGCGTGCGCGCGGCCACCGAGTTCGGTCCCACCGCGCCGCAGCTCCCCTACCCCGGAGCGATCGGCGAGCTGCTCGGCTCGGTGCACATCCCCGGCGAGGACATCCTCACGGCCAACGTCTGGGCGCCGGTGGATGCGGCCGGCGCGCCGGTCGTGCTCTGGATCCACGGCGGTGCTCTGGAGCGCGGCACGGCGGCACTCTCGCTCTACGACGGCGCCGTGTTCGCGCGGGCGGGCGTCGTCTTCGTCTCGATCAACTACCGCCTCGGCGCCGAGGGGTTCTCGGTGCTCGATGACGCCCCGCGCAACCTCGGCCTCCGCGACGTCGCCGCTGCACTCGAATGGGTGCATGCCGAGATCGCGGCATTCGGCGGGGACCCGGCCCGCATCACCGCGATGGGGGAATCGGCCGGTGGCGCGCTCGTGGCCGCCCTCCTCGCTCGCGACGAGTCACGCGCACTGATCGCGGGGGCCATCATCGAGTCGGGTCCGCTCGAGGCGCAGACCCCCGCCAATGCCGGTCGCGTCACCACCCAGATGGCGAAGCGACTCGGGGTCCGCGCCGATCGCGCCTCGTTCGCCGCCGTCCCACCGGAGCAGCTCCTCGAGGCCCGCCGGCAGCAGTCGGCCGGCTCCTCTCCCCTCGGCGGCGCGCCAGGATTCCAGGTCGCGATCGACCCCGAGAGCCTCCCGCAGTCGCCGCACGAGATGCTCGGCGAAATCGACGCTCCGCTGCTGATCGGCACCAACACCGACGAGTACCGGCTGTGGTTCCCTCCGGAGGCGCTCGCCGGCATCAGCGAGACGAAGCTCTTCCTCGCGTCTCTGGCCCTGCGCATCCCCCGTCGCGCGGTGAAGGCGTACCGCGACGAATGGCCAGGTGCGTCCACGGGCGAGATCTTCGGACAGCTGGCGACCGACATGATGCTGCGCCGCGGGCTCACCCGTGTCGCACAGGCGAAGCCGTCGTCGACCTTCGTGTACGAATTCGCCTGGTCGAGCCCGGTGCGCGATCTGCGGGCCGCGCATGCCCTCGAGCTCGGCTTCGTGTTCGACAGGCTCGACGACGAAGAGGCGCACCGGCTCGCGGGGCCGGATGCGCCGCGACGTCTCGCCGTGGAGATGAACGCCGCCTGGGTCGCGTTCATCACGACCGGCGACCCCGGCTGGCCGTCATATGGATCGGATCGAACCACGCGGCTGTTCGACACCGCGAGCACGACGATCCCGCAGCGCCGCACGACCGGGCTCGACCAGCTGCCGCGCTGAGCGTCAGTCGGTCAGCTCCCGCACCACCGCGTCCGCGAGCAGCCGTCCGCGCAGAGTGAGAGTCAGACGCCCGCGCAGCGCCGACGCGGCGTCGACCATCCCGTCGGCGATGAGTCCCGCCACGCGCGTGCGGTTGCCCTCCGGGAGCTCTGCGATCGCGATGCCCTCGGCGAGGCGGCTGAGCAGCAGCACGCGCTCCAGCATCCGGGCCTCGGCGTCCGGACGCTCGGTACCGGCCGCCGGGGACTCGGCGGCGGCGAGGCGCTGCGCGTAGGCGGCGGGATGCTTCACGTTCCACCAGCGCAGGCCGGCGACGTGACTGTGCGCGCCGGGACCGAATCCCCACCAGTCGCTCCCGCGCCAGTATGCGAGGTTGTGGCGTGATCGCTGCTCGGGTCTCCGCGCCCAGTTGCTGACCTCGTACCAGTCGAATCCGGCCCCACCGAGTCGCGCGTCCGCGAGCTCGTACATGTCGGCCTGCACATCGTCGTCCGGCGTGGGGACCTCACCGCGCCGGATCTGACGAGCGAGCTTCGTGCCGTCCTCGATGATCAGCGCATACGCCGAGATGTGATCGGACTCGAGCGCGAGAGCGGCATCGAGCGACGCCTCCCAATCGGCGAGCGACTCACCCGGCGCACCGTAGATCAGATCGACGCTCACGGCGAGACCGGCATCCTTCGCCGCGGTGACGGCGGTGCGCACGTTCTCCGGGCGATGCGTGCGGTCGAGGGCGGCGAGCACGTGCGGGACCGCCGACTGCATGCCGATGGAGAGACGCGTGACTCCGGCGTCGGCCAGCGTGCGTGCGACCTGAGGCGTGACCGTGTCGGGGTTCGCCTCGACCGTCACCTCCGCCCCCTCGGCCAGACCGAAGGCCGAGACGGCGGTGTCGAGCATCCGCGCCAGGTCTCCGGCGGGGAGGAGCGTGGGCGTCCCTCCGCCGAAGAAGACCGTGTCCATCGGGCGCAAGGCACCGGCGTCGCCGAGCACCCGCTGCGCGAGGGCGATCTCGGCGGTGAGGGTGCTCGCGTAGTCCTCCTGTTTGGCTCCGCGGAGCTCGCTCGAGGTGTACGTGTTGAAATCGCAGTACCCGCAGCGCACACGGCAGAACGGGATGTGCAGATACGCCGAGAACGGCACGCTCGTGTCGATCGGCAGATCGTCGGGCAGATGACCGTCTGCCGGTGCCGGATCCCCCAGAGGAAGAGGTCCCGCCATCAGAGCGGGGTCGCGTAGAGCGGGGAGATCGCCCGGAGGTAACGGGCGAAGAGTTCCCGACGGCGGCGCTTCACGAGGGCGGGAACCGTGCGGTACAGCAACGAGTTCGGCGAGTCGAATGCGCGCACCGTGAACCAGACCTCGTCGTTGTCCTCACGCCAGACGAGGTCGAAGGACTCCTCGCCGCTGACGACCGAACCGCCGACGGTACCCAGCACGAAGCCGATCCGGCGGGTCTCCTCGGTCACCGAGATGACCCGGAGCTCGGCGTCCGCGCGCATTCCTCCGACGCGCCCCCGCAGGTGCAGGGTCATGCCGGGGCCGACGAACGGCATGCCCTCGGCGTCGTAGCGCGGCTCGACATCGCGCTTGCTCGGCGCGATCGGATTGCCCTCCGCGTCGAAGCTCACTCCGGCGTAGGCGGGACCGGGTGCAGGGCGCACATCTTCGACACCGAGACCGGCCGCGCGCTGCGCGGTCCAGGAGAGCAGTGCCTCGCCGGCGCTCTGGAAGCGCTCGACCCCGCTGCCGATCCGCCAGGAATCCTCCGCCGGGATGCTGCGCTCCGGCGGGTACTGCATCAGATCGGGCGCGTGGGTCGCACCCACGGCCGCATAATCCACCGTGTCGTCTCGGAAAGTCCCGCGCCGCATGAGTTCCAGCCTACTGGGGGTTACCTGAGCGAACACCCCCACGCGCCGCCGCGCGACATATCGCCACCACCCTGAGCCCCTGAACAGACCACCAGGACTCAGCGCGAGGCCGCGGCGATCTCGGACTCGACGATGCGGATGTACGCCCGCGACACCGAGAGCTGCAGCACGCGGAGCGCCGGCGAGACGAGGCGCCAGAACAGGCTCGACGGGCACGAGAGCGACCGTGCGGTGAAGACCCCGTCCTCGTCGAGGACGAAGGACTCCTCACCGTAGAGCGGATGCCCCGGGCGCGTCTCGTAGCCGAAACCATGACCGTCCGCCCACACCACGCGCACGGGTTCGGCGAACCGGATGCCGAGCATCCGCTTGGCGAGGATCCCCTCGACGTCGACGACGGGAGTCAGGGCGGGAACCTCGAAACCAGCTCGCCGTTTGAACTCCCACGAGCTCACCACCGCAGAGACGGCGGCGCGGGCATGCGCGGGGACGAACACGGAGCGCTCCGTGAGACGCAGGCCAGCCGGCGCGGCATCGAGCGGATGACGGGTCACCCCGCGCTCATATGCCGGGAACGGCATCCCTACTTCTTGTCCTTGCCGTCGACGTCACCGGAGAGCGCCGCGATGAACGCCTCCTGGGGCACCTCGACGCGACCCACCATCTTCATGCGCTTCTTGCCCTCCTTCTGCTTCTCGAGGAGCTTGCGCTTGCGGGTGATGTCACCGCCGTAGCACTTGGCCAGCACGTCCTTGCGGATCGCGCGGATCGTCTCGCGGGCGATGATGCGCGCACCGATCGCCGCCTGGATGGGCACCTCGAACTGCTGGCGGGGAATCAGCTTGCGCAGCCGCTCCGCCATCATCGTGCCGTAGCTGTAGGCCTTGTCCCGGTGCACGATCGAGCTGAATGCATCGACCTTCTCGCCCTGGAGCAGGATGTCGACCTTCACCAGGTCCGCCTCCTGCTGGCCGGAGGGCTCGTAGTCGAGCGAGGCGTAACCCTGGGTCTTCGACTTCAGCTGATCGAAGAAGTCGAAGACGATCTCACCGAGAGGGATGTTGTAGCGCAGTTCCACGCGCTCCTCGGAGAAGTACTCCATGCCCAGCAGCGTGCCACGACGCGACTGGCACAGTTCCATGACCGTGCCGACGTAGTCCTTGGGGAGCAGGATGGCGGCCTTCACCATCGGCTCCGAGACCGAGCCGATGCGGCCGTCCGGGTATTCGCTGGGGTTCGTGACGGTGACGGTCTCGCCGGTGTCCGAGGTGAGCACCTCGTAGATCACGCTGGGAGCGGTCGTGATCAGGTCGAGACCGAACTCGCGCGCGAGGCGCTCGGTGATGATCTCGAGGTGGAGCAGACCCAGGAATCCGCAGCGGAACCCGAACCCGAGCGCCACGGACGTCTCGGGCTCATACACGAGCGACGCATCCGACAGCTTGAGCTTGTCGAGCGCCTCGCGCAGCTCCGCATAGTCGCTGCCGTCGATCGGGTACAGACCGGAGAACACCATGGGCTTGGGATCGGTGTAGCCGGGGAGCGCATCGGTCGCCGGTTTGCGCGCCGTCGTTACCGTGTCGCCCACCTTCGACAGACGCACGTCCTTCACGCCGGTGATGAGGTAGCCCACCTCACCGACGCCGAGTCCCTTCGAGGGAATCGGCTCCGGGCTGGACACACCGATCTCGAGGAGTTCATGGGTCGCGCCCGTCGACATCATCTGGATCCGCTCGCGGGGCGAGAGGCTGCCGTCGATCATGCGCACGTAGGTGACGACCCCGCGATAGGCGTCGTAGACGGAATCGAAGATCATGGCGCGCGCCGGAGCCTCCGCGTCGCCCTTCGGGGCCGGGATCTCCTCCACGAGGCGGTCGAGCAACTCCTCGACGCCCACGCCCGTCTTGCCGGAGACGCGGAGCACGTCCTCTGGCTTGCCGCCGATCAGCGAGGCCAGTTCCTTGGCGTACTTCTCGGGGTCGGCAGCCGGGAGGTCGATCTTGTTCAGCACCGGGATGATGTGCAGATCGTTCTCAAGAGCCAGATAGAGGTTCGCGAGCGTCTGCGCCTCGATGCCCTGAGCCGCGTCGACGAGCAGGATCGCGCCCTCGCACGCTGCGAGGGAACGGGACACCTCGTAGGTGAAGTCGACGTGGCCCGGGGTGTCGATCATGTTGAGCGCGAACACATCGTTCGGTCCCTGAGCCTGTCGAAGGGCCCACGGCATGCGTACGGCCTGGCTCTTGATCGTGATGCCGCGCTCGCGCTCGATGTCCATCCGGTCGAGGTACTGGGCGCGCATGTCACGGTCAGCGACGGCGCCGGTGATCTGGAGCATGCGGTCGGCGAGGGTCGACTTGCCGTGATCGATGTGCGCGATGATGCAGAAGTTGCGGATCTGCGCCGAAGGCGTCGCGGCAGGCTGAAGTGGAGTGAGGGCGCGTGGTGACATGTCCCGTCGATTCTACGGTGAGGGGCGAGGATTCCAGATTCCGCGGGCACGAGCCGCAGGCACGCAGAATGGGCGGCCCCTTTCGGGACCGCCCATTCCGGGGTGCGCGGGGCTTACTTGGCCCAGCCCACGTTCTCCCAGTGGTTCGTGCCGGTGACCGACTCGAACTGCGAGGGACCGTAGTTCACGAGACCCTTGGCGACCGCGTACTGGTTCGGACGCGCCGCCAGCGGGATCGTGACGGCCTCGCTCATGATGATCTTGTCGATCTCCTTGGCGATGTCGAGACGAGCGTCGGGGTCCAGCTCGGCGTTGGCCTTGGCCCAGAGTCCATCGAGTCGCTCGTCAGCGACGCCCGGGAAGTTCTGTCCCGAGTCGGCGGGGTTGAAGATCGACTCCGTCGACGAGATCGGGTAGGGCGTACCCTGCCAGGCGAAGATCGTGGCCTCGAAGTCACGGGTCTCCGTGGTGATGTACTTCGTGAAGAAGTCCGCAGAGGGAACCGTGTCGATCTTGACCTCGAAGCCCGCCTTCGCGGCCATCGGCTGGATCTGCTGCGAGAGCAGAGCCGAGTTCGGGGTCTCCGACGGGATGACGAGGCGAACGGTCAGCTTGGTGCCGTCCTTCTCGCGGATTCCCTTGTCGCCCTCGACCCATCCGGCGTCCTCGAGCTGCTTCTTCGCCGCGTCGACATCGAAGGCGATGTCGGCGCTGTCGTCCTCGTAGCCGTTCTGGCCGTTGAGGAAGATGAGGTTGTTCAGAACCTCGGGCTCGACGCCGAGCGGCTCGATGACGGCCTGCGCCATGATCTTGCGGTCGAGCGACTTCGCGAACGCCTGACGCACCTCGACGTCCTGGAAGACGCCGGCGGTTCCGTTGAGCGTGACGTGGCTGTACGTCACGCCCTTCGAGCTCAGGATCTCGGAGTCGGAGCGTGCCTTGGCGGACTCCAGCGTGTCGACGCTCGAGTTGATCGGGATCGCGTCGAACTCCTTGTTGGCGAACGCGTTGCCGACCGTCGAGCGGTCCGTGGCCTTGAAGTTGATCGTGTCGAGCTTCGGCTTGTCGCCCCACCACTGCGGGTTCGGCTCGAACGTGATGGTCTTGCCGGTCGCGTCGAACTTGCTCACGACGAAGGCGTTGCCCGAGACGAAGGTCGAGCCATCAGGAGCGAACGGTCCGTTGGCCCATGCCGTGTTGAAGCTCTCCGGGCTCGCGGTGAGCCAGCGCGGGTAGATGCCGCCGAGGATCGACGGCCAGTCCGCGTTCTTGTTCGCGAACGTGATGAGCACGTCCTGGTCGTTCTCGCCGGCCTCGACCGACTCGATGTCGGACCACACGTTGGTCGACGTCGGCGCGTAGGCCTCCACCTTGCCGTTGAGGGCGTTGAACATCCCCTGGATGTCCTGGTAGCCGATCGGGGTGCCGTCCGACCACACGGCGTCGGGGTTGATCTTGACCTCGACGACCTGCGGGTCCTCGCTCTTCAGCTCGACCGACGTCGCGAAGTTCTTGTCGGCCTCCCAGCTGCCGTCTTCCTTCACGACGACGAATCCGGGGAGGAACAGGCTCGAGATGGTGTTGTCATCAACCGTGCCGGAATCGAGGTTGTACAGGTTCCAGTTGGCCGGCGTCTCATCGAGCGGCAGGTTCAGCGTGCCGCCGTCTGCGATCGCGTCGCGGTCTGCGGCCACCCACCCCGTCGCGGGCAGCGCCGACGGCGAGGAACCGCCGTCGCCCTTGTCTCCGCCCGTGTTTCCGGGCGCGCATGCAGAGATGGCCAGCGCGACGCTGGCCAGCCCGGCGAGAGCCGCCCACTTCTTGGAGCTCGACTTCATCGATCTCCCCCTTCTGTCGTTATGTGCAGAGTGCACAGGACTCGTCCGCGGACCTCAGCGCTCGAAGCGCCCAGTCGCGGAGCAACATGATCGATGATCACCCCGGAAGCCCGCGCGCCAGGTGCGTGTTGTCCGGATCGTTACCTAGTTGTCGTTGAAACGGTGTCACGCACGTCCGATTCCCACACACATGACAACATGAGACGCAAGAACTGCGGGTCCATTCATCGCAATCAGTGAAGATATGCCGGTGTTTTGGACAGACGACGAGGCCACGCCTAAAGTAGCCAAGCCGCAACAGACCTCAGGTGCGCGGCGATCCCGCGCCGAAGGAGCTCCATGATCGGATTCATCGCCAAGCGATTGGTGAACTATCTCATCCTCACCGTCATCGCCACGCTGGCCGGATACGCCCTCGTCTCGACCACGCTTCAGCCGGCGGCGCGATTCATGGGCAAGAATCCCCCGGTCCCGCAGTCGTCCATCGACGCCGCGCTCGACAAGATCGGCGCGAACCCCGACGTCTCGCTGCTCCAGCGCACGATGGACTGGCTCGTGCAGTTCGTCACCACCGGATCTCTCGGAATCTCCGCCCGCGGAACGCAGGTGACCGCCGACATCTTCGACCGCGCGGGAACCAGCCTGCGGCTGCTGATCATCGGCTCCATCCTCGGAGCGATCTTCGGCATCCTGCTGGGCGTCTGGGGCGCGATCCGGCAATACCGTGCGAGCGATCAGATCATCACCTACGCCTCGTTCACGGTGCTGGCGACCCCCATCTTCGTGATCGCGGTCGTGCTCATGATCGGCGCGACCTGGCTCAACAACGCCGCCGGACAGCAGCTCATCAACTTCACGGGCGAATACAGCGTGGGCGTCACCGGATTCTGGCCGGTGATACGCGACCGATTGACGCACTTGCTGTTGCCGACGATCGCGTTGACCGTCACCGCGGCAGCTTCGTATTCCCGCTACCAGCGCAGCGCGATGCTCGACGTGCTCTCCTCCGACTTCATCCGCACCGCACGCGCGAAGGGACGCACCCGCGGGTCGGCGATCATGCGCCACGGCGTGCGCGTGGCGCTGATCCCGATGTCGACGTTCTTCGCCTACTCCTTCGGCACGATCCTGGCCGGCGCCGCAGTGACGGAGAAGATCTTCAGCTGGCACGGAATGGGTGAGTACCTGATCGACTCCGTCTTCAACAACGACATCAACGCGGCGACGGGATCGATCCTGTTCGCCGCGATCCTGGTGCTCATCGCGGGCACACTGGCCGACGTCCTCTACGCGGCCCTCGACCCCCGAGTGAGGATGTGAGATGACCCTCGATCCCACACAGCTGGATGCGCCGGTGCTCGAACCCGAGACCGACAACGCTCCCTCCATCCCGCGCTGGCGGCTGATCCTCCTGCGCACCTTCTCCGCGAAGCGCGCGTGGATCGGCGCCATCGCACTGGTGCTGATCTTCCTGCTGGCCTACGTCGGCCCGTTGCTGTATCCCTGGTCGTCGACCGACCAGGACTACCTCGCCTTCAACAAGGGCCCGAGCCTCGATCATTGGTTCGGCACCGACACGATCGGCCAGGACGTCTTCGCCCAATCGATGGCAGGGCTGCAGAAGTCCCTGCTGATCGGTCTGATCGTCGGACCGCTCACGGCGATCATCGCCGGTCTGGTCGGAGCGATCGCCGGCTACGTCGGCGGCGTCTGGGACCGCGTGATCGTCTGGATCATCGATCTGCTGCTCGTCCTCCCGAGCTTCTACATCCTGGTGCTGCTGAGCCCGCTGTTCAAGGACCTCGCCTGGGTGGCCCTCGTCGTCTTCCTGCCACTCTTCGGCTGGATGGTGCTCGCCCGCGTCATCCGCGGACAAACCATGTCGCTGCGCGAGCGCGACTACGTCAAGGCCGCGCGTTTCATGGGGGTCGGCGGTTTCACGATCATCCGCCGCCACATCCTCCCCAACGTCGCCTCGCTGCTCATCATCGATGCGACCCTGGGTGTGGGCGCCGCGATCCTGGCCGAGACGACCCTCAGCTATTTCGGATTCGGCATCCAGCCGCCGGACGTGTCGCTGGGCACCCTGCTCGCCGCGGGTAGCGCCGCAGCGACCACCCGCCCCTGGCTCTTCATCCCCCCGGCGATCCTCCTCGTCGCCACCGTGCTCGCATCGAGTCTGCTCGGAGATGCATTGCGTGACGCCGTCGACCCGACATCGGAGAACAACCGTGCCTGAACCCCTGCTCCGCGTCCGCGACCTCAACGTCACCTTCGAGACGAAGGCACGCACCGTCCACGCCGTGCGCGGTGTCAGCTACGAGGTGAACCGCGGCGAGTTCCTCGCGATCGTGGGCGAGTCCGGCTCCGGCAAGTCGGTGTCGTCGATGGCCGTCATGGGCCTGCTGCCCAGCACCGCGAACGTCACCGGTTCCATCACCTACGACGGCAAGGAGCTCCTCGGCTCCACCGACCGGCAGCTCTCCAAGATGCGCGGCTCGGACATCGCGATGGTGTTCCAGGACCCGCTGTCCGCGCTGACCCCGGTGTACACGATCGGTCAGCAGATCATCGAGGGTCTGAAGCTGCACCAGCCCGGTCTCAGCACGCAGGCGCTGGAGGCCCGGGCGATCGAGTTGCTCGACGTCGTCGGGATTCCTGAGCCCCGCCGTCGCGTGAAGTCCTTCCCCCACGAGTTCTCGGGCGGAATGCGCCAGCGCGCGATGATCGCGATCGCGATCGCGAACAACCCCAAGCTGATCATCGCCGACGAACCGACGACCGCGCTCGACGTCACGATCCAGGCGCAGATCCTGGATGTGCTCCAGACGGCGAAGGACATCACGGGCGCAGCCGTGGTGCTCATCACGCACGACCTCGGCGTCGTCGCCGGCAACGCCGACCGTGTCGCCGTGATGTACGCGGGCCGCATCGTGGAGACCGCGCCGGTCGACGAGCTGTTCGAGCGTCCGACGATGCCGTACACGATCGGGCTGCTGCGCTCGATGCCGAACATGGTCGACAGCCGCTCTGCGCGACTCGTGCCGCTCGAGGGTCGCCCCCCGCTGCTCACCGAGATCCCGACGGGGTGTCCGTTCGCCGATCGCTGCCCCGCGGTGATCTCGGCGTGCCGCGACATCGAACCCGACCTCGTGCCCGTCGCCCCGATGCAGGCGGCCGCGTGCATCCGTTCGACCGAGATCGTCGACGGCCGACTCCCGCGCGACGAGGTCTTCTCCCCGCCTGCTCCGGTCGAAGAGATCGTGCGTGAGGTCGAGACTCGCGGCACGGTGCTGGAGGTGGAAGGCGTGAAGCGTCATTTCCCCCTCACCAAGGGCACCGTGTTCCGCCGTCGCATCGGCACCGTCCGCGCGGTCGACGGCGTCAGCTTCGAGTTGAAGGGCGGCAAGACTCTGGGTCTGGTCGGCGAGTCCGGCTGCGGCAAGTCGACCACCGTCATGGAGGTCATGGAACTCGCCAAGCCTCAGGCCGGGCGGATCGCCGTCAACGGCGTCGACACCGCCACGTTGTCGCCGTCCGAGCGCCGCGCTCTGCGGACCGACATCCAGATCGTGTTCCAGGACCCCGCCGCATCGCTCGACCCGCGCATGACGGTCGAGGAGCTCATCGGCGAGCCGCTCACGGTGCACGATGTCCCGGCGAAGGAGATCTCGCGGCGAGTGCGACGGATGCTCGAGCTCGTCGGTCTCGAGCCGAGCTACGCCCGACGGTATCCTCACGAGTTCTCCGGTGGCCAGCGTCAGCGCATCGGCATCGCCCGTGCGCTCGTGGTCGAGCCGAAGATCCTCGTGCTCGACGAGCCTGTGTCCGCGCTCGACGTCTCGGTGCAGGCCGGTGTCATCAACCTGCTGGAAGACCTCAAGCAGCAACTCGGCCTCTCCTACCTGTTCGTCGCGCACGACCTCGCGGTGGTGCGCCACATCGCCGACGACGTGGCGGTGATGTATCTCGGACGCATCATCGAGTACGGCGACTCCGACGCGATCTTCAGCAACCCGCGTCATCCGTACACGCGCGCGTTGCTGTCCGCTGTGCCGATCCCGAACCCGCAGATCGAACGCGCACGCGAACGCATCCTGCTCTCAGGCGATCTCCCGTCGCCGACCGAGTCGATCACCGGATGCGCGTTCCGCAAGCGGTGCCCCCTGTATGCGATTCTCCCGCCCGAGCAGCAGAACGAATGCGAGACCAGGGCCCCCGAGCTGCGCACGGTGGAAGGACGCGATGTGTCGTGCCACTGGGCGGAGCGGGACATCCTGCAGCCGGCGTGAGTCAGCGAGGCCGAGGGGCAGGACGTGCAGACGCCCAGGTCGTGATGCGCGGTGCGTCCGGGTGGTGGATCAGCGGCGCATTGGCCGCACTGTTCGTCTTCATGCTCGCTGATGCGGGGATCCGCGCAGAATGGTCCACGATCCTCCTCGCCGCGCCCTGGATGGCTGCCCTCCTGATCCTGTGCTGGGCACTCCTGATCCGTCCCTGCCTTGTCGTCTCGCCGGAGGGTCTGACGATCGTGAACGTGCTGCGCACGCATACGCTGCCGTGGGGTGAGATCACCGGCCTCCAGGTGCGCTATCAACTGATCGTCACTCGGATGCACGGCGCGACGGTCCGGGCGTGGGGCTCCCCCACGGTGCATCCGCGCCGGGATCAGGAAACCGACGGATCACCGCTGCCGGCCGGGCGCCGTTTCGTGGGCGTGGTCGAGGCGATCGAGCAGGCGCGCGAGGAGCTCGGGCCGCCTGAGCACCCCCGCACGGAATCCGCCACGACATTCGCGTGGACTCCCGTCCTCGCCTTCTGCATCGCGGTGGCGCTCGGCATCCTCTCCGCGAACCTGCTGGGCTGACCGGCACGACGGCCCGGACGGGCGCCCGCGCCGAGCGCGACCGGACGTTCTAGGCTGATCACGTGAACGTCCAGATCGTCCTCGTGCACGGCATCCGCACGTCCGCCACCATGTGGCGGTCCCAGGTCGCGTATCTGGAGGAGAACGGCTACGCCTGCACCGCGGTGGATCTGCCAGGGCACGGCACGCGGATGGACGAGGACTTCACCCTGCATGAGGCACTCCACACGATCGATGCCGCGGTGCGTGCTGCCGCCGAGCGCGGTCCCGTGCTCCTGGTGGGACACTCCATGGGCGGGCTGCTCTGTCTGGCCTACGTCGGTGGCGGTGCGGAACCGCCCGTCACCGCGCTGATCGCCGCGTCCTGCACCGCACTCCCCCGCGGAACCAGCCTGTCGGCCTACCGGATCGTCGCGAGAGCAGTGGACCGGCTCCCGGACCGCGGGCTCTGGCTCACCGAGCGCATCCTCGACGCGACGATCCCGCTCGAGACACGCGCCGACTTCGCTGCCGGCGGCTACGCGCTCGACACGCAGGATCGCGCGCTGCAGAGTCTCGCCGACCTCGACATCGCGTCCGCGCTCGAACGCATCCGCATCCCGCTCTGGTTCGTGAACGGACAGTACGACCAGCTTCGCGTCAACGAGAACCTCTTCCGGCGGCTCGCACCGCATGCCGAGCTGATCATCGTGCCGCGCACGACGCACCTGGTGACGGCCATGCGCCCTCGGGTGTTCAACGCCGTGCTGCAGCTCGCGATCGCGACGGTGGAGACGCAGTCGGGGTCATGACCGGACGGGCTGCCGCGCGAAAGCGGTGAGCACTCCCCCGACGATCGAGAGCACCGCCGCGGCGACGAAGACCAGCCAGAACCCGCCGACGAGCGCGACGAGCCCCGCGCCCAGCACCGGACCGATGAGCTGGCCGAGCGCCGCCGTGACGTTCACGATGCCGAGATCCCGCGCGTGATCCTGCTCGTCCGGAAGGAGATCGGCAGCGAAGGCGAGTCCGACGGTCGAGAAGGCGCCGTAGCCGAGTCCCATCAGCGCGGCCGCGACCATCGTCATCTCGAACGTGGGCAGCAGGGCGATCGCCACGCCCGAGGCGGCCTGCACCACTGTGGCCGCGACGGTCAGGCGCCGCCGGTTGCCGGTGCGATCGGAGATGATCCCGGTGAGCACCGAGGCCAGCACCACGAACACCGTGTAGACCACGATCAGCAGCAGGAGGTTGTCCTGCGCCGCCGCGTTCGGTTGCCCGAGTCCGTGCAGGAGGAAGAACAGGAACAGCGCGGTCCCCAGCGCGTTGCCGATGTTGGTGACCAGGCGGCCGGAGAGCATCCACGCGAAGTCGCGGTCGCGCAAGGATGCCAGTCGGCGCCGGCCCACGCGGGGTGGCCGCATCTGCGCGGTCGCAGGCGGATCCGGCAGCAGCAGCGCCGCCGCCGTTCCCACCACCGCGATGATTCCCGCGAGCAGCAGATAGCCCGCCTGGATGCCGAGTCCCAGGAGCACCACGAGTCCGACGCCGAGCACGATGCCGACCGCCTGGCTGGATCCGACGGCCGCGGATGCCGCCCCTCGCTGCGTCGAAGGGAGCTGATCGGCGATGAGAGCGGTGAACGCCGCGGAAGACACGGCGACGCCGTTCGAGACCCCGACCCATGCTCCCCCCACCGCCCACGGGCCTTCGGCATATCCGATGAGGACGAGGCACACGGCCGTGACCCAGACGCCGGCAAGCGCCCACGGCCGGCGGCGCGGTCGTCCCACGCCCGCCCGATCAGACAGCGCACCGGCCGCCGGCCCGGCCACGATGCCCGCCAGCCCGCCGATGCCGAGCACCAGTCCCGAGGACACCACTCCCCTGATCCAATCGTCCTCCGGAGTGTCCAGCTGCAGCGGCAGCAGCAGCTGCACGGGAGTGAGCTGCACGGTCCAGATCGCCAGCCACGCGAGCGTGAACACCGTCATCCAGCGGCCGCCGACCTTCGTCGTCGTCGTCATCGCCTCTCCTCCGTCGGCGTGGTGCGGGGCTGTGCGTTCTTGCGGCGTGTGCTCGCGATGAGGTCGCGGTACCAGTCGTACGAGGCTTTGGGAGTGCGCTCCCCGGTCGTGAAGTCCACGTGCACCAGACCGAAGCGCTGCGTGTAGCCGTCGGCCCACTCCCAGTTGTCCAGGAGCGACCACACCGTGTACTCCTCCACGGGCACGCCACTCGCGATCGCCTCGGCCACCGCTGCGATGTGACGGGAGAGGTAGTCGATCCGCTCCCGGTCGTCCACCCGTCCGGCACGGTCGGACTCCGGGAACGAGGCCCCGTTCTCCCCGATGATCACGGCCGGCATCCGTGGGTGGCGCGCGTGCAGGTCGATCAGCAGATCGCGGAGCGCCTCGGGCACGATCGGCCATTCCGGACCGAACCCCGTGACCGCCGCCCCCGGCGTGGGAACGATGTCGAACGGGATCGGGCTCGCCGGGTCAGCGGCCGTGACCGTCGTCGGGTTGTAGAAGTTGATGCCGTAGAAGTCGATCGACGATCCGATCGATTCGAGATCGCCGTCGTGCACGGGCATGTCGGGGAGGCCGAACACCGCGAGGTCCGGATACGACCCGGCGAGCAGGGGCTCACGGAAGACGCTGTTGTGGATCGTGTCATACGTCAGGGCGGCTGCCCGGTCCTCCGGGGTGTCATTCAGCGGCTGCACCCAGGTGTGATTGTTCAGGAGTCCGACCTGGGCGGCCCCGCGCGCACGCAGGACGGACGCGGCGCGGGCATGCGCGAGAAGCTGATGGTGCACGGTCGGCAGGGCATCGAACAGCAGCTGCCGCCCCGGAGCGAGCGCCCCCGTGGCGTATCCCTGCAGCGTGGTCATGGCCGGCTCGTTGAGCGTGTACCAGTGCGTCACGCGATCGCCCAGTCGCTCAGCCACGATCGATGCGTACTCGGCGAACCGCTCGGCGCTGTCACGGTTCAGCCACCCTCCGTCGTCCTCGACCACGCTCGGCATCTCCCAGTGGTACAGGGTCGGGAACGGTGTGACGCCTGCTGCCAGGAGCGCGTCGACGAAGCGGGAGTAGTGGTCGAGCGCGGCGGCGTTGCCGGGCCCTCGTCCGTCGGGCTGCACGCGCGCCCACGGGATCGAGAACCGATAGCGGTCGAGTCTCAGGCCGGAGGCGAGCGCCACATCGGCATCAGGGCGTCGATAGCTGTCGCACGCGGGGTCTGCGGTCGAGCCGTCCTTCACCGCTCCGGGCGTGGCGATGAAGTCATCCCAGATCGACCGTCCACCGCCATCCGCTCGGGGTGAGCCCTCGATCTGCACGGCGGAGGTCGCGGCGGACCAGCGGAAGCCGGCAGGCAGGACGAGGCGGACGGGATCGGGGCTCATTGCGCTCCTTGACGTCGATGTCGGGATAGTGATGATTCTGCACCCGGTGCCACTCCTCCCGCGACTGAGTTTCGAGATTGCTCGGCCCGTCGCCTCGACCCGACGCCGCGCCCGGACCTCGTTTCGCGTGATCCCACCCAGTGCTGGTAGAGTTGGTTCTTGGCTTGCGTGTGGGTTCTTCCCTCACGACCGTCGTGCAGCAGCCCTCTTCTGATGCCGACACTCCGAATCACTCCTGTACAGAAAGTGTCCACACGTGGCAAACATCAAGTCGCAGATCAAGCGCAACAAGACCAACGCCAAGGCGAACGAGCGCAACAAGGCCGTGAAGAGCGAGCTCAAGACGCTCATCCGCACGACCCGCACCGCCGTCACCGCCGGCGACAAGGCCGCTGCCGAGAAGTCCTTCAAGAAGGCGTCCGTCAAGCTCGACAAGGCCGTCAGCAAGGGTGTCCTGCACAAGAACCAGGCGTCGAACCGCAAGTCGGCTCTCGCCAAGCAGGTCGCCGCTCTCTGAGCCGGAACCTGTGAGAAAGGCCCGTCCCGTTTTCGGGGCGGGCCTTCTTCGTGTCCTGCCTTCTTCGCGGCCTGGCGGATGACCGGCAGGCGATGGCGTACGACTACTCCTCGCCGAACGGCTGCCGCGTCGCGATGACGGTGACCATGCGCTCGAGCGCGAAGATCGGATCGCGCGCAGCGCCCTTCACCTCACCATCGGCCCGAGCGGTCGCCTGGATCGCCATCCCCAGGGATCGCTCGTTCCAGCCCGCGAGGTCACGGCGCGCACGATCGACCTGCCAGTCCTTCATGCCCAGACGCTGGGCGAGCTGCCTGCTCGGCTCACGGTTTCCTGCGACCCGGGCCATGGTGCGCAGCTTCATCGCGAAGGCGGCGACCATGGGCACCGGATCGGCGCCGGACGCCAGCGCGTGCCGCAGCGCGATCAGCGCCTCGCCGTAGCGGCCGGAGATCGCGGTGTCGGCGACGACGAACGCCGACACCTCCACGCGACCGCCGTAGTACTTGGTGACGATGTCTTCCGTGATGTCGCCCTCGACATCGCCGATGAGCTGCTGGCACGCAGCGGCCAGTTCGGTGAGGTCGTCGGCGAACGCCGACACGAGGGCTCGTAGTGCCGGCGGCGCGATGCGCTTCTTCGCCGTGCGGAACTCCCCCGCCGCGAAGTCGACCCTGTCGCCGTCGCGCTTGATGGCCGGGCACGCGATCTCGATCCCGCCGCCCGTGCCGGCACGGAGTGCGTCGAGCAGCTTCTTTCCTCGAACGCTCGCGCCGGTGTGGCGCAGAACCACGGTCGCCCCCTCCTGCGGGTGCTCGAGGTACGAGACGGCCTCCTGGATGAAGGCATCGGAGCAGCGCTCGACTCCCGAGACGCGCACCAGCCGCGGTTCGCCGAACAGCGACGGCGAGGTCAGCGCGAGCAGCGTGCCGGGCGCGTAGTCGTCGGCGCGGACATCGGTCACCTCGAGCGCAGGGTCTTCGGCGCGCAGGTAGTCGCGCACTCCGGCGATCGCGCGTTCCGCACAGATCTCCTCGGGCCCGGAGACCAGCACCAGAGGCGCCGGCCGGGGCTCGCGCCAGGAGACCTGGGGGATCTTCGTGGGCTTAGCCCCGCCACGGGATGAGGTACGCGGAGCAGCCATGCCCCCAGCCTACCCGGGGCCGCCGACGCGCGACTCGGTCCACACCTGCAGCTCGCCGGACGTCGTCCCGATCAGGATGCGCCCCTGCTGGTCGGTGCGCAGGAGGTGAGCGCCGGTCGCCTCCAGCAGGGCGAGGGTCTCCTCGCGCGGATGCCCGTAGTCATTGTCGACGCCCGCGCTGAAGATCGCGAGCGTCGCATGCACGGCCTCGTAGAGACCGGGCTCCTGATCCGCGCTCCCGTGGTGCGCGACCTTGACCACCGCGTACCCACCGGCGAGCTGCGCCGTGCGCATCAGCATCCGCTGGGGCGCCGCAGACAGGTCTCCCAGGAACAGCGACCGGGGCACCTCACCGCCGCTGAACTCCACCACGACGCTGGCATCGTTCCCCGCGGGGAACGCAACGGAGTCTCGGTGCGGCCAGAGCACCCGCCACGACGCGGCACCGAGCACACCGTGAAGACCGGCCGACGCATCGTGAAGGACGGCTCCCCCGGCTGCGAGCCGGTCCAGCGACCGCTGGTCCGCCTGCTCCGATGTCGGTCCGTGAAGCACCTCGCCGACGTGTCCTTCGACCGCCTCGAGCCCACCCGCGTGATCCAGATCGAAGTGCGTGAGCACGAGGAGATCGACCCGCTCGACACCCAATGACCGCAGACACGAACGGAGCACGTCGGGGTCCGGCCCGGTGTCGATCAGCGCGATGTCGCCGGCGGACCGCACGACGAGTGCGTCGCCCTGACCCACGTCGCACGCGGCGATCGCCCACCCCTCTGGGGTGCGAAGGGTGGCCAGAGGCCCATCGAGAGCGGCCTGACCCGCACCCGCGCCGGGGACGACGATCAGCACGATCGCGGAGCATCTGCGGCTCCATCGCCACCACGACTGCGCGTGCCCGGACAGTGCGGACGGTCTCCGCAGCAGCACGACGCCGATGGCGGCGCTCACGGCCGCGACGAAGATCGCACTGGGGATACCGGCGGGGAGCAGGACCTGCGCCAGCGGCACCTGCGCAGCCGTCGTCGCCGTGGTCGCGATCCATGCCGTGGGCAGCCATGCGGCGGCTGCGAGCAGATCGGCGAGCGGCGGCACGGGCGCGGCCAGACAGGCGAGCATGCCGACGACGGTCGCCACGGGCGCGGCGGGAGCGGCCAGCAGGTTCGCCACCACACCGATCAGCGACTGCTGCTCCGCGAACAGCGCGATGATCGGACCGCAGACGAGCTGCGCGGAAAGCGGCACCGCGATCGCCAGGGCGAGCGGAGCGGGAAGAATGCGCGCAAGCCCCCGTGCGAGCGGCGGCGCGAAAAGGATGAGGGCCGCGGATGCCGCGGCGGACAACGCGAATCCCGGCGTCGCCGCCAGCCACGGATCGACGAGGAGGATGCCGGTGACGCCGAGCGCGAGCAGGCCCGCTCCGGCTCGGGGCCGACCGATCAGCACGGTGAGCATCGCGATGCCCGCCATCACGGCGGCGCGGATGACGCTCGGCTCCGGGGTGACCAGGATCACGAAGCCGCTCAGCGCCGCAGCCGCGAGCAGCACGCGCAGACCCCGTCGGCATCCGCACAGCGCCGACAGCCAGAAGACGGCGCCCACGACGATCGCGCAGTTCGCACCGCTGACGGCCGTGAGGTGGCTGAGCCCGGTCGTGCGCATGTCGTCGTTCAGCTCGGTGGACACCGCGCGGGTGTCGCCCACGGCGAGCCCTGGGAGCAGCCCGGCACCTGGTTCCGGCAGCTGTGCAGCCCGCTCGATGAACGACTGCCGCAGACCAGCCGCGACCCCGAAGACGCCGCCCGCCGGCCGGACGATCTCCGCCTCGCTCGTGTACACGACGAGGACCGAGCGCTCACCTGCATCCGTCTTCTCCGCCTCGCCGACCACGCGCACGACGGCGCCGAGATCGAATCCGTTGCCTGGTTCCACCCCGATCCGCACCGGAACCGACATCGGCCGCGGCTGGCCCCGCACGCCGATCGTCTCGGTCTGGGCCTCGAACCACAGCCGACCGTCCTGACCGATCGATGCCGACGAGGTCACACCGGCGAACATCTCCACCACCCGCCCGCCGGACTCGACGGCCTGCTCGCGTGCCGGGAGCGCCGCACCGACCGAGATCGACACGGCCGTCATCGCCGAGAGCAACACGATCGCGAGGCCCGCACGGGTCGGTCCTTCCATCCGCCGCGCAGCGAGGAGGACGATCACGGCCCCGAGCCCGCACACGCCCGCGATCCACCACGTCATCGGCGGCCAGAACACACCGAGCAGCGCGGCCCCCCACACTCCCCCCGCGACCGGCAGCAGACGCAGATCCGACCGAGTCATGCCCTCGCCGGTCTCACTCGCATCCGGCCACGCTACGACGCGAGGAGCGACCGACCGGGCGGAGCCTGCCGCGATACGGGGCAACCCCGCTCACGCCGTTTCTGTGCAGACGGAGTCAGCTCTTCCGTCGCCGCCTGTGCGGCGCCGACCGCGAGCGGAGATCCCGCCCGGCCGTCCTGCTCACGGTGCTGCGCTGGCGCAGACGCCGGTACCGTCGGCGCGATTCGCGCACACGCGCGCTCCATCCTCCGCCAGAGCGGACAGCCCGGAGAGGCGGCTTTCGAGCTCGGCGTCGGTGGCATCGCCCACGAGCACGAGCGTCGTGCTCCGGGGTGAGCTGATCAGAGACCCGACATCACCGTCGGCGAACACCTTCCTCGCCGCCTCGACCGCGCCGCCGAGTCGCGCCGGAACCGCCGTCACGCTGAGCACCGGCGCGTCAGGACTGCCCACGGTCACCGACAGCGTCTCGAAAGCGCGGGCCTCCGGGCGTGACGATACGGCCGCGGCGAGAGCAGGAGCCCGCTGAACGGAATCCACGAAGAACACGGCGCGTCGGTCATCCGTCCACACGCTGCGCACCTCCGTGACGTGCGCAGGCTCCAACGCCTGAAGCAGGACGCGAACCGACTCGCCCGATGCATCCGCGCCGAGCGCGACGAGCGGGCTCGCGAACACGACCGCCAACTCGCCGGTGAGCGTCGCGGCGAGCGACTGCGCGGTGGCGAGATCCGTCTCAGCAGCGAGCATCACCTCCACGCGTCCCGGCTCTGCGCTCAACCCGGTGGCGGGTACCGCCGTCGACACGACGGTCCACGCGCGTTCGACGTCGTCGATCCAGGCACCGGCGATACCGTCGATCTTCACCGCCTCGTCCGCGCGGATCGTCAGATGAAGGCTCGACCCGCCGGGCACGTCCTCGAGCAGCACCGGGACGGAGCGGGCGAGGTCGAACGCCACGGCCGCCGCGTCGGCACCGCTCTCGGTGAGGTGCAGACTCACCCCGGTGACCTGATCCGGACCGGTGCCGCCGGTGACCGTGACGGATTCGATCCGATCGTCGTCCCGCAGCTCGAGCGCACCCGCCATCGTGTCGGCGCTGATCGAGGCGTCTGCGAAGACCGGGACGGTCACATCGTCGGCCACGAGCGTGATCCGCACATCATCGCCGGCATGTCCACGGGCGAATCCGCTCAGTCGATCCGCCAGGGCGCGCAGCTCGTCGGCGGAGGCACCGTCCCGCGCCCGCACCTCGGCGCTCAGCCCGTCCGTGAACGGCATGTTGTCGGCGGTCGAGAGCTCGAACCCGCCGACGGCGTCGTCTCCTGCGAACGCCGCGCGAAAATCCGCGTGCAGAGCGGATCCGCTGCAGGCGGTGAGCAGCATCGCCGCGAGCACCACGACAGCACCGATCGCACCGAATCGTCGCGTCGGCCGGATCGTGTCCCCCATGGTCTCAGCGTATCGAGACCGGCGTGCTCGGACGATCAGCCCGTCGTACCTCCGTACATCTCCCCCACCGGGACCGCTGCCGACAGCATGTTTCCCGGCTGCGCGAGCGGGCACGCCCACGCCGGGTCGTAGGCGCAGGAGGGGTTGTACGCGAAATTGAAGTCGAGCACGATCGTGCCCGCCGCGGCATCCGATCCGAGGTCGGCACCCTTGATCGTGTCGATCAGATAGCGTCCACCGCCGTACGTCCCGCCGGGCCGACCGGCGAGTGCATCGCGCACCGGGATGAACAGTCCGCCGCCGTACGACTTCAGCCGCCAGACGTCGAGCGCACCGACGTCGGGGACCTCGACCTTGCCGACCCGTTCGAACGGAACGATGCCGTCGGTCCCGGTCTCGAAATCGAAGCCACCGGGCTCGGCGGGCAGGATGGGCAGCTCGAAGCGCCACTGCGGATCGTACGAGGCAATAGGCAGTCCCTCGAAGAGCGTCCGATCTCCCGCCGACAGGGCTGTCGCGGGATGGTGGAGCATGAGCTCGTCCCTCTCGATCCGCCACAGTTCGTGCGCCTCTTCCGGGGAGTCCGACTGCCGCACGGCGGCGTACAGGGCGAAGACACGGCGGCGCCAGTCGACGACCTCGGCGGCGGTACGGGCATTCGTGAGCGTCATGCTCTCCAGGCTACGGGCCTGAGTGCCGAATGGACCTCGACGTTCCCGCCCTCTGCTCAGACCCGAGCTACGTCGCGGATCGCCTCCAGCAGCTTCTCCCCGATGCCCGGCACGGCCAGGAGGTCGTCGACCGACTGGAATCTGCCGTTGTCCTCCCGCCACGCGATGATCCGCTCCGCGAGCGCCGGGCCGATGCGCGGCAGCGTCTCGAGCGCGGCCTGGTCGGCGGAGTTGAGGTCGATCCGGTCGTCGGCGGTTCCTGTGGCGGGCGCACCGGGTTCGGCGACAGCTCCCACCGCGGGCACGACGATCTGCTCTCCGTCGGTCAGCACGCGTGCCAGGTTGACCGCCGCCAGGTCGGCGTCATCCGTGGTCCCGCCGGCCGCCGCCACTGCGTCCACCAGACGCGCGTCGAGATCGAGCACATACAACCCCGGGTGCTCGACAGCGCCGAGAACGTGCACGTAGAGGTCACCGCTCGGCGAGGGAGAAGCCGCCGCTCCGGTGAGCGGAACCGTCTCGCTCGGCGCGGCCTGCCCGCGCATGATGCCCACACCGACCGCAGCGGACAGCACGACGAGACCCAGTACCACCGCCGCGCCCACACTGACGCGCAGGCGGTGCGGCCGCACGCGGGATACCTCGACAGGAGGCGGATCGGAAGGGGGCATCACGCCACGCTACGAGAGCTCGGAGCGCGCGCCCCGCCTTCACGCCCGCGCCGGTGCATAACCGCCGACGTCCGACGGGAGTGCAGGCGAAGTCTCCGCGCGCCGCAGCACACGGCGACCGTCGATCGTTATGGCCCTGTTGCCCGGTGTCTCGCATCCCCGGCTACCGTCGAAGGAGGAGGGAGCACGATGCGAAGGATCATGGCGATCTCGCTGGTCGGCATCGCGATGCTGATCAGCGGCTGCGGGCTCCTCCCCGGAATCGGTCCCGACCCCCGCATCGAGGCATCGCCCGTCGCGGATGTCGCGTGCCCCGAGACCTATGAAGACGGCTACGCCGAAGCCGGGCTGGTCCCGCCCGGCTTCTCCCCGGTCGCCGTGCTGCACTGCAATCCCTACGCCTCGCAGGAGGACGCGGAGGGAACCTGGTCGGGCGTGCTGTTGGAACGGCGGGAAGGCGATCTCGGCCCCTTGCTCGCGGCCCTCGCTCATCCGAGCGATCCGCACTCGATCGGCCCCTGCCCGGCGATCGCCTACCTGGTGCCCGAGATCTGGATCGAGGGCGACGACGGAACCGTGATCCGCGCCGCGATCCCGACGGACGGCTGCGGCGCCCCCAAGCCCGTCGGGCTGGACGAGGCTCTCGCGCTCTTGCCTGTGACGGAGGAGACCTTCGTGCCGATCTCCCTCGTCGAATCGAACTCCGCGACCGCTGCCGGCTGCGCGGCACAGGCGCAGTTCCTGATCATCGCCGGTCTCGATGACATCGACCAGCAGGAGAGCAGCGGACCTGCGCCGGAGGATGCCGCGCTCTCGGACGACGCGCTCATCCCGATGGCGATGGCCGCGTGGCCGGACACCGAGTCCGTCACCGGTGCGCGCCTCTGCGACTACGCCGCGATGTCGTCGGCGAAGGGCTCCTCAGACGCCGGCACCACGAGGTTCGTCGGCGCACGGGAACTCGACGCCGATGCCGCGCGGGAGCTGACCGCCCTCGCACGCATAGCATCCGCTGCCCCCTCGTGCACGGCGACGGCGACCGCTGTGGTCGTGGCCCACATCGAGTACACGGGCGGAGTGGTCGTTGCCACGGTCGAGCTCGACGGATGCGCACGCCTGATCGACCCCGGCATGCGAGCACGCACCGCACCACAGGATGTCCTGTCGCTCCTGACCCCGTGAATCGAACGCCGGCCCCGCCATCGATCTGGCGGGGCCGGCGCGCGAGCAGGGTCGACTCAGCCCTTGACGGCGATACTGACGATCTTCGGCGCGCGCACGATGACCTTGACGATCTCGCGGTCGCCGATCGACCGGATCACGCGCTCATCCGCCATCGCCAGAGCCTCGAGTTCGGCCTCGCCGATGCGCGCGGGCACCTCGAGCTGCGCCCGCACCTTGCCGCCCACCTGCACGACGGCAGTGATCGTGTCTTCGACGAGCAGAGCCGGGTCTGCAGAACGCCAGGTCACGAGACCGACGGACGGCTCATGACCGAGAAGCTCCCACATCTCCTCCGCGGTGTGAGGGGCGATCAGGTCGAGCATCACCGCGACGGTCTCGGCCGCCTCGCGCACGGCGGGGTCCGCCGCGCCCGCTCCCCCGTCGATGGTCTTGCGGGTGATGTTGACGAGCTCCATGAGGCGCGCGACGAGCACGTTGAACTTCGTCTGCTCCACGAGTGCCGGAGCTTCAGCCAGCAGCTTGTGCGAGGCACGACGCAGCGCGGCGTTGCCGCCGTCGAACACCACGTCGACCGGGCTGGAGACCTCCCCGGCGATGCGCAGGGCGCGTGCCAGGAACTTCTGTGCACCGGTCGTCGAGACGTCGGCCCAGTCCTTGTCGTCCTCGACCGGACCCGCGAAGGCCAGGCCCACGCGCAGCGCGTCGGCGCCGTGTGCGTCGAGTTCGTCCTGGAACAGCACCAGGTTGCCCTTGCTCTTCGACATCTTGGTGCCGTTGAGGATGACCATGCCCTGGTTGATCAGGTTCGAGAACGGCTCCGTGAAGTCGATCAGGCCCATGTCGAACAGCACCTTGGTGATGAAGCGTGCGTAGAGCAGGTGCAGGATCGCGTGCTCGACACCACCGATGTACGAGTCGACGGGGGCCCACCGGTCCGCCTGAGCGGGGTCGAACGCGACGCTGTCGCTGTTCGGCGACAGGAAGCGCAGGAAGTACCACGAGCTGTCGACGAAGGTGTCCATGGTGTCGGGGTCGCGCAGCACCGGGTCGCCGGTCTCGGGGTCGGTCGTGCGCACCCAACTCTCCGCGCCGCCGAGCGGCGAGGTGCCCTTGGGCGACAGGTCGAGTCCGTCGACGCTGGGCAGCTTCACCGGCAGCTGATCCTCGGGAACCGGGATGATGCGGCCGTCATCGGCGTGCAGCATCGGGATCGGTGTCCCCCAGAAGCGCTGTCGCGAGATCAGCCAGTCGCGCAGGCGGTAGTTCTTCGCCGCACGTCCGGTTCCCCGGGATTCCAGCTGCTCGATGGCCCGGGCGATCGCGTTGCGCTTGGAGAGGCCGTTGAGCGCGCCCGAGTTGATCATCCGGCCCTCGCCGGTCAGGGCGACGCCGGTGGATGCCGGGTTCTGCTCGTCGAGCATGGCTCCGGTGTCGATCGGCACGCCCTCGTCGTCGACCTCGATCACGGGCATCGCGCCGGTGATCGGCGCGGTCGTGTCGACCACGACCTTGACCGGCAGGTCGAACGCACGGGCGAAGTCCAGGTCGCGCTGGTCGTGTGCGGGAACAGCCATGACCGCGCCGTGGCCGTAGTCGGCCAGCACGTAGTCGGCGGCCCACACCGGCAGCTTCTCGCCGTTCACGGGGTTGATCGCGTAGCGCTCCAGGAAGACCCCGGTCTTGGGGCGGTCGGTGGCCTGGCGGTCGATGTCGGTGGTCTTCTGCACCTGCGCGAGATAGTCCTGGAAGCGCTGGCGCACGTCGGCCGGCGCATCCGCTGCGAGCTCCGACGCGAGGTCGGAGTCCGGTGCCACGACGAAGAACGTCGCCCCGTGGAGCGTGTCGGGGCGCGTGGAGAACACGGTCACCGGCTCGGCGCGTCCTTCGATCTCGAAGTCGACATCCGCGCCGATCGAGCGGCCGATCCAGTTGCGCTGCATCTGCAGCACCTTGTGCGGCCAGAAGCCCTCGAGCTGGTTGAGGTCATCGAGCAGACGGTCCGCGTAGTCCGTGATGCGGAAGTACCACTGCGTGAGCTTCTTCTTCACGACCTCCGCGCCGCACCGCTCGCAGCGGCCGTCGACGACCTGCTCGTTCGCCAGCACCGTCTGGTCGTTGGGGCACCAGTTCACCGGGCTCTTCTTGCGGTACGCCAGACCGCGCTCGTAGAGCTTCAGGAACAGCCACTGGTTCCAGCGGTAGTACTCGGGGTCGGACGTGTGGAGCACACGGGTCCAGTCGAAGGAGACGCCGTAGGACTGGAACCCCTCCTTCTGCTGCGCGATGTTCGAGTACGTCCATTCACGCGGGTCCGCACCGCGACGGATCGCCGCGTTCTCCGCGGGCAGGCCGAAGGAGTCCCATCCGATCGGGTTGAGCACGTTGTGCCCACGGTGACGCCAGAAGCGCGCCACGATGTCGGAATAGAGGTAGTTCTCCGCATGCCCCATGTGCAGATCGCCGGAAGGGTAGGGGAACATCGCGAGCACGTAACGCCGCGGGCGGGTGTCGTCGTCGCCACCCGTGAGGAAGGTCTCGTTCTCTGCCCAGTACTTCTGCCATTTGGCCTGGATGGCATGCGCCGACGACGACTCGTCCTCGGCAGGAGCTGTGGACAGGTTCTCAGACAACGAACACACGACCAATCTGATGGAAAAAACGGGATCAGTTCAGGATATCGGAACCCCAGAGCACCGGCAGGACGGCGCCGAGCGCGGCAAGCGGCGCTCGCGCCTTGGTCGCCACCTCGGCGACCTCTGCCGAAGGATCGGAGCCCCAGGTGATTCCTCCGCCCGCGCCGACGACCGCGTCGTCGGCCTCGATCACGATGCTGCGGATCACCATGGCCAGATCGAGGGTGCCGTCGATCCCCACGTACCCGAAGCATCCGGCGTAGATGCCGCGCGGCCCGCCCTCGAGGTCATGCAGTCGCGTCATCGCCGAGAGCTTGGGCGCTCCCGTCATGCTCCCAGCGGGGAAAGCCGCCTCCAGCAGCGAACCGACCGTCGTCCCGGCCGCGACGGTGCCGGTCACCGTGCTGACCAGCTGATGCACCGCCGGGTAGCTCTCGACCACCCACAGTCCTTCGACGCGGATGGACCCCGGCTCGCAGATGCGCGAGAGGTCATTGCGCATGAGGTCGACGATCATGACGTTCTCCGCGCGCTCCTTGGTGTTCACCGCGAGCTCTGCCGCGAGCGCGGCGTCCTCCACGGGATCGACGGAACGAGGGCGGGTCCCCTTGATCGGCCGGGTCCGGACTGTGCCGCCCTCCGCATACAGGAACTGCTCGGGGCTCGCGCTGAGCAGGGTTCGTCGCCCGATGCGCACGAACCCGCCGTGGTGTGCGGGGGTCGCCGAGCGGAGGCGCAGGTACACCTCCAGCGGGTCGTGGTCGCCGGGCACCCGGAAGCGGGTCGTGAGACACAGCTGATAGGCGATGCCCGCGCGGATGAGCTCGCGGCATCGCTGGATGAGTCCGACGTACTCGTCGGGGTCGTGCCGCGCCTCGGCGATGAGCGGTGCGCCGCCGCGCGGCGTCGCGACGTCGGTGACGGAGGCCGACGTCGCCGCGACCACCGCCGTCCAGGCAGCGAGCGCATCGTCGTGCGCCAGTACCCACGTCTGCCCCGCAGCATGGTCGAAGGCCACCACGTGCGTGGCCAGGACCCACGATCCCCCCTGATCCGTGCTCGCGAAGGCCGGCGCCCCCGCGGCCCGGGCTCCGGTCTCGTAGTCGAGCCATCCGACCCAGCCCCCCGTGAACGGAGGCGTCGTGGTGTCGGGCGGCGCGACGTCCAGTCGCACGTCGGAAGGCAGCGCGGCCGCGATGCCCCGGCCGATGAAGCTCCACCCGGTACGGGCATCCGCTCCCGCATCGAGCCAGAACACGTCGGCGTGCGCGGCTTCCAGAGACCGGAACACCGCGACAGGGTCGACCCAGGCGGGGAGCAGACGGGCGCTCAGGCGTTCAGGCACGCTTACAGACTAGGACCGCTGCGCTCCCGTATCCTCATGGGGTGGATGACCTGCTGCTGTGGATGTTCGACGTCGTGCAGTCCATCGATCCGGTCACCCGCACCCTGATCGCCGGTGTCGCGGTGCTCCTCGAGACGAGCGTGCTCATCGGTCTCATCGTCCCGGGTGACACGATCGTCATCATCGCCTCGATGGGCGTCGCGACTCCTGTCGAGGGTGTGTTCATGGTGCTCGCCGTGGTGGTCGGCGCCTTGATCGGTGAGAGCATCGGCTTCGTGCTCGGACGTTGGCTCGGTCCGCGCATCCGCGTGTCCTGGCTCGGACGCCGCATCGGCGAGCACAACTGGGTCAGAGCCGAGCGCTATCTGGAGCGCCGGGGCGGGGTCGCGATCTTCCTCTCCCGCTTCCTCCCCGTGCTGCACTCCCTCGTTCCTCTCACGGTCGGGATGAGCGGCTACTCCTACCGGCGGTTCCTCGCCTGGACGGCACCCGCCTGTCTGCTGTGGGCGACGGCCTATGTCTCGGTGACGTCTCTCGCCGCGGGCGGATTTCGTGAGCTGGTGGATCGCGTGCACTTCGCCGGGTACATCTTCGTCGGCGTCATCGCCCTGTTCCTGCTGCTGATCTTCCTCGGGAAGAAGCTCCTGACCCGCCTCGAGTCGCGTCATCTGGACGCACCCGACGCGGAACACGAGAGCGACGTGAAAGACTGAAGCAATGGCTTCCGCACCCCCGGCGCCCCGAATCCACTGGTTCGCCCGTCTTGAACACCGCCTCCACGTCTGGCGTGAGGGTCGAGCGCGCCGTCGAGGCCGCACCGCGACGATCGTCCCGTTCCCGGGATACGGCGGCCCTGGCTGGGTCCGTGTGGTGGGACGCGTCCTGATCGTCCCCTCACAGCGTCGCACCAAGGACGGCGAACTGGCGAGTGTGCGGGGGTGGCGCAGCTTCGTCGGCATCCCGGTGAGCTTCGCGGCCGTCGACGTGCACATCGGCGACACCACTCATCACGTGGTCGCCGACCGCGGCGGCGTGGTCGACACCCGGATCTCCGCGGACCTGGAGCCCGGATGGCAGACCTTCACGATCTCGGTCGAAGGGCAGGAACCCGTCGAGGCGCGGGCGTTCATCGTCGCCGAGTCCACGAACTTCGGCGTGGTGTCGGATGTCGATGACACCGTGATGGTCACGGCCCTTCCCCGTCCGTTCATCGCGTTCTGGAACTCCTTCGTGCTCGACGAGCACGCGCGCATTCCGGTGCCCGGCATGGCCGTGCTGCTGGATCAGCTGCTCCGCCAGCACCCGGGTGCCCCCATGGTCTACCTCTCCACGGGAGCCTGGAACGTCGCCCCCACGCTCTGGCGCTTCCTCGGACGGCATCTGTTCCCCGCCGGCTCCATGCTCCTCACCGACTGGGGTCCCACGCACGACCGCTGGTTCCGCAGCGGCCGCGAGCACAAGCTCACGAACCTGCGCCGCCTCGCCGCCGAGTTCCCCAACGTGAAGTGGCTGCTGATCGGCGACGACGGACAGCACGACGAGTCGATCTACACGCAGTTCATGGACGAGCATCCCGAATCCGTCGCCGGGGTCGCCATACGTCGCCTGCTCCCCGCCGAAGCCGTGCTTGCCGGTGGCCGTGCCGGACGAGAGCCCCACTCCGAAGACACCGCACCGTGGGTGAGTGCGGAAGACGGCGCCGGGCTGCGCGATCTGCTCGGCGAGGCCGGTATCCTGCACTGACATGGCACTCTCACGCGCCGAATGGCTCGTCCGGGAGATCGCCCATCAGGAGCGAGCGGATGCACTGACGGCAGACCATCGGGCGCGATCGCAGTGCGGTGAGAAGCACCCTGTCTGGGACTTCCTGTTCACGTACTACAGCTACAAGCCCGCTCAGCTGCGGCGCTGGCATCCCGGTGCCGGAGTCGAGTTGGAAGATGCCCCGGAGCGCGCGGGGTGGCGCTGGTACTCCCCCGGTGCCACTGTCGGCGGCGTCGTGCCAGACGCGGCCTCCTTCGCCACCGAGAAGGCCGACCTCGCAGGGCTCGTGGAGCGCATGCTCCGACGCACGGCCTCCCGACCGGGACAGTTCGGCTGCTTCGGGCTGCACGAGTGGGCGATGGTCTATCAGGCCGACGAACTGCGCCACCCGGTTCCCCTGCGGCTCGGGAAGGCCGGAACGGATGCCGTGGTCGAGAACCATGACCTGCGCTGCACCCACTTCGACGCGTTCCGGTTCTTCACCCCGGAAGCCGTGCCGCGCAACCGCACCGCGCTGAACCGCGAGGACCAGCCGCTGTTCGAGCAGCCCGGATGCCTGCATGCCGGGATGGACCTGTACAAGTGGGCGACGAAGCTCGGACCTCTCGTGCCCGGTGAGCTGCTGCTGGACGCGTTCGAACTCGCGCGCGACATCCGCCTGCTCGATATGGAGGCCGCGCCCTACGATCTCTCGCCGTGGGGAATCACCCCGGTGCCGATCGAGACCGCTGAGGGCAAAGCCGAATACGTGCGCCGGCAGCGGGTGTTCGCCGACCGTGGCGCTGTCCTGCGGGCCGCACTGCTGGAGTCCTGGCTGGGCACCCCCGCCAGCGCAGCGTGACGACTCAGTCCGCGGGTGCGCAGTCGGGACACACCGTCCATGCGGACGTCGCCGACGACATCTGCAGCCTCAACACCATGACGCGGGTGGCCGCATCTTCCAGCCGCTCCGAGGGAAGGACTCCGGCATCGACCGCCGCAGCGATCGCCGCGGCCATCTGACCGGCTGTCTCTCGCGATGACCCGGCGATCATGAGCACGAGGTCGTTCCCCGCCGCGACGGCGGTGACCGCGTTGGCGATCGGGTCGGCATAAGCGGGCACGCCCGACGACGTCAGCATGCCGAGGTCGTCGGTCACGGCGACGCCCTCGAACCCCAGCTGGTCACGAGCGATCTCGTGCCAGGTCGCCGACATCGACGCGGGTGCTGCATCGACGGCGGTGTACGCGAGGTGGCCGAACATCAGCAGCGATGCCCCGGCATCGATCCCCGCAGCGAACGGCACGGCGTCGGAGGCCCGCCACTCCTCGAGGCTCATCCCGGTGGACGGGATCGCGTGGTGCGAGTCTCCGGGGGCGGCACCATGGCCCGGGAAGTGTTTGAGGGTGGACCCGAGGAACCGCTCCTGCGCGGTCGTCGCGACGGTGACGCGTTCCGCGGCACCCGCTGGATCCGTCCCCAGCGCGCGCCCGTAGATGAACGAGCCCGGGTCGGACGTGACATCGGCCACCGTGCCGAAGTTCACCGTGATCCCCGCGCGGGCGACCAACGACCCCCGTGCGGCGAACGCCGCGGCGGTGTCGCCGACGGGCAGGTCCTTGAGCGTCGTCGATGCCGGGTAGTCGTCCCCCGCGAGCCGAGAGACGATGCCACCCTCCTGGTCGACCGCGACCAGCGGTGGCAGCGCGGGGTCGACCGCGAGCGCGGCCGTGAGCGTCTGCAGCTCGGCTTCGGAGGCGGGGATGTTGGCGCCCATCAGGATGAATCCCCCGAGACCGCTTTCCATGTAGGCGTGCAGATCTGCGGGGTCCGTGCCGGCGACATGCCCCATCACGATGCTCGCCGCCTGCTCGGCGGTCGACATCTGCGCCACGAGTTCTGCCGCCCGCGCCGATGGCCCCGCCACCGGCGCGGCAGCTGCGGCGGTCGCGAGGTGAGACGCTGCACCCTCGCGCGCCGCCGCAGCGGGAGCAGGGACGGCGGTGGCAGACACGGCGGCCACGGCGACGAGCATCAGGCCCGCCGCCACCACACCACGCCGTCTGCGCACGTTCCGTGCCCGCCCGGTCGCCGGTGCCCCGCTCAGCAGCCGATCGCGTCGGCGATGGGCTCGGAGGCTTCTGCATCTCCGTTGCCGAAGCGGATGGTGCGACCGATCGTGCAGGGCTCGACCAGCGCGGCGGCGATCACCGCGGCCACATCCGCGCGCGCGACGGCCCCGCGCCCATCCGGGTCGATCTGAATCCGACCCGTCGGCTCGTCGAAGGTCAGCGTGCCCGGGGCGAGGATCGTGCCGTCGAGCGACCGGCTGCGCAGATGCTCATCCGCCGCCCACTTGGCATCGGCGTAGGCGAAGAAGGAATCCTCCGGCGGCACGCCGTGGTCGGCCGTGGAGCCGAGCCAGGACACCATCACGTAGCGACGCACACCGGCTCTCCCGGCCGCGTCCATGGAGCGGATGGCCGCGTCGCGGTCGACGGCGTAGGTGCGCTCCGGCGAGCCCCCTCCGGCTCCAGCGGACCAGACCACGGCATCGTGACCGCGGATCACGTCGGTGATCGCATCGACATCCATCTGCTCGACGTCGGCCACGAGCGCCTTCGCGCCGCCCGCCTCCACCTCCGAGGTGTGCGCCGGATTGCGGATGACCGCCGTCACCTCGTCTCCGCGCGCCACCAGGAGCGGCGCGAGAAGCAGGGCGATACGGCCGTGGCCACCGAACACGATGATGCGGGACATGGTTCCTCCTCTGTCTGCCCTGCTGGATCTCAGCGGGGCGTCTGCGAGCTGTCGATGACGAAGGCCTGCGGGTGGCCGGGCAGATAGCGCACGACCAGCGGTTCCCCCGTCGGGATGTACGCGTCGCGGTCGGGGTACACCGCGGGCGTGAAGAAGTTGCTCTCCACGGTGTACTCCACGCCGTCCGCCGTCGTGAAGGTGACCCAGTCGCCGTCGGTGGTGGCCGTCGTCGGGCGGCCGTTGTCGTAGATGTAGGCGCGAGTGACGGGGACCCCGGTCAGGCTCAGGATCCCGATCACGAGCGACCCGAGCATCACGAGGGCGAGGACCCGGAAGACGATTCTCTGCACGCGCCCCACGATCTGCCCGCGCGGCCGATCCTGCGCCCGCAGCAGACCCTCCCGCTCACGGATCTCCCGTAGTCGGCCACCGGACGTCGCTCCACGGGCCGACATCACGAACAGGCCCAGAATCGAGAACCCGGCGATGAACACCATGGCGTAGCCGTGCGCGGCCGGGAAGTTGAGCAGCCAGAACACCGAGTCCATCGGATTCATCGCGCTGCCTCCTTCTCGATCGTGATCGCGATCGTCTGCGGATCCTCGCGCCGGTAGAACGCCCAGATGGGGGCGCCGACCTGAAGCCGCGATATCGCCTCGGGGTACACGAAGACCGTCGTCTCAGCCTCCCAGGTCGCCGCGCCTTCCGGAGCCATCAGCACCCGAAGGGCGAGCTCGCTCTGCCCCTCGCGGCGCTGGCCGGTCGGACGCACCTCCAGGACGGATGCCGGCACCTGCGTGCCCGTGGTGCGCGCTCTGACCTGCCGCGGATCGATGAGGCCGCGCTCGATCCGCCACGCGATCAGCGCATCGGACACCGCCGGGTCGTTCGGATCGGCGAGCTCGACGATGTCCTGGTCCGCGAGACTGTACTTCACGGCCAGCGGCTGGCCCACCTGAAGCGCACCGAGATCGCTCGGCTCGACGAGCATCCTCAGCTGCGCGATGAAGTCCTGCTCGGCGCGCGGAGTCACCCGGATGAACAGGTCGTACTGCGGAACGTCGTTGACCGTGAGACCGGTGCGGGCGACCTCGACAATGCGACCGATGCCGATCTGGACGTCGCCGCGCACCTTCTTCCGGCGCCCCAGACCTGACATGGTGCCGCCGAAAGTCAACAGCAAGCCCCATGCGACGCCGATCATGATCGGCGCGCCGAGAGTGTCTTCGCCCGAGAACGGCAGGATCGACTCGCGCTGGTTCACCCCGAACAGCCCCTCGCCGACCCAGATGAGCAGCCAGACCGAGAGCACCAGCCAGATGACCGTGAAGACGATGCGGAGCATTCCTTCAGCGTACAGACGGCACCCGACGTGCGCTCCTCCCACTCGAACACCGGCTATGGGTAGGTGTCAGGAGCGCGCCGCCTCTGCGGGCACCGCGGCCAGAGCGCGCTGCACGCCTTTCGCGGCAGATCGCCCCGCGCGATTCGCGCCGATCGTGCTGGCGGACGGCCCATAGCCGACCAGCTGTATGCGCGGATCCTGCACCGCGGTGGTGCCGCGCCCACGGCGATCGAGCTGGATGCCACCCGCAGAGCTGCGCAGGTGCAGCGGCGCCAGGTGGCTGATCGCCGGCCGGAACCCGGTCGCCCAGAGGATCACGTCGACCCGCTCGAACGAACCGTCCACCCAGCGCACGCCGTCCGGTTCGATACGCGCGAACATAGGTCGCCGGTCGGCATACGCGCCGAGCTTCTCGGCGGCGCGCTCCTGCGGCCGAAGCATGAGTCCGGTCACGCTCACCACGCTCTGCGGAGGAAGCCCCTGCGCCACGCGCTGCTCCACCAGGGCGACCGCCGCGGCTCCCGCCTCGGGCGTGAAGTCATCGGTGCGCCAGATCGGCTCGCGGCGGGTCACCCATATCGTGTCGGTGAGCGGGGCGAGAGCGCCGAGGAACTGGACGGCCGATGCGCCGCCACCCACCACCAGCACCCGCTTGCCGATGAAGTGCTCAGGCCCTGGGTAGTCGACGGTGTGCAGTTGCTCGCCCAGGAAGGTCTCCATGCCCGGGTAGTGCGGCAGGAACGGGTGCGTCCAGGTGCCGGTCGCGTTCACGAGAGTGCGCGCCCGCCACTCCCGCTCCCCTGCGCGCACGACGAGCGTCCCGTCGTCGTCGTCGACGCGATCGACGGCCACCGGCCGGATGACCGGCAGGGCGTGGGCGCGTTCGTAGGCGGCGAAGTATGCCGGCACGGCGACGTTCGCACGCTCGCCGTCACGCGGTGGCGGGGTGTCCCCCGGTAGTTCGGCCACGCCGTGCACATCGCGCATCGTCAAGGCGTCCCAGCGGTGCCTCCACGCACCTCCTGGCTCGGCATCCGCATCCAGCACCAGGTGCGAGATCCCCAGACGAGCCAGGTGGAACGACGAGGAGAGGCCCGCTTGGCCTGCGCCGATCACGATGCTGTCGAGGATGCTCACCTCTGAGTGAACGCGAGAGGAAGCGCGGTTGTTCCAGCCGTACACGGTCGGCGAGCGGAGGTCAGAGCTCGATCTCGTAGTGGGTGAATCCGGTGTGCGATGCGACCCGGTCGTACAGACGGCGCGCGGTCACGTTGCCGTCCTGCGTGAGCCAGTAGACCTTCTCGCACCCCTGCTGCTCCGCCCAGGCGCGCACGTGCGCGATCAATGCCCGACCGGTCCCCGCGCCCCGCGTGCTCGGGTCGACGAACAGATCCTCCAGATAGCAGTACCCGGAGATGCTCCACGTCGAAGGATGCGTCAGCCAGTGGACCAGCCCGATCGCGTTCCCCTCGTCGTCGCGCGCGATCGCACCGTGCACGCCGTCGTCGGCGGTGATCCGGCGGAAGGTCTCGCGCGTCACGTCTGCCGGCACGTCGGACTCGTAGAACCGCAGATAGCCGCCCCACAGCTCGGACCAGTCGTCGAGGTCCTCAAGGCGGAGGGGCAGGATGCTCGTCATGCGCTCAGCCTAGAGCGCGGCACGCCCGGGAGGTCGGCGTCGATTGGTGTTCGCGCCGATTCGTGTAGTACTCTTTTCGAGTTGCCCCGCGGTACGAAAGGGCAGCGTGAGGGCCTGTGGCGCAGCTGGTAGCGCACCTGCATGGCATGCAGGGGGTCAGGGGTTCGAGTCCCCTCAGGTCCACAACGAAACCCGCGAGAGATCGCGGGTTTTCTTGTTTTCTACAGCTGGTTCAAAGGCCGCCACGACGTTCTTTGCAACCAATCGCATCGCGTGCGTCGCAGAACGGTCGACTTCCGAGGGGTCCTTCCCGCCAAACGCACCCCCGCCGTGCCGTGCGGCACCGCCATGGGTGTCCACGATGACTTTCCGTCCAGCGAGCCCGGCATCACCACTTTTCATTCCGCACCTGACTATTGAGCCCTGGTCGCGGGTGCCGCTGCGCTATGTCGCGACGACGAAGACCGGCCGCTCCCGAGCGGCGGGTTCGACCAACTAGAGCCCCGGGTACGCAGCGGGCCCGCCGTACCGAAGTGCGGTCAGTGACTGCGGAACAGAGTGCTGCCGAATCCGAGGAGCATGAGACTTGCGCCGAGAAGGCCAGTGAGAGCAGCTGGGGCGAGGTTCCCGGTTCTGTAATCAGCATCGGAGACGTAGCCCTCAGCGATTGTCATGACGACGGCCAGGACGATGACGGCCGCTCCCACGACGCCAATGCTGACCATCACCCGCCGCGTACTCGCTTTCACGGTTGCTCCTAGGAGTTGTATGCTGCTGCCAAGACGTTGCCGAATCTCACGTCAGGCCGCCATACGTCGAGATTCCACGGTGACATGAACGGTGCGAAGTCGACATGGCGCCGCAGCTGCTCGTAGAACGGATCGGCTACGCCTCGTCGACGGTCGGGGGCGTCACCTTCGCCTTGCGCCGATCGACGACGTAACGGCCGAGCCAGACGGCGGCCGCGATGAAGACGAGCACGACGCTCACGAACGAGTACCAGTCCGGTCCGACGCCTCGCACCAGCATGTTGACTCCGACCACGAAGAACACAGCCGCGCCGAACAGGGACCATCGACCGTTGCCTTCCATAGTGGCGATGCTACCCGCGCGGGGTACCCGAGCAGCGGAAATACCGGCATGCTGAGCTGCGAGGGTGACTCGCCATCGTCACCCTCTGATGGCCGGCGAACTGCACACCTCAGACATCACCCGGTCCCCGACGCAGGTAGGTTCTTCAAGATGGAATCATCACACCGATGGCGGCCTCTGATCGCGGTCTTCGCGAACCCGGAGACGCGACGTGTCGCGGCAGAGCTGATGTTGGGTCGCACGCTTGCGGCCGCGACCGCAGAACTGTCTCCTTCGAAGCGCCGACGCGTGACGGAGGCGATCGAGAACAGCGGAATGGTCCTGCCCGGCACTCAGACGTTCACCCCTGACGTCTTTCGATCGATCCTCGAGTCGACGCCGATTCCCCGGCGTGTGGGCATCGAGCGGTTTCTGGACGGAAAGCGAATCAGGCAGTACCCGGCCAATCTCACGGAACGCGGACAGCTGCTCGAGTGGGTGGCACGCAGCGCCTTCGCCGCAGGCGATGTCCTCACCGAGCTCGAAGTGAACCGCAGACTTCTCCCGTATTCGGAGGATGTCGCCGTGCTGCGTCGATACCTCGTCGACTATCAGCTCCTCGAACGTCGGTCAGACGGCACAGAGTACGCGCTGACAGGAACTGGGCCAGTGTTGGCAATCGAAGACCCGTAGGAGACGACGAATCCCGACCGAGATCTCATGACGTGCCAGCGCGGAACTGTTGCGATCAAAGAGATCACGGACGGATCACGCACGAACGACGCATGTGCAGGAGCGGCTCCGCTACCCGATGTCGCGCACACTCCCGCGTCAGCTCCACACGGCGGTCGCAGCGGCAGCAGCCAGCCCCAGAACGACCACCAGAAGCGCGATGATGAGGCCTCGTCCCGACCTGGGTGCTGCGAAGAGGGCCGCGCGCTCGACATCGCGGCTCTTCCATCCCGTTGTCGTCTCCACGGAGATCGGGACATCCGGTTGCGACAGCAGGGCGACAAGATGACCGACATCGCCGACCCAGCGCCAGGTGACCGGGTCCGTGAACGGCAGGGTCTTCCGGGCGATCACGTAGATCCGCCCCGAGTCCACCTCGACGTCACACGCTCCTGCCACCTCGCGCAGCGCGTCACGCACCTGCGGTGTCAGGTGCCTTCGGACGGCCGCATCAGCCTGAGGCTGGCACCACACGCTGAAGGACGCGTCGAAGTCGACATCGATGTCGAGCGGATGTTGCGCGTCGTGGCGGACCGACGGCTGGCTCCACACGTCGCCGAGCTTCGTGACGATGGTCATCGTCGGCACCGTGGACGGAAGATCCAGCGCGACGTAGCTCGAGCTGTGCTCCACCATCGAACGCCCCATGCTCCGCTCGAAGTGATAGGTGCCCACCTCCATCCCGGATCCCTCGGTCGAGCGCAGCAGATCTCTGATCGCAAGTGGCCCGCCGACGCGGAAACGGGTGACGGGATGCTGCGCCGCCGGCACGGCGGCGACGTGACTCAAGTGATTGTCCGCTGCAAACCGCGGAAGTCGGCGTGCGAGGTCGTCGAGCTCGGATCGGCGCGCCTGGAACGCTCTGATCTGTGCGATCGCGAGTGGTGTCACCATGAACGCGGCGATGATCCAGGTGAGGACGTTCATCCCCTCCCCGCCGCAGATCAGCTGGACGAGCATGACCAGGAGCGCTGCCAGCACGCCGAACCCGAGAACCTGGATGACGACCCTGATCACGAGCCGCGGCACCGACAGCTCTTCGGCGGCGCTCCCCTGGATCGGGCCCTCCGGCGGGCGAACGTGCGCCGTCTTCTCGATCTGCCCGCTCAGGGCGGAGGTGTCGAACTCGACGGAGCTCATGCCTTCCACGCGTCCCCCACCTCGACGATGCCACCCGCGCGCACCATCCCGTTCTGTGCCCGTGTGCCGTCGGCATCACGCATCGATCGCGGGACCGGACGGCGCACACGCGGAGGAGCGGGGAGGAATGTCGATGGGAGATCGCTCATCGGAGAATTCTGTCATCCCACTCCGCGGGTCTCACGAGGCCCACCGCCTACGCGTGTCGCCGAACGTCCCGCGGAGACTCGGGGCAGCTCTGATCGCCTCACCACGGCTCTCCCCGGTGTCGCCGGCGGCGCGTGGCGGCATCTGCCCACCCACGGACCCCGCGGGCGCGGGCGTTAGGCTCGATCCTGGATATCTCGGTCACCACGCGGATGGAGAGCATCGATACCGCCTCCCGGCGGCCCGAGCCGACCTCCGACCACCGTGGAGCGAATGAACATGAACCGATCCGCCGGTCATCGACGGGTTCTCACCCTCGGTGTCGTGGGCATGTTGCTGGGCGGAGCGCTGTCCGGATGTTCCGTGGGGAGCGACACGGGTGAGCCGGTCGACTACGGGGACGTCGCCACGGCCATCGCAGCTGCCGTGCCGCGAGTGGTGGAGGTGGACAAGCTGGACCAGTCCATGAACGGGCTCGGTCACCGGCTCTCGGTCGGCCTGGAGATGGACACGGCTGTCCCGTTCACCCCGGATGAGCTCGATGCGGTCGTGCAGTCGATCTGGGGCACGTTGCCGTGGGAGCCGAACACGATTGTGATCACCGCAGGCGCCGCTGACGAGGAGACCGCCGTCGACGTGAGGTCGGCGGCGGATGAGCTCGAACCGCTGGGCGCGACGAATGCCGGTCAGGCCGGCGTCAGCCTCACCGGCATGGACGCCCGCTACGGCGCGTGGTCGGCCCCGGAGTAGTCCATCCCCGACCCATCATCGTGGTGACGGTGTCCGCGCTGCACGGCGCGCGAACCTGTTCCGCACTCGCGCGCGATGGGCACGCTCTATCTCGTGGACCATCCAGCGTTCAACAGCGCGCACCGTCTCCGCGCGGCAGCGGACCCGCGCAGCGATGCCGGCGCAGCGGGATCGACAGCCCCGCGAATCCGGGCCGCGGGAGGGCGCAACGAAGGCGCAATGGCCGCACCGTCGCATCTGCGGGATCGAGCGGGAAGAATTGCGGACGCCAGAGCAGGAGACTGTCCATGCTCGCTCCACGCAGGAGACAGACCCGATGCCCCGCCCGGACACCAACGATCAGACCACACCGCTCTCCGGCCCGACGCGACGCACCGTGGTGCGCTCCGCCGCCTGGTCGATTCCGGTCATCGCGGCAGCCATCGCCGCGCCCCGAGAGGGCGCATCGACCCCGGCATTCATCTGCCCGGACATCTCGGATTCGTCGCTGTGGACCGTTGCATCACTGGTGTCGGGAGCCCTCGGCAACGGAAGCAACCGCTGGAACACGACGCTGACCCCCGGAGTCCATCTGTTCCAATCGGAAGCGGACAATCACGTACAGGGGTGGGGCGCGACGTACGCCACGTCGCGCACGGCCACCACATTCGAAGCCGTTGCGGGAGCGACGTACACCTTCGTCTTCACCGTGCGCGCCGGTTACGGCAACAACCAGATGTCCCGCTCCCGGCCGCAGCGCGTGTCGGTCCTCGTCGGCGGCCAGACTCTCTGGACGGGGAACACGCGAGCGAGCGTTCCGGAGTTTCCGGGCGGCGCGCAGCTGCCGATCGCGAACAACGTCGCCACCGTGACGGCGCAGACCTACTCCGTGGACTTCACGGCCCTCACGAGCGGTCCCACGGTGTTCCAGTACCAGTTCGTCGTGCCCGGGGCGGCGATCTCGGCCAACCCCGCGGGTGCGAACGACGACATCTGGATCTCGATCCCGACGACGGCCTGTACCGTCTGATCCTTCTCACCACCGGGAACCGTGCGATGGCGCTTGAAAGCATGGACGGCTCCCCGGTCACCAGGCCGAGCCGAAGACGAACGCCGCGAGTTCCTGCGCCTAAGCGGGCGGCGGCGGCAGATGCGGGATGGCCACTGGCCGGGTCGCCCTGCTGACGCTCAGCATCCGCTGAACATCGTCGAGCACCGCCAAGGCGGAGCCGTACCGGGTGGCCAACGGCAGATCGCGCAGCCAGACCACCTCCACCTCGGTGTCGTCCAATTCGTAGACGCGCGCGACAGCGTGCCGAGAGTCATCCGGCGGGTAGCGCAGGTCGCTGATCACCCACTCCGATCGTGAAACTCGGCGCAGCGCGCATCTCGGATCCGGTACGTCAGACATCTCTTCTCAGCCCTCCCAGACCTCGTCCCCCACAGACGAGTGTGCGGGCAGCGTGCGCGAGAGGATAGCCCCTTGACAGGATCGTCCCCGTGACCACGGTCGGGGCGAGCACAGCCTTCACGGAGACCGGTGCACTCCCGCGATCCGCCCTGAAACACGAGGCCGCCCCCGGTGCTGCTCGCGCAGTCCGGGGGCGGCGTTTTCAGGAGGTCACTCTCCCGCGACGGGCTCAGCGAGCTCGATCGGAACGACCGGGCAGTCCTTCCAGAGGCGCTCGAGGTCGTAGTAGACCCGCTCCTCCTGGTGGAACACGTGCACGATCAGATCGCCGAAGTCCAGCAGGATCCAGCGCGATTCCGCGCGCCCTTCACGGCGCACACGCTTGTGGCCGGACTCCAGGAGCTTGTCCTCGACCTCGTCGGCGATCGCGGCGACGTTCCGCTCGCTGTTACCGGTGACGAGAAGGAAGATGTCGACCAGCGGAAGCGGTTCCGAGACGTTCAGGGCGACGAGGTCCTCACCGCCCTTGGAGGCAGCGGCGTCTGCGGCGATGCGCAGCATTTCTTCGGCAGTTTCAGGTGATTGCATCAGAACACATTCGTAGTGAAGGCGAAAATGAGGACGACGCCCAGGGCGAGCGCGAGGCCGCCGGCCGTGATCGCCAAAATGAGCATGAGCTTGTTGCCCTTTTCAGGCGCGGGGGGACGAATCACCTCGCCGGCGGGCTTGATGGTGCTGACCGCGGAGCTCGCCGCGATCGGCGTGGGTGATGACGCGGGAGGCAGTTCGCCGTCGATGAGCACGGCGTCCACCTCCTTGCCGTCGGTGGTGCCATGCGCGTGCCCCTGCGAACCGATGCCCTGAGGCAGTTCGTAGGAACCCGTGACCAGGATCTCGCCGGTGGAGGCGACGGGTCCGGAGAGGGATCCTTCACCGGGCGACGGCGTGAAGATCAGGGCGCTCGGCGCGATGTGCTGAGAGCCGGTGGAATCGCCGACCGAGAGAAGCTCGTCGAACGAAGGGGTGAAGGGCTGGGGGGCTTCCACCGGCTCGCCAAGGAGTTCCTCTCCGAAGGCGGGGTTCACGGTGGGACGTTCATCCTGGAGCACGTCGTCGTGTGCATCCGTGACATCGGCGAGCACGTCGTCCGGGTCCGCGTCGCTCTCGAGTCCGAGAGCCGCGACGTCGTCTGCGGATTCGTCGACGACCTCGAGTGGGACCTCGCCGATCGAGTCAGCGGCGCTCACCGCGCTCACGGGCTCGACCGTTGCGATGTCATCGACGCCTTCGTCGTCGTCACCGGCATCCGAAGGCACGGGGCGAACGAAGTCGGGGACGGCCGACACGATGGCCGCCTCGTCGACGACAGCAGTCTCCTGCGCGACCGGAGCCTGTTCGGCTGCGGGCTCCTCGGCTGCGGGCTCCTCGGGCGTGGATTCCTCCGTCGCGGACTCGGCTGCCGATGCGTTCTCGGTGTCATCGCCGGCACCGATCACCGGAACGGAAGCCGTGCGGACGCGCTCCTGAGCGCGAGCCTGACGACGGGTGAGCGGGGCATGGCCGGCGTCTGCGGTGCTCTCGGCGGCAGGCGCGGGAGCGGGAGCGACCGGCTCGACGGGTTGGGGAAGTGGCGGAACCGGGGGCACGACCACATCGGCCGTGGCCGCCGCAGCGGCATCCTCGGGGGTGATGACCGGCGTGGAACCCGTCAGTCGGATCTCCCTCAGCTGCTTACGCGTCAGCGGACCCTGCTCCTGCTGATCCGATGTACTCATGCCTTGCTCCGATACAGATGATGCTTCGCGATGTACTGGACGACACCGTCGGGGACGAGGTACCAGACCGGCTGATCGTCGCGAACGCGTTCACGGCAGGCCGTCGATGAGATCGACAGGGCCGGCACTTCCAGTTGGCTGACGTTGTCGCTCGGGAGGCCGTCAGTACTCAGGACATGTCCTGGGCGAGAGACCGCGACGAAATGGGCCAACTCCCACAACTCATCATGGTCCCTCCAACTGAGAATTTGCGCCACGGCGTCGGCGCCGGTGATGAAGAAGAGCTCCGCATCCTCACGATCGCGCTTCAGATCCTTCAGCGTGTCGATCGTGTAGGTCGGGCCCTCACGGTCGATATCGACGCGGCTGACCGTGAACCGCGGGTTCGAGGCCGTCGCGATGACCGTCATCAGGTAACGGTGCTCGCTGGGCGTGACCCCCGACTTCTGCCACGGGTGCCCTGTCGGGACGAAGACGACTTCGTCCAGATCGAAGGAATGCGCCACCTCGCTGGCGGCGACCAGGTGCCCATGGTGGATGGGGTCGAACGTGCCACCCATCACGCCGATGCGTGGAGCACGCGAGGTCGCTGCATTCATGGGGGCCTAGTGGCCGTGTCCCGCCCCGTGGCTGTCCTTGCCGTGCTTCGCCGCCCAGGCTTCGGCCTTCGCGGAGTGACGGTTGGCGACGTTCTTGTAGGACAGCGTCACCAGGCCGAGGAATGCGAACACGATCGCCGCGATGACTCCGAAGATGACGGTCTCGAGGGCGACGTTGCCATGGTGCTCGGTTTCGGCAGCGGCCATCGCGATCTGTGCGACGAGGTTCATCGGGGCTCCGTTTCATGACCGGGTACGGTACAGCGTCCCCCAGTCTAGCCCTCAGCCGCGCGTCTGCCCTGATCCACGCGCCAGCCACTTGGTGCTGGTCAGCTCAGCCAGGCCCATGGGACCGCGTGCGTGCAGCTTCTGCGTCGAGATGCCGACTTCGGCTCCGAAGCCGAACTCCGCTCCGTCGGTGAACCGGGTCGAGGCGTTCGCCATCACGACGGCTGAATCGACCTCGGCGAGGAAGCGCTCGATGTTGCGCGCGTCCGTCGAGATGATCGATTCGGTGTGACCGGTGCTGTAGCGGCGGATGTGGTCGAGCGCTTCGTCGAGTGAATCGACGACCTTGATCGCGACGTCCAGGCTGAGGTATTCGGTCGCCCAGTCCTCCTCCGTGGCGGGGATGACGTTCGACACGAGTCCGGCGACGATGTCGTCACCGTGCACGGCGACGCCTTCGCTCTGCAGCGCGCTCGCGACCAGGGGGATCAGCCGCGGCGCCGCCTGGCGGTGCACGAGAACGGTCTCGACGGCGTTGCATACGCTCGGACGCTGCACCTTGGCGTTCACGACGATGTCGCGCGCCCAGTCGTCGGGCGCGCTCTCGTCGAGAAGGATATGCACGTTGCCCGCGCCGGTCTCGATGACAGGCACCGTGGACTCGGTCACGACGGTCTCGATCAGCCCCGCGCTGCCGCGGGGCATCAGGACGTCGATGAATCCCCGGCCGTGCATGAGCGCCTTCGCGCCTTCTCGACCGAAATCATCGACCGTCTGGATCGCCTCGGCGGTGACGCCTGCCGACTCCAGCGCTTCGCGCATGATGCGTACGAGGACCGTGTTCGACTCGTGCGCGGCACTCCCTCCCCGCAGCACGACAGCGTTGCCGGAGCGCAGAGCGAGGGCGGCGATGTCGACCGTGACGTTGGGTCGCGCCTCGTAGATCGCTCCGACCACGCCGAACGGCACGCGCACCTGTTCGAGAGCCACGCCGTTCGGCATCCGGTGCCCGCCGACCACGCGGCCGACCGGGTCGGGAAGTGCGGCGACCTGCCGCACCGCGGAGGCGAGCGCCGCGACGCGCTTCGCGTCCAGACGAAGGCGGTCGATCAGCGACTCACCGATGCCGTCCGCGCGGCCCCGGGCGATGTCGAGCCCGTTGGCTTCGATGATCGGTGCCGCGTTCGACTCCAGTGCGAGGGCGATGGACTCGAGGGCGCGCGCCTTGTCGTCGCTGGTGAGGGCGGCGATCGCGCGGGACGCATCCTTTGCGCGCTCGAGACGCACCTGAGGGGTCTGGTCGGTCATCCGCCCAGTCTAGAGCGTGGGCGCACACTAGGATCGGAGCATGACACCCGCGGTGACGCGGTCAGACGGCGGGCTCGAACCAGGTGCCGATCTCGTCCCCGGCAAGGGCCTTGTCGACCAGGTCGGCGCTGGTGACGAGCACCCCGATGCCCGATGCGGCGGCGAGACGGGCGGCAGAGACCTTGGTCGCCGCTCCCCCGGTGCCGACGCTGTTGACGACGGTGGCGCCGAACTCCAGTCCGCTCAGATCCGCGTCCGCGGCGATGATGTCGATCGGCTCGGCTCCCGGATCGGTCGGGGGCTTGGTGTAAAGGGACTCGATGTCGCTGAGCAGGATCAGTGCGTCCGCCTGGATCAGCTGCGCGACGAGGGCCCCCAGACGGTCGTTGTCGCCGAACCGGATCTCCTGCGTCGCTACCGTGTCGTTCTCGTTCACGATCGGCAGCACCCGCAGCCCCATCAGCCGCTCCATGGCGCGGCGCGCGTTGCTGCGCGACGTGGGGTTCTCGAGGTCGCCCGTCGTCAGGAGCACCTGCCCTGCAACGATCTCGAAGGGCCGCAGCGACTCCTGATACCGGTACACGAGCATCGTCTGGCCGACGGCAGCGGCCGCCTGCTGCGTGGCGAGGTCCGTGGGCCGCGCATCGAGCTGCAGGAAGGGGATGCCGGTGGCGATCGCGCCGGATGACACCAGCACCACCTCGGCGCCGCGCGCGTGCGCGGCCGCCAGTGCTTCGACGAGCACGGGGATGCGCCAGGACGACTCGCCGCTGATCGAGGACGATCCCACCTTCACCACGATGCGTGAGGCGGTGGCGAGGTCGGCCCGCGACCGTGCGGTCACTCGTCGTCTCCTCGGTAGGCGGCGAGACGCTGAGCTTCCACCTCTGCTCGGGCTTCGGCCTTGGCATCCATGCGCTCGTAGTAGGTCTCACGACGCTCGGACGTGGTGCGGCGCGAGTTCGGTGCGAGTCGAGGGTCGGTCCCTCGCGGCGCCGTCATGAGCTCAGCGGCCGAGGTCATCGTCGGCTCCCAGTCGAACACGATGCTGTCGGCCTCGCCGATCACGACGGTCGAGCCCTGAACGGCCCCGACGCGGAACAGCTCGTCCTCGACGCCGAGACGCTCCAGACGATCGGCCAGGTATCCCACGGCCTCCTCGTTCTGGAAGTCGGTCTGCTGAACCCAGCGCACCGGCTTCTCGCCGAGGATCCGGTACACGTTGCCGTACGTGCCACCCTCCACGCGGATGGTGAACTCCTTCTTGGAGCGGCGAGGACGGATGACGATACGCTCCGGCACCTCGACGACGGTCTCGGCGCGGTGCTTCTCGACGATCTCGCCGAGCGCGAAGGTCAGCGGACGCAGTCCCTCGTGGGAGATCGTGGAGATCTCGAACACGCGGAAACCGCGGGCTTCGAGATCGGGGCGCACGAGCTCGGCGAGGTCGCGAGCCTCCGGCACGTCGATCTTGTTCAGCGCGATGAGCTGAGGACGCTCCAGAAGCGGCGTCTGCCCCTCCGGCACCTCGTACGCGGCCAGCTCCCCGAGGATCACATCGAGGTCGGAGATCGGGTCGCGACCCGGTTCGAGCGTCGCGCAGTCCAACACGTGCAGCAGCGCGGAACACCGCTCGACGTGACGCAGGAACTCGAGGCCGAGGCCTCGACCTTCGCTGGCGCCCTCGACGAGACCGGGCACATCGGCGACCGTGTAGCGCGATTCGCCGGCCTGCACGACACCGAGGTTCGGGTGCAGCGTGGTGAACGGGTAGTCGGCGATCTTCGGCCGTGCGGCCGAGATGGCGCCGATCAGGCTCGACTTGCCCGCGGACGGGTAGCCCACCAGCGCGACGTCGGCCACGGTCTTGAGCTCGAGGACGACGTCGCCCTCGTAGCCCGGCGTGCCGAGCAGCGCGAAACCAGGGGCCTTGCGCTTCGGCGACGCGAGGGCGGCGTTGCCGAGACCGCCCTGACCTCCGGCGGCGACGACGAAGCGCTCCCCCGGGACGATCATGTCGATCAGGACCGTGCCGTCGGGCGACTTCACGACGGTGCCGACCGGCACGGGAAGTTCGAGATCCTCCCCCATGAAACCCGCACGGTGGTCGCCCATGCCCGGGCCGCCGTTCCCTGCGGAGCGGTGCGGCGAGTGATGGTACGACAGCAGCGTGCCGGTCTGGGTGTCGGCGACGAGCACGACGTCTCCGCCGTCTCCGCCGTTCCCGCCGTCAGGACCGCCGAGCGGCTTAAACTTCTCGCGGTGGACCGAGACACAGCCGTTCCCGCCCTTGCCGGCGCGCAGATGCAGCGTCACGGTGTCGACGAAGCTGACCATGTCGAGTTCCCCTCAGATACACGGACGGGGCGAGCCGAAGCCCGCCCCGAACCGGATGATTGTGTGTCGTGTTGCGATTACTCGGCGACGACGATGTTGATGACCTTGCGGCCACCCTTGGCGCCGAACTGGACCGCACCGGCGGCCAGGGCGAACAGCGTGTCGTCTCCGCCACGGCCGACGTTCACGCCGGGGTGGAAGTGCGTGCCACGCTGGCGGACGATGATCTCGCCGGCGTTGACCTGCTGACCGCCGAAGCGCTTCACGCCGAGGCGCTGTGCGTTGGAGTCACGACCGTTACGGGTGGAGCTTGCGCCCTTTTTATGTGCCATGTCCTGGTCTCCTCGGTCTTTACTTGATGCCGGTGATCTTGACGCGCGTGAGCTCCTGGCGGTGGCCCTGACGCTTCTTGTAGCCGGTCTTGTTCTTGTACTTCTGGATGATGATCTTCGGGCCGCGGAGGTTGCCGATGACCTCAGCCGTGACCTTGACCTTCGCGAGCTTGTCAGCGTCGGTGGTCACGGAGGTGCCATCGACGAGCAGCACAGCTGCGAGCTCGATGTTCTCGCCCTGGGCAGCCTTCACACGATCGAGCTGAACGATCGTGCCGACCTCGACCTTCTCCTGCCGCCCACCGGCGCGCACTACTGCGTAAACCACTTCATACCTGTTTCGTTGGGGAGCAAATCGCTCCGAGAATCTCACGGGAAGACTGTTGCTTGCATGCACCGCGGGCGGCGGGTGCGAACGCAAGGCTCTCCACTCCGACCGACGAGGACGGGGCGGCATACGCACCAAGGGACTACTTTACCGGATGGCGGACCCTGCCGCAAAGCGAGCCGCGGGGTGTGTCCGGCCATAGGCTGACAATATGACGATACTCGTCGACGACCCGCTCTGGCCCGCCCACGGTCGACTCTGGGCACACCTGGTCAGCGACGACAACCTGGACGAACTGCACGCTTTCGCGCGAGCGCACGATCTGCCCGCACGCGCGTTCGACCTCGATCACTACGACGTTCCGGAGGAGATCATCCCCCGGCTCCTCGCAGCCGGCGCTCAGCACGTCGGCGGCAAGGAGCTGGTGAGACGACTGATCGGCTCAGGACTCAGAGTCCCCGCCCGCGACCGGCGCTGAGCTCTCACCGTTCACCGACACCGGAGTGCCGGTGAGGGCAGCCGTGCTGACCCGACGGCGTCCACGCCCCTGACCGGGTGCCTTGGGCTCAGGGAGAGCGTCCAGCACCGAGTCGAGCAGCTGCTCAGCGGGTGACTTCGGACCGTTGCGGTCCGCTCCGCGCTTCTTGCGAGCCTTCTTGGGACGCTCCGCCTTGGCCGGAGCCTCGGTCGTCGCCTCAGGGAGCTCGATCGCCGGCTCAGCGGGCTCGGCGTTCGGAGCGAGTGTCGAGGCGGCGATCTGCGCGAGCGCGGACTTCGCTCCCTCGGGGATGCTGTGGGTCACCGTGGCGGCCGGCGGGGCGCTCTGGCTCTGACCGCCACCGTTACCGCCGCGCTGGCGACGTCCGCTCTGGTTGTTGCCGTTGCTCTGTCCGCCGTTGCTGTTCCCATTGCCGCTGGAGCGGTGCTTCACGACGGGGTCGTGGTGCACGATCACGCCGCGACCGGCGCAGACCTCGCAGGCCTCGCTGAAGGTCTCCAGCAGGCCGAGGCCGAGCTTCTTGCGCGTCATCTGCACGAGGCCGAGCGAGGTGACCTCTGCGACCTGGTGCTTCGTGCGGTCACGGCTCAGGCACTCGATCAGACGGCGCAGCACGAGGTCACGGTTCGACTCGAGCACCATGTCGATGAAGTCGACGACGATGATGCCGCCGATGTCGCGCAGACGCAGCTGGCGGACGATCTCCTCCGCGGCCTCGAGGTTGTTCTTGGTGACCGTCTCCTCCAGGTTGCCGCCGGAGCCGACGAACTTCCCGGTGTTGACGTCGACCACGGTCATGGCCTCGGTGCGGTCGATCACGAGCGAGCCGCCGGAGGGCAGCCAGACCTTGCGGTCGAGGGCCTTCTCGATCTGCTCGGTGATGCGGAACGCGTCGAAGGGGTCGGTCTCGTCCTCATAGGAGTCGACACGCTCGAGCAGGTCGGGCGCGACGCTCTCGAGGTAGGCGCGGATGGTGCGCTGAGCCTCTTCGCCCTGGATGAGCATCTTCGTGAAGTCCTCGTTGAAGACGTCACGGACGATCTTGACGAGCAGATCCGGCTCGGCGTGCAGCAGTGCGGGAGCCTGCTGGTTCTCGACCTGCTTCTGGATGTGCTCCCACTGGCTGGTGAGACGCTGCACGTCGCGGGTGAGCTGGTCTTCCGTGGCGCCCTCGGCAGCCGTGCGGACGATCACGCCGGAGGACTCCGGCAGGACCTCCTTCAGGATGCGCTTGAGGCGGGCGCGCTCGTTGTCGGGGAGCTTGCGGCTGATGCCGTTCATCGACCCGCCGGGCACGTACACGAGGTAGCGGCCGGGCAGCGAGATCTGGCTCGTCAGGCGCGCGCCCTTGTGCCCGACCGGGTCCTTGGTGACCTGGACCAGCACACGGTCGCCCGGCTTCAGAGCGAGCTCGATGCGGCGGGGCTGGTTGCCGGTCTCGACGCCGTCCCAGTCGACCTCGCCGGAGTAGAGCACCGCGTTGCGGCCGCGACCGATGTCGACGAACGCGGCCTCCATGCTCGGGAGCACGTTCTGCACGCGGCCGAGGTAGACGTTTCCGATCAACGACGCGTCCTGGTTGCGGGCCACGTAGTGCTCGACGAGAACGCCGTCCTCCAGGACGCCGATCTGGGTACGACCGTTCTTGGAGCGGACGACCATCATGCGGTCGACGGACTCACGACGGGCGAGGAACTCGGCCTCGGTCACGACCGGGCGGCGACGGCCGGCATCGCGACCGTCGCGGCGGCGCTGCTTCTTCGCCTCGAGACGCGTGGAGCCCTTGATGGCCTTCGGCTCGGTGATGTACTCGACGACGCGCTGACGCTGGCGCGGCTCGTCGCGCTGGTCATCTGCGTCGGAACCTCCGCGGCGGCGACGACCGCGGCGAGCCGAGGTCGACTCCTCCTGCGGCTGCTCGCGCTCGGCGATGCGGTCGAAGACGCGCTCGCGCTCAGGGCGGGCGGGAAGCGGGACGATCGCCGGTGCGTAGAAGTGGAGCTGCGTGGACACCTGCGAGACGAAGACCTCGGGCAGCAGGCCCAGCGAGACCGCGGTGACCGGGGCGGGAGCGGCGGGCGCCTCGGCCGGAGCGGGGGCCTCGGCAGCGGGAGCGTCCTGGGCGGGAGCCTCCTCAGCCGGAGCTTCCTCGGCGGGAGCGTCCTCTGCGGGAGTCTCGCCAGCAGGAGCTTCCTCAGCAGGAGCTTCCTCAGCAGGAGCTTCCTCAGCAGGAGCTTCCTCAGCAGGAGCGTTCTCTGCCGGCGCCTCGTCTGCGGGAGCCTCTTCCGCCGCCGGGGCGGCGTCCTCCTCGACGGAGGCGCTCACCTCTTCGACGTTCGCGTCGGAGTCGGCGGAGTTCTCCACTGCCTCTTCGGACACGCCCTCGGCGTCGGGAGCGGTGGGCTCCGTCAGCTGATCCGCGGCGTCAGCCGGGAAGTCGAGGGTAGGGGTGTTGTTGTCATTGTTCTCGTCGGCCATCTCTGGCTTGCTCCCTGCGCGGGCACTAGGTGCTCCACGAAATCTCATGCGTCACCCGCAGGTGTCGCGAACTCATTCGGTCTGCGACCGGCTCATGGCTCTGATCGCTGGGGCATGGGGCCCCGAAGTCTGCGTCAATACGTGTGACGGCGGCGCCGCTCATCGCATCACAGGCCATTATCGCATCATGTGGCCGTGATCGTGGCATCTCGTCTCCGACGCGGTGTTTTCCCCGGTGCGTTCACGCCGCATACATAGCCGTCGCTGAGATAATCCACATATGAGCGAGCAGCGCACCCGCCCCGTCATCTATGCCGTCTGGCTGATCATCGCGAGCGTGGTGGGCTGGTTCGCCGCCTTCCAGCTCACAGTCGAGAAGTTCGCTCTTCTGGAGAACCCGCAAGAGGCCCTCTCCTGTGACCTGAGCCCATTCATCCAGTGCAGCACCAACCTCCAGTCGTGGCAGGGGTCCGTGTTCGGGTTCCCGAACCCGATCATGGGACTCACCGGCTGGATGGCACCCCTCGTCGTCGGCGTCGCGATCCTGGCTGGGGCGCGCTTCCCTCGCTGGTTCTGGGCAGCTTTCGGTGTGGGGATCACCTTTGCGTTCGGACTCGTCTGCTGGTTGATCGGCCAGAGCCTGTACGACTTGTTCGTCCTGTGCCCGTGGTGCATGGTCACCTGGGCCGTCACGATCCCGACATTCTTCGCCACGATGCTGCACCTCACGCGCAACGGAACGTTCACCAGCAACGAGAAGGCCCAGGCTCGTGCAGACAAGCTGATGGCCTGGGTGCCGCTCCTGACGATCGTTTCCTACGCGATCATCATCCTGCTCGCGCAACTCCAGGGTCTCGACTTCCTGGGTGAGATGGTCAAGATCCTGTTCTGACGCCTGCCGTGAGATCGACGAAGGCCCGCCCACTTCTCAAGTGGGCGGGCCTTCGTGTGAGCGGGCTCAGTCGAACCAGATGCCGAGCTCGCGCGCCGCGGACTCGGGGCTGTCGGAACCGTGCACCAGGTTCTGCTGCACCTTGAGGCCCCAATCGCGACCGAAGTCGCCACGGATCGTGCCGGGTGCGGCGGTGGTCGGGTCGGTCGTTCCCGCGAGCGAGCGGAAGCCCTCGATCACGCGGTTGCCCGCGAGACGGATGGCGACCGACGGGCCGGAGAGCATGAACTCGAGGAGCGGCTCGTAGAACGGCTTTCCCTCGTGTTCTGCGTAGTGCTCGGCGAGCAGGTCGCGATCCGGCTCCACGAGGCGGATGTCGACGAGCGCGTAGCCCTTCGCTTCGATGCGGGCGAGGATCGCGCCGGTCAGGCCGCGCGCGACGCCGTCGGGCTTGACGAGGACGAGGGTTTCTTCGGTGGCCATGTCATTCACTCTCTGTCTGACTCTCTGTCGAGGGCTCGGCGGGACGTCGTGCGTCCAATCGGGCCCCTCCGATGGTCGCATACGCCCACATGCCGCCGAAAATCACGACGACGAGCAGGATCGCGGGAACGAGGATGGCGGAGAGGGCGACGATCACCTGGATCACCCATCCGGCCGTGATCGCCCAGGGCTTCGCCGCCATGCCGGCGACGGCGATGCAGGCGAGTGCCAGCACGGCACCGCCCACGATCCCCCACCACTGCTCGACACCTGCAGGCAGCGCCTTCAGCCCGAACACCGTGAGACCGGCGAGGAACACGACGATCGCCTCGAAGCCGAGCACGATCGGCGCCAGCTTCTGCACGAGCGTGCGCGGCGGACGGGGAGCCCGGGCGGGCCTCGCATTCGCGCTCATGCGCGCCACCCCGATTTCCAGTCCTCTTCCTCCGACAGCGCGATGGCCTCACCGGCGAGCACGACGGATCCGGCGATCACGACCGCGCGGCGGTCGGATGAAGCGGCCCACTCGCGGGCGGCATCCGCTGCCTCGGCCAGCGTGTGGTGCACGGTGGCGCGCCGGCCGGTCTGCTCGACGAGGTCGGCGATGGCATCCGCTTCGCTCGCCCGGTCGGAGTCGGGAGCCGTGGCGAACACGTGCGCGACGCCCGGCGCGAGCTGCGCGACGATCCCCGCCGCATCCTTGTCGCTCAGGATGCCCAGCACCAAGCCCCACTCGTCGAAGTCGAAGCTGTCGTCCAGTGCCTGCGCGAGCGCGTGCGCGCCGTGCGGGTTGTGGGCGGCATCCACGACCACCGTGGGGGCGATGCCGAGCAGCTGCAGGCGACCAGGCGACGTGGTCCCCTGCAGCCCGTCCGAGATGATGTCCCCCGCGATGCGCTGCGTGGCGCCGCCGATGAGGGACTCGACCGCGGCCACCGCGAGTGCCGCGTTGTGGCCCTGGTGCGCGCCGTACAGCGGCAGGTACTCCTCGGAGTACTCCCCCGCGAGTCCGCGGATCGAGAGGAGCTGGCCGCCGACGGCGAGCTTCTGATCCGTGAGGCCGAACTCCTCGCCCTCGAACGCGATGGTCGCGTGGCGCTCGGCGGCGACGCGGCGCAGCACCTCTGCGGCCTCTGCGGGCTGCTGAGCGGAGACGACCGCCGCCCCCTCCTTGATGATCCCGGCCTTGACCTGCGCGATCTCGGCGATCGTGTCGCCCAGGCGATCCGCGTGGTCGATGTCGATCGGCGCGAACACCGCGACGTCGCCATCGGCGGTGTTCGTGGAGTCCCACTCCCCACCCATGCCGACTTCGAGCACCAGCACGTCCACGGGCGCATCCGCGACCGCGACGAAGGCGAGCACGGTCAACAGCTCGAAGAACGTCAGCGGTTCTTCGCCGTCGGCCTCCAGCTCGGCGTCGACGATCTCGACGAACGGTTCGATCTCGTCCCACGCGTCGGCGAACGCCGCATCGGCGATCGGCTCGCCGTCGATCAGGATGCGCTCGGTGAAGCGCTCCAGGTGCGGGCTCGTGAACAGTCCGGCGCGCAGCTCATGCGCCCTCAGCAGGCTCTCGATCATCCGCGCGGTGGACGTCTTGCCGTTCGTACCGGTGATGTGCACCACGCGGTAGGTGCGCTGCGGGTCGTCCAGGTACGCCAGGATGCGCGCGGTGCGCTCCTTGCGCGGCTGCACCCAGCGCTCCCCCGCGCGGCTCAGGAGAATCTCGTAGACGGCATCCGCCCTGTCCTTGTCGCTCATGCGCCTGCTCCGATCCGGCTGACGGCGATCGTGAAGTCCTCGCGGTTGGCGTAGGTCCCCTTCGGGATCACCGCCGTGAACTCGGCGAAAGGCAGCTCCGCGTCGCCGCGCAGCAGAGAATGCTCCAGGGCGAGCGTCTCCCCCGCGACCTCGGCGATCTCGAACGCGGCCGAGACGGCATCCGCATCCTCATCGCTCGCGAAGCGCAGGTCCAGACGGATGCGGTCGCTCACGTCGAAGTCCGCGTTCTTGCGGGTCTCCTGCACGGCGCGGATGACGTCGCGCGCAAGGCCCTCGGCCTCCAGCTCCGGCGTGGTCTGCGTGTCGAGCAGCACGAAACCGCCCGTCGGCACGATGGCGAGAGCCTCGCCCTCCGGCCGACCGGTCGTCTCGAGCACCAGCTCATACTCCGACGGCTCCAGCGCGATGCCTCCTGCCGTGACCACTCCGTCGGTCTCGGACCAGTCCCCGGCCTTGGCCGCCTTGATGACGGTCTGCACGTTCTTGCCCAGACGCGGACCGGCCGCGCGGGCGTTGACGCTCAGACGGTGGTCGATGCCGTAGGACACCGCTGTGTCGTCGGCGAGTGTCACGAGCTCGACGGACTTCACGTTGAGCTCCTCGCGGAGGATGTCCTCGAACTGTCCGAGCGAAGCCGCGAGCGGAGAGACGACGGTGAACCGGGCGAGGGGAAGCCGCACGCGCAGCTTCTCCTTCTTGCGCAGCGCGTTGCCGACGCTCGACAGCTCGCGCACGGCATCCATCGCGTCGCGGATCTCGTCGGCTGCGGGGAACTGCGCGTCATCCGGCCAATCCGTCAGGTGCACGCTGCGGCCACCGGTGAGCCCCTGCCAGACGCGCTCGCTGATCAGCGGCACGAGCGGCGCGGCGACACGGGTCAGCGTCTCGAGCACCGTGTAGAGGGTGTCGAAGGCCTCCCGGCTCTTCGGGTCCTCGGTCACGCCGGTCCAGAACCGATCGCGCGAGCGGCGGATGTACCAGTTCGTCAGCACCTCGGCGAAGTCGCGCAGACGAGCGGCCGCGGTGGTCGAGTCGAGACCTTCGAGGTCGGCGCGCACCTCGCGCACCAGATCACCGAGTCGGGCGAGGATGTAGCGGTCGAGCACGTCGGTGGAGTCGGTGCGCCACTCGGCCTCGTAGCCGTCGGCGCCGGACGCATTCGCATACGTCGCGAAGAAGTACCACGAGTTCCACAGCGGCAGCAGGAACTCCCGCACACCGGACCGGATGCCCTCCTCGGTCACCGCCAGGTTGCCACCACGCAGCACCGAGCTCGACATCAGGAACCAGCGCATCGCGTCGGAGCCGTCTCGATCGAGCACCTCCGACACGTCGGGATAGTTCCGCAGCGACTTCGACATCTTGTAGCCGTCGCTGCCGAGCACGATGCCGTGGCAGCTCACACCCGTGAAGGCGGGGCGATCGAACAGCGCGGTCGACAGCACGTGCATGACGTAGAACCAGCCGCGCGTCTGCCCGATGTACTCGACGATGAAGTCGGCAGGGGCGTGCGTGTCGAACCACTCCTGGTTCTCGAACGGGTAGTGCACCTGCGCGTAGGGCATCGATCCCGAGTCGAACCACACGTCGAAGACGTCTTCGATGCGGCGCATCGTGCTCTTGCCGGTGGGGTCGTCGGGGTTCGGACGGGTGAGGTCGTCGATATACGGACGGTGCAGGTCGATCTCGCCCTCAGGGTTGCGCGGCAGCGTCCCGAAGTCGCGCTCCAGCTCCTCCAGCGAACCGTACGCGTCGACGCGCGGGTACTCCGGGTCGTCGCTCTTCCAGATCGGGATCGGCGAGCCCCAGTAGCGGTTGCGGCTGATCGACCAGTCGCGCGCACCCTCGAGCCACTTGCCGAACTGTCCGTGCTTGACGTTCTCCGGCACCCAGGTGATCTGCTCGTTGTTCGCGAGCATGTCGTCCTTGATGTCCGTCACACGGATGAACCAGCTCGACACGGCCTTGTAGATCAGGGGGTTCCGGCAGCGCCAGCAGTGCGGGTACGAGTGCTCGTAGCTCTGCAGGCGGACCAGGCGTCCGTTCTCGCGGATGAGACGCACGAGCGGGGTGTTGGCGTCCATCCAGAGCTCGCCGGCGACGTCTGTGACGTTCGGGAGGAACCGTCCGCCGTCGTCCAGCGAGAGGATCGTGGGGATTCCGGCGGCACCGGCCACACGCTGGTCGTCCTCACCGTAGGCGGGGGCCTGGTGCACGATGCCGGTGCCGTCGCTGACCGTGACGTAGTCGTCGACCAGGATGCGCCAGGCGTTCTCGGTGCCGTAGGTCTCCTCATCGGCGTAGTAGTCGAACAGGCGGTCGTAGGTCACGTCCTGCAGCTCCGCGCCGCGGACCGTCTCATCGACCGCGGCGAGCGCGTCGTCGACGCTCTCGTAGCCGAGGTCCTTGGCGTATCCGCCGAGCAGTTCGCGTGCGAGCAGGTAGCGGTGCGCGGAGGCCTCGACCGCGGCATCCGTCGTCCCGGCGGCCTGGTGCACATCCGCCGCACCGTTCGGACCGGCCGGCAGCACCACGTACTCGATCTCCGGCCCCACGGCGAGCGCGAGGTTGGTGGGCAGGGTCCAGGGCGTGGTCGTCCAGGCGAGCGCTCGTACTCCGGTGAGGCCGAGGGCCTCAGCCTTCGCGCCCGTGAGCGGGAAGGTGACCGTGACGGACGGGTCCTGGCGCATCTGGTAGACGTCGTCATCCATGCGCAGCTCGTGCGCGGACAGCGGGGTCTCGTCGCGCCAGCAGTACGGGAGCACCCGGTACCCCTCGTAGGCGAGGCCCTTGTCGTACAGGGTCTTGAACGCCCAGAGCACGCTCTCCATGTACCCGAGGTCGAGTGTCTTGTAGCCGCGCTCGAAGTCGACCCAGCGTGCCTGGCGGGTGACGTAGTCCTGCCACTCGTGCGTGTAGGTGAGGACCGAGTCCTTGGCCTTCGCGTTGAAGACGTCGATGCCCATGGCCTCGATCTCGCTCTTCTCGGTGATCCCGAGCTGCTTCATAGCCTCGAGCTCGGCGGGGAGCCCGTGGGTGTCCCACCCGAAGACCCGGTCGACCTTGTGGCCGGTCATGGTCTGGAAGCGCGGGAACACGTCCTTGGCGTAGCCGGTGAGCAGGTGGCCGTAGTGCGGCAGGCCGTTCGCGAACGGAGGGCCGTCGTAGAACACCCACTCGGGCGAACCGTCGCGCTGCGCGATGGAGGCGCGGAAGGTGTCATCCTTCTCCCAGAACGCGAGCACCTCCTCCTCGATCTGGGGGAAGCGCGGGCTGGGCGCGACGGAGGCAGCGGCGGGGCCGAAGGAGGAGGTCCCTGAGCTGGTCGAGGGGCGGGGGTAGGTCATCGTGTCTCGCAGTGGTCGTCGTGGCGGATGCTCCTGCGAGGACGACCCTCACGGACCGCGGTACCACCTCGCGTGCCACGCCGTGCGACGCGACCACTCTCACTGCGGCTGTGACGGGCCTGCCCCGCTCGGTTCTACTGGGCCCGTCTCCGGACTGTTCTTCCGAGAGCTCCCCGGTGATGCCGGATCGATGCTCGTCCCTCCAGTGTACGCGTGCGTCGGGCTTCGGAGTTCTGCCGCATTCAGGAACAATTCGCGGCCGGTGATCCGAGATGCTGCAGAACTCCGAAGTCACGCGCGCGGCACGCGGTGGAGTCCTTGCGCGACAGCGTGCATGATCATGTCCTGCACGACGTGCCACTGCTCCATCACCTGCCGATACCCCACGCGGATGACGTGGTAGCCGAGCATCTTCAGCTCGGCATCGTGGCGGATGTCTTCGGACCGCTGGGCGCCGACGTGAGTCGAGCCGTCGATCTGCAGCACCAGGCGGTCGCCGATCAGGGCATCCACCCGATGCCCCGCTATCCACGTCTGGAAGTACAGAGGAATCCGCAACCAGCGCAATCGGAGGCGCACGTATGTCTCGAGTCCTGCGTCAGCGAAGGGCCAGGCATCCGCGAGCAGATCCCGAGCGACTGCCTTCAGCGGCAGCCTCTCGAGCGCGGCACGCTCCACCAGTCCTTTGTTGAGCGCAGACTCCCACGTGGCGAGGGCGCGCTCCCTCCGCTCACAATCCGCGACGATGGCGAGTACGTTCTCGATGGAGTCGACGAGCGAATCCGGATCGCGCGGGATCAACGGACGCGCCCAGTGAACGCGCACTCCATGGTCCTTGCGCACGGCGGCTCGGGGCGCCGCTCCGACATGACAGAAGCCGTCATCTTCGTGCACCCAGAGGCCCAGCCGGCGGGCCTGCGTGATGCAGGTGAGCACCACCCCGCGTCTTGCCGCCTCGATCAGCATCGGATCTGCCTGCGGAAGAGCGATCCACCCCTGTCGCACCGCGAACACCGCCGAACCGGCCACTGCATGCGCGATGTCGTATCGGCTGATTCCTCGCGCACGAAGCGCGGAGGTCCGGGCGACACCGCCCAGCGTCATGACCTCCTGGATGAGTCGGGGCGTTCGTGTCGACATCCATCGACCATGCCGCGTCCCGATCCACCTCCCGTACCCGTATGCCGCACGCGGTGCACCCGCAGCTCCAGCCTCTCTCTGTGCAGGACAAGTGACTCTCGGACTTCTGCCGTATCTCGGAGGACTTCGGGCGTGGCGATCCGAGATGCTGCAGATCTCCGAACCCACGCAGCAGCCTCCGGTGTCGACACCACCCCGTACTCTCGGAGCATGGCCCGCACCACCGAATCCCCTGCCGCGCCGCGGGTCTCACCGCCCGACCTGCCCGAGGAGTTCACCCCGGCCGCCCCGGCCCGCAACGCCGACCTCATCGCGGCGACGCTCGATGTGAGCGGCACGGTCGACCTCGCCTATGCGTCGCTCGAACAGTGCCGGATGACGGCGGATGCCGATGCCGTCGACCTGACCGGCGGAACGATCCTCGACGTCGAACTCACCGACGCACGCATCGCCTCGCTGCGTCTGCGCGGCGCCGGTGTGCGTCGACTGCGCATCGTGGGCGGACGCATCGGCACCCTCGATCTGAGCACGGCGCGCATCTCGGAGCTCGAGCTGACGGGTGTCCGCATCGACTACCTCAACCTCGGAGCAGCGCGCGCGACAGACGTCGAGATCTCGGACTGCCGCATCCGCACGCTCGACATCCCCCAGGCCGAGCTCACCCGCGTGCGCTTCGCCCGCACCACCTGCGACGAGGTCGATCCGCGAGGCATGCGCGCCACCGACGTCGACCTGCGCGGCCTCGACGCACTCTCGTTCCTCGACGCGAACAGCCTCCGCGGCACCACGCTCACGGAGTTCCAGGTGCAGCAGCTGGCTCCCGTGATCGCGGCCGGCCTCGGCATCCAGATCAAGGGCTGACGGCGCACGCACGCACGCCCGCAGAATGCCGCCTCAGCGCACCCCACTCGCGGCGAGCAGCTCTCGGGTGAACGGATGCTGCGGCGCCTCGAACACGTCCGCGATGCTGCCCTGCTCGACGATTCGCCCGTCCTGCATCACGAGCACCTCATCGGCGACGGCGCGCACCACGTCGAGGTCGTGCGAGACGAAGATCATCGTGAGCCGGCGTTCCCGCTGCAGACGCAGCAGCAGCTGCAGCACCCGCTCGCGCACCGACGGGTCCAGCGCGGACACCGGTTCGTCCAGCACCAGCACGTCCGGATCCGCGGCCAGCGCCCGTGCGATCGCCGCACGCTGCCGCTGACCCCCCGACAGCGCGGCCGGACGCCGAGCCGCGAGGCCCGGGTCGAGGTCGACCTCGGCCAAGAGCTCCTCGACGCGACGCGGTCGCTCCCCCCGCGGCACACCTCCTGCGGCGAGCGCCTCCCGCAGGGAGCGACCGACCGACCAGCGCGGGTCGAAGGCGCCGAGGGGATTCTGATGCACGAGCTGCACGCGGTGGCCGGGCTCCCAGCGCACCTCACCCTGATCCGGATGCTCGACCCCCACGACCATGCGCCCCAGAGTCGTCTTGCCGGAACCGGACTCCCCCACGATGCCTAGTGTGCGACCACCCGGAACGATGAACGAGGCATCGACCACGGCCGGGGCACCGGCGAACGCCTTCGACACCGCTAACGCGGTCAGCACGGGCGCTGCGTCGACCGCGTCCGACATTCGCGGCTCGTGGATCGTGGCCGCGATGAGCTCCCGTGTATACGGATGCTGCGGGGACTCCAGCACGTCCGCCACGGCACCGGACTCCACGACTTCGCCCCGTCGCATCACCAGCACCCGGTCAGCGAGGCGTCGCACGGCTGCGAAGTCGTGACTCACGAACACGACGGCGGTCCCGGCGTCCGCGATCTCGCGCAGCAGGTCGAGGATGCGGGCCTGCACGGTCGCGTCGAGCGCGGTCGTGGGCTCGTCAGCGACCAGCACGGCAGGCATCGCCGCGAGCGCCGAGGCGATGAGCGCGCGCTGGCGGAGCCCACCGGACAGCTCATGCGGATACTGTCGCGCCTGGCGCTCCGGTTCCGGCATCCACACGCGCCGCAGCAGCGCCTGCACACGCTCGCCGATCGCCGCACCGTCCAGGGCGGCCGGATGCAGCCGCAGCGGTTCCGCGATCTCGGTTCCGATCCGCTGCAGGGGGTCGAGGGCCACGAGGGCGTCCTGCGACACCAGGGCGATCTCCGCGCCCCGGATCCGTCGCCAGGCGGGGTCCTTCCACCCGCGCACATCGACTCCTCCGACATCCAGACGGTCGGCCTCCACGCTCGCGCTCGAAGGGGTGAGTCCGAGCAGAGCGCGCGCGGTCAACGACTTGCCCGCCCCGGACTCCCCGACGATCGCGACACACTCACCGGCGGACACCGTGAACGAGACCCCGTCCACGACAGGAGCAGCGGCGAAACGGATCCGCAGATCCTGCACATCGAGCACGGGCGGTGACAGGTCGTTCATCGCGCCCTCCCCTCTGCGCGGGCACGGAGCATCCGCCCGACGATCGTCGCCGCGATGACCGTGATCGTGATGGCGATGCCGGGGAACACCGAGATCCACCACGCCTGCCCCAGCACGTTCCGGCCACCGGCGAGCATCAGCCCCCACTCCGGCGTCGGCTCGGCAGGTCCGAGTCCGAGGAAGCTGAGCCCGGAGGCGGCGAGGATGGCCGAGCCGATGCCGATGGTCGCGAGCACGCTCAACGAACCGAGCACACCGGGCAGCACATGCCGCACGAAGGCGGGCACCGCCGGCACACCCAGGATCCTCGCGGCCTCCACGTGCTCCGCCACGCCGAGCGTGCGGGTCTGCACGCGCGCGAGACGGATGTACACGGGCACGGCCGCCAGCGTCACCGCGAGGGCCACGTTGACGGGGCCGGGGCCGAGGATGGCGATCACGACAAGGGCGACGAGGAACTCGGGGAATGCCATCAGCACGTCGTTGACTCGCATCAGCGTGACATCCACACCGCGTGGCGCGATACCCGCCAGCGCTCCGACCGAGAGCCCGACGACGACAGCGATCGCGGTCGCGAGCAGCCCGACCCCGACAGACCGTCCGGCGCCGTACACCACGCGGGAGTACACGTCCCTGCCACTCTGATCCGTGCCGAACAGGTGTCCGTCGCCCGGAGGCAGCAGCGCGCCCCGCACGTCGGTCTGCAGCGGGTCGTGCGTCGCGAGCACGCCGGGGAACGCCGCCGCGAACGCGATCAGCAACAGCACGGCAACCGCACACCACAGCAGCACACGCTGCGCCCGCCTCATCGTCGCGCTCCCGAGGCAGCGGCCGTGCGGCGCAGGCGCGGGTCGATGAGCGGATGCAGCAGCTCGACGAACAGGTTCACGGTCACGAACACCAGCGCGCTGAGCAGGATGATGCCGGAGATGACGGGCAGGTCGCGGTCGCTGATGGCGGCGAGGGTGACCCGCCCCAGTCCGGGCCGGGCGAACACCGTCTCGACCAGCACGGCGCCGCCGAGGACCGAGCCGGTGAGGTAGGCCGTGAGCGTCACCGCGCTGGACGCGCCATGGCGCAGCCCGTGGCGAAGGGTGAACCACCCGCGACTGGCGCCGCGGGCACGCACGGTCTCGGCGAACGGCATCCGCTCCGCCTGGATCAGCCCGTCGCGCAGCACCTGGCCGAGCAGCGCCGCCACGGGAAGCGCCAGCGTGACGGCCGGCAGCACGATGGTCGCCGGATTGCGACTGCCGGAGACCGGGAACCAGCCGAGACCGAAGGCGAACACGCTCAGGAGCACCAGACCGATCCAGAAGACCGGCGACGACAGCACGACCAGCTCGACCCCGGTGGCGACGGCGCGGGCGACCTCGCCACGTGCGAGCAGCGCGACGGAGAGGGCGAGCACCACAGCGATCCCGAGCGCGAGCGCCGACAGCTGCAGCGTCGCGCCGAGCTGGCGACCGATGACCTCGGTCACCGGCAGCCGCAGCTGATACGACTCACCGAGGTCGCCGCGCACGAGCTGTCCGAGATACGTCAGGTACTGCTCGAACGGCGGGCGGTCCAGGCCGAGGTCGGCACGGATCCCGTCTTTCACGGCCTCGCTGACCTGAGCCTGCGGACCGAGCATGACCGACACCGGATCACCGGGGATCACGCGGAACGCGAGGAACGCGACCGTGGCGGCTCCCCACAGCACGACGACAACGGAGGCGAGCAGCCCGGCGATCCGCAGGAGCACAGCTCTCACCGCTCCCCCTCCACGCCGCAGGATCGCCCCGCGCTCAGCCGACCGTCACATCGTAGAACAGGGGCCGGCCGTACAGGTCGTAATCGAGACCGTCGATGCGCTCGCCCACGGCCGTGATCGCGGACGGGCTGTACAGCGGCACGATCGCCGTGTACTCGGCGTTCCACTCCTGCAGCTGGGTGTACAGCGCGTTGCGCTCGTCCTGGTCGCTGGTGGCGACGGCCGTGTCGAGCAGCGTGTCGATCTCGGGGTCGGACACCTGAGAGGCGTTCTGGAAGCCGTCGGTGTGCAGGTGGCTGCGCAGCAGGTCGGGGTCGACTCCGGAGAAGCCCCAGTCCGTCAGGTCGAACGTCTTGGGCCCGTACTGCTCGTTGTAGGCGCCCGGCTCGAGCACCTCACGCACCACCTCGAAACCGATGTCCTTGAGGTCGGACTGGATGGCGTTGGCCAGCGCCGCGCGGTCGTCGGGCACCGGGGTCCAGGCGATCCAGCGCACCGAGAGGCGCGCCCCGTCCTTGGTGCGGTAACCCTCATCGTCGCGCTCGGTCCAGCCCGCTTCGTCGAGGAGCGCGTTCGCGGCCTCGGGGTCGAACGCCCACGTGCCCTCCAGCGCCGCGTCATAGCCCGGCGTGGTCGATCCGAGCACACTCCACGCGCGCGGGAACTGTCCGAAGAAGATCTCCTCGACCGCCGCATCGATGTCGATGCCCCGGGCGAACGCCTGACGCACCTTCTCGTCTGCGAAGACGCCGTACTTCTCGTTCAGGTACAGCGAGTACGGGAGGCCCGGGTACTCGATGGAGTCGACCGTGACCCCGTCGCCGAGATCCTTCGCGAGGTTCGGCGGGATATTGCTGGCGAGGTCGGACTCCCCGCTGTCGATGACTCCCGCGCGCACCGACGCCTCGGGCTGGATCTCGACCCGGAGCGTCTCGAACGCCGGAGCCTTCTCGCCGTGCGGACCCCAGGCGTAGTCGTCGTTGCGCGTGTACACGAGCTCCTGATCGGGCGTGTACTCGGTGAGCTCGAACGGTCCGGTGCCGACCGTGATGCCGGGGCCGCCGGCCTTGAGCTTGTCCGCCGAATCTGCCAGGACCGCAGGCGAGTAGAAGCCGAGCTGCGGCGTGCTGGCCGCCTGCAGGAACGGCGCGTAGGGCTGCGAGAAGCTCACCTTCACGGTGTGGTCGTCGATGACTTCCGTGCCCTCGTAGAAGTCGGCACCGAGCATGCTGGCCGCCTGCGCCGACGCGGTCTCGGGGTCGACGATGCGGTCGAAGTTCGCCTTGACCGCAGCGGCGTCGAAGGGCTCCCCGTCGTGGAAGGTCACGCCGTCCCGGAGCGTGAAGGTGTACTCGGTACTGTCGTCCGAGATCTCCCACTCGGTCGCGAGCCAGGGCGAGAACGTGCCGTCGTCCTCCTGGAAGACCAGGGAGTCGAGCACCGCCCGCTGCACCATGCCGGACACGTCCAGCTGGCTGACCTGCGGATCCATGTGCCCGGCCGAGAGGTTCGCCCCTTCGATCGACCAGACGAGCTCGGCGTCGGAGTCCCCGCCGTTCTGCGCCGCGGGAGTGGCGCAGGCGCTCAGCACGAGCGCGGTGGTCGCGGCGAGCGCGGCGAAGGGCAGGAGACGACGCACGGATCTTGCGGGCATGGCGATTCCTCAGAAAGAACGGATCGGGATGCTCTCAGTCTAGGGCGGATTCTTGGACTGGGTCGAAGAGTGACGGCATCCGTCCGCGCCGGCACCTCGGTAGAATGAGGCGCACACCCCACACTCAGGCACGCTCACACAGTGCCGCATACATCGCTCAAGGAGACCCTCATGTCCGTGATTCCAGACAAGCCCGCACTCGAAGGTCTCGAAGCGAAGTGGGACACCACTTGGGCAGAGCAGGGGACCTATCTGTTCGACCGCCTCCGTGCCGCACAGTCCGGCCGTGAGGGCGTGTACTCGATCGACACCCCGCCGCCGACCGCCTCCGGCAGCCTCCACATCGGTCACGTGTTCTCGTACACGCACACCGACGTCAAGGCGCGCTTCGAGCGCATGCGCGGCAAGACCGTGTTCTACCCGATGGGGTGGGACGACAACGGCCTCCCTACCGAGCGCCGCGTGCAGAACTACTACGGTGTGCGCTGCGACCCCACACTCCCCTACACCGAGGACTTCACGCCGCCGTTCGAAGGCGGAGACAACAAGTCCAGCCGTGCCGCCGACCAGGTGCCGATCAGCCGCCGCAACTTCATCGAGCTGTGCGAGCGCCTCACCATCGAGGACGAGAAGCAGTTCGAGGCCCTGTTCCGCCAGCTCGGGCTGAGCGTGGACTGGACCCAGACCTACCGCACGATCTCCGATGAGACGATCCGTCAGAGCCAGCTCGCGTTCCTGCGCAACATCGAGCGCGGCGAGGCCTACCAGGACCTGGCGCCCACGCTCTGGGACATCGACTTCCGCTCCGCCATCGCGCAGGCCGAGCTCGAAGACCGCGACCAGCAGGCCGCGTACCACACCATCGAGTTCCCCTTTGCCGACGGCTCCGGCTCGATCGCGATCGACACCACCCGCCCCGAGCTGCTTCCCGCATGCATCGCGATCGTGACGCACCCCGAGGGTCCGCACAAGCACCTGATCGGCACGAAGGTGCGCACGCCGTTCTTCGGCGCGGAGATCGAGATCCACGGACACCACCTCGCACAGCCCGACAAGGGCACGGGCGCGGCGATGGTCTGCACCTTCGGCGACGTGACCGACATCGTCTGGTGGCGCGAGCTGCGCACGGTGGCCGACCAGCACCTGCCGAACATGACCACGATCGGTCTCGACGGCCGCTTCCTGCCGACCGCGCCGGATTCCGTGTCGAACGCGGAGGCGATCGACTGGTACGCGCAGAACCTCGCCGGCAAGACGGTGTTCAGCGCCCGCAAGACCCTCGTGGAGAAGCTGCAGGAGACCGGAGACATCACCGCGGTCGGCAAGCCCTTCAACCACGCCGTGAAGTTCTTCGAGAAGGGCGACCGCCCGCTCGAGATCGTGTCGACGCGTCAGTGGTACATCCGCAACGGCGCCAGGGACGTGGCCCTGCGCGATGAGCTCATCGGCCGCGGGCAGGAGCTCACGTGGCATCCCGACTTCATGCGCGTGCGCTACGAGAACTGGGTCGGTGGCCTCACCGGTGACTGGCTCGTGTCGCGCCAGCGGTTCTTCGGCGTGCCGATCCCGCTCTGGTACGGCCTCGACGAGAACGGCGAGCGCGACTACGACCGGGTGCTCACGCCCGACACCGCCTCGCTGCCGATCGACCCGACGATCGATGTGCCGGCCGGCTACACCGAGGACCAGCGCGGCGTGGCCGGGGGCTTCGATGCCGAGGCCGACATCCTCGACACGTGGGCGACCTCGTCGCTGACTCCGCAGCTCGCCGGCGGATGGCAGCGCGACGAGGAGCTGTGGCAGCTCACCGCCCCGTTCGACCTGCGCCCGCAGGGCCAGGACATCATCCGCACCTGGCTGTTCTCCACCATGCTGCGCTCGACGCTCGAGGACAGCCGGGCGCCGTGGCGCAACGCCGCGATCTCCGGCTTCATCGTCGACCCCGACCGCAAGAAGATGTCGAAGTCGAAGGGCAACGTCGTCACCCCGGCCGACATCCTGGACGCGCACGGTTCCGACGCGGTGCGCTACTGGTCGGCCTCGAGCCGCCTGGGCACCGACGCGGCCTTCGACCCGCAGAACCCCACACAGGTGAAGATCGGTCGCCGCCTGGCGATCAAGGTCCTCAACGCCGCGAAGTTCGTGCTGTCCTTCCCGGTGCCCGACGGGGCACAGGTCACGCACGCGCTCGACGCATCGATGCTCGCGTCGCTCGATGGTGTGATCGCCGATGCGACCGCCGCGTTCGAGAAGTACGACCAGGCCCGCGCGCTGGAGATCACCGAGGCGTTCTTCTGGACGTTCTGCGACGACTACCTCGAGCTCGTCAAGGAGCGCGCGTACAACCAGAACGACGTGGGACAGGCCTCGGCCGCCCTCGCGCTGCGCCTCGCGCTGTCGACACTGCTCCGATTGCTCGCCCCGGTGCTGTCTTTCGCGACCGAGGAGGCCTGGTCGTGGTTCGAGGAGGGCTCGATCCACACCGCTTCCTGGCCTGAGGCTCTCGGCATCGACGGCGACCCCGCCGTCCTCGCCGCCGCCAGCGAGGCGCTGATCGGCATCCGCCGCGCCAAGACCGAGGCGAAGGCCTCGCAGAAGACCCCGGTCTCTCGTGCGGCCATCGCCGCTCCTGCCGGCAAGCTCGACGCTCTGCGCGCCGCCGCCGACGACCTGCGCGCGGTCGGCCGCATCGCGGAGCTCGAGTTCAGCGAGGCGGAGGCGTTCGCCGTCACGGCGATCGAGCTCGCCCCGGTCGAGGCCTCCTGATGCAGTTGGGCACGCGCTGGGCGACCGGCACCGAGGCTCCGGCCTCGGTACCGGCGTCGCTGCGACCCGCCATCGCCGAGGTCGAGAGTCGCGGACTCGTCGGGCACTGGACGCTCACGTGGCTGGAAGGTCGCGCGATCGCCGAGCTCGACGCCGGCTGGGAGGTCCTCCAGTCGGCCTCCGGCGAGATCATCGCCCGTCCGTTCGAGGACTGAGCGACGGGCGCGTCCCACGATGGTTAGGCTCGGAGGATGACCGATACCGCGAACCCGCTGCTCCAGCCGTCGACCTTGCCGTACGGCATCCCCGACTATCGTGCGATCCGTCCCGAGCACTACATCCCCGCCTTCCGCGCCGCGTTCGAGGAGCACCTGCAGGAGATCTCCCGCATCACGATGGTGCGCTCGATGCCGACCTTCGACAACACGATCGAAGCACTCGAGCGCGCGGGCGAGACGCTCGAGCGCGTGGCCCACGCCTTCTACACGGTCAGCTCGGCCGATGCGACCCCCGAGATTCAGGCCGTGGACGAGCAGCTCGCCCCGTTGATGGCTGCGCACACCGATGCCGTGTCGCTGAACGGTCCGCTCTACTGGCGCGTGCAGCAGGTGTTCGACCAGCTCGACTCCCTCGACCTCGACCCGGAGCAGCGCTATCTCGTCGAGCGCCATCACCGCGAGATGACGCATGCGGGCGCGGCTCTCGACGACGAGGCGAAGGCGCATCTGACTCTGCTCAATCAGCAGCTCTCGACGCTGAGCAACACCTTCGAGCGCAACCTCCTGAACGATACGAACGACCTGGCCGTCGTCTTCGACGCTGCCGAGCAGCTCGACGGATTGAGTGCCGGCGAGCTCTCCGCCGCGGCTCGCTCGGCTGCCGAACGCGGGCTGGATGGGCAGTACCTCGTCTCGCTCACCCTGTTCACCGGGCATCCGTACCTGGCACAGCTGCGCAACCGCAACTCCCGCCGCGCCATCATGGCCGCGTCGCAGGCTCGCGGGTCCCGTGACAACGCGAACGACAACCGCCCCGTGCTGCGCGAGATCGTGCGCCTCCGCGCCGAGCGGGCGGCGCTCCTCGGATACGAGTCGCACGCGGCCTACGTCACCGCTGACGAGACGGCCGGCAACCCCGGGGCCGTCGAGGACATGCTGCGTGCCCTGGCTGCACCGTCTGCCGTGAACGCTCGCGCGGAGCGGGACGCCCTGCAGCTGATCGTGGACCGCACCGAGCCGGAGCCGTTCCCTGTCGAGGCACATGACTGGGCGTTCTACACCGAGAAGGTCCGCGAGGCGCTGTACGACATCGACACCAGCGCCCTGCGTCCCTGGTTCGAGGCTGAGCGAGTGCTGCAGGACGGTGTCTTCTTCGCCGCGACACGCCTGTACGGCGTGACCTTCGCCGAACGCCCGGATCTCGTCTCATATCACCCCGGCGCGCGGGTCTTCGAGGTCAGCAACGCCGACGGCTCCCCCCTGGGTCTCTACATCCTCGATCTGTACACCCGCGACTCCAAGCGCGGCGGCGCATGGATGAACCCGATCGTGAGCCAGTCGCGCCTGCGCGGCACGTCCCCCGTCGTGGTGAACAACCTCAACGTCCCCCTCCCCGGAGACGGTGAGCCCACGCTGCTCACGCTCGACGAGGTAACCACCCTCTTCCACGAGTTCGGCCACGCACTCCACGGTCTCTTCGCCACCGTCAACTATCCGCACTTCGCGGGGACGAACGTCTTCCGCGACTTCGTCGAGTTCCCGAGCCAGGTCAACGAGATGTGGATCCTCTGGCCCGAGGTGCTCGACAACTATGCCCGCCATCACGAGACCGGCGAGCCGTTGGACCCCGCGATCGTGGAGCGCCTCCGCGCGACAGAGACCTTCGACCAGGGACACGCGACGAGCGAGTATCTGGCGGCAGCGTGGCTCGATCAGGCCTGGCACCGGGTCGGAGTCGATGCCGAGATCGACGACGTCGCCGGTTTCGAAGCCGCAGCACTCGCCGATATCGGTCTGGACGATCCGGTGGTGCCGACCCGGTACTCCTCGACCTACTTCGCCCATGTCTTCTCGGGTGGGTACAGCGCCCGGTACTACTCCTACATCTGGAGCGAGGTGCTCGACGCCGACACCGTCGACTGGTTCCGCGAGAACGGCGGACTGACCCGCGAGAACGGCGATCGGTTCCGCAGTCTGCTGCTCGGCGTCGGCGGATCGAAGGACCCCCTCGCGGCGTACCACGACTTCCGCGGACGCGTCGCCGACATCGCGCCACTGCTCAAGCGCCGCGGGCTCGAAGCCTGAGAAGCGTCAGACGGCCAGTCTCCTCGAGCTGAGCTCATGCGAGCTCCTCGAGCTGAGCTCATGCGAGCGATCGTGCCCGCATGCGTGCGCGAGGTGATTGCCGGCTGTCAAGCGCTCTTGCGCTTGCGCTCCAGGACGATCGTGGGAGGTGCGCCTTCGTCGACCGCGGCACGGGTGATGATCACCTTCGCGACGTCGTCTGCCGAGGGGATCTCGAACATGATCGGGCCGAGCACGTCCTCCAGGATCGCGCGGAGCCCGCGCGCACCGGTCTTTCGCTCCACGGCCAGGTCGGCGATCGAGCGCAGTGCGTCTTCGTCGAACTCCAGCTGGACACCGTCGATCTCGAACATGCGCTGATACTGCTTCACCAGCGCGTTGCGCGGACCGGTGAGGATGTCGATCAGCGCGGCCTGGTCGAGCGGCGACACCGAGGTGACCACGGGCAGACGCCCGATGAACTCGGGGATCAGGCCGAACTTGTGCAGGTCCTCCGGCAGCACCTCGCTGAACAGATCGAGGTCCTTGCCCTTGTCGTGCAACGGGGCGCCGAAGCCGATGCCGTGCTTGCCGACGCGCGCCGACACGATGTCCTCGAGCCCGGCGAACGCACCGGCGACGATGAACAGCACGTTGGAGGTGTCGATCTGCAGGAACTCCTGGTGCGGGTGCTTGCGTCCGCCCTGCGGCGGCACCGAGGCGACCGTGCCCTCGATGATCTTCAGCAGCGCCTGCTGCACACCTTCGCCCGAGACGTCGCGCGTGATCGACGGGTTCTCGGCCTTGCGGGCGATCTTGTCGACCTCGTCGATGTAGATGATGCCCTGCTCGGCGCGCTTGACGTCGTAGTCGGCGGCCTGGATGAGCTTGAGGAGGATGTTCTCGACGTCTTCACCGACGTAGCCTGCCTCGGTCAGCGCAGTCGCGTCGGCGACCGCGAACGGGACGTTGAGCTGCTTCGCCAGCGTCTGCGCGAGATAGGTCTTGCCGCAGCCGGTCGGGCCGATGAGCAGGATGTTGCTCTTGGCGATCTCGACCTCGTCGGCCTTCTGCTCGGCGGTCTGGAGCGTGCCGCGTGCGCGGATGCGCTTGTAGTGGTTGTAGACGGCAACGGCCAGCGCGCGCTTGGCGGGCTCCTGACCGACGACGTACTCCTCGAGGAACGAGAAGATCTCGCGCGGCTTGGGCAGATCGAACTCGGCGACGCCATCCGCGGACGATTCCGCCATGCGCTCCTCGATGATCTCGTTGCACAGCTCGACGCATTCGTCGCAGATGTACACACCGGGGCCAGCGATGAGCTGCTGCACCTGCTTCTGGCTCTTTCCACAGAATGAGCACTTGAACAGGTCAGCGCTTTCACCGATACGGGCCATGCGCGTCCTCCTAGGGGATCCAGAGATCGTCCTCCGAGCCTAACCTCTGCATCCGACACCGGGACGCATTGGCGCGTAGTCTCCTCAACCGAGTCCGAGACGATACAGAAGGGCCCGCAGCGCATCCTGCGCGCTGCGGGCCCTGTCCGTGCGAACCGATCAGACCATGCTCTTCGTGTGCCACACCGTCTTGATCTCGGTGAAGGCGCCGATACGCTCGGGCGACGCGACGACCTCTCCCGGCGGAAGCACACGCGTGAGCGTGTCGGCGGCGGCGATCTGCAGGTCGACCCAGTCGAGGTTCCCCGCGCCGGCGAGATCGAGGGCATTCACGTCCTGGTGCGAAGCGAGCCACGGCGCGATCTCGGCGGGCGATCCGGTGAGGACGTTGACGACTCCCCCGGGCACATCGCTCGTCGCCAGCACCTCGGCGAGACTGATCGCAGAGAGCGGGTGCTGCTCGCTGGCGATCACGACGACGGTGTTGCCGGCGACGAGGGCAGGAGCGACGACCGAGACGAAGCCCAGCAGCGCCGAGTCCTGCGGCGCGACGATCGCGACCACCCCGGTCGGCTCCGGGACCGAGATGTTGAAGTACGGACCGGACACCGGGTTCGCGTTGCCGGCGACCTGCGCGTACTTGTCGCACCACCCGGCGTACCAGACCCACAGGTCGATCGCGTCATCCACCTGAGAACCGGCGGCCGCAGCCGACACGCCCTCCTGCGCGACGATCTCGTCGATGAACTGCGCACGGCGCCCTTCCAGCACCTCCGCGACACGGTAGAGCACCTGTCCGCGGTTGTAGGCGGTGGCCCCCGACCAGCCCTTGACCGCGGCTCGGGCGGCCACGACGGCGTCGCGGGCGTCCTTGCGGGATCCCTGGGCGGCGTTCGCGAGGAACGCGCCCTTCGCCGAGAGCACCTCGTAGGTGCGGCCGGACTCGCTCCGCGGGAAGGCCCCGCCGATCGCCAGCTTGTACGTCTTCGGCACGCTCAGTCGCTTGCTCACGAGGAGGCTCCCTTCAGGTACGCGGTGAGACCCTGACGTCCGCCCTCGCGGCCGTATCCGGACTCCTTGTAACCGCCGAACGGGCTCGACGGATCGAAACGGTTGAACGTGTTCGCCCAGATGACACCGGCGCGCAGACGGTCGGCGACCGCGAGGATGCGCGATCCCTTGTCCGACCAGATGCCGGCGGAGAGACCGTAGGGCGTGTTGTTCGCCTTGGCGATCGCCTCAGCGGGCGTGCGGAAGGTGAGCACCGACAGCACGGGGCCGAACACCTCGTCGCGCGCGATGCGGTGCGAGGCCTCGACGCCGGTGAAGATCGTCGGGGCGAACCAGAAGCCCTTCTCCGGGATCACGCAGTCGGCGGTCCAGCGCTCGGCGCCTTCGGCTTCACCGATGTCGCTGAGCTCGCGGATGCGCGCCAGCTGGGCGGCGGAGTTGATGGCGCCGATGTCGGTGTTCTTGTCGAGCGGGTCGCCCAGGCGCAACGTCGACAGACGGTTCTTCAGGCGATCGATGACCTCGTCGTGGATCGACTCCTGCACCAGCAGGCGGCTGCCGGCGCAGCACACGTGGCCCTGGTTGAAGAAGATGCCGTTGACGATGCCCTCGACGGCCTGGTCGATCGGCGCGTCGTCGAACACGATGTTCGCCGCCTTGCCACCCAGCTCGAGCGTCAGCTTCTTCGGGGTTCCCGCGACGGCACGGGCGATATCGCGCCCGACGCCCGTGGAACCCGTGAAGGCGACCTTGTCGACATCCGGATGGCGGACCAGCGAGGCACCCGTCGCACCGGCACCCGTCACGATGTTCACGACACCGGCGGGCAGGTCGGCCTGCTGCAGGATCTCGGCGAAGATCAGCGCCGTCAGCGGCGTGGTCTCGGCGGGCTTGAGCACGACCGTGTTGCCTGCCGCGAGGGCCGGTGCGACCTTCCACGCCAACATGAGCAGCGGGAAGTTCCACGGGATGATCTGCCCGGCGACACCGAGTGAGCGGGGGTTCGCGCCGAGTCCGGCGTGATCGAGCTTGTCCGCCCACCCCGCGTAGTAGAAGAACCAGGAGGCCACCAAGGGCACGTCCACGTCGCGGCTCTCCTTGATGGGCTTGCCGTTGTCGAGGCTCTCGGCCACGGCGAGCTCGCGGGCGCGTTCCTGCACCAGGCGGGCGATGCGGAAGAGGTACTTCCCGCGGTCGCGCCCGCTCATCTTCGACCAGGTCTTGTCGTACGCACGGCGGGCGGCGGCGACAGCGCGGTCGATGTCCTCATCGCTCGCCGAGGCGATCTCTGCGATGCGCTTCTCGCTCGACGGCGAGATCGTGGTGAAGCTGGAGCCGGTGCCGTCGATGAACTCACCGTCGATGAACAGCCCGTAGCTGTCCTTGAGATTCAGGACCGCCGTGGACTCGGGGGCCGGAGCGTATTCCAGGAAAGACATATGAGGCTCCTAGTCGATCGTGACGTAGTCGGGGCCGGAGTAGTGGCCGGTGGTGAGCTTCTGGCGCTGCAGCAGCACGTCGTTCAGAAGGCTCGAAGCGCCGAAGCGGAACAGGTGCGGCTGAAGCCACTCCTCGCCGACCGTCTCAGCAACGGTGACGAGGTACTTCACGGCGTCCTTGGACGTGCGGATGCCGCCGGCCGGCTTCACGCCGATCTTCTCGCCCGTGCCCTGGTGCCAGTCGCGCACCGTCTCGAGCATCAGCAGGGTGGTCGGAAGCGTGGCGGCAGGCTGCACCTTTCCGGTCGACGTCTTGATGAAGTCGCCGCCGGCGAGGATGCCGAGCCAGGACGCCCGCTTGATGTTGTCGTACGTGTTGAGTTCACCGGTCTCGAGGATGACCTTGAGCGAGGCGTAGGAGCCGTCCGCGCGGCGGCAGGCCTCCTTCACCTGGGCGATCTGGTCGTACACGAGGCCGTATCGCCCGGACAAGAACGCCCCGCGATCGATCACCATGTCGATCTCGTCGGCGCCGGCCGCGACGGCTTCGGCGGTATCGGCGAGCTTGATGGCAAGCGAGGAACGTCCGCTCGGGAACGCGGTCGCGACCGCGGCGACCGAGATCAGTCCGTCGTCAGGATCGCCGTGCAGGGCGCCGAGGGCGGCCACGGCATCCGGCACCATGTCGCCGTAGACGCAGACGGCGGCGACTCGAGGGGTCGACGGGTCAGCGGCATCCGGGGTCTTCGCCTTGGCGACGAGCGAACGCACCTTGCCGGGTGTGTCGGCGCCCTCCAGCGTCGTCAGGTCGATCAGCGTGATGATCTTGTCGAGGGCCCAGGCCTTCGAGGTGGTCTTGATCGAGCGCGTTCCGAGTCCTGCCGCGCGCTGCTCCAAGCCGACGGCGTCGACGCCGGGAAGGCCATGCAGGAAGCGACGGAGGGTGGCGTCATCCGGCTCACCGCCGAGGACATCCACCGCCGTCCTGCGGCTGAGTTCTGTGGTCGTCACTGTTCCTCCAACAATGCTCGTGCTGTGGTCTCATCGGTCACCAGGACGCTGCACAGGCCACTGGTGACCACGGTGCGCGCGATGTCGTGCTTGGCGCGGCCGGCGGTCACGAAGATCGCCCGCTCCGCGCCGCGAAGTCGGTCCAGTGCGACGCCCACCGTGCGGGCATCGAGCTGGGAATCGACGATGTTGCCCTCGGCGTCGACGTAGCGTCCGAGCACGTCTCCGACCGCTCCTCGGCGTGCGAGCTCTTCGACGTCCTCCGCGCTGAGGTAGCCGTTCTCGACATGGGCGGACGTCGCGTCGCAGGGGCCGGCCGTGAACAGGAAGGCCTGCGCATCCGCGGCCTCCTCCAAGATGGCGGCGACGGTGCGGTCCGACTCGATGGCCTGCTTGGTCTCGACGCGCTCCAGGATCGCGGGGCTCGGCAGCAGCGAGACGTGACCCGATGCGCGCTGGGCGATCGTGACGGCGAGGCCGGCCGCTCCCCCGGATCGACGGTTGAGGCTGACGCCGCCGTTGAGCTGCACGACGGTCACCCCGCTCGCCCACCCGTCCGGCAGCGCCTCGGCGACCGCTCGCAGAGTCCGCCCCCAACTCACGCCGAGTGTCCGAGGCACCGGACGCAGAGCCGTGAGGTAGTCCGCCGCGGCCTGAGCCACCCGCTCGAGGGTGCCGTCATCACCATCGGGTGCCGGCACGACCACGGCTTCGGCGAGCCCGTGACGCTCGACGAGGAGTCGCTCCAGGCCCAGGCGCCGCGCCCGCGGGTGCACGATCTCGATGCGGACGATGCCGCGTTCCCTCGCCTGGGTGAGCAGACGCCCGACCTTCCATCGCGAGACCTTGAGGAGGGCACCGATCTCGTCCTGAGTCTTGTCCTCGTCGTAGTACAACTCGGCGATGCGGACCATGAGCAGTTCGTCTTCCACGGCAACCTCCTTCCGAGTACAGCGTACGACTGTTCCCTCGTAGGTGCACGCCCCTGCTCATATGAGCAGATGGCCCGCGGCGCTCTGCGCATCTGCCGCCCGGACACGAGAAGGGGCGGCAGTCGCGATGACTGCCGCCCCTTCTCGGTGATCGTTACGCGCGCTTGCGCGAGGTGAGCACCTGATCGACGATGCCGTACTCGAGCGCCTGCGCGGCCGAGAGGATGTTGTCGCGGTCGATGTCGCGGTTGACCTGCTCGGCCGGCTTTCCGGTGTGCTTCGCCATCGTCTCCTCGAGCCAGGTACGCATGCGGAGGATCTCCGCCGCCTGGATCTCGATGTCGGACGCCTGCCCCTGGCCAGCCTCGCCCATCGCGGGCTGGTGGATCAGCACGCGGGCGTTCGGCAGCGCGAGACGCTTCCCGGGGGCACCGGCCGCGAGCAGCACCGACGCGGCAGACGCCGCCTGGCCGAGCACGACGGTCTGGATCTGCGGCGCGACGTACTGCATCGTGTCGTAGATCGCCGTCATCGCGGTGAACGAGCCACCGGGCGAGTTGATGTACATCGTGATGTCACGCTCGGCGTCCTGGCTCTCCAGCACGAGGAGCTGCGCCATCACGTCGTCCGCCGATGCATCGTCGACCTGGACGCCCAAGAAGATGACACGATCTTCGAACAGCTTGTTGTACGGGTCCTGGCGCTTGAAGCCGTAGGCCGTGCGCTCCTCGAACTGCGGGAGCACGTACCGGCTGGAAGGAAGGTTCCCTGCGGATTGGAAAGTGGGGGTGTACATGATGTCCTTTCGAATCCGGGTTACTCTGCGGCGTCCGCAGTGCCGCCGCCACCGGCGACGTCGCTGGCGTGCTCGCGGATATGGTCCACGAAGCCGTACTCGAGCGCCTCTTCCGCTGTGAACCAGCGGTCGCGGTCGCCGTCTTCGTTGATCTGCTCGACAGACTTTCCGGTCTGTCCTGCCGTGATCTCGGCCAGACGCTTCTTCATCGACAGGATGAGCTGCGCCTGGGTCTGGATGTCGCTCGACGTGCCGCCGAAGCCACCGTGGGGCTGGTGCAGCAGCACACGCGCGTTGGGCGTGATGTAGCGCTTGCCCTTGGTGCCGCTGGTCAGCAGCAGCTGCCCCATCGAGGCGGCCATGCCGATGCCGACCGTGACGATGTCGTTCGGAACGAACTGCATCGTGTCGTAGATCGCCATTCCGGCGGTGATGGATCCACCGGGCGAGTTGATGTAGAGGTAGATGTCCTTCTCAGAGTCCTCTGCGGCGAGAAGAAGGATCTTCGCGCAGATCTCGTTGGCATTCTGGTCTCGCACCTCTGAGCCCAGCCAGATGATGCGATCTTTCAGCAGTCTGTCGAAGACGCTCGTTGCGACGAGGGGTTCTGCAGCCATGTCAGCTCCTGATTCCGTGTTTCAGTGATTCGAATCTACCGGCGACAACGCGGGCCTCAGGCCGTGTTCGCCGTCGGCATATCAGCGTGGCGGACCGGTCAGCTCTCGGGCGTACGCGGAGACGGAGCGCGTATATCGCGGCAGGTGCGGCGCCAGCGCTTCGAGCGCCACGGCGGCGCCGGCACGCGCATCTCCCTGCGACACCAGCGCCAGCGCGTAGAACGCGGAGGCAGCATCCTGGAACGCGCCTCCGCGGTCCCGCTCGCGCCGCAGCATCTCGACGGCCTCATCGATGCGGCCGAGGTTCCGCAAGGTGCTCGCCAGCTGGATCACGGCCTGGGGACGATGCTCGTCGTCCAGTCCGGCGGCCAGCGCCTCACGGTAGAGCACCTCGGCCTCTGCTTCGAGTCCCGCAGAGTCGCGTGCGCCTGCCCGCTCGAACAGGGCACGCGCGTCGGCGTCCGGCCGCTCGCGCGCCAGGTCGTCGATGCGCTCGATGCGCTCCGCGTCCGTCAGGGCGACGTCACCCCATACGGCGTCGACGCGTGCATCCCAGGTATCCATCGTGATCCTCCGTCTGACGAGAGAAGGGGCGAATGCCGCAGCATCCGCCCCTTCCCGGTGATTCGATCCGCGATCACTCCGCCGTGTCGGCGGCCTTCTTCGCAGGAGCCTTCTTCGCAGCCGGCTTCTTGGCCGCAGGCTTCTTCTCGGCCGGCTCCTTCTCGGAGTCCGCAGCCTCGTCGGCCTTCTTGGCCGGAGCCTTCTTCGCAGCCGGCTTCTTGGCCGGAGCCTTCTTGGCCGGCTTCTCCTCTGCCTCGGCCTCTGCCTCAGCCTTAGCGGCCGCATCGTCGACGACGATGAAGTCGGACAGGTCGACGGTCTTGCCGTTGCTGTCGACGACGTTCACCTTGCCGAGGGCGATCGCCAGCGCCTTGTTGCGCGCGACCTCTCCGACGAGCGCGGGAAGCTGGTTGGAGGACTGCAGCGCCTCGACGAACTCCTGCGGAGCCATGCCGTACTGCGCGGCGGACTGGACCAGGTACTGGCTCAGCTCCTCCTGCGAGACCTGCACGTCGGCCTGCTCGGCGATCGTGTCGAGCAGCACCTGCGTGCGGAACTGCTTCTCGCTCGCCTCGGTGACCTCGGCACGGTGCACGTCGTCCTCGAGACGGCCTTCGCCCTCGAGGTGGTTGTGCACCTCGTCCTCGATGAGCTTCGGCGGAACCGGGATGTCGATCTGCTCGAGCAGCACCTCGACGAGCTTGTCGCGAGCGGCGGAGCCCTGCGTGAAGACGCCCTGCTGCGCCACGCGCTCGGCGAGGCTCTCGCGAAGCTCGGCGATCGTGTCGAACTCGCTCGCGATCTGCGCGAAGTCGTCGTCGGCAGCAGGAAGCTCGCGCTCCTTGACAGCCTTGACGCTCACGGAGACCTCAGCCTCGGAGCCGGCGTGGTCGCCACCGACGAGCGCGGAGCGGAAGGTGGTGTCCTCACCTGCGGTGAGCGACTCGATCGCGTCATCGATGCCCTCGAGCAGCTCGCCGGAGCCGATCTCGTAGGAGACGCCTTCGGCGCGGTCGATCTCGGCGCCGTCGATCGTGGCGACGAGGTCGAGCTCGACGAAGTCGCCCTTCGCGGCGGGACGGTCGACCGGGATGAGCGTGCCGAAGCGCGCGCGCATGTTGTCGAGCTCGGCGTCGAGCGCTGCCTCATCGGCCTCGACGGCATCGACGGTCACGGTGATGCCGTCGTACGCGGGCAGCTCGATCTCGGGGCGCACGTCCACCTCGATGTCGACCAGCAGGTCGCCCGAGAAGTCCTTCTCGTTGGGCCACTGCGTGATGTCGGCAGCCGGGCGTCCGACGACGCGGAGCTTGTGCTCGACCGTCGCCTCCCGGAAGAACTTGTCGAGGCCCTCGTTGACGGCGTGCTCGATGACCGCGCCGCGGCCGATGCGCTGATCGATGATCGGCGCGGGGACCTTGCCCTTGCGGAATCCGGGGATCTGGACGTCCTGAGCGATGTGCTCGTATGCGTGAGCAATGCTCGGCTTGAGGTCGTCCGGGGTGACCGTGATGCTGAGCTTGACCCGGGTCGGGGTCAGCTTCTCGACGGTGCTGTTCGCCATGCTGGTGTGTTCTCCTTGTGGTTTCCGCGCTGACACGCGGCTTGAAGGCTTGTCGAGCCGTGTCGGGGCGACAGGAGTTGAACCTGCGACCTCCCGCTCCCAAAGCGGGCGCTCTACCAAACTGAGCTACGCCCCGGGGAATCCGCACGCAGATTCAGCCCCACCGAGTCTAACGGACAGGAACACCCTCGACAGTCCGCTATGATCGAGATGTCGGTTCGTGATCGTCGAGATCGTCCGACAGCGGGGCTGTAGCTTAGTGGTAAAGCCTCTGTCTTCCAAACAGATGATGCGAGTTCGATTCTCGTCAGCCCCTCCAGAGAAAATCCCGGTCAGACCAGCAACGGTCAGGCCGGGATTTCTGCGTCAGCGCCCCGGAACCGCGTGTGCGGATGCCGGCGACCAGCATCCGCAGTATCGACAGAACAAGGGCGATCGCTGTCGCAGCGACATCGAGGCGGCAGCACCCACCTCGGGGGCGGGTCATCCGGGAATGGCTGACTAAACTCATCGCAATGTCCATGCCTTCGCTCAGGCGGAAGGGAAGCCGTGATCGACGCGAGTGCGACCGAGCCTCAGGATGCCGCGCTGCCCGGCGGACATGCATTGCCCCCGCAGTTCTCCGCGTCGCCACCCCCCACCCGCATCCGGAGACGCCGCCCGGGGCTCCTCTGGGGGCTCGCGGGCGGTATCGCCGTCATCGCGACGGTCACCACGCTCCAGCTCACAGCCAACGCGAGCTATGACGCGGCGAAGGTGCAGTACCGGGAGGCCGCGCAGACGGCAGCAGACGCACGACTCACGCTCGACGAGGCGACCGCCGATCTGCGCGACATCCAGGGCTCCGCGGCACTGATCCTGGAGAGCGACACGGGGGCGCTGGTCGACCCCGCCGCCAAGGACGGCGTGACCGCGTCGGTCGCCGACGCGGAGGATGCGGCTGCTTCTGCCGATTCTCTCCTCGCGGAGGTCGTCCCCGCCGTCGGAGAGAAGCCGACCTGGTTCTGGGACCTGTACGCCGGTGCCGGCGCGCTCGACGAGAACCGCCGGGGCGTCGCACGCCTCGACGACCGGATGCAGAGCGAGCGCGAGGCGATCGGCACGGCGGTCGATGCGCTGACGGAGTCGGGGGTCGCTCTGCTGACGACGACGGCATCCGCGGCTGCAGATCACGAAGCGGCCCATATCTCGGCGCGCAACGACGACGTCATCGCTCTGCGCGAAGCTGCGGCGACAGCATCCGCCGTCACGACGATCGACGCTGATGCGGTGACCGCCTTCACGTCTCTGCAGTCCGCGGCCGCTCAGCTCGTCGCCTCCGAAGACGCTGAGCTCGCGGAGAAGTCCGGACCTTTGCTGGCCACGCGTCTGGAGGTCGAGGCGTTCGCCCGCTCAATCGCTCCTGGCGTCCTGCTCGAATTCGATTGGGCGCCGATCGTCAACGGTGTCGGATACAACGGCAGCATGGGAGGGTACACGACCTGGTGGTGGGACGAACCTGGGCGCGCCACGATCCAGCTGTCGAACTCCGTCGCCGAGCAGTGGCCGGCGGAACGGAGCAAGGCGCTGGTCGTGCACGAAGTCGGTCATGCGATCAGCGTCAAGTGCGCCGACATGTACGACGCCTCCACGCAGGACAGCATCGAGAAGTGGGCGACGGCCTGGGCGATCAGCATGGGCTATACGGATGACGCGAACGGCGTCTGGGCGTACGGGTACCCGCCGCAGAGCTACATCGACGCGGCCGCCGGCTGCCGCTGACCGGAAACGACGAAGCCGCCGCGATCACTCGCGGCGGCTTCGACGTTCATCAGCGGGCGATCACTGTCCTCGACGCTCGCGGAGCTGCGTGAGGGCGTCATCGAGAAGCTGCACGGCCTCTTCGTCGGTGCGGCGCTCCTTCACATAGGCGAGGTGCGTCTTGTACGGCTCGGCCTTCGCGAGCGCAGGAGGGTTCTCCTTGTCGCGACCCGCGGGAAGCCCGGACTGCGGGTGATCGATCGTCTCGGGAATCTCCTCTTCGGGGAGACCAGCGGCGAAGTAGCGCACCGTCTCGTTGCCGAGACCGTCCCAGTAGGAGACCGCGATGCGGTCGGCATGGTAGCCGTGGTCCTGCTCCCCCATGGGGCCGGAACCGACACGCGTACCGCGAATGGCGTTACCACCGGTAGCCATCAGATCACCTCGAACTTCGTGATGAGGCCGAGCGCGACGATCGCCACGAACCAGGCCAGGGCCAGAACGACAGTGAAGCGGTTCAGGTTCCGCTCCGCGAGACCGGAGGATCCCACCGCAGAGGTCATGCCCCCACCGAACATGTCGGAGAGGCCACCACCGCGACCCTTGTGCAGAAGGATGAGGAGGGTCAGCAGGACGCTGGTGATACCCAGCACGACCTGCAGGACGAACTCGAGAATTGCCACGAGAAAGAGCCTTTCGCTGGGGCAGGAGCGCCCCCGTAACGGTCAAGTATACGGTGCAGCGGGGCCGAAGCCCCGCCGCACTCACACGCCGACGTGCTTCTCGAAGCGGATGATCGCGGCGAACTCGTCCACGACGAGGCTCGCTCCGCCGACCAGGGCGCCGTCCACATCGGGCTCACGCATGTAGCTCGCGATGTTGGCGGACTTCACAGAACCGCCGTAGAGGATGCGCGTCCGTGCGGCAGCGTCCTCGCCGAGGACCTTCGCGATCACTCCTCGGAGCGTGGCACACACGTCCTGCGCCTGCTGTGGCGTTGCCGCCTGTCCCGAGCCGATGGCCCAGACGGGCTCGTACGCGACGACGATGTCCGCCGTCGGCGCGACACCCTGCAGTGCGGCCTCCAGCTGGCCCACGGGAACGGCGCTGGCGCCGAACTTCTCGAGGTCCTCCGCCGTCTCGCCGACGCAGATCACGGGCACGAGTCCGTGCTTCAGCGATGCCTGCACCTTGGCAGCCACCACGTCATCGCCCTCGGCGTGGTACTCACGTCGCTCCGAGTGGCCGATGATGACGTACTTCGCGTCGAGCTTCGCCAAGAACGCGCCGGACACCTCGCCGGTGTACGCACCGGAGTCGTGAGCCGAGACGTCCTGCGCGCCGAGCGAGAACGGGATCTTGTCCGCGTCGATCAGCGTCTGCACGCTGCGGATGTCGGTGAACGGCGGGAAGACCGCCACCTCGACCGAACCGTCCTCGTGCTTGGCGTCCTTGAGCGTCCAGTGCAGCTTCTGCACGAACGCGACCGCCTGCAGGTGGTCAAGGTTCATCTTCCAGTTGCCCGCGATCAGCGGGGTACGGGGCGTTATGCCCATCCGAGCACCTCCAGGCCGGGTAGTTTCTTGCCCTCGAGGAACTCGAGGCTTGCGCCGCCGCCGGTCGAGATGTGACCGAACTGGTCGTCGGTGAAGCCGAGCTGACGCACGGCAGCAGCGGAATCGCCACCGCCGACCACGCTGAGGCCGTCGACCTCGGTGAGCGCCTGCGCGACGGTCTTGGTGCCGGCCGCGAAAGCCGGGAACTCGAACACGCCCATCGGACCGTTCCAGAACACCGTCTTGGATGCACGGATGACCTCGGCGAAGCGTGCCGCGGTCTCCGGCCCGATGTCGAGGCCGATACCAGAGGCACCGAACGGCGTGGACTCGATCGCGTCGGCCGAGGCGACCTCGTGTGCGGCGTCCGCGCCGAAGGAGGCGGCGACGACCACATCGGTCGGGAGCACGATCTCCACTCCGCGCTCGGCGGCTTCCGCGAGGTACCCGCGGACCGTTTCGAGCTGGTCCTCCTCGAGGAGACTCGACGCCACCGCGTGCCCCTGAGCCTTGAGGAAGGTGAACAGCATTCCGCCGCCGACGAGGATCGTGTCGACGCGCGGCAGCAGGTGCGAGATGACGCCGAGCTTGTCGCTGACCTTCGATCCGCCCAGCACGACCGCATACGGCCGCTCCGGGTTCTCGGTGAGGCGGTCGAGCACATCGAGCTCGGCGGCGATCAGAAGACCGGCCGCAGAAGGAAGGAGCTCGGCGAGCTCGTAGACGCTCGCCTGCTTGCGGTGGACGACACCGAAGCCGTCCGATACAAGCACGTCGCCGAGCGCAGCCAGCTCCGCGGCGAAAGCCCCGCGCGTGGCGTCGTCCTTCGCCGTCTCACCGGCGTTGAAGCGCAGGTTCTCGATCACGACGACTCCGCCGTCTTCGAGCGATGTCACCGCCTCCTGTGCCGACTCGCCGACGGTGTCGCGCGCGAACGCGACAGGCTTGCCGAGCAGCTCCGACAGTCGCTGCGCGACCGGCTCGAGGCTGTATTGGGGATCGGGAGCGCCGTCCGGGCGTCCGAGGTGGGAGCACACGACGACGCGGGCACCCGCGTTGATCAGTGCGTTGAGGGTCGGCAGCGAGGCGCGGACGCGGCCATCGTCCGTGATGATCCCATCCCGCAGGGGGACGTTGAGATCACAACGGACGATGACGCGCTTGCCTTCGAGCGACCCCAGCGTGTCCAGGGTGCGCAGAGTCATGTTTCTGAGCTTAGAGGCGCTCGGCCACGTACTCGGTCAGGTCGACGAGACGGTTGGAGTAGCCCCACTCGTTGTCGTACCAGCTGGAGACCTTGACGAGGTTGCCGCTGACGTTGGTCAGCGTCGCGTCGAAGATCGAGGAGTGCGGGTTGTGCACGATGTCGCTGGAGACGATCTGGTCCTCGTTGTACTGGAGGAAACCGGCGAGGCGACCCTCGGCAGCAGCCTTCTTGTACGCCTCGTTGACCTCGTCGACCGTGAGGTTCTCGCGGTCGGTGATCAGCGTCAGGTCGACGATCGATCCGGTGGGGACCGGAACGCGGTACGACGAGCCGCTCAGCTTGCCCTGGAGCTCCGGGAGCACCTCGCCGATGGCCTTGGCGGCACCGGTCGAGGCCGGGGTGATGTTGATCGCCGCGGCACGCGCACGACGGAGGTCGCTGTGCGGGCCGTCCTGCAGGTTCTGGTCGGCGGTGTAGGCGTGCGCGGTCATCATGAAACCGCGGTCGATGCCGAACGCGTCGTTGAAGACCTGCGCGAGCGGCGCGAGGCAGTTGGTGGTGCACGACGCGTTGGAGATGATGTGATCCGTCTCCGCGTTGTAGGTGTCCTCGTTCACGCCCATGACGAACGTGCCGTCGACGCCGGTGCCCGGTGCCGAGATGAGGACCTTCTTCGCGCCGGCATCGATGTGCTTGCGGGCGAGCTCGGCCTTGGTGAAGAAGCCGGTCGACTCGATGACGATGTCGACACCCAGCTCGCCCCACGGGAGGTTGGCGGGGTCGCGCTCGGCGAACGCCTTGATCTGCTTGCCGTTGACCGTGATGCTGTCGTCGTCGAAGCTGATCTCAGCGTCGAGGACGCCTCCGACCGAGTCGTACTTCAGCAAGTGGGCAAGGGTCTTGTTGTCGGTGAGGTCGTTGACCGCGACGATCTCAAGGTCTGCTCCCTGCGCGAGAGCCGCGCGGAAGTAGTTGCGTCCGATACGGCCGAAGCCGTTGATACCGATCTTGACAGACACTCAGGTCTCCCTGTTTCTCGTGCGCTTCACGCAGCATTCCTGCATGAGTGAAGCGCGGGGGGTTTTTGGCTGAGATGGCGTCCCGACGAGCCAGACTCGCCGGGACGCGACCCGGTTACGACAGTACCAGCAGGCCGTTCGTCTGCTTGCGGGCGACCTCGAAGCGCTGGGCGACGTTCTCCCAGTTGGCGATGTTCCACGCCGCCTTGACGTAGTCGGCCTTGACGTTCAGGTAGTCCAGGTAAAAGGCGTGCTCCCACATGTCCAGCTGGAACAGCGGGATGGTCCCCTGCGCCGTGTTCGACTGCTGGTCGAAGAGCTGCTGGATGATCAGGCGCGAGCCGATCGAGTCCCAGCTCAGAACCGCCCAGCCGGAGCCCTGGATGCCGGTGGCCGCGGCGGTGAAGTGCGCCTGGAACTTCTCGAAGGAGCCGAAGTACTCGTCGATGGCGGCCTGGAGCTCACCCTCGGGCTGGCCCCCACCGTTCGGCGACAGGTTGGTCCAGAAGATCGAGTGGTTGACGTGTCCGCCGAGGTTGAACGCGAGGTCCTTCTCGAGCTTGTTCACGTTGGCGAGATTGCCGCTGTCACGAGCCTCGGCGAGCTGGTCGAGTGCCGTGTTGGCACCGGCGACGTACGCCGCGTGGTGCTTGTCATGGTGGAGTTCCATGATCTTGCCGCTGATGTGCGGCTCGAGAGCTGCGAAGTCGTAGGGAAGGTCAGGGAGCGTGTAGGTCGCCATGTCGCTTTCATCCAATCCGCGCCGCGCCGCGGCGCTTGCCGATCCTCCGCGCCACCGATGTGCGGCGTAGAGCGGACGTAACTCATCCTACTGACGACAACGCGCGTGTGTCCTGGAACCTTCCGTCGTATGACGCTTTGCTCCGACGGATCGGGGACGACCGCTCAGGCCCAGAGATCGGTCTGGATGATGCCAAGCGCGAACGGACTGAGCGTCAGCGTGCGGCGCTCGACGGCGAAGGTCGACGCCAGCCGCAGGTCAGCGGGGGTGCGCGCTCCGGCCTCCGAGATCTGCGTCAGGAGATACGCGGCCGCCTCGGTCGCGCCCTCCGCCGTCGGCGCGAAGGAGAGCCGTTTCGCGAGAGCTTTCTCCCCCACCGGCATCACGCGGATCTCTCCGGCGCCTGCCTTGCGCAGCAGCGTCAGCGAGGTGCTCCTCCGTGCCGTCCAGCGCTCGGCCTCGGCGAGAGAATCGTGCGCGGGGTCGGCGTGCCACACGTGCAGCTGGATCTCACTCCTGCCCGTCGCCGCGCCGAGGGTCACCGTCGCGCTGCACAGCGAGACGAGTGTGTCCGTCAGCACGGGAGCGAGCGCGGCGAAGTCCTCGACGGCGCGTTCTCCCGGCAGCGACGTCCCGTTCGGGAGCAGAGCGAGGTCGTCGGCGCGCCACCGGTAAGGGAGGGCCGAATCAGGCAGGGATTCGAAGTTCCGATACTCCTCGTCCGCCGCCGCATCGGCCGCTTGGACGACGACGTGCGCGACGTCATCGCCCTGCGGTGCGAGGGTGATCTGCCGTGCGCCGTCGTACCAACGGACGACGGGACCTTCCGTGATCGTCGGAACGTCCCCCAGAACACCCGTCGCCTCGCGGAGGAGATCGGCGAACGGCTTCTCCACCGTCGTCGATCCGAGGTCGGCACCGCTCCAGTCGAAATGGCCCATGAGACGAGCTCGTCAGACGTCGAGGCCAGCGGGCACGGCGGCCTCGGTCCCGGGGATGCCCTCCTGCTGAGCACGCTTGTCCGCCATGGCGAGCAGACGACGGATGCGGCCGGCGACGGCATCCTTTGTCAGCGGCGGATCGGCGTGGTGACCGAGTTCGTCGAGGCTGGCGTCGCGATGCGCCAGGCGCAGCTCCCCCGCCACCTTGAGGTGATCGGGAACCTCGTCGGCGAGGATCTCGAGCGCGCGCTCCACGCGGGCGCACGCGGCGACAGCGGCCTGCGCCGAGCGTCGCAGGTTCGCGTCGTCGAAGTTCACGAGGCGGTTGACGCCGGCACGCACTTCGCGACGCTGACGCAGCTCTTCCCACGCGATCGCGGTCTTCTGGGCACCCATCTCGCTGAGCACGGTGCGGATGGCCTCGCCTTCGCGGACGACCACGCGCGGCATCCCGCGCACTTCGCGCGCCTTCGCGGCGACGCCGAGACGGTGTGCGGCGCCGACCAGGGCCATCGCCGCCTCGGACGACGGGCAGGCGACCTCGAGCATCGCCGAGCGACCGGGCTCGCTGAGCGTTCCGGCAGCGAGGAACGCCCCCCGCCAGAGTCCGGCGATCTCGGCACGTGAGCCTGTGGTCAGGCGGTTCGGCAGCCCACGGACCGGGCGACGGCGCTGGTCCAGCAGACCGGTCTGACGGGCGAGGGTCTCGCCTGCAGCGATCACGCGCACAGCCCAACGCGCACCCTCGTTCGCGGTGCTCGACTGCACCTGCGCGATCTCAGGGCGGACGCCGTAGATCTCCGCGAGATCGCGGGCGACGCGGCGTGCCAGCGTCTCCGCGTCCACCTCCGCTTCGACGGCCACCCGGCCGGCGATGGAGTGCAGTCCACCGGCGAACCGGAGGATAGCGGTCACCTCCGCGACGCGCACCGTCGGGGGTGCGTTACGGATGCTGACCAGCTCAGCCTTGACGTCGGTGGTTAGTGCCACGAGGCTCCTCTACGTTCACGCGCCGGATCGCGACGCAAACGTCCAGCTTACCCGGCTGGGCGCGCTTCTCACTCCCGGCCGAGGTCCCTGTGACGCACATTGACGGCGACACCGGGGATCGCGGCGATCCTCCGGGCGAGCTCTTCAGACATCGCCACGGAGCGATGCTTTCCACCCGTGCAGCCGATCGCGACCGTCGAGTGGCTCTTGTTCTCGCGCTGATACCCCTCCAGTACCGGCACGAGTGCGGCGGCGTAGGCGTCCAGGAACTCCTTCGCCCCTTCACGGGTGAGTACATAGTCCCGCACGGGCTCGTCCTGTCCGGTGAGTCCGCGGAGCTCCTCGTTCCAGAACGGGTTGGGCAGGAATCGCATGTCGGCCACGAGGTCCACGTCGGTGGGCAGTCCGTACTTGAACCCGAAGCTGAGCAGCGTCACACGGTGTCTGGCCTCCCCCTCCTCGGAGAAGAGATCGGAGACCTGCGTGGCCAACTGGTGGATGTTCAGCGAGGACGTGTCGATCACGAGATCCGCTGCCTCACGGATCGGCGCGAGGCGGTTGCGCTCGATCCGGATGCCGTCGAGCAGCGTGCCGTCGCCCTGAAGCGGCTGCGGTCGGCGCACCGCTTCGAAGCGGCGCACGAGCACGTCATCGGCGGCGTCGAGGAACAGCACTCGCACCGAGCCGCGGGAGCGGAGCGCCCTGGCCACGCCGGGGAAGTCGTCGAAGAGGTTGCCGCCGCGCACATCGACCACCGCAGCGACCTTGGGCAACGCCTTGCCGCCCATGTCCGTGAGGTCGAGCAGGGGACGGAGGATCTGCGGAGGGAGGTTGTCGACCACGTACCAGCCGAGGTCTTCCAGCGCGTTGGCCACAGTCGTCCGGCCGGCGCCGGACATACCCGTGACAATGAGGAACTCGCCCTTGTCCCCGTCAGCCATGGTTCACTACTCCTTCTCCCCCTCGCCTCCCAGACTAGCGAGTGGAGAGATGGGTGTGGATACTCTGCGCGAGCACGGGGCCGATCCCCTGGACCTCCTCGATCGCCCCCGGCGGCGCGGCCCGCAGCGCGGTGACGGAGCCGAAGTGCTTGAGCAGCAGCTTGATGCGTGCAGCTCCCAGCCCCGGCACTTCGGCGAGCACGGAGGTGATGTCGTTCTTGCGCTTCTTGCGCTGGTGCACGATCGCGAAACGGTGGGCCTCGTCACGCAGACGCTGCAGCAGATAGAGCGCCTCACTCGTGCGCGGCAGGATCACCGGGAAGTCCTCGCCCGGGAGCCACACCTCCTCGAGCCGCTTGGCGATGCCGCACACCGCGATCTCCGTGTGGTTGGCGTCGCGCAGCGCGCGGGCTGCTGCCTCGACCTGGGGCTTGCCGCCGTCGACGAGCAGCAGCTGCGGCGGATACGCGAACCGGGGCTTGCGCTTGCCGAGAGCTTCGCCGTCCTCCCCGACGACCTCGTCGGAGGTCGGATCGATGGTGACGATCGGCTCCGGCCGGTCCAGGTATGCCAGTCGACGACGCAGCACCTGATACATGGAGTCCGTGTCGTCGGTCGTCTCGGCGATGCCGAACGAGCGGTACTGGTCCTTGCGCGGCAGGCCGTCCTCGAACACCACCATCGAGGCCACGACGTTCGTGCCGCTGAGATGGGAGATGTCGAAGCACTCGATGCGCAGCGGAGCCTCTGTCATGCCCAGGGCATCCTGCAGGTCGGTGAGGGCCTGCGTGCGCGCGATGTAGTCGCTGGTGCGACGGGTCTTGTGCCGGATCAGCGCCTGTTGCGCGTTGAGCGTGGCTGTGCGCATCAGGTCGGCGCGCTGACCACGTTGCGCGACCGCGAGCTCCACCTTGCGCCCGCGTCTGGTGCGGAGCCATTCCTCGAGTTCGACGGCGTCATCCGGGAGGGTGGGCACCAGGATCCGGCGCGGCACGTCCTGCGCCTCGCCGTAGGCGCGCTGCAGCACCTGATCGACCAGCTCACCGCGGGAGATGTCGATCTCCTTCTCGATCGTCATCGCCCGCACACCGCGCACGCGCCCCTTGCGGATCACGAAGTGCTGCACGGCGGCGGAGAGCTCGTCCTCCGCGATGCCGAACAGGTCGGCGTCCTCGTCAGAGGGCAGCACCAGAGCGCTCTTGCCGAGCACGGCTTCGATCGCTGCGAGCTTGTCGCGGTACTTCGCGGCGGCCTCGTAGTCCATCGCCGCCGAGGCGGACAGCATCCGCTTGGTCAACTCGCGCGTGAATCGCTCGTCGCCGCCGGCCATGAACGCCACGAAGTCGTCGACCATGGCGCGGTGCTCTTCGATCGTCACCGTCATCGAGCAGGGACCGCCGCACTTCCCGATCTGTCCGGGGAAGCAGGGGCGACCGGTCTGCATCGCGCGCTTGTAGCTCGCGTCGCTGCAGGTGCGGATGGGGAACGCTTTGACCATCAGGTCGATCGTCTCGTGCACGGCCCAGACCTTGGGGTACGGCCCGAAATAGCGCGCGCCGGGGATCTTGCGATTCCTCGTGACGATCACTCGCGGCGCTTCATCCGCCAGCGTGACCGCCATGAACGGGTAGGACTTGTCGTCCTTGTAGCGCACGTTGAACGGCGGATCGAACTCCTTGATCCACATGTACTCCAGCTGGAGGGAGTCGACGTCGGTCGGCACGACGGTCCACTCAACCGACGACGCCGTCGTGACCATCCTCCGCGTGCGCTCGTGCAACGTGCGCAAGGGCGCGAAGTAGTTGGACAGTCGCTGACGGAGATTCTTGGCCTTGCCCACATACAGCACACGGCCCTCGGCGTCGCGGAACCGATAGACGCCCGGGTCGGTCGGGATCTCCCCCGCCCGCGGCTTGTACGGCAGCACATCGGCCATCAGCTGGCCTTCCGCGCGGCGCGCCCTTCCCCGAGGATCTCTGCGAGGAACTGCCCGGTGTGGCTGCCCTCGGCGCGGGCGATCTGCTCAGGGGTTCCGGTCGCGATGATCTGGCCACCACCGGATCCGCCCTCGGGTCCCAGGTCGATGACCCAGTCCGCGGACTTGATCACATCGAGGTTGTGCTCGATGACGATCACGGTGTTGCCCTTGTCGACCAGTCCGTTGAGCACTTCGAGAAGCTTGCGCACGTCTTCGAAGTGCAGACCCGTCGTCGGCTCGTCGAGGACGTAGATGCTGCGCCCGTTGCTGCGGCGCTGGAGCTCGGTGGCGAGCTTGACGCGCTGCGCCTCGCCGCCGGACAGCGTCGTCGCGGACTGTCCGAGGCGGACGTAACCGAGACCCACGTCGACGAGCGTCTTCATGTAGCGGTGGATCGCCTGGATCGGCTCGAAGAATTCCGCTGCTTCCTCGATCGGCATCTCGAGCACCTCGGCGATGTTCTTGCCCTTGTAGTGCACGGCGAGCGTGTCACGGTTGTAGCGCTTTCCGTGGCAGACCTCGCAGTCGACGTACACGTCGGGAAGGAAGTTCATCTCGATCTTGATCGTGCCGTCGCCGGAGCAGGCTTCGCAACGTCCTCCCTTGACGTTGAAGCTGAACCTGCCGGGCTGGTAGCCGCGCACCTTCGCCTCGGGCGTCTCACTGAACAGCGAGCGGATCCGATCGAAAACACCGGTGTACGTCGCCGGGTTCGAGCGCGGGGTGCGGCCGATCGGCGCCTGGTCGACGTGCACGACCTTGTCGAGGTTGTCGAGCCCGGTGACCCTGGTGTGCTTGCCCGGCACCGTCCGTGCACCGTTGAGTCGGGAGGCGAGCACCTGGTACAGGATGTCGTTCACGAGCGACGACTTGCCGGAGCCGCTGACCCCGGTGACCGCGGTCAGCACGCCCAACGGGAAGTCCGCCGTGACGTTCTGCAGGTTGTTGGCCCGGGCGCCGACCACGCTGAGCAGACGCTTCTTGTCGATCTTGCGGCGCTTCGCGGGCATCGGGATCTCGCGACGACCGGAGAGATACTCGCCCGTCATCGACGCGCTGTCGTCGAGCAGGGCCGCGTATGGACCGGAGTGGACGACCTCTCCCCCGTTCACACCCGCCCCGGGGCCGATGTCGACCACCCAGTCGGCTGCTTCGATCGTCTCCTCATCGTGCTCCACCACGATCAGCGTGTTACCGAGGTCGCGCAGTGTCAGCAGCGTCTCGATCAGGCGGCGGTTGTCGCGCTGGTGCAGGCCGATCGACGGCTCGTCCAACACATACAGCACGCCCGTGAGGCCAGAGCCGATCTGGGTCGCCAGGCGGATGCGCTGGGCCTCTCCACCCGACAGTGAACCGGCGGAGCGGCTGAGGTTCAGGTAGGACAGACCGACCTGCAGGAGGAAGTCGAGGCGCAGGCGGATCTCGCGCAGCACCTGGGCGGCGATCTGGGCCTCGCGATCCGTGAGGACCAGGGTCTCCATGAAGGCGCGAGCGTCGGCGAGGCTGAGGTGCGAGACCTCGGCAATGGAGTGACCGTGCACCTGCACTGCCAGCACCTCGGGCTTCAGACGATTGCCGTCGCACACGGGGCAGGGAACCTCGCGGAGGTACTCTCCCCAGCGGTTGCGCTGGTTGTCGGACTCGGCCTGGAGGTACTGCCGCTCGATGTAGGGCACCACGCCCTCGAAACCGGAGGCGTAGCGCATCTCACGGCCGTAGCGGTTCTTCCACTTGACCGTGACCTTGTAGTTCTCGCCGCGGAGCACCGCATCCTGCACATCCGAGTGGAGCTCGCGCCAGGGGGTGTCCAGCGAGAAGTCCAGATCGCGCGACAGCCCTTCGAGAAGTCGTTCGTAGTACTGGAACAGCCCCTTGCCCTGGGTCGTCCACGGAATGATGACGCCCTCTCGGATCGAGAGGTCTTCATCGCCGAGCATCAGATCGACGTCGACCGACATGCGGGTTCCGAGGCCGGAGCACGCAGGGCAGGCACCGAACGGAGCGTTGAACGAGAACGTGCGCGGCTCGATCTCGGTGAGGGTCAGCGCATGCCCGTTCGGGCATGCGAGCTTCTCGGAGAACGACTGCCACGCGGCGTCGCCTTCCTCGTCGACGAAGTTGACCTGAACGACGCCGCCGGCGAGACCGATCGCGGTCTCGACCGAGTCCGTCACACGGCCGAGGATGTCGTCGGCTGCCACGAGCCGGTCGACGACGACCGCGATGTCGTGCTTGTAGCTCTTCTTCAGCGTGGGCGGCTCGGCGAGCTGCACCAGTTCTCCATCGACGATCGCGCGCGAGTATCCCTTCGCGCCGAGCTCGCGGAACAGGTCGACGAACTCACCCTTCTTCTGCGAGACGATGGGGGCGACGATCTGATAACGGGTGCGCTCCGGCAGCTCCATGAGCTGATCGGCGATCTGCTGCACGGTCTGACGCTGGATGCGCTCTCCGCACTCCGGGCAGTGCGGGATGCCGATGCGCGCCCAGAGCAAGCGCATGTAGTCATAGATCTCGGTGATCGTGCCGACGGTCGAGCGCGGGTTGCGGTTCGTCGACTTCTGGTCGATCGAGACCGCCGGGCTCAATCCTTCGATGAAGTCGACATCAGGACGGTCGACCTGCCCGAGGAACTGACGCGCGTACGCGCTCAGCGATTCGACGTAGCGACGCTGGCCTTCTGCGAAGATCGTGTCGAACGCGAGGCTGGACTTTCCCGAGCCGGACAGCCCGGTGAACACGACGAGGGAGTCGCGGGGAATGTCGATGTCGACGTTCTTGAGGTTGTGGACGCGGGCACCGCGGACACTCAGTTTTCCTGGGGAAACTACAGGGACGATAGGCACCGGACAAGTCTACGAGGGGCCACGGACATTGGCTCCGCGTACGCTGCGAGCGTCATCCGGAATCGTCGCGACGCCCGACGAACGGGCCCAATCCGTCGCGTAGTGCCGAGATCTCGCCCACGTTCATCCCCACCGCCGACATCACCTGGTGGGGCACGTCGAGGGCGCGTTCTCGCAGCGCGCGGCCTTCGTCGGTCAGGGTGATGTCGAGCCGCCGCTCATCTTCGGTGCTTCGCTGGCGGACGATCAGCCCCTCGGCCTCCAGACGCTTCACGAGTGGAGACGCGGTGGCCGGCTCCATGGCGAGCTCTGCGGCGAGGTCGTTCAACGTGCGGGGATCCCGCTCCCAGAGCGCGAGCATCACGAGGTACTGCGGATGCGTGAGTCCGAGCGGCTCGAGGATCGGGCGATAGATCGCCACCACGTTGCGCGCGGCCGTCACCAGCGCGAAGCAGAGCTGGTTCTCCAGCCGGAGCAGGTCATCGGTCGCGGTCACGAGGGCAACTATACATCCGCACTAATCATTAGTACACTAAGCAACATGGCACACGACCAGGACCGCCCCCCACTCCGCACACGCATCCGTGAGGCGGGAGGGCTCTACGCCTGGGTGAATACCAACCTCATCCGATTCGCCGGTCCGGCATCGGTGGGCCCCTATGAGAAGACGCCGCCCCCCAGCGCCGCGGAGCGCGCCGAGCGCTCCTGCCCGCTGTGCGGAGCACCGATGAGCGAGCACGAGATCGACAGGTCCGGCGTCAAGACGTTGGTGCATTGCCCCTGACGCCGCAGGGCCTGGAACACCACGCGCGCAGGCGATGATCGGTCAGCCAGACTGCTCGGCGTTCTCCCGGGCGACATCCAGCCAGAACATGAGTTCGCCATCGTCCGCCAGCACGCGCGGCGCGACATCGAGCCACCCGGTTCCCATGGTCCGCGATCCCATCACGGCACGCGCGACTCCGGCGCGGGTGGACAGAGCTGCTCCGGTCTCCTCGTCGACCCGGACCAGCAGCGTTCCTCCCGGCCTGGCACCGACCAGGATGTGACCGTCGAGGAGGAACGCGCGCGTGCCGAACATTCGCCGCTCCTCGACGCCACCTGCGCCGTTCAGCAGCGCGCGAACCCGGTCAGCCAGCTCCTCGCCTGCCGCGTCCATCTCACCCTCCGGTCGCACGCTCAGGCGTGGCCGGCACGCTCCATCGCCCGCAGCTCCTTCTTGAGGTCCTGAACCTCGTCACGCAGACGCCCTGCGAGCTCGAACTTGAGCTCCGCCGCCGCCGCGAGCATCTGATCGGACAGATCCTGGATCGTCGCCTCGAGTTGCTGCGCGCCCTCGGCGGCGATGCCGGTCCGGCGCAGGTTCGGCGTCGGGGACTTGCCCTTGCCGCTCGCCCGACCGCGCCCCGACATCAGCTCCGCGGTGTCCGCGCCTTCGCGCGCCAGTACTTCGGTGATGTCGGCGATCCGCTTGCGCAGCGGCTGCGGATCGATGCCGTGCTCCGTGTTGTAGGCGACCTGCTTCTCGCGTCGACGATCGGTCTCCTCGATCGCCTTCGCCATCGAATCGGTGATCTTGTCGGCGTACATGTGCACCTCGCCCGACACGTTTCGTGCCGCGCGACCGATCGTCTGGATCAGCGAGGTTCCCGAGCGCAGGAAGCCTTCCTTGTCCGCATCGAGGATCGCCACCAAAGACACCTCCGGGAGGTCGAGGCCTTCCCGGAGGAGGTTGATGCCGACGAGCACGTCGTACACGCCCGCACGCAGCTCGCTCAGCAGTTCGACGCGTCGGAGCGTGTCGACATCGGAGTGCAGATAGCGCACGCGCACGCCGTGCTCTCCGAGGAAGTCGGTGAGCTCCTCGGACATCTTCTTCGTGAGTGTCGTGACGAGCACGCGCTCATCGCGCTCCACCCGCAACCGGATCTCTTCGAGCAGGTCGTCGATCTGTCCCTTGGAGGGCTTGACGATGATGTGCGGGTCCACCAGACCGGTCGGGCGGATGATCTGCTCCACCACACCATCAGCGATGCCCATCTCGTACTTGCCCGGCGTCGCGGACAGGTACACCGTCTGCCCGATCCGGTTCTTGAACTCGTCCCAGCGCAGCGGGCGGTTGTCCATCGCGCTCGGCAGACGGAATCCGTGGTCGACCAGAGTGCGCTTGCGCGAGGCGTCGCCCTCGTACATGGCGCCGATCTGCGGCACGGCGACGTGCGACTCGTCGATGACGAGCAGGAAGTCGTCGGGGAAGAAATCGAGCAGCGTGTGCGGAGGCTCCCCCGGTTCGCGCCCATCCATGTGGCGCGAGTAGTTCTCGATACCGGAGCAGAACCCGAGCTGCTGGAGCATCTCGAGATCGAAGCTCGTGCGCATGCGCAGACGCTGCGCTTCGAGGAGCTTGCCCTGACGCTCGAACTCCGCGAGCCGCTCCTCGAGCTCCTTCTCGATCGTGCCGATCGAACGCTGGATGACGTCTGTGCCGGCGACGTAGTGCGATGCGGGGAAGATCGGCACCGACGCGAGCTTCTCGATGACCTCGCCCGTCAGCGGGTGCAGTGAGTAGAGCGCCTCGATCTCGTCGCCGAACAGCTCGATGCGGATCGCGTGCTCTTCGTAGACCGGGATGATCTCGATCGTGTCGCCGCGTACGCGGAAGTTCCCTCGCGAGAAGTCGACGTCGTTGCGGTTGTACTGCATCGCGATGAACTGCCGGATCAGCGCATCACGGTCGTAGCGCTCGCCCACCTGCAGCGCCACCATCGCGCGCAGGTACTCTTCCGGCGCACCGAGGCCGTAGATGCACGAGACGGTGGACACCACGACCACGTCGCGCCGGCTGAGCAGGGAGTTCGTCGTGGAATGCCGCAGCCGCTCGACCTCGGCGTTGATCGACGAGTCCTTCTCGATGAAGGTGTCCGTCTGCGGGACGTACGCCTCGGGCTGGTAGTAGTCGTAGTACGAGACGAAGTACTCGACGGCGTTGTTGGGCATCAGCTCGCGGAACTCGTTCGCGAGCTGTGCAGCGAGGGTCTTGTTGTGGGCGAGCACCAGGGTCGGCCGCTGCACCTGCTCGATCAGCCAGGCCGTTGTGGCCGACTTGCCGGTACCGGTGGCTCCGAGCAGCACGACGTCCGTCTCGCCCGCGTTGATGCGCGATGCGAGCTCGGCGATCGCCTGCGGCTGGTCGCCGGCGGGGGCATACTCGCTGATGACCTCGAAAGGGCGGACGCTACGCGTGGGTTGCATACTTCCAGCGTAGGCCGCCCCTCCGACATCCGGGCCGGTCACGCTGCCAGCGAAGCCCGCGCGCAGACGCGCCAGACACCCGCACCGGTCCACAGCGCGCTCCCCTCATCACGTGGTCGAAGGGCCTCCCCCGACGCCTCCACCTAAAGTGGGAGCGTGATCGAGTTCATCGTGGGCTCCAGCCTCGCCGCTGCCGCCGGTCTGAACGCCTGGATGCCGCTGTTCCTGCTCGGCCTGGCCGATCGCTTCCTCCCTGCCGTGGAACTGCCCACGGGCTGGTCGTGGCTGTCCAGCGATCTGGCGCTGTGGATCGTCGGCGCTCTGCTCGTATTCGAGATCGTCGCCGACAAGATCCCGGCGCTCGACTCGGTGAACGATCTCCTCCAGAGCATCATCCGCCCTGCGGCCGGCGGCGTCGCCTTCGGCGCGGGAGCGAGTGCGCAGACGGTCGCTGTCGACGATCCCGCATCCTTCTTCTCGAGCGGGTCATGGATTCCGATCATCACCGGGATCGCGATCGCACTGGTCGTGCATGTCGTGAAGGCCACGGCCCGCGTCGCGGCGAACGCCACCACCGGCGGGCTCGCCGCTCCCGTGCTGAGCACCGCGGAGGACGGCGCATCGTTCCTGCTCGCGGCCGCGGCGATCATCATCCCCGTCCTGGCGGCCGTGCTCCTCGTCGGACTGGTCGTCACCGCGATCGTGTTGCTCCGGCGCCGTGCACGAAAGCGCGAAGTGAATGGTCAGGCAGGCGGCGGCGTCCACACGTAAGGAGTGGTGGTCGATACCCTGACGAGGCCGGCGCGCTCGAGGATCGGCCGCGAGAACTCCGTGGAATCCGAGTTCAGGTACTTCTTCCCCCGCGCCAGGGCCGATCGGGCGCGCTCCGCCGTCAGCGCCCGGTAGATCCCTCGGCCACGCCACGCCTCCACGGTCGCACCGCCCCAGAGCCCCGCGAACTGCGTGCCGGCGACCGGCTCCAAGCGGCCGGCGCTCACCACGCGGCCATCCGACTCGGCGATCCAGAGCTCCACCTCGTCGTCCTCCTGGATCCGACGGAAGGTCGTCTCCGCGCGCACCTCCCAGTTCGGGTCGTCGAAGACGCGCCCCTGCATCTCCTCCATCGCCCACACATCCGCCCTGGTGCGCGCCCGGCGGATCAGGATGCCGTGGGGAGCAGCCAGCTCCAGCGCGAGCAGAGCGGTCTCGCCGATCATGATGGACTCGGTGTCCTCCGCGACGAAGCCGCGCTGATCGAGAGCGTCGTACAGCCCTGGCGCCTGATCGTGCCCTCGGGTCTTCCACTCGACGGAGGTGATGCCTTCCTCGCCGCGGAAGTGATCGAGCGCCGCGTCGATGAGCAGCTCGATCTGCGCGGCGTCCGCTCCCCCGAGGTCCGCATAGCTGACGAAGCCCTGCCCACCCGGGAACACGGCCAGACGCAGTGGTCCGTGGGCGTGGGTCGTCAACGCGTGCGCTGTCTCCGCGCCGGTGCGGAGTTGCGAATCGTAGGCCGCCAGGAGGTCGTCACTCATACCTGCCACTGTGACAGACCTCCGGGGGTGACGGTGCACGGGTCAGGGACGACCGGTCCGGGAGGCGCGGAGACCGAGCATCGCGATCGCGGCGGACACTGCGCACATCACGACGATCAGCAGCACGAACCACGTCCAGCTCGCCGCTCCGAACGCGAGTCCGAGCGCCCAACCGAACAGACTCGACCCCGCGTAGTAGCCGAAGTAGTACAGCGACGACGCCTGTGCACGGGTCTGCGCGGTGGCCGCGACCGGAGTCCACCCCGAGGCCACCGCGTGGGCGGCGAAGAACCCCGCGGTGAACAGGAGCAGGCCGCCCAGCACGAGCGGCATGCTCGGGACGAGCATCAGCAACGCACCGCAGGCCGTCGCCAGGATGGCCACCAGCAGCACGGGATAGCGCCCTAAGCGCGAGGCGAGCGAGCCGGCCCAGGGAGACGAGACGGTCCCGGCGAGGTAGGCCAGGAACAGCAACGTGACCAGCCACACGGGCAGGAGGAAGGGCGGTTCCGAGAGATGGAAGCCCAGATAGTTGTAGACCGCGACGAATGCTCCCATGAGCAGGAAGCCCTGGGCGTACAGCGCGAGAAGCTGCGGAGAGCGCAGAGACGCCGTCAGACGGGCGACGATGCTCGGTCCTTGCTCATCGAACCGTCGCGGCACGAACCCCTGCGCGCGGGGAGTCAGCACGAGGAACAGCACGGCAGCGAGAGCGCAGACCGTCGCGACAACCCAGATCCCGATCCGCCAGCCGGCGAACTCGCCGACCACTCCCGCCACGATGCGACCCAGCAATCCGCCGACCGTCGTGCCGGCGATGTAGCTGCCCGCCGCGGCGGCCGCGTAACGCGGGCGGACCTCCTCGCTCAGGTACGCGAGGGCGACAGCGGGGACGGCTCCGAGCGCAATTCCCTCCGCGACGCGCAGGATGAGGAACAGCCCGATCTCCCCGCTCAGCGGAGCGCACAGGCCGAGGGCAGTGGCCGCGATGACGCCGATCGCCATCGCCGGGATCCTGCCGATGCGGTCGGCCACGATGGACCACGGGATCACGGCCGCGGCGAGTCCGAGCGTCGTCGCCGATACCGTGAGCGCGGCGGTGGCCGGAGAGATGGCGAGGTCGGCGGCGATCTGCGGCAGCACGGCCTGCGTCGAGTAGAGCTGCGCGAATGTGGCGATTCCCGCGAAGAAGAGTCCGGCGATCAGACGCCGGTAGAGCGGAGAGCCCGGGGCATGACCGGCGAACGGTTCCCCGTTCACCGCGAGCGGATCCGCTCCCAGAGCGCGTCCGTCTGCGTGATCGTGTCGGCGAGTGCGCCGGCCGTGTCGATCACGACATCGGCGATCGCCAGGCGCTTCTCGTCGGAGACCTGGGCCTCGATGCGTGCCTGCGCCGCAGACTCGTCCATGCCGCGCAGCTCGACGAGCCGACGTCGTCGTACCTCGGCGGGCGCGTGCGCCACGACGATGGTGTCCCAGGGATCATCGACGCGCGCCTCGACCAGAAGGGGCACGTCGTAGACGATGACCGCGGACGGATCCGCAGCGAGCGCGGACTCGAACCGATGCTGCGATTCGGCGCGAACGGCGGGGTGGACGATGGCGTTCAGCTGCTGCAGAAGCGCAGGGGCGCCGAAGACCTTGGCGCCGAGGGCAGCGCGATCGAGCGCACCTTCTGCCGTGATCACGTCGGTGCCGAAGGTCTCGGCGATCTGGTGCAGCACAGGAGTGCCTGGAGCCTGCACGTCGCGGACGATCTGATCTGCGTCGACGATGACGGCGCCGTGCTCTGCGAGGCGGCGCGCGATGGTCGACTTCCCCGAGGCGATGCCGCCGGTGAGTGCGATGAGAGGCATGCTGTCCATCCTGGCACGCGGCGGGTTCGTCGCTTTGCGATGTCACCGCGATGCCGTGTCGTCGTGGAGACGCGAAACGGGCCGCCACCCGAAGGTGACGGCCCGTTCCAGAGCGTGATGCTTAAGCGTTGCCGCCCGAGAGCTTCTCGCGGAGAGCCGCAAGTGCCTCGTCGTCCGCCAGCGTGCCTGCACCAGCGGTCTCGCTGGAGAAGGTCTGACCGCCGCCGAAGTCCTCGCCGGCTGCCGCCTCGGCCTCGGCCGCCTTGGTGACCTGAGCCTTGTGCGCCTCCCAGCGAGCCTGGGCTGCAGCGTACTCCTGCTCCCAAGCCTCGCGCTGGGCGTCGAAGCCTTCCTTCCACGCACCGGTCTCGGCGTCGAAGCCCTCCGGGTACTTGTACTCGCCGTTCTCGTCGTACTCCGCGACCATGCCGTACAGGGCCGGGTCGAACTCGGTGCCGTTGGGGTCGACCGACTCGTTGGCCTGCTTGAGCGACAGCGAGATGCGACGACGCTCCAGGTCGATGTCGATGACCTTGACGAAGACCTCTTCGCCGACGGAGACGACCTGCTCGGCCAGCTCGACGTGCTTGCTGGAGAGCTCGGAGATGTGGACGAGGCCCTCGATGCCGTCTGCGACGCGCACGAACGCACCGAACGGAACGAGCTTGGTGACCTTACCCGGCGTGACCTGACCGATCGCGTGGGTACGGGCGAAGACCTGCCACGGGTCCTCCTGCGTCGCCTTCAGCGACAGGGAGACGCGCTCGCGGTCGAGGTCGACCTCGAGGATCTCGACGGTGACCTCCTGGCCGACCTCGACGACCTCGGAGGCGTGCTCGATGTGCTTCCAGGACAGCTCGGAGACGTGCACGAGGCCGTCAACGCCGCCCAGGTCGACGAACGCACCGAAGTTGACGATCGACGACACGACACCCTTGCGGACCTGACCCTTGTGAAGGTTGTTCAGGAACGTGGTGCGCGACTCCGACTGCGTCTGCTCGAGCAGCGCGCGACGGCTGAGGACGACGTTGTTGCGGTTCTTGTCGAGCTCGAGGATCTTCGCCTCGATCTCCTGGCCCAGGTACGGCGTGAGGTCGCGGACGCGACGCAGCTCGATGAGCGAAGCCGGGAGGAAGCCACGGAGTCCGATGTCGACGATGAGGCCACCCTTGACGACCTCGATGACGGTACCGGTGACGACGCCGTCGTTCTCCTTGATCTTCTCGACGTCTCCCCAGGCACGCTCGTACTGTGCGCGCTTCTTGGAGAGGATCAGGCGGCCTTCCTTGTCCTCCTTCTGGAGAACGAGGGCCTCGACCAGGTCGCCGACAGCGACGACCTCGTTGGGGTCGACGTCGTGCTTGATCGAGAGTTCGCGCGAGGGGATGACACCCTCGGTCTTGTATCCGACATCGAGGAGGACCTCATCGCGGTCGATCTTGACGATCGTGCCTTCGATGATGTCGCCGTCGTTGAAGAACTTCAGGGTCTTCTCGACCGCGGCCAGGAAGTCCTCAGCAGATCCGATGTCGTTGATGGCGACCTGCTTGGTGGCCGGGGCGGTCGTTGCGGTAGTCATGTAGTGGGTTGTCCTTGTTGAATGGGAACTCAGGGCTGCGAGGCAACGGCCGCGCACGGCCGACATCATGCTTCACAGCGGATGGATTGGATTGCACGTCACGAGCGCATGCAAGTGCACGCCACGAGTGACACTTCAGATTATCAGAACTTCGGATGCCGTTGGGATCGATGTCGCCGTCGACGTCACTGTGCATAACTCCCGCGGCCCCCTCGCGCATTCCACTACCGTGACCGGGTGCCTCGCCTCCACCCCGCCCCTCACCTCTCCCTCGCCGCCTGCTGCGTCGCGCTGTCTGTGATCGGACTCCTCGGATGCTCCCCCGCACCGGAACCCGAACCGACACCCACGCCTGCGTTCGCCTCGGAGGAAGAGGCCTTCGCCACCGCCGAGGAGACGTACCGGGCGTATATCGACGCTTCGAACTCGATCGACCTCCAGCGTCCAGAGACGTTCAAGGCGATTGAGGCCTTCACAACGGGGAAGTATCAAGCCGACGAGCGCAAGAGCCTTTCAGACATGCATGCCGAGGGCTACCTCAGCGGCGGCGCAATAATGGTCGAGTCCTTTGAAGGCTTGATCCTGCGCGGCGACCAAAGCGTCATTGCCAAGGCCTGTAATGACGTTAGTCACACCGTGCTCACTGACCGAGATGGAGTCTCGCTGGTCGCTCCGGATCGACCCGATCGGTACGCCCTAGATCTCGAGTTCATCCTGATAGATGGTTCTCTACGTATTGCCAGCTCCGATGTTGCCGAGAGTGACACGTGCGCAGCTCGCTAGCCACGACCGCAGCTCTGATCAGCCTGGCTGCGTTATTTGGCGCGCCATCCGTAGGCATCAGAACGTGCTCACCAATACAGCAGCGCGCGGGCCTATGCGCCAGCAACACGGGCACGACCCTCACTGTCACGGGCGAACGCGACACCTCCGGCACGGGCACGCCCTCGGCGCCTGGCGACGAGCCGGAATCGAGCACCGGCACGTGGCACCCGCCGCAGGAGCCCACATTCGACGAGTGTCTTGCCCTGTGGAGTGCGGGCCTCGAGTGCTTCCCGACCACCGACGACGGTCCCGCATCGACCGCACTCCCGGCGATCACGATGACCGATCTCGCCGCCTTCGCCCCTGCGCCGGTCGCTGCGGTGGGGGAACCAGGCAACCTCGGCATCGCCGGCATGCCAACGAACTTCGTGGCTGCGGGGTCCGCACACACCCGCACCGGGACGCTCTTCGGACTCGCGATCACGGTGCGCTTCACCCCTGTGGGCTACGACTTCGACTACGGCGACGGCGATCGTGCAAGCCTGGCGACCGGTGGGCAGACCTGGAGCAGCCTCGGCCAGGCGCAGTTCACACCCACGCCCACCAGCCATGTGTATGAGGAGCGGGGAACGTATCTGGCCGACGTCGACGTGCGCTATTCCGCCGAAGTCGATCTCGGCATGGGCATCGGCTGGCTTCCCGTGCCCGGCGAGCTCACGACCGACGGCCCTGACCAGCAGATCCGCATCTTCGAAGCGCACACCGCGCTCGTCGCGTTCACCTGCGAGCAGAAGCCGACCGCACCCGGCTGTTGAGACCGTCTGCCAGTGACTAGCTGACGAACCGCAGCACCACGGGCTCACCGTCCGCATCCACGTGATCCGCGAGCGTCAGCACAGCATCCTCTGCGATGCCCTTCGCCGCGACGAAGGTGATCTGCCGAACCAGATCCATCGTGCAGATGGTGTCGGTGTGCTCATGCAGGCGGACGACGGCCTCGGTCTCGCTGACCGCCTCCACCTCTCCGGATCCCGGCATGCAGGTCGACGAGCCCCACGTGAGCACCGCGAGTTCCTGGTCCCCGATCCATGTGACGCCGGGAACCTGCTCGTGTCCGCCGCCCGGAGGCAGGATGCCGCCGTTCTCCAGGCCCGGCAGCGTGAGCGAGCTCTTAGCACCGCTCGCCGCGATCACGGTGAGCTCCACCGGATACGAGGAATCGACCTGCGGGGGCAGCGAGATGTACGTACCGTGAGCGGTCTGCACGGTCGCGCACATCTCGTCCTCGCTGTCGACGAGCACGATCTCGAGCGCCTGGTCTCCGGCGACGAGATCGCCCAGGTGCGGCGCGCAGGCATCCCCCCAGGTCTTCAGGATGAACGCCGAGGAGTTGAGCCATCCTGCCTGCGGCGCGTAGGACATGTCAGAGGAGATCGGTCCCGCCGTCGATTCGGGCGCCGACGAGCTCCCCGCCTTCGTCGCGCACCCGGTCAACAGGGAGGAGAGCAACAGCCCACCCAGGGCGAGAATGGAGAGTGCACGAAGAGACGCTGTCATACCTCCGAGTGTCGAAGCGAGGCGAACCGTCTCAGGCGCAGCGCATCTCCCTTCCCCTGTCGCCCGCCCGTGCCAGACTGTCGTTCGTGACCGACCGTCTCATGTTGCTCGATACCGCCAGCCTCTACTTCCGCGCCTTCTACGGCGTGCCCGACAAGGTGACAGCCCCCGATGGCTCACCCATCAACGCTGCGCGCGGGCTGCTCGACATCATCGCGAAGCTCGTCACCCTCTACGAACCCACGCATGTCATCGCATGCTGGGACGACGACTGGCGCCCACAGTGGCGCGTCGATCTCATTCCCAGCTACAAGGCGCACCGGGTCGTCGAGGTCGTCGCTGCCGGCCCCGATGTCGAAGAGGTCCCCGATCCGCTCGAGACACAGATCCCCCTCATCCGCCAGACGCTCGACGCGCTCGACATCCCCATCATCGGCATCGCCGAGCACGAGGCCGACGACGTGATCGGCACCCTGGCGACCGACGCCGACATGCCCGTCGACATCGTCACGGGCGACCGCGACCTCTTCCAGCTCGTCGACGACGCCCGCGACGTGCGGGTGATCTACACCGCACGCGGCATGAGCAACCTCGAGATCGTGACCGATGCGACGGTCGTGGCGAAGTATGGAGTGCTCCCCTCGCAGTACGCCGATTTCGCGACGATGCGCGGAGATGCGTCGGACGGCCTCCCCGGAGTCGCAGGGGTTGGCGAGAAGACGGCGGCCACGCTGTTGCAGAACCATGTCGATCTCGCCGGGATCCGTGCTGCTGCCGAGGCCGGAGAAGGCATGAGCGCCGGCGTGCGCGCCAAGGTGCTCGCCGCATCCGCGTACCTCGATGTCGCACCGACCGTGGTCGCGGTGGCGACGTCCCTGCCCATCTCGGCACCGGGCACCCGCTTGCACGCTCTCGATGAGGCGGAATCCGCAGCTGCACTGGCTCTGGCGGCGAAGTGGAACCTGGGCGGCTCGATGGATCGTGCGATCGCCGCCGTCACTGCCGCAGCGGCGGTCTGAACGGCCCCTCCGAGCTCGACCTCAGATCACCCTGTCCAGGCGAGCAGTCGCTCCACACCCCACGTCGTGACGATCCGTGCGGCCGGAACACCTGCGCGCTCGGCGCGCTCAGCCCCGTGGTCGAGCAGAGAGAGCTGACCAGGGGCATGGGCGTCGGAGTCGATCGAGAACAGGCACCCTGCGGCAAGGGCGATTGCGATGAGCTCGTCCGGCGGATCCTGGCGCTCGGGTCGCGAGTTGATCTCCACGGCCACACCGTTCTCCGCGCAGGCGGCGAACACCGCGGCCGCGTCGAAGGCCGACGGTGGGCGCGTCCCCCGCTCCCCCTCGACGAGCCGGCCGGTGCAGTGGCCGAGCACGTTGACGCGCGGATGCGAGACGGCCGCGATCATCCGTGCGGTCATCGGACGCGCGTCCATGCGCAGCTTCGAATGCACGGACGCCACGACCACGTCGAGCTCTGCGAGCAGCTCGGGGTCCTGATCGAGCGCCCCGTCCTCCAGGATGTCCACCTCGATCCCCGCGAGCAGGGTGAATCCGTCGCCCGACTCCGCCCGGACGAGCGGAATCTGCTCCCGCAGGCGCTCGGCGGACAGGCCGCGGGCGACCCGTAACCTGGGCGAGTGATCGGTGATCGCCTGGTACTCGTGCCCCTGCGCCCGCGCCGCCGCAGCCATCACGGCGATCGAAGTCGTGCCATCCGACCAATCCGTGTGGGCGTGGAGGTCTCCGCGGAGCCTGCTGCGCAACGCCGACACCCGTTCGGGCTCGACATCACCACGCAGTTCCACCAGGTAGTCCGGCACCTCTCCCTCCTGCGCCTGACGGATCACGGCGAAGGTCGATTCGCCGATGCCCCGGCTCGCCCGCAGACGGGTCGGGTCCGTGCGCACCTCGTCCGGGAGTTCCTGGAACGTCGCAGCAGCCTGGCGGAACGCCTTGGCCCGGTACCGGGACGCCCGCTCGCGCTCGAGCAACGAGGCGATCTCGAGCAGCGCGGCGACCGGATCCACGTCGAGGCTCCTAGACCGTCGCGAGCTCGCGGCTCACGCTGATCCACTGATCGAGCTTGGCTGCGGCACGGCCATCATCCACGGCAGCCGTCGCACGACGGTATCCCTCCCGCAGGCGCTCGAGGATCGGCACCTGCACCTGGGTCGCATCCTGGGACAGCTCGTAGGCCACGATCCCTGCGGCCGCATTGAGCAGCACGATGTCACGGACCGCACCGGCCTCGCCCTGGAGCGTGCGGCGGAGCACCTCGGCATTGTGCTCAGGTGAGCCTCCCAGCAGATCGGCGAGTTCGGCGAGGGGGATGCCGAGATCGCGAGGATCGAGATCGTGCTCGTGGATGTCACCGCGAGTGACCTCCCAGATCCGGCTGTGGCCGGTGGTGGTGAGTTCGTCGAGGCCGTCGTCGCCGCGGAACACGAGAGCGGTGGCACCACGAGTGCGGAACACGCCCGTGATCAGGGGCACACGCTCGATCTGCGCGACACCGACCGCATTCGCCTCAGCGCGCGCAGGGTTGCAGAGCGGGCCGAGCATGTTGAACACCGTCGGCACGCCCAGTTCCGAGCGCACGGGGCCCGCGTGCTTGAAGCCGGGGTGGAACGCCCCCGCCCACGCGAAGGTGATGCCCGTGCGGTCGAGGATCGACGCGACCGACGCGGGGTTCAAGGACAGCTCGAGGCCCAGAGCCCCCAGCACGTCCGACGAGCCCGATGCCGAGCTTGCTGCGCGGTTGCCGTGCTTGACGACGGGAATACCCGTGGCGCCGATGATGATGGCCGCGGTGGTCGAGACGTTCACCGTACCCACCCGATCGCCACCGGTGCCGACGATGTCGAGGACGTTCGGGGAGACAGGCAGTGGAACGGCGGCCTCGAGGATGGCGTCGCGGAACCCGACGATCTCGTCGATCGTCTCGCCTTTCGCGCGGAGGGCGATGAGGAAGCCGCCGAGCTGCGCCGCCGTGACCTCGCCGTTCATGATCTGACGCATCGCCCACGTCGACTCCCAGACGCTCAGATCACGACGCTCCAGCAGAGAGGTGAGCACATCGGACCAGGTCAGAGAATCAGCCATGTGTGCGATCCTATCGGCGCGGGAAAACGTGCAGATCGTTCCGAACGTGTGACCGTCGCGACCGCTTCCCCTGTTTCCCGCGGATTCACCGACTATTCGCAGTGTTTTCTTAGGGTTACCTAAGTCGAATACCGGCAAAACGAGGGCGTCCGGTGCAAGAATCACGTCTGAGGATCGGCCATAATGGAAGGGTGACGACCTCAGCGACGTATGCCCCGGCGGCGAGAACCATCAAGCGGCCCAACCCGGTAGCTGTCGGCACCATTGTGTGGCTCGGCAGTGAGGTGATGTTCTTCGCGGGACTCTTCGCGATCTACTTCACCCTTCGCAGCACCTCCCCCGAGCTCTGGGCGGATCGGACCGAACTGCTGAACGTTCCGTTCGCGTTCGTGAACACCGCCATCCTGGTGCTCTCCTCGTTCACGTGCCAGATGGGCGTGTTCGCAGCCGAGGACCTGCAGCCGTACAAGATCGGCAAGGGCCAGAAGAACGGCGCCGGTCGCCGTCGCCTCTTCGGCTGGGGCATGGTCGAGTGGTTCTTCCTCACCTTCGCACTCGGCGCGATCTTCGTCTCCGGTCAGGTCTGGGAGTACGCACAGCTCGTCGCCGAGGGGATGCCGATCCAGGCCGACTCGTACGCGTCTGCGTTCTACCTCACCACCGGCTTCCACGCACTGCACGTCACCGGCGGACTGATCGCGTTCCTGCTCGTCATCGGACGCGCATACGCCGTCAAGAATTTCCGGCACAAGGAGGCGACCTCCTCGATCGTGGTGTCCTACTACTGGCACTTCGTCGACGTCGTCTGGATCGTGCTGTTCGTCGTTATCTACTTCCTGAAATAAGAGCGGAGCTGATCCCCGAGATGGCACGAGAGAAGAAGCGCCGTTCGAATGGCCGTCGCAGTCCCCTGGCTGCGGCAGCTCTCATCGGAGCAGGCCTCATGATCACCGGCGCCGTGTACGCCGGTACCACCGCCGCATTCGCTGCGACGGACACCCAGACCGCAGCGACCTCGCAGCTGACCGTCGAGGACGGCGAGAAGCTGTTCCAGGCGAACTGCGCGACCTGTCACGGTCTCGACCTGCAGGGCACGGCCAACGGCCCGAGCCTCTACGGAGTCGGCGAGCTCGCCACCGAGTTCCAGCTCTCGACCGGTCGCATGCCGCTGCAGATGCAGGGGCCGCAGGCTCCGCAGAAGACGCCGCAGTTCACCGAGGAGCAGATCCTCGCGATCTCCTCCTTCGTGCAGGAGTCCGCTCCCGGCCCGACCTTCCCCGATGACCACATCCTCGACGGTGGCGGCGATGTGGCGAACGGTGCGGAGCTGTTCCGCGTCAACTGCGCGATGTGCCACAACGTGGCCGCCGCGGGTGGTGCTCTCACCGAGGGCAAGTACGCCCCGGCTCTGACCGAGACCAGCGCGCTGCACATGTATGCCGCCATGGTTACCGGCCCCCAGAACATGCCGGTCTTCGGAGACATGAACCTGTCGGACGAGGACAAGCGCGACATCATCTCCGCGCTCCTCTTCCAGCAGCAGTCCGTGCAGATCGGCGGATTCTCGCTCGGTTCGCTGGGCCCCGTCTCCGAGGGCCTGTTCGTGTGGATCTTCGGCATCGGCGCGCTCGTCGCCATCACCGTGTGGATCACGGCGAAGTCCAACTGACGCTTATTCATCGAAGAGGAACGTACGAGGAGCACCATGGCACACGACGACGACTCGCAGGCTCTTGACAGGGCCTACCAGCCCTCTCCAGGGCTGGGTGTCGCAGTCAGCGATCCCGTGCAGAACCCGGGGCTTCCGCCGCACCGCGAGCGGATGACCGACAAGGACCCGCGCGCTGAGAAGACCGCGGACCGCACTGTCTACACCCTGTTCTACCTCTCGCTCGCGGGCAGCATCTGGGCGGTCGCCGCCTACATGCTGTTCCCGATCGAGAGCGGCGCGCTCATCGACATCCGTCAGAACAACCTCTTCATCGGCCTGGGCATCGCCCTCGCCCTGCTGAGCATCGGCATCGGCGCGATCCACTGGTCGAAGGCCCTGATGTCCGACAAGGAGCACATCGAGTACCGCCACCCCACCCGGGGCAAGGACTCGACGCGCGAGGCGGCCATCAAGGCGTTCGCTGACGCCAACGAGGAGTCCGGCTTCGGACGCCGTACGATGATCCGCAACTCGCTGTTCGCCGCGGTCGTGGCGTCGATCATCCCCGGCGTCACCCTGTTCCGTGGCCTCGCGCCGCACTCGACGCCCGAAGACCCCACCGCCGGTGACCCCGTCACGCTGCTCAAGCACACGATGTGGGACGAGGGCATGCGCCTGGTCCGAGACCCTGACGGCACGCCGATCCGCGCATCGGACGTCACCCTCGGATCCGCCTTCCACGTGATCCCCGCCGATCTCGCTGAGCTCAGCCACCACGATGGCTACCTCGAGGAGAAGGCCAAGGCGATCGTGCTGATGATGCGCCTGCGCCCTGAGCAGCTCATCGAGGCCGAGGACCGCAAGGACTGGTCGTACGACGGCATCGTCGCGTACTCCAAGGTCTGCACCCACGTCGGCTGCCCCGTCGCCCTGTACGAGCAGCAGACCCACCACCTGCTGTGCCCGTGCCACCAGTCGCAGTTCGACGTGACCGATCACGCCAAGGTGATCTTCGGACCGGCTGCACGCCCGCTGCCGCAGCTGCCCATCACGGTCGACGACGAGGGCTACCTCGTCGCACGCAGCGACTTCAAGGAACCCGTCGGCCCGAGCTTCTGGGAGCGCCATTGAGCACCGCAACGCTGTCCAAAGACGACAAGGAAACCAAGGCACCGCTCGGCGGTCGCTTCGTGGGTGCCGCGTCGAACTACATCGATGAGCGCACCAGCCTGTCAGGCTTCGTCAAGGAGCTCGGTCGCAAGATCTTCCCTGACCACTGGTCGTTCATGCTCGGCGAGATCGCGCTCTGGAGCTTCGTGGTCGTGTTCCTCTCCGGGACCTTCCTGACGTTCTTCTTCCAGGCGTCCATGGTCGAGACCCACTACACCGGTGCCTACGCTCCCATGCGTGGAATCGAGATGTCTGCGGCCCTCGAATCGTCGCTCCACATCTCGTTCGACCTTCGCGGTGGCCTCCTGGTTCGCCAGATCCACCACTGGGCCGCCCTGGTCTTCGTGGCCGGCATCGGCGTGCACATGCTCCGCGTGTTCTTCACGGGTGCGTTCCGCAAGCCCCGCGAGCTCAACTGGGTCATCGGCTTCGTGCTCTTCATCCTCGCCATGGCGGAGGGCTTCACCGGCTACTCGCTCCCCGACGACCTGCTCTCGGGTAACGGTCTGCGCATCATCGACGGCATGATCAAGGGCTTCCCGATCGTCGGAACGTGGATCTCGTTCCTCCTCTTCGGCGGCGAGTTCCCCGGCACCGACATCGTCGGTCGTCTGTACACGCTGCACATCCTGCTGTTGCCGATGCTCGTCATCGCACTCATCGTGGTGCACCTCATGCTGATGATCGTCAACAAGCACACGCAGTTCGCCGGCCCCGGCCGCACGAACGACAATGTGGTCGGCTACCCGATGATGCCGGTCTACATGTCGAAGATGGGTGGCTACCTGTTCATCGTCTTCGGCACGATCGTGCTGATCGCGACGTTCTTCCAGATCAACCCGATCTGGAACTACGGTCCCTACGACCCCTCCCCCGTGTCCGCCGGAACCCAGCCCGACTGGTACATCGGATTCGCGGACGGCGCGCTGCGTCTGGCGCCGTCGAACTGGGACGTCGTCTTCCTCGACCGCACCTGGTCGTTCGGCATCCTGGTGCCCGTCGCGGTGCTGGGTCTGTTCATCGTCGCCGTCGCGATCTATCCCTTCATCGAGGCGTGGATCACGGGCGACAAGCGCGAGCACCACATCGCTCAGCGTCCGCGCAACGCGGCCACCCGCACCGCCATCGGCGTCGCCGGCGTCGTCTTCTACGCGGTGCTGTGGGCTGCGGCATCCTCCGACCTCATCGCGACGCACTTCATGCTCACGATGGAAGGCGTGATCCACACGCTGCAGGCGCTCCTGATCCTCGGCCCGATCCTCGGCTACTTCGTGACGAAGCGCATCTGCATCGCGCTGCAGAAGAAGGACCGTGAGATCGTGCTGCACGGTTACGAGTCCGGTCGTATCGTCCGCCTCCCCGGTGGCGAGTTCATCGAGGTGCACCAGCCGGTCGACCAGTACGACCGGTGGAAGCTCATCGACGTCGACGGCTACGAGCCGCTCGTCGTGCGGCCGAACGCCAAGGGCCGGATCCCGTGGACCGAGAACCTCCGTTCCTCGATCTCGCGCTGGTTCTTCGAGGACCGTCTTGCTCCGCTGACGCAGGCGCAGATCGACGAGGCCGACGCGCACCAGCACCACGTCACGGCTCACAACGACGAGACCGAGGCCGCCGAGATCCAGGGCGCTCACGAGCGCGCCGGTTTCCCGGACGCTCCGCTCACGGTCGATGAGACGCACGTCGACGAGACGCCGAACACTCCGAGCACGGTCATCGCGACCGAGCCGGTGAAGAAGCCTCGCAAGAAGAAGTCGGAGGACGGCGAGTAGACCTCGACCGCTCCCCCGCTGAAAGGGCCCTGTCCATCCGGACAGGGCCCTTTCATGTGTCCATGGAAGGATCGAAGGTATGACATCCGCCGTCAGACTCATCCGTTCCGATGCCCTCGCCGATGCCCCCTACGCGTACGCCGCCACCGCTCCGGCCGGCTCACGTCTCATCTTCCTCGCCGGTGCCTGTCCTCTCGAGGATGACGGGACGACGACCGCTCCCGGCGACTACGCCGCACAGGCAGCCCGCTGCGTGGAGACGCTGAGAGTCGCTCTGGCTGCCGCGGGAGCGTCCCTGGATGACATCATCAGCACACGCGTTCTGGTGGCCTCCTCACGGCAGCAGGACCTCGTGACGTCCTGGGACGTCATTCACGCCGCCTTCGGCTCCCACGACGTGCCGAGCACGCTCCTGGGTGTGACCGTGCTCGGGTATGACGACCAGCTCGTCGAGATCGAGGCCATTGCGGCGGTGTCCGGAGACGCATCGTGACCGGCTCGATACGTCCGGCCGAAGGCGCCGACGCCGAGGTGATCCAGGCGATCGAGACGGCAGCGGATGCGCTGCTCATCGATGTGCTGGGCGCCTGGCAGTGGCCGCCTGCCGCCGACGGCGCCTCACGTCTGTCATCCCCCGGTTTCGTGCTTGTCGGAGAGGATGAGGCCGACCACTCCCCCGTGGGGTTCGTCCATGTCCTCGACGTCGACGGTCACGCGCACCTCGAGCAGCTGTCCGTGCTCCCCGAAGCAGGTCGCCGAGGTCATGGTCGCGGCCTCGTCGCCGCTGCACTCGACGAGGCTCGCGAACGCGGCTATACGCGCGTCACGCTTCGCACGTACGCAGAGGTTCCCTGGAATGCGCCCTTCTACGCGTCCTGCGGCTTCCTCGAGAGCATCCCGGAGACACCGTTCCTCCGTGACCTCGTCGACGTCGAAGCGTCGCTCGGGCTGGACAGGTACGGCCGCCGCGTACAGATGACCGTCGAGCTCTGACCGACGGCGCTGGCCGAATTCCGCTCATCGACGTCCGGATGGCGGCGGCGGTCCACCTGCCGCCGCTCCTAGGCTGAGAGCATGATCGAGCGCTCCGACTACTACGCCGCCAAGCTGGCCTACGAGACCGACGCCAGTGACGTCCATGCCGCTCTGAAGGCCGGGGAGAGCATCGTCGTCATCGATGTGCGCTCCGACGAGGCCTGGGCCCAGGGACGCGTCGCCGGCGCGACGCACATGCATTACAGCGAGATCGCCACCCGCGCCCCGCTCGAGATCAGCACAGACGCGGAGATCGTGGTCTACTGCTGGAGCCCCGGCTGCAACGCCGGCGCGAAGGGCGCCTTGGAGTTCGCGAAGCTCGGCTATCGCGTGCGCGAGATGATCGGCGGCTTCGAGTACTGGGTGCGCGAAGGGTATGCCGTCGAAGACGCTGACGGCATACACCACCGTCCCGTCGACCCGCTGACCGGGATCGCGCGCATCCGCACACGCGCCTGATCACCTCACCAGGACGAAGAAGGCCCCCGGACGGATCCGGGGGCCTTCTTCACGCGGTGGCTCTCAGCGGGCGAAGTTGCCGCGGTAGTACTCGTACACCCAGCCGACGATCGCGACGACGAAGATCGCGAGACCGATCGGGAGCAGGAAGTGTCCGACAGCCAGACCCACGACGAAGACCGCTGCGGACGCGGCGAGGACGATCGGCCACCAGGACCACGGGCTGAACTCGCCGAGCTCGGGGTCGCCGTCGTCGATGTCCGCGGTCAGGATGTCTTCCGGCAGCTCGCCCTTCTGAGCGGCGTGCGTGCGGTCGAGGTAGAACGCGACCATCGCACCCATGAAGGCGGCGAAGAACAGGGCGACCGTGCCGACCCACTCGATCCGCATCGCGAAGTTCTCGGACGGTGTGGCCAGGATGTGCCAGCCGGTGTAGACGACGCCGATGAGGGCGAAGAATGCTGTCAGCACCCACCAGAGGATGACGTTATCGCGCATGACTCAGTGGACCTCTCGCTCGCCCGGAGCCGTCGTGGCGAACTCCGCAGCTTCCGGGTGATTCAGATCGAACGCGGGCCGCTCGCTGCGGATGCGCGGGATCGAGGTGAAGTTGTGACGCGGCGGCGGGCAGGACGTCGCCCACTCGAGCGATGCGCCGTAGCCCCACGGGTCGTTGACAGTGACCTTCGGCGCCTTGCGGGCCGTGATCCAGACGTTCAGGAAGAACGGCAGCATCGAGGCACCGAGGATCATCGCGCCGATGGTCGACACCTGATTCTGCCAGGTCCATCCGTCAGCCGCCGAATAGTCCGCGTAGCGACGCACCATGCCGTCGACGCCCAGCCAGTGCTGGATCAGGAAGGTCATGTGGAAGCCGATGAACAGCATCCAGAAGTGCACGTAGCCGAGACGCTCGTTGAGCATGCGACCCGTCCACTTCGGCCACCAGAAGTAGAAGCCGGCGAACATCGCGAACACCACGGTGCCGAACACGACGTAGTGGAAGTGCGCGACGACGAAGTACGAGTCGGAGAGCGCGAAGTCCAGCGGCGGCGCCGCGAGGATGACACCGGTCAGACCACCGAAGACGAAGGAGACGAGGAATCCGAGGGCGAACACCATGGGGGTCTCGAAGGTGACGGAGCCTCGCCAGAGCGTGCCGATCCAGTTGAAGATCTTCACACCGGTCGGCACCGCGATCAGCATGGTCATCAGAGCGAAGAACGGAAGCAGCACCGATCCGGTCACGTACATGTGGTGAGCCCACACGGCGACGGACAGGGCGGCGATCGCGATCGTCGCGTAGACGAGGGTCTTGTATCCGAAGATCGGCTTGCGGCTGAAGACCGGGAAGATCTCGGAGACGATGCCGAAGAACGGCAGCGCGATGATGTACACCTCAGGGTGACCGAAGAACCAGAACAAGTGCTGCCAAAGGAGCACACCGCCGTTGGCGGGGTCGTAGACGTGTGCACCGAGGATGCGGTCGGCGGCAGCGGCGAAGATCGCGGCGGCGAGCACGGGGAACGCCATCAGGATCAGCAGGCTCGTGATGAGCGTGTTCCAGGAGAAGATCGGCATGCGCCACATCGTCATTCCGGGGGCACGCATCGTGATCACGGTCGTGATGAAGTTCACGGCACCGAGGATCGTTCCGAAACCGGAGATTCCGAGACCGACCATCCAGAGGTTTCCACCGACACCCGGCGAGAACGACGCGCTGGCCAGCGGCTGGTACGCGAACCATCCGAACGAGGCAGCACCCTGCGGGGTGAGGAAGCCGGCGACGGCGATCGTCGAGCCGAAGAGGAAGAGCCAGAAGGCGAAGGCGTTCAGACGCGGGAAGGCGACGTCGGGAGCCCCCAGCTGCAACGGCAGGATCGCGTTGGCGAAACCGGCGAACAGCGGCGTCGCGAACATCAGCAGCATGATCGTGCCGTGCATCGTGAACAGCTGGTTGTACTGCTCCTTCGTCGGGATGATCTGCATTCCCGGCGCGAACAGCTCGGCACGGATGACGAGAGCCATCACACCACCGAGGAGGAAGAACAGCACGGAGGCGATCAGGTACATGTACCCGATGGTCTTGTGGTCCGTGGAGGTGATCCACTTGACGACGATGTTGCCCTTCTGCTCGACACGCGAGGAGCTCATCAGAGCGGCCTGGCGTGCGGGAAGAGCAGTGGGTCGGGAGCGAGGGGCCTCGTCGGTGCGGGGGGCTTCAGTTGTCGACATGGCTTACTCCTCTCCTTCCTCGGAGTCGTTCGTGGGCGTGTTGCCGGGGAGGTTCGACAGACGGTCGTACTCGTCCGTGATGTCACCGGTGTTGCCCTTCTCCTTGAGCTGCTGGAGATAGGCGTCGTACTCGTCCTGTTCGACGACCTTGACGTTGAAGAGCATCATCGAGTGGTACTCGCCACAGAGTTCGGCGCACTTGCCGGCGTACTCGCCGACACGCGTCGGGATGAAGGACCAGGAATTGTCCTTCCCGATGTACATGTCCTTCTTGTAGAGGAAGTCGATGATCCAGAAGGAGTGGATGACGTCACGCGACTGCAGGTTGATCGTGACCTTCTCGTCGACCGGGAGCACCAGCGTCGGAAGCTGCGCCTGGTCGATGTTGCCGTCCTTGTCCGGCTGGGCCTGGATGCCCATCGTCCAAACGGTGTCTTCGTCCGTGTCGGCGTCGTACTGGAAGTCCCACGCCCACTGCTTGGCGATCGCGGTGATCTCGACGTCGGGGTCGTCCCACTTGGCTTCGATCTCGGACTGATCGCGCGCGGTGAAGAAGAACATTCCCAGCACGAGGATCAGCGGCACGATCGTGTAGAAGATCTCGATCGGCATGTTGTACCGCATCTGCACGGGCAGACCTGTCTGGCCCTTGCGACGACGGTAGGCGATCGCAGCCCAGGCCATCAGGCCCCAGGTGATGACGCCGACGGCGAGAAGAACGATCCAGGAGTTGACCCAGAGAGACGACACACGCTCGGTCTGGTTGGTGGTCGCAGGCTCACCCTCCACGAAGCCCGGCAGATAGCCGTTCAGCTCAGTGGTGGTACATCCCGCCAGGACCACGGCTGCCACGACTCCCACAGGGAGTGCGGCCCAACGAAGGCGGCGTTTCGAGGGCACGATGCACCTTTCAGATTGCGGACAGGGCACATCCAAGTCTAGGGCAACCTCACACCTGATTCATGCCAACCACGCAGGTTGCGGAGGGTTCCGGGCGCCGTTTCGAGCGATGAGGCCGCGCACGGCACCCGAAGACCGCAGGTCAATGGAAGCTGTCTCCGCAGGCGCAGCTGCCCGCAGCGTTCGGGTTGTCGATCGTGAAGCCCTGCTCCGAGATCGTGTCCTTGAAATCGATGGACGCACCATCGAGATACGGCACGCTCATGTTGTCGACGATGACCTCGACGCCGTCGAAGTCGACGGTCTCGTCACCCTCGAGGTAACGCTCATCGAAGTAGAGCTGATAGATCAGGCCGGAGCATCCGCCGGGCTGCACGGCGACGCGCAGACGCAGGTCGTCACGACCCTCCTGCTCGAGCAGGTTCTTGACCTTGAGGGCGGCGGCGTCAGTCAGGCTGATGCCGTGGGCCTTGGTGGCGGTGGTGTCCGAAGTCAGTGTGGTGTCGCTCATGTCGCTCCTTGTGACGGGCCGCGGTGGCACGGCTTTCCCGCAATTCTACCGTCGCATGCGGCGAAGGCGGCGAGAACGAGGGAGAGCCGTGCCACCGTGGTCAGAGCGGGCGCTCGAGTGCGTTCATGCGCGCGAGCATCAGGGCCTCGGTGGCGACCGCGTGGCGGAACGTGTCGAGGTGCAGCGACTCGTTCGGGCTGTGCGCCCGCGAGTGCGGATCCTCGACGCCGGTGACCAGGATCTGAGCCTCGGGGAACTCTCGCACCAGGTCGGCGATGAACGGGATGGAGCCCCCGACGCCGAGGTCGACCGGTGCGACGCCGTACCCGTCGCGCATTGCGTCGCGTGTGAGGCCCACGGCCCATCCGCTGGTGTCGACCAGGAAGCCGTCGCCCAGATCCACATCCGAGAACGTCAGCTCGGCCCCGTACGGAGCGTGCGCACGGAGGTGACGCTCGAGAGCCGCATAGGCATCCGCCCCGCTCTGGCCCGGCGCGACTCGAGCGCTGAGCACCACCGTCGTCTCGGGCAGGAGTGTGTTGGATGCCGCGGCCACACTCGTCGTGTCGATGCCGATGATCGTGATGGCCGGCTTGTTCCAGATGCGGCTGAGGATCGTCCCGTTGCCGATCGGCTGCGTGGTCGGCAGCAGCCCCGCCTCGTCGCGGAGCGTCTCCTCCGAGTACTCGGGCGTCGGCGAGTCCCGCTCCGCGAGTCCTTCGACCGCGACGGAGCCATCGTCGTTCCAGAGCGTCGAGAGCAGCTTCACCGTCGCCATCATCGCGTCGGGCACCGCCCCCCCGAACATCCCGGAGTGGGATGCGTGATCCAGTGTGCGCACACGAAGGACGAAGCGCGCATTGCCGCGCAGCGACACGGTCAGTCCGGGCGTGACGGAATCCCAGTTGCCGGAGTCGGCCACCACGATGGCATCGGCACGCAGCGCCTCCTTGTTGTCTGAGAGGAACTGCGCGAACGACGCCGAGCCGTACTCCTCCTCCCCTTCGATGAACAGCGCGATGCCCAGATCGAGGTCTTCGCCGAGCACCTCGGACACCGCCCTGATCGAGGCGATGTGCGCCATGACGCCTGCCTTGTCGTCCGCGGCGCCTCGCCCGTACAGGCGTCCGTCGCGAACAGTGGGCTCGAACGGGGGCGTCTCCCAGAGCGCGTCATCACCCGGAGGCTGCACATCGTGGTGCGCGTACAGCAGGATCGTGGGCCGGCCGTTGCGGGCGGCTCGGCTGGCGAGCACGGCCGGCTGGCCCAGCTCCTCGGTACCCGGGATCGCTGCGCGCAGCACGCGCACGTCGTCGAACACGCCGGTGTCCCTGGCGAGGGCCGCGACGGCATCAGCGCTGCGCTGAAGCTGGGTCTGGTCGAACGCCGGCCAGGCCATGCCGGGGATGCGCACGAGGTGGCCGAGGTCGGAGAGCGCGGCGGGGATTCCGGTCGCGACCGCGTCGAGGACGGCCGAGTCGGACGCACTGGGGAGAGCAGGAGAGGTCATGCGAGTAATCTTAAGGTGATCCATCATCAGCGAACCGAGGAATCTCGTGGCCACTACCCCTGTCCCCCCATCGACGAACGACGACGCCCCCGAGACGACCGCCGTCGGAAAGGGCCGCGCGACCCCGACCCGTGCGGAGCAGGAAGCGGCGCGCCGCCGCCCCCTGGTCGCGAACACCAAGGAGGCGAAGGCCGCAGCGAGGGCCGAGCTGAACGAGCGCCGCAACCGCGCCCAGGCCGGCATGGCCGCCGGTGAGGAGAAGTACCTCCCCGCACGAGACAAGGGTCCGCAGCGCCGCTGGGTCCGCGACTACGTCGATGCCGGCTGGCACCCCGCGGAGTTCGTGATGGCCGTGATGGTGCTCGTCATCCTCGCCTCGCTCGTCCCCGCGCAGCTCGCGATCGCCTACTACGCCTACATCGCGATGATGGCGTATCTGCTCATCGCCGTGGGCGGCATGATCCTGCTCGGGCTGCGCGTCAAGCGCAAGGTCGCCGAGAAGTTCGGCAAGGAGCGCATGGAGCGCGGTCTCGGCTGGTACGCCGCGATGCGCGCCCTCCAGATGCGTTTCATGCGTCTGCCGAAGCCACAGGTCAAGCGCGGCCAGTACCCGTCCTGACGCCCTGCTCGTCACGACGAAGGCCTCCTCGCTCGACAGAGCAGGAGGCCTTCGTCGTATGTCGTGTCAGCGCGCGACGAGTCCGCGGTTGATCTCGCGTCCCCAGAACGGTCCGCGGTACAGGAAGGCGGTGTACCCCTGCACCAGGTTCGCGCCGGCGTCCAGACGCTCCTGCACATCGGCGGGTGTCTCGACTCCCCCGACGGCGATCACGCAGAACTCCGTCGGCACCGCCGCGCGCACGAGGCGCAGGACCTGCAGAGAGCGTTCCTTGAGCGGAGCGCCCGACAGCCCGCCCGCGCCGGCGGCCTCGACCGTCGCGGCATCGGTGAGCAATCCCTCACGACTGATGGTCGTGTTGTGCGCGATGATGCCGTCCAGACCTTCGGCGACTGCCAGCTCGGCGATCGCCGTGATCTCCTCATCCGGCAGGTCGGGGGCGATCTTCACCAGCAGCGGAGTCGCACCGGCGGCCTCACGCACGGCCCGCAGCAGCGGCGCGAGGGTCTCGACCGCCTGCAGCCCGCGCAGACCGGGGGTGTTCGGCGACGAGACATTGACGGCGAGGTAGTCGGCGAGCGGAGCGAGGCGGGTGGCAGAGGCCACATAGTCCGCCGTGGCGTTCTCGACGTCGACCACCCGGCTCTTGCCGATGTTGACGCCGATGACGGTGTCGGGCGCACCGCGTCGCAGTGACGCCAGCCGACGGGCGGCGGCGTCGGCACCCGCGTTGTTGAAGCCCATGCGGTTGATCACCGCGCGGTCCGCGATCAGACGGAACAGGCGCGGCTTCGGGTTGCCCTCTTGCGGGATCGCCGTCACCGTGCCGACCTCGACGTGGCCGAAGCCCAGTGCGGCGAGTCCGCGCACGCCGACGGCGTTCTTGTCGAACCCGGCGGCGACGCCGAACGGCGAAGGGAACGTGAGCCCGAGCGCCTCGACGCGCAGCGTCGGATCCGGGCGCGTCAGAGCACGCGTCGCCCACGAGAAGGGGGGCGTACCGAGCACACGGATCACCGCCATGCCGGCGTGATGGGCGAACTCGGGGTCGAAGCGCGACAGGACAGCGCGAAAGAGCAGCGGATACATCCCTGCCAGATTACCGGTCGACGGACTGCCGCTCCGCGTGATCGGCGCGAAGGTCGGTGATCGCACTCTCGAAGTCCTCGAGCGAGTCGAACGCCTGGTACACGCTCGCGAACCGGAGGAAGGCCACCTCGTCCAGGTCGCGCAGCGGGCCGAGGATCGCGAGACCGATCTCGTTCGTGTCCAGCTGGGACACTCCCGTCTGCCGCACGGCCTCCTCGACGCGCTGGGCGAGGATCGCCAGGTCCGCCTCGGTCACCGGGCGCCCCTGGCAGGCCTTGCGGACGCCCGAGATCACCTTCTCGCGGCTGAACGGCTCCATCACGCCCGAGCGCTTGATGACATTGAGGCTCGCCGTCTCCGTCGTCGTGAAACGTCCCCCGCATTCGGGGCACTGCCGACGTCGACGAATCGACAGGCCGTCATCGCTGGTACGCGAATCGATCACGCGAGAGTCGGAATGGCGACAGAAAGGGCAATGCATCTGTCTAACCTACGCCGTGAAACGAGCCTCGATCGCCTCGCCGTGCGCCGGGAGCACCTCGGCGTTCGCCAGAGCGACCACGCCGTCACGCACGGCGGCGAGAGCGTCCCGGTCGTATGAGATGACCTGCTGCGGGCGCAGGAACGTGTAGGCGCCAAGACCGGGAGCGTAGCGCGCCTGTCCGCCCGTCGGCAGGACATGGTTGCTTCCGGCCATGTAGTCGCCCAGGCTGACCGGCGTCTGATCTCCGACGAAGACCGCACCGGCACTCGTGAAGCGCGATGCCACGTCGGCGGCATCGGCCACGTGCAGTTCCAGGTGCTCGGGAGCATAGGCGTTGCTGAATGCCGTCGCCATGGACAGGTCGTCGACCAGCACGATCGCGGACTGCGGTCCGTCCAGGGCCACCCCGACCCGCACACTGTGGCGCGTGGCCGCTGCCTGGCGCTCCAGCTCGGCGTCGACGGCGGCGACCAGCTCCGGGGCATAGGTGACGAGCACTGCGGACGCCTGCTCGTCGTGCTCGGCCTGGCTGATCAGGTCGGCCGCGATCAGACGCGGGTCGGCATCGGCATCGGCCACGATCAGGATCTCGGTCGCTCCTGCTTCGGAATCCGTCCCGACGACGCCGGCGACAGCGCGCTTGGCGGAGGCGACGTAGTTGTTACCCGGCCCGGAGACCACGTCCACCGGATCCAATCCGATGCCGGGCACGCCCCACGCGAGAGCACCGATGGCCCCCGCGCCCCCGATCGCGTACACCTCGGTGACTCCGAGCAGCCCGGCGGCGGCGAGGATCGTCGGGTGGATCCTCCCGTCGTGGTCAGCCTGCGGCGGGGAGGCCAGCGCGATCTGCTGCACGCCTGCCACCTGCGCAGGGACGACGTTCATGACGACGCTGGACGCGAGCGGGGCCTTGCCGCCGGGGATGTACACGCCGGCGCGCGACACCGGCTGCCAGCGCTGCAGGATCTCTGCGCCCGGACCGATCACGGTGGTCTGCGCCTGCGGCACCTGGGCCGCAGAGCCCTGCCGCACGCGGGCGATCGCCTCTTCGAGCGCCGCTCTCACGGCGGGCTCGACGGAAGCCAGCGCCTCGTCGATGTGTTCGGCGGGCACACGCACGGCGTGACCGGAGACTCGGTCGAACTTCTCCGCCTGCTCCCGCAGCGCGTCCTCACCGCGCTCGCGCACGTCGTCGACGATGCGAGCGGCGGTCTCGAGAGCTTCCGCCCTTGCCTGGGTGGCGCGAGGTACCGCCGCGAGCATGCCTGCCGGCGAGAGCTCGCGCCCCCGCAGATCGATGGTGCGCACTGTCAACCCTTCGTGATGTCTGAGATGTCGTGGAGATAGCCGATGCGGCCGTCATCATGACGGACCACGAACGCGCCACCGCGGTCCTCGATCACGAGAGCCCAGGCGCTCGGACCGATGCGGAACAGCGGCTCGCCACGCTCATCGTGCACGTCGCGCTCAGACGGCGCCAGGATCCAGAACGGCTGTGCCACCTCCGGCGAGGCCTCACGAGGGTTCGTGGCCTCGACATCGGGTGCCTCGGTGAACTGCTCGTCGCCGATCACATCGGTGTCGGCAGAGCCAGCGGTCTCCACGGTCTGCGCGGTCTCGAGGAGAGACTCGATGCTGCCGGTGTCGGAGACGATCTCCTGGTTGCGCGAGCGCCGGGAGTACGTCGGCACATACTCCTCGTCGGCAGTCGTGTCTTCGGTGCCGGTATCGCCGCCGGAGGCGTGCGAGGCGATCGGAACCTGTGCGGCGAGGTCGAGTCGCGCGACCTCGTCGGTCGCCTGGTCTCCGGAGAGCTCGACATCGAGCTCGACCACGTCGATGGCGTGGGTCGCCGGCTCGGCCTCGTCGTCGGACACGGCGACGTCGCGAACAGCGTCCTGCTGCTGCGCCTCATCGACGACGGCAGCGGGCTCCGGCCGCGGACGCGGGATCACGGGACGCACCGGGTTCGCGTTGCGATGCGCGAGCGTCACCAGACGCCCGTGGAAGTCCTCTTTGAGACCGGGGATGATCGGGGCGAACACGGTGAGCACCACCAGAGCAAGCGCAGCGACCAGCTGGACGACACCACCCCACCACAGGCTGAACACGCCCACCTCGATCACGGACGACACGGCACTCCAGAGCAGACCGACCCAGAAGACCGCGCCGACCGAGAACGCCACCGAGGCGAACTGATCGATGCCCAGAGAGCCGACACGGCGGATTCCCTCCGGCGAGAAACGACGCAGGACCAGGAGGAACACCGCGACCGTCGGCACGCCGATGGGCAGGATCCACTGGATGCCGGTCCCCCAGATCGAGACGCCCTGAGCGAAGGGGAAGAAGGAGATGACGAAGGCGATCACCCAGACGCCGACGATGAGAAGCTCACGCAGCGTGAAACCGAGGACGCCGAACTCGGGTGTGACGTCGTCGTCGTAGAGCACGCCGTCGTCGTCGATGAACGGCTCGCTCTCCGCGTCCGGGATCTCAGGGAGTTCCGTGCTCATCAGTATTCCTTTCGTCACGGTGCATGACAGGGAGGGGCATCATGCTTCCCGACGGCTCACGATCCTACCCGCTCACCCCAGGCAGGTCGGTCCGAGCAGAGACTTGAGGTCACCGAACAGGTCGGCCGTGACCTTCACCGGCATCGGCACATCGAAGACCTTCGCGACACCTCCCCGGTGCACGCGGAGCACCACCTCCGTCTCGCCGTTATGGCGTCGGAGTATCTCTGCGAGCTCACCCATCACACGCTCGGTCGCCCGCTGCTCGGCGAGCACGAGCGACAGCGGACCAGCGGCATCGAACGATCCGACGTCCGGGGAGAACGCCGACTGCGCGTGCAGATTGAGTCCGTCATCACGCCTCGACACGCGACCGCGGACCGCGAGGATCGAGTCCTGCTGCAGGGTGTGCTGGAACTCGGTGTAGGTCTTGCCCATGAACATCACGGTGACCTCGCCGTTGAAGTCCTCGACGGTGATCATGCCGTACGGATTCCCACTGGCCTTCGCGACGCGATGCTGGACGCTGGTGACGAGCCCGGCCACGGTGACCTGATCGCCGTCCTGCAGGTCCTCCGAGTTGTTGAGGTCGTGGATCGAGATCGATGCGTGCTTCGCGAGCGGCACTTCCAGACCGGCGAGCGGGTGGTCCGATACGTAGAGCCCGAGCATCTCGCGCTCGAACGCGAGCTTGTCCTTCTTGATCCACTCGGGGCGTGCGGGAACCTTCGCGGGAGCCGCCTCCTCCATGCCGTCGTAGAGACTGTCGAAGTCGAAGCCGATGGCGCCCTGGGCTTCGTTGCGCTTGCGGTCGACGGCCGCCTCGACCGCGTCCTCGTGGATCTCCATGAGGGCGCGACGTGTGTCGCCCATCGAGTCGAAGGCACCGGCCTTGATGAGGGACTCGACCGTGCGCTTGTTCGAGACGTGCAGCGGCACCTTGTCGAGGAAGTGGTGGAACGACGTGAACCGCTCGTCCTTCCGCGCGTTCACGATGCCCTCGACCACGTTGCTGCCGACGTTTCGGACGGCGCCGAGGCCGAAACGGATGTCGTCGCCGACGGCCGCGAAGAAGTTGATCGACTCGGAGACGTCGGGGGGAAGCACCTTGATGCCCATGCGACGGCACTCGTTCAGATACAGCGCCATCTTGTCCTTGGAGTCGCCGACGCTGGTGAGGAGCGCGGCCATGTACTCGGCCGGGTAGTGCGCCTTGAGGTAGGCGGTCCAGTACGACACGACGCCGTATGCCGCGGAGTGCGCTTTGTTGAAGGCGTAGTCGGAGAACGGCAGCAGGATCTCCCAGAGCGCGTTCACCGCTCCGTCCGAGTAGCCGTTCGCGTGCATCCCCGCCTGGAAGCCCTCGAACTGCTTGTCCAGCTCCGACTTCTTCTTCTTGCCCATCGCGCGACGGAGGATGTCTGCTTGACCGAGCGAGAAGCCGGCGACGCGCTGGGCGATCGCCATGACCTGCTCCTGGTAGATGATCAGACCGTAGGACTCCTCGAGGATGTCGGCGAGCGACTCCTCGAACTCCGGGTGGATCGGCGTGATCGGCTGCGCACCGTTCTTTCGGAGCGCGTAGTTCGTGTGCGAGTTCGCCCCCATGGGGCCAGGACGGTACAGGGCGATGAGCGCCGAGATGTCTCCGAAGTTGTCGGGTCGCATCAGGCGCATGAGCGAGCGCATGGGCCCGCCGTCGAGCTGGAACACGCCGAGGGACTCTCCGCGGGCCAGCAGGTCGTACGCGCCCTGGTCGTCCAACGCGAGGTGCTCGAGGTCGAGCTCTTCGCCACGGTTCGTGCGGATGTTGTCGAGCGCGTCGGAGATGATCGTCAGGTTGCGCAACCCGAGGAAGTCCATCTTGATCAGGCCGAGCGACTCGCAGGACGGGTAGTCGAACTGCGTGACGATCTGGCCGTCCTGCTCGCGGCGCATGATCGGGATGATGTCGAGCAGCGGCTCGGAGGACATGATGACACCGGCGGCGTGCACACCCCACTGGCGCTTCAGACCCTCGAGGCCGATGGCGCGGTCGAACACCGTCTTCGCCTCTGGGTCGGTGTCGATGAGCGCGCGGAACTCGCTCGCCTCCTTGTACCGAGGGTGCGCGGAGTCGAACATGCCGTCCAGGGGCATGTCCTTGCCCATCACGGGCGGCGGCATCGCCTTGGTGAGGCGCTCCCCCATGCTGAACGGGAACCCGAGCACGCGTCCGGCGTCCTTCAACGCCTGCTTGGACTTGATGGTGCCGTACGTGACGATCTGCGCGACGCGTTCGGAACCGTACTTCTCCGTGACGTAGTCGATGACCTCGCCACGACGACGGTCATCGAAGTCGACGTCGAAGTCAGGCATCGAGACGCGATCCGGGTTGAGGAACCGCTCGAAGATCAGGCCGTGCTCGAGCGGGTCGAGGTCGGTGATCCTCATGGCGTAGGCGACCATGGAGCCGGCACCGGAACCACGGCCGGGACCGACTCGGATGCCGTTGTCCTTCGCCCAGTTGATGAAGTCGGCGACCACGAGGAAGTAACCCGGGAAGCCCATCTGCAGGATGATGCCGGTCTCGTACTCGGCCTGCTTGCGCACCTTGTCGGGGATGCCGGCGGGGTAACGGTAGTGAAGGCCGTCCTCGACCTCCTTGATGAGCCAGCTGTCCTCGGTCTCGCCGTCAGGGACGGGGAATCGGGGCATGTAGTTCGCTGCCGTGTTGAACTCGACTTCACAGCGCTCCGCGATCAGCAGCGTGTTGTCGCAGGCCTCGGGGTGGTCGCGGAAGAGCTGGCGCATCTCGGCGGCGGTCTTGATGTAGTACCCGTCGCCGTCGAACTTGAAGCGGTTCGGGTCGTCCATGGTCGAACCCGACTGCACGCAGAGCAGCGCGGCGTGCGCGTCGGCCTCGTGCTGGTGCGTGTAGTGCGAGTCGTTGGTGCCGACCAGCGGGATGTTCAGGTCTTTCGCGAGACGCAGCAGATCCGTCATCACGCGCCGTTCGATCGACAGACCGTGGTCCATGATCTCGGCGAAGTAGTTCTCCTTGCCGAAGAGATCCTGGAACTCGGCGGCGGCGGCGCGTGCCGCGTCGTACTGACCGAGGCGGAGGCGCGTCTGGATCTCGCCGGAGGGGCAGCCGGTCGTTGCGATCAGGCCCTTCGAGTACGTCTGGAGCAGCTCGCGGTCCATGCGCGGCTTGAAGTAGTAGCCCTCCATGCTCGACCGCGAGCTGAGCCGGAAGAGGTTGTGCATCCCCTCTGTGCTCTCGCTCCACATCGTCATGTGGGTGTAGGCACCGGAACCGGAGACGTCGTCGCTCTTCTGGTCGGGAGAGCCCCACTGCACTCGTGTCTTGTCGCTGCGGTGGGTGCCGGGAGTCACGTACGCCTCCAGGCCGATGATGGGCTTCACACCCGCCGCATTGGCCGCCTTGTAGAACTCGAAGGCGGCGAAGGTGTTGCCGTGATCGGTGACCGCGATGGCAGGCATGCCGTACTCCGCGGCCGCCTGCGTCATCGATCCGATCTTCGCCGCGCCATCCAGCATCGAGTACTCGCTGTGGACGTGCAGGTGGACGAAGGAGTCGGATGCCATGGGTTCGATTCTACGGCGAGGCCCCGACATCGGAGCTCGATGTCGGGGCCCGCGGACAGCCGGAGAAGCCCGCCGTCAGTTCTCCGGCTGGAGATGCACGCCTGCGGGCGCGGAATCCACGATGGAGACGTCGAGGGAGCCGCGCGACTCGGGCGAGTCGAGTGAGCTGCGCCCCACCATCAGACCTCGCCGCATGTCGATCGTCACCGTCTCCATCCAGTTGCTCTCGCCGCCGTCCGGGATCGCGACCGTCGTGAAATCGCCGTCCTGCGAGACCACCCTGGCGCCGGGAAGGAGGGCCATCGTCTGGAACATCGCCGCCCGCAGATCGGCGGGCGCCAGGTTGAAGTCGATGGGCTCGGTCAACCGCGGCGGGGGGTATCCGGAATCCGGCTCGTACGCCGCCAGCCAATCCAGCAACGCCTGGGGGTCCCTCGGCATCTGGCCGTAGAGCCGTGACATCGGGCTCAGGTGGTAGTAGTGCGTCTCCCACCCGTCGCCCCCCATGATGCGTCCGCCGGGGTGAGCGACGATGTCAGGCAGCATCCGGCCCCCGGACAGCTCCTGCTCCTCGATCCGTCCCTTCCACTGCGGCTCGGACACATCGGTGATCTTCTCGGCATCGGTGCTGTCCTCGATCCAGTCCTCACTTCGATCAGCCGGGACGTAGAGCGTGCGCGTGCGGGACAGCGTGTAGGTGACGTCGATCTCGGTCCCCTCCTCGGGCACGAACCCCCGCATCGGCTGCGTCCACGTCTCGGAGATGCGGATGTACTGTCCCGGCGCCGGCGTCAGCGCCTCCGTCGTGAGAGTGACCTCCGCCGCCTCCGCCAGCACGACGGCTGCGGACGCGATCGGTGTGCTCGGAGGCGCCACCACGGATCCGACCACGATCGCCGTGACGGCTGCCCCCGCCACCAGGCCACCGATGCCGATCCCCGTCCATGCACGCAGCCGCCGACGCCGGGCGCGAGGAGCGAGGCCCCCGGCGATCTCACGATTCAGCGCGCGTCGAGCGTTCTGAATCGACTCTTCGGCGACCTGGGCCTCATCGGCCCCGATCTCACGCACTCGTTCCAAAAGCTGCATCGTTCTCCTCCTTCGCCATCCAGGTCAATCGGGCCGCCGAGTGCGATCCGGGTGGTGCGAGCTTGCGCCGGACGCGGTTCAGCCGCGATCGGACCGTCCCCACGGGAACGCTCAGCGCTTCGGCGATCTGCTCGTAGGTGAGGTCTCCCCAGGCGTGCAGCAGCAGGGTGTCGCGGTCACGGGCGGCCAGAGCCGCGATCCGCGGCGCCAGTCGTCGTAGGGCGGCATCGGCATCGAGACGCGCGTCCGCCATCGCATGCTGCGGTTCCTGAACCACGGCATCCGCCGAGGATGACGCCTGGAACGCGCGCCACTGGCGTGCCTCGTCGGCCCGATGGCTCTTGACCACCTTCGTCGCGATACCCAGCAGCCACGGGCGGGCGGAGTCGGCTCGCCCGTCGAAGGCGGCACGGCGCCGGAAAGCCACCAGGAACGTCTCGCTGAGCACGTCGTCGACGGCGTCGGCTCCGACTCGTCGCCGGATGTAGCCGCCGACGGGTCGGACGTGCCGCTCGAAGATCTCGGAGAAGACTCCGGGCTCATCGAGCGACCGCTGAATGATCTCGCTGTCTGTGCTCACACTGGGTATTGCCCCGATGAGCGGAGACGGTTCACGAAATCTTCCAGACGTCACGATCCCTGCAGATCGAGCCGCATCAGCACCCGGGGAAAGCCGTCCAGCACGGACTCCGTGTCGGCCGCTTTCGTGAAGCCCGCGCTCTCGAACAGCGCACGCGTTCCCACGTACGCCATCGTCAGATTCACCCGCTCGCCCTTGTTGTCGACCGGATACGCTTCGATCGCAGGGGCTCCGCGCTGCCTCGCGTACGCGACAGCTCCCTCGATCAGGGCGTGCGAGATCCCCTGCTTGCGGTGCCCAGGACGCACACGGATGCACCACAGCGACCACACGTCGAGATCATCGATGTACGGGATCAACCTGTTGCGCGCGAAACTCGTGCCGTTTCTCGGGTACACCGCCGCCCACCCCACGGGTTCATCGTCCAGATAGGCGATCACCCCCGGCGGTGGATCCTCATGGCACAGCCCCCGCACGCGATCGGCGCGCGCCGGACCCCTCAATGCGAGGTTCTCCTTGCTGCCGATGCGATAGCTCAGGCAGAAGCACACGTTCGACGTCGGCTTCTTCGGCCCCACGAGTGTCGCGACGTCATCGAAGTCGGTTGCGGGGCGAACCTCGATGTCCATGCGTCCAGTGTCTCCTACACCGCCGACACCGCGCCGCTGCTCGGACTACTCGCCGCGCAGGATGTCGAGCGCGTGCCGGAAGTCCGCAGGATACGGCGACTCGAACCGCACCCAATCGCCCGTCGTCGGATGCGCGAAGCCGAGCTTGTGCGCGTGCAGCCACTGACGGGTCAGACCCAGGCGTGCCGACAGCGTCGGGTCGGCACCGTAGAGCGGGTCCCCCACACAGGGATGCCGGTGCGCGGCCATGTGCACGCGGATCTGGTGCGTGCGACCGGTCTCGAGATGGATCTCGAGCAGCGAGGCACCGGGGAACGCCTCCAGCGTCTCGTAATGCGTCACCGATGGCTTGCCGTCGGGAGTCACCGCGAACTTCCACGAGTGGTTCGGGTGGCGTCCGATGGGCGCATCGATCGTGCCGGACAGCGGATCCGGATGCCCCTGCACGACCGCGTGGTAGATCTTCTCGACAGTGCGCTCCTTGAACGCCCGCTTCAGCGCCGAGTACGCCTGCTCGGACTTGGCGACGACCATCAGGCCGCTGGTGCCGACGTCCAGTCGATGCACGACACCCTGTCGTTCCGGCGCGCCGGAAGTGGCGATGCGGAAGCCCGCGGCGGCGAGTGCGCCGACGACAGTGGGACCTTCCCATCCGAGTGAGGGGTGGGCTGCGACTCCGGTCGGCTTGTCGACGACGACGATGTCATCGTCGTCGAAGACGATGCCGAGTTCCGGCACCGCGATCGGGACGATCCTGGGCCCTTCCTTCGGACTCCACTCGACCTCGAGCCAGGCGCCGCCGCGCAGACGATCGGACTTGTCGAGCGTCACGCCGTCCAGTCGCACCCCGCCGGCTGCGGCGACGTCCGCAGCGAAGGTGCGCGAGAACCCCAGCATCTTGGCCAGGGCGGCATCGACGCGGGTGCCTTCCAATCCGTCGGGTACGGGGAGAGACCGTGATTCCACGATCAGCGTCCTTCTGCGGCCGGCGTGCTGCCTTCGACGCCGGCGTCGGCTGCGTCGTCCACCACGGAGGCGTCCGCGTCATCCGCGCGCGCGCTCTCGGCGATCGCCACCGCCTCCGCTTCCTCCTCGGTCTCGACGACGACATGATCGCGCTCGCGGGAGCCGTCGAAACGCAGGCCGAAGACGACCAGGAGCGCCACCGAGATCATGCCCGTGACGATGAACACGTCGGCGACGTTGAAGATCGCCGGCATCATCCACGGCATGGAGATCATGTCGACCACATGGCCGACGGGGAAACCCGGATCGCGGAACAGTCGATCACCGAGGTTTCCGAGCACACCGCCCAACAGGCAGCCGAGGACGACGGCCCACAGGCGCGAGCGCAGCCCGAACGCCTTCCAGATGATCACCGCCGCCACCACCGACAACGCGATGGTGAAGATCCACGTGACCTCGGAACCGAGCGAGAACGCCGCTCCGGGGTTGCGCACGTAGTACAGCTGGAGGAATTCTCCGAGCACAGGCACGGGCTCCTGCAGCGGCAGGTTCGTGATCGTGAGGTACTTCACAAACTGATCGGCGGCCAGGACGATCGCTGCGAGAACCGCAACGATCGCACCGGCCGCCGACCGACGAAGGGGACGACGTCGTGACAAGACCTACGACCTACAGTCCGATCGCGGAGACCGGAGTGGAGTCCGTGGATGCCGACTTCTCGTCGAGGTCGCGGAGCTGGCCTTCGATGTAGCCGCGCAGCTGCGAACGGTAGTCGCGCTCGAAGTTGCGGAGCTCGGTGATGCGGGCCTCGAGCGTGTTGCGCTCGCGCTCCAGACGGGCGGCCTCTTCGCGCTGCTTGGCCTCTGCCTCGCTGCGGATGCGGTTCACCTCGTTCTCGGCGTCGGCGATGAGCTGGTTGCGCTTCGCCTCACCCTCGGCGACGTGCTCGTCGTGCAGGCGCTGAGCCAGCTCGATGATGCCGGCGGTGGCAGTGGCGGACACCGTGGGTGCCGGCTCTGCCGGGGTCTCGACGGCAGCGGCCGGCGCGGGTGCGGGGACCTCGGCGACGGGCGCCTCAGCGGCCGGAGCGGCAGCAGGAGCCTCACCGGATTCGTACGCGGCCAGCTTGGCCTTCAGCTCGACGTTCTCCTCGAGGGCCTTGCGCCACTCGATGACGATCTCGTCGAGGAAGTCGTCCACCTCATCGGGGTCGAACCCGTCCTTGAAACGGACGTGCTGGAACTGCTTGGTGACGACGTCATCCGGGGTAAGTGCCATGAGTGGCTCCTCTTTCGATGAGTTCGGTTGCCAGTTTTGTATGGCGCGGTCGTGATGTGGCGCGAACCCGGGGGGCGCACCTGGGTGCCAGCATAGTCCCCGCACCTTTGTGGCGCGACGACACGACACCCGGAGGAGGCGAACTCGCTGTCAGATGAACAGCCTCACGATGTTCATCAGGATGAGCACGATGAGCATCGTCAGCGCGAATCCGAAATCGAGCGAGAGCGAGCCGATGCGCAGCGGAGGGATGATCCGCCGGAAGAACCGGATCGGCGGGTCGGTGACCGTGTAGACGGCTTCCGCGGCGACGAGGCCGAACCCCTTGGGACGCCATTCCCGATTGAACAGCGGAATGTAGTCGAGGATCAGGCGCCCGAAGAGCACGAAGATGTAGAGCAGCAGAACCAGATGGACGATGCTCGCGACGACGGAGAGCAGTTGCACGGGCTACGACTGGTCGAAGCCCGCAGACTCGGCGTCTGCATGGGCGATACCGCCGTGACCCGACACCGCGATGTTCTCCGGCGAGAGCAGGAACACCTTCGAGGTGACGCGCTCGATACGACCGTACAGGCCGAGCGAGAGACCACTGGCGAAGTCGATCAGTCGACGCGCATCCGCGTCGCTCATCTGCGAGAGGTTGATGATGACCGGCACGCCTTCACGGAAGCTCTCCGCGATGAGCTGAGCGTCGCGGTACTGCTTCGGGTGCACGGTGAGGATCTCGTTCACAGCGCCTGCCGCAGGCTGTCGCACGGCGACAGGTCGACGCAGCGGGGTGACCGGAGCCGGAGCGGGCTCTTCGCGTTCACGGTCACGGTCGCGTTCACGGTGAGAGCGGGCGGGCGCCTGCTGCTCTTCTTCATAGGCTTCTTCCTCATCGGCGAGGCCGAGATACACCATGGTCTTCTTCAGCGGGTTACCCATCGTGTCCTCCGGTTCGAACGTTCGGGCTGGTCTGGTTAGAGGTTAACCCCGGTCGGGCCGGGGTCCCGTGATTGCGGAGCCGATCCGCAGGTGTGTCGCACCTGCGGCGATGGCTTCGACGAAGTCGCCCGTCATCCCCGCGGAGATCCACGTGGCATCCGGAGCGAGCTCGCGGACCCTCTCCGCCACGTCGTGCAGACGGGCGAACGCGGATGCCGGCTCCTCGTCGAGAGGCGCGACCGCCATCACGCCGCGGAGACGCAAGGAGGACAGCGAGAGGACGTGCTCGGCGAGAGCCGGCGCGCACGCAGGAGCGACGCCCCCACGCCCCTCGTCGTCGGTGAGGTTGATCTGCACCAGCACGTCGAGCACGTCGTCGCTGTCGGCTGCCCGATCGAGCGAGTCGGCCAGGCGTCCACGGTCGAGCGAGTGCACGACATCGGCGCTGCGGCGGATCGATGCGGCCTTGTTGGTCTGCGCCTGCCCGATGAAGTGCCATCGCAGGTCGAGTTGCACGAGCTCGCCCTGCTTGGCGGTGAGCTCCTGCTGCCGGTTCTCCCCCACCTCGCGAACGCCCAGCTCGTGCAGATCGCGCACCAGGGACGCCGGGTGGAACTTCGTGACGACGATCCGAGTGATCTCGGCAGGATCACGGCCGGCGAGCCGCGCGGCGTCGGCGATCCGTGTGTCGATCGCCGACAGCCGCGCTGCCAGGCCAGCGGACTGCTGAGCCTGGTCGAGCGTCACTTCAGGAATTCGGGGATGTCGATGTCGTCGTCCGCGAAGGCCGGCTCGATACTGGTCGCCGTCACGCGCTGCGGGGTGGGCTCGGACTCCGTGGAGCCGGCGGCGGGCGCCGACGTGTCTTCGGAGAGGGCGACCTCGGGAAGCGTCGCCGCAGGACGGCTCACGACCATCGGGTCCAGCCGCAGCGAGGGCTCGCCGCCGTCGAAGCCGGCCGCGATGACGGTCACGCGCACCTCGTCGCCGAGGCTGTCGTCGATGACCGTACCGAAGATGATGTTCGCCTCCGGGTGCGCAGCCTCCTTGACGAGGTCAGCCGCATCGTGGATCTCGAAGATGCCGAGGTTCGAACCGCCCTGGATGGAGAGCAGCACGCCGTGCGCGCCTTCGATGCTCGCTTCGAGCAGCGGAGACTCGACGGCCAGTTCGGCGGCCTTGATCGCGCGATCGGCGCCGCGCGCGGAGCCGATGCCCATGAGCGCGGAGCCTGCACCCTGCATGACCGACTTGACGTCGGCGAAGTCGAGGTTGATCAGACCCGGGGTCGTGATCAGATCGGTGATGCCCTGCACACCGGCGAGGAGCACCTGGTCGGCGGTCGCGAAGGCCTCGATCATCGAGATGCCGCGGTCGCTGATCTCGAGGAGACGGTCGTTCGGCACCACGATGAGGGTGTCGACCTCTTCCTTGAGCTTGGCGACGCCGGCCTCGGCCTGGCTCTGGCGGCGGCGGCCCTCGAAGGAGAACGGCTTCGTGACGACACCGATGGTCAGGGCGCCGATCGACTTGGCGATGCGAGCGACGACCGGTGCGCCACCCGTTCCGGTGCCACCGCCTTCGCCGGCGGTCACGAAGACCATGTCGGCGCCGGTGAGCGCCTGCTCGATCTCCTCGGCGTGGTCCTCCGCCGCGCGACGCCCCACCTCCGGATCGGCGCCGGCGCCGAGGCCGCGCGTGAGCTCACGGCCCACGTCGAGCTTGACGTCGGCGTCGCTCATGAGCAACGCCTGCGCATCGGTGTTGACGGCGATGAACTCGACTCCGCGGAGGCCGAGATCGATCATGCGGTTGACGGCGTTGACGCCGCCACCGCCGACGCCGACGACCTTGATCACGGCGAGGTAGTTCTGGTTCTGGCTCATGGCCGGCCTCCGATTAGTCGAGCCTTGCGTTCGTAGTCGAGAAGATCGGGGTGAACCTTAAACCTCAACTAGAGGTGTAAAGTATTTCCCGGTATTGCGTTCTCTTGATTGACGGTAAGCGCCGCATGCCGTTGCGGGCGCAGCATTCTGGGCGTGTCGCTTCATTCCTGTCGGATTGCGTCGTCGGCGTCGGTCCCGCACGCAGAAGAGGGCGATTCCGCTCCGTGGTCCAGCCGCCGTCAGCCGACGACAGCGGTCTCGGCGGACGAGACATCGACAGTGGCGGCGTCCGGCTTCGCCGCCAGCGCCTTCTCGAGCACGAGCGCCTTGAGCGCGGACTTCTCGGCGCTCCCCCACACGACCGTCAACCCGCTGTTGAGCGTGAGGGTCACATCGTCGGCGGTGCCGGCGCTCACACCGGTCAACTGTGCGCGCAGGTCGGCGGGCAGGGAGCGCACGACGAGCCCTGCGCTCTGGAAAGCCGAGGAATCGGTACCTGCGGCCACGTCGATCAGCGGCTGCCCCGCCGGTTGATCGGAGGTCGTCGACAGCGCGACACCGGCAGCGTCGACGAGCGTGTAGCCGGCATCGGAGCGGATGACGCCGATCGGTGTGCGCTCGACGATGCGTACCGTCAGGTCATGCGGCGGTCTGGCCTCGAGCGCGTAGGTCTCGATCAGCGGGAACGCCAGCAGAGCCGCCTTGACCTCACTCGTGTCCACGAGCGCCAACGGTGTGCCGATCTGACCGCTCAGTGCCGCTTCCACCGCAGCCGCGTCGAGAGTGGATGCACCGGCGACCGTGATCTTCTCGACGGCGAACAGAGGGCTGTATGCGGCGGCGACGCTCCCTCCCACGAGCAGGACGACTGCACCGATCGCGCTCCACCAGATGATCCGGCGGCGGCGGGAGCGTTGGGTGAACCGGCGGATCTCCGCGCGCAACGCCTTTCGTCTGGCACGTGCAGCCCGCCAGACGTCTCGCGTGGACGTCGCCGGCGTCTCGGCATCCGCACTTCCTGCGTGGACATCCGCGCTGTCCTCCGGCATCGCCGTCGCGTCCGTCGACATCGAGACGGGCGACTCACGCCGGGACGGGCGCAGGATCGACGCCGAGGCTCGCTCCTGCTCCCCCTGGCTCTCCGGGGAGGTCGGAAGCGGTGGGGGCCGACGCACGGACTACGCCTCGACGGTGCGGCGCAGCGACTCCAGCACCTGCGGGATGATCAGGTAGACGTTGCCGCAACCGAGCGTGATCACGAAATCGCCGTCTCGGGCGACGGTCGCGGTGTAGTCCGCAGCCTCCTGCCAGTCGGCGACGAAGTGCACATGATCGGGGTCGCGGAACGCGCCGCTCACCAGTTCGCCGGTGACTCCGGGAACCGGATCCTCGCGCGCGCCGTAGACATCGAGCATGACGGTGTGATCGGCGTACTCCTCGAGCACGTCGGCGAACTCCTGGTACATGTGCTGTGTGCGCGAGTACGTGTGCGGCTGCTGGATGGCGATGATGCGCCCGGAACCCGAGATGCTGCGCATCGCCTCGAGCGCGGCGCGGACCTCGGTGGGGTGATGGGAGTAGTCGTCGTAGACGGTCACCCCGCGCTCGACGCCGTGCTGCTCTAGACGACGTACCGTGCCGGCGAATCCCTCCACCGCGCGCACAGCATCGGTCAAGCCGATGCCCAGAGCACGCAGTACCGCGACCGCCCCCGCGGCGTTGATGGCGTTGTGCACGCCCGGCACCGCGAGCTGCATGCGCGCACTCTCGTCGCCGTGCGTGATCGTCGCTGATACCGGTCCATCCGCGACGATCTCGGTCACGCGCAGGTCCGCGTCGGCGGCCTGACCGAAGGTGAGAACGTTCGGGTGCGAGAGTCCGGCACCGACGCGCAGCGCTCCGGCGTCGTCGCTCGAGATCACGACGGCCTCGCTGGCGGCATCCGCGAACCGCACGAAAGCGTCGTGGAACGCCTCGTCGGAGCCGAAGTGGTCGAGGTGGTCGGGGTCGACGTTCGTGATGAGCGCCACGGCGGTGTCGTAGAGCAGGAACGTGCCATCGGACTCATCGGCCTCGATGACGAAGAGATCGCCTGCGCCGGTCGCGCTGGAGACGCCGAGCTGCTCGATGACCCCTCCATTGACGAAGTGGGGGTCGACGCCGAGGTCGCGCAGCGCGGTCACGATCATGCCGGTCGACGTGGTCTTGCCGTGCGCCCCGGCCACCGAGACCAGACGACGTGAGCCGATCAGCCAGTACAGCGCCTGCGAACGGTGGATGACGTGGAGGCCGCGTTCCTTCGCGAGCAGGAACTCCGGGTTCTCCGGCCAGATCGCCCCGGTGTGCACGACGGTGTCGGCATCGCCGAGATGAGCCGCGTCGTGACCCACATGCACGGTCGCCCCGGCAGCGGCCAGCGCGCGGAGGTTGTCGCTGTCTGCGCGGTCGGAGCCGGAGACGCGGATGCCGGCGTCGAGGAACATCTTGGCGAGTCCGCTCATGCCGGATCCACCGATGCCGATGAAGTGCGCAGAGGTGATCGTCTCGGGAATCGGGAGGGAGAGGTCGGGTCTGATCATGTCCAGCTCAGTCTAGTTCGGGGTGCCGACGGCGCGATCGATGAGCGCGATCACGTTCTCGGTGCCGGTGCGGGTGCCGACCTTCTGCGCTGCGGTCGCCATCGCGGCGATGCGCGCGGGATCGTGCAGCAGGGGGATGACGATACGCCGCACCGCGTCGCCGTCGAAGGTGGCGTCGTCGAGGAGTTCCGCGGCCCCTGCCGCGACAGCCGAGGCCGCGTTGAGCCGCTGCTCGCCGTTGCCCACGGAGTACGGCACGTAGAGCGCGGGGATGCCGAGCGCGCTCACTTCGCTGACCGTCGCGGATCCGGAGCGCGACACGATCAGATCGGCCAGCGCGAACGCGAGGTCCATGCGGTCGACGTAGCGGCGCATCGTGTAGCCGGCAGCGCCGGGGTCGGGCATGTCGCTGCGCTCGCCCGTGACGTGCAGCAGCTGCCAGCCCGCATCGAGGATGTCCTGCCAGGAGCCGGCGAGGGCTTCGTTCAGCCGCTGAGCACCGAGCGATCCTCCGAACACGAGAAGGACGGGCCGGGCGGCGTCGAGCCCGAAGGCAGCGGCCGCCTCGTCGCGGAGCGCGGCACGATCGAGCCCGATGACCTCGCGGCGCAGAGGCATCCCGACGACCTCGCCGCCGCGCAGCGGGGTCCCTGCGAAGGCGACGCCGACGGCTGCGGCCCACCGGGCGCCCAGGACGTTGGCGAGTCCGGGCTTGGCGTTGGCCTCGTGCACGACGAACGGGATGCGCTCTCGACGTGCGGCGACATAGGCGGGTGCGGAGGCGTATCCCCCGAAGCCGACGACCACATCGATGTCGTGAGCACGGATGTGCGCGCGCACCTGCGCGATCGCCGTGCGGAAGCGTCCGGGGAACGCGACGGCCTGAGAATTGGGACGGCGCGGGAACGGCACCTTGTCGACCACGAGCAGCTCGTAGCCGCGTGCCGGGACGAGGCGCGCCTCCAGCCCCTCGGCCGTGCCGAGCACGAGGACCTCGGCCAGGGTGTCGCGTTCACGGAGTCCGTCGGCGACGGCGAGCAGGGGGTTGACATGGCCGGCGGTTCCTCCGCCGGCGAGCAAGTACGAGGTCACTTGGAGACCCTACCCCGCCCTGCCGAGGAACCCCGGGGAGCCGCCGGGCGCTGCGAGGCGGCGCCCGGTTCCACCGCCGGGATCGTGCGCGCGAAGGCCAACAGCACGCCGCAGGCGAGGAGCACGGCCAACAGCGCCGTGCCTCCCTGCGACATGAACGGCAGCGGCACACCCATGACAGGGAAGATCCCGATCACGACGCCGATGTTGAGCACGGCCTGGCCGACGATCCACACCGTGATACCGCCGGCGGCGACGCGGATGAACGGGTCGTCGGTCTTGCGGATGACGTGGAACGCGCCGATCGTGAAGAACGTGAACAGCGCGAGCACGACGATGCAGCCGATGAGCCCGAGCTCCTCTCCCACGATCGCGAAGATGAAGTCGTTGCCGGCAGCGGGCAGCCAGCCGTACTTCTCCTGGGAGTTGCCGAGGCCGAGACCGAAGATCCCGCCGCTCGCCATGCCCCAGATGCCGTGGATCGATTGGTAGCAGTCGTCGAAGTAGCGGCTCATGTCGTTGCAGGGGGCCAGGATGCGGCGCATCCGGTCTCCGCTTGTCAGCGCCAGCGCGAGCACGGAGACGACCCCGAGGATGACGGGGATGATGAAGAGGCGCAGCTTCACTCCGGCGAAGAACAGGCACCCCAGCAGCACGAGGACCAGCACCATCGCGGTACCCAGGTCGTGCCCGGCCAGCACCGTTCCGATGGCGAGAGCGCCGACGGGCACCACGGGGATGAAGACCTGGTGCCACGTGCCGAGCATCGCGTGTTTGCGCAACAGCACGTACGCGATCCAGAGCGCGAGGGCGAGCTTGAGGAACTCCGAGGGCTGCAGCGTGAAGCCCGCGATCTTGATCCAGTTCCGGTTGCCGCCGTCCTCGACACCGAGCGGGGTGAACACCAGCAGCTGGAGCGCGACCGCACCGAACAGAGCCGGCCACGCCATCCGCTTGAGGAACGCGATGGGCAACCTGCTCACGAGGAACATCAGCGGGACGCCGAGGACGGCGAAGATCCCTTGACGAAGGGCCGCACTCCACGGGCTCTCGCCGTTGCCGATCGACGTGGCGCTGGTCGCCGACAGCACCATCACGAGTCCGAACAGCGTCAGCAGCAACGCGGTCGACGCGATCATGAGGAACTCGCTGGAGACCGGGACGAACCGGCGTCCCAGCGACACGCGAGCTGCGAGTCCGCCGGGCTCAGATCCCGGAGGGCGGGCCACCTGCGTCATCGTCGCTCCCCCGGTCGATCCACTCTCGCACCGCTTCGGCGAAGCGATGGCCGCGATCCGCGTAGCTGGAGAACTGATCGAAGGATGCCGCAGCAGGAGCCAGCAGGACTGTTCCCTCACCGTCGACGATCCCGGCCGCGATCTCCACGACACGATTCATGACCTGTCCAGTGTCACCGGCATCGACCTCGAAGACCGGCACCCCGGGCGCGTGTCGCCGGAACGCCGTCACGACCGCGGTGCGCTCGACGCCGATGACGACCGCGGCGCGCGCGGTGCGGCCGGCATCGGCGACGAGGTCCGAGAGGTCGACGCCCTTGAGGTCGCCACCGACGACCCACACCGCGCCCGGGTAGGCGCGCAACGAGGACGCCGCCGCATGCGGATTGGTCGCCTTCGAGTCGTCGATCCAGGCGATGCCTCGATGCCGCGCGACGACCTCGATGCGGTGGGCGTCGAGGCGGAACCCCTGAAGGGCCGCGTGGATCGCCTCGGGCTCCACCCCGAGCGATCGGGCCAGGGCGCTGGCGGCGAGGATGTTCTGCACGACGTGCGGGGCGGCGAGACCCACCCGTTCGAGGTCGGCGAGCGTGGTCAGCTCGAGAGCGCTGCGAGAGCGGTCGTCGAGGAACGCACGGTCGACCAGCAGGCCCTCCACGATGCCGAGATCGCTGGGGCCGGGGATTCCGAGATCGAAGCCGATGGCGCGGGCGCCGTCGACGACCTCCGCATCCTCCACCATCCGTCGGGTGGCCTCGTCGGCCTTGTTGTAGATGCAGGCGACACGGGTGTTGCGGTAGACCAGAGCCTTCGCATCGCGGTACGCCTGCGCACTGCCGTGCCAGACCAGATGATCGTCCGCGAGGTTCAGACAGACCGCGGCATGAGGGAACAGCTCGCCCTCTGCGTCCGACTGCCCGAGATACCAGAGCTGATGGCTGGAGAGCTCGACGACCAGCACGTCGAAGCCGGCGGGGTCGCGCACGGCGTCGAGCACCGGCACGCCGATGTTGCCGCACGGAGCCGCCCGCAGTCCGCCTTCGGCGAGCAGCGTCGCGGTGAGCTGCGTCGTGGTGGTCTTACCGTTGGTGCCGGTGATCAGCACCCAGTCGGCCGGTGAGCCGTCTGCTCGCGCGACCTTGTCGCGCAGCCGCCAGGCGAGTTCGATGTCACCCCAGAGCGCGATCTCGGACTCCTGCGTCCATCGGATCACGGGGTGCGTCGGCGAGAAGCCGGGAGAGGCGATGACGAGCTCCGGCGCGAAATCGCGCAGCGCGGCGGGCACCTCGGCCAGCGATCCCAGCTCGAGCCCGGCACCGATGACGGGAAGCAGCCGGGCGTACTCCTCCTCGGCCGACTCGCTCAGCACGAGCACATCCGCGCCGAGCTCCGTCAGCGTGTCGGCGACCGAGAATCCGGTCATCGACAGGCCGAGCACCGCGACGCGCAGGCCCTTCCAGTCGGCATGCCAGCTGGTCAGGCTCCGCAGACGCTCAGCCGACACGTGTCAGCCACTCCACGTAGAACAGTCCGATGGCCGAGACGGCCAGCAGGCCGGCGATGATCCACAGGCGCACTACGATCGTCACCTCGGCCCAGCCCCGCATCTCGAGGTGGTGGTGGAAAGGACTCATCAGGAACAGCCGCTTGCCACGGGTCAGCTTGAAGTAGGCGCGCTGCAGGATCACCGATCCGGAGGAGAGCACGAACACGCCGGCGAGGACAAGGAGCAGGAGCTCGGTGCGGGTCAGGATCGCCATCGCGGTGATGACGCCACCGATGGCCATCGAGCCCACGTCGCCCATGAACACCTTCGCCTTGGGCGCGTTCCACCAGAGGAACCCGATCAGCCCCGCGGCGAACGACGCCGCGATGATCGCGAGATTGAAGGGGTCGCGCACTTCATAGCAGCCGCCCAGCGACCCGGGATCTCCTCCGGCGCAGGGCTGCTTGAACTGCCAGAAGGCGATCACGCTGTAGGCGCCGACGACGATGACTCCGGCTCCCGCTGCGAGCCCGTCGAGACCGTCGGTGAGATTCACGCTGTTCGACGTGGCGACACCGATCACGGCGATCCATGCCAGGTACAGCGCCCAGCCGAGCACGATGCCGAAGGCGAAGAGGTTCAGCCAGGTGATGTCACGGAACAACGAGATCGACTCGCTCGCCGGCGTCTGACCGAACTTGTTCGGGAAGTTGAGTGCGATGATCCCGAAGGGGATGATCACGAGCAGCTGGCCGATCACCTTGCGCCACCCCGAGAGTCCGAGGCTGCGCTGGCTGCGCACCTTCATGTAGTCGTCGATGAAGCCGACAGCGCCGAAACCGACCATGAGCCAGATGACCAGGAGCGCCGACAGCGCCGGCTGCTCGCCGCTCACGTAGACACCGGTGAAGTACCCGACGATCGAGCCTGCGATGAAGATCACACCGCCCATCGTGGGGGTTCCGCGCTTCGCTTCGTGACTCGGATTCTCGACAGCCTCGGGGGTGCGGATGACCTGCCCCCAGCCCCACTTCCGGAAGAGCCGGAGGAAGACGGGAGTCAGGAACAGGGTGAAGGCGAGCGAGATCGCCGCCGCCATGATGAGTGACCTCACGAGAACAATTCTCCCAGACGATCGCCGAGATGCCGAAGGCCCACGGAATTGGATGACTTGACGAGCACACGATCCCCGTCACGGAGTTCCGTGCGGAGGTACTCGAATGCCGCGTCCTGGTCGGGCAGATGCACTGCCTCGCTGTCCCAGGAGCCTTCGCCGACGGCGGAGAGATAGAGCCTGCGGGCTTCGGGGCCGACCACCACGATGCGCTGGATGTTCAGGCGCACGGCGAGCAGGCCGATGCGATCATGCTCCTCCCCTGCGCTCTCGCCGAGTTCGCTCATGGCACCGAGGACCGCGACGGTGCGCTCGCCAGGGCCGGTGATCTGCGCGAGGGTCCGCAGGGCCGCGGCCATCGAATCGGGGCTGGCGTTGTAGGCGTCGTTGATGATGCGCACCCGGTCGCTGCCCATCGGCTGCATGCGCCAGCGTTCGGCGATCTCGACCGTCTCCAGACGCGCGACCGCATCGGCGGTGGCGACGCCCAGCACGCGAGCCGCGGCGATGGCCGCCAGCGCATTCGTGATGTGGTGAGCGCCGAGCACGCGCAGGTGCAGCGGGATCTGCTGCCCGTCTGCCTCGATGACGCAGCGGGTGCCCCCGGCGGTGACCTCGATGCCCTGAGCGCGCACATCGGCGGCCGTTCCCTGACCGAAGCCGACGACCGTCATGCCGCGCGACTCGGCGAGTTCGCGCATCGCGGCGACGCGCGCATCGTCGACGCCGAGCACGGCGGTGCCGTTCGCCTTCGCCGCGGAGACGAGCTCCGACTTGGCCTTGGCCGTCTCCTCGATGCCGCCGAACCCACCGGCATGCGCCATCCCGACCATCAGCACGACCGCGATGTCGGGCTCGACGAGCCCGGCCAGTCGGGCGATGCTGCCTGGAGCCGCAGCACCGAACTCGCTCACCAGGAAGCGTGTGTTCCGGGTGACGCGGAGCATGGTGACCGGAGCGCCGACCTCGTTGTTGTACGAGTTGATCGGAGCGACGGTCTCGCCCTCGTCCGCGAGGATGCGCGCGAGGAAGTTCTTGGTGGTGGTCTTGCCGTTGGACCCGGTGATGCCGACGATGCGCAGGTCGCCGTCGGCACGCACGCGTGCGACGACCTCGCGCGCCAGGTCGGCGAGAGCCGTGATCACATCGGCGACCACGATCTGGGTCACGTCCTCGTCGACCGGATGCTCGACGATGGCCAACGCCGCTCCCGCCGCGACGGCGGCGCCGACGAATCGGTGGCCGTCGGTCTCTGCGCCCGGCTTGGCCACGAAGATCGAACCGGGCGTCATCACGCGGGAGTCGGTGTCGACGATGCCGTCGACGACGGTCTCGGCGGAATCGGTTCCGGCGAGGCGCAGTTCACCGCCGACCGTTGCGGCGATCTCAGCAAGCGACAGGGCGATCATGACATCTCCAGGCGCGGCTTTCGCCGGCTATTCGAACTTGGGCAGCAACTCATCCATCGGTACGGAGGAAGGCATCACGCGATAGGTCTTCATCACCTGCGTCATCGCCTTCTGGAAGGCGGATGCGGTGGCCGCGGACGATACAACCTTAGTCGGCTCGTCCAGAGTGACCACGACGACGTACTGCGGATCGTCCACGGGAGCGAAGCCCACCATGCTGGTGAAATACACGCCTGCCTTGTATCCGCCCTTCCCGTCGGGAACCTGCGCGGTACCGGTCTTGCTGGTCACGCGATAGCCGGGAACCTGGATGCGCTCGGCGTTGCCACCCTGCACCGCGACGTTCTCGAGCATGCGGGTGAGCTCGGCGGCGGTCTGCTCCGTGACGATCTGCTCGTGCTTCGGCTTCTCGGCGGACACCACGGTGCCATCCTGCTGCGTGCAGGATTCGATCAGCGACAGATCGATCTTCTCGCCGCCGTTCGCGATCGCCTGGTAGGCCCCGGCGACCTGCGCGGCGGTGACGGTGAAGAACTGTCCGAACGTCGTGGTGTACAGCGACTGGTTGTCCCACTCGCTCACAGGGTGCAGGGTGCCGGAGACCTCGGTCGGGAAGCCGATCGTGTCCGTCCCGACGCCGAAGCGCTGCAGGTAGTCGTAGCGCACCTCGGGGCTGACCGTGGTGCCGAACTTCGACAGCGCCACGTTCGAGGAGTCGATCAGGGCTCCCGCGAGCGTGTAGTTGTAGGCCGCGTGCGAGAAGGCGTCGTTGATCACCGCGCCGTTGGGGAACGTCTCCCGCGACGACGCGGAGACCGTGCTGAGCGGCGTGAGCCCTGCACCCTCCATGGCGGCTGCCGCGGTGATGGCCTTGAACGTCGATCCGGGCTCGAAGTCATGGTGGAAGATCTCGCTGCCCCAGTCGTCGGCCGTCATCGAGCCGAGATCGTTGGGGTCGAGCGCCGGCCACTCCGCGGCGGCACGGATCTTGCCCGTCTTGACTTCGACGACCGTCACCGTTCCGCCCTTGGCACCCTGCTTCTGGGCTTCCTCGGTGATCATCTGCTGCAGGTACCAGTTCAGGTCGCTGTTGATGGTCAGCTGCACCGTCCCGCCGTCCACCGCGTTCACGGTGCGCTCGCTCCCGGGGATGACGACGCCGTCCTTCCCGATGCGATAGCTCTCCTCACCGTCGACGGGTGCGAGGCAGGACTGCTCCATCTGCTCGATACCGGCCTGCGCCTTGCCACTGCCGTCGAGGAACCCGACGATGTTCCCCGCGACGGCGCCGTTGGGGTAGACCCGGGTCTCTCGCGCCTTCATGTGCAGGTAGGCGAGCTTCAGATCGCGGAGCTCGATGTACTGATCGGTCGTGAGCGACTTCTTGAGCTGGACGTACTGGCTCTCGGGGTTCTCCGCGAGAGCGTTCGCCACGAGAGCACGCACCTCATCGCCGGTCTGGCCCGTGACGGACGCGATCTTGTCTGCGGCCTCGTCCCAGGGGACCTTCGGATCCTTCTTCTCCAGCTCGGTGATCACGAGGGGGCTGAGCTCCGCGTCGTAGACCATCACGCTCGAGGCGAGAACTGTTCCGTTCGAGTCGACGATCGCCCCGCGCTGTCCGGGGATGCGGTCGCCCTTGCCGATGTGCTGGAGGGAGTCGTTGACGTGCTCGTCCGCGCTCACCACCTGGATGTCGACCAGACGCACCACGAATGCCGCGAGCACGGCGAGGATCACAGCAAGGGCGACGACGGTCCGTCGCCGCGGTCCGCGGGTGGCTCGTGTCGTCATGGGATCTCTCCGTCGAATGGTGGGCGGTCGGCGTGCGGTGCGGTCAGTGCGTCGTGGGGCTGGGGAGGCCGTCGGTGATCGCCGGCGGCAGGTCCTGCGTGCCCGGATCGACCGTGCCGTTCTCCGGCACGGGGGTGTCGGCCGGAGGCGCGGTGATGAGCGAGTTGCCCACGGCGCCGCTGCCGTTCGGGTCGACGGTCGATGTCCAGTCCGCGCCGGAGCCGACGCCGAACACCGCGCCGTCGCTCAGACGCAGGTACGAAGGGGAACCTGCGACCACCATGCCGAGATCCGCCGCTTCACTGGCGAGGGCCTGCGGCGAGCTGAGCCCGGTCAGCTCCTCCTGAAGCGCATGCGTGCGCAGATTGAGTTCGCGCTGCTGCGATGCCAGATCGGCGAGCACGAACGAGTCCTGTGTGATCGCCAGCGAGAGCCCGATCTGCGCTGCTCCGATCGCGAGCGCGCCGCCGAGCGCCATGAGCGCGTATGCCAGCTTGGGCTTGCGACGAGGCGCCGCCTGAGTGACGGGATGCAGCCGGCGCTCGGGAACGCGTGCGGGGGCGACCGGGAGTGCCGGCTTGCGGACGGTGGCGTTCAGGCTCATGCGCGGTCACGTACTTTCTCAGCGGCCCGCAGACGCACCGGGATCGCCCGCGGGTTGCGTGCGCGTTCCGCGTCGTCCGCGAGCTCAGCCCCCTTGGTGAGGATGCGGAACCGGGGAGCGTGTTCGGGCAGTTCGACCGGGAGCCCCGCAGGGGCCGTCGACGCGGCGGCCGCGGCGAACGCCTGCTTGACCAGGCGGTCTTCGAGCGACTGGTACGACATCACGGCGATGCGGCCGCCGACGTTCAGCGACTCCATGGCGGACGGGATCGCGTCGGCGAGGACGTTGAGCTCGGCGTTGACCTCGATGCGCAGCGCCTGGAAGACCCGCTTCGCCGGATGCCCTGCGCGCTGCGCGGCCGCCGGAGTCGCGGCGATCAGGATCTCGACGAGCTCGCCCGAGCGCAGGATCGGCTTCTTCTGCCGGGCCTCGATGATGAAGCGGGCGTACCGACCGGCCAGCTTCTCCTCGCCGTAGCGTTCGAAGATGCGACGGAGATTGCCCTCGTTGTAGGTCGCGATGACCTCGGCGGCGGTGATGCCCTTGGTCTGGTCCATCCGCATGTCGAGCGGGGCATCCTTCGAATACGCGAAGCCGCGCTCGGCCTCGTCGAGCTGCAGCGAAGAGACGCCCAGGTCGAAGAGGATCGCGGATGCGCCCTGCGCATGCAGGCCGATCTCGTCGTACACGGTGTGCACCAGCGTGACGCGGTCAGCGAACCGGGCGAGCCGCTCCCCCGCGATACGCAGCGCATCGGTGTCGCGGTCGAGCCCGATCAGGCGGATGTTGGCGAAGCGCTCCAGGAACGCCTCGGAGTGCCCGCCCATGCCGAGAGTGGCATCGACCAGCACCGCTCCGTCCGCCTGCAGGGCAGGAGCGAGCAGCTCGACACAGCGGTCGAGCAGTACGGGGGTGTGAATGTCTCGGAGGTTCATGATCTTTCTCGGGGTGACCTTCGGCTCTGATCCCCCTCCGCTTCGCGACCCGGCACCGGGGAAGTGTGTCGGGGCGGGAGCGGCGGGGCATCACAGCCGTGGTCAGAAGAGTCCCGGAATCACCTCCTGCTCGAGTTCGGAGTAGGTCTCCTCGCCGGCGGCGAGGTAGGTGTTCCAGCTCTCGGCATCCCAGATCTCGGCGTGGGCGCCGACTCCGGTGACGATGAGCTCTTTCTGCAGTCCTGCGTACTGACGCAGATGTGCGGGGATGGTGATGCGGTTCTGGCTGTCTGGCATCTCCGCACTCGCACCGGAGAGGAACAGTCGCATGAAGTCACGCGCCTGCTTGTTGGCGAGCGGAGCCTGACGGATCCGCTCGTGCATCGCCTCGAACTCGGCCGTGCTGAAGACGTAGAGGCAGCGTTCCTGGCCTCGGGTGACGACGATGCCGCCGCCGAGGTCCTCACGGAACTTCGCGGGAAGGATGACCCTTCCTTTGTCGTCCAGCTTCGGTGAGTGCGTACCCAGCAACATCGGCCATCACCCCCTCTGCGTCCGGCCAACTCGAGGTGCGCCCCACTTTACTCCACTTTCCTCCACAAACCTACGGTCAATCCTCGCCTGACTCCTCGATGCGGACGAAGCACCCCTGATAATCCGCGGAATGTCGGGGTGGAGGAAGGTGGAGGACAGGTGGAGGGACGACGCCCGCGGCGGGCACGCCCCGCGCGCCCCGGAGATGGGCGTCACCCGGCCCCACACGCAAGAAGGCCCGGATGCTCAGAGCATCCGGGCCTTCTCGAGAAGAAAGTGGAGGGGGGTGGTCAGTGACCGTCCTGTCGCCGATCCCATCGATCGTTCATGCGATCCATGAAGGACGCGGAATCCTGCCGCTTCGCGGAAGCGGACTCTCGGGGGGTTACGGGAGTGGTTCGTCTGACCGGCGTCACAGCGAACATCACCCCGGCCAGCATGGCGGCGAATCCGATGACGCCGACCACGATGCCCCAGACGTCACCGAGGATCACACCGGCGATCAGTGCGCCGACCCCCGCCAGCAACAGCAGTGCGCCGTAGACGAGGTTGCGATAGCTCAGTGTGCGGTCGCCTGACGGCGCGCTCACGACGTCCGCGTCGTTGTGGAGGAGATGGCGTTCCATCTCATCGAGCAGACGCTGCTCCTGTTCGGAGAGTGGCATTTCGTCCCCCTCGGGTATTCGTTCATCCATTCTACGCGCGCCCGGGCATCCGGGGCTAGCAGTTCGACTCCTGCTTGCTTTACGTATGCTGAGAGTGTGCCATCCACCACCCCGATCCAGGACGCCGTCGCCCTCCGCCTGGAGCGATTCGTCACCCGCATGCGCACCGAGTCCGCGGAGTACGGCCCTGACGCCGTGGGCTTCCTCGACGCCGCGGCGGACACGCTGATCGGGGGAAAGCGCCTGCGCGCACGGTTCTGCCACGCCGGCTGGAGGGCGATCGCACGCTTCGACGATCGGAAGGCCACAGAGACCGACAGCCTGTGGGATGTCTGCTCCGCCCTGGAGATCTTCCAGTCAGCCGCGCTCGTCCATGACGATCTGATCGACAACTCCGACACCCGACGCGGCCGCCCCGCCGCGCACCGCTCTCTCGAGAGCTCCCACCGCGACGCGCGCTGGACCGGCGATGCGGCCGCCTTCGGCCGCGCTTCCGCGATCCTGCTCGGCGATCTCCTCGTCGCCTGGAGCGATGACCTGCTGGAGGAAGCGCTCCAGCAGCACCCCTTCGCCCGAGCAGTCAGAGCCGAGTACGCACGCATGCGACGCGATGTGACGACCGGGCAGTTCCTCGACATCGCCGAGGAGTCCGCATGGATCGTGAACGACGACAGCACTCACGCCGAGCGCGCTCTGCGGGTCGCATCACTGAAGTCGGCCCGCTACAGCATCGAGCAGCCGCTGGTTCTCGGCGCGGCCTTCGGCGGCGCCGACGCCGACCAGGTAGAGGCTCTGCGCCGCTTCGGACGCCCCGTCGGGATGGCCTTCCAGCTCCGCGATGACGTCCTCGGCGTCTTCGGTGACGCCGCCGTCACCGGTAAGCCCGCAGGAGACGACCTTCGGGAGGGCAAGCGGACCGTTCTGGTGGCACTGACCCGCGAAGCGCTGGACTCACCGGCCAGGACTGTCTTCGACGAACTGCTCGGGGATCCCGAGCTGACCGCGCAGCAGGTGTCGTTCCTGCAGGCGACGATCGAGGGATCCGGCGCCCTCGGACGCATCGAGACGATGATCGCCGACTACGCGCGCGAAGCCGATCAGGCCCTCATCGGTGCACGACTCGACAACGCCGCCGTCGGCGACCTTCGGGACCTGGCACGCGCTGCGACCGTCCGCTCGGCCTGAGCCGATCGGCCTGGATCTCAGACGAGGGTGCGGGCGACGCGACGGACTTCGCTCTTGTGACCGGCCAGCAGCGCGGCGATCGGGGAACGTCCGAGACTCTCGTCCTCCTCGAGCAGCCAGTCGATGAGTTCGTCATCGCTGAAACCGGCATCCTGCAGCACGATGATCGTGCCGCGCAGCGAGCTGAGGGGGTGTCCGTCGACGATGAACACCGCAGGAACGGCGAAGACGCCGGTGCGGCGGGATCCGACCAGGTAGTGCTCGTCGATGAGTCGGCGCACACGTCCGAGCGGTACATCGAGCGCTTCGACGAGGTCGGGCATCGTCAGCCACTCGGTGGCAGGGGTCACAGCAACGTTCTCAGACACGTTGCCCACTATCTCACCTCAGAACGCGCACCGCATATCGGCACTCCAGTCACATTCTTCACTTCAGCCACTTCTGTTGACTTCTCTTTACTTCCGTGTCAGCGTGTCAGGAGCTCGAAAAGGGGGCAACCTTGAGACTGCATACCGCCACGCGTCGCACGCGTCACATTCAATTGGGAGTACCCGCAGCCGTGCTGGGGGCACTGGCGGGAACCCTCGCCGTCTCCCCCGCGGCCGCGACCCCGGAGTCAGCGCCGCTCGAACGGCTGCACGGCTCGTCCCGTCTCGTGCCGGCGCAGTCAGCGCCGGCGAGCTACGTCGTGCGTGCCGGCGACACGATCTCGTCGATCGCCGCACACCATGGCCTGCGCACGGTCGACGTGCTGAACTGGAACGGCCTCTCCTGGCGCTCCGTGATCTATCCGGGACAGACGCTCAGGCTCACCGCGCCCACGGCAGCCGCCGCTCCCGCCCCGGCCCCTGCGACCGCTCCCTCCGGCACCGCGCACACCGTGGTCGCCGGCGACACCGTCTTCGCCATCGCGCAGAAGTACGGCACCACGGTCGACGCCGTGCTCGCGGCGAACGGGCTCACCCGCGCATCGGTCATCTACCCGGGTCAGAAGCTGGCAGTGTCCGGCGCCGCACCTGCCGCAGCACCTGCACCTGCTCCTGCGGCAGCGCCGGCATCCTCCCGGACTCACACGGTCGTGGCCGGCGACACCGTCTTCGCGATCGCGCAGAAGTACGGGACGACCACCGGCGCCCTGTTCGCCCTGAACGGACTCCAGCCGTCATCGATCATCTACCCGGGTCAGAAGCTCATCGTGCAGCAGGCCGCCGCTGCAGCCGCTCCGGCGACGGCACCCGCGGCGCAACTGACCTCCTCGCTGGACGCCGAGCAGGTCGCCACAGCCGCCCTCATCATCCGCATCGGTCGGGAGCTCGGCGTCTCCGACCGCGGGATCGCGATCGCGCTGGCCACCGGGATGGTGGAGTCGGGCCTGCGCAATCTCGACTGGGGCGACCGGGATTCGCTCGGCATCTTCCAGCAGCGTCCGAGCACGGGCTGGGGCACTCCCGCCCAGGTGCAGGACGCCGACCGCAGTACGCGGGTCTTCTACGGCGGACAGCATGACCCCAACGGCACCGTGACGCGCGGCCTGCTCGACATCCCCGGCTGGGAGAAGATGTCCTTCACCGATGCCGCTCAGGCCGTGCAGATCTCGGCATATCCGAGCAGATACGGCCAATGGGAGACGCAGGCGTACCAGTGGCTCGCCGCACATGGATGAGCACTGTTCTGAAAACCCGAAGGCCTCAGGGGTGAGCCGTTCCCCGGGCTTTCAGGCAGTTCTCCATAGAATTCTGACGTGACGTCCAATCAGCAGGCCGACCCCCTCATCGGGCGGCTTGTCGACGGCCGCTACCGGGTGCGCGCCAGAATCGCCCGCGGCGGCATGGCGACGGTGTACGTCGCGACCGACCTCCGGCTCGAACGACGCATCGCCCTCAAGGTGATGCACGCGCACCTCAGCGACGACTCCGCGTTCCAGAGCCGCTTCATCCAGGAGGCGCGCTCCGCCGCCCGACTGGCGGATCCGCACGTGGTCAACGTCTTCGACCAGGGGCAGGACGGTGAGCTCGCCTACCTGGTGATGGAGTACCTGCCGGGCATCACCCTGCGCGAACTCCTCCGCGAACAGAAGCGCCTCACGATCCCCCAGACCATCACGATCATGGACGCCGTGTTGGCAGGGCTGTCCGCCGCCCACCGTGCCGGCATCGTCCACCGCGACGTCAAGCCGGAGAACGTGCTGCTCGCGGAAGACGGCCGTATCAAGATCGGCGACTTCGGACTGGCGCGGGCGACCACGGCCAACACCGCGACCGGGCAGCAGCTCCTCGGCACGATCGCCTATCTCGCACCGGAACTGGTGACGCGAGGAACAGCCGATGCCCGCAGCGACATCTACGCGCTCGGCATCATGCTCTACGAGATGCTGGTCGGTGAGCAGCCGTACAAGGGCGAGCAGCCCATGCAGATCGCGTTCCAGCATGCGACCGAGTCGGTTCCGCGCCCCAGCGTGCGCAACCCCGCCGTGCCGGAGCAGCTCGACGAGCTCGTGCTCTGGGCGACGGAGAAGTCGCCCGACGAGCGCCCGGACGACGCGCAGCAGATGCTGGAGCGTCTCCGCGAGATCGAGCGCTCTCTCGGCGTCGCGCCCGTCGCCGCCGCCCCCAGCACGCAGCCGATGCGCTCCCCGGCGGACTCCGGCGACCTCACCAAGGTCATGCCGGGAACCATGGCCATCGCCGATCCGACGGCACCAGCGCCTCAGGCGATCGACAACGCGACGATCCTGCGCCGGCGCGCCTCGAAGCGGCGTGCCCGCGGAGCCTTCCTGCTCACGCTCGTGCTGCTGCTCGCCGTGCTGGCCGGCGGGGTCGGATGGTGGTTCGGTTCCGGTCCCGGCTCACTGATCGCCGTGCCTGACGTCAAGGGACTCAGCTACGAGGCCGCGTCGGCCCAACTCGTGGAAGACGGGTTCACGCCGGTGAAAGCCGAGGAGAACTCGATCGACGTGGACGCCGGGCTGTCGATCCGCTCCGACCCCGACGCAGGCGAGCGCCTCGACAAGGGCACGGAGGTGACCGTCTACATCTCGCTCGGACCGGCGTCGCACACCGCCGACGCGCTGAACGGGAAGACCGAGAGCGACGCCAGGGAGTACCTCCGCGGCCTCCACGTCAATGTGAAGGATGAGACCGTCATCCTGTTCTCCGATGCCGGTGCGGGTGTCGTCATCAACGCCTACGTGACCCCGCGCGCCGGCGGCGAGGTCTTCGGCTGCGGCGACGGCTGCGACATCCTGGAGGACGACACGGTGGAGCTCTACGTCTCCGCCGGGGCGTTCCCCGACGTGTCCGGTATGAGCGTGGACGAGGCGACGTCCACCCTGACCGGAAAAGAGCTCCAGGTCGCCGGCGAATCCCGCTACGAGTTCAGCAGCAGCGTCGAGAAGGACCGTGTGATCGGCGTCTCGGATCGCGCAGAAGAGGGCAACTGGCGACCCGGCGACACCGTACAGCTCATCGTGTCGAAGGGGCCGGAGCTCTTCCCGGTACCCGATGTCACCGGCCGCTCCCTGGTGGAGGCACGACAGCTCCTCGAGGACAGGGGCTTCTCCGCGTCCTACGCCGCCTGGGGAGACCTGCCCGGCTTCGCGGAGATGGCTCAGGTCACCGGCCAGGACCCCGGCTCCGACAAGTCGCTCCCCTACGGCGCGACCGTCAAGCTGTCCATCCAGCTCACCGGCTGACAGTTCGCGCCGCGACGGGCCGCTCTCGCGTCTCCAGCTGAACACACGAAGAAGCCGCCCTCCCCGATACGGGAAGGACGGCTTTCGTCGTTCTGTGTGCGATGGTCAGCGCTTCTCGAGCTCCTCCGCCACGAGGAAGGCGAGCTCGAGCGACTGCATGTGGTTCAGGCGCGGGTCGCACAGGCTCTCGTAGCGGGTGCCGAGTGCCGCCTCGTCGATCTGCTCCGAACCGCCCAGGCACTCCGTGACGTCGTCGCCGGTCAGCTCGACGTGGATTCCACCGGGGAACGTGCCCACCGCGCGGTGCGCCTCGAAGAACCCGCGGACCTCATCGACGACGTCGTCGAAACGACGGGTCTTGTATCCGGTCGGCGTGGTGATGCCGTTGCCGTGCATCGGGTCGGTGACCCAGAGCGGCTGCGCGCCCGAATCGCGGACGGCCTCGAGCAGCGGCGGGAGGGCATCACGGATCTTGCCGGCCCCCATGCGCGTGATGAAGGTCAGGCGACCCGGCTCACGGTTCGGGTCGAGCTTGTCGATCAGCGCGAGCGCCGTGTCGGGAGAGGTCGTCGGCCCGAGCTTGACGCCGATGGGGTTGCGGATCTTCGAGAAGTAGTCGACGTGCGCGCCGTCGAGCTCGCGCGTGCGCTCACCGATCCAGAGGAAGTGCGCCGACGTGTTGTACGGCGTGTCCGTGCGGGAGTCGATGCGCGTCATGGGCCGCTCGTAGTCCATAAGCAGGCCCTCGTGGCCGGTGAAGAACTCCACGCGCTTCAACTCGTCGAAGTCCGCGCCCGCGGCCTCCATGAACTTGATCGCGCGGTCGATCTCGGCGGCCATGCGCTCGTAGCGCTGGTTCGCCGGGTTCTGCGCGAAGCCCTTGTTCCACGAGTGCACCTCGCGGAGATCGGCGAAGCCACCCTGCGTGAACGCACGGATGAGGTTCAGGGTGGACGCCGCGGTGTGGTAGCCCTGCAGCAGCCGGCCGGGGTCGGCCTGCCGCGACGCCTCGGTGAAGTCGTAGCCGTTGACGATGTCACCACGGTAGGCGGGCAGCGTCACGTCACCACGCGTCTCGGTGTCGCTGGAGCGCGGCTTGGCGAACTGCCCGGCCATGCGGCCCATCTTCACGATCGGCATCGATGCGCCATAGGTGAGCACGACGGCCATCTGCAGAACGGTCTTGATGCGGTTGCGGATCTGTTCCGCTGTCGCACCGGCGAAGGTCTCGGCGCAGTCGCCGCCCTGCAGCAGGAACGCACGGCCGGATGCCGCGCGGGCGAGCCGATCGCGAAGGTTGTCGACCTCACCGGCGAACACCAGAGGCGGCAGCCCGGCGATCTGCTTGGAGACCTCAGCCACGCGGGCGGCGTCGTGCCACTGGGGCTGCTGTTTGATGGGGAGCGAGCGCCACGCGTCCAGGGCGTCGATGTCGTGCGGGAGCATCCTCCCAGCCTAGTGGGCGCGCCGGTGGGCGGACGCCTCAGGAGCGCTGTGTGACGCGCGACGGAAGACGGTCCTTCACGGTCGACGCGTAGACGTCTTCGTAGTGCTGCTCGCCGAGCCGCTGGAGCGCGACCATGATCTCATCCGTGACGGAGCGGAGGATGTAGCGGTCGTTCTCCATGCCGGCGTAGCGGGAGAAGTCGAGGGGCTCCCCGATCACGATCCCCACCCGCACGACGCGGGGCAGCCGCTGACCGATCGGCATCGCGGTGTCGGTGTCGACCATGACGACAGGGATGACGGGGACCTTGGCCTCCAGCGCCATGCGGGCGATGCCGGTGCGCCCGCGGTAGAGCTTGCCGTCGGGGCTGCGCGTGCCCTCGGGATAGATGCCGAGCAGATCGCCGCCCCCGAGTACCTGCAGTCCGGTGTTCAGCGATGCCTCCGAGGCCTTGCCACCTGACCTGTCGATCGGCAGCTGGCCCGTCGCCTTCATGAAGAACTTCGTCGCCCACCCCTTGGGGCCTCGACCGGTGAAGTAGTCGCTCTTGGCGAGGAACGACATCCGGCGGTCGATCACCAGCGGGAGGAAGATCGAGTCGGCGAACGAGAGGTGATTGCTGGCCAGGATGGCCGCCCCGTTCGCGGGCACGTTGTTGCGGCCCACGATCCAGGGACGGAAGATCCCTTTGACCAAGGGGCCGATCACCACGTACTTCATCAGCCAGTAGAACATCGAGGTGAAGTCTAGCGCCGCGGTCGGGTTCCTCCGGAGCGTCTCACGCCGGAAGCTCCATATCGCGACTCAGTTTCAGCCTCTCTGCGACCGCGTCTCATGCTCTACACTCGAATGCAACCCGTCCCGACAGGTACCGAAGGAGCTGCCGTGGTCCAGTTCGAAGTCCCCGCGATCGTCCCCGCCGACCCCCAAGCGAACATCGCCGATCTCCTGGTCGAGCGCGTGAAGGCCACCCCGGACCGGGCTCTGTTCTCCGTGCCCGATGGAGACGGCTGGCGTGACATCTCCGCCGCCGACTTCCAGACGGCCGTCATCGCCCTGGCGAAGGGATTCGTCGCCGCCGGCATCCAGCCCGGTGAGAAGGTCGGATTCCTGGCGCGAACCACCTACGAGTGGACGCTGATCGACTTCGCCCTGTTCTACGCCGGCGCGGTCATGGTGCCCATCTACGAGACCAGCTCGCCCTCGCAGATCCAGTGGATCATGGAGGACTCCGGGGCGATCTCCCTCATCGTCGAGTCGCCCGAGCACTTCGCCCGTGTCGACGAGGTACGCAGCGAGCTGCCGCTGATCCGCGAGATCTGGCAGCTGCACCTGGGCGCCATCGACACGCTCACCGCGCAGGGAGCGTCGGTCGACGATGCGGAGATCGAGCGACGCCGCAGCCTGGCCGTCGGCTCCGACATCGCGACGCTCATCTACACGTCGGGTTCGACCGGCCGCCCGAAGGGCTGCGTGCTGACGCACAGCAACTTCGTCGAACTCTCCCGCAATTCGGCGAAGGCGTTGAACGAGGTCGTGCAGACGCCCGGCGCATCCACGCTGCTGTTCATCACGACCGCGCATGTATTCGCGCGATTCATCTCGATCCTCGACATCCATGCCGGCGTCCGCACGGGGCACCAGCCCGACACCCGCCAGTTGCTCCCCGCGCTCGGATCGTTCAAGCCGACCTTCCTCCTCGCGGTCCCGCGCGTGTTCGAGAAGGTCTACAACTCGGCCGAGCAGAAGGCGGAGGCGGGCGGAAAGGGCAAGATCTTCCGTGCCGCGGCCGACGTCGCGATCGAGCACTCCAAGCTCGTCGAAGCCGGCACGAAGATCCCCTTCGGGATGAAGCTCAAGTTCGCACTGTTCAACAAGCTCGTCTACAGCAAGCTGCGCGAGGCCATGGGCGGCAACGTCGTGTACGCGGTCTCCGGATCCGCCCCGCTCGGCTCGCGCCTCGGGCACTTCTTCCACAGCCTCGGCGTGGTCATCCTCGAGGGTTATGGCCTGACCGAGACGACCGCTCCCGCGACGGTGAACCTCGCGGACAAGTCGAAGATCGGCACGGTCGGCCCCGCTCTCCCCGGCGTCGGAGTGCGCCTGGCGGATGACGGCGAGATCGAAGTCCGCGGCATCAACGTCTTCAAGGAGTATTGGAACAACGAGGCGGCGACGTCCGAGGCCTTCAGCGAGGGCGGCTGGTTCCGCACCGGCGACATCGGCAGCTTCGACTCCGAGGGGTTCCTCACGATCACCGGTCGCAAGAAGGAGATCATCGTGACCGCCGGCGGCAAGAACGTCGCCCCGGCCGCGCTCGAGGACCCCATCCGCGCGAACCCGATCATCGGGCAGGTGGTCGTGGTCGGAGATCAGAAGCCGTTCATCTCGGCGCTGGTCACCCTCGACCCGGAGATGCTTCCGACCTGGCTCGCGAACAACGGCCTCCCGTCCGACCTGTCGCTCGTGGACGCCTCGAAGAACGCGGCCGTCCGTGCCGAGGTGCAGAGCGCGGTGGATGCCGCCAACGCACGCGTCTCCCGCGCCGAGTCGATCCGCAAGTTCACGATCCTCGACTCCGAGTGGACCGAGGCGTCAGGACATCTCACGCCGAAGCTGTCGATCAAGCGCAACGTGATCATGAACGACTTCGCCGACGAGATCTCCGCGCTCTACGACGAGCCGGTCGCCACGACCAACGTCGCGATCGGCGGCTGACGCTTCCGGCGACTCCGTGACCGACGAACGGCCCCCTGCCACATGTGCAGGGGGCCGTTTCGCGTCCGGGAGCGGGTCGCCGGTCAGAACCAGGCGCTCTCACGCACCTCGCGCATCGCGGTGCGTCGGGTGTCGGCGTCGAGCCGTGAGAGGTAGAGCTTGCCGTCGAGGTGATCGGTCTCGTGCTGAAGCGCCTGAGCCAGCAGCCCCTCCCCCTCGAGCACGACAGGCTGTCCGTCGAGATCGATGCCCTCGACCCGCGCCCACGGGTAGCGCTGGGCGTCATGCCAGAGTCCTGGCACCGAGAGGCAGCCCTCACCGGTCGGCACCGGATCGCCTCGGACCTCGGTCAGCACCGGGTTGAGCACATAGCCGATATCGCCGTCGATGTTGTAGCTGAAGGCACGCAGCGCCACACCGATCTGGGGCGCAGCCACGCCGGCTCGTCCCGGGAGCTCGACGGTGTCGATGAGGTCGGCGACCAGCGCACGCACGCCGTCGTCGATCTGCTCGATCGGCGCGCAGACGGTGCGCAGCACGGGGTCGCCGAAGATACGGATCTCACGTACTGTCATCAGGCTGCCTTGCCCCGAAGTCCCTCGACCAGCAGCGCCGCCAGCTCGCGTGCCGCCGCCCTCGTCTCCGGCTGCAGATTCGCGAAGACGATCGTCCCGCCTCCCGCGATCTGGGTGTCGTACGGCATCCGGACCACGCGCTTGGCGCGGGTGGCGAAGTGCGACTCCAGCTCGTTCAGGCGCACCAGCGGCGCGCCGGGTGTCGACTGGTTGAGCACGACGATGGCATCGCGCGCCTGCTCCGCGTACCCGTTCGTCTCGAGCCAGGTGAGGGTCTCGGAGGCGAGTCTGGCCTCGTCGACACTGAGCCCGGACACGATCACGATCTGATCGGCCAGGTCGAGGGTGGCCGCCATCACCGAGTGCACGATCCCGGTACCGGTGTCGGTGAGCACCAGGGAGTAGTAGTGCGCCGCCACGCCGGCGACGTCGCGATAGTCGTCATCGCTGAACGCCTCGGCGATGCGGGGGTCCGCGTCCGAGGCCAGCACGTCGAGCCGGGTCGCATCGCGCGCCACGATCGCCGAGATGTCGTGGTAGCCCTTCACCTCGTCGTGGATGCGGACGAGATCCCGCACGGACTTGGAGTGGTGCGGGCGCACGACGCGGTCGGCCAGCGTGCCTCGGTCGGGGTTGGCGTCGACCGCGATCACGCGGTCCTCCCTGGCATCCGCGAGCGCCATGCCGAGCAACGCGGTGATCGTCGTCTTGCCGACGCCGCCCTTGCGCGAGAGCACGGGCACGAACCTCGCACCGCCCACCAGCGGCGCGGCGATCCGCGCGGTCAGGGCCTTGCGCTCTCTGGCGCGCCTGCCGTCACCGATGTTGATACGGCGACCGGACGCCGTGTAGAGGAAATGGCTCCATGCCCCCTCCGGCTCCGGCTTGGCGACGCGATGCGGATCGAGCAGCCGGTCGGCCGTGAGCAGGTCTGCGGTCTCCCTCCCCGACTCGCTCAGCTCGCCCAGACGCTTCGACGTCAGCGTCACTTCCGCACGCGCTGCGGCACGCGTGGGCTGGGTGGCGACAGCCTTCTCTTCAGGGGTGGACACGGCGGTGGTCTCCTTATCGATCGGCACGGAAGCGGCCGATGCGGACATCGCCTTCGCGGCCGACGCATCGGCATCTGCTCTGGCCAGGAATCGCGCGGCGATCGCGGCCTCCTCGACCGCCGCTGTCTCCTCATCGACGACGACCGCATCCGTGATGGTCTCGGCGGAGGCGGCGAGCTTCGGCGCAGACACGGGCGGCTCCTCGAGCACGGCGTCGACGACGAGATCCTCCGTCGCAGGCACCGGTGCTTCCGTGGTGGCGGCGGGGGCTGCCGATGCCTCCGCCTCGGGCGCCTTCACCTCGGGCGCCTTCACCTCAGGCACCTTCACCTCGGGCACCTTCACCTCCGGCACCTCGACCTCATGCGCCTGAGCGTCCGGAACCACCGGCTCGGATGTCGCCACCTCGCGCACGGCCTTCTCCGGCGCCGTGACGCCGGGAACGGAGACCGCGGCTTGCGGCTTCTGCGTCACGGCCGTCTTCTTCTTCCCCTTCTTCGACGTCGCCTTGGCCGCCGACTTGAGGAGGCCGACGGCGGGTGTCTCCGACACGAGCGGGTGCGGTTCCGGCTTCGCCGCGGACGCGGCCGATGCGGAGAGCGGAGCGACGACCTCGGCCTCGATAGGCGAGATCGGAGTGGTCTGCGCGACCGCATCCGGCATCCTCATGCCCTCGACCGTCACCTCGTCGACGATCAGATCCGCGACGACCTCGCCGTCCAGCACCCCGTCGTCATCGAGATCGTCGTCGTCATCCTGCGGGAGGACGACGTTCACCTGGGCGGTCCCGCCGAGGATGCCGATGACGGCCGTGTCCACGGACGCGGCGTCATCGAGCACCCCCAGCGAGTTCTCATCGAGAGGGTCTGAGGTGTTCTTCGGGGTCACGGTGTCACTCCAAGCCTGTGCGGGGCCTCGGGTGCGCACCTGGTGCGCGGCCCTCGCCCGCACAAGATTAGTGCGCGGGACGGATCACGACCAAAAGATCTCCCGCATCCACCTGCTGCGTCTCACTGATCGCATGCCGCTCGACGACTCCGTCGACGGGCGATGTGATGGCCGCTTCCATCTTCATCGCCTCGATCGAGGCGACCGGCTCACCGGCTCTGACGACGGCGCCGATCTCGGCCTTGAGCGACACGACCCCCGAGAACGGGGCGGCCACCTGACCGGGCACGGAGGTGTCCGCCTTCTCGACCTCGTGCGCATCCACCGCGATGGAGCGGTCGCGGACGAACACCGGGCGCAGCTGACCGTTCAGCGTCGTCATCACGGTGCGCATACCCCGATCGTCCGCGTCGCCGATGGCCTCGAGCCCGACGTAGAGCTGCACGCCCCGATCGATCTCGATCAGGTGCTCCTGTCCCTGCACCAGACCGTAGAGGTAGTCGCTCGTGTCGAGCACCGAGAGGTCGCCGAACAGCTCGCGCATCTGCGTGAACTCCTGGGTCGGTGCCGGGAACAGCAGCGTGTTCAACCGCGCACGCCGCGTGATGCTGTCACCGGCGAGAGCCGCTTCGTCATCCGTCGTGAGCGCCGTCACACCTTGCCTCACCGAGCGACCGGCGAGCACCTTCGTGCGGAAGGGCTCCGGCCATCCGCCGGGCAGGTCGCCCAGCTCTCCGGCCATGAACCCCACGACCGAGTCGGGCACGTCGTACTTCTCGGGATTCGCCTCGAAGTCGGCGGGGTCCGCCTTGACGGCGGCGAGGTGCAGGGCGAGATCGCCGACCACCTTCGACGACGGCGTCACCTTCGGCACCCGTCCGAGGATCCGGTCCGCCGCGGCGTACATGTCCTCGATGAGCTCGAAGTCGTCGGCGAGGCCGAGCGCCTTCGCCTGCTGGCGCAGGTTCGACAGCTGACCACCCGGGATCTCGTGATGGTAGACACGACCCGTGGGTCCCGGCAGCCCCGACTCGAACGGCGCGTACTGACGACGCACAGCCTCCCAGTACGGTTCGAGGTCGGATACTCCGCCGAGGTCGATACCGCTGTCGCGGTCCGTGTGCGCGAGCGCCGCGACGAGTGCCGAGAGCGACGGCTGGCTGGTCGTTCCCGACAGCGGGGCGGATGCCGCATCCACGGCGTCCACTCCCACCGCGCTGGCTGCGAGCAGTGTGGCGAGCTGACCGCCCGGCGTATCGTGCGTGTGCAGGTGCACCGGCAGATCGAAACGCTCGCGCAGTGCGGCGACGAGCGTGGCCGCGGCAGCAGGACGCAGCAGACCCGCCATGTCCTTGATCGCGATGATGTGCGCTCCGGCATCGACGATCTGCTGGGCGAGCTCGAGGTAGTAGTCGAGCGTGTAGAGGTCCTCGGCCGGGTTGAGCAGGTCACCCGTGTAGCACAGGGCCACCTCGGCGACGGCGGTGCCGGTACGGCGCACCGCCTCGATCGCCGGTCGCATCTGCTCGACGTCGTTGAGCGCGTCGAAGATGCGGAAGATGTCGACACCGCTCGCTGCGGCCTCGGCCACGAAGGCGTCGGTCACCGCGGTCGGGTATGGGGTGTAGCCGACGGTGTTCCGGCCGCGCAGCAGCATCTGGATCGCGACGTTCGGCAGGGCCGCCCGCAGCTTGTCGAGGCGCTCCCAGGGGTCTTCGCCGAGGAACCGCAGCGCGACGTCGTACGTCGCACCGCCCCAGGCCTCGACCGAGAGCAGACCAGGGGTCAGCTGCGCGATGTAGGGCGCCGCGGCGACGAGGTCCTTCGTGCGCACGCGCGTGGCCAGCAGGGATTGGTGGGCGTCGCGGAAGGTCGTGTCGGTGATCGCAAGCGCGGTCTGCTCTCGCAGGCTCCGCGCGAAGCCCTCGGGGCCGAGCTCGAGGAGTCGCTGACGAGAGCCGGCGACGGGCTGCGCGGTCAGGTCGACGGTCGGGAGCTTGGTCCGCGGGTCCACGACACCGGGGTGCGCGCCGTGCGGCTTGTTGACGGTGACGTCCACGAGCCAGTTCAGCATCTTGGTGCCGCGGTCCTTCGAGACCCGGCCGCGCAGGAGCTCAGGGCGCTCGTCGATGAACGAGGTGCTGACGTCGCCCGCGATGAAGGCCTCGTCCTCGAGCAGCGCCTGGAGGAACGGGATGTTGGTGGAGACGCCGCGGATACGGAACTCGGCCAGCGCACGACGCGCACGGGCGACCGCTGCCGGGAAGTCGCGCCCGCGACAGGTGAGCTTGGCCAGCATCGAATCGAAGTGCGGGCTGATCTGCGCCCCCTGGTGGACGGTTCCGCCATCGAGGCGGATGCCGGCGCCACCGGGCGAACGGTAGGTCGTGATCTTCCCCGTGTCCGGACGGAAGCCCTGGGTGGGGTCCTCCGTGGTGATGCGGCACTGGAGCGCCGCGCCGCGCAGGTGCACGTTCTCCTGCTGCAGCCCCAGCTGCGCGAGCGACTGCCCGGCGGCGATCCGCATCTGGCTCTGGACGAGGTCGACGTCGGTCACTTCCTCGGTCACCGTGTGCTCGACCTGGATGCGCGGGTTCATCTCGATGAACACCACCTCGCCGGCGCGCTCCCCCGCCGTCTCCAGCAGGAACTCGACAGTGCCGGCGTTCTCGTAGCCGATCGACCGCGCGAACGCGACCGCGTAGCCGTGCAGGGCGGTGCGGATGCTGTCATCCAGGTTCGGGGCCGGAGCGATCTCGACGACCTTCTGATGACGGCGCTGCACCGAGCAGTCGCGCTCGAAGAGGTGGACGGTCTCGCCGGTCTTGTCGGCGAGGATCTGCACCTCGATGTGACGAGGCCGCACGACCGCCTGCTCGAGGAACATACGCGCGTCGCCGAACGCGCTGGCGGCCTCGCGCATCGCCTCCGCGAGCGCCGGAGCGAGCTCGTCGGCCGTCGCCACCCGCCGCATGCCGCGACCGCCACCACCGGCGACGGCCTTCGCGAAGAGCGGGAATCCGATCTCCGCCGCCTGCGACACGAGCAGCTCGACGTCGTCCGACGCCTCGGTGGAGCGCAGCACCGGTACGCCGGCCTCGATCGCGTGCCGCTTGGCCTCGACCTTGTTCCCTGCCATCTCGAGCACGGCAGCAGGGGGGCCGATGAAGACGATGCCGTTCGCCGCCGCCTTCTCCGCCAGCTCCGGGTTCTCGGACAGGAACCCGTATCCGGGGTAGATCGCGTCGGCACCGGACTCGCGCGCGACGCGGATGATCTCGTCGACGCTCAGGTAGGCGCGAACAGGGTGACCCCGCTCGCCGATCTCGTAGGCTTCATCAGCCTTCAACCGATGGACGGAGCCACGGTCCTCATGCGGGAAGACGGCGACGGTTCTCGCCCCGACCTCGACTGCCGCACGGAAGGCACGAATCGCGATCTCGCCGCGGTTTGCCACAAGGATCTTCTTGAACATGCACACCTCTGAAAGCTCGATGTGCGGCGTTTTCGACGCACATGGGGCGGGGCTGAGTGTTCCCCCAGCCTAGGGGAAGGTAACGTGGAGTCCGTGCACGTACTCAGCGTCAGCTCTCTCAAGGGAGGCGTCGGCAAGACGACCGTGACCCTCGGCCTGGCCTCAGCGGCCTTCGCCCGGGGCGTCCGTACTCTCGTCGTCGACCTCGACCCCCAGTCCGATGTATCCACCGGGATGGATATCCAGGTGGCAGGTCGGCTCAACGTCGCCGATGTCCTGGCGAACCCGAAGGAGAAGGTCGTCCGACAGGCGATCACCTCCAGCGGGTGGGCGAAGGTGCATCCCGGCACCATCGACGTGCTCATCGGCAGCCCCTCGGCGATCAACTTCGACGGACCGCACCCCAGCGTGCGCGACGTATGGAAGCTCGAGGAGGCACTCGCCGCCGTCGAGGCCGACTACGACCTCGTGCTGATCGACTGCGCGCCGTCGCTGAACGCCCTGACACGCACGGCATGGGCGGCCAGCGATCGCGTCATGGTGGTCACGGAGCCGGGCCTCTTCTCCGTGGCGGCCGCAGACCGCGCTCTGCGCGCGATCGAGGAGATCCGTCGCGGTCTCTCGCCCCGCCTTCAGCCGCTCGGCATCGTGGTGAACCGCGTGCGCCCGCAGTCCATCGAGCACCAGTTCCGCATCAAGGAGCTCCGCGACATGTTCGGCCCGCTCGTCCTCTCGCCCCAGCTGCCGGAGCGCACCTCGCTGCAGCAGGCGCAGGGCGCAGCGAAGCCGCTCCACATCTGGCCCGGCGATTCCGCCCAGGAGCTCGCCGCGGACTTCGATCAGCTCCTCGACCGCATCATCCGCACCGGACGCATCGCCGTCGCGGACAACGGCACCCAGAACTGACGAATACACGCGCACACAGCGAAACGGCCATCCTCATCGAGGATGGCCGTTCTGCGTGATGCAGGAGTTCGTCAGGCGGAGCGCTGGGAGCGACGAGCGCTGAGTTCGTCGACCGGGTCGGGCGCGGTCGCATCGAACTGCACGAGCGTGGACTCGACCTCGCGCAGGACCTTGCCCACCGCGATGCCGAACACTCCCTGACCACGGCTGACCAGGTCGATGACCTCGTCGTTCGAGGTGCAGAGGTAGACGGAGGCGCCGTCGCTCATCAGAGTCGTCCCGGCGAGGTCGCGGATGCCGGCGCGGCGGAGTTCCTCCACCGCGGTGCGGATCTGCTGGAGCGAGATGCCGGTGTCGAGCAGGCTCTTGACGAGCTTGAGCACCAGGATGTCGCGGAAGCCGTAGAGGCGCTGCGAACCGGAGCCGCTGGCGCCGCGGACGGTGGGCTCCACGAGCTCGGTGCGGGCCCAGTAGTCGAGCTGACGGTAGGTGATGCCGGCTGCGCGTGCGGCGACGGCGCCGCGGTAGCCGACCTCGTCATCCATGGCCGGAAGACCGTCCGTGAAGAGGAGTTCGGGCACGAAGCGCGGGTCTCCTGCGAGCTCATCCGCATTCATCTGAATTCCTCCCTGGAACGGTTATCTCCACGGTAGAGCAGTGCCCAGGCAGCGGCAATGACATCCGTGCGACACCGAAGGTGTGTCGCAATCAGTTCGTTACGAAAGGACGCGCGAGAGCGCATCCTTGACGAAGAGCGAGCGCACCTCGTCGATCTTCGCGGCCAGTTCCGGGGCCAGTTCGCTCGCCTTGGCGCGCGACGCGGCGTCCGTCCGGCGGAGCAGAGCCGACATCGCCGACTCGATGAGTGCGACCTCGCGCTCGGCGCCCTGGCGCAGCGAACGGAGGTGCCGGGGTTCGATGCCGTGGCGGTCGAGAGCCACGAGGCCGCGCAGCAGCGTGACGACCGACTCGGAGTAGCTCTCCTGCGCCGTGATGACGCCCGTGCTGATCGCGTCGTTGAGCAGCTGGGGCCCTGCCCCTGCAGCGGCGAGCAGTTCGTCACGACGGTAACGACGCGGCGTCGGCGTGATGGACGGAGGCGGCGTGAGCGATGCGCCCTCGCCCCGCGCCTCGGCCTCATCGAGCTGTTCGCGGATGACGCTGAGCGGGAGGTAATGATCACGCTGGAGCGTGAGACCAAGGCGGAGCCGCTCGATGTCCGCCGTGGAGAACTTGCGATATCCGGACTCGGTGCGGGACGGAGTGACGATCCCCTGGACCTCGAGGAAGCGCAGCTTGCTGGAGGTCAGCTCGGGGAACTCCGGTGTGAGCCTGGCCAGTACCTGGCCGATACTCAACAGGCCCGCGGACGCAGAGCGTTCGCGGGCGGGAGAGGCCGCCATCAGATGTTCGCCGTGGGGCGATCGACGGGTGAGGCGAAGAAGTTGAGGCGGAACTTGCCGACCCGGACCTCGGATCCGTCCACCAGCGGGCTGCGGTCGACACGCTCGCCGTTCACATAGGTGCCGTTGAGGGAGCGCTGATCGATGATCTCGAAGGTCGTCCCGGTACGGGTGACCTCGGCGTGACGACGGGACACGGTCACGTCGTCGAAGAAGATGTCGGCCTCGGGGTGGCGTCCGACCGTGGTCACGTCGGTGTCCAGGAGATAACGCGCACCGGCCAAGGCACCGGAGCGCACCAGGAGAAGCGCGGATCCCGTGGGCAGCGCCGCGATCGCGCTCTGTTCCACATCGGTGAGTTCCACGCCGAACGGCACGAAGGACAGGTCCGAATCGTGTCCGAACGTCTGCGTCACGTCGTGTCGTTGTTCGCCGGAACGGTGAATGGCCGAGTCACCTGCCGGTCGGCTGTCGCTGTCTGTCACTGTGCCCTCCTCAGCATCCAGACTAACGGATTCCGAGACGGTCCTGGGAGGCCGCCTTCACACTCAGGCATCCCATACCGGAGATTCATAGGCTGTGGGTGTGCAGACCACAGCCCGTCCCTTCCCCGCCGTCCCCATCGCGCTGGCCGCGACCCTCCTCGCCGCATTCCTGGTGCTCTTCTCACCGCTCGCCGCCTCCGCCCACGACGCCCTGGTGTCGTCATCGCCGGAGGCCGACAGCACCGTCGAGACCCTCCCGAGCGAGCTGACGCTCACCTTCAGCGCCAAGCTGATCACCGGAGACGGCGCGACCGAGGTCGTCGTGACGGACGCGGACGGCAACTCGGTCACCGATGGCGAGCCGACCGTGGACGGGGCGATCGTGACGCAGCCGCTGAAGGCCGAGGCCGCCGCCGGCGAGTACCACGTCATCTGGAAGGTCGTCTCGAGCGACGGCCACCCCACGTCGGAGGAGTTCTTCTTCACCGTCAGCACCGGCTCCGTCTCGACCCCCACCCCCGCCGCCACCCCCACGACGGCACCGGCGACGGCTGCCCCCTCACCGGACTCCACCGCGACACCGGATGCGACCGCGACGCCGGCGCCGGATGCCGGCGCATCGTCCGGCGCCTCCGCCTGGATCTGGGCCCTGTCGATCGGCGGCATCGTCGTCATCGCGGCCCTGATGGTCTGGTACAGCGTGCGCGCCAGGAGGAACGCCTCCGGGACCGATTCCGACCCCTCCACGGGGCGATAGGCTTGACGCATGCCTCATTACGACGTCGTCATCCTCGGTGCAGGTCCTGGTGGATACGTCGCTGCGGTTCGCAGCGCGCAGCTCGGCCTGTCCACCGCCATCATCGAGGAGAAGTACTGGGGCGGTGTCTGCCTCAACGTGGGCTGCATCCCCTCCAAGGCCCTCCTGAAGAACGCGGAGCTCGCGCACACCCTGAACCACAAGGCCGACTTCTTCGGCATCTCCGGTGAGTTCACGATCGACTTCGGCAAGGCGTTCGATCGCAGCCGCGAGGTCGCCGAGGGTCGCGTCAAGGGCATCCACTTCCTGATGAAGAAGAACAAGGTGACCGAATACAACGGTCGCGGCACCTTCACCGGTCCCAAGGCGATCTTGGTCGCCAAGGCCGACGGGTCGACGGAAGAGGTCACGTTCGACAACGTGATCATCGCCACCGGCTCCAAGGTGCGCCTGCTCCCCGGCGTCACGCTGAGCGAGAACGTCGTGACCTATGAAGAGCAGATCATGACGCGCGAGCTTCCCGAGTCGATCGTCATCGTCGGTGCCGGCGCCATCGGCATGGAGTTCGCCTACGTGCTGACGAACTACGGTGTGAAGGTCACGATCATCGAGTTCCTCGACCGTGCCCTCCCCAACGAGGACGCCGACGTGTCGAAGGAGATCACGAAGCAGTACAAGAACTACGGCGTCGACATCCTGACCTCCACCAAGGTCGAGACGATCGTCGACAACGGCTCCTCCGTCACGGTCACCTACACCGGCAAGGACGGGCAGCAGAGCTCGATCGACGCCGGCAAGGTGCTCATGTCGGTCGGCTTCGCCCCGAACATCGAGGGCTTCGGACTGGAGAACACCGGTGTGAAGCTCACCGAGCGCGGCGCGATCGACATCGACGACCACATGCGCACCAACGTCGAGGGCATCTACGCCATCGGCGACGTGACCGCAAAGCTGCAGCTGGCCCACGTGGCAGAGGCTCAGGGCGTCGTCGCGGCCGAGACCATCGGCGGTGCGGAGACGCAGACGCTCGGCGACTACCGCATGATGCCGCGCGCGACGTTCTGCTCGCCCCAGGTCGCCTCGTTCGGCCTCACCGAGCAGCAGGCGAAGGACGAGGGGCGCGAGATCAAGGTCGCGACCTTCCCGTTCATGGCCAACGGCAAGGCCCACGGCCTCGGCGAGCCGGTCGGCTTCGTCAAGCTGATCGCGGACGCCGAGCACCTCGAGCTCATCGGTGCGCACATGATCGGCCCCGACGTCTCGGAGCTCCTGCCGGAGCTGACCCTGGCGCAGAAGTGGGACCTCACGGCTCTCGAGCTGGCGCGCAACGTGCACACGCACCCGACGCTGTCGGAGGCGCTGCAGGAGGGCTTCCACGGCCTCGCCGGCCACATGATCAACTTCTGATCCTCTCGCATCGCGAAGGCCCGGTCCGCTTCTGCGGATCGGGCCTTCGTCGTCACGGGGTCGTCGGATTCCAGCGCAGTTCCAGCCGGAAGGGCATCCTCGTGCGCACGGTCCACCCCTGCGGCACCACCGCGGCCAGCTCCTGCGCCGTGTACGAGCGGCGGATGCTGATCAACCCGTCCTCGCGGATGAAGGTCCCGGCCAGCACGGTACCGGCGAACGGTGCGGTGCCGGCCCGATAGAGCGCGTAGGCGGCGCCGGCGCGGGCGATGTCGTGATGCACGACCACCCCGGAGTCGCCGACCAGTGCCCGCGTGTCCCGCAGCATCCGCGGCAGCTCGGCATCGGACAGATGATGCAGCACGTGGTTGGAGAGCACGACGTCGAACTGCGCTCCCTCGGCGACCAGTTCGTGCGAGAACGCGCAGCGGTAGCGGATGCCGGCGCCGCCGTCGTGGTCCGACGCCCACCTGATCGCACGCTCATCGGCGTCCAACGCGGTGATGTCGGCCGACAGCCCATCGCGGTGAAGCCGTCGGGCGAGGTCGCGGCACAGGTCTCCCCCACCGGCTCCCACATCGAGGATGCGCACGCGGCCGTGACGCGCGCGCGGGCGGACGTCGCGCCGGTAGACACCGCCGGGACGCGAGACCAGAGCGTTGACGATGCGGAATCGGTCGTAGGTGCGACCGAGCATCCGCTCATCCGCATCCGGCGCATCCATCAGCTCGCGGGCATCGACGGCCCTGGCCGACAGGTCAGGCCGCACGGGGCCCCGGTTCGTCGACCGTGAACAGCGCGCTCTCCGCGGTCAACCCCGGCCCGAACGCCATGGCGGCGACCCGCTCGCCCGGCTGCGCCCCTTCGTGCTCCAGGATACGTTTCAGCACGAACAGCACGGTCGCGCTCGACATGTTGCCGTTCTCGCGGAGTACCTCTCGGGCCGGATGCAGGTGCGCATCGCTCAGGTGGAGGCGTTCCTGCACGCGATCCAGGATGCTGCGCCCACCGGGGTGGATCGCCCAGTGCGCGACCTTCTCGCCGATCGTCCCGCCGTCGAAAGCCGTGCCCAGGTCGCCCTCTCTCGCATATAGCGGGCGGAGGGCATCGAGGATCGTCTCGCCGATGATCTGCGGCACCGCGGTCGACAGGACCATCTCGAACCCGGAGTCTCCGATCATCCAGGCCATGTCGCTCTCGCCCTGCGGAGCGATCGCGGTGTGGAATCCGTCGAGCCGCAGGCCAGGGACCGCGGTGGAGAGGGGGCGAGCGGTGACGATGCCGGCGGCCGCGCCGTCCGCGAACAGAGAGGAGGCGACGATCGTGTCGGGGTCCTCGGAGGAGCGCAGGTGCAGGGTGCACAGCTCGACGCTGACGATCAGGACGACCGCGTTCTGATCCGCCGCGCAGAACTGGCTTGCCGCCCGCAGGGCCGGCATCGCGGCGTAGCATCCCATGAAGCCGAGGTGGTAGCGCTGCACGCTGTCTCTCAGCCCGAGGGAGCGGATGATCGCGTAGTCGGGGCCCGGCGCGAAGAAACCGGTGCAGGAGACCGTGACGACGTGCGTGATGTCGTTCGCCTCGATGTCGGGATCCGCCTCGATCGCGCGGCGGGCCGCAGCGACGAAGAGCGGGAACGCCTCACGGACGTAGACCTCGTTGCGTGTGCCCGTGCTCGGAGACAGCAGCGCGCCTGCGGTGCGATCGAAGAAGACCGGATGCTCCGGCGCCGCGGTGGGCGCGAACTCGTCGATCACGGTGTGGCGGGTGTCGATGCCCGAGACGGTGAACGATGTGGACACGATCCGCTGCGCCAGCCGTCCGAGATCGGGCTGCGAGCCGAAGATGTCGCGGATCTGATCCTGCCGGAGCACGGTATCCGGAACGATCGTCTGGAGTGATCTCAGCACGGCAGGGCGACTCATGATGTCACTCAAGCACCCCGGAGACCGTCGTGGGAAGGGGCTTGCGCCGGGTCGGCGTGTTTGCGATGCGGCTCAGAACCCCAGGGCGCGCGCGAGCTTGGATCCGGACGCGGAGTCGCGTCCGCCGGCGGCACGGACCGCGCGCTCGACGGCGGCGAAGAAGGCTTCCCGTCCCGCCGCATCCGCGGGCGCGGCCGGTCCCAGCTCCATCTCCCATTCGCGCCATTCTCGCTGCGCTCCCCGGCGCAGATCCGTGGCGCAGACGCGGTCGTCGACGAACTCCGCCACGACGCCGTCCTTGCCGGTGAGGAGATAGGCGGTGCGGTCGTTCTCGATGCGCGCGAGCGGACTCAACGGCGCAGTGGTCCAGCGGGCGATCGTGGTCGCGACCGCCTCCGGAAGCTCCTCGCCATCGCCGAGCGGCCACCCGAGTTCGAGGCGTCCGTCGCCCTCACGGGGACCTTTCACATGCCAGCCCTCGTCGGGACCGCCGGTGCGGCGGCGCAGCGCGACGCCGGCGCGGGAGAGCGCCCCGTCATCGGTGTCGAAGTAGCGCGCGTCGAGTGCGCGCGCCTCACCGGCCGTCACGGCGTCGACCCCCGGGATCCCCTCCCAGAGCGGCAGGGGCGTGGTGACGTCGACGTCGTACTTGCGCTCGACCTCGACCGTGCGGGAGGGCTCAGTCATCCGAAGGACTTATGTCCTCGAGCGCCTCGTCGTACCAGTAGTCGATCTCGGTGGGCCCGTCTGCAGAGCCGGTGTTGGACGGCTCGCCGCGGCGGTTGTACACCACCTGCGTCTCGCTGTAGGGGACGATCAGCTTGTCGTCCGCGTCGCCCAGAGGAATGATCTGCCCGTCCAGCGGGCCGCCGTGAAGTCGTGCGAGTGCCATGACATCACCCTAGTCCCGCCCTCCCCAGGCAGGGGGAGCACGGACGGCGTTCCGTTCAGGCGCACACGATGCCCACCACGGCGCCGGCGATCATCCAGGGTCCGAAGGCGATGCGGGTCGCGCCGTCCGCACGGCGCACCGCGATCAGCACCAGTGCGTAGAGCGCACCCAGCACGAAGGCCGCGGCGGCGCCCACGGCGAGCGCCTGCCAGCCATGCCAGCCGAGGAGCAGGCCGATGACCGTGGCGAGCTTGACGTCGCCGCCTCCCATCCCGGCAGGGCTGAGCAGACGCAGCGCCGCGTAGAAGCCGCCGAGGATCAGCGCTCCCAGGAGAGCACGGAGCAGGGCGCGCGTCCCTCCGGTGCCGATCGCATCGAGCAGCACGAGCAGGAGCAGCCCCGCCAGGGTCGGCAGCACGATGCGATTCGGCAGCCGATGCGTGCGGGCGTCGATCACGACCAGCCAGGCGCCGATGCCCGCCAGCGCCAGGTGGGCGAGGGCGACGAGCACGGTGCGCAGATCCATGTCGGCAGGCTAGGAGATCATCGTCGGAGGCGCCGCGACGGGTGTGGATAACCGCGTCATGCCCCTCAACGCAGGCGCTCCACACGCCCTTCCCGCGATGTCCGATGTACGAATTATCGTGATCACAGCGACTTGCTTTATTCGAATATATCTTCGAGGATGGAATCATGGGGATCGGGCTCGATGCGGTGACCGCGCTCTCTCCGACGGGCGACTCCCGCGCCGGAGAGGTGCTGCGGCTGCGCCGCGAGATCAGCCGCATGCAGCGCCGCCGCAGTGACGATGCACTGCTCCCCCTCGACCCCGCATTCGCCTCGCTGCTGCCGGAGGAGGGGCTGCTGACCGGCACCGCATACACCGTCTCGCCCTCGCCGAGTCTGGTACTCGCCCTGCTCAGCGCGGCCTCCCGCAAGGGGCACTGGAGCGCGGTCGTCGGCATGCCGACCCTGGGCGTGGAGGCCGCAGCCGCCTTCGGCATCGACCTCTCCCGACTGATCCTCGTCCCCGACCCCGCCGACCGCTGGCTCGCCGTGACCTCGGCCCTCGCCGAGGTCGTCCCCCTGATCGTCGTCCATCCGGCGAGCCGCGCGCGCGACGCCGACGTCTCGCGTCTGAGCGCACGTCTGCGCGACCGCGGATGCACGCTGCTGGTCGCCGCGTCCTCCGCCGGCGAATGGCCGCAGAGCGAGGGCTCGATCCGTATCGACGACCCGCACTGGCATGGCCTCGGTGCCGGCTGGGGGCTGCTCTCCGACTGCACCGTCACGGTGACCGCCCGCACCAGGCGCGCCCCGATGCCCTCTCGCGTGCAGGTGCGCCTCCCCGGCAACCGCGGTCTGGTGGAGCCGTTGAGCGTCGATGTGTCGAGTTCCGAGCGGCGAGGCCCCGAGCTCACCGCGCTGCCCTCTCTGCCCTCCGAAGACTCCCCCCGGAGCACCGTTCCCGACCTCGAGCTCTCCTTCTGGGCGGAGGCCGGATGAACGCCCCGCTCCGCGTCCTCGTGCTGTGGTTCCCCGACTGGCCGCTGCGCGCCGCTCTCGGCGGGCCGCCACCGCACCCGCCCACCGCGCTGGTGCAGGCGAACACCGTCGTGGCCTGCACGGCCTCGGCGCGGGAGCACGGCGTGCGGTCGGGGCAGCGTCGACGCGTCGCCCAGGGACATCTGTCCTCCCTGCAGGTGCTCCCCCACGATGCCGCGCGGGACGAGCGCGCCTTCCTCCCCGTGCTGCAGCTCATCGAGAAGCACGCGCCAGGGGTCGCCCAGCTCCGGCCAGGACTGGCCGTGCTGCGCGCCAGGGGGATCTCCCGTTATCACGGCGGCGAGGCCGAAGCGGCGGATGCCCTCGCCGCGGTCCTCACAGAGGCCGGCCTGCCGGAAGTGCGCATCGGCGTCGCGGACGGCCCCTTCACCGCCGAGATCGCCGCCAGAGGGCCCCGCCCTCGCACGGTCGTCCCCGCGGGGCTGTCGAAGGACTTCCTGGCCCCCTACCCCGTGCAGGTGCTGCGAGACGAGCAGATCCCCGACCTCCTGATCAGACTGGGCGTGCGCACGCTCGGCGAGTTCACGGCGCTCCCCGCTCTCGAGGTGCGCGACCGCTTCGGCGAGCGCGGAGCCCGTCTGCACGCCCTCGCGGCCGGCGCGGATTCCCAGCCCCTGATCCCGCGCCCACCCGACCCCGAACTGGTGCGCAGCGTGGAGTTCGAGCCCCCTCTGGCCGGAGCCGATCAAGTGGCCTTCGCCGTACGGCAGACCGCAGACGGCGTGCTGGTGGCCCTGGGCGAGGCGTCGCTCGTGTGCACCGAGGTCCGGATCGATCTGACCGACGACAACGGACTGGTGTTCTCCCGCACCTGGCTGCATCCCACCTGCTTCGACGCCTCCGACCTGGTCGACCGCATCCGCTGGCAGCTCGAGGCCCTGGCCGCGCAGAACGCGAAGGATCCGGTCGACGAGGCGCGGGCGTTCGGCGGCATCTCCGCCGTGCGCATCGTGCCCGTCGCGGTGGACGATGCGTCCCATCATCAGCCTGGCCTGTTCGGTTCCGGCACCGATGAGCGCCTGCACCATGCCGTCTCGCGGGTGCAGACGATGCTCGGCCACGAGGGCGTGGTCACCGCCGCGCTCTCGGGTGGACGCTGGCTCGCCGACCGGCAGGTGCTCACCCCGTGGGGAGAGCGCCCGGTCGCCCCCCGCGATCCCGCTCGACCCTGGCCGGGGAGCCTGCCCGATCCACTCCCCGCCGAGGTGTTCCGTCCGCCCCGCCCCATCGGAGTGGACGCCGCGGACGGGGGCACGATCAGCGTCGATGAACGCGGGGCGCTCTCCGCCGCCCCGGCGCGCATCAACGGAAGCGCCGTGCAGGGGTGGGCGGGCCCCTGGCCGATCCATGAGCACCGGTGGACGGCCGGTGGAGGCAAGAAAGGGCATCGGCTGCAGATCGTCGATGACCACGACCGCGCCTGGCTGGTGTTCTGCACCGGCGAGCGCTGGTGGGCTGAGGGGAGGTACCGCTGATGGGCTGGCACAATCCACCGCTGTCCTGGAACGAGCTGGAGCGCACGCTCAGCGGAGAGGAGCCCCCTGCGCACCCGACCGTCGCCGAGCCCCGAGGAGGGCGTGCCGACCCCGGACCGGTGAGTCGAAGACGACAGCGGACCCCACCCACGCCCATCCCCCGCCCGGCGGATGCCGTGCCCTACGCCGAGCTGCACGCGCACTCCTCCTACTCCTTCCTCGACGGTGCCTCGTCGCCGGAGGAGCTTCTGGCCGAGGCTGAACGGCTCGGCCTCACGGCTCTGGCGCTCACGGATCACGACGGCTTCTACGGGGCTGCCCGCTTCGCCGAGGTCGCCGACCTGATGGAGGCGCCATTGCAGACCGTGTACGGCGCCGAGCTGTCTCTCGAGCTGCCCGCTCCGCAGCGAGGCACCCCTGATCCGCTGGGAGAGCATCTGCTGGTCCTCGCCCGCGGGATGGAGGGGTATCACCGGCTGTCCGGAGCCATCACGACCGCCCAGTTGCGCGGCGGCGAGAAGGGACGCCCCGTCTACGACCTCGACGAACTCGCGGCGAGCGCGGGCGGGGAGTGGACGATCCTCACCGGATGCCGCAAGGGCAGCGTGCGGAGGGGGCTGGAGAACGGCGATGCCGAGACTCCCCTCCGCCTGCTGGTCGACCTGTTCGGCGCGGACCACGTCGCCGTCGAGCTCTTCGACCACGGCGACCCGCAGGACAGCCGCCGCAACGACGCCCTCGCCGAACTCGCCGGCCGGATGCACCTGCCCGTGGTGGCCACCAACAACGTGCACTATGCGACGCCGGCCCGCGCCCCGCTGGCCGAGGCCGTCGCCGCGGTGCGGGCGGTGCGCAGCATGGACGATCTCGACGGCTGGCTCCCCGCGCACGGCGGCGCCCATCTGCGCAGCGGCGCGGAGATGACGGCCCGCTTCCGGCGGTACCCCGGAGCGATCTCCTACGGCCTCGAGCTGGCTGCCGCATCGGCCTTCCCCTTGCGCAGGGCCCGACCGGCTCTCCCCCAGCAGGAGGTACCGGAGGGGCACACGCCGATGAGCTGGCTGCGCTCCCTGGTCTGGGAGGCCGTGCCCACGAAGTACCCGCGGCTGGATGACGACGGGCGGCGCCGCATCGGCCGCGAGCTCGACGTCATCGAGGAGAAGGACTTCCCCGGCTACTTCCTCATCGTGCACGACATCGTGGCGGAGGCGCGGCGCCGCGGCATCCTCTGCCAGGGGCGCGGGTCGGCCGCGGCGAGCGCCGTCTGCTATCTGCTGGGCATCACCGCCGTGGATCCGATCCTCTACAAGCTCCCCTTCGAGCGCTTCCTCGCGACCACCCGGCAGGAGGAGCCGGACATCGACGTGGACTTCGATTCCCGCCGGCGCGAGGAGATCATCCAGTGGGTGTACGGCCGATACGGGCGCGAGCGCGCAGCACAGGTCGCGAACGTCATCCAGTACCGCCCGAAGAACGCCGTGCGCGACATGGCCAGGGCTCTCGGCTTCTCCCCCGGGCAGCAGGACGCGTGGTCGCGGCAGGTCGACGGCTGGAGCACGGGGCTGGAGGTCGCGGACGAGCATGACATCCCCGCGAACGTGATCGAGTACGCGGGCGAGCTGCTGAAAGCGCCCCGCCATCTCGGCATCCACTCCGGGGGGATGGTGCTCACCGCCCGCCCCGTCGGCGAGGTCGTGCCGGTGGAGCATGCCCGGATGGAGGATCGCACGGTCATCCAGTGGGACAAGGACGACGCGGCGTGGATGGGACTGGTGAAGTTCGACCTGCTGGGGCTGGGGATGCTCGCCGCTCTGCAGCACTGCTTCGACCTGATCCACGAGGCCACGGGTGAGCGGTGGACCCTGGAGACCATCCCGAAGGAGGAGCCGGCCGTCTACGACATGCTCTGCCGTGCGGACTCGATCGGGGTGTTCCAGGTGGAGTCCCGCGCCCAGATCGGCCTGCTCCCCCGTCTGCAGCCGCGGAGCTTCTACGACCTCACGATCCAGATCGCCCTGATCCGGCCCGGCCCCATCCAGGGCGGAGCCGTGCATCCCTTCGTGCGTCGCAAGATGGCGAAGGACCGCATCGACGAGGAGAACCGGGAACGGGCAGCACGCGGCGAGAGACCGGTGGACTTCACGATTCCCTACCCGCACCCCGATCTGGAGGACATCCTGAAGAGGACCCTGGGCATCCCGATCTTCCAGGAGCAGCTGATCCAGATGGCGACAGCCGTGGGCGACTGCACGGCTGACGAAGCCGACCTGCTGCGACGGGCGATGGGCTCCAAGCGCGGCCTCGAGAAGATCGAGAAGGTCAAAGCGAAGCTCTACGCCGGCATGACCAGGCGCGGTCTGATCGGCGACGATGCCGACCGCATCTACGCACAGATCCAGGCGTTCGCGAACTTCGGCTTCGCCGAGTCGCACTCGCTGTCGTTCGCGCTGCTGGTCTACGCCAGCTCCTGGGTGAAGCTGCACTACCCCGGGGTGTTCCTGGCCGGGCTCCTGCGCTCCCAGCCGATGGGCTTCTACTCGGCGGCGACGCTCACCGCCGATGCACGGCGCCACGGCGTGGAGGTGCGGCGCCCCGATCTGCAGACCTCGGGGGCGACAGAGACCATGGAACCGCTCACCGCGGCCACACCACGCACTCCCACCGGTCTCGACTCCTGCCTCGCAGATCCCCAGCCGCCCACGCTGCGCTTCAACAGGGTCGCCCCCGACGAGGCCGTGGCTCACCGCAGGGACGGCGGGTACGCCGTGCGGCTGGGGCTCGGCGGGGTCCGCGGAATCGGTGCCCCTCTGGCCGAGCGGATCGTCGCCGAACGCGAGGCGCATGGTCCCTATCGGGATCTGCATGACCTGGTGCGGCGCACGGATGCCACCGCCGCGCAACTGGAAGCCCTCGCCACCGCCGGCGCGTTCGCGTGCCTGGGACTGGAGCGACGGGAGGCGATCTGGCTCGCGGGTGCTGCGGCGGAGGATCGCGCTCGTTTCCTGCCCGGTACGACGGTGTCGGTGCAGCCGCCGCTGTTCTCCGATCAGACCAGCTACGAGCAGCTCTCAGCCGACCTCTGGGCCACCGGCGTCTCCACAGACGATCATCCGATGGCGCACTTCCGCTCGGCGCTGACGGAGCGGGGGGTGCTCACGGCACTGGACCTGCAGAAGCATGAGGTGGGTCGCCGCATCGAGGTCGCCGGACTCGTCACCCATCGTCAACGTCCGGCGACGGCGGCCGGCGTCACCTTCGTGAACCTCGAGGATGAGAGCGGTCTGGTCAACGTCGTCTGCTCGACGGGCGTGTGGAATCGCTATCGCCGGGTCGCGCGCGATTCCCCCGCGCTGATCATCCGGGGCATCCTGGAGCGCTCACCCGAGGGCGTGGTGAACGTGCTGGCCGATGCCTTCGAGGACCTGCGCACGGGTCTGACTCATCGCTCCCGGGACTTCCGATGAGCGGAGGTCACCAGAACCGCTCCGGCTCCTCTGCCGGCGGCCGGTCGATCCCACCCCACCGGTCGGCCTCGGCCTTGGCCGCGTCGGCTGCCGCATCCGCTCCCCGCAGCGCCACCTTCGCGCCCACGGCGCCGGGGCCGATGGGATCGACGGTGAGGATCGTGCGCGCTCCGCGGTCTCCGACGATCACAGTGCACTCCAGCACGCGGCCGAGCCAGCGGGCGAGCTCACCCCGCGGCTCCTCCGCGCGCCGGTAGCGGATGCCCGTGTCGAGGTCGAGCAGAGCCAGGAGCACCGGCTCCTGGGTGAGCGGATCGGCCTGCTCGGTCACCTCGACCCGGTGGCCGGAGGGGATCGCGACCTGAGCTGTCCACACGAGCGTTCTGTCCATGTCTCCACCTTAGGAACGCAGGCCGTCGAGGCAAACACCTTGCGCGGTGGAGAAAATCTCGAAAAAGTTTGTCCCCCAAATGGCGGACAAGACGAAATCGCGATACTCTGCTATGCGTAGCGGGGGCTACAGGCTGAGACCTGGGGAATCAGCCGACGAGAGCAGCGAGATCTTCGCCGCCTCCCCTACCGTCCGGGTTGGGCGGTGCGCCCTCTCGAGCTCTCGTCTGGGGCGGAGTCTCGAGAGGGCAAATCCCCGCCGTCTCACGCTCGTCGATCGCTGATCCGCGCGGCCCGTCGTCGCGCAGCGCCTCCCCCTCCCGCGGAGCGGAAGAGGGCGAAGACGAAAAAAGAGGAACACGAAGTTCCTCCACTTTCAGGATATCTCCGACAGGGGGGCTTGCCACAAGGCCCCCTGCATGGGGCAGGATCGATCCTCGCTCATGCCGCCACCGCGTGAGCGCGAAGGAGACTCCCATGCCCACGACTCCCCTCGACCCGTTCCACCTCCCGCCCTCGTCGCGCCACAAGAGCGCGTCCGCCCTCATCGATGCCGACCGCGCGCACTTCCTGCGCATCGCCCATGCTCTGCAGAGTCAGCGCGAAGAGACCGAGTCCCGCCTCAGCGCCGCCAGACAGACACACGCCGGCCCCGGTGGGACAGCCGTCGACCGCGACCTGGAGATCCGCAGGCTGAGCGGTCGCCTGCGACTGCTCGACCGGTTCGGCCTGGACCTCTGCCTGGGACGGATGACGCCGAGCGACGGCAGCGCGCCGCTCTACATCGGTCGTTCCGGCCTCGCCGCCGACGACGGAACCCGGCTTCTCACCGACTGGCGGACACCCGCAGCCGAGCCGTACTTCGCCGCGACGATGGAGAACCCCCGCGGGATCTCCTCGCGTCGCCGGTACCGCTGGAGCGACGGACGCATCACCGACTACTGGGATGAGGCGCTCACCGCAGAGGGGTTCAGCGATCCGGATGCCCTCGACGACCAGTCCGCCTTCATCGCCAGTCTGGGCTCGGACCGCTCGGCGCGGATGCGCGACGTGCTGTCGACGATCCAGGCCGACCAGGATGCGATCATCCGCACACCCTCGCCGGGAGTTCTGGTCGTCGACGGCGGTCCGGGCACCGGCAAGACGGTCGTCGCCCTGCATCGCGCGGCGCACCTGCTCTACGCCGAGCCGCGCCTGACGCACGGCGGTGGCGGCATGCTGCTCGTCGGCCCGAACGCGCACTACCTCTCCTACGTCGAGGACGTGCTGCCGAGCCTCGGCGAGGACAGCGTCCGACTGAGCACCCTGCGCGACCTCGTGCCGGAGGGGCGAGACGCCGTCGCCGAGAAGGTCCCCCGTGTCGCACACCTCAAGGCGACGCTCGATCCCGTCGCGATGATCGATGCCGCGGCCGCCGTGCACGAACGACCTCCCCAGCGCGCCCTGCGGCTGGAGTCCCCCTGGGCGGATCTGTGGCTCGGCCGCGAGGAATGGGCCGAGGCCTTCTCCGCCGCCGACACCTCCTCCGCTCACAATGATGCGCGCGATGAGGTGTGGGAGGAGCTGCTGGAGACGCTCTCCGATCAGATCGACGACGACGACGCCCCTCCGCACGCGGTCAGGCGGTGGCTGCGGCAGGATGAGGAGCTCACGGGGACGTTCGTGCGCGCCTGGCCATTGCTCTCGCCGGCATCGATCGTCCGCCGCTTCTGGAGCGACCCCGACTTCCTCGCACGCTGCGCCCCGTCTCTCACCGCCGAGGAGATCGCCATCCTGCAGCGCGAGACGCACGAGGCCTGGACCGTGGCCGACCTCCCCTTCCTCGACGCCGCACGCCGACGGATCGGCGACCCGGAAGCGACACGGGCAGAACATCGTCGCCAGGCGGTGATCGCCTCGGCCCAGGATCAGATGTCGCACGTCGTCGACCACCTCATCGAGGACGACGACAGCGAGATGAAGGTCATGTCGATCCTGAAGGGACAGGACGCTCGGAATGTGCTCATCGGCGTGGATGCCCCTCCGGTCTCCCCTCCCGACGAGCTCGCGGGCCCGTTCGCACACATCGTGATCGACGAGGCCCAGGAGCTGAGCGACGCGGAATGGCGGATGCTGCTGGCGCGCTGCCCCTCGCGGAGCCTGACCATCGTGGGCGATCGCGCGCAGGCACGGCACGGCTTCATGGAGAGCTGGGCGGAGCGCCTGGAGCGGGTCGGCATCCGCGAGGTGCGGGTCGCGCATCTGGGAGTCAACTACCGTACGCCGGCCGAGGTGATGACGGCGGCGGCGCCCGTCATCCAGGCGGCGATCCCCGATGCGAACGTGCCCAGATCGGTGCGGGACAGCGGAATCCCGGTGCGAGAGGCGACGACGGCAGCGCTCGAGGGAATCCTCGACGACTGGCTCGCCACGCACGCGCAGGGCATCGCCTGTGTGATCGGCGCTCCCTCGTTCACCCCCACGGCGCGTGTACGCGCACTGACGCCCGAGGGGGCGAAGGGACTCGAGTTCGATCTCGTGGTCCTCGTGGAGCCTGACCAGTTCGGCGACGGCGTCACCGGTGCCGTCGACCGCTACGTGGCGATGACCCGCGCCACGCAGGAGCTCGTCATCCTCCGCTGAGACGGCTCAGGCCGTGCGCGCGGCGAGCCCCAGCTGGGCGAGAGCGGCACGCGCGTGGCGCCTCGCTGTGGCGTCGGAGGGCGCCGGGGCGAGCCCGAGCAGTCGCTGACGATGCGGCTCTCCGAGAAGCAGTGCGAACAGCGCCGAGGCCATGGCATCGTGGCCCTCCGGTATCCGCTCTCGGAGGGCGGAGATGTACGCGCGCGGGCCTTCGTCGTAGAAGCGTCGGGCGAGCTCGGGGAAAGCCTCGGCCTCGATGATCATCAGTCGGTGCAGGGCGATCGCCTCATCGGAGTGCAGGGCTCGCACCATCATGACGGCCAGCTCCTCCAGGCTGCCATCGGCGCCGCCGCGGTGCACCGTGCGGTCGCGCAGCCGCTCGACACTCGCCAGGAAGATCTCGGTGCGATCACCGAAGTACGCGTAAATCGTGCGCTTGGTCACATGCGCCTCGCCGGCGATGTCGTCGAGCGTGACCTGATGGAACCCGCGCGCAGCGAACAGCTGCACCGCGACATCGAGGATGTCGTCTCTCCGCTGCGTCCGCTCCGCCTCGGTCGGCCTCCCCCGCTTCCGCGGTGTCTGCGCGCGCTCCGCCGCCATGTTGCCCCCTCGTGGATCTCTTCCGTTTCCCCCATCCTATAATGAGACGTGAGTCGTATCATTAATGCTGCGCCGCGACACCGGTGCGGCAGCGCCCGCCCACCCTGCGGCGCGCAGATCCACCGGACGAGAGGAACCCGCATGTCCGCGAAAGCCCGAGCTCCCCGCACCTCCACGCGCGCCCCGTCAGAGTCGCTCTCTGACGGACTGTCGCGGGAGTTCTACCAGCGGATGGTGATGATCCGCAGATTCGAGGAACGTGCCGCCCGCGCATACGCCGAGGCGAAGGTGGGCGGCTACTGCCACCTGAATCTCGGCGAGGAGGCGACGGTGGTCGGAGTCATCGGGGCACTGGACGAGAACGACTACGTCTACACGAACTATCGGGAGCATGGCTATGCACTCGCTCGCGGCATCGCGCCCGAGCGCATCATGGCCGAGCTGTACGGCCGCGCCGATGGGGTCTCCAAGGGCTGGGGTGGGTCGATGCACATGTTCGACGTCGCCAGCCGGTTCATGGGCGGCTACGGCATCGTCGGCGGTCAGGTACCGCTGGCGACCGGCACCGCGCTGGCGATCGACTACCGCGGCGGTACCGAGGCCGTCGTCTGCGTGATGGGCGACGGCACGACGAACATCGGCGCCTTTCACGAATCCCTCAACATCGCGGCGCTCTGGGGTCTGCCGATCGTCTACGTGGTGAACAACAACGGACTGGGCATGGGCACCACCGTCGAGCAGTCCTCCGCCGAACCGGAGCTGTACCGGCGGGCGGCGTCGTACCGGATGCCATCGGCGCGCGTCGACGGCAACGACCCGGCAGCGGTGCACGCGGCGATGCGAACCGCGCTCTCCCGCGCTCGTGCCGGCACCCCGTATCTCCTGGAGACGATGACCGGTCGCCTGAAGGGCCACTCGGTCGTGGACCCCGCCCGCTACCGCAGCCCAGACGACACCGCGCGTGTGCGCGCCGGCGACCCGGTCGCCGCCTTCGCCGCACGCCTCCTCGAGCGCGGCGTGCTGACGGAGGGCAGGATCGCCGAGATCGACGCGGAGGAGACCGCTCGCGCCACCGCGGCCGCGGCGTTCGCCGAGGCGAGTCCGCATCCCGATGTGTCGACGCTGTTCGACTTCACGTACGCCACGACCGTGGCGAACGACTCCCGCCGCCTTCCCGGAGAAGCCTTGTTCCCTGCCGCACCCCGTCCGACCATCGCCCTCACGGAGGTGCCGGCATGACCGTCATCAGCTATCGCCAGGCCCTTCATGATGCCCTGCGGGAGGAGATGCTCCGAGACCCGGACGTGTTCCTGATCGGCGAGGAGATCGGCCTGTTCGAAGGGTCCTACAAGATCACCGCCGGCATGCTCGAGGAGTTCGGCCCGAAGCGGGTGCGCGACACCCCGATCGCCGAAGAGGGCTTCACGGGTGCCGCCATCGGGGCGGCGATGGTCGGTCTGCGACCGGTCGTGGAGATCATGACGATCAACTTCTCGCTGCTGGCGCTGGATCAGATCGTCAACCACGCGGCGAAGATCTACGGCATGTTCGGCGGACAGGCCAGGGTTCCGCTGGTCATCCGCACCCCCGGCGGCGGCGGACAGCAGCTCGGCGCGACCCATTCGCAGAACGTCGAGCTCTACTACGCGTTCGTTCCGGGGATGAAGGTCGTGGCGCCGTCCACACCCGCGGATGCCAAGGCACTGATGCTGGCCGCGATCCGCGATGACGACCCGGTGCTGGTGCTCGAGAACCTCGCGCTCTACAACACCACCGGAGAGGTGCCGGACGACGTCGGGCCTGCCGAGATCGGCAAGGCGGTGGTCGCGCGTCCCGGACGTGACATCACCGTGGTCGCATACTCACGCATGGCGATGGTCGCCAGGGAGGCCGCAGAGCGTCTGGCTGACGAGGGCATCGACGTCGAGGTGATCGATCTGCGCAGCCTGCGCCCGCTCGATCGCGAGACCATCGTCGACTCGGTGCGCAGGACGAACTGCGCGGTGGTGCTGGAGGACGACTGGTTGACGTACGGGATCGGCGCGGAGATCGCCGCGACCATCTCGGATGGGGCGTTCGACTGGCTCGATGCCCCTGTGCGCCGTGTCGCGATGGCAGAGGTTCCGATGCCGTACGCGAAGCCGCTCGAGACAGCGGCCCTCCCCTCCGTGGACGACGCCATCACGGCGATCCGCGACACTCTCGACGCCGTCGCCCGACGAGCCTGAAAGGTCATCATGATCGACATCCTCATGCCACGCCTCTCCGACACCATGACCGAGGGCGCCATCGCCGCCTGGCACAAGAAGCCGGGAGACGCCGTGTCGCCCGGTGAGGTGCTGGTCGAGATCGAGACCGACAAGGCGCTCATGGAGCAGGAGGCCTACGACGCCGGAGTGCTCGTCGAGATCCTCGTCGCCGAGGGCGAGAACGTCGCCATCGGCACGCCGATCGCCCGACTGGACGACGGTCGCGGCGAGGACGCGCAGCCCCCTCGCGGAACGGACGCAGCGCCCGCACCGGCTCCCGCGCCCACGCCCACGCCCGCGCCCGCGCCCGCGCCCACACCCACGTCCGCCCCCACGCCTGCCCCCCTCGACTCCGAGCGCCGCGCGGCGACCCCGCTGGTGCGACGGCTCGCCCGCGAGAGGGGGCTCGACCTCTCCGAGGTTGCCGGCACGGGTCCGGGTGGCCGCATCGTGCGCGCCGATCTGGAAGCCGCACGCGCTTCCGGCGTCAGGGACCGCGCCACTGCCGCGTCCACCACGCCGCCAGACCCGCGGGAGCCTGAAGCCGTGCCGTTCGATGCGGTGCGGCAGGCCATCGCATCACGGTTGACGACGAGTGCGACGACCGTCCCGAGCTTCACCGCCACGGCATCCGCCGACGTCGGAGACCTCCTGTCGCTGCGGGCGCAGATCAACGACGCCGGCGCCGAGGCGGGTGCGAAGGTCAGCGTCAACGATCTGATCGTGCGTGCCGCCGCCCTCGCTCTGCGGCAGCATCCGGAGATCAACGCGTCCTACTCGCCGGAGGGGCGAGGACAGACACTCCTGCACTCCCGCATCCACGTCGGAATCGCGGTCGCCTCGCCTGCCGGGCTCGTCGTGCCCGTCCTGCGCGACGCCGATCGCGCTGCGGTGTCGACTGTGGCCGCCATGACCCGAGAGCTCATCGCCAAGGCAGCCGATCGCACGCTGACGACCGCCGAGATGAGCGAGGGAACGTTCACCATCAGCAACCTCGGCATGTTCGGCATCGAGCATTTCACCGCGATCATCAACCCGCCACAGGGCGCGATCCTCGCCGTCGGCGGCATCCGCGACGAACTTGCGCTGATCGACGACGACGTCTCGACCCGGAAGCGCATGCGCGTCACGCTCACCGCGGATCACCGCATCATCGATGGCGCGGCCGCAGCCCGTTTCCTCGCGACGCTGGTCACGCTGCTGGAGCATCCGATGCGGATCGTGGCCTGACCGCGTCGCCCGCATCGTGTCCCGTGGCACGGTGCACGATGCGGGCGACCGGGTGCGCAGCTGACGGCGGGAAGGCACAAGTCCCCCCGGGCGGCGCAGGTAACGGTTGTCCTGTCAGTTTCCGGCCTCACCGCCGTACCCGGCGCCGTACTGATAGACCTGCGACTAGGCGCGGATGTGTTGACCGCAGTTGATGACGATGCCCCTCCCTATCGGAAGGATCGTCATGTCCTCTATCGGCGGACGCACCCCAGTCGTCGCTGCCTCTGTTCTCGCGGCACTCATCCTGCTCACCTCCGCGTCGTCGGCGAACGCTGCCACGACCATCGACGGCCCCATCGACCTCGGAACAGCGACCCCCTTCGCCGTTCTCGGTGCTTCGGCCGTGACCAACACCGGTCCATCGGTACTCAACGGCGATGTCGGCCTCAGCCCCGAGACATCAGTCACCGGCTTCCCGCCTGCTGTCGTGAATGGAACGCTGCACCAGACCGACGCGGTCGCCGCCGAGGCGCAGGCCGACCTCACCACCGCGTACAACGTGGCAGCGGGGCTCACGCCGCTCCAGTCGGGCCTCGGAGACCTGACCGGCGCGTCGCTGACTCCTGGCGTGTACTCGGGCGGCGAACTGGCTCTGACCGGCGCTCTGACGTTGTCCGGTACCGCAGAATCCGTCTGGATCTTCCAGGCCGCCTCCACTTTGACGATCGGTTCCGGCGCGATCATCACCCTCGTCGACGGCGCCAGCGCCTGCAACGTCTTCTGGCAGGTCGGCAGCTCCGCGACGATCAGAACCGGTGCGCAGTTCGTCGGCACGGTGATGGCCGACGTCTCCGTCACGGCACAGACCGCAGCGACCGTGACGGGCCGACTCCTCGCTCGTACCGGCGCCGTGACTCTCGATACCAACACGATCACCGCGCCGACCGGCTGCACGACCGAACCGGGTACCGTGCGGACGAGCCCCACGATCACCTCCGCCGCGCCGCCGAGCGGCGTGGTCGGCACCGACTACTCGCACACGATCACCACGTCGGGCACGCCGTCGTCGACGTACACCGTCGGCTCCGGATCGCTGCCCCCTGGCCTGACGCTGAACGAGACCACCGGTGTGATCAGCGGCTCTCCGACCACACCCGGCACCTCCACCGTCACGATCGTCGCAGCCAACGGCACACAGCCCGATGCCACGATCACGTACGAGCTCACGATCGCCCCGGCGGCGATCTCGGAGGTCCCCGCGGTTCCCGCGCCGGAGTCGGGAGAAGCAGGCTCGGGCGATCAGCTGGCCGAAAGCGGAGGCCAGCTGGGCACGACGCCCCTCGTCGCGTTGCTCGCGGTCGTCGCAGGCGGGCTCATGATCGGGATGTCGCGGGCTCGTCGCTCGTGGTCGGCTGCCTGAGCGCAGGCGGGTCACCGGGGCGTGAGGCGCGCGACTCGCTCGCCAGCACCACGCCCACCCCGGCGCCGCACAGCACGAATCCGGCGAGCGTCACCGCCGTGAGCTGCTCGCCGAGCAGCAGCGCTCCCGCCGCAGCCGTGGCGGGGGCGACCAGGAACAACAGTGCGTTGAGCGCGGTGATCCCGACACGGCGCAGCAGCCACCAGTAGAGACCGTAGGCGGCGAGAGTCGGGAAGGCAGCGGAGAAGGCCGCCGCGACCCAGAACGACACGGACGCCGGCGGCACGAGCGCTCCCGCGAACACGGCGATCAGCAGGAGTGCCACGGCGGTCACGGTCACGTGGATCGTGAGCGTCAGGAGAACTCCGGTGTGCACCGAGGAACGCCTCTGTAGGAACGTGCCCACGATCAGGCACGCCATCGCGAGCGCCGGGAGCAGATACGCCGCAGGAGGAGCATCGGAACCGCCGAGTTGCGACTGCACCACCAGGAGGACGCCGATCGCGCCGAGCACCAACCCTGCCCACTGCGCCGCCCGCACGCGGAGACCCAGCAGCGGCCCGACGAGCATCGCGACCACCAGGGGCTGCACGGCGTCGATCAGCGCCGTCGTGCCGGTGGCGACACCGGCCGCGACAGCCGCATACACGGCGGCGCAGTATCCGAACTGCGCGAAGACGCCGATCAGGGCCTGCCGGCGCACGTCGGCGGGAGGTACGCCGCGCGCCGCACCCGTGGCGAGCACGATGACGATCAGCACCACCGCGAGCGGGACGAACCGCCACACGAGCAGGGTCAGCGGGGAGGCATCGGCGGCGAGGGCCGGCACGAGGAAGCCGGAGCTCCAGGTCGCGACGAAGGCTGCCGAGGCGAGGATGGTGATTCCGAGCCGAAGTACACCGATCTGTTTACTCATTGATCCGACTATACAGGTTGGTATACTCGACCCATGGTCACGTCCGTTCCCGAGCTCGCCCCGCTCACCCCCGGAGCCTCGCGCGTGCTCGACGCCGCCTCACGACTGTTCTACGAGCGCGGTATCCATGCCGTGGGCGTCGACACGATCGCCGAGGCCGCAGGGGTCACCAAGAAGACGCTCTACGACCGATTCGGGTCGAAGGAGGCGCTGGTCGTCGCGTATCTGCAGCACAGGGACGCGAAGTGGCGGGCGCACGTCGCCGACCACCTGTCCCGCATCCCCGCCCCCGGCATCGACCGCGTGCTGGCGATCTTCGATGCCGCGATCACCTGGTCCGACGATTACAGCCCCAAGGGCTGCAGCGCGATCAACGCCCGAGCCGAGATCGGCGACGGCCACGACGGCCACCCCGTGTTCCCCGAGGTGGCAAGGCAGAAGGCCTGGCTGCTCGACGTCTTCACCGACCTCTGCCGCGAGGCGGGGGTCGCGGACGCCTCAGCGATGGCGCGGGCGATGATGCTGCTCTACGAGGGCGCCATCGTCACGGTCGGGATGGAGACGTTCGCGCAGCCCTTCGAGGTGGCGCGCGGGTTGGCGCGCGGGCTGCTGGAGAACGCCAGGGGGTGAGCCCGCATGTGCGGCCTGGACTCCGATCCCGCGGCGGAGTGAACGCCACCGGGAGACAGCACCTACGGTGGACGGGTGGAGTTCACCGCCTTCGACCGTTTCGTGGCCATCGTGGGAGACCGATACGGAGAGGTGGAGCGGCCGCAGCCGGAGCAGCAGCGCGGCGACTACGAATCCGGCATCGTGGGGATCGGATCACAGCTCTGGCGAATCCGCACGGCACGCGTGACGCCCACCAAGCCCGGAGCCTTCGTCGCCGCCTGGAGACGTGATGAGCGTGGCGAGACGCGGCCGTTCGGTTCGGACGATCCAGCAGACGGACTCCTCGTGTTCGTGCCGGATGGTGACCGCTTCGGCTTCTTCCGGTTCACCGCTCTCCACCTGGAGCAGCTCGGCGTGACGTCCTCCTCGACGAGTCCCGGCAAGCGCGGCTTCCGCGTCTACCCGAGTTGGAGCGAGGTCGTGAACCGTCAGGCGACGCAGACACAGAACGCTCAGGCATCCGCCTTCCTCCGGCTCGCGTAGGGCGCGCACCAGCAAGCGGGTCACCGAGAGAAGTGGTCGCACAGCGGCCAGGAACACGCATCCCGTTAGCGATATGCTGGCGGCTGCGCCGACACTGGGACGGCCTGAACGAAGCGAACTGGGGATATCGATGGGGACGAACGAGCCTGCCGGAATGAGCCGGCGGACTGCCCTCAAAGCTGCCGCGTGGAGCGTGCCAGTGGTCGCTGCCGCAGCCGCCGTTCCGCTCGCCGCTGCGAGCGACGCGGCGGAGCTGACCGCGTGGTTCGTGGTCACGTGCGGCGGTCGCGACCGACTGACGTTGTTCATCACGAACCACACCTCGGAGTCGTTGCAGGTCTTCGCCGATGTGGACATGGACGGCGACGGCGTGTTCGAGGCGGGCGACGGCCCCATCGTGAGCGCCGGCGCGACGGAGTCGTTCGGCTACGGGCTCTACCCGAACGGGACGCCCACATATCGAGTGAGCACCGCGAGGGCGGTGTACCTGCAGGAGCAACTCGTCGTCGACTGCCCGCCGATCGGGTTGACCTCCCAGACCATGCTCGGCGCCGTCGGCGAGACCAGCACTCCCGTGACGCTCACACTCCGCAATGAGACCTCCGGCACCATGCAGGTGTACGTCGATCTCGACTTCGACGATGACGGGATCACCGACTCCACCGAGCGTCCGATCCTCGCACCGTTCGAGGAACGCACGATCGTCTACGACATCACCGCCACACACATCGGCATCGATGTGCGCAACGACCTCGGCTACTCGGAGACCACCCGAATCAGTTGGGCGAACTAGAGCATCCGCTCTCGCCGCGGGGCTGGTCGATCCTGGGGAGCGCGCGACGAGGCCCGAAGGACGGTCGCTGTGGGACGGAGCCTCACCGCAGGCCGTCCTCGCAATCGCTGCCCGCGCGCGCTTCCCACCACAGCTCGTACTCCGGTCCGTCTCCCGCGTCCACGGTCCACGGAGGAAAACGGACGTACTGCTCCATCGCGAGGCCCCACGACGCATCGGCCCTCGTCGAGCGGGGATCATCCGCGGGCAGATCGTCCTCCGTCGTCCACGATTCAGCCGGATGGCTCTTCGCCCAGTCGTAGATGAGTTGCCCCGTCTGGGACCAGTCTCGTGAGTTCATGGACTCGGCGATCGAGGCAGGCATCCGCAGCCGGTTCGGAGTCTTGTAGTCGTACGTGCAGGAGTACGTGCGCCCGTCGTCGCCGACATAGCTCAAAGCGATCGTCACGTCGGTGGTGAAGCCGGGCCTGTGCACCAGGGCGAGCGCCGCTACGGTGATGACCGCGGCGGTCGCAGCGATCGCGACTACCCACCATGCGCGTCTCCGCCGCGTCGGCGAAGGTGATCCGGACTCGATCGACATCAGAAGTCATCGTAGCGAGACCGGTGCGGCCCGGCCATTCCTCTCGCGTTCGCCGGGCGGGGCGACGGACCTCGGCCCGCCCGACGGATGACATCTGCCTGCGGCACTCCCCGCTATCTCCCGCGGTACCCCATCACGTCCTGCGCGGCAGCGTCGACGAGAGTCTCCCCGGCACGCAGGAGCATCACGGCGTCGACGGCGGTGAGCGCCATCGCGAGTGCACCGTCGACAGCAGCTGCGTCGGCAGCGGGGCCGATGGCATCGTGCGTGAACTCACGCGTATGCGGAGCGGAAGAGCATCCCTCGATCGCGACGAGCGGATGGATCGAAGGCACGACCTGGGAGACGTTCCCCATATCGGTCGACCCGCCCGGTGCCCCCGTGTGGGGCCTCGCTGAGCGCCCGAGGGTGGCGAGGTTGCGGTCCCAGGCGCGAGCCAGCGTCGGATTCTGCACCACTTCCGCATAGGTGGGCTCGGCATGCTCCCATGTCCAGGAGCACCCGGTCGCGATCGCGCCGCCCTCGAAGCAGGCGAGGATGCGGCGCTGAGCTGTCTGCACCGCCTCCAGCGTGTCGGCACGCACCTCGGCGCGCACTCGTGTCGATGACGGGATGATGTTCGTCGCCTCACCACCATGGGCGATGAAGGCATGGGTCCGCACGCTGTCCGGGAAGTGCTGCCGCAGGAGCCCCAGCGCAACGAGCCCGATCGTCGCTGCATTCGCCGCGTTGGCCCCCTCCGGGGTCGGCGCCCCGGCGTGACCGGACTGCCCGTGGAAGGACACGTCGAATCGAGCCACGGCCTGTGTGCGTACGTCGGCGCATCGCAGATCGTCGCCGGGACCTCCGTGCACCATGAGGGCGAAGTCGACGTCGTCCCACGCGCCCGCTTCGAGCATGAGGATCTTTCCGCCGCCATGCTCCTCGGCCGGCGTCCCGAGCAGCTTCACGCGGATTCCGAGGTCGACGGCAACACGTGACAGTGCGATCGCTGCACCGACTCCGGCAGCGGCGATGATGTTGTGCCCGCAGGCGTGGCCGATGCCGGGGAGAGCGTCGTACTCGGCACAGATCGCAACGGTGATGTCTCCCTCGCCGACGACGGCCTCTACTGCGGTGTCGAGCCCGAAGGCGCCTTCGTGCACGGCGAAACCGGCATGGCGCAGCCTCTCTGCCACCCGTGAAGCCGCGTGGTGCTCGGCGAAGGCGAGCTCAGGGTGCGCGTGGATCTGCGCGCTCAAGGCCAGAACCTCTGCTTCCCAGTTCGCGCGGGAGGCGAGCACGGCGGCGCGTGCGTCGGCGATGGCAGCGGGCAACAGGGGCGACGGGGTGGTGGTCATCGTTCCTCGATCGGTTCGTGGGCAGGTGAAGAGGCAGAGTCATGACGCGGTTCTGCGGAGGCGGCGACCCGCATACGGAGCCCGATGGCGGCGAGCACGAGGGAGATGACCAGGCAGATCGCCCAGACAGCGATGAAGGACGACGGCGTGGAGCGGACGACAGCCGTCGCCCCGTCATCGGCGGTGGTGACGAACAGCGTCATGACGAGGGCGAACACCGCGCCGGCCGCCGCACCAGCCGCTGTGCGAGCGGTGTTGAAGAGGGCGGAGGCGATCCCCACCGAATCCGCCGGCGCATTGCGGACCACGACCGCGGGGAGGACCGCCAGCAGCACCCCCGCGGAGACGCCTCCGAGCGCCATGGATGCGACGAAGAGTACGGCCACCCCCGCGGAGAGGATCATGAGAGCGAAGCTCACGGCGGCGGTCGCACCGGCGATCGCGACCGCGCGACGGGGCGACATCCATCGCGCAAGCCGATCTCCGAACAGCGTGCCGAGAAAGGCGGCGAGCGCGTACAGGACGATGACCCCGCCGGCGGCGGCAGGGGGGATCCCGAGGCCGTAGCCATCGCGTGCACTGTTCCCGAGGAGCCAGAGGAAGCTCGCGGTCTGACCGCCGTAGGTCTGTGCGCCGAACAGCAGGGAGGCGATGATCGGCAGCCCGATCCCTCCCCGCGTGAGCATCGCGAGATCGACGAGCGGATCGGCGATCCGACGCTCCACGATCACCCACACCGCCAGCACCGCGGCTCCGCCGAGGATCAGGGTCAGAGTTCGCGGGTCACCCCATCCCCAGGTTCCGGCGTTCGATATGCCCGTCAGGATCGCGAGCAGGCCGATCGTCAACAGCGCGGCTCCGACGATGTCGACGCGGCCGCGCTTGCGGACGGCGGTCTCGGGCACCAGGAGCACGACGACCGGCACGCACAGGGCGATGAACACCGCGGGGATCAGCAGAACGATGGTGAGGTCGCCGGTCGCGCCGAAGAGCAGGCCGGACAGAAGCGAGCCGATTGCGGCACCGAGGGTGAGCGCACCGACGAGCACTCCGATGCTTCGGCTCGCCGATCGCTCGTCTCGAGCCCGGACGATCGCGAACTCCAACGGCAGGAACGCTGCCAACGGTGCCTGCAGAGCACGCCCGAGGAGGAACACCTCGAAGGTCGGCGCGAAGGCGACGACGAGTGATCCGGCGGCCACGAGTGCGGTCGCCACGACCAGGAGTCGCTTGTGCCCGAACATGTCTCCGAGCTTGGCGAGGATGGGAACGCAGGCGACGGTCATGAGCATGTACATCGCGCTCACCCAGTTCAGCGCACCGGCACCGACCTCGAACTGCTGGCCGATCGCGGCGAGCAACGGCGAGAACCAGCCCTGGAGCGCCCCGCTTCCGAACTCCATGACGACCAGAAAGCCGACGACGCCGATGGCCGGGCGCCCCCGCGAGAGTCTTTGCGACATGACGTGTTCCTCCGTCGATTCCGATGCGATGGGACATGTTCACCCGCGAGCGCGACGAGGGCACCTAGAATGCAGTTTCATGAACAGGAGTGACGACGTTGCGCAGTTAGCGAGTCTTGACGAGACGGATAAGCGACTGATTCAAGCGCTGCAGATCAATCCGCGCGCGCGGTGGGCGTCCCTTGCCCCGATCATCGGAGTCGATTCGGTCACGCTCGCCCGCCGGTGGGAACGGCTCTCCGACCATGGCCTGGCGTGGGTGGCGGGCCACCCTGGAGCGGGAGCACGCGGACCGTCCGCGATCCTCGAGATCGAAGCGGAGCCCGGCGCCACTCTGGAGATCGCCCAGACACTGGCCGCCGACCCGGAGGCGTTCACGATCGATCACACCGCGGGAGGACGAGACCTGCTGGCCATCGTGGGCGCGAGCGACCTGGACTCGCTGAGCGAGTACATCATGGGGCGGATGCGTCGACTCTCCGGCGTGCGTGCGACGCGCACTCTCCTGCTGTCCTCTCCGTTCACGGATGCCGGACAGTGGCGCCTGCGTTCCCTGTCGGCCGACGAGACAGCCGCCGTCGAGCGCACCATCGATACCCCCGCCGTGGCTGCTCGCGGCGACGTCGACCCGCAGCTGGAGCACGCTCTGCTGCACGTGCTGGGTCAGGATGGGCGCGCCACCGTGACCAGCATCGCGAGAGAGCTGGGGGTGGGGCAACGCCGCATCCGCGAGGCGCTCGCCACACTCAGCACGCAGGGACGCCTCGTCGTTCGCACCGAGGTCGCGCGCGCTCACTCGGGTTGGCCCGTGCACGCGTGGTACTTCCTTCGTGTCCCGGCGAGCGTGGCCGAACGCGTGGGCTCCGCCATGACACGGCTCAGCGAGGTGCGCATGGCCGCGTCGACGATCGGCCCGTACAACCTCGTGCTGTCGGTGTGGATGCGGGCGCTCGCCGACGTGCAGCGACTCGAGGTGGCGATCGAAGAGGGGGTGCCCGGCGTCTCGATCGCCGACCGATCGGTTGTGCTGCAGAGCTTGAAGAAAGAAGGACGTTATCTCCGCACTGGCGGGCTTGCAACCGACACGATGATCCCCATGCTGACCTAGATACTGCGCAGATGGTACTCGTTCAGTAAGGAAGCATCGATTCGACTCCCCCACCGCACTCGCTGCCTAGCGTACGTTCCATGACGCATGCGCAGTCGACAGTCGGAGTGTTCGACCTCTTCACGGTCGGGATCGGTCCGTCGAGTTCTCACACGGTCGGTCCGATGAAGGCCGCAGCGGACTTCGCCTCATCACTGGAGGCGCAGACGGTGATCGCTCGCGTGTCGACCGTGCGCGTGGAGATCTTCGGCTCACTCGCCGCGACGGGCGCCGGGCACGGCACGTTCACGGCTGTGCTGCTGGGATTGGGAGGCGCCCGGTCCGATGAGATCACCCCGGCGGAGGTCGAGACGCGACTCGCAGAGATCACGCGCACGGGTGCAGTCGTGCTCGGCGGACGGCACCCTGTCCCCTGCAAGGTCGAGGACTTCATCCTGCGCCCGTTGACCGTTCACCCCCGACACCCGAACGCGCTCTCGTTCACGGCCTTCGATGCCGCCGGCGGCACGCTCTCCACGCAGACGTACTTCTCGATCGGTGGCGGGTTCATCCTCCGCGACGGCGAGGACACGACATCTTTCCCGACCGCACAGCACGCCATCCCGTTGCCGTTCTCCTCAGGGGCCGAACTCCTGTCCAGATGCGAGCAGACGGGACTCGCTGTGAGCGAAGTGATGCGCGAGAACGAACGCGCTCGGCGGACCGACGACGAGATCAGCGCGGGGCTGCGCCGTATCTGGGACGTCATGGAGTCGAGCGTGCGCTCCGCACTCGGGCGAGACGGAGTGCTACCAGGAGGATTGAAAGTGCGGCGTCGCGCCGGCGCGTGGGCGGCACGCCTCGCCGCGGAGGATCCTGACCACGACCACGAGCACTGGCAGCATCGCGTGAACCTCATCGCTCTCGCCGTCAACGAGGAGAATGCGAGCGGCGGGCGCGTGGTGACGGCGCCGACGAACGGCGCGGCGGGCATCGTTCCGGCGGTGCTGTACTACGCCTTGCACTACACCCCTGCTGCGGCTTCCGCCGATGACGGGGCACGCGAGGACATCATCGAGAGGTTCCTGCTCACCGCAGCCGCCATCGGCACGCTCTACAAGGCGAACGCCTCGATCTCCGGCGCCGAGGTCGGATGCCAAGGTGAGGTCGGGTCGGCGTCGTCGATGGCCGCGGCGGGGCTGGCTGAGATCCTCGGCGGCACTCCGCGTCAGGTGGAGAACGCCGCCGAGATCGCCATGGAGCACAACCTCGGACTCACCTGCGATCCGATCGGCGGGCTGGTACAGGTCCCCTGCATCGAACGCAATGCGATCGCGGCGTCGAAAGCCATCAACGCCGCCCGCATGGCCCTGTGGGGCGACGGGGAGCACCGCGTCTCGCTCGACCAGGTGATCGCGACGATGCGCGACACCGGCGCGGACATGAGCGACAAGTACAAGGAGACGGCGCAGGGCGGACTCGCCGTCAATGTCGTCGAGTGCTGAGAGGAACACCACCTATGCATACCCGCACGGTCTACACCGGAGGGCGCGTCTTCGACGGCGTCACGACGACAGAAGCCGACGTCGCCATCATCGGAGATCGCATCGTCGATGTCGGGGTCGGACTGGACGGCGATGAGGCCGTCGATTGCACGGGGGCGTTCGTCGTCCCAGGTCTCTTCGACTGCCACGTGCACGTCATGGTACGAGACCTCGACGTCGCTCGGAGCGAGCAGGAGCCGTTCTCGCTCCCCTACTACGAGGCGGTGCGCAACCTGTCGCTTCTCCTCGATCAGGGCATCACCTCGGCGCGGGACGCGGCCGGAGCGGATGCCGGCGTCAAGCGCGCGATCGCGAAGAACCTGATCGAAGGACCGCGACTGCAGACCGCGATCGTGATGCTCTCCCAGACCGGCGGTCACGGCGATCTGCATCTCCCCTCCGGCGGCAGCCGTTCGATGGCGATGATGATGCCACACCCGGGACGGCCGCGCTCGGTCCGTGATGGGGTCGACGACGTGCGCCGTGGCGTGCGGGAGATCCTGCGGGCCGGGGCGGACGCGATCAAGGTTGCGACCACGGGCGGAGTCATGTCGACGGGAGATGATCCGCGGCATGCGCACTTCCGCGATGACGAACTCGCTGCGATCGCGGAAGAGGTGGCCGCGGCGGGGACCTACTTCTTCGCGCACGCGCAGGGTGCGGAAGGGATCAAGGCGGCGCTGCGGCACGGAGCCCGTTCGATCGAGCACGGGTACCACCTCGACGACGAGGCGATCGATCTCCTGCTCCGCACGGATGCGTGGCTCGTGCCGACGCTGTCCGCCACCCAGGCGATCGTCGATGCCGCGGACCGCGGGGTGCCGATCCCGGCAGAGAGCCAGGCTCTCGCCAGGGAGGCTGTCGCCGCCCACCGGGCGAGCTTCGCTCGAGCCGTCGAGGCCGGCGTCAAGGTCGCGATGGGGACCGACTCACCTCCGTACGGCCACCCTTCCGCCGGCAACCTCGACGAGCTGCTGCTGATGACCCAAGCGTCCTCCATGACGCCTGCGGATGCATGGCGCGCAGCCACCGCCGATGCCGCGGCGCTGCTGCGGCAGGACGATCTCGGCGTCATCGCGCCGGGGAAGATCGCCGATCTCGTCGTCGTGGACGGCGAGATCGACGATCTTCGAGCGCTGCGCACGCGCATCCGGTCGGTCACTCTCGGCGGGCGGCGCGTGCGGTGACGCTCAGGCGTCGAGCAGCGCGGGGACCGTCTGCGGATGGCGTGGATCACTGAGGAAGGACGCGATGGCGGACGCCGCACGAGCGGGGCGTTCGTTCTCCCACGCATGCCCGCAGTCCGCGAGCAGCAGCGCATCTGCCCGCGGGATCTCGTCGACCATCGACAGGGCGTCCGCCACGGGCACAGCGGCGTCCTCGCGCCCGTGGATGACCAGCGTCGGGGCGACGATCTCGCCGAGTCGGCCACGTGTGTCGAACCCATGAGTCGCACCGAAGCGCCGCATCAGCCCGCTGCCACGGTCAGGATGCGTCGACGCTCCCTCCGTCGGCGACGCTGAGGGCGCCGACGGCACGAGGTGCGCGAGGGTCGCCCTGGCACGCGGTTCATCGCCATGCGCGAGCGCGACGAGGAGGTCCGCGACAGGCCCGGCGGTTCGCTCGGTGCGAAACGGGGCCTGAGAGGTCGCGCCGAGCACGAGCCCGCCGAGGAGGTCGGCGTGACGGAGCGCGAAGGCCTGGGCCACCATCCCCCCGAACGACGTTCCCAGAACGTGTGCGCGGGCATAGCCGAGCGCCTGGATGAGCGCGGCGAGATCGTCGGCCAGATCGTCCGTCGTGTAGGGCGAGGTTTCGAACACGGTCTCGCCCCGGTCGCGCTGGTCATAGGTGATGACCGTGAACGATGTCGTCAGGTGCGCGCGCAGCCCGTCGAACAGTTCCTGCCCGACCTGGAGCCCGTGGAGAAGGAACAGCGGGGGCCCGGCGCCATCGGCGCGGAACGAGGTGACGCCCGCGCCGGTGCGGATGCTCGTGGCCGCGGCCCCCACCATCCGGATCACCAGACCTTGCGTTCGCGTGCGTCAGCGACCAGCTCGGGGACCGGGATGAGGGTCTTGGCGGCGACGGTGGCCAACGACTGCTGCGAGAAGTGGAATCCGAAGTCCTCGGTCACGAGCTTGCGCCACGGCCGGTTGATGATGTTGTGCGTCGACCAGCGTGCGAACCGCGGACGCTTCATGATGTCGCGGGCGAGCTGCCACGCCTTGGGGAGGAGCTCTTCGCGGGGCAGCACGTCACTGACGAGACCGTACTCCAGAGCCTTGCGTGCGGGGATCCCCGTTCCGCCGTAGATGGCGTAGGCGGCGCGCTTGGTGCCCATCAGGTGCTGCAGGGCCAGAGCGAGTCCATCGCCTGGCGAGGTTCCGACCATGAAATGCGGGTCCATGAAGTCGGCGTCCTCCGCGGCGAGTGTCACATCGCACATGAGGGCGAACTCCGTGTGGATCCCCGGCCCGTTCACCGCAGCGATGGTGGGGATGTCGATGTTGTTCACGAAGTTCTCGATCAGCTTCCACGCGTCGATCGTCTGCTGGAAGATGTAGTCCGGGGTCTCCTCCACGAGCGGCTTGGGCCAGGTCTGGCGCGGGTCGCCCCTGAACCAGGTGTCACCGGTCCCCGTGATGATCAGGACGTGGTTCTCGGAGTCGTTGCCGACGTCCTGCCACACCCGATTCCATGCGTTGTGCGCCGCCCAGTTGTGCACATACGGGCCGCCGTCGGTGTGCAGGCGCAGTTCGAGGATGCCGTCCTCTCGACGCATCTCGAAGAAGTCGGCGTAGCGCTTCGAGTACTCCTCCAACGGCGTGGGCGCAACGTGGCCGTCCCATCCGAAGCTCGAGGTGTCAACCATGGTGAGTCCCTTCGTCGGAGCGAGCCAACCCCGCCCGTTAATGAGACATGCTATCTCGATAAGCGCGAAGGCGACCGCTTGTGAAACAAGTCGCCGGTAATGGACCTGCTCGGAGAGGTCTGCGAAGAATCGAGGACTCAGCCGACGTCGCGGCGCCGTAAACCGGCCAACACGAGCTCGACGATCTCCCGAGCATCATCGAGGGCGAAGGGCCGCTCCCGGCGCAGCACGAACCACTGCACCGGTCCCACGAGCATCATGTTGACGAAGGAGGCCTCGACCGGGGGCAGCTGCCCGACCTCCGTCGCCCGGTCGAGGCGACTCTGCAATTCGCCGGTGCGGCGATCCAGCAGTTCCACTCCCACCCGGTGCAGCCCATCCTGAGTGTCGACTCGACGCAGAAGGATCTGGAGCACTGCGCGGCCAGCCGGCGTGACCGATGCCTCGGCGAACGAATGCAGGAAGACCGTCAGGTCGCGCACGATGTCGCCCGTGTCTTCGATCTGCACCGACGTCTCAGCGAAATGCGTGAGCACATCGCGGAACAGATCGTCGCGGTTCGGCCACCGTCGATAGACCGTCGCGCGCCCGACCTGTGCGCGGGACGCGAGCTCTTCGTACTGCAGGCCGTCGATCCCGTTCTCGGCGACGATCTCCAGCGCAGCCGCCCGCAGCCTCTCCGTGACGAGCCGCGTCCGCCCGCCGGGCCGACGCACGCGCGAGTCATCTACCGTCATGGGTCAACCTTCTCCTCCGATGCTCTCCAGGGCAACCGCGAGCCGCAGCAGCCGAGCAACGTCAGCCGATGTTAGCCGTTTCATTCGCCCGCGGCTCGCTGGACGAATTTTCCTTCGACGGATGCACCCACCATGCCCGTTTCCTGCGTCTTCGATCGAGTGCAACACCGCCCTCCCACAATGTCCACAACATTCGCGACGACACGTCGCACCGACTCCCGGAGTGAGCCATGACCCAGACCCCCTCGCCCTCGACAGCCCTCGCCGACAGAGATCACGACGGATGGCGCGGACGCCTCGTCTGGTGGGTGGCGATCCTCATCGTCGCGAACACCCTCGTCGACACGGTCATCGTCGCCCCGTTGCTGGTGCTGCCGCAGATGGCCGAGTTCTTCGGCACGGACCAAAGCGCCTGGCTCAACGCCAGCGCCGTTCTGGCGGGAGCCATGTGGGCACCGCTGCTGGGCAAGAGCGCCGACATCTACGGAAAACGCCGCGTCCTCGTCCTCGCACTGCTCGCCGGCGGCGTCGGTGCGCTCATCTGCCTCGTAGCCCCCCACATCGGGATCTTCCTGCTCGGTCGCGTCATCCAGGGGACCGCCGTGGGCTCGGTCTTCATCACCGTCGTCTACATCCGACAGATGTTCCCCGCCCGTGTCGGGATGACGTCCGTCGGCATCGTCACCTCCGGCTCGGCGATCCTCGGGATCGCATCACCGTTCCTCTTCGAAGCGGTCGTCGCGGCCTTCGACTTCCGCGCCGTGTTCGTCGTGTCGGCAGTGCTCGCATTCATCGCGGCGATCGCCGTGCGCGCCTTCCTGCCCGAGTCGCCGGTTCATGCGCGCAGTCGACTCGATGTGCTCGGGGCGCTCCTGCTGGGGTTCGGCCTCGCCGGCGTGCTCGCGTACATCAGCCTCGCGCCCACGGCAGGGTGGACGAGCGCCGGGCTGGTCGTGATGCTGCTGCTGGGGATCGGCCTTCTGACGACATGGGTGTTCTCGGCGCTGCGCACCCCACAGCCCGTGGTCGATCTGCGCCGCCTGACGCGTCCTCTGGTCGCGACCCTGCTCGTCGTCGTGCTCGGCACCGGCGCATATCAGGCGCTCCTGCAACTCATGAGCATCATCGGGCAGACACCGCCCGACGCAGGCCTCGGATACGGTCTCGCCGGAGAATCGAGCTCACTCGGCCTCATGTTCGCGCTCCCCGCCCTGGGCGCCGCGATCGGCGGGATCTTCGCCGGCTGGCTCGGCTCCCGCATCGGCTCTGCTCGTACGCTCGCCGGAGGCGCCTTCATCGGTCTCTCATCGGGTCTCGGACTCCTTTTCTCCACCAGCGCCTTCCTGCCCGCGGCCATCTGCGCCGGCCTGCTCGGGCTGACCGCCGGGGCGCTGGTCACCTCCGGCTTCAACCTCGCGACGGCTCTCGTGCCGGAGGAGAGGCAGGGCGTCGTCGCCTCGCTCGTACAGGTGATGCTCGGCGTCGGAGCTGTCGTGATGAACATCGTCGGAGGCAGCATCCTGAGCGCCACCTCGATCCCGGACAGTTCGACGCCGTCGGCATCCGGCGTGAACATGTACATCGTCGTGATGCTCGTCGCCTTCGCCATCGCCACGGTCATCGCCGTGGGTATCTCGACCCGCACCCACCGGACGAGCCTCGTGGACAGCCAGCGCTGAGTGGCAGAGAACTTCACGATGCGCGCAGAAGGCCCGGAGACCCTTACGAGTCTCCGGGCCTTCTCGGGTCAGGCTGACAGGAATCGAACCTGAGACCCCGTGTCAGCAATCGCATGACTTGCGCGCATCAGGTCCCAGCTCTCAGTCGTCGCCCACCCTTCATGAGGGAGGCACGCTGTCTACCCTGGGATGACACTCGGGATGAGCCCCGGCGCAGGAGGTAGGGGTCCGTGCCGATCGGATGCGCGTAGTCCGTCGATCACGAGCGCCGAGTAGCGACGCGCAGCACGGGCGCGCTCCGCCTCCGTCGTGCGGGAGAGTCCCCGCGCCGCGAGCAGGACGATCAGGAAGTCGTCCAGGACGAAGTCGGATCGCAGGGCGCCGGCATCGATCGCACGACGGGCGACGGCGACGATCGCTCGCACTGCATCCTCGCGCTGCGCGCGGAAGTCGACCGCATCAGGGTAGGCGGAGAGGAACGCGTCCGTGAAGCCTTGATTCCGAGCATTGAGCACCAAGACCTGCTCGATGATGTGGCAGAACCCGCGCCACGGGTCGGTGTCGGCAAGGGCATCGACCACGATCGAGCGACAGGCGTCGAGCTCATTCACGAAGGCAGCACGGACGAGATCGGCTTTCGTGGGGAACCGCCGATACAGCGTGGCCGGCCCCACCCCCGCATGTCGAGCTATCTGCCGCATGGTGACGTCGAGGCCGTCAGTCCCGAACAGTTCGCGAGCCGCGGCGAGGACGCGGTCGCGGTTCTCCTTCGCGTCGGAACGCAAGGCCTGAGGCATTGTGGCGGGCATGTGTCTCACTTTAGCCAAGTGGACGCAGGCGTCCGTTACGTTTCGGAAGGCGGGTTCGATCCCCCGCCTCGAAACGGAGTGCACCCATGCGCGCAGTAGTCATCCGGACCTTCGGCGACCCGAGTGGGATGGAATTCGTGGAGCTTCCCGTCCCGACGCCCGGAGCCGGGGAGGTCCTCGTCCGAACAGAAGCGATCGGCGTCGGCGGTGTCGATGTCGTGATCCGCCGAGGCGGGATCGCCGATGCGACCCGCGGTTCGGGGATGATTCCGGGAAGCGAGGCCGCCGGCGTCGTGACGGCGACCGGGGCAGATGTCGACCCCGCATGGCTCGGTCGCCGCGTCTGGGCGTTCACGGGGATCTCAGGCGGGTACGCTGAGCACGTGATCGCTCGCGCCGACGAGATCGTCGCATTGCCAGCCGAACTCACGTCCATCCACGCAGTGACCCTGGGCGGGGCGGCACCTGTCGCGCATTTCGCGCTCGAACGTGCTCACCTCGTCACGGGCGAATCGGTGCTCGTTCGTGGCGCCGCCGGAAGCATCGGCCTGGCAGGCGTAGAGCTGGCAGCTCGCGCCGGCGCCGGCGCCATCGCCGTCACCACGTCATCTCCCGAACGCGGGGAGCGGCTGCGGGCGTTCGGCGCCACCCACCTGCTCGACCGCGCCGGCGCGGGCGATCCAGAAGCCCCGGCCGAGTTCGACGTCATCCTCGACATCGTCGGCGGCGACGATCTTCCCCGGTTCATCGAGCGACTCTCGCCCAACGGTCGCCTGATCGCCGTTGGCGTGGTCGGCGGATTCCCGCCCGCTGACTTCGGCACCGCACTTCTGGCCGGCTTCCGCCGATCGATCACTTTCGGAACCCTCAGCCTCGATACCGTGCCACGCGACGAACTCGCCCGGGTGCGACGCGAGATGTTCGACGACGCCGTTCGAGGTGTCCTCTCCCCCGTGGTTCACACCACCCTCCCGCTGAGCGCCGCCGCCGACGCCCACCGACTCATGGATGCCGGCGAGGTGTTCGGACGTATCGTGCTCGTCCCCTGAGCAGGTTCTCGCTCCTGTTGTGAGAGCCCTCTGAGACGGCCGTCATTCCGGCCGAAGGAGGGCATGAGAATAGCCCCGGAGTTCCGCGTGGTTCTCCGGTTCTCCGGGGCTTGTCGGTCGGATTCCTTGATTTCCGGGCCTCTGCCCGCGTGCGACCACACCACCGGCGCGTTGCCGCCCTGGAGTCCGACGCGTGCATCCATCAATCGCTCCGAGCCGCACGACGCTCTCTCACGGGGGTGTCGACGACAACGTATTGACCTTCTCACAGTGACCGGGCGTGGGGTCGGGGAAGAGCCGATGCGGGTGCCTCACCGGGTGGCGTTATGCGTCAAGTGCAGCAGCGGGTAGGGGCGACCTGCCTCGTCGATGGGGCTGCGTCTGACGATCTCGAACCCGTGGTGTTCGTAGAACCGCAACGCTGAGGTGTTCTGCTCGTTGACGTCCACCTTGGTGACGTGGTGGTTCGTGATGGCGTGTCGGAGAAGCGCAGTGCCCACTCCGTTGCCGTGGTGGGCGGGGTCGACGAAGAGCATCTCCAGCGATCCATCGAGCGTTCCACAGAATCCCACCGTCCGACCGCCGACCTCTGCCGCGGAGAGCGTCACAGACGGGAAGTACTCGGCGCGAAGTCGCGCCTCGATCGCGTTTCTATCGCCGATCGCGAGGAAGTCGTGTGTCGCGTCGACCGCTCGTCGCCAGATCTCAGCGAAGGCTGAATAGTCAGAATCCCCCCTGGAGCGGCGGATGGAGATCGTGTCACCGGGCTCTTGGCGCGTAGGCGTCGATGCCGTCCGGTCGGCGATCGCGCGGACCACAGCGGCCATGTCGAGTGAGCCATCGCCGCGCTGCACTGCTTCGTCATAGAGGGCCCGACACACGTCCAAGAGTGGGCTTGCGATTCCTCGGCCGCGTGCGGCGTCGGTGATCAGAGCGCTGTTCATCAACACGTCCCGAATCGCCGCCTGCGGGGCCCAGTCGTTCGCGACGATCTTCTCGCTCTTCAGCCGAGATATCGGAGAGGACATCTGACCGGCGTCGAGGACCTGACGTAGTGCGTCGAGGGAGAGCCCGTGCCGCTGGGCGAAATGGAAGGACTCTGTGAGGCCGGTGACCATCGCGATGAGGAAGACGTTGACGGACAGTTTCATCGTGAGCGCCGCCGGGATCGCGCCGCAGTAGGTGACGGACGAGCACAGATGCTCGATGATCGGCGATACCTCGCCTACTGCTCGCTCCGGGCCGGCGAGCATCCCGATGAGAGCACCGCCTTCGGCGGGCCGGCGGGAGCCCGACACGGGCGCTTCGACGTACACGCCGCCTGCAGCGCGGATTTCATCGTCGAGTTGCTGCGAGTAGGCGGGGGACACCGTCCCCATGTTGACGATCGTCTTGCCTGCGAAGAGCTCGGGTTGGCGGTGCCCTGCGGGTCCGAGGACGGCGTCGATGGCAACCGTTCCGGCGAGCATGAGGATGACGATCCGCGAGCGATGGAAGACGTCCGCCACACTTTCGGCTGCCTCTGCTCCCGCCCACGCCAACGTTTCCGCGGCCCGGGGTGACCTGTTCCACACCACCAGCGGCACCCCGGCGCGGACCAGGCGAAGCGCCATAGGCTCCCCCATGATGCCGAGGCCGAGGAATCCGACGCGATCCTGCGTCTGGTTCATCACGCTCTCCTCCCCTGTAGATGTCCGGCCGCGCGGGCGCGGCCGAGCAGCACACCACGCTGCACGAGAATCACGAGCCCGAAATACGCCAGCAGCGTCGCCTGCGCAAGCGCCGGAGTGGGCATCAGAAGTTCACTGAGCAGATGCTGCCCCAGGCCGACGATCCACAGCGCCGCCGTGATCACCGTGCCCTGTTGCATGAGTTGGCCGTCCTTGCGACCCAAGCGGACCGTGAACGCCCGCAGAGTGGCCAGCGCGCAGCCCAGCAGCGCGCTGCCCAGGAGCACCACGATGTCCCACGACGTCACCGAACCCGACGGAGCAAACCTAGAGACTTGGAATACCCCGTAGGCGAGAACGATCCAGCCCAACAACGACCGCTGCGGGCAAAGCTGACCAGCGCTGAGGCCCCAGAACGGTGTTCGGGCAGCAGCGTGCCGGACCGCGCATCCGCTCCGTGGATGCAGGGCGAGGTAATCGAGGATGGTGTTTCTGGTGGGCGTCTGATCGACCATGGTCAAGCGATATCTCTGTCAGAGGTATGGTTTCCGGCAATCGACGACGAACCCCGCGGTTCATCCAGGAGCGGACGTGCCGGAAGCGCCCACGGCCAGATGGCGGCGACGACGAGCGAGGCGGCGCTCGCCGTGATGAACAGGTGGTAGCTGCCAGTCGCATCGTGCGAGACCGCACCGAGCATGGTCCCGATCCCACCGCCCAGAGCAACGGCGACCATGCCGGTGGCGAGGCCGCGCCCGTTGATCTCCGGGGGCACATAACGGGAGACGACATAGGCGAGCACGGCCGTCTCGGTGCCCGTCGCGATTCCGATCGTTGTGGTGATCGCGAGATCGCCCGGCCCCGGAGGCACAGCCAGCAAGAGGCCGAGGGCGCCGACCGGGAGGATGAGCATAAGGCTCGCGAGAACTCGAACGGCGATGCGGTCCAGCAGGATCCCGGCGGCGATATTGCCCGCCAAGAGCCCGACTCCCAGCAGGCTCTGGCCCAGCACGGCGACCTCTGGCCTGTGCGCCCGTTCTTCGAGCAGGGGCACGAGGTGGCCCTGCATCCCGCCATAGCCGATCGCGGCGAACAGAGCCCATCCCAAAACGACGTACATGGCCCGCGTGCCGAAGAGCGCTCGCCAGCTCGCCGACTGCTCTGTCTGCGGCCGTCGTGCCACGTGCCGGGACGGAAGGGTACGGATGAACAGCAACGCGGGGATACCGGCGAGCACCGTCACCTGGAGGCCGAGCGCGATGAACGCCCCCTGCCATCCGACCGTCGACACCAACATGGCCGCGACGAGCGGGTTCACGATCGCGCCCAGGCAGGCCCCCGCGAATAGCAGTCCCAGCGCAGCACCTCTGCGGTGACTGAATGCGAGATTGATGCTTCGCGCCAAGGGGACCACGCTCGCGCCGAAGCTCGCAGCGTATGTGGCCAGGAATAGCACGGCAAAACCGATCCGAGAGGTCGGCAGGATACCGAGCAGCACCAGGCAGACGACCTCGGCGCCGAGCGCGCACAGGACAAGCACGCGCACAGGGAACCTATCGGACGCCCACCCCGTCAGCGGGATGAGCACGGGGGTGAGCAACGTGGCGATGGCCAGCACGCTGTAGGTGGCGGTGCGTGACCAGTCGAACTCGTCCTCGAGCGCGGCCGCGAAGATCCCGAACGTCTGAACGAGGAAGCCCACCGCGCTGAAGGCCAGCACCAACGCCGATCCGGCCAGAAGAAGTCGTCCCTGAGGCGCCGGCCACGCCGTGCGCGCGTCGGTCATCGCCCTCCCTCCTCGTGTCGAGTTCCTGCCCAGATGGGAGGGATACGGTCTCGCCACGGCATGGCGTTCTCAAGCTGCCCCGACACCGCCAGAACCCGAGCGTCGTCGCATGCCGGTCCGACGATCTGGACGCCAACGGGGAGCCCGCGGGAGCTGCGCGCGATGGGTACCGACGCTGCCGGATGTCCCGTCACATTCAGCAGCGGCGTGAACGCCGAATAGTCGCGCAACACCCGCATCGAGTACTCATGTGCGGACTCCTCGGCGCCGGCCGGGTCGAAGGCCCCAACCGCCGGAGCCTCGCTCACCGCCGTCGGCGTGAGCCAGATATCGAACGAGGCGAAGAAATCGTCGACGGCGCGCGTGACCCGTCGGAACACCTGGTCCGCTTCCAAAAGCTCGCGAATAGTCACCGATTCACCGTGCTCCATATACCGCAGGGTCATCGGTTCCAAGGTTTCTGCATCCGCTCTGACGCCGGCAAGTCGCTCCGCACGCTCGATCGTCCAGGGCAAGGAGTGCGTCCACGCGCACATGAACGCATCAAAGAACTCTGCCCAGTTGACCGATGGGGAAGACTCCGTCACGTCATGGCCCATGCTCTCAAGCACGGACGCGGCCCCATGGACTGCGGCGGAGCACTCGGGGTCGGCGCGCGCGAAGCCCGGAAGAGCCGTGGCAAAGCCGACTCGCATCGGTCCCGGTTCGGTGGCGGCTGCCGCAGCAAACGGTCCGGCGGGCGGCGGAGTACGGTATCGGGCCCCTGGATATGCCCCCTGAGTCACGTCGAGGAACGCAGCGGAATCTCGCACCGAACGGGTGAGAACGTGATTGACGGAGATGTTGAAGAGGTAGTTCCCCTCGAACGGGGTTCGTCCGCGGCTCGGCTTGAAGCCGAACACTCCCGTGCAGTGCGCAGGAGTCCGGATGGACCCACCCCCGTCGCCCCCCGTCGCCACCGGAACGATGCCTGCAGCGACGGCAGCGGCGGACCCGCCGCTCGATCCCCCCGGCGTCCGTGTCAGGTCCCAGGGATTTCGCGTCGGCCCATGCAGCTGGGACTCCGTAACCGCGTAGAGTCCGAACTCGGGAGCTGTCGTCGCGCCCACGAATGCGACGCCCGCCGCTCGCAGCCGTCCGCAGAAGATGTCATCCTCACGCACGTACAACGGCGCAAGCAATCGCGAGCCGGCTCCGGCCGGACCACCTCTCCTTCCGTGCCCGGACTTGGTGAGAATCGGCACACCGTGCAACAGTCCCCCCGCGGTCGGCGTCGCTCCCACGTCGATGGGGGACACGATCGCGTTCAGTTGCGGGTTCAGCGCGGCGGCGGCCGTCGCAGCGCACTCCACAAGAGCGTCGCTGCTCACCTCTCCCCGTTCCACCAGCCCCGCCAGGCTCGTCGCATCGTGCCGTACGTACTCGTCCACCCGCATCACGACGCCTCCGTCTCATCCGTCTCTGGGTCGCCGACGGGGCCTAGGGCGTCGACAAGGAACGCCGTCACCGTGTCGGCGACGACAGTGAGCATCCGCTCAGGGTCCACGGTGCCGAGATCGAGCAGTCCACGCGTGCGCCCTGCGCCGAAGGCGACGAGATCACTGAACGCGTAGTGCCCGGCGTCTGCCACGAGGACGCGTTGGACGCGCCCGGTCGCCGCTCGCCGAGACTCGTAGTGGAGGTCGTTCACGACCCGGCCGGATGGCAGCACGGACCCAGCAGATGACATGACGAGCAGCGGCACACGGATGTCCTGGCCCAGGAGCATGGCCCCCTGCTGCATGCCGTCCAAGTTGATCGCAGCCCGGGCACGTTCATCCAGGTGTGCGACGTTGGCGCTCGTGGACCCGCCGAAGGACATGCCCATCAGCGCGACCCGCGACCAGTCGCCCGCATCGAGGATCGCGGCCGTCGCAGCGTCGACTCGAGCGCGACGCTGATCGACGGGAACGAGCGCGTCCAGCATCGCTGCGAGGTAGGCGGACCAGCCGTCGTTCTCTCTCGCAAGCGTGTCCACCGCTGTCACCTCCGAGATGGCTTGGTTCTCGGCATCGATGGACCGCGCCCGCAGAAGGCGCACCATAGCTCTCGCGAATTGGTCACCGACCAGGCGATGACGCTGAGCGGCGGACATCACGTGTGAGGAGCCATCCGGGGCGCAGATGGATGCGGCCGCCTCCGGATAGGCGATCGAGATCACGAGATAGCCGGCCGCCGCCAGTCGCTCGCAGAGGTGAGTGTTCTGCCCGACGAAGCCGGTGAACCCATGGGAGAAGAAGACCACCGGAAGCCTCTCCCCCGCGGGTTGTGCGTTGCTGTGACCCCGCGTGCGCCACCTGCCCAGGGCGCGCGCACCGCGTGCCGAGAGCAGCCATGCCAGCCCATCCGTCATGATCTGCTGCTCATCGGGACCGTCGAAGTAGCGTCGCGGTGCGAGAGTCGACGGCGCATGAGCCGGATACCACATACGGATGACGCCATCGGTGGAACGTGGCCCGAGGCCCAGCACCACGGCATCGCGGACCCCTATGCCGTACAGTGCCACCCCCGTCGGCCACGCTAACGGCTCCAACTGCGGAGAGCCTCGACTCACCAATACCCGGCGCAAGAGCGCCCGAGCGCCCCCTCGGACCCGCAGCACCGCTCGCATGACTCTCACAAGATCCTCTTTTCGATCGGATGATCGAAATTATATTCCGATCTCGCGATCTGTAAAGTGAGAACGGTGATCGAACAGAATAGGCAGCGGGGACGCCCCCGGAAGCTCACTCCCGAGCGCGTGATCGATGATGCGGCAGGGCTCATCGTCGACGAGGGCTATGAGGCGCTCTCGATCCGTTCGCTCGCCGCTCGATTGGGCGTACGGTCCTCGACGCTGTACTCGTACTTCACGTCGATCGACGAGATCGCCGACCTGGCATCAGAGCAGATATTGAAGCGGATCGAGATCCCCGACCTGGACTCGAGCCCCGACCCACTCGAAGCTCTCATCGTGCTGTTCGAGAAGATTCGTGACCTGCTCGTTGCCCACCCCACCGCGATCCCGGCACGGATCGGCACCGCGACATGGGAGCAGATGGTGCGGATGGTCGATCAGCTGCTCGCCGAGCTGGCGGGCCTGGGACTGTCGCCGGCCCGCGCCACCGTCTGCTACGAAGCCCTGATCGGTGTAACCATGGCCAGCTCCGCGGCATCCCGGCGGGAACAGCAAGTCAGTCCCGAAGAAACGAGGATCCGCCTCAGGAGCATCGAGCCCGCCCCAGACGCGCTGCTGGCGGTCGACGAGTGGGCAGAGACCACAGCCCACGCACGTTTCCGCACCATGATCAGCGAGCTCATCGTCTGGATGCTTCCCGGGCTCGCTCGCGCCGGTAAGGGCGTTCCGCGCGAGATCTGATGCGGCCGGCACCGCGATCAGACCCCCTATGTTCATCACCGCAAGCGCGAATCGTGCCGTCATCGCCCACACGGTCGGCGCGGACGTCACACCGAGATCACTCGAGCGAAACCGCGGAGATTCACCGCCCGCCCCGACTCGCTGTGATCCGGGGCCCGTGATCGAGAGGGCAGCTCGACCCGAAGCGTCACCGCCTCTGCGTAGACAAGCCGACTCGCGGCTCTCGCTCCTTTCGACGGCGTCGACAAGGCATGCGAGAAGATGAAGTATGCCGCGCCGCCCTCACTCTCCCGTTGCCCTTCCGTCGACCCCGGCGGTCATGGCGCCGGTCGTCGGTGGCGGAGGCCTCGATGCCCGAGCCGCGATGCAGGCGGTCATCACCTGGGCTTCGTCAGGATCGCGGCGTGAGGACCTTCTGCGGCGCAGCGGTTTTCCTCTTTCCGATGACATGCTCGCATTCCTGGTCATGAACCAGCTCGCCTACCGAGGGGCTGCGCGGCCTACCGAGCTCGCCGATGCCGCGCATACGGGGCGCTCCAACCTCAGCAAGGTCGTGCGGCGACTCGAGGCTGCCGAGCTCGTGGGTCGCATGGCCAACCCGCTCGACGGCCGGGAGACGATGATCGCTCTCACTCCCGGTGGGCGCGAGGTAGCCAAGCGCATCGTGGCGGCGAGCGAGATGGACTTCGCCGAAGCGATCGACGGGTGGGACGATGCGGAGCGCGAGAGGCTCGAAGAGCTGCTCGTCCGTCTCGTCCGCGACCTCGATCGACGTGTCGGTGGTGAAGTGCAGCGAGTCTCCGGAGCACCATGGGGCCCGCCGCCGTCGCACTGGGACCCGCGAACGCACAGCGACTGACACACAGAGCGGCCGTCGATGAATGCTTTGGGCCTCAATTGATTGTCCTAGCGACAATCAATTGATATCGTGAGGCTGTCCATTGAACCCATGCTTCGAAGGAGAAGCCCATGCCCGCTCGTCCTCTGCATGCTCGCCCGTGGTGGGTTGCCACCGTGGCCGGTATGGCGTCGTACATCGATTCAGCCGCCATCACCGGCTTCAGCACTTCTCTCGTGATCCTGCGCGCGGAGCTCGGGCTCGATGAGTGGCAGGTGGGCGTCGCGGCCGCCTCGCTGACTCTCTCCATCGCCGTCGGTGCGCTCGTCGGTGGACGGCTGGGCGACCGGTTCGGGCGACGCCCCGTCTTCACAGCGACGATGATCCTCATCCTCGCCGCCGTCCTCGCCTTGATCTTGGCTCCCTCGTTCGGCGTCGTCGTCGCGGGCGCCATCCTGCTGGGCCTCGGCACCGGAGCCGATCTGCCGGTGTCATTGGCGACGATCGCGGAGGCGGCGACCGACGCGAACCGCGGCCGCCTGCTGGGCCTCTCCAACCTGTTGTGGATCATCGGCATCGTCGCGAACACGCTCATCGCGAGCGTCGTCGGCGACTGGGGACACCGCGGGGCACAGATCCTGTTCGGCCACATCGGCGTCGTCGCCCTGCTCGTGCTCCTCGGGCGCCTCACGATCCCTGAGTCGGCCAGCTGGACCACCGCACGCGACGAGCGCCGGTCCGGAGTCCCCACCATCCGCGCCGATCGCACGCGCATCGTCGACCTGCTCCGGACCCCCTATGTCGTTCCGTTCCTTGCTCTCGTCGCGTTCTACGCTCTTACAAACCTGGTCGCCAACACGAGCGGCCAGTTCGGCACCTACATCGTCGTCACGTACGGTGGTGCCACCGTGGGTCAGGCCGCGCTCATCGCGTTGCCGATGATCCCGATCGCCGTGTTCGGATACCTGTGGTTCATGAAGATCGTCGATGGGCCACGGCGCTTCCTGTACTTCCAGATCGGTGCTGTCGTCATGATCCTGTCGAAGCTCGTCGTCGTGTTCGCTGGTCTGAACATCGTCACCTATGCCATCAGCGCCCTGTTGGCTGCCGTGGGCGGAGCTTTCGCCTTCGAGGGAATCATGAAGGTCTGGACGCAGGAGTCTTTCCCGACCCTGCTGCGCTCGACCGCGCAAGGAGCGATCATCTCCATCGGCCGGTTCAGTGCCGCCGTCCTCGCGGCCGTCACACCGCTTCTGCTGGAGTCCGGCGTCACGGCGTTCTACGTGCTGCTGACCGCGTTCAACGCCGCCGGTCTCGGCATCGCGTGGGCCGTCTTCCGCCGGCGTCGAAACGTCTCCGTTCTCGACGTCGAGAGTCGTACTGACCCCGAGGCCACCTCATCGGCCACGGTCGCACCGGGAGCATCGTCGTGATGCCGATGCCGATGCCGGTTCGGGTACACCTCTCGGTCGAGGCCGCCCGCCCTGGCGATCCTGTCTCACATCCCACCCCCGCGATCAGCTGGCGCATCGAGACGACGGATGCCGGGTGGCGGCAACATGCGGCCGAGCTCCGGTGGGAGTCCGCCGGTACGGTGGCGGTGGCCCTCCACGAGGGCGAGAAGCGGCTCCGAGTCGACTGGCCGTTCGCTTCCCTCTCTGCGCGCCAGCGAGGTGACCTCCGGGTGCGGTTGGCGGGCAAGGACGGAGCGTTCGGCGACTGGAGCGATCCCGTCACGATCATCGCCGGGTTTCTCGACGACGGCGAGTGGAACGCCGGCTGGGTCGGCCACCCCACGCCGGAACGTCACGCACAGCCCACCATCCTGCGCCACACGTTCAACGCCTCCGACGTGGTACGGGCCACGTTGTACGCCACCGCGGTGGGCTCGTACCAGGCTGCGCTGAACGGGACCGATGTCGACGACCACGTGCTCAAGCCCGGCTGGACACCGTTCGACAAGCGAACCGTCTACGACACCACCGACGTCACAGCGCTGATCCGCGATGGCATGAACACGATGACCTTCCGGCTTGCCGGCACCTGGGCGACCGAGCGGTTCGGGTTCCGGCAGAACGCCCGCCCACGGTACGGCGATCAACCACGCCTGGCCGCACAGCTGCTCCTGGAGTTCGGCAACGGCGAGACTCGGTGGATCCGCAGCGGACCGGACTGGCAGACCACGGATGGTCCGATCACCGACAGCGGGCTGTACGAAGGCGAGCATCATGACGCACGCCGCGCGTCGCCGGCACGATGGTCCGCCTCGCGGGTCTTCGAGCCTGCCCCTGCACCAGGCCCGAGGATCTCTCCGCCCGTGCGCCGCATCGAGCAGCGACGAGTTGCGGCGGTTCTTCCCTCGCCCGAGGGAACGCTCCTGCTCGACTTCGGGCAGAACCTCGTCGGGCGTCTGCGGATCCAGGTGTCGGGACCACGCGGAACAACCGTGACACTGCGCCATGCCGAAGTCCTCGAAGACGGACGTCTCAGTACCCGCCCGCTGCGCCGCGCCATCTCCACCGACAGCTACACGCTGGCTGGCACCGGAGTCGAGGTGTGGGAGCCCGAGTTCACGTTCCACGGCTTCCGATACGCGGAGGTCACCGGGTGGCCGGGTGAGTTCGACCCCGGGGATGTGACTGCTGTCGTGATCCACAGCGACATGACGCGCACCGGATGGTTCCGCACCTCGCACCCGCTGCTGCAGAAGCTGCACGACAACGTGGTGTGGAGCCTTCGCAGCAACTTCCTCTCGATCCCCACCGACTGCCCGCAGCGCGACGAACGCCTCGGCTGGACCGGCGACATCCAGGTGTTCGCGCCTACCGCAGGGTTCCTGTACGAAATCCGCAGTTTTCTGGACTCGTGGCTTCGAGACCTACGGCTCGAACAGGACGCCGACGGCACTGTTCCCTTCGTCGTGCCCGACGTATTGGGCTTGTCCCGTCCGGCAGCAGCATGGGGAGACGCCGCCGTGGTGGTCCCGGACGTGCTCGAACGGCTCTTCGGAGACCGCGACACGCTCCGACGCCAGTATCCGAGCGCGCTCGCCTGGGTGGAGCTGTGCGTGCGGATGGCCGGCCCGCGCCGCATCTGGGAAGGCACCTTCCAGTTCGGCGACTGGCTCGACCCCACCGCTCCCCCCGACCGCCCCGGACAAGCGATGACCGCGCCCGGACTCGTGGCCACCGCATACCTCGCACGGTCGACAGGACTGCTCGCGAGAGCCGCCGCCCTCCTCGGCGAGCACGACGACGCGACGCGCTACCGGAGGATTCACGACGATGTCCGCGCCGCGTTCGTCGACGAGTACGTCACCGCGGCAGGACGGATGGTCTCCGACACCCCGACGGCCTACGCGCTCGGTATCGCCTTCGACCTCATCCCCGAGCACCTGCGCCCCGCAGCCGGTGCACGCCTGGCCGACCTCGTCCGAGAGAACGGCTACCGCGTCGCGACCGGGTTCGTCGGCACACCGCTGATCCTCGACGCGCTCACCGCGACAGGTCACGATCACGAGGCGTCCAGGCTGCTGCTGGAGACCGGCTGCCCCTCCTGGCTCTATCCGGTCACCATGGGCGCGACGACCATCTGGGAACGATGGGACTCGATGCTCCCCGACGGCTCCATCAACCCCGGCGATATGACCAGCTTCAACCACTACGCCCTCGGTGCGGTCGCCGACTGGATGCACCGCGAACTCGGCGGACTCACCGTGCTCGAGCCGGGCGCCCGGCGGGTGCGCATCGCGCCGCGCCCGCTCCCGGGGATCGACGACGCCGCCGTCGCACTCGACAGCCCCTCGGGAAGGATCGAGGTCGGGTGGCGCCGACAGGGGGCGGAGATCCATGTACGCGCGACCGTGCCGAGCGGAGTCGAGGCCGAGACGTCCGGCCCCGGCGGCACGCGCATCCTGAGTGCCGGCGTCCACGCCTGGACGATTCCCTCTCCGATTGCCGAGCCTCTCGGCGCCGTGAGCCTCGACACGTCGCTCGCGCAGGTCATCGACGATGCCGAGGCCCTGGCTGTCGTCGAGGAGACGCTTGCCGAGCACCGCCCTGCCGCGGTCGAGGCCATGCGCACAGCAACCCGGTGGACGAGGGGCCAGACGCTCGCCGAGGTCGTGTTTCAGTACGCCAGCCCGGCGGTGCAGCGCGAGATCGGCGACCGCCTCGCCGCGCTGTCGGCAGGCCGCGCATCCGCCAGCGCCCGGGCGACCGGATGAGCTCCTCATGCACTACCCCCACCCCCCGGAGACAGAGAGGCACGCACCATGACCATCGAGCAGCCGCTACCAGAGCGCAGCCAGATCGTGCAGCAGCACCTCGACAAGGCAGGACTTCCCGGGCGAGTGCGCGAGCTGCCGGATTCCACCCGCACCGCGGCGGATGCCGCGTCTGCGCTCGGTTGCGAGGTCGGGGCGATCGCGAGCAGCTTGCTCTTCCTCGCCGATGACGAACCGGTTCTGGTGATGACCAGCGGCCGGCATCGCGTGGACACCGACCAGCTTGCACGGCATCTCGGCGCGGCATCGGTGACGATGGCACCTGCCGCACTCGTACGAGAGGTCACCGGGCAAGCGATCGGCGGTGTCTCCCCCGTCGGTCACCCCACCCGGGTGCGGACCGTGGTCGATGAAGCCCTTCAGGACTACGAGGTCATCTGGGCTGCGGGCGGAACGCCGCACACCGTGTTCCCGCTCACCTTCGCCGACCTCGTCGCGATCACCGGCGGCACTCCGATCCGCATCGCCAAAGACTGAGGACGTTCAGGCGCTGCGGACGGAGCGGAGGCTGCGGGCACGCCATCGTCCCTCGCTGTGGTCGACGACGATGGGGTGCTCGAAGGTCTGACTCACGAGGTCGGTGGTGAGCGTGTCGCGCACGGGACCAGCGGCGACGACGCTGCCATGGGCGAGCAGGAGGGCGTGGGTGGCTGCTTCGGGGATCTCTTCGAGGTGGTGGGTGACCAGCACGGACGCGAGATCGGAACGAGTCGCGGCGAGCCGGTCGACCGTCTCCAGAAGTTGCTCTCTTGCGGCGACATCCAGCCCGGTCGAGGGCTCGTCGAGAAGCAAGAGGGCCGGGTCGCTCATCAGGGCGCGCGCGATGAGAGCCCGTCCCCGCTCGCCTTGGGAGAGAGTCGGCCATCGCTCTTCGGCTTTCCCGTCGAGGCCGAGCAGGTCGATCAGCTCGGCGGCGCGGCGCCGGTCAGCGGCAGTGGGCCGCCAGCGCATCATGAGCTCCGTGGTGCCGGTGACCCCGGTGAGAACGACGTCGGTGATCGTGAGCGGGGATTCGAGCGGATGCCGCGGGTCGACGTGTCCGATGCGGCGACGCAGCGCCAGCAGTTCGACCCGACCCACCCGATGACCCAGCAGATCGACGGTGCCGGCGGTGGGGAACGTGCGGGCGCCGCAGAGACCGAGGATCGTGCTCTTGCCCGCCCCGTTCGGGCCGATCAGCACCCAGTGCTCCGCGGGATTGATTCGCAGCGACACGCCGTTCAGGATGTCTCTCCCAGCCCTGCGGAACGTCACCTCGTTGAGCACCACGACGGGCTCGACGACCGCGGCGCTCACGCGAAGCCTGCCTTGAGGGCATCGAGATGGGCGCGGCTGGCGCGGGCAGCGGCATCCGGCATCCGGTCGGCGATCGCATCCACCACGACGGCGTGCGCATCCTGGTCAGCGCTCGCATCGGGCACGGGGCGGATGCGGAGCATCTCGACCATCGCGCGCCGCACTCGCGGCACGAACCCGTCGAACAGCTCGGTCAGCACCTCGTTGTGCGCGGCGATCACGATCGCGCGGTGCAGCGCCATATCGGCATCCACATGCTCTTCGATGCTCTCCCCGGGGATCGAACGCAGTTCCAGCGCCCGTCGGACCATGCGCAGATCGGACGGAGTGCGGCGCGTGGCGGCAAGGGATGCGGCTTCGACCTCGATCGCGGTGCGCGCCTCGATCACGGTGACGATGTCGGCCCGGCGCAGCACCTGCTCCCACTCCTCGGGCACCTCCAGCGCCGTCACGTACACACCCGACCCGTGACGGGAATCGAGGACGCCGCGACCGGCGAGCTGGCGGATCGCTTCCCGCACGGTGGACCGCCCCACCCCGAGCTGCGGCGCCAGCGTCGTCTCGCCAGGGAGCTTGGCGCCGAGCGCCCACTCCCCCGCGCGGATGCGCATGAACAGCGCGTCGGCGGCCTGATCCGCCAAGGGCACACGTCTGAGTCGAGTCATCTCATCTCCTCTACTTGTCTGAGGACTTATGGTAAAGTCTACGTGTGCTCACCGTCACCCTCCTTCTTCTTCGCCGCCACGGCGGGGCGTAGCCAGACCGGCTCCCCGTCGTGGAGCCGAACACCGCGCCGGTCGACCTCTCCAGACCCTGAAGGACTGCGTGACATGACCACCATCGCCCCCTCCGGCATGCCCTCTCGCCGCTACACCGACGCCTACTCTCGCGTCGAGGGCACGATGAGAGCGAGATCGCGATCGTTCCACCCTCACCCACGCTCGATGCGGTCATCCGCGTTGCGAACGCCGTCGCACGAGAGGTGGTGGCACCGTGAAGACCGTCGCGCACATCTTCCACGATGACGAAGACTCCCTGCTCATCGGCAGCCGCCTCCCGCGTCGAATCGCCGAGGTCTCCGCCGAGCAGAACATCGAGGTCGAGGTCTTCGTCTTCGGCGCCGCGCAGCGACGACTCGGCACGGCCGCCACCGAGCTGGATCGCCGCTTCAACGCGCAGATCGACGAGCTCATCGCCGCAGGCATCCCGGTGGGCGCGTGCGTCAACACCGCCCGCGGCGACGGCACCGAGTCCGCCCTCACGGCGCGCGGGCTCACCCTCGCCGTCGCCCGCGACGTCTTCCTCCGGTACACGATGGAACGGGCCACCGTCATCGGATTCTGAACCCGCAACACAGACCAAGAAAGACCAAGAAAGAGGATGCCGTCATGAGAATCTTCGTCGCCGGTGCGTCCGGTGTGCTCGGCCGCGCCTTCACCCGAAAGGCGGTGGCCAGCGGTCACGAGGTCATCGGCATGACTCGATCCGCCCGGGGCGCCGCCGCGATCGAACGGCACGCCGCTGCGGCCGTGCTGGCGGATGCATTCGACCGCGAAGCGGTCATACGGGCTGTCGCCGAAGCGCGCCCTGATGCCGTTGTGCACCTGCTCACGGACCTCGCCTCAGGAGACTCGGCGAGCAATGCGCGCATCCGCACCACGGGCACCCGGAACCTGATCGACGCCGCGAAGGCTGCGGGCGTGGACCGCGTGGTCGCCGAGAGCATCTCCTGGGTGTACCCGCCGGGGACCGCCTCCGCGTCCGAAACCGAGGCGCTCGACGTCGACGCAACGGAACCGCGGCTCACCACCATCCGCGGTGTCGCCGCGCTAGAGGACAGAGTCCGCGAGCTGCCCTCCGGTGTGGTGCTGCGGTTCGGGCAGCTCTACGGCCCCGGGACCTGGTACGCCCCGGACGGAGTCCGAGCCGATGCTGCGCGCGCGGGGCGCCTCCCTGCCACTCAGGCGGTGACCTCATTCGTTCATGTCGAGGATGCTGCTGAGGCCGCGCTTCGAGCGCTGAACTGGCCGGCGGGCATCTGGAACATCGTCGACGACGAGCCCGCCGCCGGCACGACGTGGGTTCCCGTCTTCGCGTCCGCCGTCGGCGGTCCCCGCCCCGTGGTCCAGGTCGGTGGCGACATCGGTCGACCGGTCAGCAACACCCGCGCCCGCGCACAGGGCTGGGAGATGCTCCACCCGAGCTGGCGTGACGGCTTCGCCGCACTATGAGACCACCGCAGGTCGAATACCGCGCCGTCTTCGACGCCCGCATCCGCTTCCTCACCGGCGTGGCCTCGCCGCAGAATGGTTACGGCTCGAGGTGATTCACCTCCCTCGTGCGGATTCCCCGCGGAGAGTGAGCACGGCACTGGTGATGGTTGCCACGGTCTTTCCGTCTTCCCGCGTGATCTCGCAGGCGTACTGACTGATGCTCCGCCCCGCGTGGGTGCAGTGAGCATCAGCGGTGAGCGGTCCCGACCACGCCGGTCGCAGGAACCTCGCGTTCAGGTCCAGGCTCGTGAACGACTCATCGACTCCGACCACGGTCGAATGCGCAGTGCCGATCGCCGCGTCGGCCAGCTCGCACAGAGTGCCACCGTGGATAGTTCCCTGCTGATTGCCGTGCTTGTCCACGTCAGCCAGAAGCCGCACGCGCGCAGAGCGCTCGGCCACGGCGACAAGCTCGAGTCCGAGCAGCCGAGATACCGCCGTCGGGTACCTCAGATGGGTGTGATCCTCAGGGCCGAGCTCTTCGGCAAGGTGGCGTCGCAAGAAGTCGAGCACAGGCAGCGGGGCGTTTTCGTGAGAGTTCATCCGCGGACTCCACTTCCGGCGCGGCCGCCACTGTCTCCGGCACCACGATCGGCTGCTCGACCGGTCAGTACGGTGTCTTCATCGACATCTGGTGCGGCGAAGAAGTTGTGCTCATGCTTCGAGGACAGCCGGAATGCGTTCCACATCGCGTGCCGTGTCGTGTCATCGGAGGCTGCGGCGAGTCGGGTGACGGTGTCGATGGCAGTGCGCGTGGATGCGGCGAATGCGGGGTCGGCGTAGGTGTCGAGCCAGGGCCTGTAGGGATGTTCCGGGTGCGAGCGCCACTGCAGGCGTTCGCCGAGGTCCTGGTAGATCCAGAAGCACGGCAGCAGCGCGGCGACGAGCACGCGGTAGTCGCCGCGCGCGGCGGTCGCGAGGAGGTGGTTCAGGTACGCGGTCGTCACGGGATCAGGCTCCGTGGACCGCAGGGTCTCATCGGTGAGCCAGCACTCGTGCAGATGCAGTTCGCCGGTGATCGAGGTCTCTGCACATCCGGCCCAGAAGGCCTGCTCCGCGGAGGTGGGGGCGAGGCGTGACGCGTCGGCGAGCACCCGGGCGTAGTCGCGTAGATAGAGGGCATCCTGGGCGAGGTAGTGCAGGAAGACGCCGCGATCCAGGGTGCCCTCGCCGAGCCCGCGCACGAACGACAGCGCGTCGATGTCGGCGCGGATACCGGCGATGCCGGCCCACCAGTCCGCCTCCACCTCGGCCGGGGTCGGTGCGGTGGTGACGCCGCCACGGGCCCAGAGCCCCGCGAAGTGGCTGACCGGCCCCTGCCCGGTTCCGACGGCGAGCTCGGCGCCATGGCGGATGCTCTCGATGAGCCATCGCTTCGACTCCCGCGTCGCTTCCACCCAATCCCCCGACGCGGCGATGCGGGTCGCGAGCGCCGACGACAGAGAGCAGCCCGTTCCGTGCGTGTTGCGCGTCTCGACACGGGTACCGGAGAACTCGGTCACCACAACCGTTCCGTCGACTGCTTCGACGAGCGCGTCGGGCAGCTGTGGTCCCGAGAGGTGTCCGCCCTTGGCGAGCACCCGCACCCCGCATTCCAGGGCGACCCGGCCCGCCTGCGCGAGCACCTGATCCCAGGTGACGGCGACCGGCGCGTCGGCGAGGATCGCGAGCTCGGGGATGTTCGGGGTCACCAGATCGGCGTGGGAGAGCATCCGGCGCAGAGCCCGTTCCGCGTCCGCGTCGAGCAGCCGGTCGCCGCTGGTGGCGACCATCACCGGGTCGAGCACCACGAGAGGCGGCCGCACCCGGTCGAGCCAGCCGGTGACCGACTCGATCACCTCGGCGGTGCCGAGCATCCCGATCTTCACCGCGTCGATCGCGACATCGTCGGACACAGCGTCCAACTGCTCGACCAGGAAGGCCGCCGGGGGCACGTGCACCGACCGCACCCCGTGCGTGTTCTGCGCCACCAGCGCGGTCACGACCGCCATGCCGTAACCGCCGTTGGCCGCGATGCTCTTCAGATCCGCCTGGATGCCCGCCCCGCCGGTCGGGTCCGTCCCTGCGATGCTCAGCACCCGCGGCACCGGTCGTCGCCCGTTCATGCTGCGTCCCACGCGGCACGCAGCTCGGGAACGTCGACCATCGCCGCGACTGCGCCGAGGGCGAGCGGGACGTTGGCGGTGAAGTTCGTCACCGCAATGTTGGTCACGCACTGCACGAGTGGCGCGTGGTCGCGCAACTCGTGCAGCAACGAGACAGTGGACTCGATCGGGTGTTCTGGCGTGCGCGTCATGCGCGACATCCCTTCGCTAGTACGAACTAGATCAGGTTCGACGGGTGTGATCTCAGCCCTGCGGGGCACCCCGTGTCACGTGTGTGTTCTCACGCTGCCCACCCTCCCGCTCGAGGTGCAGCATCGGGTGCGGCTGCCCCTCGCCATCCTCGACAGCCACCCAGATCTCCGGCATCTGCGGGAGGTAGGCCTCGACCTGACGCTCGTACCCGTCGATCTCCTCGGGTGTCAGGAAGTGATGCGTCGCCTCGACCGCGGATCTCCAGACTGCGACGAGCCGAGCGTGATCATGCGACACGCCGGCGCGGATGATGATCGTCATCGCGAGGCTTCCGTGGGGTCGTTTGCTGATGCGCCCTCCGGCTCGGCTCGGGCAGCGAATGCTGCGGTCACCCCGATCATGTCGAGTGCCCCCATTCCGGCGGCCGCGGCTTCCTCGTACAGTTCCCGGCTTGCGGTGATCAGCGGATGCGCCGATCCGGCCACCTGCGCAGCGTCTTCGGACAACCGCGCGTTCTTGAGCACGTCGGCGATCGCCGCCTGAGCCGACAGGTCGTCGTCGGTGAGCTTCTGTGCCTTGCCACGGGAGACCACCGATGCCATCGGGCCGGCGGCCAGCACCTCCCGCAGCACGTCGAGGTCCGCGCCGCTGCGGGAGGCGAAGTGGAATGTCTCCGCCAACCCCGTGACCATCGTGATGAGGAAGGTGTTCACCGCCAGCTTCATCGACAGGGCGGCGGGGATCTCCCCGCACCTGAAGACCTGCGAGCACATCGCTGCGACCACGGGCTCCGCCTCGGCGACCGCGCCCGCCTCTCCAGCGAGCATTCCCACCAGTTTCGCCTCGATTGCCGGGCCACGAGACCCGGATACGGGCGCTTCGACGTACCGGCCTCCGGCAGCGGTCACCTCTGACGCGAGCGTGCGAGAGAACGCTGTCGTGAAGGTCCCCATCTGAATCACCGTGTGATGTGCCACCAGCGTGGAGAATTCGTCCGTGCCACGTGCCAGCACAGCGTCGACTCCCGCCTCGTCGCGCAGCATGAGGATCACGGTCTCCGTGGCGTCGAACACGCCCGCGACATCGGCTGCCGCCCGCGCGCCGGTCGCAACCAGTTCGTTCATGGGGTCAGCTGAACGCGCCCATACGACCACATCGAACCCGGCCCGGACGAGGTTGCTCGCCATGGGGACTCCCATGATGCCGAGGCCGATGAAGCCCACCGTCTTGGAGGTCATTTCCCTTCTTCCTCTCCGCATGGTGTGATCCGCGCTCGATCCAGCGCCGCACGGGCGTGAGCCGCGGAAGCGGCGCGGTCGGGTGCCGGTCGCAGTCCGAGCAGTCGTTGCCGGTGCCACTCGCCGAGCAGCAGGGCGAACAGCGCCTCTGCGCGCCCGTGATCCGCGTCGCTGTCGTCCCGAGGCAGCCGGGCGTCGATCGCCGCGATGTACCGACGAGGGCCCCTGTCGTAGAAGCGTTCGGCGAGTTCGGGGAAGCGGCGGGATTCGGCGATGACCAGTCTGTGCAGGCCGATCGCATCGTCGGAGTGCAGCGCGTGCACGATCTTGGGTGCGAGCTGCTCCAGGCCATCGGCTGGCCATGCCTCGTGCAGCGTCTGCTCGCTCAGGCGTTCGACAGCGGCCAGGAAGACGTCCGTGCGGTCGCCGAGATAGGTGTAGATCGTCCGTTTGGTCACGTGTGCGTCGGCAGCGATGCGATCGAGGGTCACCGGCTCGAAACCTTCGTCGACGAACAGCCGCACGGCAGCATCCAGGATGTCGTCGCGTCGCTGAGTGCGTTCCGTCTCGGTGGGACGCCCCCGCTTGCGCGCGATTCCCGCGCTCCCTGTGCCTGCCATCTGCTTCCTCCTCGCGCTGCGTCTCACAATCCATTATGGAATGAAACCTCACAAGTATCATTTTGCGACAGGCGACCCCCGCGTGACAAGGAGGCCCCTCCGCGGGCGGGCACATCCTGATCCACTGCATCGAACTCCTCGGCGGTCAGCGCGCCTTCCGCGAGCAGGTGCGCCCGCATCCCGACGTCTCGACGCTTTTCGACTACACCTACGCGACGCCGGTTCCGAACGACTCGCGGCGCCTTCCCGGCGAGGCGCTGTTCCGGCCACGGCGGGCAGGCCCGCGTGCTGCACGTCATCCCAACGCGATGAGGCTCGCGGCAATCCGCGACGACGACCCCGTGCTCGTCTGGGAGAAACTCGCTCTCTACAACACCACCGGCGAGATCCCGGACGCGATCGACCAATCGACGTACTGCGCGTTCTCGGCCCGGCTCTCGCGATTGGCGGTGTCGTTGGCGGTCGACTTCGGCGGCGGCCGGGTCGAGCAGATCGGGCGAAAGTGGGCATGAGAATAGCCCCGGAGATCCGCGTGTTTCCGCGGTTCTCCGGGGCTTGTTGGTCGGGCTGACAGGATTTGAACCTGCGACCCCTTGGAGAATCCGGCTGATTTCCGGTCTCCGCCGATAGTCTCGGGAACTCGCGGATTCCCTTGTGCTTACAGGGAACCGAGCGGTTCGCATAGTCCGAGTGTAGCCGGTTGGTGGCGGGTCTTGGCGGGTAAATTAGATGGGTTCTTGATTGGCCGGGCTCGGACTCGCGCCAAGAACAATTGACGGGTTCGAGCGGGATCCGGATGGCGTGGGGATCACTGAGAGTCCGCCTGCTTTCGCGGTTATCGTGGCGGTCGTTCTACGGCACGCGCAGACGCAGTGATGTCCGCCAGGCCGCCGATACCAACGGCTGGCGCATCGCGGGGGTGCTTTGGGACTGAGCCAGCCACTCCACGGGAAGTGCAAGGCGGTGGTCAAGGCCAGAACGCGTTTTGCTTCGGGACGGCTCTCGAAAACGAGAGAGGTGTTGCATGTCCCCTCGTGCGGCGCGACGGCGCAGAGGACTAGTTCCGCAGCCGGATATCCTGAGCAGGTGAATCCGCTTGCTACGTTCGACCGCCAGGACCCATGTTGGTGCGGGTCCGGAAAGACGTATCGTCTATGCCACAAGCGATTCGCAGCACCACGTCATCCACCAGGAGCGCCTGCCAGGCCTGACGACGATGAATTCATCAGTCTGAGTCCGGATGTTCAGCTAGCGCGGACTGCTATCCCTTCGATGATGCCTGCCGGCACCCCACTCACCCTGCCGCCGGACGGGCCTACCCAGCGACCTCTGGGAGCTACCGCGTTCGACCGAGCTGTGGCATCCTCCACGCCCGACGATGACCCAGCGACGGCTCAGGAGTTAGGACGCACACGAGTTGCTCTATTGCGCGAACTCGCTGCGCTCCGCGAAAGCGATGAACCCCTGAAGGACAGATACTTCGAAGCGATTGCGTCGTTTGCGGTGGACGCGTGGAAGACGTCAAGCTCGCTCCGTCAACTGATGCCGCGCCGGACCATCCTCTGGAATGAGGAGCTGGCAGTCAACAAGCTCATCGGACGCACCATGCTTCTCGCTGACCATGTTCTCTACCCAGATAGTCTGCTCCGCGCGCTTCGATCCACGCCGACGGCGCGGAGGGTGAGAGCGCTCGCTATCGAGGAGATGGAGTTTCAGCACCTTCTGCGCGGCGGGCACGTGCTTCCAATGCCTGACAGCGTCGCCGAGTTCATCGGAGGCAGATTGATCCACGACGCGACCGAACTTGCTCTCGCTAACGACTCCCTGGTGCGGTTCGTCCGGTCTCAGCTCGTGGTGGAAGGACCAAGCGCCCGTGAGGTCTTGTTCATCAACGCTGTGGATGACATCGAGCACAGCCCGGGTATGTGGTTTTACGGCCATACGGATCCTGAATCGATCACTGAGGCTGACCGATCCATTGGCTTTCGGATGCTCCAGCCTTATGACCCGCAACACGACTATTCAGCTTGGATCAAGAAGGAGTCAGACACCGCTCTAGCGAACTATCTGCAACGCACGGAGCGGCGGCTAGCAGTGGCCGACGTGCTCGGGTCCGAGTACGTTGCCGCCTCTCCTTTCGAAGCGCGCATGCTCCAGCGCAGAGATAGCAATAGGCCCAGTCTTGCGAATACAGCGCTGTGGGCAGACGTACCTTCGCTGGCGAACCTCGGAGCGAAGGACCTCGCGCGCATGCTGTCGGCCGAAGACGCAGTGGAAGACCTGCGAGTGCGAGTGCGCATCGCAATGGAGAGTGCCTCAGACTTCGGTTCTCAGATTTCCTCCATCCGCGCTGTAGCCTCCGACATCGAACAAGCTTCGCGAGTGTTGAACAAGCGCATGGGAACGTATCGCAGCTTTGCCCTCACCACGCCGGTGATCGCTGGCGGCATGGGTCTGGTCGTGGGCTCAGCGGGTGGTGTGGCGGGTTTCGCGGGTGCGGCACTCGGACTGGTCGGTGCTATCAGCCCCGCCATTGGGGAACGATTAAACCAACGCCGCGAGGCAGCGTTCCTCTTCACGATGCCAAAGCGAAAGCGCAAGTAGACCTGACTGCCGCCGCTCGAATAAGATTCGAGACTCGGATGCTTCATAGGTGATGGGAACTCTCCGGCACACCGACCAGGCACGAGAAGGGCCCTCGGACGGTTCAAGGCTCACCTCACTGGGACCCACCCTTCTGGGCGAACCTCATCGAGGTGTGGTTCGGTGCCTTCGACCGTCAGGCCTCCGCCGGCGAGTCTTCATATCCGCCAGAAGCCGTGCGTCCAGCGATGGCTGACACGACCGCGCCCACTGGTTCGTGTGGCCCAAGGCCACCGAGCAAGTCGTGACAGAGTCGAGCCGCTCAACTACATCAAATCCGTGCCGTTGGTGGCAGGCTCTAGCTATGGCTAAGTCAGACCCGCAACTCCTAGACCTGTCAGGAATGGACAATCGCGAGAACGCGATTTCTCGGGCGTCTCATGGCTGCTCGCAGGGGTATACGGCGGTGGCTAAGAGGCACATGTCGAAGCAAACTACACTCACCGCGGAGTTCATGCTGTTCGGGTCGTTCGTCTCACGTATGCGGGGACTCCACGAGTGGGTTACACGAGAGATCGTGAACAACAACCCGCACGCCGTCCTACCCTTGATTCGAGCTTGGGTCGAGACCATCACCATCGGCCTCTACGTTCTCCGAAACCCCGGCTACGCGAAATTCCTTATGGAAGGTCCTGGGGATAGCTGACCGGCGAAGAAGAGCTTTCAGGCAATGTTTCATGCTGTTCGTGACGACGCGGGGCAACTTGAACCGGTCTACCGCCAACTCTCTGAATACAGTCACTTCGGCCCACTAGCCATCTGGAACGCGCACTCTCTCGACGACCAGGACGAGCGGCGTGTGACTTGGACGGATGCGCCGCGTTGGCACGATGAACAGCATTTCCAGATCGCCTGCGCGCAGGCCGCGGAACTTGCGGCCGCGGGACTACGAACCCTAGATGCACTGGGATCCCTGCTCATCGCGCCGAACGCCCCAGGAGGAAAAACAGGTTGTGGTCGTGGGCGCGATCTATGACTCCACAGGGCAGAAGCGCCGTGAAGGACCCCGCCGGGAGACTTTCACAGGCATGAATAACGGCACCGGAGGCTCGCCCATCAGTGCCCGCACCACAGCAGCCGCTCTGTCGCGACATTCAACGCGAGAATCCTGCAAGCGCCGTGTTTCCCGCGTACACGAGACGGTCGACGAAGTTGAGCCAGCTAGCGCTGTTTCCTCGCACGTCAGCTTCGTGTTTGACCTTTACCAGCCACTCCTCAAGTACCTCGGAGGAAGTGATCTGACGATCCGGCCGCGAGAAGCACATATCGCTCAGCCAGTTCAGACCTTCGCCGAGTTGGGTGTCTATGGGGAGTCGACGCAGAAAACGGACAAGATCAAGTAGCGCTGGCATTCTGCCTGCGGCGTGCGGCAGCCACCGAGGAATGAACTCCACCAATTCTTCAGGATGCACCCAATCGAAGGTCGAACGTCCGAACTCTTCGTGCAGGCCCCGAGCTGAGAGCGGATCGCTTGGCAGAAGATGTCCAAGGGCATAGCCGCCGAAGGTATCGTCTCGCCCATAGAGGTCTCTGTTCGCGTCTAGTTCGTTTAGGACGTGACCGAACAAGGTGGGCCACAGCTCTTTAGCTGAATCAGCAAGTTCTTGACTCTCGGCTCCCACGACTGCCAGATCCCGCAGAAACGCACTGAAGACTTGACTGGCAGGCATCAGCGTTGTGACGTACGAGAGCAACAGATTCTCGTCTGAAAGTGATCTGTTCTGGAGTAATGCTCGGGCTGCGCTCACAGTCTCAGCGCCATGGTCGTCAATGAAGTGGACGCCTTCGGACGTCTCCTGGACGACCATCGCGATCGCTTGAGCCCGCAGAAGCCTCTTGAGATCGCTCTGAGCGTTCTTCGCGATGCATGCCTTCGAGAAGACGGCGTGTCCAGCGGCACGAATCGTCGCACTCAAGCGTGAGGTGTCGAGCCTCCCTGGATCAACAGCGGAAACCCGATCTGCGATGTTCTCCGTGATGGGCTCTCTAGGCAGCAGCTCTTGAAGTTCGTCGTCAAAGTCAGGCACTTCGCAGAGCGCAGCGAGATCGAGCACCCACTTGTAAGCAGTCGTATGGAGACAGGGGCTTCCGGAGCAAGGATGATCCCAGATGGCGTCGCAAGAGCGTGCGAATTTGAGGCAAGTGTCGGTCGCCGCGAGTTGGCCGAATGCCGCCACTGTCGTCTCGATGTCGTCCACGGTGACGCCTGCGATTGCGAGTTGTTCAGTCAGCTCGGGGAGCAGCAGATACGGGACCGCTGATGCCGCTGCACCTCGGGTTCCTATGTCGTCCTCGTACTCAAGCGCGTCGACGTCGTTTGTTGACGCGTCCGCGTACGCTCGGAGAATGCCGAGGGTGCAATCGATCGCGAAGGACGCGTTCACGCCGAACGCTTCGATGTTGCCAGCCGCTGCGCTACGGACTGCTGCGGCTGAGACGTGGGCGACTACGAGGGGAAGGTCGTATGCGGCGAACTCGGGTGGATTTTCATACAGATCTTTGACCTCTGATAGGTCTTCCGCAATCTCACCCGGTGTTGGCGGTTCCCAACCCTCCTTCTGCTCCCGTGCAGGAATCCAGTACTTGTTCTGAAGCCCGATTAGAAGGTTGCCGCGACCGAGGTCAGCTCGTAGCGGAGCAAGCTCTTCTTCAATAGCCTTCGGCTCGTTGAACGAGACAAGAAGGCCGCCCTCTATAGGCTCAGTCTCCATATTGCCCGCATCAAGTGTCGCCGCCCAACGGATGACGGTTGACTCACCGATACCGGCACGATCGGAGTTCGCTATGAGCTGCTGACCCAGGTCCCTTAGTTCTGAACGGCGTTCCGCGCCGGCGTTCAACACAAGAAAAGCAGCGACATCTCTCAGTTGCCACTTGCGCCGTTCCGGATTGATGATTCCATCATCGGCCGCCAGCATGATTCCAACGGCTTCGTGAGTGGCGCGGCTCAGGTCAAGCTGCCAGACAAGGGGTTCCACGAGGTATCGATCGAGTACCGTAGCGTCGTCACCCAAGTGACGAATGGTGGCCCCCAGGAGGACCGCGGGAATTGCAAGGTTTTCGCATCCGCTCAGCAACGCGGTTGCAACATCACCGATAGCTGCGCCATCGCGGATCGAGTGGTCCACCCATCGTTCCACTGCCTGTAGTGCACTCATGCATGGGTATGGTCCGTTTGTGTTGCCGCGGTACCAGCCCCATACGTTGCCGTCGCCGACGTAGGTTCGTTCTGTGCCGTCGATCGCTAGTGTCACCTTCGAACCGCGATCGATCGATCCTGATCCATCCTCTGTCCGGCACCGGATGTTCGCTGCATGGTTGAGCATTCTGTTCACCACTGGAATCCAATCCACGTGTGAGCAGAACCGAGTCAGGACCCAAAACGGGCCATACATGTGGTTGCTGAGTTTGTAAGAGCCGTGCCGTTGGTGGTCGCGAATGCCGTCCCAGTGTCTCCACCCGCCGCTGCCCTCGTGATCGATGTAGTAAGACTCAGTGAGGGTGAGGAGAAGCTGAGGATCGTGCATCCCAACCCCCCAGGCGCTCCAGGAGAAGTCGACAGCGGGTTGAAGGCGCGATGGGGACTCGGCTGCTACCTCCAGGAGGCATGCACGTGTTTCATCGTTGATGTCAGGGCCAAGGAGAGCCAGCAGCTCAACGAAGCGCTCTTCGGTGATCTGCCAGTTCAGCTTGCTCCGGCGCCTTCTCATCGTTGTATGACCTTGGAAGACGTTAAACACAACGTCGCCTTCAAGATCCTGTGCCGCGCTGGACCGGTCAGCCTGCGGGTAATGCTTATGCCAATGGTCGAGCAGGACTCTGCGAAGCGCGAGACGAGAGGAGTTGCCGGCAGGCAACTGTTCCAGTAGGGAGGATTTGAGCCAGTCTGACACCAAACGGTAGGTCTCGTTATCACGGTGCCACAGTTGCTCTGTTTCCTCAACGAGCAAGCGCACGACCGGCTCACCTCGTAGGACGTCGATCATGTTGTCATGTCGCTGATGCAGCGAAACGACTCGGACAATGTTCGCGAGAACGTTCTGCGTGTCTGTGCCGGACTCGTCGATCATGCGGCGGAGAAGAGAATAGGAGTTCGGCATCTCAAGTACCGCTTCGAGCGGCACGTCCTTCCAGCGGACGCTGGCTTCCTCTCCAAGAGCGTCAAAATCGGCGATCTGTATCGCGAGTTCAGCATGGGGATCGTTTGCGCCGGAGAGCCTGCCCTCGCATGCGAGCTTCGCGGCAGACATCGACCATCGCGCTGGTCCGGATGTCTTCAGAGTTCCACTCAGGGAAGGGGCCTGCACTAGACAGACAGCGGTTGCGAAGCGACGGACCTCGTCATGGGCAAACTCCGGCGCGGGCCTTCTTAGATTCGCTGGTGCCACCAGCCGATCTGCCCGGAGAGAGTCGAGTGCTGCGTAGTCGGCGCCTGAGTAGGCCTTTTCGGGGCTCGGGAGGCCGAGTGCTGCCTCGCTCATTGACAAGAGGGTTGCGGTTCTCGCTGCCGCTGAGCTTTGACCCACTGCACGGCCTATGAGGTTCTGCCAAATCAGCTCGAGACAGTCCCAGTCGGCCAGCGGCTTGGTGACTGCGGAACCGGTACGCGCCAAGAGGTCAATGATCGCCAGTCGCCGAAACAGCGATTTGGTGGGGATGTTTCGCAGGGCACCTGCGATCGCTGGCACCTTGGTTCCCACGGCGCGAAGCTCGCTGTCATTGAGTCCAGGCACTTCGAATCGTTGTGGGTCGGGGTATATGCCGTGGAGCGTGTTGGAGGCTTGGTTGACTGCCGTGTCGGCGGCGACGAGCACTATTCCGACTCCTGCTGCATGTGTCGCTGCCACAAGTTCTCGGAGGAGTGGTGCACGCCCTTCATTGGCGGCATCGGCGGCGTCAATGATGAGGACGCGATCAGGTGCAGACATCTCCCCGAGTACGTCAGTAAGAGACATTCCGAGATCCGCCGACAGTGCCGCAACGCTGTCGCGGGTCCGTCGCAAATTGAGCACTACGCACTGAAAATCGCTGTTGCGGTCCGCCAGCGCTGCTGCCGACGAGAGGGTCACCGCGCTCTTGCCTATCCCGGATTCACCTGTAACTAGGAGAGCCCCATGTGTCTTGCCTGCGTGAGCGATCGTGGCCTGAATGTCCGCCTGTAGCTTCGCTCGTGGCAGTTGGATTCCGTCTGCCAGATCGCGGCGAACGGCAACCCTTGCGGATTCCTGTTCCAGGCTGAGCTGCGCCCACGCATCCTTAGATCGGCCGGCGTCTGCTGCGAGAACAGAGTGGAACTTGCGTCGGAGCAAGGCACGGTCAACTACAGTGCCTTGCTGATCAAACTGAGTAGAGCCAGCCGAGTGAAGGGCATCGCGGACATCGGTCCCCTTCTGTCCGTGCCGGGCGAGAGGATTGAGCCGGTTTCCAATTTCTACCCAGTCAGTTTCGTCGTCGGACTCGACGCGAAAACTCAGGATCCATAGGCGGTTGAGGAGTGACCAGACGATTCTCCGAAGTTCGTTGTCGGAGGCCGTCGGCCGCGCCTGAGATACCAGCCTTGTCAGGTGCTCGTACCGCTTCGCATAGCCTGAGTTCCTCCCAGGCGTGTGGATCTGTGAGTAGAAGTCAGCTTCCGTTGCGTTGTCTCGTGCAAGGGAGGCGAGGAGCTGAACTTCCTTAGTCGAAGAGGCCATAGTTGCGACGGCGACCGCAACGTTTGCACACTCGTCCTCTGCCAAGGTCTCGACCTGGTCAACAAGGGTCCTGACGAGTTTGGCTGTCTTCGAATGGCTGCGGGTGAACTGGGGGGCGCGTCGAGCTGCGATGTGGACGACGATCGTTTCTCCATCGTGTTCAGCCTCTACCCTTAGATCGTCGACGGGATCGGTTGAGCTCGTCTGGAAGGCGACCCTGACGACAGGAAGCTCGTGAGTCTCAGCTCGCCCGGCGCCCAGCAGCATGTCGGCGAGATAGCTAGTCGCGATTCGGTGAGCAAGGGTGTTCCCTCCGCCACCGCCGGCATACGGATTGACCACCGCGATCTCTTTTTCGCGCGCGTTCACGTTATCGGCGCCCATGCTCTAGATCTCCCCGATCGAACGTGTTGCCGACAGCTTCACCCAGCCACGATCCCTCACAGGCAATGAACACCAATAATCGGCGATCTCAACCAATTTTCCTTCCTCTCGGGGCACGCCAGAACGAGAGGATGGACCAGGGAACGCGGCTTCCTCAACGCGAGCGTCGTAACGCACGTCGTCTGTTGACTCCGAAGGACTTGCTGAAAGCCGTTCTTCTACGGAAACCCATTGACAGTCTCGAATTCTCATCGCGATCCATACACTTCGAAACCTCCCTTGGTGACGGCCTGGACGTATGAAGCTGCCCCCGCAATCAGTCGAAGCTGCTCGACGCTTGAGGCCTCGATGCTCAGGCCTGGCTGAGCGATGATCGTCGTGAAGCGTGGGAACAGCAGCGGCGCTTGCTGTCTGATCTTGAACAGTGCCTCTCGATCGCCGATCTCGAACGCCGAACCGCCGAAGCTGCGTTCGTAGCCGCCGGCCCGCTGATCGAGGTGTTCGAGAAGCGGCAGTGCGGCCTTGTCTCGCCACCGAGCTCCTCGCATCGCTTGCCCGCACACTTCGTAGAGATCGGCAAGTCGCGATCCGGGTTCTGGTCTCGATGAATATTTGCAATGCACGAGGGTGACGTGAAGATTCCCGCCCTCAACTCGGAGCCCAACGAGGTCGGCCGCCTCACCAGATCGGTCGTCGTCGATGAGGATATCGAAGGTCTGGTTCTCCGAGAGGTGTCGGGCCATGAATGCCTGGATCGAGTCTTGTCTGCGCTCACGGCCTTGCGACTCGACCGTGATGTTCACGCCACCTGCCGCCCAGTCGAGAGTGCGCAAGTTCTCCCGGGGGTATGGGGCGAGTTCGGTGCGCGGCTCAAGAAGCCGGTCATCTCCCGTAATCAGCCGATCGCCAGAGAGCAGCAGCGTCGGCTTGTGGTTGTTCAACCACGTAGACAGTGGTGAACTGGTCCCGCGTCCGGCTTCGACCGTGGCATCGTCGGCTACTGCGCGGTAGTGAATACCTCTCTCGCTGAACCGTCCTTCGTACGCGAGTTCCCAGTTTGGGGTGACTACCGAAAAGAGAAGATGACCGACGGCGCCGTAGTCGTCAACTCTCAAATCCGCGTCGGTGAGAAGAACGCCCGAGCCGTCGTACACGACGCGCGACGAGGTACCTGCCCCGAGATACAGATCCCACGGCCATTCGACCGCCAGGAACGGGTGAGGAGGCCGTTCCTTCACGTCGATCGGAATGATCATCTCGCGGAACAGAGAGCGGACGTCAACGGAGCTATCGCGAAGTTTCGTACCTTGGTCGTGACACCAACGACGCCACTCAACGAGGTTGGACGCAGCCCTCATCGACCAGAATCTGCCCGAAAGTGCCGCGGATATGGTGACTCGTTCGCCGTCCTGGAATGCCTTGGCAGCGACGTGGGTGTTGGTCTTGTTGCTCTGCTCTGCCTCCGTCAGCGCTGTCTCGACGTTGCTTCCGACGTGCATCGAGAACCGCTTATCGCGATCCCGGGCGTCTAGTAGGCCAATGTTCGTTGGCACGAGACGGTCGAGTCCAGCGAACACCTTGAACGTGTCGAATCCGTTGACCGGTATGGGCTCGTGCCCAAGAACCGCCTCCACGAGATCATCCAGGCCGCGCTTCGTGTCAGATGAGTGAACATAGAGGAGGCCCTGAGACCGATCGAGGAACAGGACAATGAGTGCGTAGTCAGTGGCACGGATGGAAGGAATATCGCCCCATCTAAGGTCAGTGATCGACTCGATTACGAACCACGCGATGCTGTTGTCTTGGTTGACGCTGACAAGTCCGTCCAAGACTTTATCTCCATAGATGCGCCGCGCCGCGAGTGGATCCCAATCCAAGTTTGTGGCCCTGAACGCTCGCGCGCTCATTTTTGGCTCCAAGAGGCCGACGGGAACGTCGGGCGGTGTCTCGATGAACGACGCTTCAAAGTCGCTGAGTTCATCAGCTTGTTCGGTCGCACGCTCGGTGATGTCACTGAGGACCTTGTTCCAATCCGGGTCTTCTCGGAGGAGGAACCGGAGTGGAGAGAGTGCTTGTTTAGGGTCTTGGCGTATAAAGACGCTCGCTTCGCCGATCGGAACTGGAGACGATGTCCTTGCTAACCGCCCGATGAGCTGGACCATAGGGCTCAGAGACTGGTGCGCATCATGGAACGCGCCGACTTTAAGTGTCGGCAGATCGAAGCCCTCGCCGAGCATATCGACGCACACGATCACGCGGCTGGAACGGTTGCGCATCGCTCGTATAGCTGCGGTTCGATCTCTTACTCCAAGCGAGTCATAGATCACTTTCGGAGCGAGGTCCGGTGCTAGCCGCGAATACAACGCATGGACTTCGTCAGCTCTCGACTTCGTATCGACACGTGCTAGCAGGAGGTGTTCATGTCCTGCGGCCAGGTCACTTCGTAGCCGGGCGATCGCGGCCTTAGCGAGTGCCTCGTCGTCGTCATCGAGATCGAGGACGGCAGTGAAGTCGATTTTGCTGAAGTAGCCCTCTCGTTGCGCCTCTCGTAGCGGAAAGCGGAAGATCACACGTCCCGGCAGCGTGCGTCCGTCACGCCGATAGGGAGTCGCAGTGAACAAAAGAACAGGGCGGTCAGCGAAGGCGCGGATGATTTCGGTCCAGGTGCGAGCTGGAGCGTGGTGTGCTTCATCGACCAGAAGATGCGTGAACCCCGCGAAGAAGGCCCGGCGTACCAATTCGCTTGAGGCGTTGATAGCGCTGGGAGTCGCAATGACAACGTTGCAGGCAGCTGCGAAGCTGGCGGCGTCTTCTTCGCTGTCGAATCGGCCAGAGACTCGTCCTACTCGTGGTCTGAGCGCGCCCGGGCCGACTATTCCTTCCTGTTGAAGAATGCCGAGCGTCTCGAACTTCGACGCGAGCTGCTCCCGTAACGCGGACGAGGGAACGATTACGAGGACTCGTTCCGGGCGTCGCGCGACCAGCCACGCGAGCATAGTTTCTGTCTTGCCGGTCCCCGTCGGCATGACCACGGTTCCTGGCTCAGTGAGGCCTGATGATTGGTAGCCAAGGATGGAGTGCAGAGCACCGATCTGTGGACGGCGCAGGCTGTGTGGTCGGTCATAGGCGGTGAACCCTATCGCGCCCTCAAAGGAGTCGAGGATCTTCTCTGCAGGGATCGGGTCTCTCTCGCCGATCCATTCGATCACGCCCTCGGCCTTGTCGATCGGTAGTACGGCAGCTATTCCGCCATCAGGTTGAGTCTGATCTGGTGAAGCCGTGGACCATTCGCCGTATTGGCTACGGGCGGTCTCTGTTTCGTCTTCGCTGAGGATTAGTGAGTCGTGGGCCGGAACCAACAACTGTCTGATGATGTTCTTGCCGACAGCGCTTTCCGTCGCCCATACGGATGCGGTTCTCATCGCTGTCTCCCGATCCGCTTTGGCCAGTGATGCCATCGCCCGTTGGCTACGGCAGAGACATGGCTTGCGTTGCACGAGAACGGCCGGCGACGGGCGCTCTGCTCGTTCGCTGAAGGTGGCTTTGCGAGAGATGAGCTTGTCACCGGGTACCTCCTATCGGTGACGCGGTCACCTACAGTTCGTCAGACATCCCTCTGATTCTCCAGCATGTGGATCGCCGCGACCAGACGACACGCATGAGCCAGTGCACGTGCCCTTCCGCTCCTTGGGCATGGGAGCGCCAACGTTGACTGAATGACTCATCTTCTAAAGCCCTCCCACGTTCCAACTTCTATCCATACTGCGTTCTCGCCGCTGTCGGCCGTCTCGTACATCCGCGTATCCACTGCGCGCCAAGCGGAGCGAAACGGCGAGCGAGACGGCTTCTCAATCCCTGCCCAGCGCGAGGCGAACAGGAAGCAGGCACATGGGCTGAGTGCTCTCATCTCTGCCGAGTTTGTCGACCGCGGTCAATCTGGGCTGAGTACAAACCGTCCGGAGCTTCAACGGATGCTCGCCTACCTGAGAGAGCATCCTGTCGACTACTTCATTGTCCACAAGCTCGACCGCCTAGCCCGATCACGTGCTGACGACATCACGATCAGCCAGGCGGTTCATGCTGCAGGTGCCCGTCTCGTCTCGACTACAGAGGGGATCGACACGACACCGAACGGTGTGCTGCTGCACGGGATCATGGCATCGATCGCGGAATTCTATTCACGCAACCTTGCGCAAGAAGTCATGAAGGGTATGCGGCAGAAAGTCATCCAGGGTGGGACTCCGAGTCGCGCACCGATCGGCTATCTCAATGTCCGGCTCCAGACTGATGACGGACAAGAGTACCGAACCGTCATCGTTGACTCGGATCGAGCTCCACACATCGCCTGGGCATTCGAAACGTACGCGACGGGTAACTGGAGCGTCGCCCAACTCGTTCTCGCACTGGAGAAGCGAGGCTTGCGGACGCGCTCGACGCCATCACGACCATCCGCTGCTCCCACGGTCACGAGCTTCCACCGCGTGCTGACCAACCCGTACTACAAGGGCATCGTCACGATGAACGGCGCCCAGCACGCCGGGTCACACAAGCCGCTCGTCTCTGCATCCACCTGGGATATGGTGCAGCGACTCCTCAAGGCTCGACGCAATGGCGAACGCAGTCGCATCCACACGCACTACCTCAAGAGCACGATCTACTGCTTCAACTGTCACCGGCGACTCCTCGTCCACAAGGCCCGATCGAAGAGCGGGCGCATCTATGACTATTTCGTCTGCTCCGGAAGGCAGACGGTACCCAAACGCACGCAGCAGGCACTCCCGATCGCGGATGTTGAACGCCGAGTAGAAGAAGCGTACTCACTGGTTGAGATCTCCAGCGCACGGCGACAACAGATCGAACAGTCTCATCAACGGCCTCTCGACCGCGACGCGTGCGACACAGAACAGAGACTGGCCCAACTCGACGAACAGGCTGACGTACTCGCGTCACGCCAGGCGAAGCTGCTCGACCTCTACTACTCGGATGGTATCCCCCGCGAGATTCTCACCAAGGTACAAAAGAAGCTATCGCAGGAGCTGGCCCGGATCGCAGGAGAACGCGAACGCCTCAGCGAGGATGTCGCTTCCATCCTGCGGCGAATCACTGACGTCCTTGATCTCCTCGATGGCGCTCACGCGCGCTACCTCGCCGTTACGTCGGATGCGCGGAAGCAGATGAACAACACACTGTTCAGCCGTATCCTCATCGGCCCAGCCAACGAGAATCTGCGCGTGGAGATGCGCGCTGAGGTCTTAGAGATCCTGTCCTGCTGAAGCGACCAGCGGCGGTGTTCGCACAGCTGATTTGAGTGGACCCTACGCGAAACGAACCTTTGCTCTTCTACATGCCTCTGCGCGTTTCGCATAGCGCACCTCAGGTGCCCCTGACGAGACTCGAACCCCCGCCCAACTGCTCAAGAGAACCTCCAGATTCCCTGGGCTGGCAGGCCATACCTATCCGTCTTGGAGGCGAGCTGTCGCCCCGCATCGAACGTTCGACCAAGGAGATGAAGATGAGTCGCCGACACCCCACTGCTGAGGATTCACGCAAATTCGAAGAGTTCCTCAGCACACATAATCCGGAGCTTCTGAGACTTCTCGAAGGCGTCGCTGAAGGCCTCGTTCGCAACGGAGTCGACCTCGCCCAGTTCCTGCCATCCGGCAGTTCCACTCCCGTCGAGGATGGCCCCCGCAGTCGAGGCCCTAGCGCGTGATGGGCTCCCAGCGCCTGGAAGCAGGATCCCAAGCCCCGGCCGCAGACTGAACGAGTACCGGGTCAGCGAAGGCCGAAACATTGCTAAGAAGATCCGCGAACTGTTCGGGCAATTCGTGGACGCGCTGCACACGGGTGCGCCAGGCGCGCCACTTCGGCTGGGCGACTTGCGGCATCCGGTCCAGTGCTGGAAGCAGGGGTTTCAGGGCCACTCGGCGATACTCCGCTACTGCACTCAGGGACGCCACGAGGTCATCAGCCGGCACGCTGTGCACTCGCGCAAGCGTGTAGATGTCGGCAAAGTCACGCCAGCGAGTGTTGGCAGGCCCACGGTCGATGGCAGTGACGATCTTCTCGGCGAGGACCATCGTCAGCGGGTAGCCGAGTATCTCGACCGGTGGCTGATCGAGCGCAACGATGCGAGGGAGTTCGATGAGTCGTGGTGCCGGCCAGATGGGGTCGCCGAAGTTCACGTCGATGCCGACGGTCAATCGTGCACGGCCCAGTATGCCGACGAGCTTCACGCGGATCCCGGCGTACTCGTCATCGTCACGGATGGTCGAGGCAGTGATGCTGTCCGGATCGAAGATCACGCCGTCGGGCAGGTCGATGGTGACGATTTCCCGAAGCCGTTCCGCAACGTCACTCTCGTCGTTCTCGACGCCGGTTGCCTGAAGGTCGATGTCTTTGGTCGATCGACGAACGGCGAAAGCCGCGAGCAGCACGCCGCCTTTGAGGACGAAGTCGTCGCGATGCTCGGATGCGGCGAGCCGAGCCAGGAGCGCCTCGAGCACGTAGAGCGTCTGTAACTCCTGCACGTCGCCGGCCGTCTGGCGAGCAAGTCGCTGGATCGCCAAGGTCGCGTCACCTGCGGGGGTGCCGTGTTGCGGATTAGGGCTCACAGCAGAATCTCCAAGGCGTTCTGTAACGCCGGGCGCGCCTTCGGGAACGACTCGGCCATCGCCGACAGCATCGCCGGGCTGTTGCCGCGTCCTCGAAGCCATCGCTTAAGGGCACCGATGGCCAGATCGCTTCCCCAATCGTGGCGGAGGCGGAAGAGGTCGATGATCGTTCGCTCCGGTGAGTACAGCCCAATCGACAAACCTCCAGGCAGGGCGTGCTCGGTACGGCCGATTGTGAACGTGTCGGTGTCGAATCGGTGCCAAGCGATCGGAGCATGCTGGATCACCAAAGGCTGGGCACCACGGGGGATGGCGATGTCGCTGCGTGTCGGGATCTCGTCGGTCAGGTCATGTATCGCGAGCGCCGACAGCAGGCAGATCGTCGCCTCAGGCTTCTTCGTGGCGATCGCCATCCATGCGGCCGTGGTGTCGTCGGTGCTGCCGATCCGGAGGAACAGCCCGGCGGCGATGCGCTCGTACTCGCCCTCCTCGATCAGTCGGTCGAAGCGGTGGCGGGTTAAACCGTGCCTGTCGAGATCTCCGTAGCGGAGTAGATCGGGCAGCGTCGCGGTATCCATGCTTACCTCCATTCCGACGGGAACCATTACACATCCATGATATCTGGCTGTGTTTCTGTTGGCTAGAGCCGATGTGCTCATCGTTCGTCCTTCGCGAAAGCGCGGTCCAGCAGTTCAGCGGTGATGGGGTTCACCATCTCGTTGCGGCGGATGTAGTGCTGGATGGTGATCTTCGGATCAGTGTGTCCGAGCAACTCGGCGGCGAGGTCGACGCCAGCTTGCTCGTTGATCGCGGTCGCGACCGTGCGGCGGAACATGTGTGGGGTGACTCCAGCGATTCCAGTGAGGTCCATCACGTGCCGGAGTTGGCGGCGCACGTTGTTCGTCGTCAACGGTGTCCCCTCTCGACTGTTGAACAGCAGAGCATCCGGCGAGGAGTCATCCCGCCTCACCAAGCGCCGCCGGACGGCCTCCGCCGTGAAGGACGGGATCGCGACCGTACGGCGCGACTTCGCGGTCTTCGGATGATCCTGCCGCATGGTGGGCTCGCCACGATGACTGACGATCGTTCCCGCGATACGGATCGAGGGCGTCGCACTAGTGATGTCGATGTCGCGGCGACGAATGGCGAGCACCTCGCCGATGCGGGCGGAAGTTCCGAGCATGACCTCGACGATTGCACCGAGCTGTCCGTCCGGCTTCGGGCCTGACGGTGATCGCCCGGCTTCCCAGAACGCGATCGCCGTGCGGATCGCATTCACCTCCGAGGGTGTCAGCGCATTCGGAGTGCTCGCCGGGCGATGCAGGCGGGCGACGTGATCCATCGGGTTGCGCGGCAGCACCTCGTGCCGCACGGCAAGGCCGAGTGCCAGACGGAGGGCAACGCGGGCCTGCTTAGCGCGGTTGTAACTCTGTTTCGTGAGCTGTTTGAGGAAGTGATCGCAGCGGGCGACGCCGATCTCTCGCAGGGTGAGGTTGCGGAAGGCGGGCATCACGAGGGTCTGCATGTTTCGCTCGTACAACTGCCGGGTTCGCTTCGAGAGCCGATCTTCCAGGTCCAGGTCTTCGAGCCAGTAGGTGACGAGATCGGGAAACGGGCTGTCCGGGGTCAACACCGACGACGTGGGCTGGAAGAGGCTGCGATCGGCGAGCTTCACTTTCAGCGATCGTTCCGCCGCCTTCCGGGTCTCGCCGGTGGCCTGGACAAGCCGCGTCTTGCCATCCCAATCGCGATAGCGGGCCCGTGCGACGATCCGTCCGGCGGCAGTTGGCAGATAGCCGATCTCTCCGAAGGTTCCGATGGTCAGGCGCTGGCGGCTCATCGGGTCACCTCCCGCTCGGTGGCGAGGGCGGTTCGGGATCGCGTTGCTGCTCGATCCAGATCCGCACATCGGAGACGGCAAATTTCAGATGCTTGCCGAAGCGATATGCAGGCAGACCGAGGCTTCGGGTGCGCCAGTCGTAGACCGTCGACACGGGCACACCGAGATACCCGGCGAGCTCGTTCACGTCGAGCAGGGGCTCGAGACCCCAGGGGTTGTCTGCGGTGCTGCGTTCGGTATCCATACCGAACAGGTGCGGCGCCAAAGCCACATGAGCCGGCAGCAACCGGGGAAGACCTCAGTGCGGGCCTTGGTTTCGACTCGCTGTGCTCGCTCAACCAGCGGAAAACAGGGTCAATTAGATGGGTTTTCGATGACCGGATCAAATCTCACAACCAAAAAAGTCCCGGAAACCCTTGAGTTTCCGGGACTTTGCGGTCGGGCTGACAGGATTTGAACCTGCGACCCCTTGACCCCCAGTCAAGTGCGCTACCAAGCTGCGCCACAGCCCGTTGTTCTGCACTCTCGCGCAGGCAACTCCCCTATCTTAGCCTGACCCGGCGGCGCTCCGCGAACTGGGCCGTTGCGAGTGTCGGATGCCCCGCGTAGCGTGCCGTGCATGGTGACGATCAGGACCGAGGTAGCCACGGCGGCCCGTTGGGATGACGTGCAGCACGCCCTCACCGGCGGGGGTGACGGGGCGAGCTGCCAATGCATCTGGCCAGTGTTGAGCAACAAGGATTGGAATCAGACGACCACTGCGCAGCGCACGCAGATGTTCCACGAGGAGATCGATGCAGGGCCGCCTCCCGGCATCGTGGCTTACGTCGACGGCGAAGCTGCCGGATGGATCCGTATCGGCCCGCGCACCCGCCAGGCCCGCATCCCCCGCACGCGCATGATCGCCGCCGCGACCACCGAGCCGTTCGACGACGAATCGGTATGGGCCGTGTCGTGCTTCGTGGTGCGCCGGGAACACCGCGGCGCTGGCCTCAATCGCGAACTCCTCCGCGCGGCCGTCGACTACGCCCGCGAATCGGGTGCACGTCTGATCGAGGGGTACCCTGTCGACACGGCGGGCGAGAAGAAGCGCGCCAACGACCTGTTCCACGGCACGCTCAACACGTTCACCACCGCCGGCTTCATCGAGACGGCAGAACTGAAGCCAGGGCGCACCCTCGTGACGATGGATCTGACCCGATGACCATGACCACTAGCGTGGAGCTATGAGCGACGAGCATCCGACCATCGAGCACCCCGAACTCGGCATCTTCACTCGCGCGTCTACCGAGATGACCGACGGCACTGTGCTCACGCACGACTGGTACGTCGGCTCCGTGTCGTCGGAGGGCACGGAGCTCGAGCTCATGCTCGAGGCCACCAGCCCCGAAGAAGCACGAGCGCTCCTCCCCCGCCTTCAGGACGCTATCTCCGAGCTGCCCTCGCGTCGCCGCCGGGCATCGGATGCCGTCGTCACCGAGTTCAGCCAGGGCGAGCCCGAACCGTCCGAGCTCGACGACGCGGCCACCGATCTCGCGCTCGAGACGATCGAGGTGGAAGCGGATGGCACCGTCATCCTCCACCTGACCGACACCTGCGGATCCCACTTCCCCGAGGGCTACTGGCCGGCCGTCCACTTCGGCGCAGAGGGCGGCATCACCCAGGTCACCGTCGAGTCGTGAGCATCCCCAGCGGGCGCGTGCGCCGACCACACGAGGACGAGATGCGGCGCCGCGCCTCGGCCTCGCCGCTCACCTGGTCGTTCGCGCCGTACGTCATCGTCTCGGTCGCGCACGTCATCCTTCTGGCGACCGCAAGTCCTCTCGCGGGCCCGACGAAGCTGCTGCTGATGCCTCTGCTCGCGATTCCGGTGGCCATCGCCGCATCCCGGCTGAGACCGCGATCGGCGATGGTCCTCCTGCTCGCCGCGCTCCTGTTCTCCTGGTTGGGTGATAGCGCAGGCACCCTGTTCCCGACCGTCCCTGAGCTCCCGCTGATGCTCGGGTTCTTCGGTATCGCGCATCTGGCATATATCGCGCTGTTCGCTCGTCACCTCGCGCAACGCTCTTTCCCGTGGTGGGCACTCGTCTACGCGGCCTGGTGGATCGGGATGCTCCTCGCGCTGGGCCCGCACACCGGAGGGCTGCTCATCGCCGTCGCCGTCTACGGACTCGTGCTCGCGGGCACCGCAGCCTTCTCCGCACGCTGCCACCCCCTGATCGCCACCGGTGGCGCCTTCTTCCTCGCGAGCGACACCATCCTCGCCTTCCGGCTCTTCCTCCCGGATTCACTGCCGGCGTGGAGCAGCCCGACGATCATGCTCACCTACACGTTGGGCCAAGGGCTGATCGTCGCCGGTGCACTGTTCGTTCTGCGAAAGCGTGGCGTCGCATGACCGGGTCCGTGCGCATCGACAGCTGGCTCTGGGCCGTGCGGGCCTACAAGACGCGGTCAGCGGCCACCACCGCATGCCGCGCCGGGCATATCCGGCTCAACGGCGACAAGGCCAAAGCCGCGCAACCTGTTCGTGTGGGCGACGAGGTGCGCGTGCGCATCTCCGGCTTCGACCGGATCCTCATCGTGCGCCAGTTGCTCGTCAAGCGCGTGGGGGCACCCGTCGCCGCCCTCGCCTTCGATGACCGCACACCGGAACGCGAACCCCAGGCCGCCCTCGGACTGCGCGATCGCGGTGCCGGCCGTCCGACGAAGAGAGAACGCCGCGACATCGACAAACTCCGCGGACGCAGCGCGCCGGAGAGCGATATATTCTTCGATTAGCTCTTCCCGTATTCGAACATTTGTTCTAAAATGGAGTCATGTCCGAAGCTACCGATCCGCACCACGACCCCGAGGAGCGTCGTCGACTCCTCGACGAGTGGCTCGAGGTCCGGAGGCAGATCGCGACGCTGGAAGCCGCCTCGGCGACGCTGCTCAGCGAGCGGGCACGTATCCACGACGACGATGTCGCAGAGAGCCCCTACCACCGCGACGCGATCTACCGGTCGATGATCGCGGAGTACTCGGCGGCCGGACACGTCTCGAAGGGGTCCATCGAGTTCGCATTCGCTGATGCGCAAGCGCTGAACGACTACTTCCCCGCCGTACGCGACGCATTCACCCGAGGAGCGATCACCGCCGCCCACGTGCGCGAGATCGCCCGGGCGGGGGCCCTCGTAAGCGAGGCGGTGCGCAACGGCCGGGTGGATGCCACGACGCTCGCCCTCTTCGAGACCGCTGTCCTCGTCGTCGCCGAGGAAGACAGTCCAGCGCGGACGCGCGCGCATGCGCGCCAGGTCGCCGCCGCGCTCGTCGGCGAATCGATCCGAGACCGCCATGCGCGCGCCGCAGAGGAACGGTGCGTGCAGGTGCGCTCACTCGACGACGGTCTCGCCCTGCTGACCGCCGTGCTCCCGGAGGAGCTCGCCGTGGCGATCCAAGATCGGCTCACGCAGCTGGCTCGGCAGATCACTCGCACGCGCGCCGACCGAGAGCCTGTCCTCGATCCCCTCGAGCCGGACGCAGAAGACCTCATTCGCCCCGAAGACATCGCGCTCGACGATCCCTCATTCGCGATCTTCGGCGAGTACGACACCTTCACGACCGATCCGCTCGCCGGGCTCACCGACCCCCTTGACGACCCTGCGCACAGTGATGACGTCGAGCACATCCCCGCCGACACCCGCACACTCGATCAGATCCGCGCGGACGTCTTCACCGATCTCCTGCTCGCCGCAGACCCCGGCGAAGCGCACGGCAGCGGACTCGACAACATCCAGGCCCGCATCCAGGTCACCGTCGCCGCCACCGCTCTCGCCGGCATCGATGACCGCATGGCCGAGCTCGACGGACACGGCCCCATCCACCCCGACATCGCACGGGGGCTCGCTGGGCGCAACACCGGCTGGAGCAGACTCTTCCTCGACGCCGAGGGTATGGTCACCGAGACCGACACCTACACGCCGACCGAGGGAATGCGCCGGTTCCTCCGCGCCCGCGACCAGCACTGCCGATTCCCCGGATGCCGTATGCCGGTGCACCGCTGCGAGATCGACCACAACCATGACCATGCCAGAGGTGGCAGAACCAGACTCGACAATCTGAGCCACTTCTGCACAGGTCATCATGCACTCAAGCATCCCGACGTCGACGAGCGGCACCGATGGAGCGCTCGCGCTCGCCCTGACGGGAGCATCGTCTGGATCAGTCCTCTGGGTAACGAGTATCAGGACCGGCAACCACGACGAGTGATGTTCGTCTGAACGGACCCTGGCTCTCAAATCGCAAGGCGCCCCGCGCGCCTCCCGTAAGAAGTCCCCGGCGCCACTGCCCGCAAGCCGTCCCCAGCGCGCCTCTCCCTTAAGAAGTCCCCGCGCGCCACTGCCCGCGAGCCGCCCCACGCGCCTCTCCCGTGAGAAGCCCCCGGCGCCACTACCCGCGAAAAGTCCCGCACGCTCAGCCCGCGAGCAACCCCCGCAGCCATCCGGCCGATTCCACGCGGGCGTCCACCTCTTCCACGCGTGCGCGCAGTCCTCGATCGCTCGTGATCACGAGAACCTCCTCGCCCTCGGCCACGCGGCGTGACGCCTCGTCGACGATCGCGTCGTCGCCCTCGCCCGCTGCGCGAACGACCGCGACACTATCCGCGGCACCATCCGCGGCACCATCCGCGATATCCTCCACCGCTCGCGCCTGGCCTTCGACCACGAGAGCGATCTGAGGGAACCATCGCGTGCCGCCGACGCCGAACGCCGCAGCCGGCACAGAAAGGCCGGCGAGCTCTGCGCGCAGACGTCCGGCAGCACCGGCGCGATCCTTCCACCATCCATCCGGCACCGAACCCACCACGTTCGCGGCGTCGATGACGAGCGAGGGGCGCACAGCGAGCAGAGAACGCAATGTCGGCCACGCACTCCCGAACCCCGGGTGCAGCGGGCGAGCATCGACCTCGTCGATCGGCACCCATTCGAGGGCCACGCTCTCGGGGTCGCTGATCACCGGGTCGAACGGCACCTGCACATCGGCGACCACGGTCGTGTACGACCAGATCTCGAGGTCCAGCACACTGGTCAGCCGGGGACGCACCGCGCCGTCGGGCACACCGGCTTCCTCCTGTGCCTCGCGCAGCGCACCGGTGATGGCGCTCTCGCCCTCATGCAGCGCACCACCGGGCAGACCCCAGGTCCCGCCGAAGTGACTCCACGCCACCCGGTGCTGCAGCAGCACACCGCGCTCAGCGTCGACGACCAGCAGACCGGCGGCGCCGAAGCGCCCCCAGTACCGCTCACCGGAATCCGCGATCACCCAGGCATCGCCCGGATCACGCGGCCCCTCAGGACGACGGGGCTCACCGGGGGCTGGAGGAACGATCGTCACTCCCCCAGCCTTTCACAGCATCGGCGACACGGCATCCGGACGGTCATAGACCGGAACAGGTCAGCGCTGGCGCTTCTCGCGCACGCGCATGTTGATCACGATCGGGGTGCCGTCGAATTCGTACAGCTCGCGCAGGCGGCGCTGGATGAACCGGCGATAACCCGGGTCGAGGAACCCGGTGGTGAACAGCACGAACGTCGGCGGACGCGTCGACGCCTGGGTGCCGAACAGGATGCGCGGCTGCTTTCCACCACGCAGCGGGTGCGGGTGCTCGGCCACGAGCTCGGCGAGGAACGCGTTGAACTTGCCAGTCGGGATACGACGATCCCAGTTCTCCAGCGCGGTCTCGAGTGCCGGCACCAGCTTGTCGAGGTGACGGCCCGTCTTGGCGGAGATGTTCACGCGCGGCGCCCAGGCGACGTGCGCGAGGTCCTGCTCGATCTCGCGCTCGAGGTAACGACGACGGTCGGCGTTCTCGAGGTCGTCGTCGTTCAGACGGTCCCACTTGTTGAACGCGAGCACGAGCGAACGGCCCGACTCCAGCACCAGGTCGATGATGCGCACGTCCTGCTCGCTGATCGTCTCGGAAACGTCAAGCACCACGACGGCGACCTCCGCCTTCTCGAGCGCTGCAGAGGTACGCAGCGAGGCGTAGAAGTCCGCGCCCTGTGCCATGTGCACGCGACGACGGATGCCGGCGGTATCGACCAGGCGCCACAGCTTGCCGCCGAGCTCTACGATCTCGTCGACAGGGTCGCGCGTGGTGCCGGCGAGCTCGTTCACGACGACGCGCTCTTCGCCCGCCGCCTTGTTCAGCAGCGAGGACTTTCCGACGTTCGGGCGACCGAGGATCGCGACGCGGCGCGGTCCACCGATCTCGGCCTTCGCGACGGCCGAGATCTCGGGAAGCTTCTTCAGCAGGGCGTCGAGCAGGTCGGCGACACCGCGACCGTGGATCGCGGACACCGGGTGCGGCGCACCGAGGCCGAGGCTCCACAGAGCTGCGGCTTCCGGCTCCTGGCGTGCGTCGTCGATCTTGTTCGCGACGAGGAACACCGGCTTGCCGCTCTTGCGCAGCAGCTTCACGACGTGCTCATCGGTCGACGTGGCGCCGACCATCGCGTCGACCACGAACAGCACCACGTCGGCGAGATCGATCGCGACCTCGGCCTGCATCGCGACCGAACGGTCGATGCCGCGGGCGTCGGGCTCCCAGCCGCCGGTGTCGACGAGCGAGAATCGGCGGTCCGCCCACTCGGCCTTGTACGTCACGCGGTCGCGGGTGACACCGGGGGTGTCCTCCACGACGGCCTCGCGACGTCCGAGGATGCGGTTCACCAGCGCGGACTTGCCCACGTTCGGCCGTCCGACGATCGCGACGACGGGCAGCGCCGGCATGAACTGGATGCCGTCCTCGCCCATCGTGATGCCGGCGAGGAGCGCGGCATCCTCGTCGTCCAGGTCGTAATCGGCGAGACCGGCGCGCAGGGTCTCCGCGCGCTGCTCGGCGAGCTGCTCATCGAGCTGCTCCATCTTCTCGGCGAGCTGGTCAGGGCCGCCTTCGTATTCGTCGTCAGCCACGGTGTGCTCCTCGGAGTCGTTCGATCACCGTGAGCACGGCGTCGATGGTCTGGGGGAAATCGAGCTCCGTCGAATCGACGACCTCGACGCCTTCTGCGGCGTTCAGGAAGTCGACGACGGCGCTGTCGGAAGCGTCGCGCTTGTGCAGAGCAGCGGCGACGGCATCCGCGTTCTCGCCGGCGAGCTCGCCGGCGCGTCGGGCGGCGCGCACCTCGGGCGCCGCGGTGAGCAGGATGCGCACGGGCGCATCGGGTGCGACGACCGTGGTGATGTCACGGCCCTCGACGACGACGGCAGGATACGGCGCCTCGGCGACGAGCGTGCGGAACAGCTCGTTCACCTGCGCCCGCACCTCGGGAACGCGGGCGACGCCGCTCACGGCGCCGGACACGCGGGTCTCGCGGATCGCGTCGGTGACATCCACGTCGCCCACGCGCACAGTGCGGTCGTCGGGGTCGAGTCCGAGACGCACCGGGAAGTCGGATGCTGCCGCGATCACGGCGTCGGCGTCTGCCGTGTCTGCGCCGCGCTCGAGCACGTGCCAGGCGAGTGCGCGGTACGCGGACCCCGTATCGAGGTAGCCGAAACCGAGCTTGCGCGCGACGGCCTTGGAGACGCTGGACTTGCCCGATCCGGCGGGACCGTCGATCGCGATGAAGTCGGTGACCTCGTGGGCCTCAGCAGCTGTCGCCCCGTGGGCCTCTGAGCGTGTGGAAGGTTCAGTCATTCGTGGTCCCCGCAATCCGCCAGCCGCGCTCCTGCAGCCCCGAGATGGCGCCGTGCAGTGCGGCCGGCTCGACGCTGATCTCGGCGAGGCCGAACTGGGCGCCGGGAGAGTGCTCCAGGCGCAGATCCTCGACGCTGACGCCGAGGTCACCGAGGTCACCGAAGAGGCGACCGAGTTGTCCCGCTCTGTCGTCGACCATGACGATGAGCGATTCGAAACGCTGGTTCTGACCGTGCTTGCCGGGGAGACGCTCGACACCGTCGTTGCCGTGTCGGATGGTCTCAGCGACCACGCGCCGCGCTCCCGGAGCGGTCGGCTCGCGCAGCGCATCGGAGACCTCGCGCAGGTCGGCGGCGAGGGAATCCAGGATCTCCACCACGGGGCCGGCGTTGGCGCCGAGGATCTGCACCCACAGCTCCGGAGCGGATGCGGCGATGCGGGTGGTGTCACGCACGCCTTGACCGGAGAGGCGCAGCGCACCCTCTTCCGCCTCGGCGAGACGACCGGCGAGCAGACTCGCGACGACCTGCGGCACATGCGAGGTGAGCGCGACGGAGCGGTCGTGCTCCTCCGGAGTCATCTCAAGCGGCATCGCGCCGACGTCGAGGGCCAGCGCCTCCACCAGTGCGAGGTCGGCTGCGGCGGTCTCGCCGTCGCGGCAGACCACCCACGGGCGGCCGATGAACAGGTCGGCGCGCGCGGAGATCGCTCCCCCGCGCTCACGCCCCGCGAGCGGGTGCGACCCGATGTAGCGGGCGAGGTCGACGCCCCGCGACTGCAGCTCTCGGAACGGCTCCAGCTTCACGCTGGCGACATCGGTGACGACGGCTTCGGGGAAGCGGGCGAGCTCGGCTTCGATCACATCGGCGGTCACGTCGGGCGGCACGGCCACCACGATCAGCGCGGGCCGGTCGTCGTCCGCCGCTGCACGCCCGGCGCCGTAGTCGATCGCGAGACGCAGCTGCGCAGGAGACGAGTCGGTGAGCACGACATCCACGCCCTTGGCACGCAGCGCGTGGCCGATGCTGGCGCCGAGCAGGCCAGCGCCGACGACACGGACCGTGCCCGAGAGTCGCGGCGCGACGGACACCCCCTGCCGCCCGGAGGGCATGCTCGTATCGGTCACTCGTTCTCCTGCTCGCCTGGCGCCTCGGCGACACCGGAATCACGGCGCGACAAGGTGAGAAGCGCGCCGAGTTCGATTTTACTCAGTTCCCGGGTCTTTCCCGCCGGGAGCGTTCCCAGGTGCAGCGGACCGAACTGCCGGCGCACCAGTTCCGAGACCGGATGACCGACGGCGGCGAGCATCCGACGCACGATGCGGTTGCGACCGGAGTGCAGCGTCAGCTCCACGAGGCTGGAGTCCCGGGACGTGTCGAGCAGCCGTGCCTTGTCGGCCGCGATCTCGCCGTCCTCGAGCTCGATGCCCTTGGTCAGCTTCGCGATCGTCTGCGCGGTGACGGTGCCTTCGACCTTCGCGATGTAGACCTTGGTGACGCCGAATGACGGGTGCGCGAGCACATGCGCGAGCTCACCGTCATTGGTGAGGATGAGCAGTCCGCTGGTCTCCGCGTCCAGGCGACCGACGTTGTAGAGGCGCTCTTCGTACTTCTCCGTGAAGCGGCGCAGATCCGGTCGGCCGTTCTCGTCGCGCATGCTGCTCACGACACCGGTCGGCTTGTTGAGCATGACGTAGCGCTTGGAGACATCCAGCTGGATCGCGGTGCCGTCGACGTCGACCTTGTCGGTCTCGGGGTCGATCCGGCGTCCCAGCTCGCTCACGGTGACGCCGTTGACGCGGATGCGCCCCTCCACGATGTACTGCTCGACGACGCGTCGAGAGGCGACTCCGGCCGCAGCCAGCACCTTCTGCAGTCGGATGCCTTCGGGAGCGTCGGGGTTCTCGGAGTCGTTCATCGGGTGGGTCCCTTCGTGGAAACCGGTCATCGGATGGTGCCCTCGTCGAAGCCGTCGGCACCATCGTCGAGCAGAGGGGAGATCGGGGGAAGTTCGTCGAGCGAGTTGATGCCGAGGTGCTGCAACAGCGCATCAGTCGTGCCGTAGTTGATCGCGCCGGTCTCGGAGTCGGCGAAGAGCTCGGTGATGAGGCCGCGGGCGAGGAGCGTGCGGACGACGGAGTCCACGTTCACCGCACGGATGGAGGCGACCTGGCTGCGCGTCACCGGCTGCTTGTACGCGATGACCGCGAGCGTCTCGAGCGCTGCCTGCGAGAGTCGGGCCGGCGCCTGTCCCCCGACGAACTCGGCGACCAGGTCGTCGTGGTCGTCGCGGACGTACAACCGCCACCCGCCGCCGACCTCGCGCAGCTCGAATCCGCGTCGGGGACCCTGCCCCCGTCCGTCGTAGTCCTCGACCAGCGTCTCGATCGTCTGCCGCACGGCGGGCACGGGCGATCCGACGGCGGCGGCCAGCGCGACCAGCCCGATGGGCTCATCGATGATCAGTAGGATCGCCTCGATGCGCTCCGAGAGCGGCGTGTCGCGGATGGCGTGTTCGCGCACCGCATCCGCGGTCACGGAGCCGCCCTCCGAGCTCACGGAGCCGCCCTCCGCGGTCACTGAGCCTGTCGAAGTGTCATCGGTCATAGTCGGCTCCCAGGCTCGCCAGTGTCTCGTCCGACCAGGTGTCGGCTGCCCAGCGGAGCGTCAGCTCGCCGAGCGGTTCCAGTTGTTCGAAGGAGAGCGCCGCATGGCGGTACAGCTCCAGCACCGAGATGAAACGCGCCACCACGATCCCGGGCTCGCTCACACCCGCGACGAGCTCGCGGAAGCTGACGGACTCAGCGCTGCGCAGCAGGGTGACGACGATGGCCGCCTGCTCACGGATGCTGACCAGCGGCGCGTGCAGATGGTCGAGACCGACGTGCGGCAGCTCCTTGGGGGCGAACGCGAGCAGGGCGAGGGCGGCGAAGTCGTCCACGCTCAGCGACCACACCAGCTCGGGTGTCTTGCGCCGGTGCTTCTCGTCGAGGCGCACGGCGCGCACGTGGCGACGACCCTCGCGGTGCAGGCACCGGGCGAACCACGCCGACACCTCCTTGAAGGCGCGGTACTGCAGCAGACGTGCGAAGAGCAGATCGCGCGCTTCGAGCAGCGCCACGGCTTCGGCGTCCACCAGCTCGCCCTGCGGCAGGAGACCGGCGACCTTCATGTCGAGCAGGGTCGCGGCGACCACGAGGAACTCGGACGCCTGGTCCAGCTCCTCGTCGTCATCGAGCTCCTTGAGGTACGCGATGAACTCGTTGGTCACAGCGCTGAGCGACACCTCTGTGATGTCCATCTCGTGCTTGGAGATGAGGTTCAGCAGCAGATCGAAAGGCCCGTCGAAGTTCGACAGGGAGACGCGGAAGCCGTCAGCAGATGGCTCCGGCGCGTCTTCCACGGAGGCCACGGAGGCGACGGCCGTGTCGGCCTCAGGGGTGTTCTCGTCAGGCGACGGCGCCACGGGCGACCAGCTCCCGCGCCAGCCGCAGGTAAGCCTGGGCGGCGGCGTGCTCGGGCGCGAACTCGGTGATGGGAACTCCCGAGACCGAGGCGTCCGGGAACTTCACGGTGCGGCCGATCACGGTCTCGAGCACGTCGTCGCCGAACGCCTCGACCACGCGCTCCAGTACCTCGCGCGAGTGCAGCGTGCGCGGGTCGTACATCGTCGCCAGCAGTCCGTCCATCGTGATGGAGGGGTTGAGGCGGTCGCGTACCTTGTCGATCGTCTCGATCAGCAGGGCGACGCCGCGCAGCGCGAAGAACTCGCACTCGAGCGGGATGATCACCCCGTGCGCGGCGGTGAGCGCGTTCACGGTGAGGATGCCGAGCGAGGGCTGGCAGTCGATCAGGATGACGTCGTACTCCCCCGCGACCTGGCGGAGCACCCGGGCGAGGATCGTCTCGCGGGCGACCTCGTTGACGAGGTGCACCTCGGCAGCGGACAGATCGATGTTCGCGGGCATGACGTCGAGACCCTCGACGCTGGAGTGAACGATCGCGTCGTGCGCGTCGCGCTTGGTGTCGAGCAGGAGGTCGTAGATCGTCGGCACGTCGTGCGTCGGGATGCCGAGCCCGGCCGACAGTGCACCCTGCGGGTCGAAGTCGACCGCGAGGACCTTGCGGCCGTACTCGGCGAGAGCCGCAGCGAGATTGATGGAGGTCGTCGTCTTGCCGACGCCGCCCTTCTGGTTGCACAGGGCGATGATGCGCGCCGGTCCGTGGGACTTCAGCGGCGGGGGCGTCGCGAACCCGTGATAGGGACGACCGGTCGGTCCGAGGGGTGTCTCGTCGGCCTTCTGTGCCTTCACCCTGGACTTTGCCGCTTTCTCAGCCACCGATTCTCCTGCTCCTTCGTGCTTGATCGATTGTAGCGGCCGCCCCTGACCGAGTCCTTCCGGCGCGCGGCGGGTCACCGCCTCCCGGGCGCGTCGGGATCAGCGGGCGCGAGGGTGCGAGGTGGCGTAGATGTCACGCAGCGTGTCGACGGAGACGTGCGTGTAGATCTGCGTGGTCGCCACCGACGCGTGCCCGAGGAGCTCCTGCACCACGCGCACGTCCGCGCCGCCCTGCAAGAGGTGCGTCGCGAAGGAGTGCCGCAGCGTGTGCGGCGACACCTCCGCGGTGATCTGCGCGCGATCCGCGGCGGCGCGGATGATGAGCCACGCACTCTGCCGGGAGAGCGGCGCTCCTCGCGCACCCAGGAACAGTCGCGCGGACGAACGCCCCGCCGCCGCGAGTTGCGGACGCACCCTGGTCAGGTAGGCGTCGACGGCGGTCCGGGCATAGGAGCCGATCGGAACGATGCGCTCCTTGGAGCCCTTTCCTCGCAGCCGCAGCACTTCACCATGGGCGAGGTCGTCGACGTCGAGTCCGACCGCCTCCGATACCCGCGCTCCGGTGGCGTACAGCAGCTCGAGCAGCGCGCGGTCGCGGATGCCGAGCGGTTCCTCGGCGGATGGCGCAGACAGCAGACGCTCGACCTGGTCGATGGTCAGTGCCTTCGGGAGCCGTCTGGGCGCCTTGGGCGGACGCAGACGCCCACTCGGATCGTCATCCTCGATGCCTTCTCGGGCGAGGAAACGGTGCCACCCTCGCACGGAGGACTGCAGACGGGCCAGGCTGGAGGCCGCGGGGGGCGGTTGCGCACTCGCGCACTCCGCGATGAACCGTCCGACGGTCGCCGGCGTCACCTCCGCGGTGTCCGCCACGCCTTCCGCGATCAGCCACTCCACGTACGCGCCGAGGTCACGGCGATAGGCCGCGACGGTGTGCGTGCTCAGCCCTCGCTCGATCGTGACATGCCGTAGGTACGAGTCGAGCGCGCGTTCGAGCTGCATCCTCAGCTCCGGTCGCGCAGCCTCAGCGAGGTCGCGAGCACTCCGAGAGACAGGATGCCGTTGCGCATCCGGCCGGCGAGCACCGCGTCGACGGCCTCGTGCAGCGGGACCCATTCCACACGGATGTCGGCTTCCTCGTCCTCCCGCGCATGCGCCACGGGAGCCTCGCTGACTCCGGTGGCGAGGAACACGTGGATCAGCTCGTCGTTGCCCCCCGGCGTCGTCCACGACGACACCAGCGGCTCCCAGTGCGCGGCGACCAGATCGGCCTCCTCCGCGAGTTCGCGACGGGCGGCCTCCAGCGGCTCCTCCCCCGCGACGTCGAGCAAGCCCGCCGGCAGCTCCCAGTCGCGATGGCGGATCGGATGCCGGTACTGCTGGATGAGCAGCACCCGCTCCCGGTCATCCAGCGCGACGATCGCGACGGCGCCCGTGTGAGCGACGTACTGACGACGGATCTCGCCGTCGCCGTAGCGCACCCGGTCGTCGCGTACGTCCCACACCGCGCCGTGGAAGACCAGGTCGGAGCTGACGACCTCGGGCGCGAACGGTTCGTCGCGCAGCTCGTCGAACGAAGAGGACTCAGGCATCGGCGCTGACGTCGAACAGCTCGCTCGCGCGGTGCCGCTCGATCGCCGCACCGACCAGTCCACGGAACAGCGGATGCGGATCGGTGGGGCGCGAACGCAGCTCGGGGTGCGCCTGGGTCGCGATGTAATACGGGTGCACGTCGCGCGGCAGCTCGACGTACTCGACCAGGTCGAGCTCGGGGTTGAGCCCCGAGAAGACCAGACCGGCGTCGGAGAGGCGGTCGCGGTAGGCGTTGTTGACCTCGTAGCGGTGACGGTGGCGCTCGGATGCCTCGGCCGCGCCGTACAGCTCGCGGGCCAGAGACCCCTCGGCGAGAGCGGCCTGGTACAGACCGAGCCGCATGGTGCCACCCAGGTCGCCGCCGTCGAGGATCTCGACCTGCTCCGCCATCGTGGCGATGACGGGCTCAGCCGTCTCGGGGTCGAACTCGCTCGACGAGGCTCCGTCGATGCCGGCCACGTCTCGGGCGTACTCGATCACCATGCACTGCAGTCCCAGGCAGAGTCCGAGGGTCGGAATTCCCTGCTCGCGCGCGAACTTCAGCGCGCCGAGCTTGCCCTCGATGCCACGGATGCCGAAGCCTCCGGGCACGCAGATGCCGTCGACCTCGGAGAGCTGCTCCTGCGCCCCCTCCGGCGTGTCGCAGAGGTCGGACGGGATCCAGCGGATGTTGACCTTGGTCTCCTGCGCGAAGCCACCGGCCTTGAGCGCCTCGGTCACCGACAGGTAGGCATCCGGCAGGTCGATGTACTTGCCGACCAGGCCGATGGTGACCTCGTGCTTGGGGTTGTGGACCGCGTGCAGCACCTTGCTCCAGCGCGTCCAGTCGACGTCGGCCGCAGCCTTCTGGTCGAGACCGAGGCGACGCACGATGTACGAGTCGAGTCCCTGATCGTTCAGCGTCGACGGGATGTCGTAGATGCTGGGCAGGTCGACCGTGTTGATGACGCCCTCGACATCGACGTCGCACATCAGCGCGATCTTGTTGCGGTTGCTCTCGCTCACCGGGCGATCGCTGCGCAGCACCAGGGCGTCCGGCTGGATGCCGACCTGGCGGAGGGCGGCGACCGAGTGCTGGGTCGGCTTGGTCTTCTGCTCGCCGGAGGCGCCCATGAACGGCACGAGCGACACGTGCACGAAGAACACGCTGTCGCGGCCGAGCTCGTGGCGCAGCTGGCGGGCGGACTCGAGGAACGGCTGGGACTCGATGTCGCCGACGGTGCCGCCGACCTCGGTGATGATGACGTCCGGACGCGGCTCCTCGGAGGCCTGCAGGCGCATGCGGCGCTTGATCTCGTCGGTGATGTGCGGGATGACCTGCACGGTGTCGCCGAGGTACTCGCCACGTCGTTCACGCGCGATGACCTGCGAGTAGATCTGACCGGTCGTGACGTTCGCGGCCTCGGACAGGTTGATGTCGAGGAATCGCTCGTAGTGGCCGATGTCGAGGTCGGTCTCGGCTCCGTCATCCGTGACGAAGACCTCGCCGTGCTGGAACGGATTCATCGTGCCGGGATCGACGTTCAGATACGGATCGAGCTTCTGCATCACGACGCGCAGGCCGCGGGCGGTGAGAAGGTTTCCCAGGCTGGCCGCAGTCAGTCCCTTGCCCAAAGACGAAACGACACCACCGGTGACGAAGATGTGCTTCGTCGTGAAATCGCGCTGCGTGGTGTCGTTGTTGGGTCCCGCTACAGAAGAGTTCATCACGGGCTTCAATCCTAACAGTTCGCAGAGGCACCGAGACTGAGAAGTTCTCGGGCGTGGGTGAGGGCGGCATCCGAATCGGTCAATCCGGACAGCAGACGAGCCATCTCCGCCTCACGCTCTGAGCCCGCCAGACGGCGGACGCTGGAGGCGGTGACCGCTCCATCATTGGCTTTCACGACGGAGAGATGGTTCGTGGCGAAGGCGGCGACCTGGGCGAGATGGGTCACAGCGATGACTTGGGATTTCTCGGCGAGTCGGGCGAGTCGTCGTCCGACCTCGATCGCCGCGGCACCGCCGATACCGGCGTCGACCTCGTCGAACACGAAGGTGGGTACGGGATCCGTGCCGGCGATGACGACCTCGATCGCCAGCATCACCCGGGAGAGCTCTCCCCCGGATGCGCCCTTCGCGACCGAGCGCGGTTCGGCCCCCGGATGCGGGGCGAGCAGGATCGAGACGTCGTCGCGTCCGTGCGCGCTCTCGGCCCCTGCGGAGACCGAGACCTCGAGCCGAGCATCCGGCATCGCGAGCGCGTGCAGCTCCTCACTCACCTCGGCACCGAGTCGCGTCGCCGCCGCGGTGCGGGCGGCCGTGAGGGCCTCCGCGTGCGTGTCGAGCTCGACACGCACGGCATCGCGTTCCGCGATCAGGCGATCGACGCGGTCGCCGTCGTCGTCGAGTTCGGCCAGACGGGCCGAGCCCGACTCCCACAGCGCGATCGCGTCATCGAGCGATCCGTGCGCGCGGATCAGCACGCTCAGGGCGGCACGCCGTTCCTCGACGGTCGCGAGCTCGTGCGGCCCGCTCTCGTCGAGGTCGGCGAGGTAGGCCGAGAGCTGCCCTGCGGCGTCGGCGATGCGGTAACCGATGTCGGCCAGCACGGCGGCGATCTCGGTGAGGGTTCCATCGGACGACCGCTCCAGCACCCGTCGCGCCTCGGCGATCGCGACGGTCGCATCGGGCTCGCCCTCCTCGTTCGAGAGCGCGTCGTGCGCCTGGGAGGCGGCAAGACGGAGCTCTTCCGCGTTGGCAAGCCTTTCGGCCCGGATCGCGAGCTCCTCGTCCTCCCCCGCCTCGGGTGCCGTGGCCTCGATCAGGGCGAGTGCTTCCCGCAGCCGGGAGGCTTCTTCGGCCCGACGGTCCCTGTTGTCGGTGATCTCGGCGATCTCCGAATCGAGTTCCTTCCAGCGGGCGAAGGACTCGCTGTAGCGAGCGAGAGCGGCGGCGATGGGAGCGCCACCGAACCTGTCGAGTGCGTCTCGCTGCGCCACGGCCGAGCGAAGACGCAGTTGCTCCGACTGACCGTGCACCACGACGAGCTCTTCGGCGAGAGCGGACAGCACACCGGCCGGCGCCGCACGCCCACCGACGCTGGCCCGGCTTCTGCCCTCCGCGCTCAGGGTGCGCGAGACGTAGAGCTCGGCGTTCCCGGTGTCGGCGGGCTCGAGCTCTCCCCCGGCATCGGTCACGATGTCGGCGACATCGCCGGTCTCGGGAACGATCCACACTCCGGCGACCGAGGCCTGCGTCGCGCCCGCGCGCACCGCGCCGGAGTCCGCACGCTGGCCGAGGAGGAGTCCGAGCCCGGTGACGACCATGGTCTTGCCCGCGCCCGTCTCTCCGGTGATGGCGGTGAATCCGGGACCGAGCGGAAGCACGGCGTCGGCGATCACGCCGAGGCCCTGCAATCGCATCTCCTCGATCATGACTGCTTCCCCGGTTCCTGCCCCCGCCATCCCTCGACGGGCAGCTGGAACTTGCGCACGAGGCGGTCGGTGAAGGCGGTGGGGTGCAGGCGCGCCAGTCGCACCGGACGCGATGAGCGTCGGGCCACGACACGGGCGCCCGGCGGGAGGTCGTGCGAGCGCCGACCATCGCACCAGAGGATTCCGGAGCCGTCGGTGCGCTCGAGCATCTCGATCGCGACAGCGGCGTCGGGGCTGACGACCAGCGGCTTCGCGAACAAGGCGTGCGCCGACAGCGGCACGACCGCGATCGCCTCGACGCTGGGCCAGATCACTGGCCCTCCTGCCGAGAAGTTGTACGCCGTGGAACCGGTGGGGGTGGAGATCACCATGCCATCGCAGCCGAAGCTGGACAGCGGACGGCCGTCGATCTCCAGCACGACCTCGATCATCCGTTCGCGGCTGGCCTTCTCGACCGTCGCCTCGTTCAGGGCCCAGGTCTCGTACACGACGGCGCCATCGGCATCCTTGACGCGCACGGAGAGCGCGAGTCGCTCCTCGACCTCGTAGTCGCGGGCGATGACGCGGCGCACCGCGTCATCCATGTCGTCCCGATCGATCTCGGCGAGGAAGCCGATGTGCCCCATGTTGATCCCGAGCACGGGAGCGCCGGTGTCGCGCACCAGCTCTGCCGCACGCAGGATGGTGCCATCGCCGCCCAGGACGATGGCGAGCTCCAGATCGGCAGGATCCACGGTCGCACCCAGCACGTCGACGTCGGCGAAGGCCGGATCGACGGCGGCGAGCTCCGCGCGGTCATCGCCGGCCAGCACCGGACGGGCGCCCGCCCCGCGCAGCGCATCGACGACGCGGCGGGCGGCCTCGACGGTGTCGACGCGGCCGGCGTGTGCGACGACCAGGATGTTCCGCTCGTTCATCGTCCTCCTGCCAACGCGTTGATGCGATCCAACCATTCTGTCGGATTGCTGCCTCGGCCCGGCGCGAGATGCACCAGATACTCGGCGTTGCCGTGCGTGCCCAGGATCGGGGAGGGAAGGATGCCGAGCATGCCGAGCCCCGCATCCCACGCGCTCCACACGGTGCGGGCGACCGCGTCGGCACGGGTGGCGGGGTCGGTCACCAGTCCTCCGCGCACGGCGGTGCGCCCCACTTCGAACTGCGGCTTCACCAGGAGCACGACGTCCGCCTCCGCATCGGCGGCGTGCGCGACCGCGGCGACGGCCGGCAGCACGAGCTCCAAGGAGATGAACGAGAGGTCGCCGACGATGAGGTCGGGAGCGAGGGGCTCCCCCGTCACGCCGGTCAGGTTCTCGGGGGTCATGTAGCGGACGTTGTACCCCTCGACGGAGACGACACCCGGATCCGCGGCGATGGCCGCGGCCAGTTGATCGTGGCCGACGTCGACGGCGAGCACCCGACGGGCGCCGCGTTCGCGCAGCACCTGGGTGAAGCCGCCGGTGGACGCGCCCATGTCGAGAGCCAGCCGGTCCGCGACGGAGATGCCGAACCCGTCGAGGGCGGCAATCAGCTTGTGCGCTGCCCGCCCCACGTAGTGGTCTGCGCCCGCGACGGTGATCTCGGCGTCATCGGATACCGCGGTGGACGCCTTCACGATCTGTCGGCCGTTCACGCTGACCAGACCGTCGGAGATGAGAGTGGCGGCGTGTGTCCGTGAGCGGGCGATGCCTCGCGCGGCGAGAGCGGCGTCGAGTCGCGTCATCGGGGAGCCGGAGTCTCGCGCTGATCGAGCTTCGCACCGCTGTCGAGGCGGCGGGACAGCTCGTCGTGCAGCGCGGAGTACGCTTCGGCACGCGCGGGCAGCGGTTGTCCTTCGATCAGACGCAGACGACTCCACAGGCCGTCGGTCGGCGCACTCGTCTCTTCACTCACGCCTCTACTGTACGCGGCGCCTCGGACGGCAGGCGGCGCCACGTCGGGGCGGCGCAGGGCCGCCGGGTCGACGCGGTCGTCAGCGGTGGTTCATGGACGATGGAACGGGTCGTCGTAGAGACGCTCCGGCACCCGCAGCACGAACACCGGAGTTCCGGATGCCCAGATCGCGGCGGCACCGGCGCGGAGCAGATCGATCTGCTCGCCCGATTCCGAGACGATCTCGACGTCCGCTCCGGTGACGCGCACGGCGGCACCGTTGACCGAGAAGACACCGTCCTTCTCGGTGGCCTCGGGGTACGGACGATGAAGGTCGCGCAGGTCAGCGAGGATGTAGGTGGGACGCGACCCCTCGGGCGCCGCTAGCACGTGCTTCGGTCGGTCGATCCCGGTGAGCACCAGTGCGGAGTCGATGCCGACCCGGCACGCACCCATGATGTCGGTGTCGAGCCGGTCGCCGATGAACAACGCCTTGGTCGCGCCGAATCGAGCGAGCGCCTCTTCGAAGATCGGCGCCTCGGGCTTTCCGGCGACGGTGGCCAAGCGGCCGATCGCCGTGTGCACAGCGGACACGAGCGTCCCGTTGCCGGGCGCCACTCCCCGCTCGCGGGGAATCGTCCAGTCGGTGTTGGTCGCGATCCAGGGGATGCCGCCTTCGTCCTCCGGCAGCTTCAGCGCGAAAGCCGCCTCGGCCAGATCGGTCCAGGCCACCTCGGGCGCGAAGCCCTGCACGACGGCGCTCGGAGCGTCCTCCGCGCTGCGAGTGACCGTGTACCCGGCCTTTTCGACCTCGTCGACCAGACCGTCACCGCCCACCACGAGAATCGTGGCCGGCGCGGGGAGGATCCCCGTCAGGAGACGCATGGCCGCCTGCGGGCTCGTCACGACATCAGACGCGCTGACCTCGAGACCCAGGCTGCTCAGGTGCGCGGCGACGGAGGCATCGGTCCGTGCCGCATTGTTGGTGATGTACCCCAATCGGGCGGACTTTCCCGCTTCGTTGAGACTCTCGACCGCGAAGGGAAGAGCTCCCGGACCGGCGTAGACCACCCCGTCCAGGTCGGCGAGGACCGTGTCCACGCCGGCGAGCGGCGTGGACGGCGTGGCAGAAGTGGACCGAGCCCGGGAGAACAGCCCCATTACGCGTCCCGCTCCGTGGCCTCGGTCTCGGTCTCGGAGTCGATCTCGGAGTCGGTCTCGCCCAGGAGTTCGCGCACCTCGTCCTCGACCGTGGGTTCCGGCACGTCGGTGGCGACTTCCTCGGACGCCGCCTCGTCCTGGTCATCGTCCGAGGATTCGGGCTCAGTGACGGCCTCATCGTCTGCGGCGTCATCGTCTGAAGAGTCATCGTCTGAAGAGTCATCGTCTGAAGAGTCATCAGCTGAAGACTCGATGTCGAGGAACTCGTCTTCGATCAGACCGTCCTCGACGATGAGCTCCTCATCACCGGCTTCGTCGACGCCGAGCGCCTCGGCAGCGACCTCAGCGCGATGCGCCCAGAATGCCGCCTCGTCATCACGACCGAGGTCTTCGAGCACCGCGGCGCGAGCCGCGAAGAGCGCGGGGCTCCACTCGAAGGCGCGGTCGGGATCGAGCTCGGGGATCTCGAGCTCTCCTAGCGCGAGTTCCAGGTCGCCCTGGTCGAGGCGCGCTCCGGACATCGCGATGGCCAGTGACACACGCACCGGAGTCGGCAGCGTCGAACGGTCGATCGCGCGACCCGTCTCGAGCGCACGATCCGGACGCCCGATGCCGCGCTCGCTGTCAACCATGAGGGCGATCTGGTCGTCCTTGCCGGAGATCCGACGGTACGTGCGCAGCTCACGCAGTGCGAGCGCGAAGTCCTCGTTGGCGTATGCGGTGATGCCGAGCGTCTCACGCACGATGGCGATGCGTCCGGCACGACGGGAAGCAGCCAGCGCGTGCTCATGAGCGAGCGCCGGGTCGTCGTCGATCAGACGCGAGGCCATGGCGAGATGCCGGGCGACGACCTCGGCGTTCTCCTTGCTCAGCGTCTTCAGTTCGTTGCGAGCGGATGCATGCAGGTCGCGAGCGGTGACATCCTCCGGAATGACCGGGTCGTTCGAACGCGGGCGTTCGCCTGACGCCTGCACCGGACGCTCACGACCGGCGCCCCCGCGCTGCGGGAAGGAACGCGCACGATCGCGGTCGCCACCGTCACGGCGGGGGGCGGAGTCGCGGTTGTAGCTTCCGCCCTCGCGGCGCGGGGCCGAGTCACGGTTGTACCCGCCGCCCTCACGCCGCGGAGCGGAGTCCCGGTTGTACCCGCCGCCCTCACGGCGCGGGGTCGAGTCACGGTTGTAGCTCCCACCCTCACGACGCGGCGCGGCGTCACGGTTGTAGCCGCTGGAACGGTTGTCGTCACGACGCGGAGCGGAGTCACGGTTGTACCCGCCGCCCTCACGGCGCGGGGCGGAGTCACGGTTGTACCCGCCGCCCTCACGGCGCGGGGCGGAGTCACGGTTGTACCCGCCACCCTCACGGCGCGGAGCGGAGTCACGGTTGTACCCGCCACCCTCACGGCGCGGAGCGGAGTCGCGGTTGTAACCACCGGAACGGTTGTCGTCGCGGCGCGGAGCCGAATCGCGGTTGTAGCTTCCACCCTCACGGCGCGGAGCGGAGTCGCGGTTGTATCCGCCGGAGCGGTTGTCGTCGCGGCGCGGAGCGGAATCGCGGTTGTAGCTTCCACCCTCACGGCGCGGAGCGGAATCGCGGTTGTAACCGCCGGAACGATTGTCGTCACGGCGCGGCGCCGAGTCGCGGTTATACCCGCCACCCTCACGACGAGGAGCAGAATCACGGCTGTAGCTTCCACCGTCGCGGCGGGGCGCGGAGTCACGGTTGTACCCGCCACCCTCACGGCGCGGAGCGGAGTCGCGGTTGTAACCACCGGAACGGTTGTCACCATCACGACGCGGAGCCGAATCGCGATTGTAACCACCGGAACGGTTGTCACCATCACGACGCGGAGCCGAATCGCGATTGTAACCGCCGGAACGGTTGTCGTCACGACGCGGAGCGGAGCCACGGTTGTACCCGCCACCTTCACGGCGCGGGGCACCGTCACGATTCGATGCGGGACGACCACCGGAAGGGCGCTGACCGCGCGATCCACTGTCGTCGTTGCGACGCGGACGGCGCTCTTCCTCTTCCGGCATGATGCTCCCTGTTGTATTTCGTGTAAACGCAAAATGGCCACCCATCGATGGGTGGCCATTTGCTTAAAAGAAGTCCGGCGGTGTCCTACTCTCCCACAGGGTCCCCCCTGCAGTACCATCGGCGCT
>NZ_JBIUWU010000003.1:0-654552 GCF_044743625.1 Microbacterium sp. NPDC087591
CATTTGACAAGTGCACGCTGTTGAGTTCTCAAGGATCGGATGCTCCCACGACCCAGTCATCACAACCAGGCCCGAAGGGCAACTTCTCTATCTTACCCACCCGGCTCCGCATGTCAAATCGACGCGCCGTCCGGATCTGAAGATCCGAAGCGCAGTCAGAACGACCGCAGATGGGGTGGACCTCCCATTCTAGACGCAAGCGTCCGAACCTCTCAAGAGAGGATCTGAATCGGGAGTGGTTCTGCCACTTGAGGGGGGTGAGGCTCTCGGCCTCTCCGCTTCCCTGTGGGGCGAACAAGTAATAAGTTACGCGGATCCCGGGGTTCTGGCAAATCCGGGCGCACCCCCCGGGCGTGTCGTGCGTGAGCCCGCGACGGTTTCCCCGGATCAGGCGCGTTTTTCCGCCAGAACGCCGCCAGGAGTACGATCGCGCCATGCTCGCTCTCCCTCCTCAGCGCCTCCCCGAGACCGTCGCCCCATGACCGCCGGACGCCGCCTCCTCAGCCGTATCTGGAACGAGCTCGGCGCAGAACCGCACCTCATCCACGGTGCGCATCCGTCTCCCCTGCCGGTCCCGCTCCCATCCCGGCTCTCGGTCGGTGATCTCGCCTGGGCGAGCGTCGCGGCGGCAACCTGTGCCGCACGCCTCGATGCCGCGGCTCTCGACCCGCAGCGCATCGCCGCCGCGTACCGGAGCGACCGCGTCCTCACCATCGACGGTGCGGCTCCCCCCGTGTGGTCGCCCTTCTCCGGTTTCTGGCGCACTCTCGACGGATGGGTGCGCACGCACGGCAACTACCCGCACCACGCCGCCGGACTCCGCTCCGCCCTGGGATTGCCGGAGAGCGCGGGGGCGGATGAGGTCCGCGACGCGCTGGCGCTTCGCACGTCGTCGGATGCCGTCTCCGCGATCACGGCTGCGGGTGGCCTCGCCGTCCCCGTCGGGACGGAGGACCCCGCCCTCGATGCGGTCCTCCGATCCCGGCCGCTCCTCGACATGCGAAGAGTCGAGACTCCTGCGGCTCCCCCGCGGCGACGCACATCCCTGTCGCCGGTTCCCCCTCTCGACGGCATCCGTGTGCTCGACCTCACGCGCGTCATCGCCGGACCGGTGTGCACGCGCACGCTCGCTCTGCTGGGCGCGGACGTGCTGCGTATCGATCCGCCGCACCTGGCCGAACCGGAATGGCAACACCTCGACACCGGGCACGGCAAGCGCACGGCGCTCCTTGATGCGCGCTCCGCGATGATCCGCGAACTGCTCGCGGACGCGGATGTCGTGGTGCTCGGCTATCGGCCCGACGCACTCGATCGGCTCGGCCTCGCACCCGACGATCTGACCGAGCGGTATCCCGGCCTGGTGGTCGCACGGCTGAGCGCCTGGGGCGCCGAGCATCCCCGGCGCGCAGGATTCGACAGCCTCGTGCAGGCGGAGTCCGGGATCGCGTGGATCGAATCACCCGACGGCCACAGCCCCGGCGCACTTCCCGCGCAGGCGCTGGATCACAGCGCCGGCTATCTGCTGGCCGCCGCCGTGGTGACCCTGCTCCGACGTCGCGCGGACGAGGGCGGCTCCTGGCAGGTGCAGACCTCGCTGCGACGTGTGGCCGCCGAACTGCTCGGGATGCCGCGCCGAACGGAACCGGCGGAGGAGATCACGGTCGACCTCGCTCCCCACACGGCCCGATTCGAGGTGGCCGGCCGCGCGGTGGTCACGTCTGCCCCCGCGATCCCCGGGTTCGACTTCGCCGCACCGCGCCCGTGGGGCCAGGATCAGCCCCGCTGGTGAGGCCGCGATGACAGCGACAGGATCACGCACAGCACCAGCGTGATCGCTCCCCACAGCGCACAGGCAGGCGGGAGCACTCGGTACGCGAGGTGCTGCAGGGTGAACGCCTCGGTGAGCGGGCCGTAGACGGCGAGACCGATGAACCAGGCGGCGACGAGGATCACCGGAAGCGACACCCACCATGCGACGCGGACCGCGCTCGGCACGCGCTGCGCGGTGTCGGCACGAACGGCACTGCGCCGCAACCAGAACACCGCCCAGAGGCCGATGCCCGCGAGACCCAGCACGCTGGACCCGTACTGCAGCCACTTGTACCCGAGCAGCGAACCCCACATCTGGTCCAGGCCAGGGAGGATCTCCACACCCCAGCGCCCCTCATGCGTGAAGAGATCCCACAGGATATGCGACAGCACCCCGAGGACCAGCGATACCGCCAGCAGCAGCGGATACACGCGTGACTGCCCGATGCCGACCGCACGCCCGGCCGCCACCAGGCCGGAGTCGCTCCAGTCCGCGGGCAGGCGGCGAGCGATCCAGAGCGGGGTGAGCTCCGGAACCGCAGGGCGCATCACCACGCGCCAGACCAGGAAGAGCGCGAACGCCAGCACCGCGGTCCACACGACGTTCCCCGGGGTGTGGGTGAACGTGTAGTTCAGACCCACACCCCGGAGGAACAGCGGCAGATCCGGCGTCATCGCGCCGATCGCGATCGCGGCCGGCACCAGAGGCGTGCGGATGAACGGCAACGCGACGATCGCATGACTCGGGGTGAACGGCATCCGCTCTCCTCAGGGGTCGTCGCGCCGCAGCGCGCGGGAACAGCTACGCGGAGCGTGTCAGGCGAGGAAGACGCCGGCGAGGGTCTTCTTGCCTCGCCGCAGCACCGAGACTCCGCCGGGCAGGCTCCCCTGCACCGTGGCGGCTTCGTCTTCGACGCGCACGCCGTCGAGCGAGACGCCGCCCTGCGAGATCGCGCGCCGCGCCTCCGAGAGGCTCGACACGAGGGTGGTCGCCACCAGCGCTTCGACGACAGGAGTCCCCGCAGCGACGGTGGCGTTCGGCAACTCCTCCAGCGCCGTGCGCAGCGTCGCGGCGTCGAGCGCGGTCAGGTCACCCTGTCCGAACAGCGCCTCGGACGCAGCGATCACGGCAGCCGTAGCGTCGGCACCGTGAACGGTGACACACACCTCGAGCGCGAGACGCTTCTGCGCCGCACGCCGGAACGGCTCGGACTCGACCAGCGCCGCGTACTCCTCGATCTCGGCACGGCTCAGGAACGTGAAGACCTTGAGCCGGTCGATCACGTCGGCATCCGTCGTGCTGAGCCAGAACTGGTACATGCGGTACGGGCTGCACATCTCGGCGTCGAGCCAGATCGCGTTGCCCTCGCTCTTGCCGAACTTCGTGCCGTCGCTGTTCGTGATCAGCGGTGTGCCGATCGCGTGCGCCGAGACGCCCTCGGCCCGACGGATGAGGTCAGTGCCGCTGGTCAGGTTGCCCCACTGATCGGATCCACCGGTCTGGAGCACGCAGTCGTACTGGCGGTACAGCTCGAGGAAGTCCATGCCCTGCAGGATCTGGTAGCTGAACTCGGTGTAGCTGATGCCCTCGTCGGAGTTCAGACGCGCAGCGACCGCATCCTTCTTCAGCATCGTGCCGACGCGGTAGTGCTTGCCGATCTCCCGCAGGAAGTCGATCGCCGACATCGGCGCGGTCCAGTCGAGGTTGTTCACGATGCGCGCCGCGTTGTCGCCCTCGAAGCTCAGGTAGCGCTCGACCTGCGCGCGCAGGCGGCCGACCCACTCCTCGACGGTCTCGCGCGTGTTGAGCGTGCGCTCTGCGGTCGGACGCGGATCTCCGATGAGACCGGTCGAGCCGCCGACCAGGCCGAGCGGCTTGTGCCCGGCGAGCTGGATGCGACGCAGCGTCAGCAACTGGACGAGGTTTCCCAGGTGCAGGCTCGGCGCCGTCGGATCGAACCCGCAGTAATACGTGATGGGGTCTCCCGCGAGCAGGGCGCGCAGCGCCTCCTGGTCGGTGGACACGTGGACGAGTCCGCGCCACAGCAGTTCGTCCCACACGTTCTCGAACGTGGGGTCGATCGCCGGTACAGCGGTCGTCAAAGGGGTTTCAGACACGCGCTCCAGGCTATCAGCGCGCGACGCCTCAGCTGTGCGCCGACCACCAGACGAGGAAGGCCGCGCCGAGCGCGATCACCCAGCTGACGAGGCTGCCGACGAGGAAGTACTCGGCGCGCGCGCCCGTCTCGCCGTCGCGCGAGATCTCCGGGAACCGGACGATGCCCTTCGCCGCCAGCATCGCCGCGAGGATCGGGTAGGCGGCGGCGAGCGTGAGGATGAGAACGAGCATCCGCTCGAGCGGCCCGATCAGACGCCCGCCCTTGAACCCGGCACGCGGATCGGGAGCGGTCGTCGGTTCCGCGATGTGCGCGACCGGCGCCGGTGTCTCGGTTTCCGTTGCGGCCGAGTCGACGGCGGAGGCGGCTGAGGCGACGGATGCCTGCACGGCGGATGCCTGCGCGGCGGATGCCTGCACGGCGGTATCCGCGCGTGCCGAGTCGATCGGCCGCCAGGTGTGCTCGCCGTCGAGCGCGGCACGCACCACGAGGTTCGCCGACTCGAGCAGGAATGCCGCGAGTCCGAAGACCAGCATCGCGAGGTCGAACGAGACCTCGCCGAACGGGGACCGCAGATGCCAGATCTGGCCGATCAGGCCGGCATCCGCTCGCTCGCCCGTCCAGATCACCGCGCCGACGACCACGAGGGCCAGCAGCACGGCCGGCCAGAATCCCGCCGGCGATGGGCGATGGTCCGGCATGCACCAGATCCAGACCGCCCCGGCGACCAGCGCCGCGATCATCGGGAGCAGCGCATCGCTCACGCTGCCGAGAAGCAGGAGCACGACCGTGGTCGCGAGGTAGCCGATCCACCGACGCGGTGCGAACTGACGCACCAGATCGGCCGCGCCGATCGCCAGCAGGATGAATCCGGCGATGATCATGGCCTCTCCCCCCGCAGCGCGGTCAGTCCTTCGATCAGTGCCGCGGCACCTGCGCTGCGCAAGGACTTCGAGACGCTCGGCTGCGTGATGCCCTCCTGCTCGGCGAGCTCGCTCTGGGAGGCTCCGATCAGACGCCCATAGGTGAGGCGCCGCTCGCGCTCGTTCATCGAGCCGACCAGTTCGTCGCGCACGAGGAGATAAGCGTTGGATGCTCCGATCGTGCTGCTCATGACCTCATCCTGCCCGGGGGCACCGACAATCCAGGAGCGGGTGCGCGGAACGGCGCGGGGCTCGCGCGCATGCACGGTCTCGATCGCCTCACGTGCCGCCCACCACCCCGGCCCATCGGTCAGCGCTCCATGCGCGGAGTCCACAGCGCGGATGGCGCCGATGCCGATCCCGAACCGGAAGGCGATGCCGTCCGGCAGGGCCAGCTGGATCATGAGGAGCCCGGTCATGGCATCTTCGAGGTTCGCGTACACACCCTGCTGCTCATCCCCTACCGTGGGGGTCAGTGGTTGCGACGCGAGCGGTGTCTCGCGCTCGACACGGGTGATCGTGTCATCCAGCACCCGCTGTGCGGCGCCGCGATCGTCGAGCTTGCGGGAACCCACGATGTCGGCGATCACGGCGATGACCATGACATAACCGTATCACGACTACTTCTGGATTAATGCCTTATTTGGCTATAGTGTGTGTTCATGCCTGAATCGCACATCATCCCCTGGTCAGAGGGAGCGTGGACCCACGCCCCGCAGCACACCATCGAAACAGCGGACGCGCATCTCGACGTCACCGCCGTCGAAGGCAGCGACGCCTGGCGGCACACCGCCTACGGTTTCGTGCACGACACCGAGCACGCCCTCCTCACCCCGCTCGCGGTCGGCGAGGCGATCGACGTCTCGTTCCGAGCCCCCTGGGACGGTCAGTTCGATCAGGCCGGCGTCTTCGTGCGCATCGACGACGAGCACTGGGTCAAGACCGGAGTCGAGTTCGCCGACGGTCATCTCGGTCTCGGCGCGGTGGTCACCGACATCCGCTCGGACTGGTCGGTCGGCTACGTCGACGACTGGCTCGAGAGCGAGATCACGGTGCGCGTCAGCCGCTGGGCCGATGCCCTGATCATCCGCGCCAAGGCAGACGACGGCCCCTGGCGCCTGGTGCGCGTGGCACCGTTCTCCGGCGAGTCGGACGCCGCAGCCGGACCGTTCCTGGCAGCGCCCATGCGCGGCGATCTCACCGTGCGCTTCACCCGGTGGGAGCGGTCGGCCGCCGACGCCGACCTGCACTGAGCGCGGCCGGTTCGCCGGACGGATCACGGAGGACCCGACGGATCACGGAGCACATCCCGACGGATGCTCCGTGATCCGTCAGGAGGTCGGCGAACCGTCGGCATCAGCCGTCCTCCACACCGCGCCAGAGGAGAGGCTTCTCCCCCGAGCGCGGCTCCGACCCCGCAGCGCGTTCACTCTCCGGGCCAAGGTGGAGCGCATGCTCTCGGCTCACGACACCATCCGGAACCTCGGCGGGATCGCACGCGGAACCCACCTCCAGACGCTCGGCTTCACTCGACAGCACCTCGCGGATCAGGTGAAGCGCGGCACGATCGAGCGGGTGCGGCCGGGCATCTTCACGATCTCTCCCCTCGCCGAGGACGTCCGTGCCGCGCTCGCTCATGGAGGCGCTCTGACGTGTGTGAGCGTGTTGCGAGCCCACGGGATCTGGGTGCTCCCTGACGAGACAGAGCCGCACGTCTGGCTCGGTCCGAGTCAGCACGCCCTCGGGCATCCGGGGTGCCGGTGTCTGTCCCACTACTACGGCGGCACGCCGCCACTGGGGAGGGCGAGTGTCGAGCGTGCGCTGCTGCATCTGCGACGGTGCGCCGGCGATGAGGCGTTCTTCGCCGCATATGAATCGGCCTGGCGCACGGGAAGGCTGTCTCGCGCCGCGCGAGATCGGATTCGCGCAGCGCTGCCGCGAGTCGCGCGATGGCTGATCGATCTCGCTCGCCCCGACGCGGACAGCGGTCTGGAATCGCTTCTCCGGCTTCGACTCCACCTGCTCGGCATCCGACTCGATCGTCAGGTGGAGATCGACGGCGTCGGCAGAGTCGACTTCGTCATCGCCCGCAGGATCATCCTCGAAGCAGACGGCGAGGAGAACCATGGGTCACCGGACAAACGTCATCGTGATCGGGTGCGGGATGCCATCGCATCCCGACTCGGCTACGAGACTCTCCGGTTCGACTACGCGCAGATAGTCCATGACTGGCCCACGGTGCAGGCAGCCATCCTCGGCGCGATGCGACGGGGCAAGGGAACTCCCGTGTCGGCGTGACGGATCCCACACCGGTGTGACGGATCACGGAGAGGATGACGGATCGCGGAGGATTTCGCGGAGATCCTCCGTCGGATCGTTACCCCCTCCGTGATCCGTCAGCCGTCAGCCGACAACCGTCCGCCGACAACCAGCCGTCGACCACCACGGATCGACCGGGCCGCGAACCGTCGTGTCTACAGTCCGAGGGCGTGCGCCGCAGCCTGGGCGCGAGCCACGAGCTCGGCACGCTGCTCGGCCACCCGCACCGGAGCGGTTCCGCCGGCACCCGTGCGAGAGGCGACGGACCCCTCGATCGTCAGCACCTCGCGCACCTCGGACACCAGGTGCGGCGACACAGAGAGCAGCAGCTCGTCGGAGGCATCCTCCAGGCCGATGCCGTGCTCCTCGCAGGCCCGCACGAGCGCGCCGGAGATCTCATGCGCGTCGCGGAAAGGGACCCGCCGCTTCACGAGCCACTCCGCGACATCCGTTGCGAGCGAGAACCCCTGTGGGGCGAGCTCGGCCATGCGCGCGGTGTCGAAGCGCAGCGTCGCGATCATGCCCGCGAATGCGGGAAGCACGACCTCGAGCGTCTGCACCGAGTCGAAGACCGGCTCCTTGTCCTCCTGCAGGTCGCGGTTGTACGCGAGCGGCAGTCCCTTGAGCGTGGCCAGCAGCCCGGACAGGTTCCCGATGAGGCGACCCGACTTGCCGCGCGCGAGCTCGGCGATGTCCGGGTTCTTCTTCTGCGGCATGATGCTCGACCCGGTCGAGTAGCCGTCGTCGAGGGTGACGAACCCGAACTCCCGCGTGTTCCAGAGGATGATCTCCTCCGACAGGCGCGACAGGTCGATGCCGGTCATCGCCGTGATGAACGCGAACTCCGCGACCACATCGCGGGCCGAGGTGCCGTCGAGCGAGTTCTCGGCGGGGCGGTCGAGGCCCAGCTCCGTCGCCACGAGCGCGGGGTCGAGGCCCAGCGTCGAACCGGCCAGCGCTCCCCCGCCGTAGGGCGAGACGCCCGCGCGACGGCGCCAGTCGACGAGGCGCTCGAGCTCACGCACCAGCGGCCAGCCGTGCGCCTGCAGGTGGTGGGCGAGCAGCACCGGCTGCGCATGCTGCAGGTGTGTGCGCCCCGGCAGGATCGCGGCGGGGTGCGCTTCGGCCTGGGCCACGAGCGCGTCGATCACCCGCAGGATGTCGCGGGCGATCACCCGCGCATGGTCGATCAGGTACATGCGCACGAGCGTGGCGATCTGGTCATTGCGGCTGCGGCCGGCGCGCAGGCGTCCGCCCAGCTCCGGTCCCAGCTCGACGATCAGCGCCTGCTCCAGCGCGCCGTGCACGTCCTCATCGGTCGGCGCGGGCTTCAGGGTGCCGTCTGCGACCTTGCGGGCCACGGCATCCAGGCCTTCGTGCATGCGCTGCGCCTCGTCGGCCTCCAGGTACCCGGCGGCGGCGAGTGCCGTCGCATGGGCGTGGGAGCCGGCGATGTCGTACGGGGCGAGGATCCAGTCGAAGTGGGTCGAGCGGCTGAGCTCCACCAGCTCCGGCGACGGTCCGGTCGCGAACCGGGCACCCCAGAGCGCGCCCTCGTTGGTTCCTTCGTGCGTGGCGTCGGTCATCAGTCGCCCTTCTTGCGGAGCAGCCAGACCAGCAGCGCCTTCTGGGCGTGCAGGCGGTTCTCCGCCTCGTCCCAGACCACGCTCTGCGGGCCGTCGATCACACTGGAGTCCACCTCGTACCCGCGGTCGGCGGGGAGGCAGTGGATGAAGATCGCTTCGGAGTCGGCCAGAGCCATGGTCTCCGGGGTGACCTTGTAGGAGCCGAGGTCGCGGATCCGCGCCAGCTTCTCCTCTTCCTTGCCCATCGACACCCAGGTGTCGGTGACGATGACGTCTGCTCCCGCCGCGGCTTCGACCGGATCGGTGTAAAGCGTGATCGAGCCGCCGGTCTCGGCGGCCCGACGGTCTGCGTCCTCGATCACATCGGCGCGCGGCGCGTAGTCGTCCGGCGAGGCGATGCGCACGTGCATGCCGGCGGTGACTCCGGCGAGGGCGTAGGAGTGGGCCATGTTGCTCTGCCCGTCGCCGAGGAACGTGAGGGTCAGCCCCTTCAGCTCGCCCTTGTGCTCGCGGATCGTCAGCAGATCGGCGAGCAGCTGGCACGGGTGGAAGTCGTCGGAGAGGGCGTTGATGACCGGGACGCGGGTGCCGCGGGCCATCTCCTCCAGTCCGGACTGCGCATACGTGCGCCACACGATCGCCGCGACCTGGCGCTCGAGCACACGAGCGGTGTCAGACGGGGTCTCCTTGCCGCCGAGCTGGCTGTTCGCCGTCGAGATGATCAGCGGCGAGCCGCCCAGATCGGCGATGCCGACCGCGAACGAGACGCGGGTGCGCGTGGAGGACTTGTCGAAGATGACCGCGACGGTCTGGGGGCCGGCGAGGCTCTTGTCAGCCCAGCGGTCCTTCTTCAGCTCCAGCGCGAGCTCGATGATCTCCGCCTGCTCGGCGGGAGTCAGGTCGTCGTCGCGCAGCAGGTGGCGGGTCATGCGGAAACCTTTCCGGGGAGGGATGCCTGGACGTCGGCGAGCACGGCCGTGAACAGCTCACGGAACTCGCTCAGCTCGGCGTCGCCGATGGTGAGAGCCGGTGCGATGCGCACGGTCTCGGGGTTGGCGGCGTTCACGATCAGACCGCGCTCCTGCGCCGCGGCGACCACGGCACCGGCGACAGGCTCCGACAGCGCCACGCCGATCAGCAGCCCGCGACCGCGCACCGCGGTGATCAGCGGAGAGTCGATGCCGAGGATGATGTCGCGCAGCTCGACTCCGCGCTTGGCGGCGTTCTCGACCAGTCCGGCATCCTCGATCTCGGCGAGGACCGCGTCGGCGACCGCCGTCGCCAGCGGGTTGCCGCCGAACGTGGAGCCGTGGGATCCCGGTGTGAACAGCGCGCTCGCCGACCCGTAGGTCACGAGCGCACCGATCGGGAAGCCGCCGCCGATGCCCTTGGCGAGGGTGATCGCGTCGGGGGTGATGCCCTCGTGGCTGAAGCCGAACCAGGCGCCGGTGCGACCGGCTCCGGTCTGGATCTCGTCCACGATCAGCAGTGCGCCGTGCTTCAGGGTCAGTGAGCGGGCGGCCGCGAGGTAGCCCTCCGGCAGCTCGACCACGCCGGCCTCGCCCTGGATGGGCTCGACGATGACAGCAGCCACGCGGTCGTCCATCGCGGCTTCGAGCGCCTCGACCGTCGCCGGGATGTGCTCGACGCCACCGGGCATCGGCTCGAACGGTGCACGCATCGACTCCTTCGCCGTGAGGGCGAGGGACCCCATGGTGCGACCGTGGAAGCCGTTCTCCAGCGCGATGATCCGGGGGCGTTCCGTGCCGCCGTGCAGGCGCGCCAGCTTGAACGCGGCCTCGTTGGCCTCGGCGCCGGAGTTCGAGAAGAACACGCGGCCGTCGATGCCGGCACCGGCGAGGCGCTTGAGGCGCGCGGCGAGGGCGAGCTGCGACGGCGTCGCGAAATAGTTCGAGACATGCGCGAGCGTCGCCGCCTGCCGTGACACGGCCTCCACGAACACGGGGTGCGCGTGGCCGAGCGAGGTCACCGCGATACCGGCGAGGAAGTCGAGGTGGCGTCGTCCGTCCGAGTCCCAGAGGTAGGAGCCCTCACCGCGGGTGAGCAGCGCGAGGCGCGGCCCCGCGTTGAGCACCAGATCGCGGTCTGCGTCGTCCTGCCAGATGGTCATCCTGCCACCACTTCCGTTCCGATTCCCTTGTTGGTGAAGAGTTCGACGAGCACCGAGTGCGGCACTCGCCCGTCGATGATCGCAGCGGCGTCCACGCCGTTCTCGACTGCTTCGAGGCACGCGCGCATCTTCGGGATCATGCCCGACTCGAGGCTCGGCAGCATCTCGATGAGAGCCGTGGAGGTGAGGTGCGACACGAGCGAGTCCCGATTGGGCCAGTCCGCGTAGAGCCCCGGCACATCTGTGAGGATCACGAGCTTGCGCGCGTTCAGCGCCACAGCGAGCGCTGACGCTGCGGCATCCGCGTTGACGTTCAGCGAGTGTCCTGGATGGTCGAGGTCCGGCGCGATGCTGGAGACCACGGGGATACGGCCGGCGGCCAGGTGGTCGAGCACCGGGGTGGGGTCCACTTCCACCACGTCGCCGACGCGGCCGAGGTCGATCTCCTCTCCGTCGATCATCACGCCGCGACGACGGCCGCCGAACAGACCGGCGTCCTCACCGCTGAGTCCGGTGGCGATGGGTCCATGGGAGTTGATCTTGGTGACCAGCTGCGGGTTGACCTGTCCGGTGAGCACCATACGCACGACGCTGATCGCCTCGGTGTTGGTGACCCGGTAGCCGCCCTTGAACTCGCTGGGGATGTCGAGCCGCTGCAGCATGTCGGAGATCTGCGGGCCTCCGCCGTGCACGACCACCGGCTGGACTCCGACATAGCGGAGGTAGGCGATGTCCTGCGCGAACGCGTCCTGCAGCTCCTCCGAGACCATGGCGTTGCCGCCGTACTTGACGACCACGATCTGATCGCGGAACTTCTTCAGCCACGGCAGCGACTCGATGAGGGTCGTGGCCTTCTGCGCCGCGACCTCGGCAGGCGTGTCCTGGATGTCCGTCATGAGGCGTACGCGCTGTTCTCGTGCACGTAGTCGTGCGTGAGGTCGTTCGTGAGGATCGTCGCGGTGGCCTCGCCGACGCGCAGGTCGATCAGCAGGTGCGTGGCACGCGGGGTGAGGTCGACCTCCTCGCGCGGACGGTCCGGGCCTCCGGCGGTGCACACGCGCACGCCGTTCATCGACACGTCGACGTCGTAGGGGTCGAACTGCGCTCCCGTGGTGCCGATGGCCGCGAGCACGCGACCCCAGTTCGGGTCGTTGCCGAAGATCGCGGCCTTGAAGAGGTTGTTGCGGGCGACCGCGCGACCGACCTCCACGGCATCCTGCTCCGAGACGGCGCCGACGACCTCGATCGTGATGTCGTGGCTCGCACCCTCCGCATCGCCCTGCAGCTTGACCGCGAGCTCCTGCGAGAGCTCGACGAGCGCTGCGGTGAACTCCTCGAGGTCGGGCTTCACGCCGCTCGCGCCGTTCGCGAGCAACGTGACCTGATCGTTGGTCGACATGCAGCCGTCGGAGTCGAGACGGTCGAACGTGCGTCCGGTCGCGGCGCGCAGGGCGGCATCCGCCTCGAGCGCTTCGAGGTCGGCGTCGGTCGTGATCACGACGAGCATGGTCGCGAGCCCCGGCGCGAGCATGCCCGCGCCCTTCGCCATGCCGCCGATGCTCCAGCCGTCGCGGCTGACGACCGCGGTCTTGGCGACGCTGTCGGTGGTCATGATCGCCTCCGCCGCGAGGTCTCCCCCGTCGGTGCTGAGTGCGGCGATCGCCTGCGCCGTGCCGTCGAGCACCTTGGCACGGAACTCGCCGTCGCCGACGCCGATGAGCCCGGTCGAGCACACCAGCACGTCTCCGGCGCTGACGCCCAGGAGCTCTGCCGCCTTCTCGGCCGTCTGGTGCGTGGTCTGGAAGCCGAAGCTCCCGGTGAAGCAGTTCGCCCCGCCGGAGTTGAGCACAACGGCCTCGACGATCCGATCGGCCACGGCCTGCTGCGACCAGATGATCGGGTTGGCCTTGGCGCGGTTGCTCGTGAACACCGCGGCGCCGACCTTGCGCGGTCCGCGGTTGACGACGACGGCGACGTCGGGCTTGCCCGTCGACTTGAGTCCCGCGACGACTCCGGCTGCTTCGAACCCGGCCGGGGCGGTGACGCTCACAGCGACACCTCGATGATGAGTGCCTCGATGGTCATGGTGCGACTCCGTTGATTGAGAGGGCGCGGTCCTCGGGAAGCCCGAGCGCGATGTTCATGGACTGGATGGCGGCGCCGGCGGTGCCCTTGACGAGGTTGTCGACGGCCGTGACGACGGTGACGCGGTTGGCGGCGCGGTCGATCGCGAGACCGATCAACGCCGTGTTCGCCCCGAGCACGTCGGCTGTGCGCGGGAAGCTGCCCTCGGGGAGCAGGTGCACGAAGGTCTCGCCGTCGTATGCGTTCTCCCAGGCCTCGCGGATCTCGGCGTCGGTGACGCCCGCGACGATCGGGGCGGTGGAGGTGGCGAGGATGCCGCGCGACATCGGCACGAGCACCGGGGTGAAGGAGATGCGGATGCCGTCAGGGGCTGCCCCGGTGGATGCGGCGAGCGCCTGCCGGATCTCGGGGATGTGCCGATGCGTGCCGCCGACCGCATAGGGGTTGGCAGTACCGAGGATCTCGCTGGCGAGCAGGTTCGGCTTCAGGCTCTTACCCGCCCCCGATGGGCCGACCGCGAGCACCGAGACGATGTCGCCCGGATCGATCACACCGGCCGCGACGCCGGGCGCCAGGCTCAGGCTGACCGTGGACGCGTTGCAGCCGGGGGCCGCGATCCTGGTCGCACCGCGGAGGGCGTCACGTTGCTTCGCTCCGCCGACGGGAAGCTCGGGCACGCCGTAGGTCCACGGCTCATGGAAGGCTCCGCCGTAGAACGCGTCCCATGCGCTCTGGGAGGTCAGCCGATGGTCGGCTCCCGCATCGATCACGAGCGGGGTGTCGCCGAGCGCGTCGGTGTACTGGCCAGACTGCCCGTGCGGCAGCGCCAGGAACACGATGTCGTGCCCGGCGAGGATCTCGGGGGTGGTGTCCTGCAGCGTCAGGCCCGCGAGCGAGCGAAGGTGCGGCTGATGCTGGATCAGCGGCTGCCCCGCGTTCGAATGCGCGGTGACGGTGCGGATCTCGATGTCGGGATGACTGGCGAGGAGGCGCAGAATCTCGCCGCCTGCGTAGCCGGATGCGCCGGAGACGGCGACGGAATACGTCATGTTTCTACCTTAACGGTCGGGGTGAGGTGGCCGAGGCGGCGACACCGGCACTCGACCGCCGGCAGGCGGGAGCGCAGGGTCGCCTAAAGTCGGCGGTCGCCCCGGCGTCGGCGCACCACGATGACGCTCGGAACGAGCGTCAGAGAAGCGGATGCGGCCGAAGGCATGCCGCGACGATAGCGCGCCTTCCGCCGCATCCGCAAATCTGGCCCGTCATGTGGCGTCGCGCGTGCTCCCCGGTGCCGCGAAGAAGTCCCGCTCGTGTGCGCTGGACAGGTCGAACGCGCGCTGCATGCGGGCGCGGGTCGCGTCGTCGGCCCTCGCGGCGGTGTCTGTGACGTACGCGACCGCCTGCGCCGTCGCCTCCGCGAACGCAGGGTCGGCGTAGGTCGCGAGCCACGAGGCGTAGGGATGGTCCGGATCCTGCGGACGGCTGCCGAACGCCCCGGCGTGCAGCCGCTCGCCGAGGTCGGTGTAGAGCCAGAAGCACGGCAGGATCGCGGCGATCAGCTCGGGGTACCGGCCGTCGAACGCGGTGGCGCGCAGATGGTCGAGGTACGCCACCGTGGCCGGCGCGGGCTCTGCGGCGAAGGTCGCCGCCGTGACCCCCTGGGCAGGAGTGAGCCACGAGGCGTGCAGCTCCAGCTCCCCGACGATCGAGCCCTGAGCGGACTGCGCCCAGAACGCCTGCTCCGCGGACGTCGGGGCCAGCCGCGCGGCCTCCGCCAGCACGCGGGCGTACTCGCGCAGGTACAGCGCGTCCTGCGCGAGGTAGAAGACGAACGGCTCCCGCTGCAGCGTGCCGTCGGCGAGCGCGCGGATGAAGGGCAGCGCGTCGATCTCGGCCCTCGTCTCCGCGATGCCATCCCACCACGCGGCGGCCACGTCCGCGGCCGGCGGACGGGTCGTCAGCCCCCCGCGGTTCCAAAGTCCTGCGAAGTGGTGGACGGGTCCGTGTCCCCGGCCCACATCGAGAGCGCTGCTCTCTCGGAGCGACTCCCGCAACCAGGAGCGTGCGTGCGCGACGGCCGCGGCGGGATCCAGTCCGCGCGCGAGCAGGGTGGCGATCGCAGAGGACAGGGAGCATCCGGTGCCGTGCGTGTTCACGGTGTCGATGCGCGCACCGGCGAACTGCTGCCGGATGCCGGCTGCCGCGTCGATGAGGGCGTCCGGCGCCTCCTCGGCATCGGGGTGCCCGCCCTTGACGAGCACCGCTGCTCCGATCTGCGTCGAGAGCGCGTCTGCGGCGGCCAGCGCATCCGCCCAGTCGTGGATCTCCCGCCCCACGAGCACCGCGAGCTCGGCGAGGTTCGGCGTCGCCACGTGGGCGCGCACGAGCAGCTCCCGCAGCGCCGATTCCGCCGCGGTGTCCAGAAGCCGGTCGCCGCTGGTGGCGACCATGACCGGGTCCACCACGACGATCGGGGGACGGACCGCGTCCAGCCACGCGATCACGGTGCGCACGACCTCGGCATCCGCGAGCATCCCGATCTTGACGGCGTCGATGACGATGTCGTCCGACAGCGTGTCGAGCTGCTGCCGCAGGAAGTCCGATGGCGGGACGTGGATGGCACGCACTCCCTGAGTGTTCTGCACCGTCAGAGCCGCGATCGCTGCCATGCCGTATCCGCCGTTCGCGGCGATGGACTTGAGATCGGCCTGGATGCCGGCACCGCCGGAGGGATCGCTGCCGGCGATCGTGAGCACCCGGGGCACCGAGGCCGACTGCCAGCGTCGACGGAACTCCGCCGCCGCCGCAGCCGGAGCCTCTGCGGCGCAGAGCGCCGACACCACCGCGATCCCGACAGCCCCCGCCGCACGCAGCGGCTCGATGTCATCGATCCCGACGCCGCCGATCGCGACGCAGGGCAGGGGGCTGGCCTCCACGAACTCCCGGAACCCCTGGATGCCGAGGGCCGGCGGGTGGTCGGGCTTGGTGAGCGTCGGACGGATGACACCGACGCCGAGATAGTCGACTGTGCCGGCCGGGAGCGCGCGGACCGCGTCGAGGTGCTCCGGTGCATTCGCGGTGAGGCCGATCAGCGCGTCGGGGCCGAGCTCCTGGCGCGCCCGCAGCACCGAGGCATCGCCCTGCCCGAGATGCACGCCGTCGACTCTGGATCCCTGAGCCCGCGCCGCGACCGCGGCGTCGAGGCGGTCGTTCACCACGAGCAGCGCGCGACCGTCGATCACTGCCGAGAGTGCGAGCAGCTGCTCCACGACGTCACCGTCCGACGCGTGCTTCTCGCGGAGCTGAACGATGCGCACGCCGCCGTCGACCGCCTCCCGGACGGTCTCGACCACACCGCGTTCGCCGCACAGCGCCGCATCGGTGACCAGGTAGAGCGAGAGGTCGGCGCTCACCGGCTGCTCTCCTCGACGCGCGCGGCGGTCACGAGGTCATCCGGCTGCACGCCGGCGAGGGCATCGAGCAGAGCGACCGCGAAGCTGCCGGGTCCCACCGACGCCGCGGCAGCGCGCTCTGCGGCGATCGTGTACACGAGCGTGGCGGCCGCGACGGCGCCGAGCGCGGAGATCCCGGTCGCGCGGGCGGCCCCGAGGAAGGCCGCCATCACGGCGCCGAGCGCACAGCCCCCACCGGTGACGAGCGTGAGCTGCGGATCGCCGTTCGCGATGCGGATCACGCGCTCCCCGTCGGTGATCAGGTCGACCGGTCCGGAGACGGCGACCACGCTGCCGTACCGGTGGGCCAGTGTGGCAGCCGCGTCGGCCGCATCATCCGTGCTGTCGGTCGCGTCCACCCCGCGACCGCCGCCGCTGAGTCCGGCGAGCGCGAGAATCTCCGACGCATTGCCGCGCACAGCGGTGGGACGCAGCGCCACGAGCTCCTGCGCCAGGGCGGTACGCACCGGCAGCGCGCCGATCGCGACCGGATCGAGCACCCAGGGAGTGCCGGCGGCCGACGCTCCCGCTGCGGCCTCCCGGCTCGCGGTCCGCTGCTCGGGCGTAGGAGTGCCGAGGTTGATGAGCACGCCGGAGGCGACACCGGCGAACATGCCGCTCTCCCCCACGATGTCGACCATCGCCGGAGCAGCACCGACGGCGAGGAGCACGTTCGCGGTGAAGCCCGTGACGACCGCGTTGGTGATGCAGTGCGTCAGGGGCGGAGCGGCTCGCACCCTCTGGAGCAGCACCACCGCCTCGGATACGACGACGGAATCGGACGATGGACGCAGACGATCGCTCAATGCGACATCCCTTCGCTAGTACGAACTAGATCAGGTTCGACGGGTCTGTTCTCAGCCGCGGTCGCGGCACCCCGTGTCACTGATCGCAGTCTAGCGAAGGGGCGGTTCTGCTCGGGTGAGTCCGGCCAGCAATGCACGTTCGTCTTCCCGCGCGAGGCCTGCGCGCCGCTCGCGGTCGACGCCGCGCGCGATCTCATCGGCCACGACACGGGCGATCGTGTCGTCGATCGACCGCAGCACTCCCCCCGTCCGGTGGAACGCCGCGTTCGATCGCGTCATGAACCCGGTCATGTCGGCAGGCAGCCACAGCGGCAGGGACCTCTCCCCCGCCCAGTACGCGACGCCGTGGTCTGCGAGCCAGTCATCGTCGCCGACGACAGTCTCACCACGGTGGCCGGCCGCATTCCGGATGCGCAGGAGCACCTCCCGCAGCGGATGCCGGTCGCCGACCGCGTTCACCGCACCCCTGACTCCGGCCGACGATGCCGTGACCACGTAGGCGGCGAGATCGTCGACGTCGATCACCTGCGTCGCGCGGCCCTCGAGCGGTGGCAGGAGCACCCGATCGCTCCCGGCCCGCGCGAACGCCGCCGCCCAGTAGCCGAAGCGGTCGCTGGGGTCGCCGTCGCCGACGATCAGCCCAGGGCGCACGATCAGCGCCCGGTCGCCGAGGGTGCGCACGTGCTCCTCGGCGGCGACCTTCTCTGCGGCGTAGTCGTAGGCGTCGCCGGGCACGGCTGCCTGATGCACGGGAGCGGATTCGTCGGCGCCCGGGGTCGCTTCATCCGCGTAGACAGACACCGACGAGACGTACGTCCATCGGCGCGCACGTGCTCCGAGCGCGGCCACAGCGGCAGCGACGTGATCGGCCCGCGAGGAGACGTCGACCACGTGATCCCAGTCGCGCGCGAGCCGGTCGTACGCATCGGAGCGGTCACGGTCACCGCGCACGAGGGTCACTCCCGGCGGCTCCGGCCGTTCGCCACGGGCCAGGCAGGTCACCGCGGCCCCGTCATCCGCCCAGCGGCGGGCGATCCGCCCGGAGAGCCAGCCGGTTCCCCCCAGGATCAGCACGTCCGTCATGCACCCATGACACCAGCATCCGTGGCCGCGGGGAAGTTCTTCCGCTCAGAGCAGAGGGATCGTCACTCAGCGGTGGGAAGCTCGTCGATGCCGGCGAGCCGCGGGACGGTCCAGGTCGGATCCGGCCGCCAGTCGCGCCATTCGGCGTCGAACGGCCAATCCCCCGCACGGAACGACGCGATGGCCGCATCCGCGTGGCGCTCGATCTGCGCGGCCTGCTCCGCGCTGAGACGCCCCTGTTCGATCGCGGCGACGACCTCGTCCTCGTCCTTCAGGTGGATTCCCCCGTCTGCATCGATCTCCACATCGAGGATGTGATCGGATGTGTACGTGTCGTGATCGGTGCGCAGATGCGCGTTCTCGAGATTCACGTACCAGCCCGCGAACTCCCATTCCGGACCGGTCATGTCGCTCCAGAACAGCCACACGGACCACGCGGCACCTGCCGGGGCGATCCGCAGGATGCCGTTGCCCCACCACTCCTCGACGACGCGCCTGCGCGGTTCGAGCCAGCGCCGGTCGAGCGGCACACTGCGCACCCGCTGACCGTCCGCCGCGCCCTGGCCCTCCTGCAGGGTTCCTGCAGCCAGCCACGCGACCAGACCACGTTCGTCGTCGCGCACCACCCGCATCGGAGTGATCGTCGACGGCTCCCCCTGCTGCCAGCCCGGCTTGCGGTAGTGCCAGTCGATCTGTGCACCGGGCGCGAGGAACGGCCCCTCGCCCAAGGGGCGTACGCTCTCGGGCACGGCCGCCGGGGTGCTCTGCGGAAGGATGCTCATCCCGTCACGCTACCCCGGTCGGCCTGCGCCGTCGGTGCGATTCCGCCGCCTGCCCCTGGTGCTGCTCAGTCCCGGATCGCCGCGCCGAAGCGCTCGGCTGCGACCGCGACACCGGCGAGCTTCGCTTCGGACGCCTCCGCCGACGTCAGCGTGCGATCGTCGGCGCGGAAGCGCAGGGCGAACGTCAGGCTCTTCGAGCCGGCGGGAACACCCTCGCCGCGGTAGTCGTCGACGAGCCGCACGGACTCGAGCAGGGCGCCGGCGCCCTCGGCCAGAGCGGCGCGGACATCGCCGGCGGCCACATCCGCGGGAACCGTGAGCGACACGTCCTGAGTGGCTGCGGTGAAGGTCGACAACGACTCGGCGACGACCCGGCGTCCCGCCAGCGACAGGATCAGGTCGAGGTCCAGCTCGAGCACGATCGCCCGTCCTGGCAGATCGGCGTCGTCCGAGACCACGGGATGCAGCTCACCGACGTAGCCGACCTCGGCGCCGTCGACCTGCAGGGTTCCCGTGCGTCCGGGGTGCAGAGCGGCCCGCTGAGACTGCACGACGTCGATCTCGACACCGGCGGCGCTCGCGATGACCCGTGCGGCGTCGAGCGCCTCGGACAGACCCGCAGGCTCGGCCGGACGGCCGGGCTGACGCGCCACGATGTTGCCCGTGAGCAGCAGCGCGAGGTGGCGGTGCTGCGGCGGGATCGAGGCGTTCAGCGCGGCGAGGGTCTCGTCAGAGGGCCGCACGCCCAGCGGCGGGACGTCGTCGGTACCGTAGGTCACGCCCGGCTCCGGCAGGAACACCGCGCCGCTCTCGAAGATCGCGAGATCCGTGAGCCCACGAGCGATGTTGCGATGCGCCGTCTGCAGCAGGCCGGGCACCAGCGAACGACGCAGGAACGGCGCCTGACCGTCGAGCGGGTTCGCCAGACGGATGCTGGGCAGGTGCTCGCCGGACGCGGAGCCGTGCAGGTCGTTCTGCGCCTCGGTCGTGAACGGGAACGCCGGGGTCTCGACGAAACCGGCGGCCGCGAGCGCGTCGGCGACCCGGCGGCGGCCCTGCTGCAGCGGCGTGAGGCCGCGGCCGGACGGCGGCGTCGGCAGCACCGAGGGGATGCGGTCGAGTCCGTGGATGCGAGCGACCTCTTCGGCCAGTGTCCACTTGTCGGTCAGGTCGGGGCGCCAGGTGGGCGGGATGACCGTCCACCCCTCGTCAGCTTTCTCGACCTCGGCGCCGATCGTGGTCAGCGCGCCGGTGATCTCGTCGTCGGTGTAGTCGACGCCGATGAGGCCCTGTACGAAACCGGCGGGCAGCTCGATCTCGGCGACGAAGACCTCGGCGAACAGGGCGCCCCCCTCGTCGGTGAGCGTGCCGCCCGCCAGCTCGACCATGAGGTCGGCGGCGCGGCGCGCGGCGACGAACGGGATGAGCGGGTCGACACCGCGTTCGAAGCGCTTGGACGCCTCGCTGGGCAGCTTGTGCCGACGGGCGGTGCGAGCGATCGTGACCGGGTCGAACGTCGCGGCCTCGATCAGCACGTTCGTGGTGGTCTCGCTCATCTCGGTCGTGCCGCCGCCCATGACGCCGGCGAGACCGATGGGGCCGGAGCCGTCGGTGATGAGCAGGTCCTCGACGTGGAGCGCGCGCTCCTGTCCGTCGAGCGTCGTCATCTTCTCACCGGGCGTCGCACGACGCACCGTGATGCCGCCGTCGAGCTTGTCGAGGTCGTAGCCGTGCAGGGGCTGCCCCAGTTCGAGCATGACGTAGTTCGTGATGTCGATCAGCACGCCGAGCGAGCGCATGCCGGCGAGCGTCAGCCGCGCGATCATCCACGGCGGGGTGGGACGCGAGGGGTCGACACCGCGCACCACGCGCGTGACGAACTCGCTCGCACCGACGCGGCCGCGCACCGGCGCGACGTCGTCGACGACGGTCGTGTGTCCGCTGCCCGGCTGCAGCTCCGCGAAGTCGCGCTCGGCGGGGTCGCGGAACGTCGCTCCGGTCGCGTGCGAGTATTCTCGAGCGACACCGCGCAGCGAGAACGCGTAGCCGCGGTCGGGCGTGACGTTGATCTCGACCGCGACGTCATCGAGCCCGAGGAGCGCGATCGCGTCGGTGCCGACGGGAGCGTCGATGCCGAGGTCGGAGAGCACGACGATGCCGTTGTGCTCATCCCCCAGCCCGAGCTCGCGGGCCGAGGCGATCATGCCGTCGGACACGTGACCATAGGTCTTGCGCGCGGCGATCGGGAAAGGTCCGGGAAGCACGGCTCCCGGCAGGGTCACGACGACCTTGTCGCCGGCGACGAAGTTGTGCGCGCCGCAGACGATACCGCGGATGCCGCCGTGCTCCTCGCCCACGTCGACCTGGCACCAGTTGATGGTCTTGCCGTTGGACTGCGGCTCGCCCTCCAGCGAGACGACCTGTCCGACGACGACGGGACCGGAGATCTCGAAGCGGTGCACGTCCTCCTCTTCGAAGCCGACCGTCACCAGCGCCGAGAGGACATCCTCCGGCGCGGCATCCGGTGCCACATCGACGTACTCACGCAACCACGAAAGCGGGACGCGCATCACACCACCATCCCGTACTGCTCGCTGAAACGGACATCGCCCTCGGCCATGTCGCGCATGTCCTGCACATCGCTGCGGAACATGAGTCCACGCTCGATGCCCATGCCGAACGCGAAGCCGCTGTACACCTCGGGGTCGATCCCGGCTGCACGGAGCACGTTCGGGTTGACCATGCCGCAGCCGCCCCACTCGATCCAGCGCGCGCCGCCCTTGAAGGTCGGGTGCCACAGGTCGAGCTCGGCGGAGGGCTCGGTGAAGGGGAAGTAGTTGGTGCGGAAGCGCGTCTTGGCCTCGGCGCCGAAGAGCTGCTTCGCGAAGTGATCCAGGGTGCCCTTGAGGTGCGCCATCGTGATGCCCTTGTCGATCACGAGGCCCTCGAACTGCGTGAAGACGGGCAGATGCGTGGCGTCGAACTCATCGGTGCGGTACACGCGACCGGGGCACAGCACGTAGATCGGCACCTCGCGGTCGAGCATCGAGCGCACCTGCACGGGGCTCGTGTGCGTGCGCATCACGAGGTGACGAGAGGTCGGGTCGACGTAGAACGTGTCCTGCTCCTGGCGGGCGGGGTGATCCACGTCGAAGTTGAGCGCGTCGAAGTTGAACCACTCGTGCTCGAGCTCCGGTCCCTCTGCGATCTCCCACCCCATGCCGACGAAGATGTCGCAGACCTGGTCCTGCAGGAGCGTGAGCGGATGCCGGGCGCCGACCCGGGTGCGCGAGGGCACGGCCGTGATGTCGATGCGCTCGGCCTCGAGGCGCGCGGTGACCTCGGCGGCCGCGAGTTCGGCCTCCTTCGCCGCCAGCGCCTGCGTGACCTGACCGCGGCCCTGGCCGACGAGCTTGCCGAACGCGGCCTTGTTCTCGGGGGCGACCTGACGCATCGACGCGTTCAGGACCGCGAGCGGCGATCCTTCGGCGACGTGCGCGGCACGAACGGCTTTGAGCTCGGCGGTGTCGGCGGCGGCACCGATCGCGGCGAGCGCTGCGGCGACGGCCGCTTCGACGGCTTCTGGGGTGATCTCGGGAGACTCAGACACGAGATAGGAGTCTACCGGCGCGGGGCGACGGGGTCAGACGAGCACACCCGTCAGATGCCCGGAGTCGGAGTCCCTCCGAACCCACTACCACCGCGCTGCAGGGTGATGAGCTCGGTGTCGGTCCCGTCCTCGTGCGTGCGCGGATCGCCACCGGCCGCGATGGCGCGGACCTTCGGCGAGCGCCGCGTGCGGATCTCGACCCAGCGCGCGATCCCCGAGAGGATCAGGCACATGATGATGTAGATGCCGCCGATGACGAACGCGGACTGCAGGATCGGACGTCCCTGCTGCGAGGTCAGCTGCTTGGCGTAGTACAGCAGCTCGGGGTACGTGATGATGAAGCCGAGCGCGGTGTCCTTCATCGTGACGACCAGCTGGGCGACGATGACGGGGAGCATGGCCCTGATCGCCTGCGGGAGCAGGATCAGGCGCATGACACCGCTCTTGCGGAGACCGATCGCGTAGCCGGCTTCCTTCTGTCCCCGTGGGAGGGATTCGATGCCGGCACGCAGCACCTCGGCCAGCACCGATCCGTTGTAGGCCATGAGCGCGATGACGACGGCCCAGTACGGGTCCATCTTCACCCCCACGACGGGGAGCCCGTAGTACAGCAGCATCATGAAGACCAGCACGGGGACAGCGCGGAAGAGCTCGGTGATCGCTGTCACGGGGAGGCGCACCCAGGCGTGCTCGGAGAGCCGGCCGATCGCGAGCACGAATCCGAGGACGATGCTCAGCACGGCGGCGAGTGCGAACGCGGCCAGAGTGTTGCCGAGCGCCTTGAGGATGCCCATCCACACGTTCGAGAACGTGAAGACGTACCACTTCTCGGCGGAGAACTGCCCGGTCTCGAACATCCGCAGGATCACGAAGCCGACGATGGCGAGCACCACGGCGACCGTGACGATGGCGAGGATGCGGTTGCGGGCGATCGCCCGGGGTCCGGGGACGTCGTACAGTACGGAGCTCATCGCGCGATCCTCCATCGGTTCTCGAGATGGCGTTGCAGCCAGCTCATCAGCAGGACCAGCACCACGAACACCACGGCGACCCAGAGCAGGACCTCCATGGGGTTCCCAGGGCGGTCGGCGGAGTCGTTGATCGTGGACCGGAGGGCCGCGAGCTCGGCGATCGAGAAGCCCGCCGCGACGGTGGTGTTCTTGAGGAGCGCGATGAACACGCTCATCATCGGGGGCACCACCGAGCGGAAGGCCTGGGGAAGGATGACCAGCGTCATCACCTGCCCGAACGGCAGTCCGATCGCGCGAGCGGCTTCGGCCTGGCCCACCGGGACGGTGTTGATGCCGGCCCGCAGCACCTCGGCGACGTACGTCGCGGTGTAGATGCCGATGGCGAGGATGCCGAGCACGGTGTTCGACAGATCAGGCAGCCCGAGCTGCGGGTAGCCGAACACGAAGAAGAAGAAGACGAGGGTCAACGGGGTGTTGCGCACGATGTTGACGTACAGCGTGCCCACGCTCCGGGCGATCGGGATCGGTGAGACGCGCATGGCGCCGACGATGATGCCGAGCACCAACGCGATGATGCCGCCGATGAAGAAGACGAGCAGCGTGTTGCCGATCGCCTTGCTCCACAGGTCGAGGTTGCCGAAGATGACGTCCACGCCACCCTCCCTTCTTCAGGCTGGGTGGGGCGGCCTCCGCGGAGGAAGGCCGCCCCGTGTCAGATCAGTACGCGTCGACCGCCGGCTGCTCGACCTTGATGCCGGAGGAACCGAGGTTCTTGTCGAAGATGGCCTGCCAGATGTCGCCGCCGTCGGTGAACAGCTCGTTGATGTGTGCGCGCAGCACGTCATCGCCCTTGGCGAGTCCGACGCCGTAGTTCTCCTCGGTGAACAGGCCGCCGGTGACCTTGACGTCGTCCGGGTACTGGGCGGCGTAGCCGATCAGGATCGCCTGGTCCGTGGTGACCGCGTCGACCTTGCCGTCGATCAGGTCCTGGACGCAGGCGGAGTACAGGTCGTACTCCTGCGTCTTGATGTCGGGGAAGTTCGCCTTGATGTTCTGGATCGGCGTGGAGCCGGTCGCCGAGCAGACGGTCTTGCCGTTGAAGTCCTCGAGCGCATCCGCGTCGTCCGCATCCGCCGCGACCAGGAGTCCCTGACCGGTGACGAAGTAGGGACCGGCGAAGTCGATGAGCTCCTTGCGCTTGTCGTTGATCGAGTAGGTGCCGACGTAGTAGTCGATGTCACCGTTCACGATGGCCTGCTCGCGGTTCGCGGAGGCGATCGGCTTGAACTCGATCTTGTCCTCGCCGTAGCCGAGCGAGGCGGCGATCCAGCGGGCGATGTCGACGTCGAAGCCGGTGCGCTCCCCCGAGGTGACGTCGAGGTAGCCGAGACCGGGCTGGTCCTCCTTGACGCCGATGACAACCTTGTCGCGCTCCTTGATGGCGTCGAACGTGGGGCTGCCCTCGAGGTTCACGTCGCTCGCGACCTCGAACCAGGTGCTGTCCTCGCCGCCTTCGTCGCCGGTGCCTGCTCCGGGGCTCGACGGCGTGCCGCTGTTGCAGGCCGTGAGTGCCAGCAGCGCCGTGGCTGCGATTCCGATGCCTGCCAGTGTCCGTGTGCGTCGCATGTGCGTCTCCTTCGTGTGCTGTGTGTGCAGGGTCTGTGGGGTGCGATCAGTGCGTGAGGAGCTTCGAGAGGAAGTCCTTGGCGCGGTCGCTCTTCGGGTTCGTGAAGAACTCCTCCGGCGTGGCCTCTTCCACGATCCGGCCGTCGGCCATGAAGACCACGCGGTCGGCCGCCTTGCGGGCGAATCCCATCTCGTGGGTGACGACGATCATCGTCATGCCGTCGCGCGCGAGGTCGACCATCACGTCGAGGACCTCGTTGATCATCTCGGGGTCCAGTGCGCTGGTCGGCTCGTCGAACAGCATCACCTTGGGCTGCATCGCGAGTGCACGGGCGATCGCCACGCGCTGCTGCTGACCGCCCGAGAGCTGAGCGGGGAGCTTGGAAGCCTGCTTCGCGATGCCCACACGCTCGAGGAGCACCATGGCCTCCTTCTCGGCATCCGCCTTCTTCAGGCCGCGGACCTTGATCGGGCCGAGCGTGACGTTCTCGAGGATCGTGAGGTGGGCGAAGAGGTTGAACGACTGGAACACCATCCCGACATCCGCCCGCAGGTTCGCGAGACCCTTGCCTTCGGCAGGGAGCTCCTTGCCGTCGATGCGGATCGAGCCGCTGGTGATCGTCTCGAGCCGATTGATGGTGCGGCAGAGCGTCGACTTGCCGGAACCGGACGGGCCGATCACGACCACGACCTCACCGGAGTTCACCGTGAGATCGATGTCGGTCAGTGCCTGGAAATCGCCATAGTGCTTCTGGACGTTCTCTACCACGACGAGGGCCGTATCTGAGGTCATCATTTCTCCAAACTAGCCACGTGGTGTTGCCCGCTCCACACAAACGGGACGAGATTTACACGTTCGTAATGCCGAGGACGTCGGTGATCCGCGTGCAGGCACAGGTGTCCCGCGGACCGTCCCTCACGGGCCGCGGGACCCCCGCAGCTGGTGCGATCGTCCCCCTGGCGTCGCGGTCCAGCATGCGCCCGACCGGGCGCGAGCACGACAGGTTCGAGGGAGGGAGAACACCGCTGCCTTGACGTGCGGCACGGACTCATGGACATCGGGATTCTCCGTCGAATCGAGCGTGATCGACATCAGAGTGACAGAGCCCGAGCGCTCCGTGAGAGTTCTTGAGTATTTCTTGAGGACTGAACGCGCGCTCAGCGCCGAGTCTCTCGGTAGTACTCCACCGCACCCGGGTGAAGATCGACCGGCGAGGTGAAGATCGCCTGCCGTCTGTTCAGCAGCGCGGCGGCGGGAACCTCGGTCGCGATGCGCGAACGGGCATCGAACAAGGTCCTGAGCACGTCGCGCACCACCGCATCGGGTGTGGCGGACGCGGTGATGAGGTAGTTCGGCACGGCCATCGTGGGTGACGGTGCCGTGAGTCCGTAGGTGCCGGCCGGGAAGTCCGCGGTGCGATAGACATCCGAGTAGCGATCGTTGACCGCGTTGACCCACTCCTGCTCCACCGGCAGCAGCCGTACCGGCAGGTCGGACGCGAGATCCTGGATGCCGGGGGTCGGGAGCCCACCCACCCAGAAGAAGCCGTCGATCTCCGACGCCTCCATCGCGCGGATCGAGTCCTGCAGATCCAGCTGCGGGTTCTGCACCGACCCCACATCCACACCCGCGGCGTCGAGCACGCGGCGGGCGATCACGTTGACCCCCGAGCTCTCCGCGCCCAACGACACGGTCTTCCCGGCGAGGTCCGGGATGCCTTCGACATCCGAGTCGGCACGCACCACGATGTGCACGTACTCGTCGTACAGGCGCGCCACCGCGCGCACGGGGAGCGGTTCCGGGAAGGCCCCGACACCGGCCACGGCATCCGCCGCCGCATCCCCCTGCGCGAAGCCGAGCAGCGCCTCTCCGCTGCCCACCTGCAGCAGGTTCTCGACGGAGCCGTCGGTCTCCTCCACGACCGCGTGCACCCCGAGCGTCTCCGAGAGCTCGGCGGCGATGTGACTGCCGTAGTCGAAGTACACGCCGGTCGAACCGCCTCCGGCGATCACGGCCGTGCCGTCTCCCCATTCGCTCGCCCGCTGCGTGCACGCGCTCAGCGCCAGCAGCAGCATGGTCGCCGTGATCAGCGCGAGGAGCCGTCGTCCTGTGCTTCTCATGCGATCACCCCGTCCGGCACCCGCAGCGCGACCATCAGCCCGCCGCCGTCGGGCGAGGAGACCGAGAGTTCCGCACCGATCGACGAGAGCAGGTCGGTGGCGATCGCGAGCCCCAGACCGGAGCCCGGCGTGTCGCCGCTGTCGGCGCTGCGCCAGAAGCGGTCGGTCGCGGAGCCGACCTGGTCTTCGGGAAGCCCCGGGCCGTGGTCGCGAACGGTGATCACGGCCGTATCGGCATCGCGATGCGCGCCGACCTCGATCGTGCCACCATCCGGGGAGAACTTGACGGCGTTGTCGATCACCGCATCCAGCGCGCTCTCCACGATCGTGCGATCCGTCACGCTCACGACGGCGTTCTCGCCGACGGTGCGGAACACGATGCCGCGCTGGGCGGCCACCTCGCGCCACGCATCGGCACGCCGAGCGGCCACGACCGCCAGATCGACGGCGGAGAACATCGAGTCCGCCTGCCCTCGACGTGCGAGCCCGAGCAGCGTCTCGAGGATGCGCGCCATCCGACGCCCTTCCTCACGGGTCTCCTCCACATCGCCCTGCCACTCCGGACCGAGGCCCGTCGACAGGTGCTCGACGCGCAACAGCAGAGCGTTCAGAGGGTTGCGCAGTTCGTGCGAGGCGTTGAGCGCGAACTCCTGCTGCCGGGCGAGCACCCGCTCGATCTCCCCGGCCATCCCGTTGAAGACGCGGGTCATCCGCCGCAGCTCCGGCGGGCCGGTGTCCTCGGAGACCCGCGCGTGCATCTCGCCGCGCTCGATCGCGATCATCGCCTCGTCCAGGCGTCGCACCGGCGAGAGCACCCAGCGCGCCAGCTGGAAGACGAGCAGGACGCCCAAGATGATCGACACGACCGCGATCGCGCCGAGCACCAGCATCTGCTGCAGGATCGCGGCGCGCGGCGCCTCGACGTCAGCCGTGATCATGACCGCGCCGATCACGTCGCCGTCATCGAACACCGGCTCCACCATGCCCGTGTCGGGGATCACCCAGGGGAACGCGGGCTCCGGCGCCTCCGCTCGCCGCCCCGACAGCGCCAGGCGCACGCGCTCCGCCTCGTCATCCGCCAGCACTTCGAGATCGGGATCGCTCGTCGCCCATGCCGCACCGGTGAGGTCGAACACGACCACCTCGATCCCGTACACGTCCTGGAAGCGTCTGGCTTCGCCCTCGATCACGGTCGCGCTGCCCGAACTCAGCGCCTGCCTGGCACTGGTGACGAAGTAGCCGAGATCGCCGAGCTGCTGGGTGTACAGCGCCTGCTGGATGCTCCGCGCCGCGCTGAGCCCCGTGGCTCCTCCCAGGGAGAGCAGGATGGCGATCAACGGCACGAGGAACACGATGACGAGGCGGGTGCGCATCGCTCAGGCGCCCGCCAGCCGGTAGCCGACTCCTCGTACGGTCTCGATGAGCGTGCGTTCGCCGGTCTTGCGGCGGATCGCCCCGACATGCACTTCGAGCGAATGCCCGAATCCGCGCCAGTCGGTGTTCCACACCTCGCGGATCAGACGCTCCTTCGGAACCGCGACGCCGGGATAGCGCGCGAGCACCGCGACGATGTCGAACTCCTTGCGGGTGAGCTCGACCGGCACGTCCTCCACGATCAGCTGTCGAGCGACGAGGTCGATCTGCACGTCGCCGTCGTGCACCACGACGCGCGCATCCGAGTCGGGCCGGACCGCGCGCGATCGTCGCGTGACCGCCTCGATCCGGGCGAGCAGTTCATGCACGTCATAGGGCTTCACGACGAAGTCATCGGCACCGGCTCGCAGTCCCTTGATGCGTTCGGTGACCTGACTCCGTGCCGTGACCACCACGATCGGCACGTCGGAGCGACCGCGGATCCGTCGGCACAGATCGATGCCGTCCACGTCGGGCAACCCCAGGTCGAGCAGCACCACCTCGGTGTCGGCGTCCAGGAGCTCCAGCGCCTGGGAACCGTCCGCAGCGCGAACGGTCGCATAGCCGGACCGTGCGAGGAAGGCGTCGAGAGCGGCGGCGACGCGTTCGTCGTCCTCCACGATCAGAATCCTCATCGATCCTGGCTCTCGTCCCGCAGCTCAGCCCGCAGCAGCGCGCTGGGCGAAAGCACTCTCGTACAGGCACACGCTGGCGGCGGTCGCCAGGTTCAGGGACTCGGCACGACCGAAGATCGGCAGCTTCAGCACGCGGTCGGCGAGTTCCAGGGCCGTGTCCTCCAGCCCGCGAGCCTCATTGCCGAACAGCCAGGCGGTGGGCTCGGCCAGCACGCCCTCCGCCCGCGCCGCGAGCAGGTCGTCGCCCTTGACATCGGCCGCAAGGATGCGGAGCCCGGCGGCATGGGCACGGTCGACGACGTCCGCGAGGTCACCGGCGACCGAGACGGGCAGGTGGAACAGCGATCCAGTCGTGGCCCGCACGACCTTGGGGTTGTAAGGGTCGACGGTGCGGCCGGTCAGCACGACGGCATCCGCACCGGCGGCATCGGCCGCGCGGATGATGGTGCCGAGGTTGCCCGGATCGCGCACCTCCTCGCAGATCGCGACGAGACGGGGACGGGCGGCGAACACGTCGCGCACCGATGTCGGCATCTGCCGGACCACCGCGATCAGTCCCTGCGGGGTGACCGTGTCGGCCATCGCGTTCAGCACGTACTCGGTGACGTACTCGACGTCGATGTCGGCCTCCGCGGCGTTCGCCCGGATGTCCGGATGCTTCTCCCATCCGGTCGGGGTCGCGAACAGTTCGACGATCGACTCCGGCCGGTAGGTGAGCGCTTCACGCACGGCCTGCGGACCTTCGAGAAGGAACAGGCCTGTCTCTGTGCGCGCGCTGCGCTTGGTCAGCTTCGCGACAGCACGGACTCGGGGGGACCGGGGGTTCTCCAGCACGATCACAGTCTAGGGAACGCAGAGGTCCTTCTCGTGCCATCGGGATAAGGTGCGTGCATGACGACGGATGCCGCCGCGCCGCGGACCCGCCGACGGCTCATGCTCGCGGGGCTCGCCGCCACGACCGTGGGGGTGGGACTGCTCGCGCATCGGTCGATCGATGGCGTCGTGGGCGATGTCGTCGGCGATGCGCTGTACGCCGTGCTCGTCTATCTGCTCGCAGCCTTCGTCGCGCCCCGTGCGCGTCCGCTGCGGTCGGCCGTCGTCGCCTTCACGATCTGTGCGGGGATCGAGCTGTTCCAGCTCACCGCGCTCCCCCGCATCTGGGCGGCGGAATTCCCTCCGATCCGCCTGGCGCTGGGCACCGGCTTCGACCCCCGCGACCTCGTCGTCTACGCCGTCGCGGTCATCGCGGCCGCCGGCGTCGACGAGGTCATCGCTCGTCGACGGGTGTCGAGAACATCCGGAAACGCCGCAGGGCGCCCTCCCGAAGGAGAGCGCCCTGCGTGAAGAGGTGCTTACGCAGCCGACTTCGGAGCGTTGACGTCGGAGGGCAGAGCCTTCTTCGCCGTCTCCACCAGCGTGGCGAAGGTCGCCGCGTCGTTGACCGCGAGGTCGGCGAGCATACGACGGTCGACCGTGACACCCGCGAGGCCGAGGCCCTGGATGAAGCGGTTGTAGGTCATGCCGTTCTGGCGGGCCGCGGCGTTGATGCGCTGGATCCACAGACGACGGAAGTCGCCCTTGCGCTTGCGACGGTCACGGTACGAGTAGACCAGCGAGTGGATGACCTGCTCTTTGGCCTTGCGGTAGAGGCGCGAACGCTGACCGCGGTAACCCTTGGCGCGCTCGAGGATGACCCGGCGCTTCTTGTGGGCGTTTACTGCCCGCTTGACTCTTGCCATTTTCCTATGTTCCTATTCGTGCGTCGGGCGCGTCAGCGGCCGAGAAGCTTCTTGGCGACCTTGGTGTCAGCCTTCGACAGCACCTGGTCCTGGTTCAGACGACGGGTGCGACGGCTCGACTTGTGCTCGAGGTTGTGGCGCATCCCGGCCTGCTGCTTCTTCAGCTTTCCGCTGCCGGTGATCTTGAAGCGCTTCTTAGCACCCGAGTGGGTCTTCTGCTTCGGCATCTTCTCTTCCTTCGTCATGCGCCTTCTCAGGCGACGTTGTCAACCCGCGGTGCGGGAGTCTGGGGGGCGGGTGTCACTCCGCAGGAGCCTGAGCCGGAGCATCCGACTCGCTCTTGGCGTCACGGGCAGCCTGCTTGTTCGCGGCGCGCTGTGCTTCACGCACGGCGTTCTGCTCCTGCTTGGCCTCGGACTTGCTCTTCAGCGGAGCGACGACCATGACCATGTTGCGGCCGTCGATGGTCGGGTTCGACTCGACGGTGCCGAACTCGGCGACGTCCTCGGCGAACTTGCGCAGCAGACGCACACCCTGCTCCGGGCGCGACTGCTCACGACCGCGGAACAGGATCATGGCCTTGACCTTGTCGCCGGCCTTGAGGAAGCCCTCGGCGCGCTTGAGCTTGGTCGTGTAGTCGTGCGCCTCGATCTTCAGACGGAAACGGACCTCTTTGAGGATCGTGTTCGCCTGGTTGCGACGAGCTTCCTTTTCCTTCTGGGCGGCCTCGTACTTGAACTTGCCGTAATCCATGATCTTGACCACGGGCGGCTTCGAGTTGGGGGCGACCTCAACGAGGTCGAGGTCGGCTTCCTGCGCAAGGCGCAGCGCCGCCTCGATGCGGACGACGCCGATCTGCTCACCCGCGGGGCCGACGAGGCGGACCTCGGGGACGCGGATGCGCTCATTGGTGCGGGGATCGCTGATGCGGAACTCCTTAGACGATGTGTTTCGGCCACCGTGACGCTCTCTGCATCACGGGCGAAATCGGAATCGTCCCCCACCCACCGGCATTCAGACGCCGGCTCCGCACCCTACCTGCCGGTTCCCTCGTACGAGCGGAGCCGGTGGAGTGCAAGACCCGGTAGCCTTGAACGGCAAGCGCGGGTGGGAAGTGAATCCTCTTTCGGTCCAGAGCATAACGCTCGGGAGCCCGGCATAGTCTAACAGAAAGCAAGGCGAAGTGACGACTCAGGGCCACGAGGCAGACCGCGAACGCGAAGAGCGCTGGGCACGGCAGGAGGAAGCAGCAGCATCCGCCACCCGCGACATCGCCGATGTTCCGGCCGTCGAGGTGATCACCACCGCCGCCGTGCACCTCATGAGCGCGGCCGCCGTGAAGCTCGGCCTGGCCGACGAACCCGACGCTGCGGCGCAGCTCGATCTCGACGAGGCGCGCAAGCTCATCAACGCACTGGCCGGCCTCATCACCGCCGGCGCCCCGGAGATCAGCGACATGCACGCGCGTTCGCTGCGCGACGGTCTGCGCTCCCTGCAGCTCGCGTTCCGCGAAGCGTCCGTCATCCCCGACCCGATCGGCAAGGGGCCGGGCGAGAAGTGGACGGGGCCGGTCAACTAGGTACGTGGGGTTGCACGGGCCGGGACGTCGCTTCACTCGCAGCCCTTCGTCTCGCGACGCTCGCTCAGGAACCACGGGGACCCTCCCGCTTCGCGGGCCCCTCCCGATGCTCACTCCCGCGACGTCCCGACCCGCTCCACGGTCGCCCTCGTCGAGGCCGGTGGAAGCAGGAGAAGGCGGCTAGGCGCTGCGGCGGAGCTTGACGGTCAGGGAGTCCGCGAGGACGGCGATGCGGTCGTCGGCCGCCCAGCGCTGAGCCAGCCGGGAGAGCACGGCATCGAGCACCTCTCGCTCCAGGCCGTCGACCAGTTCGAGGACCACCACGAGCTCAGGGCCGCGGAGGCGGGCATCCGGGTCGCCCGCGGCCACCGCCACGTCGATCACGGCGAGCTCGTGCGCGACGCTCTCCTGCAGCGCGGTGTAGACCTCGGCAGAGAGGAAGCTCGGCTCCCAGGCATGCCCCTGGGCGATCGCCCAGACCGCGGGTCGCCGGAAGACGAACTCGGTGTCGGACGTCGGATCGAGCACGATGAGGTCGGTGTCCTCCGCGGACGCCGCGAGGGCAGCCCGAAGCGCCTCGACCGGGATCGGTCGCGCCGTGGGATCCCACTTCTGCATCGCCTCGACGGAGGAGAACACCGGCTGCACGCGGCGCCCGTCCGGAGCGGCGACGGTCACGATCGACAGCTCCTGCGTCTTGTCGACGGCGAGCCCGCTCGGCGCGATGCCCTCCTCGCCCTTCTCGGCGATCAGCGGGATCAGCACCCGAGCGGAACGAAACGCGTCGACGACCTCCACCTGGCTGCCCTGTCCTGCCCGGAAACGCAGAAGCGCGGCGAGCAGCGCGGGGTCGGCTGAGCCGTCGTCCGCCGCATGCGGATTCGACTCGAAGCTGCGGCCCTCCCACGGGACACCCGCGGAGTCGCCGTGGTTCGCGGCACCGTGACCGTGATCGCTGTGACCGTGGTCGCCGTGCCCGCAGGCGTCGTCAGTCCCCTGCGACATCCAGCGCCTCGGCCAGCGTGAACGCGCCGGCGTAGAGAGCCTTGCCGACGATGGCGCCTTCGATGCCGAGCGGCACCAGCTCGCGGAGAGCCGCGATGTCATCGAGGTTCGAGATTCCCCCTGACGCCACGACCGGCTTCGGAGTGCGCGAGGCGACCTCGCGCAGCAGTTCGATGTTCGGTCCACGCAGCGTGCCGTCCTTGGTGACGTCGGTGACGACGTAACGGCTGCATCCGGCGTCCTCGAGGCGCTCGAGGACCTCCCAGAGGTCGCCGCCCTCCTTGGTCCAGCCGCGCGCTGCGAGCGTCGTGCCGCGCACGTCGAGGCCCACCGCGATCGCCTCGCCGTAACGTCCGATCACGTCAGCGGCCCATTCGGGGTTCTCGAGTGCTGCGGTGCCGAGGTTGATGCGGGTCGCGCCGCTCTCGAGAGCCGCTTCGAGCGTCGCGTCGTCGCGGATGCCGCCGGACAGCTCGATGTTGACGCCGCGGTACTGCTTGATGACCTTGCGCAGGATGGGAGCGTTGCTTCCGCGTCCGAACGCGGCGTCCAGATCGACGAGGTGGATCCACTTCGCGCCCTGCGCGACCCACTCCCCTGCGGCATCCAGCGGATCGCCGTAGCTGGTCTCGGTACCGGCCTCGCCCTGCGTGAGGCGAACGGCCTTCCCGCCGGCGACGTCGACGGCCGGGAGAAGCGTGAGAGAGGGAGACTGCGCGAAGTCGTTCATGGGTTCCTAAGGTGAGGATTCAGATCAGCGGTCCGAGCACACCCGTCACGGACGCACGAGAACCGAGGGTATCGCGACCCCGGTCGCCCTCCAAATGCGCGAGGGATGCGACCGAAACGCACGGGATAGGCTGAGGCATGATGTCCGGACCGCACGAAGAAGCCATACCGGGTTCCGGCGCGCGTCGACGCAGCGAGCAGCCCCCTCTCGTCGAGTCGGTTCCCCTCTTCTCGACCGACGCCCCCGCAGTCCCTCCGCGCCCGACCACGACCCCGGCGCCTCCGGCTCACCCGCCGTACCGGCGCACCCGCGCAGAGGCCCGCGAAGAACGTGATCAGCAGATCACCGCACCCCCGCAGCCGGTGCCGCCCGCCCCCGCCTCGCCGCCGGCCCCCGCCTCCGCGCCCGTCGTGCCTCGCGCGCCCGCATCGCCCCCTCCGGTCACGGCGGCGCCCGACGCGGCGCCCACCGACACCGTCCCACGCCTCCCGGTGACTCCGCGCACGGCAGCCTCGCCGACGCAGACCGCGCCCGCGCCCCGGGTGCCGGCCCCCGCGACGCCTGCATTCCCGGCGCCCGCTGCCCCCGCGCCTTCCTCGCCTGCACCGGCGCCCGCGGCCGCGGCACCCGCCGCCTCCGCGCCGACTCCTGCGTCGTCCCCGTCCGCCGCACCGACGTTCATGGCGCAGGACTCGCACCCTGAGCGGCGGGTGCGCGAACGGGACTCCTTCCTGCAGACCGAGCGCCCCGAGGAGCCTGCCCGTGAGGGCGCCCGCGGCGCCCTCAACCGTCTCGGCCTGCGCATCCGCCCTTCCGCGGACGAGCAGTCGGCCAGGGATGACGAACTCGCGGTGAGCCAGCACTGGCCCGGTCCGCGCACGATCGCCGTCGTGAACGGCAAGGGCGGCGCGGGCAAGACGCCGACGACCATCCTGCTCTCCGCCGTGTTCGCCCGCTACGGCGGTGCCGGAGTGCTCGCCTGGGACAACAACCAGACGCGCGGCACCCTGGGGTGGCGCACCGATACCGGAGCGCACGATCGCACCCTGCTCGAGCTGCTCCCGGAATCGCAGCGGCTGCTGGGCACCGGTGCCCAGTCCGCCGACCTCGCGCATTTCATGCACCACCAGCCGCGGGAGAAGTACGACGTCCTGCGTTCGAAGCCGATCAGGCTCGCGCACGAGAACCGGTTGAGCCCGACCGATGTCGATGCGATCCACTCCGTCGCGGCGAAGTTCTACCGTCTGATCGTGATCGACTCCGGCAACGACGAGTCGGACCCGATGTGGTTGCGCATGATCGACCACGCGGACCAGCTCGTGATCGCGACCACGACGCGTGCAGACCACGCCGAAGCGGGCGCCCTGCTCATCGAGGCGCTCGAGGAGCGCGACGAGAGGTCCGCCCGCCTGGCGCGTCAATCCGTCGCAGTCGTCTCGCTGGCGGATCCGAAAGCCACGGCCGCGGAGGTCGAACACGTCACGAACGGGTATCGCTCGCTGTCACGAGAGGTCGTCAGCATCCCGTTCGATCATGAGATGGTCGACGGCCCGCTCCGTTACGGCGCTCTCCACAAGCGCACTCAGCGGGCGTGGCTGTCTGCCGCAGCGGCCGTCGCCCGCGGGTTCTGAGCGGGCGGACGTTCTCCGGGATCAGCGGAGGCTGCCGATCCAATTGCGCAGGAGCTGGATGCCGGCCTCTCCGGACTTCTCCGGGTGGAACTGCGTGGCAGACAGCGGCCCGTTCTCCACGGCAGCGAGGAACGGATCACCGTATGTGGTCCAGGTCAGCACCGGCTGCGGGAACGGCGGGATGACGTCGAGCTCCCAGGACTGAGCACCGTAGGAGTGCACGAAGTAGAAGCGCTCCTCCTCGATGCCCTGGAACAGCACGCTGTCGTCGCCGGGGCTGACCGTGTTCCATCCCATGTGAGGGAGGACGGGGGCGTTGAGCTCCGTGACGGCGCCCGGCCATTCACCGAGGCCCTCGGAGTCGACGCCGCGCTCGACACCGCGCTCGAAGAGAATCTGCATGCCGACGCAGATCCCGAGCACGGGGCGACCGCCGGCGAGACGACGGTCGATGACCTCGTCCCCTCCGTGCGCGTGCAGGGCATCGCGTACCGCGGCGAACGCACCCACACCCGGCACGACCAGACCATCGGCCTCGAGCGCCTCCGCGCGGTTGCGCGTGAGGACCGCATCGGCGCCCGCCGCAGCGAGTGCCTTGACGGCGGAGTGGACGTTGCCCGACTCGTAGTCGAAGACAGCGACCTTCGGGGTGCGTGTCACAGTGCGCCCTTGGTCGAAGGGATGCCGTCGACGAGCGGGTCGAGAGCCTTGGCCTGACGGAATGCCCGTGCGAACGCCTTGTACTCCGCCTCGGCGATGTGGTGCGGGTCACGGCCGCCGAGCACGCGGACGTGCACGGTGAGGCCGGCGTTGAACGCGATGGCCTCGAAGGAGTGGCGCACCAGGGAGCCGGTGAAGTGACCGCCGATGAGGTGGTGCTCGAAACCGACCGGCTCTCCCTCGTGCACGAGGTACGGACGCCCGGAGATGTCGACGACCGCCTGCGCGAGCGCCTCATCCAGCGGAACGAGGGCATCGCCGTAGCGGGAGATGCCGGACTTGTCGCCCAGCGCCTCGAGGATCGCCTGGCCGAGCACGATCGACACGTCCTCCACGGTGTGGTGGGCGTCGATGTGCGTGTCGCCGGATGCCCGCACCGTGAGATCCGTCAGCGAGTGCTTCGCGAAGGCGGTGAGCATGTGATCGAAGAACGGCACCGAGGTGTCGATGCGGCTGGCGCCGGTGCCATCGAGGTTCAGTTCGAGTTCGACGGTGGACTCCGACGTGCCGCGCACGCGGCTCGCGGTGCGCGGGGTCAGGGCGAGGCTGCTCATGATGCCGAGTCTATCGAGGCCAGCGCATCGAGGAACGCCGTGGTCTCGGCCTCGGTGCCCGCGGTGACGCGCAGGTGACCGGGGATGCCGACGTCGCGGATCAGCACGCCCTGGTCGTAGAGCTTCTGCCAGGTGGCCTTCGGATCGGCCACTCCGCCGAACAGCACGAAGTTGCTCCATGATTCGTGCGGCGTGTAGCCGAGCGCCTCGAGGGTGGCGGTGATCCGGTCGCGCTGCTCGACGATCTCGTCGACCATTCCGAGCATGACATCGGCGTTGCGCAGCGCGGCGACGGCGGCAGCCTGCGTCAGCGCGCTCAGGTGATAGGGCAGCCGGACCAGACGCAGTGCATCGATGAAAGCGGGATCTGCCGCGAGGTACCCGACCCGCGCGCCCGCGAAGGCGAACGCCTTGCTCATGGTGCGCGAGACGGCCAGACGCGGCCTGCCGTCCAGCAGCGAGAGCGCGGACGGGGCCTCACGCGGGGCGAACTCCTGGTAGGCCTCGTCCACCACGACGATGCCGCGGGCGGCCTCGTACACGGCCTCGACCACGTCGAGGCTCAGCGGAGTGCCGGTCGGGTTGTTCGGCGAGCAGAGCAGCACCACGTCGGGATCGACGTCCCGCACCTGGGCGGCCGCCTCCTCTGGGGTGATCGTGTAATCGGGCTGTCGCGTGCCGGCAACCCAGCGGGCCCCGGTCCCCTGCGCGATCAATGGATACATCGAGTACGTCGGAGCGAACCCGAAGGCGGTGCGCCCCGGTCCGCCGAACGCCTGCAGAATGTGCTGCAGAACTTCGTTCGAGCCGTTTCCCGCCCAGATCGCGTCCGCCTCGAGACCGTGCCCCAGGTAGGTCGCGAACGCCTCACGCAAGGTGGTGAACTCGCGGTCGGGGTAGCGATTCACATCGCGGATCGCGACAGCGATCTCATCGAGGATGTCGCTGGCCACCTCATCCGGGATCGGATGCGTGTTCTCGTTCACGTTGAGGGCGATCGGAAGCGGCGCCTGTGGGGCACCGTACGGGGCCAGCCCGCGCAGGTCGTCACGGAGCGGCAGGTCATCGAGTGAGGCGGTCACCCTTCCCATGCTAGAACGCTCGGCGGTGCGCGGTGATCGTTATGGCAGAGGACCGGCGGCGCGGATCGCGTTCAGTTCGTGTACTGGGTCGGGATCGACAGCGTCTGACCGATCTGCAGCTCGCCGGTCTGGAGGACGTTCAGCCGGCTGATCTCACCGATGACCTCGCGCGGGTCGGCTGTCGGCGCGATCTCGCTCGCGATCGACCACAGCGTGTCTCCGGGGAGGACGGTGACCGTCTCGAAGCTGACCGTTCCGGTGCTCTCATTCGAGGCGAGTGCGCTGCCGCCGCTGATCGCAGCGAACGCGATGCCGACGGCAAGAGGCACAGCGGCGAGGGCGAGAAGCACGCGGCGACCGCGAACCGTCAGCCGAAGACGCGTCGCCGGACGGGCCGGGATGACTGCTGCAGTGCTGAAGGTGATGGTGCTCATGGTGTGCTCCTCTGCGTCGCCCCCGTTGTCGGGAGGATCAGCCACCCGCCGCGAGGGCCGATGGAAGTTGGCGTAGCGTTCGCATCCTGCACTCGGCCGGGAGGGCTGGATGCGAAGCTACGTTCCGAAGATATCTTCGAGTTCGAACATCTGTCAAGCTTTCTTCGAAACCACATCCGCCAATCTGCCGACACGCTCGAACAGATCTTCCAGATCCGCATGATTCTCGGATACGGTTTCGATACGAACACCCCACCACGGGCCTCCGACATTCGAAGAGCAGCGTCGGAAACGTGCACCGAAGGAGCATCATGAGCGAGAACTCAGCCCCCGAGCCGGAGGCACCGCGCACGCGCCGTCGGAAGAGCCTGAGCCCCAAGCAGATGGCGATCCTCGAGGTCATCCAGACCTCGATCGCCCAGCAGGGGTACCCGCCGAGCATGCGCGAGATCGGCGACGCGGTCGGGCTCAAGTCGCTCTCCAGCGTCACCCACCAGCTCGGGCAGCTCGAGCTGAGCGGCTACCTCCGTCGCGACCCCGGCAAGACCAGGGCCATGGAGGTTCTGATCGATCTCCCCGGCTCCAGCACGGAGAACCCTGCCGATGTGGCGACGCCGGTCGGCGACGCAGCGCTCGTCCCCCTCGTCGGACGCATCGCCGCCGGCGTGCCGATCACGGCGGAGCAGCAGGTCGAGGAGATCTTCCCCCTCCCCCGTCAACTCGTCGGCAAGGGCGACCTGTTCATGCTCAAGGTCTCCGGGGAGTCGATGATCGACGCCGCGATCTGCGACGGCGACTGGGTCGTCATCCGCTCGCAGAACAGCGCCGAGAACGGCGAGATCGTCGCGGCGATGCTGGACGACGAGGCGACCGTCAAGACCTTCCGTCGTCGCGACGGCCACACCTGGTTGCTGCCGCGCAACTCCGCGTTCGAACCGATACTGGGCGACGAGGCCACGGTGCTCGGCAAGGTCGTCGCCGTGCTCCGCGCCGTCTGACCCTCGACCGCACACTCCCTCGACGCGAGGTTCGCCGGCGCGACTCCGTCACCCTCGTACAGTGGGAGGCCATGGCTGAGACGACGCGCACCCCGTGGCTGGAGCGACATCAGGTCGCTCTGTATCTCGCGGCCATCCTGATCGGTCTCGGTCTCGGCCTCGCCGTTCCCGGGAGCGGGTCCCTGGAGCTCGCGATCGAACCGGTGCTCGGACTGCTGCTGTTCGCGACCTTCCTGTCGGTGCCCTTCCGCCGGGTCGGGGAATCCCTGCGCGACGCCGGATTCCTCTGCGCGCTCGGGGTGCTCAACTTCGTGCTGGTCCCGCTCGTCGTGTACGCCCTGTCCCGCTTCGTGGCAGACGACAACGCCCTGTTGCTCGGCATGCTCCTCGTGCTGCTCACACCGTGCGTCGACTACGTCATCGTCTTCACGAGGCTCGCGGGCGGGGCTGCGTCGAAGCTGCTCGCGGCCGCTCCGCTGCTCATGCTGGCCCAGATGCTCCTGCTGCCGCTGTATCTGCTGCTGTTCCTCGGCTCGGATGCCGCCCCGCTGATCGACGCCGCTCCGTTCATCCGGGCGTTCGTGCTCCTGATCCTCCTTCCGCTGAGCGCCGCCGCCCTCGTGCAGACGCTGGTCCGCCGATTCCCGCTCATGCGGGCGATCGAGAGCGGGCTGCTCACCGCGATGGTGCCGCTGATGATCGCGACGCTGATGGTCGTCGTCGCGTCACAGGTGCGCGGGGTGGGTGCGCAGTTCGGCGCGCTCGCCCGAGTGGTGCCCCTCTACATCGCCTTCGCGGTGGTCCTCGTCGCGCTCGGCATCCTCGTCGCGCGCATGACCCGCCTGGATCCCGCGTCGTCACGCGCGCTGACGTTCAGCGGGGTGACGCGCAACTCACTGGTGGTGCTCCCCCTCGCACTGGCGCTTCCCCCGGCCCTCGCGCTCGCACCGCTCGTGGTGGTCACCCAGACGCTGGTGGAGCTCGTCGTGATGGTCGCGCTGGTCCGCATCCTGCCCCGACTCCTCCCGCAGCGCTGAGCGCCGCCTCCGTCGCCGTCTCCGTCTCCGGGCACGAATAGGCTCGACGTATGACTTCGCCCTACGGGTCCTGGCCCTCTCCCTTCTCGGCGGCATCGGTCGCCGGCTCATCACCGCGCATCGACGGAGCGCGGTTCGTGGGAGACGAGATCTGGTGGGGCGAGTCCGTCCCGGCCGAAGGCGGGCGCGTCACCGTGCGGTCGTCGACGGGACGGGAGGTGCTGCCCGGCCCCTGGAACGCGCGATCGCGGGTGCACGAGTACGGCGGAGGCGCCTGGACCGCCGATCCCGACGGCATCCTGTACTTCGTCGACGCCACGGATCAGCGCGTCTACCGTCTCACCGCGGATGGCGAGCCGATGCCGCTGACACCCGAGGGGCCGGCGCACGGGGGTCTGCGGTGGCAGCACGGCCGCCTGCTCGCGGTGCGCGAGGATCTGACATCCGAGCCGCACCGGCGCGCGATCGTGATCATTCCGCTGGACGGCTCCGCGTCCGACGACGCGTCGGCGATCCAGACGATCGCCGACGGCGCCTCCTTCTTCGCGCATCCTGCCCTCTCTCCCGACGGCTCGCGGATCGCGTGGGTCGAGTGGAGCGAAGGGCGCATGCCGTGGGATGCCGCCGCGCTGCGGATCGCCACGGTGGACGGTGGCGCGACGGCCACGATCCCCACTCTGGCCGCACTGCAACCCGAGTGGATCGCCGACGACGCACTGCTGTATGCCGATGACCCCTCGGGGCGCTGGCTCCTTCACCGCCTGAGCCTGGACGACCTGACCCCGCGCGGCCCTGCCGAGGTCGTCGCTCCCGCCGACGCCGACACCGGCTACGGGCTGTGGGTGCTGGGCAACCGGTGGTTCCAGCCGCTCGGCGACGGCCGCGTCGTCGCGGTCCGCACGAACGGCCGCGACCGCGTCGTCGTGATCGACGCCGACGGCGGGAGCCGTGAACTCGACGTGCCGTGCGACGGACATGTGAGCGTGGACGACGTCAGCGGCAGCCGCGTGCTGATCTCCGGCAACGGCTCGCACGTGAGCCCCGGCCTGTGGCGCGTGGACGTGGACTCCGGCGAGGTGACGGCCGTACGCGGTGGCGCTCCGACGGACCCCGCGTGGATGCCCGCTGCGCAGCAGCTCGACATCGACGGCGCGCACGGACCGGTGCACGCCTTCGCCTATGCGCCGGCGAACCCGGATGTCACGGCCCCCGACGACGAGCTCCCGCCCTATGTCGTGCTCGTGCACGGCGGACCGACCGCGCATGTGACAGGTGCGGCGTCCGCGGCGATCGCGTTCTACACGAGCCGCGGCATCGGCGTGCTCGATGTGAACTACGGCGGCTCGACCGGCTACGGCCGTGCCTACCGGGAGCGGCTGCACGGTCAGTGGGGCGTGGTCGATGTCGACGACGTGATCGCCGCAGCGCGCGGTCTCGCCGACGTCGGTCTCGCCGATCCCGACCGGATCGCGATCCGCGGCGGCTCGGCCGGCGGCTGGACCGTGCTGTCCGCCCTCGTGCGCGGAGGCGCGTTCGGCGCCGGTATCAGCCGCTACGGCGTCTCGGACCTGCGGATGCTCGTCGAGGACACCCACGACTTCGAGGCCCACTACATCGAGAGCCTCGTGGGTCCCCTGCCGGAGGCGGAGCAGCTGTACATCGACCGCTCCCCGCTCTCCTCCGCATCACGCATCGCCGTGCCGGTCCTGCTGCTGCAGGGTGAGGACGACCGTGTCGTGCCACCGTCGCAGTCGGCGGCCATCCGCGATGCCCTGGCCGCGCGTGGGATCGATCACGAGTACGTGCTCTACCCCGGCGAGGGGCACGGCTTCCGTCGCGCAGAGACCGTGATCGATGCGCTCGAGCGGGAGCTGACGTTCCTCGGTCGCGCGTTCGGGTTCAGCCCGCGGCTCTGACCCCGGGGCCGGTCGGGTTACTCCCCGACGCGGTTGCGGAGTCGCATGGCCCGATCGGCCTCGCGGGTGTCCTGACGCTCGCGCAGCGTCTGACGCTTGTCGTACTCGCGCTTGCCCTTCGCCAGCGCGATCTCGACCTTGGCCCGGCCATCCGAGAAGTAGAGCTTGAGCGGGATCAGCGTGTATCCGCCGGCCGAGACGGCGTGCGCCAGCTTCGCGATCTCCTCGCGGTGCAGCAGAAGCTTGCGCACGCGCTTGGCGGTGTGATTGGTCCAGTGACCCTGGGAGTACTCCGGGATGTGCACCGAGTCGAGGAAGACCTCATTGCCCTTGATGAACGCGTACCCGTCGCTGAGGTTCGCACGCCCCTGGCGCAGTGACTTCACCTCGGTGCCCGTGAGCACCATCCCCGCCTCGTACGACTTCTCGATGGTGTAGTCGTGACGTGCGCGACGATTGGTCGCGATGACCTTCTCCCCGCGTTCCCTGGGCATGATGCTCTCCTGTGTGTCGATGAGCTCAGCGACATGGAACGGCTGAGCAGCCTTTCAGTCTATACCGAGCTCGGAGCGCACCCTCGACCCGGTCGGGTCAGGTGCGCAGCCAGCGTCTGATCGCGAACCCGGCCGAGAGCGCGGCGAGAGCGATGCCGATGCCGATCAGCACCGGGACCACGAGGGTCGCATCCTGCATCGTGATCCACGTCGTGATGAACGGCACTCTGCCACGGAGGTATCCGTTGACACCGAAGTGCACACCGGCGACCACCGCCGCACTCGCGAGCGCGGAGCCGAGGAACGCCGCGAACACGCCTTCGAGTACGAAGGGGGTCTGGATGAATCTGTTCGACGCGCCGACCAGCCGCATGATGCCGATCTCCTTGCGCCTCGCGTAGGCGGACAGCCGGATCGTGGTCGCGATGAGCAGCGTCGCCGCGATCAGCATGAGCACCGCGATGCCCACCGCGATGTACGTCGCGACCGTGAGCGCGGAGAAGAGCGGTTCCAGATACTGGAGTTGGTCCTTGACCTGCTCCACGCCCGCCTGGCCGCTGAAGGCCTCGGCGAGCACCGGGGACTGGCCCGGATCCTTCATCGTGACGAAGAACACCTCGAAGGCCTGATCCGGCGTGAGCACGCTGGCCTGGTCGGCACCGAGCTGCTCGACGAGCTTGGCGTAGGTGTCTTCCTTGGTGTCGAACGTCATCGAGCTGATGAGCGGTGAGAGCGCGTCGCCCTCGAGCTGCGCCCTGACGGCTTCCACCTGCTCCTCGCTGGCGGCGCCGTCGACACAGGTGTCGGACTCCGAGACCGCGGAGCACATGTACACGGCCACCTGCGCGCGCTCGGCCCAGTAGCCGCGCATGACGCCGATCTGGCCCTGCATCAGGATCGCCGCTCCCACGAAGGTGAGCGAGACGAATGTCACCAGCACGACGGAGATGACCATCGAGATGTTGCGGCGGAGGCCCCCGAGGGCTTCGGCGAGGATCAGACCGATTCTCATGAGGTCGGCCCCACTTCTTCGTCGTCACCGTCGGAGAGTCCCAGACGATCGGCGACACCGAGCTCGGCGACGTCCACCTGCGGCAGGACGATCGGATGCGTGCGCGGACCGACCGTGGCCGGTGGCTCGGCGGGTGCCGGGCTCGGGGCCACGACAGGCTCCGGGGGCACGACGGCATCCGCGGGAGGCGTCTGGGTGACGGCGGCGGGAGCTGCGGCCGGCGCCGGCGTCGGCGAGGCGGCGGCCTTGCGCTGCTCGCTCAGCTCCTCGGCCAGCGCGGCCCGGACCATGGAGAGGTCGGCCGTCTGGCGCTGCACCTCCTGCACCGCGGTGAGCGCGGCGACAGCGGCGGCACCGCGCACCTCGGCGGGGACGAGTCGCGGGATGTTCGAGGTGTCGCCGTATCCGCCGTGCACCTCGTCGCGCACCATCTCACCGTCGCTGAGCTCGATGACACGGCGCTGCATCTGGTCGACGAACCCCGCTTCGTGGGTCGCCATCAGCACGGTCGTACCGCCCGCGTTGATGCGGGCGAGCAGCTGCATGATGTCGACCGAGGTCGCCGGGTCGAGGTTGCCCGTCGGCTCGTCGGCGAGGAGCACCTGAGGACGGTTGACGAGGGCGCGCGCGATGGCGACACGTTGCTGCTCGCCACCGGAGAGCTCGTGCGGCATCCGCTTCTGCTTGCCGTCGAGCCCGACCAGCGCAAGCGCCTCGGGGACGGCCTGCTGGATGAAGCCGCGCGACGATCCGGTGACCTGCAGCGTGAACGCGACGTTCTGGTAGACCGTCTTCGACGGAAGCAGCCGGAAGTCCTGGAACACCGAGCCGATGTGGCGCCGGAAGTACGGGACCTTGCGGTTGGCGAGCGAGCGCAGGTCTCTGCCGAGCACCGCGACCCTCCCGGAGGTGGGGACGTCCTCGCGCAGGATGAGCCGCAGGCAGGACGATTTGCCGGAACCGGAGGCACCGACGAGGAAGACGAACTCCCCGCGCTGCACCTCGAAGTCGACTCCGGACAGAGCGGGCTTCGACGTCCCGCGGTAGCGTTTCGTGACGTTCTCGAACCGAATCATGGCGCTACGAGCCTAAGCGCGCCTCTTCGGCTGGCCGCGAGCGACACCCCGCACGGTGCGTCCGTCTCCGCATCCGATGGGTATTGCTCCCCATAGGAAACTCCCTGCCACGTCACGGGCCCCTGTTAACATGAGGGTGCCGGTGACGTATTCACGGCCGGCCCATTGCTTCTAGGGGGAACCATGACGACACCTGCAGGTTGGTACGACGACGGATCCGGACGTCAGCGCTGGTGGGACGGCCAGCAGTGGACCGAGCACTTCGCTCCGGAGGCCGCAGCGCCCGAGGCCGAGTCCGCCGCAGCCGATGTCCCCGCAGCCGATGCATCGGCATACGAAGCACCGGCCGCCGAGGAGCCGTCGATCGACGACACCGTCATCCGCCCGACCGACGAGGCCGCCGTCACCCCGGCGGCGCAGGACTCGTCCGTACCGCCGGAGACTCCGCTCGGATCATCCGACCCGGCCACGTTCGCCGATCAGAGCGCGACCGCAGCGACGACGCCGCTCGACGACGGTGCCGCCTACGCCGCACCTGCAGCGCCGATCTACCCCGCTGCCGCGCCGGGCCAGCCCGCGACGGGCTATCCGGGTTCCGCCCCCGCATACCCGGGCTCCGCCCCGGCATATCCGGGCGCATTCACGGCGGACCCGACCGGCTACCCCGCGGCCGCACCCTACGGGCAGGTCTCTCCCGAAGGACCGAAGAAGATCTCGGTCCTGGGACTGGTCGGACTCGGACTGGGGGCGCTGGGCACGATCCTGGTCTTCATCCCGGTCATCGGCTTCATCGGCTTCATCCTGCTTGCCGCCGGCTTCATCGTCTCGCTCGTCTCGCTCTTCCTCAAGGGGAAGAAGTGGCCGGGCATCACGGGACTGGTCCTCGCCGTGGTCGGCACGATCATCGGAATCGTGATGTCGTTCGTGTACCTGTTCGCCTTCGCGCAGGGCGTCAGCAGCGAGATCGACAACCTCCCCAGCTCCTCGCCGTCCGTCGAGGCGACGGAGCCCGGCGAGACCGCTGTTCCCGACGACGGCGCAGACACGGGGACTCGCCCGACCGCGGACGAGGTCGCTGTGGGCCTCGCCGCCATCATCGGCGCGACGCCCGGCGCTGACGGCTACACCGATGCGCAGATCTCGTGCATCGCTGAAGTCTTCGTCGCCTCCGACCTCGACGATGACACTCTGCGTGTGATCGCGGAGAGCGATGGCACACTCACCGACCTCGACGCCGCGACCGGCGTTGCCGAGGTGTTCGGCGATACCGAGGCGATCACCGCCTGCTTCGTCGGCTGACCACGCGCCGCACGATCAGAAGGCCCCGGGAGCGCTCCGCTCCCGGGGCCTTCGTCATGCTCACCGTGTCTGCTGGCATGCCACCCGCCGGTACCGATACCGTCGTCGTGACAGACCAGCTCTGCCGGTGACTGCGAGCGGTCAGGAATACCGCCCCGCGCACCACGGCCGAGAGAACAACGGAGACGCTCGATGACAACACCTGCCGGCTGGTACGACGACGGCTCCGGGAACCGACGCTGGTGGGACGGAGACCAGTGGACGGAGCATGTCGTCGTGGCTCCTCACCCCCCGGCTGCTACCGCGGCTGAGGTCGAGGTCACCCCGGAGCCGGTCACGCCGCCGTTCGCGGCACCTTTCGAGCTTCCGTCGGCCACACCCGCGCACGCGTCGTCTCCCGGCTCCTCCCCGGGCGCATACCCCGGTGCATACGTCGGTGGCGCCTACCCCGACGCGCACCCCGCGTTCTCTCCGCAGCAGACGCCGCCGCGCCAGATGTCCGTGCTCGGGCTGATCGGCCTGGTAGCCGCCGTGGTCGGCGTCGTTCTGGCCTGCATCCCGCCGCTCGCGCTGATCGGATGGGTCGTGCTCGGGCTCGCGTTCATCGCGTGCATCGTCTCACTGTTCCTCCCGCAGGCGAAGTGGCCGGGCATCACGGGCATCGGGGTGAGTGTGCTCGGTGCGATCGTGGCAGGTTCCATCGCCCTGGTCACTCTGGGAATCAATTCGATCGCTGAGGCAGGCGAGACCGGTTCCTGGCCCGGCGACCGTGCCCCCTCGGAGGACTCCGCGAGCGGCGATCCTGCCGACATCGAGGGCGCAGAGATGGTCCCCTTCGACGAGCTCGCGGTCGGCGATTGCCTGCCCTTCGTGGATTACACCGGCGATGACCCGATCTTCGAACTGCCCGTCGTCCCCTGCGACCTGCCGCACACCGACGAGGTGTACTTCATCTACCAGCTCGACGACGGCGAGTTCCCCGGTGATGACACGCTCTTCGAAGGGGCCTGGGACGGCTGCGTCGCCCAGTTCGAGTCGTTCACGGGCATCGCGTACGAGGATTCCGTCCTCGACTTCTACAGCTACCAGCCGACCGAGTACTCCTGGACGAGGGCGAACGACCGCACCGTCCAGTGCATCATCTTCAGCTACGAGGACGTGACGGGAACACTCCGGAACGCCCGGTACTGACACGACACACGAAGAAGGCCCCGGAGGGTTCCGGGGCCTTCTTCGTGTCTCGAGATCAGTCGTCGCTGGGACGCTTGCGCCAGCGGATGCCGGCCGAGATGAAGTCGTCGAGGTCGCCGTCGAACACGGCCGCGGGGTTGCCCGACTCCTGGCCGGTGCGCAGGTCCTTCACCAGCTGCTGACCGTAGAGGAAGTACGAGCGCATCTGGTCACCCCAGCTCGCGGTGATGTTGCCGGCGAGCTCCTTCTTCTTCGCTGCCTCCTGTTCCTTCTGCAGCAGCAGGAGGCGTGTCTGCAGCACGCGCATCGCGGCTGCGCGGTTCTGGATCTGCGACTTCTCGTTCTGCATCGACACCACGATGCCGGTCGGGAGGTGGGTGAGGCGCACGGCGGAGTCGGTCGTGTTGACCGACTGCCCACCGGGACCGGAGGAACGGAACACGTCGACGCGGATGTCGTTCTCGGGAATGTCGACCTCGGTGGCCTCTTCCATGAGCGGGATGACCTCGACAGCGGCGAACGACGTCTGGCGCTTGTCCGCAGAGCCGAAGGGGCTGATACGCGCGAGGCGGTGCGTGCCGGCCTCGACCGAGATCGTGCCGAAGGCGTAGGGCGCATCGATCTCGAAGGTGGCGGACTTGATGCCCGCGCCCTCGGCGTACGAGGTGTCCATGACCTTGACGGGGTACTTATGCCGCTCGGCCCAGCGCAGGTACATGCGCATGAGCATCTCGGCGAAGTCGGTGGCGTCGTCGCCGCCGGCACCCGAGCGGATCGTGATGATCGCGGCGCGGTCGTCGTACTCGCCGTCGAGCAGCGTCTGCACCTCGAGCTGGTTGATCAGGTCGGTGAGGGCGGCGAGCTCGGCCCGCGCCTCCTGCGCCGAGTCCTCATCGCCCATCTCGTTGGCCAGGCCGACGAGCACCTCGAGGTCATCGAGGCGCTGGGCGATGCCGGTGATCCGGGCGAGCTCGGACTGCCGGTGGCTGAGGGCGCTGGTCACCTTCTGGGCGTTCTCGGTGTCATCCCAGAGATCGGGCGCGCCGGCCGCTTCGCTGAGCCGCGCGATGTCGTCGCGAAGTCGGGAGACATCGACGACCTCGCTGATGTCGCCGAAGGTGTGCCTGAGCGCCTGGATGTCGGCGGAGAGATCGAGTTCGAGCATGATATCCGAGCCTATCCTGCCGTGGACTTCTGCGCCGCCTGTTCGCGCAGAGCCGGAGAGCCCGTCACCGGACGGCAAGCTCGAGGCGCCGATGGTCCGTCCCCGTGTCGATCACGACGCTGAGGGCCTCCACCTCTCGCGCTCCCGATGAGATCACGACCGAGCCCTCCGCGACATCGGCGAGCACGGCGGCCACCTCCCTGGCCGCGCGGTCACTGATCCGCGGCGCATCAGGGACGTGGTTCGCGAGGATCGCGACCCGCACTCCTCGCCTCCGCGCCACGGCGGCGGCGTCGGCGATGGCGGGATGGTGCAGGCGCGGTGAGCGGATGCGATCTCTGATCGTGCCTTCCCGCGCGGTCAGCTCGGTGAGGAAGTCCTCGTCGATGGAGTCCGCATCGCGCAGCCGCTCCAACACGTCCTCCACCTCTCGCGTGATCGCACCGAGCTCCGCGCGATACTGCTCCGCGGCCGCACGTGCGGCGGCTCCCCTGCGCGCGCTCTCGGCCGCCTCGGAACGGTGTGCTCGCTCCCGCGCGACCATGGTGCGCAGCGTCAGCCGCCAGATCACTCCGACGATGCCCGACATGATCGGAATGCTGACCATGGCACCGATACCCGATGCCGACTGGTCGGTGAGGCTTCCCCACCCGACGATGAGCGCGAGCTGCGCGGCGAGCCCGAATCCGCCGATCGCCGGATTGCCGCGCCCGATCTGCAGCGCGACGAGGTAGGAGGCGAAGTCGATGACCCAGGTCGCGCCCGCCTGATCGACGACGGTCAACATCAGCGCCGTCGTGGTCAGCGTCGCCGCCGGCACTGCCCAGGCCCGCAGTCCGCGCAGCGGCTCGTCACTGCGATACGTCAGCACGATCGCTCCCAGCACGGCGACGAGCAGCGCGGCGAGGTATGCCGGAGCCGACGGTGCGAACCGCCCCTCGATCACCCCCTGCACGATGCCGCAGCACCACACCGCGATCATCGCCCAGCGCGCACCCCTCGTGGCGAGCCCGGCCGCCCCCGTACCGCTCGGTGTCACCGCGTCCATGACAGAGACACCTCCGTACCCGCGCCCGGAGCGGACACGATCTGCGCGCTCCCCCCGACTTCCTCGACGCGGCGGATGATGCTGTCGCGCACCCCGAGACGCTCCGGAGGCACCGTCGCGATGTCGAAGCCGGCCCCGTCGTCGCGAACGATCACGCGGATATGGTCGTGTGCGAACTGCGCGTCGACGAACACGCGTTCTGCACCGGAATGACGTCGTGCGTTGCGGATCGCCTCGGAGACGGCGGCCGACACCTCCTGCACGACGTCGGCAGGGAGGGAGCCCGCTCGATCGTCGACGCGCAGCTCCACCGACGAGAAGCGCGCCGCGCGCAGGCGGATCTCCTCCGCCGCCTGCGCGGTGTCGATGACCGCGCCCGCGTGTGCGTCGCCATCCGAGTCGGCCGAGTCCCTGAGCACGAGGAGTGCGTGCGCTGCTTCGTCCTGGAGCTCGCGGGGCGCGGCGCCCCGGAACAGCGCGGCAGCCGCGAGCACCGAGAGCACCTCGTCGTGCACCAGACGCTGCAGCTCCGCGTTGCGTTCGGCTTCCGCCTCCTGCCGCGCCTGGCGTTCAGCAGCGAGGCGCGCGTCCTCCTCCAGCCGCCGCAACTGCGTCAGCCGCCCTCGGATGCCGATGAAGATCACCACGAAACCGATATTGCTGACGTGGATCGGAGTCGCCGCAGCGATCACCTCCGGTACGGCCCCGGTGAAGATCCACGCCGAGAGCGCGACGGACACACCGGAGAAGACGGTGAGCGCAACCGCCACGAGAGGCCGGAAGAGGAGCACGAGTAGGGTGACGGATCCAGGTTCGATCATCCACACCCAGGGCACGACGCCCTCGGCGGGGCCGTTGTAGGCGAGGAACGACAGCAGCTGCAGCGTGATGACCGCGGCCGGGATCACCGCCCAGAGCGTGCGCAGCGCCGTCATCGGCAGCACCCGTCCCCCGATCGCGAGCACCACGAAGAGTGCGATGCAGATCCACGACGCCGCTTGCCACCAGGTATCGAACAGCCCTGCCTGCGCGAAAGACAGCGGCGCTGCCTGCGCCCAAGCGCCGACCATCGACCCGAGTGCGATCAGCCAGCCGACCTGTCGATCCGTGCGGGGTTCAGATGCGCGCTGCTGTGAAAGCCGATTCCCCACCGGCTGCCTCCTGTACTTCTCCCGCCGATCAGTTTCGCGCATCCGGCGTCGACAACCAATATGCAATCCGCGCGCGGACCTTCTCCTCACGTGCACGACCGAGCACGCGGCGCGGCTGAGACGATGTCGCGGAGTAGCCTCGGAGTGTGAGCGGCGCGTCGACGATCCTGAGACAGTTCGGGCCGATGGTGTACCTCCCGACCGTGCTCTTCTCCCTCGGCGAGGGCGCCGTGATCCCGCTGATCCCCGTGATCGCCGCGCGGATGGGGGCCGATGTCGCCTTCGCCGCCCTCGTGGCATCGGCACTGGTGGTCGGGCAGCTGTGCGGCAATCTGCCCGCCGGCTGGGCCGTCGCCCGCATCGACGAGCGCTTCACGATGGTGATCGCCGGGCTGGTGTCGATGGTGGCCGCCGCGGGGATGATCTTCGCCCCCTCGATCGGCGTGCTCGCGGCCTCCGTCTTCCTGCTCGGATTCTGCGCCGCCGCGTTCGGGCTCGCGCGTCATGCGTTCATGACCACCCGGGTGCCTGTGGCGTTCCGGGCCAGGGCGCTGTCGCTGCTCGGGGGCAGCTTCCGCCTGGGCATCTTCATCGGCCCGTTCGTGGCGGCAGGACTCCTGCAGCTCTTCGACGCGGAATCGGCCGCGATCTGGTTCTTCGTGGGCTGCCTGGTGCTGATGGTGCTTCTGGTGCTGTTCGGCCCGGATCCGGAGAAGGACATCCCGCCGATCACCCGCCCGTCTGCGCGGTCGTTCATCGAGGACTCCGGCGAGCCGGTGAGCGGTGCGATCCCGACCGTCGAACGCGCAGGCATCTTCCGCACCATGTGGCGGCAGCGTGCCGTGCTCGGCCGGCTCGGACTCGCGGCGGCGTCGCTCTCGGCGGTGCGGTCGGCGCGCCAGGTCGTGCTCCCGCTGTGGGGGCTGTCGCTCGGGCTGGATGCCTCCACGATCGCCCTGGTGGTCGGAGTGTCCGGTGCGATCGACTTCGCCCTGTTCTACGCCAGCGGACAGGTGATGGATCGGTTCGGACGCCTCTGGGCCGCGATGCCGGCCATGGTGCTGATGGCCGCCGCGTTCCTCGCCCTCTCCTTCACGCACGACGGTGATGGGGCCGTGCTCTGGTACGGCATGTTCGCGGCGATGCTCGGCGTCGGCAACGGACTCTCCAGCGGCATCCTGCTCACGCTCGGCGCCGACGTCGCTCCCAAGCGCGACCCCGCGCCGTTCCTGGGGTCGTGGCGGACGCTGACGGATGCCGGCGGTGCGATCGCCCCGCTGCTGATCTCCGGGATCATCGCGATCGCCTCGCTGCCGATCGCCGCCGCTGCCATGGGCGTCGTCGGGCTGCTCGGGGCCGCGGGGTTCCTGCGGTGGATCCCCCGCTTCGTGCCGCGGCCGAAGCCCGGCATCGACGCGGGCTGAGCGCGCCGACAGGACGACGGCGTTGCGATGACCTCGTCCTGCTGAGAGAGTGGCAGTTCAAGGAGGCCGACCATGGAGCCACACCAGCAGGAATTCAGTCAGATGCCCGGCATCAACGACAATCCTCTCGGCGCCTCCTTCCGCCAGCTCTCCGAAGAGGACACGAAGCCGCGTGCGATGCTCTGGTCGTCGATCAGTGTCGGGCTGCTCGTCGTGGCGGTCGGTGTGTACTTCCTCGGCGATTGGCTCGGTTGGTTCTGAGCGGAGCCGCATCCCGCTCGACGCCCCGTCACCGCAGCGCCGTGCGGCTCGTGGCGGTGGCCTCCAACGGAACCCCGTCCGGGACGAAGGGCGCGAACAGCGGCGGATGCCACGGCGCTGCCAGAGTCACGCGGGCGGAGACGCCGTCCGGGGTGTCTGCGGCGACGAGACTCGCATCGCCGGGCAACACGGCGATCAGCGCCACGGCCTGCTCTCGCACCCCGGCGTCGGTCAGCTCGGCCCGCACGCTCTCCCCCTCGACCACCAGCGTGAAGCCGTCGGCTCCGGCGAGCGCGGCGGCATCGGCGACGGCATCCAGTCTCTTCTGCGCGATGTAGAGATCGGTGGCGCAGACACAGACGAAGAGCAGCGCCAGAGCGAGGAGCACGTACCCGAGGGTGAGCAGCAGCACGCTGCCCTCCTCTCCCCCGCTCTCGGCCCTCGCCGGCTCTGGAATCCTCACTGCGCGCCCCACAGCCGTGACACCTTCTGCACCGCCGACGCCTCCACCGGGATCGACAGCGCGCGGTCGAGTCCGAACACGGCAGGGACGAACGGGAGCCTGACCCGGGTGCCGATCGTCACGGTGACCGTGGTTCCCGACGACGGGCAGTCCGCACCCGCCGGCTCGCACACCACTGAGGCCAGCACGCCGTCCGGATCGAGTCCGTACTCCTCGGTGATCCCCTCCAGCACCGCATCCCCGCGGACGGCAGCACTGTCGGCATCCGACGCCAGTGCGATCACCCGCGCGGTGTGCCGCGCGGCAGCCTCGGCGCCGAGCGTCTGCTCCTGGATCACACCGAGCACGATCACCAGATAGACGAGAGGCACCAGCAGGATCACTCCGACCGTGATGAACTCCAGCGCCGCAGACCCGTCGTCATTCGTCGCCCAGGCTCTCCTCCGGCGCATGCGCCTCGACCTCCAATCCGTAGGGGATACCGAGCAGCCCGATCACCGGCAGGGTCGTGCGCACCCGCACGTCGATCGTGGCTTGCCCCTGCGCATCAGAGCGCTGGACGCTGATCTCCTCGGCATACTCCGCTCCGACGGCTCGCGTGATGGCGATCCGGGTGCGCTCCGCTCCGTCCGCAAGAGTCGTATCGGCGAGCGCCGCGTAATACGCGCCCTCGACAGCCGAGTCGTGCACAACATTGCGCACGTAGACAGCAACCGCAAGCTGCAGCACCGCGAGCGTGAGCACCGTGAGCAGCGTTCCCACGAGGAGGAACTCCACCGGACTCGACCCGCGGTCGTCGGAGAACGCGCGACGAACGCTCACCTCAGAGCCCGGAGACCCGTTGGATGGCCTGCTCGAACAGGGCCGACAATGCCGGCCCTGCGACCGCCCAGATCAGCACAACGAGGCCCGCAGTCATGAGAGTCACGAGCACCCATCCGGGCACGTCACCGCGCTCATCTTCGGCAAGGTCGCGCAGCCGGGCAATCGCATCCGTCCGCCAGCGTCGAAGGGTCGTCATGGTCTTCCTTTCTCGGAGCGGTCAGCTGATGCCGAGCCGCAAGATGAACAGGCCGGGGTAGATCGCGAACAGGACCGACAGCGGCAGGATGAGGAACACCAGCGGCAGGAGCATCAGGATCTCCTTGCGTCCGGCCTGCTCGATGAGCGTGCGCTTCGCGTCCTCCCGCGCATCTCCGGCCTGGGCGTGCAACACCCCGGCCAATGGTGCTCCGCGCTCGAGGGCCGCGATCACCTGGTCGACCGCGCGCGTCAGCCCTGGCAGCTGCAACCGGGTGGCCATCGCGGCGAGCGCCTCCGCGAGCGGCGATCCGGTGTTCACCGCGAGCACCACCTGGCGCAGCTCGCCGGTCAGCTCCCCCGATCCGACTGTGGTCACTCGGCGCAGCGAATCGAGGAAGCCCTCGCCCGCGGAAAGGCAGAGCGACAGGAACTCCAGCATCGTCGGCAGCTCCTCCGTCAGCCGAGCACGACGTGAGGCGACGTGTGCCGAGAGCTGCATGTCGTACGCGACGCCGGCGAGCGCTCCGGCCAGCAGAGGCATCACCGCGATCGGGGCGGTCATCCGGTCGGCGAGCACGAGGACGATCAGCACGATCGCTCCCAGTGCGATCCCCGCCAGCATCCAGCCGAGCTGTCTGCCGCGGAAAGCGGACGGGTCGATCGGCGAGCCCGCCTGCGCGAGCCGCTGTCGGAGCGCATCGCCACCGCCGACCAGACGCTCGAACGCGCCCTGTGCCCGTTGCCAGAGCGTGCGACCACCGACCGGCAGCACGCCCGCGGTCGGGAGGATGCCACGCGGCAGGTCCTCGTCAGCGACCACATCGCGGACGTAGGGGGCGATGCGCACCGCGAGCGACGGCGCCCGCCACCGTGGCAGCGCCGACAGCAGAGCCAACACACCCCCACCGAACGCTCCGCCGAGCAGCACCGCGTTCGCGACTGCCGTGACGCCGTTCATCCGAACCACCGCCGCGGCTCGGGCAGTCGGCCGATGCGGATCATGATGCGGAACGCCACCACCGACACGACGGCCCCGATGCAGATGACGAGCACCCCCTCCGGCGTGCCGTACGCAGAGGCACCTTCCGGGCGCATCACGAGCAGCCCCAGGATGACCCACGGCGCCACCGCCCCCAGCACGGCGGCACCCCGGATCCACGACTGACGCGCCTCCACCTCACCGCGTAGCGCGGCATCGGCGCGCACCGATGCCGACAGCGCCCGCAGCACCGTGGTGAGTTCCGTCCCACCGACCTGGCGTGCCATCCGCAGGGTCTCCACGATGCGGTCGCCGATCGGATCGGCGAGAGCGACCTTGAGTCGATCGAGACTCGCCTCGAATCGGCCCGTCGCCTGCAGATCGCGAGCGAACACAGCGAAAGCGGGCCTCAGCAGCACGGGCGCGGAGGTGCCGAGCCCCGCCACCGCGTCCGGCAGCGACAACCCCACCCTGATCGAGGCGACGAGCAGATCGCACACGTCGGGCCAGAGCTGTCGCCGGAGCCGCCGCAGACGGACCCGCCGCGCTCGCAGGTACAGCACCGGCGCTGCGGCCCCGGCGACGCCCGCGAGCAGCGCGAGGACCGGGAGGGCCGTGAGCAACCACACCACCGAGGCGGCGACCGATGCCCCAGCGACGATCGCGCTCACGACGGCGCGCCGCCCGAGTGCGGCGAGCCCGGCCTCCTCCTGCAGACGCGTGAGGCGACCGCTCCGCGGGGCTGTGTCCACGCGCTCCCGCGGCGGCCACATCCAGGGCGAGATGCCCAGGAGCACGCCGGCGGCGAGAAGAGCACCGAGCAGCAGCGTCACGACATGACCCCGGAACGCCGCAGCGCCGCAGAGCGCCGTTCGATGGCGACCGCGGCCTGCGCAGCCGGATAGACCGATCGGGTGACGATGCGCCCGTCTCTGACTTCACCGGTCGGCGCGATCACCTCCTGCACACGGCGGTGCCCAGCCGCATCCCGCTCGCAGTGCACCACGAGTCCGACCGCCGCGGCGAGCGTGGGCGCGACGAACGCGCGATCGATGTTGCGTCCCGCCAACAGGGGCAGGATCGTCAGCTTCTCGAGCGCCTCTGCCGCCGAGTTCGCGTGCACCGTCCCCGCTCCCGGCACGCCTGTGTTGAGCGCGAGGATCAGGTCGAGGGCTTCCGCATCTCGCACCTCGCCGACCACCAGCCGGTCCGGCCGCATGCGCAGAGCCTCCTTCACCAGTCGGCGCAGTGTGATCTCGCCTGTGCCCTCCAGGCTCGCCTGCCGCCCCTGCAAGGCGACCACATCCGGACCGGTGACAGCGAGCTCGAACGTCTCCTCGACCGTGATGATGCGCTGGCGGTCGGCGCACGAGTCCAGGAGCGCACCGAGCAGCGTGGTCTTGCCGGCATGCGTGGCGCCGGACACGATCACGCTCACCCCGTCACGCATCGCCGTCCGCAGCAGCGTCGCCAGCGACCGCGGCATCGATCCTTGCGCGGTGAGCGCGTCCAGCGAGCGGTACTTCGGCAGGAACTTCCTGATGTTCACGGCCCAGGAGCCCCGCACGACGTCGGCGATCGCGACGTGCAGGCGCGATCCGTCCGGAAGCGAGGCATCGACGAACGGCTGACTGATGTCGACGCGGCGGCCGGTCGACTGCAGCATCCGCTCCACGAGGTCGCGCATCGTCGCTTCCGTCAGGCGCAGCTCGATCCGCTCCGCGACCCCACCGCGGGCGACGTGCACGTGCGCGGGGCCGTTCAGCCAGATCTCCTCGATCTCGGGATCGTCGAGCAGCGGCTGCAGTGCGCCGAAGCCGCTCACCGACGCGAGCACATCCCGCACGCAGGACGCCTCGTCGTCGATCAGCGGTTCGCCGCGCGAGAGCGCCAGATCGTTGTGGCGACGCACCTCCGCGACCGCGACGCGACGCACAGCCTCAGGATCGACCGAAGGATCGCTGCTCTCCGCGCGCAACCGCAGTCGGACGCGCTCGGCGACGATGACGGAGGGCTGATTCACCCGTGCATCCTCGCAAGAATCCCGCCCCCGGCTCCGAAGTTATCCACATGCGGCAGATGACGCGCGCGACGGCGCGCAACTGCGGGCTGATCCCCAGAATGTCGTTTCCTCCGATCAGTAGACTGATTCCACCGCGCGGGAGTGGTGAAATTGGCAGACACGCAGGATTTAGGTTCCTGTGCCCTAGGGCGTGTGGGTTCAAGTCCCACCTTCCGCACTGATCGATCGCACCGTACGCGCTCGACCTCTTGACCGCCGCACACATCTCACGACGGGAAACCCATGCACCACGCCGCTCTCATCCCCTGGCTCGACCCCGCGATGATCATCGGCAACGCCGGCCCCTGGGCTCTGCTCGTGGTGTGCTTCATCGTGTTCGCCGAGACGGGGCTGCTGGTCGGATTCCTGCTGCCGGGCGACACACTGCTCGTGATCGCCGGGCTGCTGTCGCACCCGATCGCCGGATCGGAGCACGGCGTCTTCGGCATCAACGTGTGGTTCGTGGCGCTGTTGATCGGTCTCTCGGCCTTCATCGGTGGAGAAGTCGGCTACGTCATCGGCCACAAGGGCGGTCCCGCCGTCTTCGAGCGCAAGGAATCCGGGCTGTTCAGCAAGAAGAACGTCGAGCGCACGAACGCGTTCTTCGAGCGCTTCGGCGGCATCACGGTCATCCTGGCCCGCTTCGTGCCGATCGTGCGCACCTTCGCCCCCGTCGCCGCGGGCGTCGGCCACATGCCGTGGCGCCGGTACACGCTCTACAACCTCATCGGAGCGATCCTCTGGGGCTTCGGTCTGACGATGTTCGGCTATGCCATCGGGTTCATCCCCCCGGTCGCCCACTTCGTCGAGAGCTACATCGACCTGATCCTGCTCGCCGCTGTCGGCGGCACGGCGCTGGTCACCCTGTGGCACTACCTGTCCGAGCGCCACAAGGCCAAGAAGGCCGCTGCCGCCGGTGAAGATGTCGTCACCGACGCCACCGAGGCAGAGGAGCTCGTGCTCGACGCCGAGGTGTTCGACCGCGCTCCCGACCTCGACGGCGACGGCAAGCACTGATCGCCGCCGGGTCCTCGTCGCGACGAGGCCCGGGGATCAGCCGGCGTTCTGCGCCCGCTGCTCCTTCGACTTCGCCACGCTCGCGCGCAGTGCTTCCATGAGGTCGATGACCTCGCCGCTCTGGGCGTCCGAGTCCTTCTCGCCGAAGGTGTCGGAGACGTCGAACGTGTCGCCCGCCTCGATCTTGGCGTCGATGAGTGTGCGCAGCTCCTTCTGGTACTCGTCGACGAACTCCTCCGCGTCGAAGTCCGACGAGTAGCTCTCCACGAGGGATGCCGACAGCTCCAGTTCCTTCTTCGAGATGCGCACGTCCTCATCCAATGCCGGGAACTCCGCCTCGCGCACCTCGTCGGCCCACAGCAGCGTCTGCAGCACCAGCACCTTGCCGCGCACCCGCAGCGCGGCAAGCCGGGTCTTCTGCCGCAGCGTGAACCGCACGATCGCGGTGCGGTCGGTCTGCTCGAGCGTCTTGCGCAGCAACACGTACGCCTTGGGCGACTTCGAGTCGGGCTCGAGGTAGTACGGCTTGTCGAGCGTGAGCAGATCGACCTGATCCGACGGCACGAACTCGACCACGTCGATCTCACGGCTCTTCTCCGCGGGCAGAGCCGCCAGATCGTCCTTGGTGAGCACGACGGTCTGGCCCTCGTCGACATAGGCCTTGTCGATGTCCGCGAAGGCGACGGTCTCTCCGCACACCTCGCACGTGCGCTGGTACCGGATGCGTCCGCCGTCCTTCTCGTGCACCTGATGCAGCGACACGTCGTGGTCCTCGGTGGCGGAGTACACCTTCACCGGCACGTTGACGAGCCCGAATGTCAGCGCGCCCTTCCAGATCGTCCTCATGTGACAAGTAGACACCAGCCGCGCCCACGGCGGCTAGCCCCGGCCGACGCTCCGCGCCGCTAGCCTGGCGTCATGGCGACCGACGGGCAGATCGTGCAGATCGACGGCCGTCGCCTGCGCATCACCAACCTCGACAAGGTCGTCTACCCCGAGACGGGTACCACCAAGGGCGAGATCATCGCCTACTACTCGACGATCGCCCCGCAGCTCCTGCCCCTGCTCGCCGGGCGCCCCGTCACACGCAAGCGCTGGGTGGAGGGTGTGGGCACGACGGATGCCCCCGCCGACGCGTTCTTCACGAAACAGCTCGAGCGCGGAGCTCCCGAGTGGATTCCGCGCCAGGAGATCCAGCACTCCGACGGCGCCAAGGAGTACCCGCTCGTGCAGGATGTGCCGACGCTCGTGTGGCTCGCTCAGGTCGCCGCGATCGAGCTGCATGTGCCGCAGTGGAGATTCACCGCCGAGGGGCTGCCGGGCCGGCCCGACCGCCTCGTGCTCGACCTCGATCCCGGGCCAGGCGTCGATCTGGCGCAGTGCGCGGCGGTCGCCCGCATCGCCCGCGGCATCCTCACCGGAATGGGCCTGGACCCGCTGCCGGTGACGAGCGGATCCAAGGGCATCCACCTCTACGCGGCACTGCCCGGTGAGCAGACCAGCGACGAGATCTCCGCCGTCGTGAAGGAGCTCGCCCGGCTCATCGAGAACGAGCACCCCGACCTGGCGACCGCGACGATGTCGAAGGCGGTGCGGGGCGGCCGCGTGTTTTTGGACTGGAGTCAGAACAACGGCAAGAAGACCACCATCTCACCGTACTCGCTGCGGGGCCGCGCACGACCCTGGGTCGCTGCTCCCCGCACGTGGGAAGAGCTCGACGACCCCGATCTCGCCCAGCTCGACCTCGACGCCGTGCTCGCGCGCGCCGAGGCCGGCATCGATCCGCTGGTCAGCCTGCGCGGCACGGCTCTCCCCGCGGCGCCCGTCGCGCCCCGTCATCCACACCGCCACCCCCGAGCATCAGCGGCGCCAGCAGCGGCAGCGGCGTCCGATGCGCAGAAGCCCACACTGTCGCCGATGCTCGCCGAGAACGGCACCCCGGCTCTCGCCCGGAGCCTGAGCACCCCGTCGTGGGTGGAGGTGAAGTGGGATGGCATCCGCGCCGTCGGCACCTGGTCGAACGGGCGGATGCTGCTGCATGCCCGCAGCGGCATCGACATCACGGCGCGGTATCCCGAGCTCACCGCGGACGGCGCACCGTTCCTGCCCGCTTCGGATGCGGTCGTCGACGGGGAGATCGTCGCGTTCGACGGTCACGGTCGGCCGAGCTTCTCGTCGCTGCAGAACCGGATGCACCTGACGCGTCCGCGGGAGATCGAGCGTGAGGTCGTGCGCACACCGATCGTGTACCTGCTCTTCGATCTGCTCCGCCTCGACGGTCACGACCTCACCGACATGCCGCTCCGAGAGCGGCGCACGCTGCTGCACGACCTGGCCGAAGGCCTCGAAGCCCCGGTGCAGGTCCCTCCGGTCTTCGATGACGTCGACGACGCTCTCGCCGCGAGCAGGGAGTTCGGACTCGAAGGCGTCGTGGCCAAGGATCCGTCCTCGCGGTACCGTCCGGGGCAGCGCTCCCCATCGTGGCTCAAGCTGAAGCACACGCTCATGCAGGAAGCGGTGATCGTCGGGATCCGCCCCGGCAAGGGCGACCGCGAGAGCACTCTCGGTTCGCTCCTCCTGGCGGTCCCCGATACGGCGGGCGGAGCACTGCGCTACGTCGGACGCGTGGGCACCGGATTCACCGAGCGCGCGCTTCGCGACCTGCTGATGCGCCTGGAGCCGCTGCGGGTCGACTCGGCTCCGCTGGACGGGGTCCCGGCGCTCGACGCCTCGGATGCGCTCTGGGTGCGGCCGGAACTGGTCGGCGAGGTGGAGTTCGCGAACTGGACACCCGATGGCGTGCTGCGTCACGCGCGCTGGCGAGGCCTTCGCCCCGACAAGCTTCCGGGAGACGTGGTGCGCGAATCCTGAGAGCGGTCAGGCGTGATGCGGTTCGCAGTCCGACTGCTCGGCCGGCTCGATCTGGAACGTGGAGTGCTCCACGTCGAAGTGCTCGGCGAGGCACGACTGCAGGTCGGAGAGCAGCTTCGCCGAACGCCCGTCCGCCAGATACGCCGGATCGACGCTGACGTGCGCGCTGAACACGGGCGCGCCGCGCGTGAGCTGCCACACGTGCACGTCATGCACACCGGTGACGCCTTCGTAGTCCAGCAGGTGCTGTCGGATGTCGCTCACCGCCGTGCCCTTCGGCGCGGACTCCGAGAGCACCGAGAACACCTCGCGGAGCAGCGAGATGGCCCGCGGGATGATCATCAACGCGATGAACATCGAGGCGATGGCATCCGCCGGCATCCATCCGGTCGCGACGATCACGATGGCCGCCACGATCACAGCGGCCGAGCCGATCAGGTCGCCCATGACCTCCAGATACGCGCCGCGTACGTTGATGCTGGTGCGCTGTGCGCGGCTCAGCAGCCACATCGAGACACCGTTCGCGAGGAGCCCGACCACAGCGACCGCGAGCATCAGCGGACCGGCGACCTCGACGTCGCTCGGGTTCACCAGACGACCGATCGCTTCCACGCCGACCCACCCGGCGAGGAGGATCAGGATCACGGCGTTGATCAGCGCCCCGAACACCTCGGCGCGCTGGTATCCGAACGTGCGGCGGTCGTCGGCCGGACGCGCCGCGACCGCCGCCGCGATGAGCGCGATGACGAGAGCGGAGGCGTCGGTGAACATGTGCGCGGCATCGGCCAGCAGCGCGAGCGAGCCGGTCAGGATCGCGCCGACGACCTGTACGACCATGATGGTCGCGGTCAGGCAGAGCGAGATCGTCAGCAGGCGGCGATGGCCTGCCGAACGGATGCCGCCGGCAGCGGGAGCGTGATCGTGCATTTCTTCAGGCTAGACCGGGAATCCCTGTCGAGAGGCTGATTTCCGCTAGTCGGGAAGGGTAACGAGAACCAGTCTCAGCAGTAGGGCGAGCCGCTTTGCCGCGCGGTCCGAAGTTGACCTCGCGCCGTCGAGAGGACAGGGTGAGCGGATGAGCAACTTCAGCGATGACCTCAAGAGCTGGGCCGCCCGACATGCCTCCGCGTCCGCGGACGAGCAGGTGCTGCACGCCTATGCAGCGGAGAACCCCGCGCCCGAGGGCCAGGAGTGGTTCATCTCCGGGCAGACGACGAAGGGCGATGAGCCGACGTATCAGTTCGACCTTCGGCCGGTCACGGACGCGAGTAGCTGAGCACGGCGCAGCCGTTGTCGAAGGAGCGGACCTCCTCCAGCGCGAACAGCGTCGGCGCGAAGCCGTGGCGGGTCATCGGGATGCCGGAGCCGGCGATGACCGGGTACTTCTTCACGATCAGACGATCGATCTCGTCGAGCAGCACGCCGGCGAGACCCGCACCTCCGGCGAGATAGATGCCGAGGCCGCTCTCCGCCTTGAGCTCCCGCACGCGGCGCACCGGATCCGTGCGGACGATCTCGACATTCGGCTCGCCGGGATCGGCCAGGGTCGTGCTGCACACGAGGGTGCGCAGCTGTGCGTACGGATCCGTGATGCCGAACCGCAGTGCCGGCTCGTAGGTGCGACGTCCCATGATCACCGTGTCGAACCGCGTGACGGGGGCGTCCGCTCCTCCGCGCGCCGCCCGCACGTGCGTGGGCTGGACGTCGGCGAGCTCGGTGCCGAGCGTCTCCTCGAACGCCGGCGTGAGCGGGTAGAAGTCGACTTCATCCTCGGGCCCGGCGATGAAGCCGTCGAGCGTGACTCCGATGTAATAGGTGAGCTCTCGCATGCCACACACGATAACCACTACGCATGAAGTACGTCAAGCGTAGTGGTTAGGGTTCGAACCTCAGAGTGTGGCAAGCAGCGGCAGGAGCGCCGCGAAAGCCCGGGCGCGATGCGACTGCGCCTGCTTCTCCTCTGCGGTGAAGTCTCCGACCGTGCGCTCGTCGCCCGCGTCCTGGCCGTCCGGGATGAAGATCGGGTCGTAACCGAAACCGCCGCCCCCGGACGCCGTGTGCGCGAGGCGTCCCGGCCAGTCACCGACGACGACGTGCTCCTGCCCCTCGGGCGTGACGAGAGCGATCGTCGAGGTGAAGTGCGCCGTGCGATGGGGATCGTCGATGTCGCGCAGCTGGTCGAGCAGCAGCGCGAGGTTCGCCGCCGCGTCCTTGCGTTGTCCCGCCCAGTACGCCGAGAAGACCCCGGGAGAACCGCCGAGGACGTCGACGCAGATCCCGGAGTCGTCGGCCAGCGCCGCCAGGCCCGTGTGGGCGGATGCGGCACGCGCCTTCAGGAGTGCGTTGTCCGCGAAGGTGACACCGTCCTCGACCGGCTCAGGGCCGTCATAGGCGACGACCTCCAGGTCAGGACGCGCCTGCGCCACGATCTGCTGGAACTCCGCGACCTTGTGCGGATTGTGCGTCGCGAGGACGACCTTCATCACTCGCCCGCCAGCGCCGCCGTCTGCAGGTCCTTCAGCGTCGCGCAGCCGGCGACGCCGAGGTCGAGCAGGGCATCCAGCTCGCGCTTGTCGAACGGCGCACCCTCCGCCGTCCCTTGCACCTCGACGAACAGGCCACGGCCCGTCACGACGACGTTCATGTCGGTCTCCGCGCGCACGTCCTCGACGTATGCGAGATCGAGCATGGGCTCACCGTCGATGATGCCGACCGAGACCGCGGCGACCGAGTCGAGCAGCGGAGTGGAGTTCTTGCCGATGAACTTCTTGGCCCGACCCCACTCGATGGCGTCGGCGAGCGCGACGTACGCGCCGGTGATCGCCGCGGTGCGGGTGCCTCCGTCGGCCTGCAGCACGTCGCAGTCGATGACGATGGTGTTCTCGCCCAGGGCCTTGGTGTCGACGACCGCACGCAGGGCGCGACCGATCAGGCGCGAGATCTCATGCGTACGGCCGCCGATGCGTCCTTTGACGCTCTCACGGTCGTTACGGCTGTTCGTGGCCCGCGGGAGCATGGCGTACTCCGCGGTCACCCATCCCTTACCCTTGCCCGTCAGCCAGCGCGGAACGCCGTTGGTGAAGGATGCCGTGCACAGCACCTTCGTGCCGCCGAAGCTGATCAGAGCCGATCCCTCGGCCTGTGCGCTCCATCCGCGCTCGATGGTGATCTCGCGGAGCTGGTCGGTGGAACGGCCGTCGGCGCGGACGATATCGGTCATGGGCTTCTTTCGGGTAGAGGTGTCGGGCCGCGTCAGTACGGCTCGGAGAGGGATTCGGGAAGGGTGATGACGCCGGTCTGCACGAGCTGCACGTCGCGGACCTCGCGGCCCATCAGACGATTGGCGAGTGCGGTGAACTCCGTGGCGGAGTCGCCCGTCGCCTCGTATACGTACGTCGCGGTCGCGTCTGGCGGGGCGAGGAGATCGCCGCGGACCAGTTGGCGGTACACGTCGCCCGCCGTCTCGTCGTCGCTGGAGACGAGGGTCACGCCCTCGCCCATCACGTAGCTGATGGCGCCGCGCAGGAACGGATAGTGCGTGCAGCCGAGCACGAGTGTGTCGACCCCCGCATCGCGCAACGGAGCCAGATACTCCTCGGCGACCGCGAGCACCTCTGGCGTCCCGGTGATGCCCGCTTCGACGAACTCGACGAAGCGCGGGCAGGCGGCGGTGAAGACCTCGAGTCGCTCGTTCACCTCGAGCATGTCCTGGTAGGCGCGCGAGCCGATCGTGCCGATCGTGCCGATGACGCCCACCCGCCCGTTGCGGGTCGTCGAGACCGCGCGCCGCACGGCCGGGCCGATGACCTCCACCACGGGGATGTCGTAGCGCTCTCTGGCATCGCGCAGCATCGCCGACGACGCCGTGTTGCAGGCGATCACGAGCATCTTGACGCCCTGATCGACCAGGGTGTCCAGCACTTCGAGCGAGTAGCGGCGCACATCGGCGATCGGCTTCGGCCCGTACGGAGAATGCGCCGTGTCGCCGATGTAGACGAACGATTCGCGGGGCAGCTGGGCGCGAATGGCACGTGCCACCGTGAGCCCGCCGACACCGGAGTCGAAGATCCCGATCGGCGCGTCGTTCATGACTCCCCAGCCTACCCGCGTCGAAGCCGCCTCGCGCATCACCGCGCTCACTAAGCTGAGCGCATGACCTCGTCGACGGCGCTGCTCACCGACCGCTATGAGCTGACGATGCTCGCTGCCTCGCTGCGCGACGGGACGGCCTCACGCCCCAGCGTGTTCGAGCTGTTCTCCCGACGGCTGTCCGGAGGACGCCGATTCGGAGTGGTCGCCGGAACCGGGCGTCTGCTCAGCCTCGTGCGGGACTTCCGCTTCGGCGACGACGAGCTGCGCTTCCTCCGCGACAACCGGATCGTCGACGCTCCCGCGGTGAAGTACCTCGAGGAGTACCGGTTCACGGGCTCGATCCGTGGCTACCGCGAGGGCGAGCTGTACTTCCCCGGCTCCCCCATCCTCACGGTCGAGGGCACCTTCGCCGACGCCGTGGTCCTCGAGACGCTCGCGCTGAGCGTGCTCAACCACGACTCGGCCGTGGCCACCGCGGCGTCGCGAATGAGCATCGCCGCGGGCGAGCGTCCGCTCGCCGAGATGGGTTCGCGCCGCGCCGCCGAGCACTCCGCCGTCGCGGCCGCCCGCGCCGCCTATATCGCCGGGTTCGGCGCCACCAGCAACCTCGAGGCCGGGCGGCGCTGGGGCATCCCGACGATGGGCACGGCCGCGCACTCCTGGACGCTGCTGCACGACACCGAGGAGCAGGCGTTCCGCGCGCAGGTCGACAGCCTCGGCGCCGGAACGACCCTGCTCGTGGACACCTACGACATCCGTACCGGCGTCGAGACCGCGATCCGCGTGGCGGGAACCGGGCTCGGCGGCGTGCGCATCGACTCGGGCGACCTGCCGATCGTGGCGGCCGAGGTGCGCGCCCAGCTCGACGAGCTCGGGGCGACCGAGACGCGCATCACCGTGACCAGCGACCTCGACGAGTACGCCATCGCCGCCCTCGCGGCCTCCCCCGTGGACGCGTACGGCGTCGGCACCTCCGTCGTCACCGGTTCCGGCTATCCGACCGCGAGCATGGTCTACAAGCTCGTCGCGCGTCAGGACTCCGACGGCTCCTGGGTCGGCGTCGCGAAGGCGTCAGCCGACAAGGCATCGCACGGCGGGCGCAAGGCGGCGTTCCGCACGATCGAGGACGGCGTAGCGGTGAGCGAGACGGTGCTGGTCGCCGACGGATTCGAGAACCTCGATTCGCCTGCCGGGCGCACGGACGGTCGCCCCCTGCAGGTCACCTTCGCGGAGGGCGGCGACATCGACACGGCTCACGAGGGCCAGGAGGGTACGTCGTCGGCACGCGCCCATCACCTGCGGGTGCGCGAGGAACTGCCGGTACGGGCACTCGCGCTCAGCAAGTCGGACCCCGCGATCCCCACGGTGTACGTCGACGTCGCCTGAGAGGTCGTCGAGGCGCACCACTGCGACGGCGCGTGACGGGCGACCCCGTCAGCGCACCATCGACTCGTAGATCTCCTTGCACGTCGGGCAGATGGGGAACTTCTCGGGATCGCGCCCGGGAGTCCACTTCTTCCCGCAGAGTGCACGCACCGGCTTGCCGGTGATCGCGGACTCGAGGATCTTGTCCTTCTTCACGTAATGCGAGAAGCGCTCATGGTCGCCCGGTTCGAGGTTCTCCTCGCGGAGGAGCTCTTCCAGTTCGCGATCAAGCGTTGCCACGCCGCCCTGATCGGGGCTGTCCAGCGGAGTACTCATCCCGTGAGTCTAGCCGCGTCAGGGTCGGTGTGGGCGGCCGTCATGCGGTCTCGACGAACTCCATGAGACGTTCGCCGCTGCGCTCGAAGATCCGACCGCCGATCGTGGCTCCGATCGCGAGCACGATGACACCGCTCGCGATGCCCACCCAGAACGCCACCGGCGCGTAGGTCACATCGTCGGCGATCGTCGCGACGAACAGCCAGATCGTCGGAGCGCTGAACAGGATGGCGCCGAGGAACGCCGCCGCCGGCCCGTAGGCACCGCGCGACGTCGGTCGCTGCGGCTGCTGGAACGGGCTGTCACCCGGGCGGGACACGGCGTAGGGGGCGACGACCGAGACGATGCTCGAGATGCCGAGAGCCGAGAACAGCAGGCTCGCCGCGAGCCCGATCAACGGCAGGAGCAGTCGCACATCGCCGATCAACACCAGAGACAGCGGAATGGCGACGGCGAGCACCGGGACAGCGACGAGGACCACCGGCACGAGCCGTCCGAGCCGGTCCGGGATCCCCCGCACCCCGCTGGCGACGTGCGTCCACAGCGCCGTCGAGTCGTAGGCGACATCGTTGTGCGGCAGCCACCCGAAGAACAGCGCCATCACGGGCACGGGGATCAGCGCCGCGATCTCGAGCGGGACTCCGGCCACCAGGAGCGGGAACACCGTCAGCACTCCCGCGACGGGCACGACGATGATGTTCATGATGTAGCGACGGTCGCGCAGCCAGTAGACGAGGCTGCGCGCGGCGATCGCGCCGAACGCGTTGGACGGCAGCAGGCCGAACCAGCCGAGACCGCTGCGTTCGCGTGCGGCGGCCGGTCGTTCGGTCGTCGTGAGGAGTCGCCGGACCAACCAGGCCCAGACCCCCCACAGCGCGACGACGGTGACCACGGCGATGACTCCGCTGATCCACGCCACCGCGGTGTCGCCGGCCGCGATAGCGAACAGGAATCCGGGGGACGCACCGAGCGGCGTGAATCCGAACACCGTGGTGAGGGTCTCGAGAGAGCCGGGCACATGCCCGTCCCACCGCATCGAGGCGAAGAAGACCGCGACGGGGAACGCGATGATGATCAGGGCGAGCGCGAACAGCGCCGTGAGCTCCCGGGAACGCCGCTCCGGGAGGAACAGAGCGTTGATGGCCATGCCGATCCGGGCGGTCAGGACGGTGCTGAGCAGGCCGACGACCGTCATGAGCACGGCGAGCGGCCACGGCGCGCCGAGCGTGATCGCCACGGCGCAGACGCTCGCGTACACCGCCAGCAGCGCCAGGCTCGGCACACTCACGAAGGCGGCCACGGTGAGCACCCACGGCATCTTGCGCTCGTCGACGCCGAACACCGCGAATCTCCGCGGGTCGAGCTGATCGACGGCCCCCACCAGGATCGGGCCCACGAGGAAACCGAGGATGATCGCCACACCACCGAGCACGGTCACCGTGCGTGCGACGGGGGCAGGAGCGCCGGACAACGAGTGCACGGCGATGCAGACCGCGAGGGTCACGGCGATGAGGCCGACCAGAGTGACGAGCGTGCGTCCTCGACGGTCCCCGCGCAGCGATCCGATCAGGAGCGCGAGTCTCAGTCGGAGAACATGTGCAACCACTCGAGACCCTCCACTTCTCCGATACCACCCGAGAGCTCGACGAATCGGGCCTCGAGAGTCTGACCGGCGCGGACCTCGTCGATGGTCCCCTCGGCGAGGACCTCACCTCCGACGATGATGGCGACCCGCGAGCACACCCGCTCGACCAGATCCATGCCGTGGCTGGACAGGATCACCGTGCCACCGTGCGAGACGTAGGCACGAAGGATGTCGAGGATCACGGCGGAGGACACGGGATCGACGGACTCGAACGGCTCGTCGAGCACGAGGACGCGCGGCGAGTGGATCATCGCACCCGCGAGCATGAGCTTCTTGGTCATGCCTGCCGAGTAGTCGGAGACCACGCGGCTGAGCGCCTCCTGCAGATCGAACGCCCGCGCCAGGTCGGCCGTGCGCTTCTCGATCACGCTCGGGGCGAGACCGCGCAGCAGGCCGTAGTAGTAGAGGAGTTGACGACCGGTGAGTCGGTCGAAGGTGCGCAGGCGATCGGGCAGCACCCCCATGACGCGCTTCGCGGCCAGGGGCTGCGACGCCTGGTCGATGCCGCAGATCGCCACGGTGCCCGCATCCGCGCGCAGAAGCCCGGCCACGATCGACAGCGTCGTGGTCTTGCCCGCGCCGTTCGGGCCGACGATTCCGTAGAACGACCCCGCAGGAACGGTCAGGTCGATACCGTCCACAGCGTGGTTGTCGCCGAAGTGCTTCACGAGTCCGCGGATGCTGATCGCGGCGGTGTCGGAGGCCTCATGCACCTCGGCGACCACACGCGCGGTGGCGCTCGCTCCGGTGTCTGTGATCTCACGCTGCTGATCCGCTGCGCTGTCCACCGCGGTGTCGCCCTCATCGGCGGCGGCGTCGTCATCGGCGGCGGCGTGGACGTCCTGGATGATCGAATCGACGACCGGGACCTCACCGGCAGGGTCAGCGACCTCGGTGGCGGGCGCCGCCTCCTCCTCCGCGACCACGACAGCGGATACCGTTTCGGCGGCAGGTGCCGGTGCCGGTGCCTCGATGTTCACCGTCTCGACCGACGCGTCCGGCAGCTGCACGGGGGCGATCACGGTCTCGGCATCTTCGGCAGCGTTCGCCGCCGCCTTGGACGCTGCGGACTTCGCGGCTGCAGCCTTCGCGGCCGCCGTCTTCGCCGCCGCCGTGCGCGCAGCGGCGGTACGGGCAGCCGACTTCGTCTCGGCCGTCTTCGCCGCCGCTGCCTTGGCCGCCGCGGTCTTCGCTGCGGTCGACTTCGCTGCGGTGGCCTTGGCCGGAGTGGTCCTGGCTGCCGCGGTCTTCGCGGCAGTGGTCTTGGCCGCGGTGGTCTTGGCCGCGGTGGTCTTGGCCGGTGTCTTCGCCGCTGTCGGCTTCGCGGTCGCGGCCTTGGCACGCGAAGACGCGGGCGTGGTCGCTCCGCCACGGGCGGCGGTGTTCCGTGCTGCCGCTGCGCGCGCCGCGGCCGTGGTCTTCTTGGCGGGCGTCGTCGTCGGCTCGGGCTCCCCGGCCGTCGCATCCTTCGACGTCACGGGCTCGATCACGACCTCCGCGTTCGCGGCGGCCTTGTCCGCGGCCGACTTCGCCGCCGTACGCGCCGCTGTGGCGGTGGCGGGCCGCTTCGTGGTGGTCGGCCGTTTCGCGGTGGTCGTCTTCTTGGCCGCGGCCGTCTTCGCCGCCGGCTTCCCCGTCGTGGGGGCACGCTTCACGGACGGCTTCTTGGCTGCAGCGGCGCCCGCTCCCGCGGTCGTCCGCTTCGCAGTCGCCTTCGCGGGAGGGGTCTCGGGGTCGTCCACCTGGTCGGTGCGGTCGTCAGGGGAGGAAGTCACTGTTCTACGGTATCAATGAGCTGTGGCGAGCCTGTGGTTCCGCGCAACATTCAGAGGAATCAGCGGCGACTCCTCCCGAAAACAGGGCGTTCGTGCGATTCTGTGTGTTGAGTGTGTACTCGGTCACGAAATGGCAACGGGGCCTCTCTGCCCCGTGGCTTCCCAGGCTGAATCGCTACCATGAAACTCGGCACGAAGAAGTGTCTGATCGGTGAACCGATCCTTAACACACCTTCTTTTAGGAGCTCTCGTGACTCTTCAGACCGTCATCCTCGCAGCCGGCATGGGCTCGCGCCTCGGTCGCGCGCTGCCGAAGCCGCTCACCGAGCTGAGCGACGGGCGCACGATCATGCGTCAGCAGCACGACAACATCCTGGCCGCATTCGGCTCCGATGCCCGCATCACCACGGTCGTCGGCTACCGCGCCGAGACGATCATCGATGCCTTCCCGACCGCGAACTACGTGCACAACGAGCGCTACGACGAGACCAACACGTCGAAGAGCCTGCTGCGTGCCCTCGGCGCGACCGGCAAGGGCGGCGTGCTCTGGATGAACGGCGACGTGGTGTTCGACCCGATGATCCTCGGCCGCGCTGCGGCCTTCATCGAGCGCGACCAGTCGTTCGTCACGGTCAACACCTCCAAGGTGAGCGATGAAGAGGTGAAGTACACGGTCACGGCCGAAGGCTTCATCAACGAGCTGTCGAAGACCGTCAAGGGCGGACTCGGCGAGGCCGTGGGCATCAACTACATCGCGGCCGCGCACAAGAAGGCGTTCATGCGTCAGCTGCAGCGCGTCGAGGACCAGGACTACTTCGAGCGCGGACTCGAGCTCGCGATCGCCGAAGACGGCCTGCTCCTCGAGCCGATGGACGTCTCCGACCTGTACGCGGTCGAGGTCGACTTCGCCGAAGATCTGGAGCGCGCGAACCTCTTCGTCTGATCCACGTGCTTCCGGGAGCCGCACCCTTTCGAGGGTGCGGCTCCCTGCGTTTTCGCGGTCTGACTTCATAGGATCAGGACATGGGCCCCAAGGTGCACAAGATCCACTCCCTCCCGGATGACTCCCCGTGGGACAAGGGGGTGCCACCGGTGGGTTCCCCCGAGCATCCGCTGATGGTGCGCGGCCTCGACCGTGTGCTGTCGATCCAACGTCCGCTCGTGCTCGCGCACATCCGCAGCATCCGTCTGCGCAACCCGCAGGCGAGCCCGGCGGAGATCGTGCGCATCCTCGAGCGCCGCTACCTCGCGGCCGTGACCGCCGGAGGCGCAGCCGTCGGTGCCACCGCCGTCGTCCCGGGCATCGGCACGGGCATCACGCTGGCGCTCTCCGGCGTCGAGACCGTGGGATTCGTGGAGTCCACGGCTCTCTTCGCGCAGTCCGTCGCGGAGGTGCACGGCATCGCGATCGCCAACCCCGATCGGGCTCGGGCGCTCGTGATGACGCTGATGCTCGGCAAGGAAGGGGTCGACCTGGTCGGCCAGCTCGCCGGCCAGGTGGCCGGCCACGGCGGCAGCCGATCCACCTACTGGGGCGAGATCGTCACCAAGTCGCTCCCCCGCGCGGCGGTCGGTCCGCTCGTCGACCAGCTCAAGAGCATGTTCGTCAAGCAGTTCGCCGCCCGTGGTGGCGCGTCGTTCCTCGGCAAGGCGCTCCCGTTCGGAGTGGGCGCGGCAGTCGGCGGTGCCGGCAACCACATCCTCGGACGCCGAGTGCTGACGACCTCTCATCGCGCATTCGGCGCAGCCCCCATCGATCTCCCTCTCGAGCTGGAACCCGTGCCCGGCGCCGAGAAGGTCGAGATGCGGATGCTCCGCGGCGCGCGCTTCGCCGGCAGCGCCGTGGCCGGTGCGGCGGGCACGGCAGCGCGAGGGATCGGATGGGCCGGCCACAAAGTGGGAGAACTGGCCACGCGACGCGGCCGCGGCGCCGGTGCCGAGCTCACCGAACGCACTGACGAGCTGCACGGCGATCACGAGCTCCCCTCCGGGATCGGCGCGGACACCGCGATCGACGGCCCGCGCTGATCCGCCTCGTGCGGGTCACCAAAGGATCGGGCGACCCGTTGTGCCGAGCATCCAACAGACCACGCCGAAGCGGCGCTAGGGTGGAATCCGTGACGGACAAGCCCGACCTCTTTACCACCGCCGGCAAGATCGCGGATCTGCGCGCTCGCTACACCGAGGCCGTCGTCGACGCCGAGGAGAAGGCGAAGGCGAAGCAGCACGCCAAGGGCAAGATGACCGCCCGCGAGCGCATCGAACTGCTCGTCGACCCCGGCAGCTTCGTCGAGTTCGACGAGTATGTGCGCCACCGCACCACCGCGTTCGGCATGGATCGCTCCCGCCCCTACGGCGACTCGGTCGTCACCGGTGTCGGCACGATCCACGGACGCACGGTCGCCGTGTACTCGCAGGACTTCTCGACGTTCGGCGGCTCGCTCGGCGAGGTCGCCGGAGAGAAGATCATCAAGATCATGGAGTTCGCCCTCGACGGCGGCATGCCCTGCATCGGCATCCTCGACTCGGGCGGCGCGCGCATCCAGGAAGGCGTCGTCGCGCTCGGCAAGTACGGCGAGATCTTCCGCCTGAACACCCGGGCATCCGGCGTGATCCCGCAGATCTCGATCATCATGGGTCCCGCAGCCGGAGGAGCGGTGTACTCCCCCGCCCTCACGGACTTCGTCATCATGGTCGACAAGACGAGCCAGATGTTCGTGACAGGTCCCGACGTCATCAAGACCGTCACGGGTGAGGACGTCGGCATGGAGGAGCTCGGCGGCGCCTACACGCACAACACGCGCTCCGGTGTCGCCCACTACCTCGCCGAGGACGAGGACGACGCGATCGACTACGCGCGCACCCTCCTCGGGTTCCTGCCCGACAACAACATGGCGGAGCTGCCCTCGTACGAGAGCGCGTTCGAGTTCGAGACGACGGATGCCGATCGCACCCTCAACACGATCGTCCCCGACTCGGCGAACCAGCCCTACGACATCCACACCGTCATCGAGCACGTCGTCGACGACGGCGACTTCCTCGAGGTGCAGCCGCTGTTCGCTCCGAACATCGTGATCGGCTTCGGTCGCGTCGAGGGCCGCTCTGTGGGCATCATCGCCAACCAGCCGTCACAGATGGCGGGTACCCTGAACATCGAGGCCGGTGAGAAGGCCAGCCGCTTCGTGCGGTTCTGCGACGCCTTCTCGATCCCCATCGTCACGCTCGTCGACGTCCCCGGCTATCTGCCGGGCACCGACCAGGAGTGGACCGGCGTCATCCGTCGTGGCGCGAAGCTGCTGTACGCCTACGCCGAGGCCACCGTGCCGCTCGTGACGGTCATCCTGCGCAAGGCCTACGGCGGCGCCTACATCGTGATGGGCTCCAAGCAGCTCGGAGCCGACGTCAACCTCGCCTGGCCCACCGCCGAGATCGCAGTGATGGGCGGCCAGGGTGCGGTCAACATCCTCTACCGCGGTGAGATCAAGAAGGCGGAGGAGGCCGGCGAGGACGTCGCTGCCGTCCGCACCCGCCTGGCGAACGAGTACACGTACAACGTGGCCTCTCCGTTCCTCGCCGCCGAACGCGGAGAGCTGGACGGGATCATCGAGCCGGCCAACACCCGCGTCTCCATCGCCAAGGCGCTGCGTGCACTCCGCGGCAAGCGCTCGTCGCTGCCCCCGAAGAAGCACGGGAACATCCCGCTGTGAGCGCTCCCCTCGACGAGCAGCCCCCGGCGCTCCAGATCACGCGTGGCAGCGCCACCGAAGAGGAGCTCGCCGCCCTCATCGCGGTCGTCACCGATGCGTACTCGCATGAGACGGAGGACGCGGTGGCCGAGGAGCCGCATGTCTCGGCCTGGACGCGGACGCAGCGGTCGCTGCGCACGCCGCTGCGCCGCGACATCCCATGGGGACGCTTCTCCGGCTGAGGATGCCTCAGAGCCGCGGCGCGGTGAACCGCAGGGTCACGAGCTGGAACGCACGCAGGTCCAGCCGGATCCCGCCCGGCGTCGACTCCCGCACCGCGGTGGTGGCGATCTCCCGCTCGATCAGGTCGGTCTCGATGACCTGATCGAACGAGAACGCGGGCGTCACCGTCACCGATGCCCGGCCTCCGTGCGCTTCGTAGAGCCGCACGATCACATCGCCGCTACGGTCCTCCGCGAGCTTCACGGCTTCGATGACGACAGCGTCCGACGACACCTCGATCAGCGGAGCGACCGGCCCCGCTCCCCTGACCGCACGCAGCGGCAGGTTGAGGCGATACCCCTCCTGCACCGCATCCGCGATCGAGGAGCCGGGGCGCACGCTCACCCGGAACGTGTGCTCGCCCTGGTCCGCCTCAGGGTCCGGGTACAGCGGCGCCCGCAGCAGAGAGAGTCGCACCGTGGTCGCCGTGCCGCCACCGGCACGGGGCACGCGCGTGATGTCGTGCCCGTACGTCGAATCGTTCGCGATCGCCACTCCGAACCCCGGTTCTCCCACGTGCACCCACCGATGCGCCACGGTCTCGAACCGCGCCACATCCCAGGAAGTGTTGACATGCGTGGGACGGTGCACATGGCCGAACTGGATCTCGGACGTCGCCCTGTCCGTGTGCACGTCGAGCGGGAAGGCCAGCTTGAGGAGCTTCTGGCGCTCGTGCCAGTCGACGGTCGTGTCGATGTCGAGGGCATGGCCCTCGGCGGTCAGCGTCAGAGCCTGCGTGATCCGCGAACCCCCCAGCTCGCGGACCACGCAGACGATCGCCGCCGACGCGTGCGGGACGATGTCGATCGAGACCACGTCCGTCACGTCGACGACGTGACGCCGGTAGTGCTCGTCGATGTCCCAGGCATCCCACTGCGTCGGCGTATCGCGATGCAGCTGCAAGAGGTTCCCCCGCTCTCCGGCCGCGATCGCCTGCCTCCCGGTCGCGCGGACGACGAGTGACGTCACCAGGCCCGCGTCGTCGATCGAGACCGTGAGGTGCTCGTTCTCCAACACGAAGCCGTCCGTCGTCCGCGTGACCCCCGCAGAGGCCCCAGACCTCTGCGCGGCGGCGATCCCCATCGCCACCGCTCCCTCCCTTGCGTAGGGCCCCGCGTTGGCGACGAGCTCGGAGTCGCCCGAACCGGCCACGATCGCCAAGGACCCTGCGATGATGCGCTCCGTCGAGGCGAGCACCTCGGCGTAGCGACGTTCCGCTTCCCGGTGGACCCAGCCGATCGAGCTGCCGGGGAGGATGTCATGGAACTGCTGCAGCAGCACGGTCTCCCAGGCCTCCTGCAGTTCCTCGTACGGGTACGCAGCACCCCGCAGCGCTGCCGCCGTCGCCCACAGTTCGGCCTCTCGGAGCGCGTGCTCGCTGCGCCGGTTGCCGTGCTTGGTGCGCGCCTGCGAGGTGTAGGTGCCACGGTGGAACTCGAGGTACATCTCGCCGGTCCATACCGGCGGCTCGCCGTACTCGGCCTCCGCCGTCTCGAAGAAGCGGCGCGGCGAGGAGTGCGTGACCGTCGGCGAGCCCTCCAGAGAGCGCAGGCGCGCTGCCGCCGCCAGCATCTCCCGGTTGGGACCGCCGCCGCCGTCCCCGTAGCCGAACGGCACCAGCGAGGTGTTCGCCGCGCCCTTCTCGGCGTACTGACGCTCCGCCCTAGCCAGTTCCGCACCGGTGAGCTGCGCGTTGTAGGTGTCGACCGGCGGGAAGTGCGTGAAGATCCGCGTGCCGTCCATCCCCTCCCAGTGGAAGGTGTGATGCGGCATCACGTTCGTCTCGTTCCACGACATCTTCTGCGTCAGCATCCACCGGGACCCGGCTGCTCTGGCGATCTGCGGGAGCGCCGCCGAGTATCCGAACGAGTCCGGCAGCCACACGTCGAGCGGCTCGACGCCGAACTCCTCGAGGAAGAAGAGCTTGCCCCGCAGGAACTGGCGTGCGAGTGCCTCCCCTCCTGGCATGTTCGTGTCGGATTCCACCCACATCCCCCCTGCCGGGTGGAAGCGACCGGCCGCGACCGCGGCGCGGATCCGTTCGAACAGCTCCGGCTGGAAGCGCTTCATCCACGCGTACTGCTGCGCCGAGGAGGCGGCGAAGGAGAACTCGGCGTCCTCCTGCTGCAGCGAGAGGACGTTGGAGAAGGTGCGGGCGACCTTGCGCTGGGTCTCGCGGACCGGCCACAACCACGCGGAGTCGATGTGCGCATGGCCGACGGCGTGGACCGAGTGGGCGGAGCCGGATGCCGGTCGCGCCAGCACGTCGGCCAGCGCGGCCCGCGCGGCCTGCGCCGTTCCGGCGATGTCCTCGGGATCGGCCACGTCGATCATGCGCTCGAGCGCGCGGAGGATCTCCGCATGGCGGGGGGACGACGGCGACAGCTCGCCCAGCAGACTCCGCAGCACTGCGACGTCCTGCACGAGTTCCCAGACCGTCAGATCCCTGACCACCACGTCCGCACGCCGGAAGACGTAGAGCGGCTCGTCGCCCGCGGTCTCCCATTCGCCCAGGGGCGTCGGCTGGAAGTCGCGGAACCCGTCTGCCACGTCGGGATTGGCTGCCGCTTCGAGATAGAGGTCGATCGGATCACCCGGAGCCCCGTCCAACGGCACATGCGCGTTGCGAGGCTCGACGGCCTTGACGATGGTGCCGTCCGGTCGATAGACGGTGCCCTCGGACTGGAACCCCGGCTCCGCGACGCCGAAACCCAGATCGAAGACGAGCTCGGCCCGCTGTCCGGGAGCCACCTCCGGGACGATTCCACGCACGCGCACCCACAGAGTGCTCCAGGCCCGCCCCCAGCGTGTGCCGACGACGAACGGCGCATACTCCTGAGCCACTGCGTCGTGGAAGGGCACGGGCTCTCCCGGCGCTGCCCAGGCCGCGAGGTCCAGCGGGATCGAACGGGCCTGCACCGCGGGCTGCAGTCGCTCGAGCTCGAAGCGGCGGATGCGCGCCAGGACGAGTTCGGAGTTGTCGTGCATCACACGCTTCCGGTCGGCGGGAGGGGATGAGAAATAATACATCGATTGGACTTATCGATGTCAAGGCTTTTCTTCCCTCGGCCCCGCCCCTCACGAAGCGGCACCGTGCGATCAGACCTCCAGGAGCAGATCCGAGGTGCGCGGAGACAGCACGGAATCCAGGACGACGCACGCGGCCCCGATCGCACCGACGTCGTCTCCGACGACGCTCCCGTCGACGGGCAGCGTGTGCACGGCCCGCGTCGCGCTGAGTCGCTCGAGGCGCGGGGGGATCTCCTGCAGGTACACCGGCGCGAGCCGCGACCAGAACGGCCCGCCCAGCACGACCCTGTCCACGTCGAGCATGTTGGTAAGCGCCGCGACGAGCACGGTCATGTGCGCCGCGGCCTGTCGCAGCACCCGCTGGGCGGCCACATCGCCCGATGCGGCCCGCTCGCACAGCTGCGTGAAGCGTGCGTCGACGGCCTCGGCGTCGTTGACCTCGCGATCGTCGGGGAAGACACCCGCGCCTTCGGCCTGCTCCACGATCGCCTGCGGAGTGCACATCACCTCGACGCAGCCCCGATAGCCGCACGCGCACACCGGGCCATCGGGATCCACGATGATGTGTCCGACCTCGCCGAGGTTCCGAGAGCTCCCCCGCACGACTTCACCGTCGCGCGCCAGAGCGGCACCGATCCCCGTACCGAGATAGATCAGCACGAACGAGTCATCCGGCGGTCCGTGCCTTGTCCACAGCTCGCCCACCGCGGCGGCCGTCGTGTCCTTCTCCAACGTGACATCGAAACCCGTGGCCTCGGCGAGCACCGCTCGCAGCGGCACACGATGCCATCCGGGGAGCTTGGGAGGATCGATCACGGTCCCGCGCTCCGCATCCAGGGGCCCTGGCGCTGCGACGCCGACGCCCGCGATCAGACTCCGGTCGACACCGGACGCGTCGATGAGCGATCCGATCGTCGCCGCCATGGCGTCGACGATGTGCCGCGGATCGGCCGCAGGTGTGCGCGTCGTGATGCGCCGCACCACGGCACCGGTGAGATCGAGCAACACGAACGTCATCACCGCGGGATCGAGGTGCACGCCGACCGAGTACCGGCTCTCCGCGATCATGCGCAACGTGACGCGAGGCTTGCCCGGACCGTTGATCGTGCGACCGGCCTCGGCGATGAGACCGTCGGCGAGGAGACGACGGGTGATGTTCGTGACCGTCTGCGCGGACAGCCGAGTGGCCTCCACGAGCTCGGTCCTGCTCAGCCCGGTACCGGACTGACGTATCGCTTCCAGGATCACCGACTGGTTGAAGTCGCCCATCCGTGGAAGGTTCGTCCCGCGACGCATTCCCATCGTCCAATCTTCCCTCATCGCGACCCGAAACGTGTCCCCCAAAATACCTACAGACAACCTTTGATCGACCGAGGAGACTAATGGAGACGCTTCGCGTTCGGCTGTTCTCTCTATCCCAGGGTAGATAGACGTAGAACGGCCACCAGCGGTCGGTTTTCGGGTAACTGGCCGCATGGCGAGGGGTGGGCGGCTTCGCCGCCCCTCGCCCACTCTCTGTCCTCGACTTCGACCACCTCCCTCGGCCGAAGCCGAGGGGGCGTGCGCCGTACGACGTTCAGCCGGCGGCGGCCTCTCGCGAGATCTCATGCCACAGGTCGACCTCGTCGTCGTCCCGCGACGATCCGGAGCTCGCACGCCCCACGACCGTCACCGCGATCCGCTCGTCGTTGGAGGAGCGGATGATCAACCGCCCCGCCTTCGCCGTGCGCAGGACCACCGCGAGTTCGTCCCTGATCTCCGCACGACGGTCCTCGTCGATGCCCTCGAGACCGCCCTCGTCGAAGACCGTCACGATCACACCTCGTCGCCGGGCATCCTCGATCGCATCACGCACCGCGTCGTTGAGCAGATCCGCACCGCGCAGCTCGTCGCGCAACCGGCCTTCGGCGAGACGCGCCTCGAGCCGTTCTTCGACGGTGAGACTGCCTCGCGAGGCCACGACGCGGCTGAGCACCGGACCGGCCACGGCGAGCGCGAACTGCGTGCGCAGCCTTCTCTCGCGCTGACGCACCAGCTGCGTCGCGTGCCAGGCCGAGACTGCCTGCTGGATCTCCGCGAGCCGAGCGGTGTCGCGGATCGCTTTGTCCCAGAAGAGGACGAGCAGCTGAGCGACCACCACCCACATGATCGAGCCGACCAGCCCGAGATTCAGCGCCACGCCGAAGCCCAGGTACCCCGCGGAAGTGGCCACGAGCACGGCGACCGTCAACCATCCGATCAGGAATCGGCGCCGCACGACGCAGACGATGCCGAACAGACCGAGCCCTCCGATGTACCAGGTCGCGAACGGCGCGGTGCGCGACGTGTCGTCCAGGGACAGGGTCACCAGCGGCGGCACCAGGACGCACGCCAGCAGCGACAGCAAGGCCGCCCACAGCGGCATCCGCACCGACGATGCCGAGTCCCACAGGATCGCGATGAGCACGACGACCAGATACGCGGCGATCGCCAGCACCATCAGCACCGGCGCCGTCGGCTGCACCGTCCACCAGATCGAGCGCGCGACGAAGTACATGGCGAACCCGACGGCAAGTGAGGTGGCGACGCTGCGCACCGTGCGGTTCATGAGCGCTCCCAGCCGAGAGTGACGGTCGTGCCCTGCGGGCCGGAGACGATGTCAGCCGTGCCGGCGACGCCGGCCATGCGTGCGACGATCGAGGCGCTGATGCCCAGACGATCGGGGCCGATCGTGTCGATGTCGAAACCAGGACCGGTGTCGGAGATCGCCACGATGATCCCCTCGTCGCCGCGTCCCGTCGCGATGATGTGGAGCCCGCGCCCCTGCGCATGCGCCACCGCGTTGCCGATGGCCTGTCGAGCTGCCAGGACGAGAGCGCGCGCCACCCGTCCGGGGATGAGCCCGATGCCTCCGCGCTCCTCCACGATCGCATCTGCGCCGAGCTCCGACAACGCCCGGCGCAGCTCGATCACGATCTGCGAGATGCCGACGGGCTCGTCGCTGCCCTCCTGCGCCACGGCTGCCTCGGTGTTGGCCAGGCGGGTCAGCGCCTCGCGTGCCATCGCGACCGCGAGCTCACGGGCGCGCTCGCTCTCCGCCCTCTCCGCGGCGATGAGTGCGGCCAGGACGCTGTCGTGCATCAGCGCGGACATCGCCACACGCTCCTCTTCGGCTGCCGCGGCAGCCGCAGCCGAGGCGTACGACGCGACAGCACGCCCTCGCGCATCATCGACGCCGGCCGCGACGGAGCGGAACATCCATCCGAGCGCGACGATCACGATGCCCAGGATCAGTGTGAACGAGACGTCGAAGGCGGTCGTGATCCAGAAGTCGCGGGAGAAGCTCCCCTGCACGAGTCGCACGTATCCGTAGATGAACGGCAGCCCGGCCGCCCACGCGATCTGGAGGCGGATCGGGAAGGCGAGCATGGCCGCGACGACGCAGACATTGACCAGGAAGAAGATCCACGGCTGATCGCCCGCTCCACCCGGCGGGACGACGATCGGCCAGGCGACGAGCGCGAGCACGTAGGAGACCGCGAAGGATCCGGCGGCGATGGAGACCCACCGGCCGAGGATGCAGGCGACGAGCATCGCCGCCAGCGGGATGAAGACGACCAGGAGCACGATGATCTGCGGCACATCGCCCCGGGAGAACGAGCCGACCGCGGCGACGAAAGCCTGCGCGCCGAGCGTCGCGGACCCGATCGCGACCACGGTCGCCAGGATCCGCTCCATCCGCTTCCCGGTGAAGCGCTCGAACTCGGTCTCCGCGGTGCCGGGAGAAGGGATCTTGCTCCAGGCCTCGCGGATGTCGAGGGCGTCAGTGGCCACTCGGATCTCCGTCTGTCTCGACGATCCCGTCCTCCATCGCGCGGCGCAGCAGGTCGACCTTGGTCGGGGCGGGCCGCCCCACGTCGACGTACTTGACGCGGATACGGGTGATGTTCTCCTTGGCGGTGGAATAGGCGACGCCGAGACGCTCGGCCACCGCCTTGAGCGGGAGCCCGGTGGCGTAGAGGCGCAGGACCTCGCGCTCGCGCGTGGAGAGCTGGGCGTCGCCGAAGTCACGGTCGCCGTCGACGGCGCTCGCCCACTCGACGTTGTTCAGCGCTTCGCCCTGAGCCACGGTCCGGATCGCATCGAGCACGTCGTCGAGTGCCGACGACTTGCTGACGACCCCGGCGGCTCCGGCGGAGAGGGCTTCGCGGACAGCGGCCGGACGGTCGGCCACGCTGTGGATCACGACGCTCGCGCCGTCCGCGACAAGCGAGGTGACGTTCTCGATGACCGTACTGCCGTCGCCGAGAGTGAGGTCGAGCACCACGACCTCCGCAGGCGGCGCCCCCGAGCTCTTGCGCCAATCCAGATACGAGCTGACGGAGCTCCCGGAGAAGACGACGGTCTGCGAGTCGCGCGCGAACGCGGCCTCAAGGCCGAGGCGAACGGACTCGTGATCATCGATGAGGGCGACCGTACTCATCCACCCAGCCTAGTGAGTCGACGATGCCGGGCGAGGATCCCCGCCGCTGCGCGTCACCGGGTGAGCAGGGCGACGACCTCGAAGTGATGCGAATGCGGGAACAGGTCGAAGGAGCGCAGCGTCGTCACGTTCCAGCCCAGACCACGGAAGGTGCCCAGATCGCGCGCCAGGGCGACCGGATCGCACGCGACGTACGCGATCGCCTCGGGCTCGAGCGCGTGCACGCCCTCGACCACAGCTCGCCCCGCACCGGCACGGGGCGGATCGAGGACCACGGCTCCTGCTCCCGTGCGGGCGGCTGCCCCCTGGAGGAAGCGATCCACGCGAGCGGTCACCGCTGTGGCCTTTAACGGAGCGAGGTTCGCCGCCGCATGCTGGGTCGCGCGCTTGCTGGACTCGACCGTGACGATGTCGGTCGCGCCGAGATCCGCCAGAGTCGCCGCGAACAGGCCGACCCCGCCGTAGAGGTCGTAGTGGGTGCGGTCGGGATCGACGTGTCCGTCGAGAACGCCGTAGACCGCGCCGTCGAGGACGGAGGCCGCGCGCGGGTGCACCTGCCAGAAGCCGTTGACGTCGACCTCGAATCGACGGTCGCCGACCTGCTCGTGCACGACCTCGGGTTCGGGCCGACGCCCACCGCGATGCACGGGACGGGCGCCGTCCTCATGGCGGATGACGCGCACCTCGCCGTCGGCCGGCTCCACAAGATCGATGCGACCCGCAGCCCCACCGCGCAGTGCGAGCGCCGCCTCCGCCACCGCGGGACGGGCGAGCGGATGCGAGCGGACGGGGATCACGCGATGACTCCTGGCCGCGAACGGACCGACCCGACCGGCATCGTCGACGTGCAGCGTGACGCGCGTGCGCCACCCCAGACCATCGCCGGATTCGACGGCCTCGACCTCGGGAGCCTCCAGGCCTCCTCCGGCGAAGCGGTCGAACGCCTCCGAGAGCACCTGACGCTTGAGCGTGCGCTGATGGGCCAGTTCGATGTGGCCGAGATCCGCACCACCGGGACGCTCCGCAGGGTCCCGCGAGATGTCGGCCTCCGGCCAGATGTGCGCACGTCGGTGCGGAGAGGCATCGAGGATCTCGATGGCCTCGGCGCGCCAGAAGCTCCGGTTGTCCGCCCCGTCGTCCTGCGGGTCGATCAGTCGAGCACGGACGCGCTCGCCCGGGATGGCGTCGGAGACGAACACGACACGTCCCTCATGGCGGGCGACGAAGGTCCCGCCGTGCGCGATCCCGGTGATGTCGAGCTCGAGCACGTCGGCAGAGGAGGAAGTCATCCTTCGAGGATACGGTGGTGCACATGCGCGTCTGCCTCGCCTCCACCTCCCCCGCCCGTCTGATGCTGCTGCGACAGGCGGGGATCGACCCCCTGACCATCTCGCCCGACGTCGATGAGGACGCCGTCGCGGCGGCCGCCACCGAGGCCGCGGGAGCGGAACTGCCACCGGCCGAGCTGGTGCTGCTGCTCGCACGGGCCAAGGCGAAGGACGTGGCACTCCGCATCACAACGGAGGACCCGGCGTTCGACGGCATCGTCATCGGCGGCGACTCGATGTTCGCGCTGAACGGCCGCGTCTACGGCAAACCGCACACGGCGGCGGAGGCCACGCGGCGCTGGCACGAGATGCGCGGCGCGACCGGCATCCTGCACTCCGGCCACTCCGTGTTCCGCATCGCTCCCGGAGCCGCCCCGGTCGAGGTCACGGCGACAGCGGAGGCGGCGGTGACCTTCGCCGACGACATCACCGACGCGGAGATCGCCGCCTATGTCGCCTCCGGCGAGCCGCTGTACGTGGCGGGGGCCTTCACGGTCGACAGTCTCGGCGGTGCGTTCATCACCCGCGTCGACGGCGATCCGTCCACGGTGGTGGGGATGTCGCTCTCGACCATCCGCCGCATGGCCGCGGAGCTCGGAGTGACCTGGACCGATCTCTGGAACATCCCGCAGACCGACTGACTCGTAGACTCTGCGCGACGTTTCGGCGTCTTTCTTGTGGAGAGTCGTCAATTGGTTCGTTGCGCTTCTCGCTAGGCTGGCAACCATGCCTGCTATCGCCAAGGTGCTCATCGCCAACCGCGGCGAGATCGCCGTACGCATCATCCGTGCCGCTCGTGACTCCGGGATCGCTTCGGTCGCCGTCTACGCCGATCAGGATCGCGACGCGCTGCACACGCGGCTCGCCGACGAGGCCTATTCCCTCGGCGGAGCCACCAGCGCCGAGACCTACCTCCAGATCGAGAAGATCCTCTCCGTCGCCCGTCGTGCCGGAGCCGACGCCGTGCACCCGGGGTACGGCTTCCTCGCCGAGAACGCCGAGTTCGCTCGCGCGATCATCGGTGCGGGGATGACCTGGATCGGACCGTCCCCCGAGGCCATCGAGGCCCTGGGCGACAAGGTGACCGCGCGTCACGTCGCCGAGAAGGTCGGCGCCCCTCTCGCCCCCGGAACCCCCGGCCCCGTCTCCGGTGCCGACGAGGTCGTGGCGTTCGCCGAGGAGTTCGGTCTGCCGATCGCGATCAAGGCCGCCTACGGCGGCGGCGGCCGCGGCCTCAAGGTCGCGCGCGAGCTCGACGAGGTCGCCGAGCTGTTCGAGTCCGCCACCCGTGAGGCCGTCGCGGCGTTCGGCCGTGGCGAGTGCTTCGTGGAGAAGTACCTCGACAAGCCGCGCCACGTCGAGACGCAGTGCCTTGCCGATGCCGCCGGCAACGTCGTGGTGATCTCGACGCGCGACTGCTCGCTGCAGCGCCGTCACCAGAAGCTGGTCGAGGAGGCGCCCGCGCCCTTCCTCACCGAGGAGCAGAACAGCCTGCTCTACTCGGCGTCCAAGGCCATCCTCAAGGAGGTCGGCTACGTCGGTGCCGGCACGTGCGAGTTCCTGATCGGCGCCGACGGCACCGTGTCGTTCCTCGAGGTGAACACGCGCCTGCAGGTCGAGCACCCGGTCTCGGAAGAGGTCACCGGCATCGACCTGGTGCGCGAGCAGTTCCGCATCGCCGCCGGAGGCACGATCGACTACGCCGACCCGGAGCCGCAGGGACACTCCATCGAGTTCCGCATCAACGGCGAGGACCCCGGCCGCGGGTTCCTCCCCCAGCCCGGTCCCGTGAACGTCTTCAAGACCTTCGGAGGTCCCGGCATCCGCCTCGACTCCGGTGTCACCGCCGGCGACGCGGTCTCCGGCGCGTTCGACTCGCTGCTGGCGAAGATCATCGTCACGGGCAAGAACCGCGAAGAAGCGCTGGAGCGGTCCCGCCGCGCACTCGACGAGTTCGAGGTCGCCGGCCTGCCCACCGTCCTCCCCTTCCACCGCAAGGTCGTCCGCGACCCCGCATTCACGGCGGAAGACGGCACTTTCGGCATCTTCACCCGTTGGATCGAGACCGAGTTCGACAACGACATCCCCGCGTGGGACGGCGAGCTCGAGCCGACACCCGCCTCGGACGGACGCCACACGGTCGTCGTCGAGGTCGCGGGCAAGCGGCTCGAGGTCAGCCTTCCCGACCGCGTCGCGGTCGCCGCCGGCACCGCGGGGCGCCCGGCTGTCGTACCGCCGTCGCGTCGCAGCCACGCGACCACCGTGAACGCCGGCGCCTCGGGCGATGCCGTGAAGTCTCCGATGCAGGCGACCGTCGTCAAGATCGCCGTCGAGGACGGACAGCAGGTCGTCAAGGGCGACCTGGTCGTGGTGCTCGAGGCGATGAAGATGGAACAGCCGCTGCAGGCGCACAAGGACGGCGTCGTCGGCAACATCAACGCGGCGGCCGGCACCACGGTCTCGGCGGGGCACCAGCTGCTCACGATCAGCTGACCCTTCGACAGGCTCAGGGACCCGAACGGCCCAGACCCTTCGACACGCTCAGGGACCCAGACCCTTCGACAGGCTCAGGGACCCGGCGACAGAAAAGGCGCCCCACCTCGGTGGGGCGCCTTTTCTGTCGGTGGTGCGTCTCAGGAGATGTACCCCAGGTGCATCGCACGGCTCGCGTCGGTGATGCTGCTCGACAGCGACGGGTACGCCGCGAAGACGCGCGAGACCTGATCGACCGTCAGCCGTCGCTCGACGGCGACGGCGATCGGGTAGATGAGCTCGGACGCCTTGGGGGCGACGATCACGCCTCCGATGACGGTGCCGGATCCCTTGCGGGCGATGATCTTGACGAAACCGTCCTTGATGCCCATCATCTTCGCCCGAGGATTGGCAGCCAGGGGCAGCTTGTAGACGAGCCCGTCCGCGACGCCGTCCTCGACGTCCTTCTCGGAGTAGCCGACGGTCGCGATCTCGGGGGCCGTGAAGATGTTCGAGGTGATCTTGATCAGCTCGAGCGGGATCACGATGTCGCCGAGCGCGTGGAACACCGCGGTACGTCCCTGCATGGACGCGACGGATGCCAGGGGGAAGAAGTTCGTGCAGTCGCCGACCGCGTACACGTTGGGAACGGAGGTCCGCGCCACCTTGTTCACCCTGACGTGCCCCGACTCGTCGAGCTCGACGCCGGCATCCTCCAGACCGATCCCGGCGGTGTTCGGGATCGAGCCGACCGCCATCAGGCAATGGCTTCCCTCGACGGTCCGTCCATCCGAGAGCGTCACGACGACGCCGTCCTTGTCGGCCTTGACCTTGTCGGCGCGGGACTTCGAGAGCACCTGCATCCCGCCGCGCTTGAAGACCTTCTCGAGCACGCTCGCCGCGTCCTTGTCCTCGCCGGGGAGCACCTGCTCGCGGCTGGAGATCAATGTCACCTTCGCGCCGAGGTTCATGTACGCGGAGGCGAACTCGGCTCCGGTGACACCGGAACCGACCACGATGAGATGCTCGGGGAGCGCCTTCATGTCGTAAAGCTGCGTCCAGGTGAGGATGCGCTTTCCGTCGGGCTTGGCGGAATCGAGCTCGCGGGGCGACGCCCCCACGGCCACGATGATCGTGTCGGCCTCGATGCGGTCGAAGTCGGTTCCGCCCTGCCCCGTCGACACGACGATCGCCGTCGGGCCCTCGAGCCGGCCGTGGCCGGAGAGGATCCGCACACCGGCCTCGAGAAGCGTGGCACGCATGTCCTCGGACTGCTGACCGGCGAGCGCGACCAGGCGCTTGTTCACCGCGGCGAGGTTGATGGCGATCTCGGGCTTGAGCGGCTTGCCGTCCTCACCCTTGGCGTAGAAGTTCACACCGAGGTCGCTCGCCTCAGAGATCGCGACGGCCGCATCCGCCGTGGCGATCAGACTCTTGGACGGCACGACGTCGGTCAGGACGGCGGATCCTCCGACGCCGACGCGCTCGACCAGCGTCACCTCGGCTCCGAGCTGAGCGGCAGCCAGGGCCGCCTCGTAACCGCCGGGACCGCCGCCGAGGACGGCGACGCGCTGAGTGCGCTCGAAAGTGGTGGAAGACATGGAAACCATTCTCGCGCAATCCTGGCACCGGAGCCTGCCACTTCCTAGAGTGGATCCATGCCCGAGACACACAGCAACCCCCTCGATGACCCGTCCGCGAACCCGTTCGAGGTCGCCGCAACCGCCGCCGCCGACATCGCGCGGCTGACCGGCGTCGAGAAGCACGACATCGCCCTCACGCTCGGAAGCGGCTGGGGCAAGGCCGCGGACATCATCGGCGAGACGGTCGCCACGATCCCGGCGACCGAGGTCACCGGATTCTCCAAGCCCGCCCTCGAAGGTCACGTGGGCACCCTCCGCAGCATCCGCACGCCCGACGGGAAGAACGTGCTCGTCATCGGTGCGCGCACCCACTACTACGAGGACCATGGCGTGCGCCGCGTCGTCCACAGCGTCCGCACCGCCGCCGCGACCGGCGCCAAGATCATGGTGCTGACCAACGGCGCCGGGGGCATCCGCGAGACCTGGACGCCCGGTCAGCCGGTGCTGATCAGCGACCACATCAACCTCACGGCCGACTCCCCGCTCGAGGGCGCCACCTTCATCGACCTGACCGACCTGTACTCCTCGCGTCTGCGTGATATCGCCCGCAGCGTCGATCCCTCCCTCGACGAGGGCGTATACACGCAGTTCCGCGGCCCGCACTACGAGACTCCGGCCGAGGTGCAGATGGCGAAGATCATCGGCGGACACATCGTCGGGATGTCGACCGCCCTCGAGGCCATCGCCGCCCGCGAGGCCGGCATGGAGGTGCTGGGCTTCTCGCTCATCACCAACCTCGCCGCGGGCATCCAGAAGACGCCGCTGAGCCACGCCGAGGTGATCGAGGCCGGCCGTGACGCCGAACCGGTGATCTCCGCCCTGCTGGCCCGCGTGGTCGAGGCGCTGTGAGCGAGGAGCGGCTCGCGCAGGCGCGGGCGTGGCTGCGGCAGGACCCCGACCACGAGACCCGCGACGAGCTCGCCGGCCTCATCACCCGCGCCGCCGGCGGCGATGAGGCGGCGGGCGCCGACCTCGACGACCGTTTCAGGGCGCGGCTCGCCTTCGGCACCGCTGGTCTGCGTGGAGAGCTCGGCGCCGGCAGCAACCGCATGAACCGGGTGCTCGTCGCGCAGGCCGCGGCCGGCTTCGCCGCCTACCTCCGCGAGCGCTCCGGCGGAGCGACGCCGACGGTCGTGATCGGCTACGACGGTCGACGCAACTCGCGGGTCTTCGCGACGGACTCGGCCGAGATCTTCGCCGGCGCGGGGCTCCGGGCGATCCTGCTGCCCCGGCTCCTGCCGACCCCGGTACTGGCCTTCGCGGTGCGACACCTCGGCGCCGACGCGGGCGTGATGGTGACCGCGAGCCACAACCCTCCCAACGACAACGGCTACAAGGTCTACCTCGGCGGCGCAGACGACGGGTCGCAGATCGTGGCGCCGGCCGATGCCGAGATCGCCGCGCAGATCCAGCGGGTCGCCGACACGCTGCGGGTGCCTGCGCTCCCCCGCTCCACCGAGTACGAGATCGCGCCGGAGTCCGTGGTCGACGCGTACGTCGCAGCGACCGCGGCCGTGGCGCCGGCTCCGGCGGGTGCGGACGGCCTGCGCTGGGTCTACACGGCCATGCACGGCGTCGGCTGGGAGACGCTGTCGCGCATCCTGACCGCGGCCGGGTATCCGCAGCCGGCGGTCGTCGACCAGCAGCTGCGGCCCGATGCCCGGTTCCGCACGGTCGCGTTCCCCAATCCGGAAGAGCCGGGTGCGATGGATCTCTCCTTCGCACGGGCACGGCGGGCGAAGGCCGACTTCATCCTCGCCAACGACCCGGACGCGGACCGTCTGGCGGTCGCCGTCCCCGATGAGTCCGCGGCCGACGGCTGGCGGCGCCTGACAGGCAACGAGGTGGGGCTGCTGCTCGGCGCCCGGGCCGCGCGGGCGGCGGAAGGCACGCCGGGTGCGTCCCTCGCCTGCTCCCTGGTCTCCTCCCCCGGCCTCGGCGCGGTCGCCGCACACCACGGACTGGACTTCCACGAGACCCTGACGGGCTTCAAGTGGATCTCGCGTGCACCCGGCATCGTCTTCGGCTTCGAAGAAGCCCTGGGCTACCTGGTCAATCCCGAGACCGTGCGCGACAAGGACGGCATCTCCGCGGCCGTCGCGATCCTCGGTCTCGCCGCCGAGGCCCGGGGCCGCGGGCTCGGGCTCGCCGACCTGCTCACCGAGCTCGGGGACACGTACGGCCACTTCGCGAGCGGCCAGGTCTCGGTACGCGTCGAGGATCTCTCGATCATCGGCACCGTGATGCTCTCGTTGCGGTCGCTGCCGCCCACGCACATCGGCTCGCACGCGATCGCCTCGACGGAGGACCTCCTGCAGGCGGCACCCGGTCAGCCGGCCGGCGACGTGCTGCGCTACCGCATGGCCGACGGGTCACGCGTGATCGTGCGCCCGAGCGGAACCGAGCCGAAGCTCAAGGTGTACATCGACGCGAAGGCGGACTCCGCGGAGAACGCCCGCGAGGTCGTCGCCGCACTCGAAGCGGGCGTCCGCGTCCTTCTCGACGAGCGCTCCTGACGCCCGGGCCGTGGTCCGCTGGCACTCGCGAGCGGACCACGGCTAGCATCGGAGCATGCTGAGCCGTCACGTCACCATCACCGCGCACAACGGCGTGCACGCACGACCGGTCGCCGAACTGGTGCGTGTCGTGCAGGCTTACGGTGACGCAGTGACCCTTCGCACCGCGGACGGCGTGGTCGTCGACCTGAGCAGCGTGCTGGCCGTGATGGATCTGGCGCTGGCACCCGGAGATGCCGTCACGCTCGAGACGCGGGAGTCCGCGGATGCCGCCGCCATGCTCGACACGCTGAGCGAGGTCCTCGCTCCACGAGGGTGACGGCGATCAACCGTCGATCACCGCGACCAGCTCGTCCAGGAAGGTCTCGAAGCTTCCGGCTCTGCGCACGATCCGCTGCACGCTCTCGCGCTCGCTGAAGACCTCGACGAGCTGCTCGAACACGGTCTGGAACGCCGCGCGGTCGCTCTCGCTGAACGCGGCGAGCGCGACGACCTGCACGCGGCCGTCGCCCCAGGCGGCAGAGCCGTCGGCGACGCCGATCGCGATGGCGGTCCTGGTCGCCGTCATCTGCAGCGCATGAGGGACGGCGAGCGAGTCGGTGAACGCGGTCGATGACATCTGCTCCCGCGCGATCGTGTTCTCGATATAGTCCTCGCCGATCAGACCGGTGCGCACCAGCAGTCCGCCCAGGCGCCGGATGATCGCCTCCTCCCCCTCATCGGGAAGCGGTGACACGTACGCGTCGGCGTGGAAGTAGCGCGCCAGCTCGCCGCGCAGGCGGGTCAGGCGGCGTCCTCGCCGCACTCGCCCCGCCGCCGCCTGGATGCGGTCGACGTCGGAGTCCGTCAGGAAGGGCTGGATGCGCACGAAACGGTCGCCGGATGCCCCCGGCTCGATCGTGCTGAGCACGAGGTCGGTGTCGAAGGAGGCCCAGTCGGGGTCGACGTTGGTGATCACGCTGGTGACCTCGATCGCCGACCCGAGCGAGCGGTCGACGCTGGAACGCAGCAGCTCGTGCAGCTCGTAGTACCCGGGGCAGACGATGGTCGCGGTGAGGATCGACTCCGCCTTGCGGCTGCGCTCGAGACGCCCACCCACGTGCATCGCGATGTAGGCGATCTCGTCGTCATGGATGGGGGCGCCCAACCGGTCGTGCAGTCCGCTGGCGATGGAGACGGCGACCTCGAAGATCATCGGATACGACGTCTTGAGCGACCGGGTGAGCGGGTTGCGGGTGAGCGCGCTCTCCTCGGCCCTGCGCAGCAGGTTCTGCACGTGCAGCGCGAGGCGGAGTTGGAAGGTCTCGTCGACCAGATCGACCTGGTAGTCGTCGGCCGCGCGCTGCACCTCGGCGCGGACGGCGGCCTCGATCTCCGGGTCCACCCCGCTGCGGGCGACATCACCCGCGGCGTCCTCTCCCGGAGCCACGATGCGGGTGAGCACCAGCGAGGCGAGATGATCGCTGTCGCCGTCGCCGAGAGCCACGGCGAAGTGCTCGCCGGCCAGACGCGCGATCACGGCGCCGACCTGAGGGATCTCGGCGCGGGCACCGGACGGCGCGGATTCCAGTGCGTGCCCCGCGGCAACGCGCTCGGCGGCGATGGCGATGTGCAACAGCACATCCGAGATGGCGAGCTCGTTCACGTAGTAGCCGAGTTCGCCGAGTTCCCGCACCAGCGCGGACTTGAACGGTGCGACGGCGTGCGCGGCGACCGCGTTGCCGGCGAGCGCACGCCGGAAGGTCTCGGGGTGGAACGAGGCCGCATCCATCTCGTCGTGCGCCAGACGGCTGAGGAGTCGGCGCTGCGCGGTCTCGTTGCCGCGGAGCCGCACGATCTCGCGGTCCCGCTCGAGCGTGAGATCCGTGCCGTCGATGAGCGCGCGCACCCGGGCGAGGTCCGCTTCGAGCGTCGCCTCGCTCACATGCAGGTGGTCGGCCATCTCGAACACGTCGATGCCGGCCGGCGTGTCGAGCAGCGTGCGCACGAGCCCGTGCAGCCGATCACGAGGAGCCGACTCTCCGGTCTGACGCGCGCGGAGGGCGGCGCGGGCACCGGGGCCGGCGCGGTACCCGGCGGAACCGGACTCGACGGCATCCCCGTCGGCCGTCCGCGCGTTCAAGGCAGCCACGTAGGAGCGCACGCTGCGCGGCGTGACGCCGAGCAGATCGGCGAGGCTGCCGGCCGTCGCCCAGGACCGCTGACGGAGGAGAGTCGAGAGCAGCTGGTCCTGGCGCTGACGCGACATGATCCCTCCGACTCCTCCACGTGCTGACTGCACTGTCCTGACGTCTCTCCATGATGTCAGTTCGCCGAGGGACATGCGCGGAAAGCGATGTTCCGCGGGGGCGGAAAGGAACGTGTTGGTGACACACCTCGCCTCTTTCACAGACTGTTCTCAGGAAGGTGGCATCGATGAGGATCCTCGTAGTGTGCGGCGCCGGCGCGTCTAGCACGTTCGTCGCTCAGCGGCTCCGTCGCGCGGCTGCGGAGGTCGGCCTCGACTGGGACGCCTCCGCAGGCATGGAGAGCTCCGTCATCGACGGCGCGCACGACCTCGTGCTCGTCGGTCCGCACCTCGCGGATCGGCTCTCGGCCATCGAGGATGCGGCGGGCTGCCCGGTCGCCCTCCTTCCGCAGGATGTCTTCGCGGACCGCACCGGTGAGCGCACGCTCGCCATCGCCCGCGCGCTCGTCCCCGATGTCAGCAGCACCCCGAAAGGAACATCATGACCACCTCTCGCACCGTTCGCATCGGCTCATCGCACGGGCTGCACGCCCGCCCGGCGAAGCTGTTCGCGCAGGCGGCGAAGGATGCCGGCGTGCCCGTCACGATCGCCAAGGATTCCGGCAAACCCGTCAACGCGTCCAGCATCCTGGGTGTCATCGCCCTCGCGATCGAGTACGGCGACTACGTCACCCTCACCGTCGACGGCGAGGGAACCGACGCCGAGAACGTGATCGACACCCTCACCGAGCTGCTCACCACCGACCACGACCAGGACGCCGCCGGATGAGCACTCTGCGTGGAGTAGGGATCGGTCTCGGCGTCGCCCAGGGAACCGTCGTCCGCATGACCGAGGCGCTGCCGGCACCGGACCAGACGCCGAGCACGCGCGGGGCCGAGGCAGAGCGGACCAGGGTGCGGGATGCCGTGGCCGTGGTCGCCAAGGAACTGAACGAGCGCGGCGCCGCTGCCGGTGGCTCGGCGCAGGACGTGCTCGAGGCCCAGGCCATGATCGCCGAGGACCCGACCCTGCAGGACGAGGTCGACACCCGCCTCGACGCCGGCGCCACGGCGGAATGGGCGGTGCACGACGCGTTCGCCGGATTCCGCGCGACGCTGGAGGCGGTCGGCGGCTACCTCGGCGAGCGCGCGGCCGACCTCGACGACATCGCCCAGCGCGTGCTGGCGCACCTCTGCGGCGTGGATGCTCCCGGCATCCCGAATCCCGGGCACCCCTTCGTGCTGGTCGCCCGCGATCTGGCTCCCGCCGACACCGCGCTGCTCGACCTCGACCAGGTGCTCGCGCTCATCACGACGGACGGCGGCCCGACCTCGCACACCGCGATCCTCGCCCGAGAGAAGGGCATCGTCGCGATCGTCGGCGCGGTCGACGCCACGGCGCTGACCAACGGCCAGACCGTCATCGTCGATGCCGCTGCCGGGCTCGTCACCGCCGATCCCTCCCAGGAGGAGAAGGATCGCGCCGCACAGCGCGCCGCGGAACGGCGATCAGCGGATGCGGCCCCCCTGACCCCCGGCGCCCTCGCCGACGGCACGCCGATCGCGCTGCTGGCGAATCTGGGGAAACCTGCAGACGCATCCGATGCCGTCGAACGTGGGGCCGAGGGCGTCGGGCTGTTCCGCACCGAGTTCCTGTTCCTCTCCGCCACGCAGGCGCCGACGATCGCACAGCAGCGCGAGTCGTACCGCGAGCTGCTGGCGGCGTTCCCCGGCAAGAAGGTCGTCGTGCGGATGCTCGACGCCGGGGCGGACAAGCCACTCGCGTTCCTCAACGACGCACACGAGGAGAACCCCGCGCTGGGCCTCCGCGGGCTCCGCGCTCTTCGTGCCAGCGAGGACATCCTCCGCGAACAGCTGACCGCACTCGCCGAGGCGGAGGCGCTGACCGAGGCCGATCTCTGGGTCATGGCTCCGATGGTCACGACGGTCGAGGAGACCGCGTACTTCACCGCCCTCGCCCGCGAGTACGGGCTCAAGACCGCAGGAGTCATGGTCGAGGTCCCGGCGAGCGCGCTGCTCGCCGACCGGGTGCTCGCACACGCAGACTTCGCCTCGATCGGCACGAACGACCTGACCCAGTACACGATGGCGGCCGACCGGTTGCTCGGCTCGGTCGCCGGGTTCCAGGACCCGTGGCATCCGGCCGTGCTGCGCCTGGTGCGCGAGGTCGGCGCTGCCGGCGCGCGTCTCGGCAAGCCGATCGGGATCTGCGGCGAGGCCGCTGCGGACCCGCTGCTGGCTGTCGTGCTCACAGGCCTGGGTGCGACGAGCCTGTCGATGGCGCCGTCCGCGCTGGCGGACGTGCGCCACACCCTCTCCGAACGCACCCTCGACGAGGCCCGCAACCTCGCCGAGATCGCACTGGCGGCGGATGACGCCGCCAGTGCACGCAGCGCCGTGGCGGAAGCCACCGCGTCCCTCCCCTCACATCAGAAAGAGACGACATCATGACGACGACGTCACCCGCCGCCCGGAAGCCGGGCGGGCTCCGAACAGGCGTGCAGCGCTTCGGCACGTTCCTGTCCGGCATGATCATGCCCAACATCGCGGCGTTCATCGCGTGGGGCTTCATCACCATGCTGTTCATCCCGAAGGGCTTCTTCGGGGCGGAGAGCCCGTTCCCCGGTTGGCACTGGGCCGGCGTCGCCGAGATCATCGGCGGCGGTGGCGACTCGGCCATCATCGGCTGGCAGGGCGCCATGACGACGGTGGCCGAGACCGCGGACGGGAACATCCTGGCCTACGTCGGCCTGGTCGGTCCGATGGTCACCTATCTGCTGCCGCTGCTGATCGCCAACACCGCCGGCCGTATGGTCTACGGCGAACGCGGCGGCGTCGTGGCGACGATCGCCACGGTGGGCGTCATCGTCGGCACGAACATCCCGATGTTCCTCGGCGCGATGATCATGGGGCCGCTGGCCGCGTGGATCACGAAGCAGATGGACAAGCTGTGGGACGGCAAGATCCGCCCCGGCTTCGAGATGCTCGTGAACAACTTCTCTGCCGGAATTCTCGGCATGCTCCTCGCCATCGCCGGCTTCTTCGCCTTCGGTCCTGTCATGCTCGGAATCAGCGCGGTGCTGGGTTCGGCCGTGGACTGGCTGGTGTCGCTGCAGCTGCTCCCGGTCGTGTCGATCATCGTCGAGCCGGCGAAGGTCCTGTTCCTGAACAACGCCATCAACCACGGCGTGTTCACCCCGCTCGGCATCGAGCAGGCCACCGAGACCGGCAAGTCGATCCTGTTCCTCATCGAGGCGAACCCCGGCCCGGGCCTCGGCCTGCTCCTCGCGTTCACGTTCTTCGGCGTCGGAGCGGCGAAGGCCTCCGCACCGGGTGCCGCGATCATCCAGTTCCTGGGTGGTATCCACGAGATCTACTTCCCGTACGCGCTCAGCAAGCCGACCACGATCCTCGCGCTGATCGCGGGTGGCGCAGCCGGTGTGACGACGAACATGGTCCTCGGTGGCGGTCTGGCATTCCCGGCCGCACCGGGAAGCATCATCGCCGTGACCGCGGCCGCGATCGGCCCTGGTGTCGGCAACCTGCTGACGGTCTACCTCTCGGTGATCATCGCCGCCGTCGTGACGTTCCTCATCACGGGCGTCATCCTGCGGGCCTCGCGCAAGCGTGACCTCGAGGCCGAGGGCGACGCCTTCGGCGCTGCGATCGCGCAGACCGAGGCGAACAAGGGCAAGTCCTCGGCCGCCATGGACGCGCTGCGCACCTCCAGCGGTGCCGCCGCCGCGACGGGTGCCGCGGGCAGCGTGGTCACCGACCGTCGCATCGCGAACATCGTGTTCGCCTGCGACGCCGGCATGGGCTCCTCCGCCATGGGTGCGAGCGTGCTGCGCAACAAGTTCAAGAAGGCCGAGATCGACGGGGTCACGGTCACCAACCAGGCGATCGCGAACCTCGACGGCACCGCCGACCTCGTGATCACGCAGCAGCAGCTCACCGACCGTGCGAAGGCGCAGTCGCCGAATTCGATCCACGTGTCGGTCGACAACTTCATGAACTCTCCGAAGTACGAAGAGGTCGTCGAGATGGTGCGCGCACAGCGCGATTCCGACGCGTGACAGACCAGGCGGGGCGGGTGCCACGGCATCCGCCCCGCCTCATCATTCCCAGAAAGGCAACACACCATGAGCGTTCTCACCCTCGGCCAGGTCCGCATCCACGCGGGCAGCGCCACGCAGGATCAGGCTCTGCAGGAAGCCACAGACATCCTGATCTCGGCCGGCGCCGTCACCCCCGCCTACGTCGACGCGATGCGTCAGCGCGAGGAGACCGTGTCGACCTACATGGGCAACGGCCTGGCCATCCCCCACGGCACGAACGAGACCAAGGACGCGATCCTCGCCTCCGCTCTCTCGGTCGTCCGCTACGACGGCGGCGTGGACTGGGCGGGCGAGCCCGCGACATTCGTCATCGGCATCGCCGGACGTGGCGACGAGCACCTCGAGATCCTCTCGCAGATCGCGATCCTGTTCTCGGATGACGACGACGTCGCGAAGCTCAACGCCGCGCAGACTCCGGAAGAACTCTTCGCCCTGCTGTCGGCGGTGAACGACTGATGAAGGCGGTCCACTTCGGCGCCGGCAACATCGGGCGCGGGTTCGTCGGCCTGCTGCTGCACGAGGGCGGGTACGAGGTCGTGTTCTCCGACGTCGCCGACGCCCTGGTGGATGCCATCAACGAGGCCGACTCCTATACCGTGCACGAGGCGGGTCCCGGTGGCGTGGACCACGTGGTGACCGGGTTCCGCGCGGTCAACAGCCGCACCGATCCCGACGACGTGGCCTCCGAGATCGCGACGGCCGATGTCGTGACCACCGCCGTCGGTCCGACCGTGCTGCGCTTCGTCGCGCCCGCCATCGTCGCAGGCCTCGCCCGGCGCACCGCCGGTGCGGCCCCGTTGCAGGTCATGGCCTGCGAGAACGCGATCGGCGCGACCGATCTGCTGCGCGCCGAGATCGAGATCGCCGCGGGTGTCGATGCCGAGGAGCTGCTGGCACGTGCCGTGTTCGCGAACACCGCGGTGGACCGCATCGTCCCGGCTCAGGCGCCCGGAGCGGGGGTCGACGTCACTGTGGAGCCGTACTTCGAGTGGGCGATCGAGTCCGGCGCTTTCGGCGGCGCGCTGCCGAGCATCCCCGGCGCGCACTTCGTCGAGAACCTGGCCCCCTACATCGAGCGCAAGCTCTTCACGGTGAACACCGGGCATGCCGCTGCGGCGTACTTCGGTGCGCAGCGCGGGATCGAGCGGATCTCCGACGCCCTCGCCGACGACACGGTCGCCGCGAACGTCACCGCAGCCCTCGAGGAGACCTCCGCTGTGCTGGTCGCCACGCACGGGCTCGACGCTGCCGAGTTGGCCGCGTACCGTGCCACGATCCTGGAGCGCTTCCGCAACCCGGCTCTCGTCGACACCGTGCAGCGCGTCGGGCGTCAGCCGTTGCGCAAGATCTCACGCCACGAGCGCTTCGTCGGTCCCGCCGCGATGGCCGCGGAGCACGGTCTCTCCGCTCGCGCCCTGGTGGCCGCGATCGCGGCCGCCCTCGCGTTCGATGATGCCGAGGACGAGCAGTCGGTGGAACTGCAGCAGCTGCTGCGCACGGAGGACGCCGTGACCTTCACCACCCGCACGACCGGGCTCGACCCCGAGCATCCGCTCTTCCCGTCGATCCGCGACGCCGTGCAGACGCGTCAGGAGCACATCGGCGTCGGCTGACGCGCCACGCTCTGCCGCGCCCCCGCCCAGCCGATACGATCGGTGGGCGGGGGCGCATCGCGTGAGGCGCCGGGAATTCACGAGCACAGCGACGTGCGGGAGCAACATGAACACATACGCCGTCATCGGCGCGGGTCCTTCGGGTCTCGCCGCGGCCAGGGCACTGCAGAAGCGCGGTATCGATGTCGACGGCTACGAGGCTTCGCATGACGTCGGCGGCCTCTGGGACATCACGAATCCGCGCAGCACGATGTACGAGTCCGCGCACCTGATCTCCTCGCGCACGACCACCGAGTTCGCCGACTTCCCGATGCGCTCCGCGGTCGACTACCCCGGCCATCGCGTGCTGCACGAGTACTTCCGCGACTACGCCGAGCACTTCGATCTGCGGCCGCTCTTCCGGTTCGACACGCGGGTGACCCGCCTCGAACCGCGCGACGGCGGCTGGGACCTCACAGCAGTGGGTCCGGACGGCGAACAGACGCGCTGGTACACCGGTGTGGTGCTCGCGAACGGCACGCTCGCGGAGCCGAACATTCCGTCGTTCCCCGGCACCTTCACCGGCGAGCTCCTGCACACCAGCGCCTACAAGTCCCCCTCCCAGCTCACCGGCAAGCGCGTGCTGCTGATCGGTGCAGGCAACTCCGGCTGCGACATCGCCGTCGACGCCGTGCATCACGCCGCCTCGATCGACATGAGCGTGCGCCGCGGCTACTACTTCGTGCCCCGGTACCTGTTCGGCAAGCCCAGCGACACCCTGAACCAGGGCAAGCCCTTGCCAGCCCGCATCAAGCAGGCGGTGGACAGTCGTGTGCTGCGCGCCTTCACCGGCGATCCGGTGCGGTTCGGCTTCCCGAGGCCCGACTACCGGATCTACGAGTCCCACCCGATCGTGAACACCCTGATCCTGAATCATCTCGGACAGGGAGACCTACGGATCCGGGCGGACGTGGAGCGGTTCGACGGCGACACGGTGCACTTCCGCGACGGCACCTCCGACGACTACGACCTGGTGCTCCTCGCCACCGGATACACCCTCGACTACCCGTTCGTCGACCGCGCTCACCTGCAATGGCAGGGCGCCGCGCCCCGCCTGTTCCTGAACATGTTCCCCGCCTCGTTCAACGGCCTCTACGTGATGGGCATGATCGAGGCATCGGGCATCGGATGGCAGGGCCGCTACGAGCAGGCGGACCTGCTGGCCGCCTACCTGGACGCCGTCGAACGGGATCCGGCATCCGCCGAGCGCTTCCGTAGGCGTGTGACCGGCGCGCCCTGGCCGGACCTCACCGGCGGCTACCACTACCTCGGGCTCGACCGCATGGCCTACTACGTGAACAAGGACGCGTACCGCGGCGCGGTCAGACGGGAGAAGCAGGAGCTGGAGGCCAGGGCATGAACGTCGACGACGTGGTGCTCAGCTTCACGCCCGGCACGCTGACGATCCTGAACGTGGTGTTGGGCCTGATCATGTTCGGCATCGCGCTGGACACCTCCCCCTCGGACTTCAAGGTCGTCGCGAAGCATCCGAAGCCGTTCGTGATCGCGATCCTCGCGCAGCTGCTGCTGCTTCCGGTCGCCACCTTCCTGCTCACCCTCGTGCTCCCGGTGTCGCCCTCGATGGCTCTCGGCATGATCCTCGTCGCCTGCTGTCCGCCCGGGAACATCTCGCAGGTGCTCACGCACCGATCCGGCGGCAACGTGGCGCTGTCCGTCTCGCTGACCGCCGTCGGCAACCTGGTCTACATCGTCGCGATGCCCCTGAGCATCACGTTCTGGGGTTCCCTGCATCCGACCGCACGCGAGCTGCTGCGCGAGGTCGCGCTGGATCCGTGGAAGATGCTGCTGGAGATCCTGCTCATCGTCGGCCTGCCGTTCGCGCTCGGGCTGGTGATCCGCGCGAAGCTGCCCGCACTCACGCGCCGCGTGCAGCCGTACGTCAAGTGGTTCAGCCTGATCGCACTGCTCGCCTTCATCCTGGCGGCGCTGATCGGCAACTGGGCCGTGTTCCTCCAGGTGCTCGGCGTCATCGTCCTCGTGGTGACCGTGCACGATGCGGTGGCACTCGCGCTCGGCTACGGCACGGCCGTGGTCGGCGGTCTGGGCACGCGGGAGCGCAAGGCCATGACCTTCGAGGTCGGCATCCGCAACGCCGGCCTCGGGCTGGGTCTGGTCTTCCTGTTCTTCGACGGCCTCGGCGGCATGGCGATCGTCGCGGGCTGGTGGGGCATCTGGGACATCGTCGCCGGTCTCATCCTGGCGGGGCTCTGGGCACGGCACACCAAGAAGCGCACCGGCTCGACATCCGGCGACGCGACCGGGCGCGCCGCGATGGAGACCGCCCGATGACACGCGTGCTGATCACCGGCGGCGGCGGCTTCCTCGGCACGCACGTCGCCGCCGCGCTGGCTGCTCGCGACGACGTCGAGCTGATCGTCTCGGCCGACCTGCGCATCGGAACACCTCGGGCGGGTGTCGTGGATGTCGTCGTCGACGTCACGGATCCTGACACGCTCGCTCCCCTGCTGCGCACCCACCGCATCGACGCCGTCGTGCACCTCGCGGCGATCGTCGATCCTGGCCGCGATGTCGACCGGGAGTACCGGGTGGACGTCACCGGCACCGCGCACGTGCTCGCGGCGTGCGTCGAGACCGGGGTGCGCAGGATCGTGGTCTCCAGCTCGGGCGCCGCCTACGGCTATCACCGGGACAACCCGGAGTGGATCGACGAGGATCAGCCGCTGCGCGGCAACGACGCTTTCCCGTACTCCCGACACAAGCGGCTCGTCGAGGAGATGCTGGCCGAGTACCGCGAGTCGCATCCCGCGCTGGAGCAGGTGGTCTTCCGCATCGGCACGATCCTCGGACCGACCGTGCAGAACCAGATCACCGCCCTCTGGGACGGTCGGCGCATCCTGCGCATCACCGGGTCCGACTCCCCCTTCGTCTTCGTCTGGGTCGACGATGTGGCCGCCGCGATGGCTCGCGCCGCGACCGACGGTCCTGCGGGGATCTTCAACGTCGCGGGCGACGGGCGCATGACCGTCGCCGAGATCGCCGACCGACTGGGCAAACCGACGCTCACGATCCCCGCCGGCGTGCTGTCCGCCGCCCTCCGCATCGGGCGGGCGCTGCGAGTCACCGTTCACGGCCCCGAGAAGGTCCCGTTCCTGCGCTACCGGCCGGTGCTGGCGAATCGGCGTCTGAGAGAGCGGTTCGGATACACGCCTGCGCTGACGAGCCGTCAGGCGTTCGAGGCCTATCTGGATGCGCACCCCGGCGTCGTCACAACGCCGACCACATAATCTGGAACCATGCAGAAGAAGCGCGGTCGCCGGGCACTGGGTTGGATCCTCGGAAGCATCGCCGTCGTGCTGGTGCTCGGTATCGGCGGCATCCTCGTGTGGAGTCAGGTCGGCGTGATGGCTGCGGAGCCGGAACCGCTCGCGACGGTGCGGGAGAACCCCGACATCACGGTCACGGATGCCGCTGAGGGCATCGTGCTGGCGCCGGCAGACGGAGACTCCGAGGTCGGGGTCGTGTTCATCCCCGGCGCGAAGGTCGATCCGTGGGCGTATGCAGCGATCCTGCAGGGTCTCGCAGAAGACGGAATGACCGTGGTGATCACGCGCCCGTGGCTGAACCTGGCGTTCTTCGACCTGCGGGGCCTCGATTCCTTCACGTCCGCCGCGCCCGACATCGACACCTGGGCGGTCGGCGGCCACTCCCTCGGCGGTGTGCGCGCGTGCCAGCTCGCCGGCGACGCGGATGCCCTGCTGCTGTTCGGCTCCTACTGCGCCACCGACGTGTCCGACACCGACCTCGCCGTGCTCAGCATCGCCGGCTCAGAGGACGGCCTGTCGACCCCGGAGAAGATCGCCGACGCGCGCCACCTGCTTCCGGCCGACGCCGAGCTCGTCGAGATCCCCGGTGCCTCGCACGCGTCGTTCGGAGACTACGGTCCGCAGGCCGGTGACGGCACGCCCACGATCTCCGACGAGGAGATGCACCAGACCGTGACCGCTCTCGTCGACACGTTCGTTCAGGAGTCCCTCGTCGGCCGCTGACGCGGCTTGGTCTCGCGCCGTTCCCCGGTCGAGCGACACGCCTCAGCCGAGGACCGGATCGAGCAGCGGATGCAGGTGTCTGCTGCCGAGCACGAGGGATGCCGCCCGCGCACCGGCCTCGAGCGACTCCGGTACCGGATGCCCTGACAGTCGCGCATCGAGCACGCCGGCGAAGAACGCATCGCCTGCGCCGTTGGTGTCGACGACCTCGACGGGGACGGCGGCGACGCGATGCTCGACCCCGCGCGCGTCGACCGCGACCGCTCCTTCCCCGCCGAGGGTGCACACCGCGAGAGTCGCGCCCGCATCGATGCGGTCATGCAGGAAGGCCAGGGGGTCATCGAGCCGGTCGGCGTTGCAGAAGACCACATCGGCGGCAGCGAGGAAAGGCCGGTGGAACTCCGCCGTGCCGTCGTAGTCATGCACGTCCACCCAGATCGGACGGCCGGTCGCCGTCGCCAGCGGCAGCAGCCTCAGCGGTTCGGCGGCGAGATCCAGCACGATCACCGCGGACGCGCTCATGGCCGCCCGCAGCGCTGCATCGCCGTCGTCCGACTGCGCCGCCGGTGACGAGAGGTAGAGCGAGACCCGGGCGCCCTGCGCGGTCATGAGGTTGAGGTGCCGCTCGGTCGACGCGCAGCCCGCCCACTGCACGCGGACGCCGGCCGCTTCCAGGGCCGCACGCACGCGACTGCCTGCGTCGTCGTCGCCGGCGGCGGCATAGAGCAGCGCCTCGCGTCCCCGTCCACGAAGGCTCAGCGCCTTGCCCGCACTCGTCCCCCCGACCGTCTCCCACGACGCCTCCGCGAACTGCATATGAGGCACGGGATCGGGAAGCCGGTCGAGGACGACGATCTGGTTCCACGATGCGGGGCCGGCGATGAACACGGAGGGGGCGGACATGGACACCATCCTGCCGTGTCCGTCGCTCTCAGCCGATGCGGGAGATCAGCGCATCCACGCCCATGCCGTAGTCGATGCGCACAACGGGCAGCGCGAGCTTGTCCGTGCCGATGCCGACGTAGCCCGGCTCGATCGTTCGCGCCATCTCGAACCCGGCCAGCGCGACGCCCTGCTTGGCGGTGTCGTTGAAGTGCCCGAACGGATAGGCGATGACCTCGCGCACGCCCAGTGCATCGCCGGAGTGGTTCAGGTCCTCGGCGATCTGCTCCGCCGTCCAGTTGACCATCCGCCCCTTGCCGTTGTCGCCCGCCTGATGCATGTCGTGGGTGTGGGAGCGACGCTGCACGTAGATGGACGGTGGCGGATCCTGACGATAGGCGGTGATCATGAACGAGGTCGCGAGCAGCTTGTGCTTCTCCACGACCGGGGCCGCCAGATCGAACCAGGTCTGATCCGCGTCGTCATCCGTGATGATCACCGACCGCGCAGGCAGAAAGAGGCGGCCGTCGATGAACGCGCTGAGCTCGTCCCACGTCGGCAGATAGAAACCTGTGGTCGCGATGTGCTCCATCTGCGCCTCGAAATCCCCGATGTACGCGTAGTTGCCGCGCAACCAGCCCTTCTCGCCATCCGGATTCGCGGTGAACTGGTGATACATCAGGATCGGGACCTGGGTCCCCTCCGCGAGATTCTCGTCCGGAGTCTTCCACGCGCCGAAGAGCTCGACCTGCTGATCCGTGCAGACGACCGGATCAGCGCCGTTCACCCGGGCGGCGGCATCGGCTGACGCCGCGGCCTCTGCGCTCGGATACCAGCCGGCGAACACGAGTCCGTCCTGGGCAGGGATCGGGAGACCCTGATATAGCGCGTTCTGCCACTGCAGCATCGGCACGTCCACGATGCCGTCCCCTGCGAACGAGACGGCGCAGGCGAGCGGGTCGTCGGCGTCCGCGACCAGTTGCTGCGCGGGAGTCAGCTCCGGTTCGACGGGCGTCGCGACGGCCGTCGGCGTCGGTGTCGCAGCCGCCGGCCCTCCCGGTGCGCGGTTCGCCAGGGCGAATGCGGCTGCTGCGGCACCCACGAGCACGACGGCGGTGCTGATGCCGATCACGACGCCGATGCGCCGCTTTCTCCCCCGAGCCATCGTGCGTCAGTCTGCGAAGCCCTCGGCGATCATCTCCACGAGCTCTTCCCGCTCCTCGACCGGGAGGAAGGCAGCGGAGGCCGCGTTGAACTGGAAGGCCTCGAGATCGTCGAGGTCGTACTCGAAGGCCTCGACGAGCAGCGCGAGTTCACGCGTGAGGGAGGTGCCGCTCATGGTGCGGTTGTCGACGTTCACCGTGACCGAGAAGCCGAGCTGATAGAGCAGATCGAAGGGGTGGTCGGCCAGAGTCTTTCCCCACGCCGCGATCGCGCCGGTCTGCAGGTTCGACGAGGGCGAGAGCTCGAGCGGGATCTCGCGATCGCGCACCCAGCGAGCGAGGTCGCCGAACTGCACCTGCACCTCGTCGCCCTCCTCTGTGACGACCTGCAGGTCCTCGGCGATCCGCACGCCGTGTCCCAGGCGCAGCGCGCGCCCGTCGATCAACGCGGAGCGGATGGATGCGAGGCCCGCCGCTTCGCCGGCATGGACGGTCACGGGGAAGAAGTTCTCGGCGAGATAGTCGAAGGCCGCACGGTGGTTCGACGGCGGGAATCCGTCCTCCGGCCCGGCGATGTCGAAGCCCACCACTCCACGTCCGCGGAAGGCGACCGCCAGTTCGGCGATCTCGCGTGCGCGGTCGGTCTGGCGCATGGCGGTGATCAGCTGACCGACGCGGATGCTGTGACCGTCACGGTCCGCGGCTTCCTCGCCCTCCTCGATGCCCTGCTGCACGGCCGCGACCGTCTGCTCGAGGGTCAGGCCGCGCGTGAGGTGCTGCTCCGGAGCCCAGCGGACCTCGCCGTAGATGACGCCGTCGGCAGCCAGATCCTGCACGAACTCGCGGGCGACGCGGGTCAGCCCCTCGGTCGTCTGCATCACCCCGATCGCGACGTCGAACGTCTTGAGGTAGTCGACCAGAGAGCCGGAATCGCTCTGGCTCGTGAACCAGCGTCCGAGTGCGGCCGCATCCTTCGCGGGAACCGCCAGCCCTTCCGCATCCGCGAGCTCGAGGATCGTCGCCGGTCGCAGGGCGCCGTCGAGGTGGTCGTGCAGCGACACCTTCGGCAGGCTTCGCAGGGACACGCCCTGGATCGTGACGTCGCCGTTCGGATCGATCGACATGGTGGTCCTCTCAGAAGTGGTGCAGGATCGGCAGCCTCAGCCTAGGCCGTGATGCGCTCACGCACGATCGGACCTGCCGCCGGGACGTCGTCTCCCGGTTCCTGATCCTGACGAAGGGCCCAGGCTCCTTCGAGAGCCTCCAGCGCGCGCGGGAAGCGCGCCTCATCGGCCGCCGACAGGGTGAACAGCGGCTGACCGGCCACCACGCGGTCGCCCGGCTTCGCGTGCAGGTCGATGCCCGCCTCGAAGATCACCGGGTCCTCGGCACGCGCGCGGCCGGCGCCGAGTCGCCACGCGGCGACGCCGAACGGGAGCGCGTCGAGCCGCGAGACCACGCCGTCGGAGGGCGCGGTGACGACATGGGTCTCGCGCGCCGTCGGAAGCACCGCGTCGGGGTCGCCGTCCTGCGCGCGGATCATGGCCTTCCACCCATCCATCGCGCGACCGTCATCGAGCGCGGCCTCCACGTCGGCGTCCGGCTGCCCGGCGAGCGCGAGCATCTCTCGCGCGAGGGCGACTGTCAGCTCGCGCACATCGGCGGGGCCACCGCCGGCGAGGATCTCGACCGATTCGCGCACCTCGTTCGCGTTGCCGATCGCGCGCCCCAGCGGCACGTTCATGTCGGTCAGCAGGGCCGTCGTGGCGACGCCGGAGTCGGTGCCGAGGGCGACCATGGTGCGCGCCAGTTCGCGCGCACGGTCGATGTCCTGCATGAAGGCTCCGGAGCCGAACTTGACGTCGAGCACCAGGGCGTCGGTGCCCTCGGCGATCTTCTTCGACATGATGCTGGAGGCGATCAGCGGGATCGCCTCCACGGTCCCGGTGACGTCGCGCAGTGCGTACAGCTTCTTATCGGCGGGCGCCAGGCCGGAGCCCGCGGCGCAGATGACCGCACCCACGTCGCTCTGCATCTGCGCGAACATCTCCTCGTTGCTGAGCGCCGCGCGCCAGCCGGGGATCGACTCGAGCTTGTCGAGCGTGCCGCCCGTGTGGCCGAGACCGCGTCCGGAGAGCTGCGGCACTGCGACGCCGAACACAGCGACGAGAGGGGCGAGCGGAAGGGTGATCTTGTCGCCGACACCGCCGGTGGAGTGCTTGTCGACGGTCTTCTTGCCGAGGGAGGCGAAGCTCATCCGCTCCCCCGAAGCGATCATCGCGTCGGTGAGCACGCGGATCTCATCGCGCTCCATCCCGCGCTGGAAGATCGCCATCGCGAACGAAGCCATCTGCGCATCCGAGACGTACCCCCGGGTGTAGGCGTCGACCATCCACCGCAGCGCGGGCTCGGCGACGACGCCGCCATCACGCTTGGAGCGGATGACGTCCACCGCGTCGTAGGGCTCAACGGTCATTTCGGTACTCCTCTGGTCCCTGTGCATCGACAGGCTCAGCGACCCGTTCGCGCATCATCGTGCGTCCTCGAGGTCGCGCGGCCCGAACGCGTCGGGCAGTACCTCGTCGATCGTGCGGATGCCGGAGACGGTCTCCAGCAGCATCCCCGGCATCGCGTGCTCGAACAGCAGCTGTCGGCAACGGCCGCACGGCATGATCGTCTGTCCGTCGTTGTTGACGCACACGAACGCGACCAGCTGGCCGCCGCCGGACATGTGGAGGTCGCCGACGAGTGCGCATTCGGCGCACAGCGTCACCCCGTACGAGGCGTTCTCGACGTTGCAGCCGGCCACGATGCGACCGTCACCCACGAGGGCGGCGGCTCCGACCTTGTACCGCGAGTAGGGCGCGTACGCCTTGGCCATCGCCTCGGTCGCGACCTGACGCAGTTCGTCCCAGTCGATGTCAGTCATCTACGATCGTTCCTTCTTCTCGACAGGCCTAGGACTTGATGTACGGCTTGCCATCGGCGGCAGGGGCCTTGATCTGTCCGGCGAACCCAGCCACCGCGAGCAGCGTCACGACGTAGGGCAGCATCAGCATGAACTCGCCGGGGATCGGCGTCTTCAGGATCGAGAGCAGGTTCTGGAGATTCGTCGCGAAACCGAACAGCAGGGCGGCGAGCGTCGCGCGGATCGGGTCCCAGCGGCCGAAGATCACCGCGGCGAGGGCGATGAATCCGAGGCCGGCAGTCATGTCCTTGCCGAACTGCGGCACGGAGACGAGAGTGAAGTACGCACCACCCATGCCGGCGATCGCACCGGCCAGCAGCACGTTCCAGAACCGGGTCGGGTTCACCTTGATGCCCACGGTGTCGGCCGCCTGCGGGTGCTCGCCCACGGCACGCAGCCGCAGCCCCCACCGGGTGCGATACAGGCCCCACGCCACGACGGCGACGGTGATGAACATCAGGTATCCGATGAACGTCTGGTTGAAGAGCACCGGCCCGATGATCGGGATGTCGCTCAGCAGCGGGATCTCGACGCGCGGGAAGCGCACGGGGGTGTTCAACGTCGCCTCGTTGGGTGCGAGCAGCGCGCCGTAGAGGAATCCGGTGAGACCGGTGACGAGCACGTTGAGCACGACACCGACGATGACCTGCTCGACGAGGTACTTGATCGCGAATGCGGCCAGCACGCTGGCGACCAGGACGCCGCCGATCATCGCCCCGACGAGACCGACGAAGGGGTTGCCGGTGATGCTGGACAGCAGCGCGGCCGAGAAGGCACCCAGGAGCAGCTGGCCCTCGATCGCGACGTTCACGACACCCGCACGCTCGCCGATCACACCGCCGAGCGCACCGAACACCAGAGGCACCGACAGCGATACCGCGCCGAACAGCAGGCTGGTCACGGGCACGAGTCCGCCGGCGGCCGCCCACACGAGGAACGCGAACACGGCGAGGACGCCGTAGGCGACGACCAGCCAGAGCGACGGCGGACGGAACGTCCACGCGCGGAGGAACGCTCCGACGGTGAGCACGACCAGGAGGCCGAGCACGACCCAGAACGTCGAGGCCGTCGGCAGCGCGACGTCGGGCAGCGCGAGTGCGGACGACTGGTCGGAGAGCCGGAAGGTGCTGATGCCGTCACGCGGTACGAACAGGAAGAGCAGGGCGAGGAGCACGGTGGCACCCGCCAGGACGATCGGCGCCTTGAGCTTCCGCTGCTTCACGGTCGCGAGCTGCACCGTGCCGTCAGCGGCCTGGGTCTGCACGAGGGACATCATGCCGCCACCGCCTTCTTCGCGGCTTTGGCTCTGAGCCTGGCAGCCTTCTCGATATCGGTCTTGGGAAGGAAGAACACCGTGCGCAGCAGAGGAGGCGCGGCGATGAACAGCACCACGAGTGACTGGACCACGAGGACGATGTCGACGGGGATGTCCTGCGCCTGCATCGAGAACGAGCCGGCCTTGAGCGCGCCGAACAGGATGCCGGCGGCGAAGGTGCCCCACGCACGACTGCGCCCGAGGAGCGCGACCGTGATCGCATCGAAGCCGATGCCGGCATCGATCGTCTCGGTGACACCCGTCGTGACCGCGCCCTGGAGCTGGTTCATGCCGGCGAGACCTGCCAGACCCCCGGCGAACAGCATCGCGTAGACGTAGATGCGCTGCACGCTGATGCCGGCGGCACGGGCCGCGTGCGGGTTCTCACCCACCGCGCGCATGCGCATGCCGAGCGCCGAGCGCTCGATGAGCCACCAGACGAACAGCGTCGCCACGATGACGATCACGAATCCGAGGTCGAGCAGCGGGAACTGCGGCCCCAGGAGCGTCGGGAACTGCGCGCTCTCCGGCGTGGCCGAGCCGAGCGCCTGGTTCGTGCCCGGCTTCTGCAGCAGGCCGGGGGTGCGGATCATCCACAGCAGCAGGTAGTACGCGATGTAGTTGAGCATGATCGTCAGGATCACCTCATGTGCGCCGGTGCGCGCCTTGATGAGTCCGGCGATGGCGCCCCAGAGCGCACCACCCGCGATGCCGGCGATCAGCGTCACCGGGATGTGCAGCCAGATCGGCAGGTCGAGCGAGAACGTCAGCAGGGCCGCGACCGCGACGCCGATGAGCATCTGACCGCGGGCACCGATGTTGAACAGTCCGACGCGGAACGCCAGCGCGACGCCGAGACCGGCGGCGATCAGCGGTGCGGCGAAGCCGAGCGTGTTGGTCAGCGGGCGGATCTGCGCCGCGAAGTCCGCGCCGCGGGCGTTGAAGATCGCACCGCGGAACAGCGCCTCGTAGCCGTTGTACACCGCGTTCCACGCCGCGACGAACGTGTCACCCGGCTGGGCGAAGAAGTAGCCGGAGGCCGCCTGCACGTCCTCGTTGGTCAGGGCGATGAGGACGCCGCCCACGATCAGCGCCAGCACGATCGCCAGGACGGTCGTGACGGCGTTGCCGCGGAGCATCTCCTTCAGGACCACGTTGCCGCGCGGAGGCGGCGGCACATCGGCCGGATCACGGGGAACCGTGCCGGTGCTCGTGGAGAGCTGCTCGGGCGGCAGCCCCTTGGTCACGTCTCCCGCGCCGGGTGTCGCTCCGCTCACGCGGCCACCTCCCCTTCGGCCGCTCCGGCCATCATGAGTCCGAGTGTCTCTCTGGGCGTGTCGCCGGGCACGATGCCGACGATCGCCCCGCGGTACATGACCGCGATCCGATCAGCGAGAGCGGCGACCTCGTCGAGCTCCGTGGAGACGACGATCACCGGGATGCCGGAGTCGCGCGTCTCGATGATCCGCTTGTGGATGAACTCGATCGAGCCGACATCCACGCCGCGGGTCGGCTGCGCGGCGACCAGCAGCCGCAGCTCGCGGCTCATCTCGCGCGCGATCACGACCTTCTGCTGGTTTCCGCCGGAGAGTGTTCCTGCGGGCGTGTGCGGCCCCTGGGTGCGGATGTCGTACTCCCGGATGCGCTCACGCGCGAACTCCTCCAGCGCCGCGCGGCGCAGTGTGCCTGCACGACTGAAGGCGGGGTCGTCGGAACGGTCGAGGATGAGGTTCTCGGCCACCGAGAACCCGGCGACCAGTCCGTCCTCCGTGCGGTCCTCCGGCACGAACCCGACTCCGGCGTCGAGGATGGCCCGCACGCTCTTGCCGACGAGCTCGTTGCCGTCGAGCACGATCGATCCCTCGACGCGCGCGGCGAGGCCGACGATGGCCTCGACGAGCTCGGTCTGTCCGTTGCCCTGCACGCCCGCGATGGCGAGCACCTCGCCCGGGCGCACGGCGAAGTCGATGCCGTCGACGACGATCGCCCCTGCGGGAGTGAGCACGCGCAGGTCCTTCACCTCGAGGCCGCCCTCGCCGATGCGCGGTGCGTCCTTGTGCACGGTGAGCTCGACGGCCCTGCCGACCATGAGCGACGCGAGCTCGGCGTTGGTGGCGGTCGGCGACGCCTCGCCGACGACACGGCCGAGCCGGACGATGGTGATCTTGTCCGCGACCTCGCGCACCTCACGCAGCTTGTGGGTGATGAACACGATCGCGGTGCCCTCATCGCGCAGCTGGCGCATGATCGCCATCAGCTCGTCCGTCTCCTGCGGCGTGAGCACGGCTGTGGGCTCGTCGAACACGAGCACCTTGGCGTCGCGCGAGAGCGCCTTGATGATCTCGACGCGCTGCTGGACCCCGACGGGGAGGTCGCCCACGAGCGCGTCCGGGTCGATGTCGAACCCGAAGCGGGCAGCCACCGACCGCACGTGCTCTCGCGCCTTCGCGATGTCGAGCGTGCCGAGGGCCTTGGTCTGCTCGTGACCGAGCATGACGTTCTCGGCCACGGTGAACACCGGGACGAGCATGAAGTGCTGGTGGACCATGCCGATCCCCGCAGCCATCGCGTCACCGGGACCGCGGAAGTGCTGCACCTCATCATCGAGGAGGATCTCACCCTCATCGGCCTGATACAGGCCGTAGAGGACGTTCATCAGCGTGGACTTGCCCGCGCCGTTCTCGCCGAGGAGCGCGTGGATCTCCCCCGGCTCGACCACCAGATCGATGTGGTCATTGGCCACGAGGCTACCGAATCGCTTGGTGATGCCGCGAAGTTCGAGCTTCATATCTGCACCTTATCCAGAAGAGTCATCCAGGAGAATCATCGTCCGTCCACGGCACGGGGCGAGTGGCAGAACTGCTCACCACTCGCCCCGCGCTTGGACCTGCGTCAGATCACGGCGAGTTCTTCGACTCCACCGTGATGTCACCGGCGATGATCTGCTTCTGCAGCTCGGCGATCTCGTCGAGCAGTCCGTCGGGCAGCTGCGACTCGAAGCTGCCGAAGCCGGAGAGCTTCACACCCTCGTTCTCGAGCGTGCCGATGTACGGAGCCGGGTCGAACTCGCCGGCGGCGGCCGAGACGGTCGCGTCGTGGACGGCCACGTCGATCGCCTTCATGATCGAGACGAGCGTGACGTCGGCCACGCTCGGGTCTGCGACGGCGAGGTCACTGTCGACGCCGAGCATCAGGGTGTCCTTGCCGCTGTCGGCGATCGCCGCCGCTGCGCTCTGGTAGACCGGTCCACCGACCGGGAGGATCACGTCGACGCCCTGGTCGAGCACGCCCTGGGCGGTCTGCTTGGCCGTGTCGTTCGCGTCGAAGCCACCCGTGAAGGAGCCCTTCTGCGTCGCGGCGTCCCAACCGAAGACCTCGACCGATGCCGACTTGTCCTCGTTGTACTTCTCGACACCGAGCTGGTAGCCGTCCATGAACACGGCGACGGACGGGATCTGCATGCCGCCGAAGGTGCCGACCTTGTTCACACCGCTCTGCGCAGACCACGCTGCGGCAGCGTAGCCACCGAGGTAGGCGGCCTGAGCCGTGTCGAAGACGAGGGGCTTGACGTTGGGGGCGTCGACGTTGCCGTCGAAGTCGTTGTCGGCCCAATCGTCGATGATCGCGTAGTCGATGTCAGGGTTCGCCAGTGCCGACTCGACGGTCGCGGCGGACAGCTTGAAGCCGACCGAGACGATCAGCGAGCAGCCCTCGGAGACGGCGGTCTCGAGGTTCGGCGCGTAGTCGTTGTCGTTCGCGGACTCGAACTCGAGCGGCTTGATGTCCAGCTCCTTCGCGGCGCTGTCCATGCCCTCCTTCGCGGACTGGTTGAACGACTTGTCGTTCCAGCCGCCGGCGTCGGAGACGAGGCAGGGAAGGAAGTCGGAGTCGACCGGCTTCTCAGAGCCGCCCGGCTCGGCGGTCGGTGCCTGGCCACAGCCGGCGAGTGCGAAGACGACGCCCGCGGCGATTGTCGCGCCGAGCAGCTTCTTGGTGGTGGAGATGGTCAACTCATGCCTCCCTCAACGAAACCGCGGCCCTCGCGGATCGATCAAAGTTACCTAGTGTTTCAGCGTTTGCGCACACCGGCGGCCCGTGTGCGAACGAATGGTTACCAAGCTGAAATCAACCCAGCCGATGAGCGCGATGCCCTGCTCATCAGAGCACGTCACCCTGACCGGTCAGCTTGAGGGACTCCACGACACCCTTCACGCGCTGCGCGTGCTCGACCGTCGTGACCAGCAGGGCGTCGGGAGTGTCCACCACCACGATGTCCTGCACACCGACCAGGCTGATCACGCGGTTGGTCTGGCTGACCAGGATTCCGCTGGCGGCGTCGGAGAGCACGCGGGCGTTCGGACCGAGCACGGCGAGGTCGTTCTTGCGCCCGTGCGTGATGAGCTTGGTGAGCGAGGCGAAGTCGCCGACGTCATCCCAGTCGAAGTGCCCGGGGATGACCGCCAGCCGCCCCCGTTCGGACGCAGGCTCAGCCACGGCGTAGTCGATCGCGATCTTCTTCAGCTTCGGCCAGATGCGGTCGACCGCCGGGCCTCGGCGCTCGCGATCGTCCCACGCCTCGGCGAGCTCCAGCAGCCCCGCGTGCAGCTCCGGCTCGTTGGCGGCCAGCTCTTCGAGGAGAACGCTCGCCTTCGCGATGAACATGCCGGCGTTCCACAGGTAACTGCGGTCTGCGACGTACTCCTTGGCCGTCTCGAGGTCGGGCTTCTCCACGAAGCGCTCGACCAGAGCAGCCTCGGGAGCACCGTCGACGACGAGCTCTCCGGCTTTGCGGATGTAGCCGAACCCGACCGACGGCTCGGTGGGCGGAATGCCGATCGTGCAGATGTACCCCTCGCGGGCGACCTGGACAGCCTGCTGCACGGCCCACTCGAACACCTGGGTGCCGCGGATGACATGGTCGGCGCTGAACGAGCCGATGATCACATCGGGGTCGCGACGGTGCAGGATCGCCGCGGCGAGCCCGATCGCGGCGGCGGATTCGCGCGGCTCCGATTCCAGGAAGACGTTCACATCGTCGATGCCGGGCAGCTCGGCCTCGACGGCGGCGCGGTGCGCGCGCCCCGTGACGACCGCGATGCGATCGGGGCCGGTGAGCGGTTCCAACCGATCCCAGGTGTCGCGCAGCAGCGAGTGCCCCGATCCGGTGAGGTCGTGGAGGAACTTCGGAGCGTCCGCACGAGAAAGCGGCCAGAGCCTGCTTCCGATGCCGCCGGCGGGGATCACAGCGTAGAAGTCCTGAATGGGTTGCGTCACCCCGTCAGCGTAGCCCGCGACCCTCCGCGTCGGTGTCGGCCGGCCGACGCGCGAACTGCACTTAGGCTCCCCTTCGTCGCTCCCCGTCATCTGACAGGAATAGGATGGACGACGATCGGGCATGCCTGACTTTCGACAGGATCACTCTTGGACGAGCGCAGCGCACGCGACCGACGCTCATCGATCCAGGGAGGACGACCGTGTCCACAAGCGCTCGCTTGACACCGTCGATTTCGGAAACCACGTCCAAGACCCCCCGCGGCACCCTCTACCGGGGTCGCGAAGGCATGTGGTCGTGGGTGCTTCATCGCATCACCGGAGTCGCCATCTTCTTCTTCCTGTTGGTGCATGTGCTCGACACAGCGCTGATCAGGGTCTCGCCTGAGGCGTACAACGCCGTCATCGGCACGTACAAGAACCCGATCATGGCGCTCGGCGAGGTCGTACTCGTCGCCGGCATCGTCTTCCACGCCATGAACGGCCTGCGCATCATCGCGGTCGACTTCTGGTCGAAGGGCGCGAAGTATCAGCGCCAGCTCTTCTGGGGTGTCCTCGCCGTGTGGGTCGTGATCATGGCCGGGTTCGTGCCCCGCCACCTGATGCTCGCGTTCGCCGGATTCGGAGGGGGTCACTGATGACCGCGCAGACCGTCGTCGCTCCCGCCCGCCGCCAGCGCGGATTCAACCTCGAGAAGTGGGGGTGGATCTTCATGCGCGCCTCGGGCATCGTGCTCGTCGTGCTGATCTTCGGCCACCTCTTCATCAACCTGATGGTCGGCGAGGGCATCCACGCCCTCGACTTCGCATTCATCGCCGGCAAGTTCGCCACGCCGTTCTGGCAGTGGTGGGACGTGCTGATGCTGTGGCTCGCACTGATCCACGGCGCCAACGGCATGCGCACCATCGTGAACGACTACGTCACCACCGAGAAGGCGCGCAAGGCGCTGGTCTGGGCGCTCGGCCTCGCCGCCGGTCTCCTGATCCTGCTCGGCACCCTCGTGGTGTTCACCTTCGACCCGTGCCTGGGCGTACAGCCGGACAGCGTCCTCTGGACCGAGTGCGCCGCGCTGGTCGGAAACTGAGAAGAAGGCTAAAGAAGAAGTGACTACCCAGACGCAGGATTCCGTCGTCCGTGACGGCGTGCACTACCACCAGTTCGACATCGTGATCGTGGGTGCGGGCGGCGCCGGCATGCGCGCCGCGATCGAAGCGGGCCCCGGTGCGAAGACCGCCGTGATCTCCAAGCTCTACCCCACGCGCTCCCACACGGGTGCGGCACAGGGCGGCATGGCGGCGGCGCTCGCGAACGTCGAGGAGGACTCCTGGGAGTGGCACACCTTCGACACGGTCAAGGGCGGCGACTACCTCGTCGATCAGGACGCGGCGGAGATCCTCGCGAAGGAGGCCATCGACGCGGTCATCGACCTCGAGAACATGGGCCTCCCCTTCAACCGCACCCCTGAGGGCAAGATCGACCAGCGCCGCTTCGGCGGTCACACGGCTGAGCACGGCAAGACCCCGGTCCGCCGCGCCTGCTACGCCGCAGACCGCACCGGCCACATGATCCTGCAGACGCTGTTCCAGAACTGCGTCAAGCTCGGCATCAACTTCTTCAACGAGTTCTACGTGCTCGACCTGCTGACCGTGAAAGATGCGGACGGCAAGACCCAGGTAGCGGGCGTCGTCGCCTACGACCTGTCCACCGGCGAGCTGCACGTGTTCCAGGCCAAGGCCGTGATCTTCGCGACCGGCGGCTTCGGCAAGATCTTCAAGACCACCTCCAACGCGCACACCCTCACGGGCGACGGCGTCGGCATCGTCTGGCGCAAGGGCCTCCCCCTCGAGGACCTGGAGTTCTTCCAGTTCCACCCGACGGGGCTCGCCGGTCTCGGCATCCTCCTCACGGAGGGCGCACGAGGCGAGGGCGCGATCCTGCGCAACGCGTCGGGTGAGCGCTTCATGGAGCGCTACGCACCGACCATCAAGGACCTCGCTCCGCGTGACATCGTCGCGCGCTGCATGGTGCAGGAGGTCCTCGACGGCCGCGGCGCCGGCCCCCACAAGGACTACGTGCTGCTCGACTGCACGCACCTGGGCGCGGAGGTCCTCGAGACCAAGCTCCCCGACATCACCGAGTTCGCCCGCACGTACCTGGGGGTCGACCCGGTCGTCGAGCCGGTGCCCGTGATGCCGACCGCGCACTACGCCATGGGCGGCATCCCGACCAACAACGACGGCGAGGTCCTCGCGGACAACACCACCGTCGTCCCCGGACTCTACGCCGCCGGCGAGTGCGCGTGCGTCTCGGTGCACGGCGCCAACCGCCTCGGCACCAACTCGCTGCTCGACATCAACGTGTTCGGCAAGCGCGCCGGTCGCAACGCCGTCGAGTACGTCCAGACCGCGGACTTCGTCCCGCTGCCCGAGAACCCGGCCGGCTTCGTGTCGGACATGCTCGAGGGCCTCCGGAACAACCAGGGCACCGAGCGCATCGCCGTGCTGCGCAAGACGCTGCAGGACGAGATGGACAAGGGCGCGCAGGTGTTCCGCACGCACGACTCCCTGCAGCACGTGCTGGGAGTCATCGCCGAGCTGCGCGAGCGCTACAAGAACGTGCACGTCGACGACAAGGGCCAGCGGTTCAACACCGACCTGCTCGAGGCCGTCGAGCTGGGCTTCCTGCTCGACATCGCCGAGGTCGTGGTCTACGCGGCGCAGAACCGCGAGGAGAGCCGCGGCGGTCACATGCGCGACGACTTCCCGAAGCGCGACGACGAGAAGTACATGCAGCACACCATGGCGTACCTGACCGGCGATGCGCACTCGTCCGACCCGGGCGATCACATCAAGCTCGACTGGAAGCCCGTCGTGTTCACCAAGAACGAGCAGGGCGAGTTCAACTACCCGCCGATGGAGAGGAAGTACTGAGCATGTCCACCGCCATCGCAGAAGCACCTGCCGACACGACCCAGGAGGCTGCGATCCAGTCCTTCGTCGTGACCTTCAACATCCGCCGGTTCGACCCCGAGGTCGACGCCGAGCCGCACTGGGTCGACTACGACGTGGAGCTGTACTCCACCGACCGCGTGCTCGACGCACTGCACAAGATCAAGTGGGAGGTCGACGGCTCGCTGACCTTCCGCCGCTCCTGCGCACACGGCATCTGCGGTTCGGATGCGATGCGCATCAACGGCCGCAACCGCCTCGCCTGCAAGACGCTGATCAAGGACCTGGACATCTCCAAGCCGATCTACGTCGAAGCGATCAAGGGTCTCCCCCTCGAGAAGGACCTCGTCGTCGACATGGAGCCGTTCTTCGCCTCCTACCGCGAGGTCCAGCCGTTCCTGGTCGCGAACTCCGTGCCGGAGAAGGGCAAGGAGCGCGTGCAGACGATCGCCGACCGCGAGATCTTCGACGACACCACCAAGTGCATCCTGTGCGCCGCGTGCACCTCGTCGTGCCCCGTGTTCTGGACGGACGGACAGTACTTCGGTCCGGCCGCGATCGTGAACGCGCACCGCTTCATCTTCGACTCGCGCGACGACAACGCCGCCGTGCGCCTCGACATCCTCAACGACAAGGAGGGTGTCTGGCGCTGCCGCACGACCTTCAACTGCTCCGAGGCGTGCCCGCGTGGCATCGAGGTCACCAAGGCGATCGCCGAGGTCAAGCAGGCCGTCCTGCGCGGACGCCGCTGACCGCTCTCGCGCTGTTCGACACGCCTCCGCCCTTGGATAGGGTGGAGGCGTGTCTGATTCCGGTGGCGCCGCGCCCGAAGCCGGTCGCCTCGATGTGGCGGTCGAGCGCGCCACGGCGCTGACCCGACGCACACTCGGCCTCTTCCCCGTGCGGGTCTGGCGTCATTTCCTGCAGCACAACGGATTTCTGCTGGCCGCCGGTGTCAGCTATCAGGCGCTGTTCGCGATCTTCGCCGCCATCTACCTCGCCTTCGCGATCGCCGGGCTCTGGCTCGGCGGCAGCGAAGAAGCCGTGAACGGCCTGATCGACATGATCAACAGCTACATCCCCAATCTGATCCTCCCCGAGGGCGGGGTGGTCACCCCCGCACAGGTGCAGGAGATCGCCGCCAACACGACCGGCGTCCTGAGCATCACCGGTCTGATCGCCCTCGGCACCGTGATCTGGACCGCGATCGGATGGGTGACCTTCTCCCGGCGGGCGACCAGGGACATCTTCGGCCTGCCGCCGGACCGACGCAGCTACGTGCTCCTCAAGGCCCGCGACCTGCTGGCGGCCGTGATCTTCGGCGTCGCTCTCATCATCGGATCCCTGCTCAGCTCGGCGAGTGCCGGCGTGCTGAGCTGGGTGCTGGCCCAGCTGGGCTGGGATTCCGAATCGGATGGCGTGAACCTCAGCATCCACGTCGGCACGGTGCTGGTGTCGTTCGTGCTGATGTCCGCCGCGCTGGCCGCCATGGTCCGCTTCCTGACGGGAACGTCGCTGGACTGGCGGATCATCTGGCCCGGCGCGCTCCTCGGCGGCGGTGCGATGACCGTCCTCCAGTTCGGTGCGGGATTCCTGCTGAGTTACACGCCCTCCAATCCCCTGCTCGCCACGTTCGCGATCTTCATCGGTCTGCTGCTGTGGTTCCGGATCAACGGCGTCGTGATGCTCGTCGCATCGTCGTGGATCGCCGTCGCCGCGGGCGACCGCGATGTCCCGCTGCTGCATCAGACCGAGGCGGAGCGGCGTCTGGCGGAGTACCGGGCGCTCCTGACCGCCGCGCGCATCCGGGTGCGAGAAGCCCAGACCGCCCGTGACACGGCTCCGTGGCACCGCGCGTGGGCGGCAGGGCGGGCCCTGCGCGCGGCAGAGGCGGAGCTCGCCGATCTAGAGGCGTCGCCGCCTCCGCCGGTCGATACCACCACGCCGCTCGCGCAGCGGCTCCTGTCGGAGCTGAACCGCGGCGCCAGGGACGCCAACGGCACCAGGGCAGGAAACGGTGCCAGGGACGGCAACAGCGATCGGGATGTCGGCGGCTCTCGTTAGGCTTGTCCCCATGCCTCATCTGCGTATCGCCTCGGTCAATGTCAACGGAATCCGGGCGGCTGCCCGTAACGGGATGAGCGGATGGCTCGATGACGCCGATGTCGACATCCTGACGTTGCAGGAGGTCCGCGGGCAGGACGAGCACCTGGAGGCGGCACTCCCCGGCTGGACGTTCGTGCATGACGAGGCCACGGCCAAGGGCCGCGCCGGCGTCGCGATCGCGAGCCGCGTGCCGGCGATCGCATCGCGCACCGATTTCGGTGACGCCGACTTCGATTCCAAGGGGCGGTGGATCGAGGCCGACTTCCTGATCGGCGACCGTCCGCTCACGGTCGTCAGCGCCTACGTGCACTCCGGCGAGGCCGACACCCCCAAGCAGGACGAGAAGTGGAAGTTCCTCGACGCGTTCGGACCGCGCCTCGCCGAGCTCGGTGCCGACGACGCGCTCGCGCTCGTCACGGGCGACCTGAACGTGGGTCACCGCGAGCTCGACATCAAGAACTGGCGTGGCAACCGCAAGAAGGCCGGCTTCCTGCCCCGCGAGCGCGCGTACTTCGACCGTTTCCTCGGCCCCGCGGGCACCGAGGTCACCGGGGTCGACGGCTCTGTGGGCGTGGGACTGGGCTGGGTCGACGTGGGTCGCCGCTTCCACGGCGAAGTCGACGGCCCCTACACGTGGTGGTCCATGCGCGGTCAGGCGTTCGACAACGACTCCGGCTGGCGGATCGACTATCACCTGGCCACACCGGCTCTCGCGGAGCGCGCCACCGCGTACCACGTCGCCCGCGCCGCCGCCTACGACCAGCGCTGGAGCGATCACGCTCCCGTGGTCGTCGACTACACCTACTGAATCGCCGAACGACCGGGAGCGCGGCCGATGCCGTCCTCCTGGTCGAGGTACCGGTACCACCCGCGGTACTCGAGGACCGTGCCGAACAGCGGATTCGTCGCGCGCATCCTGATCGTACGGCGGCGGTGGTCCTCATCCCACCCGTCCTCGAGGTCGACATCGACGCCGAAGATCCCCGCGAGCGGGATCCGTCGCCCGGCGAAGCGCAGGGCGACGCGGCGGGTGCGCATCCGCAGGGCGCCGTCGTCCGTGACGCTGCAGTGCTCGAGCATCTCGACGCGGCCGCGTGCGCCCAGGACGTTGTGCACGATGCCGGTACGCGGGGTCGTGGTCAGTCGGTCGGAGATGTACTGCGTCGATCCGGGGAAACGGAACTCCCGCGTCGTGTCGAGCGTCGCCTGCCCCGATGCGGTCACCCCGCAGCGCACGGTGAGCAGGAACGGCACGTCGCGCCCGAAGCGCGTCACCAGCATGCGCGGTCCGACGACGGGCCGGCCGAACGCGGACAGACGCCCGAAACGGCTGCCGGCCACCTCGAAGACCCCTTCGGCACGGTCCTCGTCGGGGGCGACAGCGCGCATCTGCGCCAGGATCTGCGGGTGCAGGCGCTCCGCATCCGCTCCCAGCGCCCGCAGGAACGCCTCTCCCCTGGCCGTCACTCGCGCACCTCCTCGCGATACGGCTTGACGGTCTCGGGCACTGCCCCGTCACTCGGGAACTCGCACTCGAAGGCGCCGCGATAGCCGAACAGGAATCCGAGCAGGTCGTTGCGCACCTCGAGGTCGATCACGAAGCACCCGCGCTCGTCGTCGAAGCGCTCGGTCAGATGCGCCCGCCCGCTGAACAGCATCGGGAACCGGAACGCGAGCGGTCCCTCGTAGAAGCGCTGCGCTCCCGAGGTCAATCGCAGAGCGCCGTCATCGGTCACCGCGAGTTCCAGGTCCACCGCGAGATGCTGATGCGTGCCGAGGTAGTCGATGATCCTCCCCCGCGCTTCGCTGTAGATCATGGTCGCGTCGAAGCGTCGACGACGTCCTGGGCGCACCGTCATGGTGCGCACGAAAGTCACGGTCTCCCGGCCGAGGCTGTCGACGTAGGCATGGTTATCGATCTGGAACGGGATGTCGGTGCCGCGCTCGGGGAACATGATGTTGCGCATCGTCCCGATCGCGAGGAACGGCAGCGTCCACCACGGGCCACGCCGCACCTCGGACATCACTCCCCGACCCACGCAGCCGTACCCCGCAGCCACGCCGACGCCGAAGCGCCGCTGCAGCTGCGGATGCAGGCGTGCGAAGTCCGGCCCGAGAGCGCGCTCGAACACGCCGTCGCCGGCGCTCATGAGCTGATCCTGTCGAGGGAATCCGGGGCGTCCTGCATGATCGTGCGCTCCCGGCGGCGCGGCGGACGCGACAGACAGCGTCGCGCCTTCGGACCTCCCCGGCGGAGCGAACGCCACCCGCTGAGTCGTTCCGGAGCGATGTCGTCCTCCGCCCACATCCTGAGTCGATCGAAACTGCGCGCCGTGAGCCACCAGACGAAGCGCCTCGTCACCAGCCGGTCGAGGATCAGACCGAAGGGTCCCCACCCTGGTGTGTAGTCGTACCCGGTGATGAAGCGCACACCGTCATCGGTCGGGATGTAGCGCCAGTAGCCGCGTCCGGACTGCAACGGCGACAGCCGGTCAGCGGAGTCGAACACGAGCGCCGAGGTGCGCTCGCCCCGCGAGCCCTCCCGTGTGCCGAGCGAGACCCCGGTGCCGCGGATCGTGTGCACGCCCAGGTCGAGAGCGTACGCGAACTCCTGCGCACCGTCCGGTCGCGTCCGCACGGGCCGGATGGCGGAGAAGCGCGCGTCCCATCGTACGTGCGCGGCAGGGTCCTGCGTGAGGCCCCAGAGGGTCTCCAGCGGCGCTCGGATGAGGATCTCCACGTACAGCGCGCGATCCCGGCGAGCGGGTGCGCGGACGGGGCTGCGGGACGGCGCCGACATCCCGTCAGCCTAGACGACCACGGCGACTCCCTCCGTGAGGAGCGGCGGCGCGGAGCACCATAGGATTGATGTCGTGACCAAACCTCGCCTCTACTCCGGAATGCAGCCCTCCGCCGACTCTCTTCAGATCGGCAACTACATCGGCGCGCTCCTGCAGTGGCGGGACCTCCAGAGCTCCTACGACGCCTACTTCTCGGTGGTCGATCTGCACGCCCTCACGGTCGCGCAGGACCCGTCCGTGCTGCGTGAGAAGACGCGACGCACCGCCGCGCAGTACATCGCCGCGGGGATCGAACCGTCGCTGTCGACGCTGTACGTGCAGTCGCACGTGCGAGCGCACGCCGAGCTCGCGTGGATCCTCAGCACGATCACGGGCTTCGGCGAGGCCGGCCGGATGACCCAGTTCAAGGACAAGTCCTCCCGCTACGGGCAGGACGGCACCAGCGTGGGCCTGTTCACCTACCCGGTGCTGATGGCGGCCGACATCCTGCTCTACCAGACCGATGTGGTGCCCGTCGGCGACGACCAAAAGCAGCACGTCGAGCTGACGCGCACGCTCGCCGAGCGATTCAACTCCCGCTTCGGCGAGACGTTCACGGTGCCGATGCCCGTGATCCAGAAGGAGACGGCGCGGATCTACGACCTGCAGAACCCGACGTCGAAGATGTCGAAGTCCGCGGAGAGCGACGCCGGCGTGATCTGGATGCTGGACGAGCCCGCGAAGTCCGCGAAGAAGATCATGCGCGCCGTGACCGACAACGAGGGCTCCGTGCGTTTCGACCGGGAGAACAAGCCCGGCGTCTCCAACCTGCTCACGATCTACGCGGCGCTCACCGGCCAGCAGGTCTCCTCGATCGAGAACGAGTATGCGGGCCGCGGGTACGGAGACTTCAAGAAGGGTCTCGCCGAGGTCGTCGTGAACGAATTCGAGCCGGTGCGTGCGCGCGCGCTGGAACTGCTGGACGACCCCGCAGAGCTCGATCGCATCCTCGCGGAGAACGCCGGGAAGGCGGATGCCGTCGCCGATGCGACGCTGTCCGACGTCTACGACCGGGTCGGCCTGCTCCGTCGCATCTGAGAGCAGCGCCCTAGGATGGGGGCGTGACCGATCCGCAGCTGCCCCCGCCGTCCGGCGCCGTTCCTCCTGTTCCCCCTGCGCCGACCGGCGCGGTTCCGCCGCCTCCGGTCGCGCCGCCGTACCCTGCACCGCCGACCGGCCCCGCGTACCCGACAGCTCCTGCTGCCGAGTACGCGGTCGCGCCGACGGCGTACTCGGCCCCTCCCGGTGCCTATCAGGTACCGGTCGGCGGCTACACGCAGCAGGCAGGAGGCTACGCCGTGCCGGACGCCGCTCCGCGCAAGTCCGGGCTGCTCGGCATCCTCGCGCTGCTCTTCTCGCTGGTCGCGGCGGTGGTCACGCCCATCGTCGTGGGAGTCGCCACGTACGAGATCGGTCGCCGTATTCCCGAGGCCGCCACGCGCGTCGACGACTTCGATTCGCTCGCGTGGCTCTCCCCCGCGCGCGACCAGGTGCTGTGGGCGGAACTGGCGTTCTGGACAGGAACCATCCTCGGCATCGTGGCGATCGTCATCGGCATCCTCGCCATCGTCCGCAAGCAGGGACGTGGACAGGGCATCGCGGCGCTGATCGTCTCGGCCGTCGGCCCGGTGATCTTCTTCTTGGTGGTGCTGGTCGCACTCACGCTCGGAGGGGCGGCCGGAACCGCAGGCCTCTACAGCTGATCCCGCGCACCACGTGCCGCACTCAGCGCGGCGCGTGGTGCTTCTGCTGGGCGGCGACCAGTCCCTCGGCGACGAGGAGCTCCACGGCATCCGCAGCATCGTCGATCAGGATCGGCAGGTTCGCTCGCTCGTCTTTGCCGAACGGCGAGAGCACCCAGTCCGCGGGGTCCTGACGTCCGACCGGGCGTCCGATGCCGACGCGCACGCGCGGGAAGTCCGCGGTGGCGATGGCCCGCGCGACGTCGCGCACGCCGTTGTGACCGCCATGGCCTCCGCCGATCTTGAGCTTGACCGTGTCGAACGGGATGTCGAGCTCGTCATGCACGACCACGATCTGCTCCGGCGGCACGGAGTAGAAGCGTGCAAGAGCAGCGACCGGCGTGCCGGAGACGTTCATGAAGGTGTTGGGCTTGGCGAGCACCAGCTTGTCGGCACCGGGGCGCAACCAGGTCTCGACGACCCGCGCACCTCCCTTGTGCTCGCGGAAGCTCTCGCCGCGACGGGCGGCGAGCTCGTCCACGACCATCTGGCCGATGTTGTGACGCGTCGTCTCGTACCGGGGCCCCGGATTGCCGAGTCCGACCACGAGCCAGGTCGATGTCATGTTCTTCTCGTCCTCTCGCGCCGAGCCGTCTGCGACCCGGTCAGGATACGACAGAGGGGACGCGATCGGATCGCGTCCCCTCTGCGGTGAAACTGTCGGAGATCACTCCGCGGCGGCCTCCTCGGCTGCCTCTTCGCCTGCAGCGGCCTCGTCCTCTTCGCCGAGGTCCTGCTCGGCGGGGATCGAGATCGCGACGACGAGCACGTCGGCGTCGGTCAGCAGCGACGAGCCCTTGGGGAGGACGACGTCGGCAGCGGTGATGTGCGCGCCGTCTTCGAGACCCTCGACCGAGACCTCGATGTTCTGCGGGATGTGGGTCGCCTCGGCCTCGATCGAGATCGTGTTGGCGTCCTGGTTGACGGTCGTGCCGGCAGCCGGCTCGCCCACGACGATGATCGGCACGTCGATGGCGACCTTCTCGCCCTTCTTCACGACGAGCAGGTCGATGTGCTCGATGATCTGGTGCACGGGGTCCTTCTGGACGTCCTTGACCAGGGCGAGCTGCGGCGTGCCCTCGATGTCGAGCTCGAGCAGCGCGTTGGCGCGGCGCAGGAGCAGCGAGACCTGGTGGCCCGGCAGTGCGACGTGCACGGGCTCGGTGCCGTGACCGTAGATGACGGCGGGGATCTTGCCGGCGGCGCGCAGGCGACGGGCGAAGCCCTTGCCGAAGCTCGCGCGGAGCTCGGCGTGGACCTTGGTGTCTTCAGACATGAGGTTCTCCTTCGGAACACGCAGCGAAGGTGCCGCGCGGTGGTCTGTGAATAGCGATCTCGAACGCGGACGCGTGAGGAAAGCCACCGGGCTTGCTTCGCCGCGTCGATAACGGATGACAGCGCACGCGCTGAAGCATCCCTCGCCGAGGTACAGGCTCAATGGTACCGGATGACCCGATAGGCTGAGTACACCGTTCCCTTCTGCAGATCACGGAGACCTCATGCTCGACGGCGCCTTCCTCTCGCACGTACTCCTCTGGGTCATCGGAGCCATGACGGTGTGCGCCGCAGTGACGTCGTTCATCGCGCTCTTCTCGCTCGGCCGCTCGGGCTACCGCAAGGACTGACGCTCCGGGCTCCGTCCCCGGTCACGCCTCACCCGGCGCGCGCCTCCGTGGCCGTGCTGATGATGGATGTCGCTTCCTGGACATCCGCCGACTCGTCGACGCTGATGCCCCGCTCGTCCGCCTGCAGCGGCTCCCACGTCTGCAGCTGCGACTCGACCAGCGATGCCGGCATGAAATGGTCCCCTCTCGAGAGGACCCTCGCCTCGAGGGCCGCTCGGCTGACCGAGAGCTCTGCGAAGAACGCATCCGGCGCCTGGGCACGGATCGCGTCACGATAGGAGCGCTTGAGCGCCGAGCAGGCGATCACGATATGAGCGGCATCGCTCAGAGCAGCACCCACGACGGCGAGCCACGGCATCCGATCCGTGTCGTCGAGCGGGATCCCGGCCGCCATCTTCTCGACGTTGGTGAGCGGATGAAGGTCGTCGGCGTCGATGAATCGCGCCCCGATGCGTTCGGCGAGTGAGCGCCCGACCGTGGACTTCCCCGAGCCGCTCGGTCCCATCACGACGATCCGCATTGTCATTCCTCCATCGCTCGACGTCACACCAGCGGTGTGACAAGCTCCATTCTCGCAACCCGCACGGTGACCGTCTGACCGCGGCTCACCGGAGTCTGCGCTCGAGGCGCGCCCGTCATGACGACGTCGCCGGCACCCAGGGTCGACCAGGAGGCGACGTAGGCCAGGCAGTCGCGGATCGACATCGGCAGCTCGCGGCTGCCCGTCGTGCACATCACCACGTCGTCGACGAGCAGCTCGAGCTCGACGTCGTCGATGTCGGCATCCGTGTCGATCCAGGGCCCGAGCGGCGTGTACCCGTCGCCCGACTTCGATTCGAAGTTGCGCGGATCCCACTCCCCTCGATCAGGGCTGGAGAGGTCGTTGACCGCCGTGACGCCGAACACGAACTCGTGTGCATTCTCGGCGGTGAGACCGATCGTGGACCGTGCGATCACGACGGCGATCTCCCCCTCGGCGACGGGGGTGCCGGCGTCCCGCCTGACGTGCACCTGGGTGCCGGTGCCGACGACCGTGCGCGGGCTCTTCAGCCAGGCCTGCACCGGCGAGGGATGTCCCGGACCGTTCTGTGCGATGCCGACGACGACACGGGGATCGACCGGCGCCAGGATCGTTCCGTCGAGGGGATCTCCGGCATCCGACGGCATGCGCCCCTCCGCAGCTGCGCGGAACGGATCCTCGATGGGGACGAAACCCGCGCCGTCGAGCCTGGCGAAGCGCGGACCCGCCGGGGTCGCGACCCGAACGACGCGCATCAGATCCCCACCGTCGCCGCGGGAGGCAGCGACGCCGCGCCGCTCATCGACCGACCGCCGTGATCGACACGGTGGTCGCGAACACGTCGTCTCCGCCTTCGCCGCGCGACACCTTGATCGCGTCGTCGACGCGCGTGAGGTCACGGCGCAGGGTCTCGGGTGCGAGGAAGGTGGATGCGGTGGTGATCAGCGCGAGCACGGCCATGTAGGTCGCGAGCAGCACCCAGTTGCCGCCGGTGACGGCGATCAGGTAGGCGCCGAGGACTCCGGCGAGGCCGCCGGCGAGCACGGCGGAGATCTCGCGGGCCATCGCGACGCCGAGGTAGCGATGACGGTTGCCGAACAGCTCGGGGAGCATGGCGCACTGCGGTCCGAGCATGCTGTTCACCGCGACGCCGATGCCGACTGCGATGACGCCGATGGCGATCGCGTGGTTGCCGAGCGACAGCAGCCACCAGGCGGGGAACGTGTAGATCAGCATGAACACCGCGCCGAACCGGTAGACGGTGCGGCGGCCGAAGCGATCGGACAGATGCCCGGTGATCGGCACAGAGAAGATGCCGATCAGCGACCCGAGCGTGACTCCCCAGGTGAGCAGGCTCTTGTCGGCGGTGTCGCCGGCCACGGCCACGAAGAACGCCAGCCCCAGCGTGTTGAACATGTAGGAGCCGCCGTTCTCGGCCATCCGCAGGCCGATGCCGACGATGACGCCGGGCAGACCGTGCGTGAAGATGTCGCGGATGGGCCGTTCGGCGATCTGCTCGTGCTTCTCGAGCTCCACGAACGTCGGCGTCTCGCGCAGGCGCATGCGGATGAACAGGGCGAGGAGGATCAGCACGAACGACGCCAGGAACGGCACCCGCCAGCCCCAGCTCAGCAGCTGGTCCTCCGGCAGCAGCGTGATCAGGCTGAACACGACGGCCGCGAGCAGAGTGCCCGCCTGGATGCCGATGAACGGCAGTGCGGAGAAGAATCCGCGGCGCTTCACCGGCGCGTACTCGGCCATCAGCACGGTTGCTCCCGCCTGCTCGGCTCCGGCGCCGAACCCCTGCAGCAGTCGCATGAGCACCAGCAGGACCGGCGCCCAGAGTCCGATCGCCTCATAGGTGGGCAGCAGGCCGATGGCGGTCGATGCTCCTCCCATCAGGAGGATGGTGGCGACCAGCACCCACTTGCGTCCGAGCTTGTCGCCGAGGACGCCGAAGAACAGACCGCCGAACGGGCGGGCCAGGAAGCCGACGCCGAAGGTCGCGAACGCCGCGACGGTCGCCATCGCGGGGTCGCCCTGGGGGAAGAACAGGACGTTGAAGATCAGGGCCGTCGAGAGCCCGTACAGGGCGAAATCGAAGTACTCCAGTGCGCTGCCGATGCTCGAGGCGAGCGTCGCCCTGCGCAGGTTCGCCGCGTACTCCGGGTCATCCGGCACTGCTTCGGCGGGGGTGCTGGTCTTGGTCACTGCCATCTCCTTCGATCGGCTTCGCCAACGGCGTGAGGTTGACGATATCAGCCTGTTGGATGCAGTTCAACCCTTTGGACCGACGCTGGACGTAGCACTCTTCTCGACGGACACCTGAGCGCGCCCGGGGTCAGCGCCGGGCGGCGGCGCTGAACGGGTTCGTGAGGACGGCGGCAGCCTCACGCAGCGCGCCGCCGACACGCTCGATGCGCTCGTAGTCGGCCTCGCCCGCCCTGATCGCCACGCCGAGGGCGAGCGGCGGATCGGACGGCGCCCAGGCGCTCAGCGGCACAGCCACGCCGACGACGCCGCGCAGCGACTCCTCGGCATCGATGGACCAGCCGCGGCGTCGCGCCGCTTCGAGCACGTCCAGCAGCGCGCTCATCGTGGTGGTGCTGCGCTCGGTGAGCGCGGGGAACACGGCGTCCTCGCCCAGCAGCGCGATGACCTCGGCATCGGTCATCGCGGACAGCAGCGCGCGGCCCGTCGCCGAGAGCGGCGCCGGCAGGCGCGAGCCGAGCGGCGTTCCGAGCCGCAGCGACTGCGAGCCCTCATGACGCGCGAGGTACAGGGCGTCGGACCCGTCGAGCATGGCGACCTGCACCAGCTCGGTGTGCAGCACCGGCGACGCTTCGCAGACGCTGTAGAACTCACGCACCTGATTGAACTGCGCGGCGAAGGCGCCACCCAGCTCGGCGGTGCGCAGTCCGAGGCGATAGCCCTGCGGGGTCCGCTCGATCATGCCCCCACCCTCGAGGGCGAGACAGAGATTCGCTGTCGACGACTTCGCCAGCCCGAGATCGCCCGCGAGCTCGGTGAGCGTGCGCGGGCCTCCCGCTTCGGCGAGCAGCCCGAGCAGACGGATGCTGCGCGTCACCGCCGGCGCGGGGTCACGTCCCTCACGACTGTCGTCGTCCATGCACGGGCCTCTCTCGTGGTCAGTAGAACTCGACCGTATCGACGACTGCGCGCAGCGGCTCGCCATCCAGCAGGCGCGCCGCGTTCTCGGCGAAGCGGCGGGCGATCCGCTCCTCCTCCTTCGAGTTGAGCGCTGCCGTGTGCGGGCTGACCAGCACGCGCGGATGGGTCCACAGCGGTGACGACTCCTCGAGCGGCTCCTGCTCGAAGACATCCAGTGCCGCGAACGAGATCCGTCCATCGTCGAGCCCTGACAGCAGCGCCCCCTCGTCGATGACCGTGCCTCGGCCGACGCTGGCGATGATGACTCCGGGTTTCACCGCGGCGAGCACCTCAGCGTCGATCAGGTGGTGCGTCTGGGCGGTGCCGGGAAGCGTGACGACGATCGCATCGACGTCGGCGACGGCGGCCACGAGCTGGTCGAGTGGCACGAGCCGCTCGACGTGCTCGACCGGCTCCCCGGAGCGCGTCGTGCCCCAGACCCTCGCGCCGAGCGCGGAGAAACGGCGAGCGCACTCCGCGCCGATCCCGCCGAGGCCGACGACCAGGACGGTCATCTCGTCGACCTGACGCATCTCCCAGCGGTCAGGCCACGTGCGGCTGGACTGATCAGCCAGGAGGCGGGGCAGACCCTTGGCTCCGGCGATGATGCCGAACACCGCGAACTCCGCCAGCGGGCCGCCGTGCACACCCGCGCTCGTGGTGAAGACGACACGATCCAGCGCCGCGCGGTCCAGGCCGGCAGCCTTCACCGTGCCACCGCCGCCGGCAGCCGTGGTCATCACCCAGCGAAGGCCCGGGTTCGCACCGACGGTGCGCGCAAGCTCGGAGGCCGCGACATCGGGGATGCCGAAGAGCGCATCGGCCGAATCCACCAGCGCATCGAACGCCTCCTGCTGCTCCGGGGTGCGGACGAACTCCGGATCGCCCGACCAGTCGGCCGGTCCGCGCATCGGGGGGAGCAGCGTGTGATCGCGGATGAGCTCGATCCGCGGCTCGAGCTCCTCGATCAGTCGGCAGAGCTCCTCGCGCAACGGCACCGCCACGACGACACGCAAGCGGTTCTCGGTTCCGGCCATGTTGATCCCTTCCTCGGGAAGTCGATGGGTGCCACTCTAACCCAGATCCATCTAGCTGAACCCTGTCCGCTGGGTTGGATCTTTGCTACCGTGACACCATGAATGCCTCAACCGCCGACGTCGGCGTCATCGGTCTCGGCGTCATGGGTCGCCCCATGGCCGATCATCTCCTGGCCGCCCGCGGTCACCTCGTGATCCACGCGCGTCGTCCCCAACCGGAACTCGTCGCTGCAGGAGCGACCTGGGCGGAGACGCCACGCGCGCTCGCCTCCAGCGTAGACGTCCTGCTGGTGATGCTCCCCGATCTTCCTCAGCTCGAGGAGCTGCTCGACGGGCCGGACGGCCTGCTCGCAGGTTCGGGCGAGCTGCTGATCCTGATCGGCTCCACCTCCTCCGCACCGGCTGTGCGCCGACTGGCGGAACGCCTGCACGTTCAGACCGAGGGGCGCGTGCGCATCGTGGACTGCCCGGTGTCGGGCGGGGAGGATGGCGCGATCGCCGGAACGCTGTCGATCATGCTCGGGGGCGCGGACGACGACGCCGCGATCGCCGCCGAAGTGCTCGCGTCGTGCGGCTCCCCTGTCCACCTCGGCCCCCTGGGTGCCGGTGAGGTCGCCAAGGCCTGCAATCAGCTCGTGGTGTCGGCGACCATCCTCGCCCTGGGAGAGGCCACCGTGCTCGCCGAGCGGTCGGGACTGGACCTGGACGCGCTCTGGTCGCTGCTCGGCGGCGGCTACGCCGGCTCCCGCCTGCTCGACTCGCGCAGGGAGAAGCTCGTCTCGGGCGACGACTCCCCCAGCGGGATCGCGCAGTACATGGTGAAGGACCTCGGATTCGCCGCGGACATCGCGGACGCCACCGGGACGGCGGCGATCCTGCTCCCCACCCTCCGCGCGGCCTTCGACGAGATCGTCGCGGACGGCCTCGGCGACCGCGACATCAGCGTCACGCGCCGCTTCGTCGCAAACCGTGACACAGCGGCGCACTGACCCCGCACACAGCGATACGCTGAAAGCAACCCTTCTTCACGATCGAGGAGCCATCTGTGCCCGAAGCATCAGCGAACATCGGAGTCGTCGGACTCGCCGTCATGGGGTCGAACCTCGCCCGCAACCTCGCCAGCCGCGAGGGGAACACCGTGGCGATCTTCAACCGCAGTTTCGAGAAGACGCAGTCGCTTCTCGACGCGCACCCGGAGGCCGGGTTCGTGCCCGCGTCGTCGTATCAGGAGTTCGCGGACAGTCTGCAGAAGCCGCGCACCGCGATCATCATGGTCAAGGCCGGTGGCCCCACCGACGCCGTGATCGACTCGCTGGTCGAGGTGTTCGAGCCCGGTGACATCATCGTCGACGGCGGCAACGCCTACTTCCCCGACACGATCCGCCGCGAGAAGGCCGTGCGTGAGACGGGGATCAACTTCGTCGGCGCCGGAATCTCCGGTGGTGAAGAGGGTGCCCTGCTGGGCCCGTCCATCATGCCCGGCGGCTCGGACGAGTCCTGGGTCACGCTCGGCCCGATCCTGAAGTCCATCGCCGCGGTCGCCGAGGGCGAGCCCTGTGTCACGCACGTCGGCCACGACGGCGCAGGACATTTCGTGAAGATGGTGCACAACGGCATCGAGTACGCCGACATGCAGCTGATCGCCGAGGCGTACGACCTGATCCGTCGCGGCACCGGCAAGACCCCCGCCGAGATCGCGGAGATCTTCGCCGAGTGGAACCGCGGCGAGCTGGAATCGTACCTGATCGAGATCACCGCCGAGGTGCTCCGCCAGGTCGACGCCGACACGGGCAAGCCGCTGGTCGATGTGATCCTCGACCAGGCCGGCGCCAAGGGCACCGGCGCCTGGACGGTGCAGACCGCGCTCGCCCTCGGCGTCCCGGTCTCCGGTATCGCCGAAGCCACCTTCGCCCGCTCGCTGTCCTCCCACCCGGAACAGCGTGCCGTCGCCGGATCTCTCCCCGGCCCTGACGAGGCCTTCACGGTCGCCGACCCGGACGCGTTCATCGAGGACGTGCGCCTGGCGCTGTACGCATCGAAGATCGTCGCGTACTCGCAGGGCTTCGACGAGATCCGTGCCGGCGCCGCCGAGTACGACTGGAACATCGACCTCGGCGCCATCTCCAAGATCTGGCGCGGCGGATGCATCATCCGCGCCCAGTTCCTCAACCGCATCGCCGACGCGTACGCTGCCGAGCCCGCACTGCCCGTGCTGCTCACCGCCCCGTACTTCACCGAAGCGATCACCCGCGCACAGGCCGCCTGGCGCCGCGTCGTCATCGCCGCGGCAGCCGCCGGCATCCCCGCCCCCGCGTTCTCCTCCTCGCTGTCGTACTACGACGGCATCCGCGCCGACCGGCTCCCCGCCGCACTCGTGCAGGGACAGCGCGACTTCTTCGGTGCACACACCTACAAGCGCATCGACAAGCCCGGAACCTTCCACACCCAGTGGTCCGGCGACCGCACCGAGATCGAAGCAGAAGACACCCACTGACGCCGTCACGGACAGCATGAAGGGGGCCCGGCCGATGCCGGGCCCCCTTTGTGATCCGTGATGCCGTTCAGCGCGTGATGTCCTGCACCGTCCCCTTCGAGAGCCGGAGGCGGCGTGTGGCACGACGGGCGACCGCCGAATCGTGGGTCACCACGATCATCGTGATGCCCTCGGCGCACAGCGACTGGAGCAGCGCGAGGATCTCGTCACGCATGCTCTCGTCGAGGTTGCCCGTCGGTTCATCCGCGAGCAGCACGCGCGGTCGCTTCACGATCGCCCGTGCGATCGCCACGCGCTGCTGCTGTCCACCGGAGAGCTCGGTGGGAAGGTGGTCGCCGCGATCCTCGAGCCCGACGTGCGCGAGCGCCTCGGTCACCCGCCGCAGCCGCTCCGCCCTGTCGAGCCTCATCGGCTCCAGAGCCATGTTCACGTTCTCCGCGGCCGTGAGGGTGGGGATGAGGTTGAACCCCTGGAAGACGAAGCCGATCTCCTCGGCTCGGATACGCCCGAGCTCCTTCGCCGAAGCGGTCGCGAGCTCCCTGCCGTTGAGCAGGAGCGAGCCCGTCGACGGAGAATCGAGAGCACCGAGCAGCTGCAGCAGCGTCGATTTCCCTCCCCCGGTCGGCCCCTGGATCGTGACGAACTCCCCTGGCATGATCTCCAGATCCACACCGGTCAGAGCCTTCACCGTGCGTCCCTTCTGCGCGTACGTGCGGGTCACGCCCGTCGCGCGGTACAGCGGCCGGTTCTCTTCTGTCATCGGCGCCGTCTGCGCCAGGTCTGCGATGGTCATGTCTGTCTCCTTGAAATCGAATTGTCCGAGGTGTCGAGCGGCCGGAGCACTCAGGCGACCGACCGGAGCGCCTCTGCCGGGCTGAGTCGCGCCGCGCGCCACCCGCCGAACGCGCCGGCGATCAGTCCGCCGAGCACGGCGAGCCCGACGGCTGCGACCAGCACCCACGGAGTGAACGGCGCCTGCAGGACGATGTCCGCCGCCTGGGTGGCCTGGGACATCGGACCCCCTGCGCCGCCCATGGGACCGCCGCTCATTCCCCCGGGGCCGGTCTGCCCCGTGCTCGCGGTAGATGCCGCCACGGTCGGGCGGATGATGTTGATCGCCACGATGCCCGCGATGCCGAGCACGAGTCCGACGGCGCCGCCGATCAGGCCCTGCACCATGGATTCTCCGGCCACCTGACGCACGACGCGACCGTTCGACCAGCCGATCGCCTTGAGCGTTCCGAACTCCCGGGTCCGTCGTCCGACGCCGGAGAGCGTGAGCAGCACGGACAGGAGCACGGCGACCGCGAGAACGATGATCGAGAGCCAGGTACCGAGGTTCGTGATGAGGGACGTGGCACTGGAGAGCGAGCCGGAGACGGTGGATGCGAGTTCGGCCTCGGAGGTGACGGTCGCATCGGGCAGCTCGTCGGCGAGCGCCGCCTGAACGGAGTCGATCGAGGCCGCAGAGTCCGCCTGCACGTAGACCGTGGAGATGACGTCCTCGACACCCGCGAGCTGTTGCGCCGTGTCGAGAGGGAGGTAGACGTTCGCCGCGGTGTCGGCGGTGCCGGACGTGGAGGTCAGGATGCCGACGACCTCGACATCGGACCCGGCGACGTCGATGGTGTCACCGACAGCGATCTCGTTGGTCGTGGCGTAGGTGCTGTCGACGAGGGCGACGAGGGCGCCGCTGTCGTCGCTGTCGAACGCACGGCCGTCGCTGACCTCGACGGAGGCGAGCGGGCCGATGGCCGTCGCTGCGGGATCGATGCCGAGCACCGAGAACGAGTCGACGTCGAAGGCGCCGCCACCGGCGCCGTCCGCTCCGCCGGCGGGCGGCGCCTGGCCTTCTGCCGGCATGCCGCCTTCTGCGCCATCCTGCGGGCCGAAGCCGCCGCTGGGGAGCTCGCCGGAGAACGTGGAGTTCGTGAGGCTCAACGCCCCGGTCGCGGCAGCCACCCCGTCGGTGGAGGCCACGGTGTCGAGCACGGAGGCGTCGAGCGTGCCCCGCATGAAGTCGGTGCTGAGCCTCGACTGGTTCAGCGTGGTGGTGTCGCCGTCGGTCTCTCCGGAGTCCGCGTCGAACTCGAACCGCGGGCCACCGCCCTCCCCCGGCTCGGTGGCGGCGCCGGTGACGGTGAGGTCGGTGCCGACGCCGTACACGGATTCCAGGGCCTGCGCCTGGGCATCCCGCACACCGGCGGTGAGCGCGTTCACGATGATCACGAGGGCGATCGCGATCGCCAATCCGATCGCGACGATCATGGTCTGCTTCTTGCGGCCGGCGAGTTCGCGCCGCAGATATGTTCCGTACATCTCTCTCCTTCTGCCGCGGACATCGCGGGGCGAGATCGACGTTAAGGAGCGCTGCTATGCGGATTCGAGGGGCGGATGATGAGAAGACTATGGACGCGCGACGGCTCCGTCTCAGGGCCCTACCGCGTCGATGAAGGACCGTGCTCGTGCGGCCAGCGCGACGAGATCTCCCCCCGGAGATGTCGCGTCGCCGACGAGCGGACCGCCCACTCCGACGCCGAAGGCTCCGGCTGCGAGGTAGTCGCCGACGCTGGCGGGCGTCACTCCGCCGACCGGGATGATCCGGGCGTCGGGGAAAGGGTCGCGCACGGCGCGGATGAACCCGGGTCCCAGGGTCGCGGCCGGGAAGAGCTTGACGGCGGCGCTGCCCAGATCGAGGCCCCGCTGGATCTCCGTGGGCGTGTAGACCCCGGGCAGGATGCCGATGCGCTGCGCCACCGCGTAGGGGACGGAGTCGTTGAGGGTGGGGGTCACCAGGAACTGCGCGCCCGCGGAGACGGCTCGATCGACGTCGCGCTCGTCGAGCACGGTCCCGGCACCGATGAGCGCGTCGGAGGGGGCGTCCTGGACCAGCTGCGCGATCGCCTCCTCCGCATCGCGCAGGGTGAGGGCGATCTCGAGCGTGAGGATGCCGGCAGCCAGGAGCGTCCGCGCGGCGGCGACCGTCGCATCGACCTCCGTCCCCCGCAGGATCGCGACGATCCTGCTCGACTCCACCCGACGCTGGAGCTGCGCATTGTCGACCGTGCTCATCGCGTCACCTCCTCACCCGTCGCGCCGCGCTCCGCGTGGACGAGGGGCGGCGTACCGCCCCAGGGCAGAGCGGGAGTCCCGCCCACCTCCACCTCGACGCCGAGCAGAGCGCCGTCCGCTTCCGTGGGAGCAGCGAGCCCCACACTGGCCGTGGTGATCACCAGCAGCCGATCGACGAGAGCAACAGCTGTGGGGCGGGTCGCGGGGAGCGCGATGGTCTCCGCCAGCGCACCCTCCGGGGAGTAGCGGCGCACCTCCCCGGCATCCCAGACGGCCACCCAGAGCATGCCGTCCCGATCGATCGTCATCCCGTCGGGGTTGCCCCCATCGACCCGGCACACCGTGCGGCGGTTCGAGAGCCCGCCATCGGGCGCGACGTCGAACGCCTCGATGCTCCGGTGCGGCAGCGTGTCGATGTAGTACAGGGTGGATCCGCTGCGGTCGAACGTCAGACCGTTGGAGACGGTCACCCCCTGCAGCCGCTCCGTCGCCACGCCGCGGGCATCGAAGCTCCACAACGAGCAGTGCGGATCGCGGGGCATCGCCTGACTTCCCACCCAGAAGCGGCCGAAGGGATCCGCTGCCCCGTCGTTCATGTAGTCCCCCTCGCTCGCCACGCCGCTGGCGAGCGGCGAGACGACGCCGCTGTCGCTCACGTGCACGATCCCCTGATCGACGGCGACAGCCCAGCCCGCACCCGCGGCGACGAGAGGCACCGGAGCGCCGATCTGCGCGCCGACGACCACGGCCGTCTCCGGGATGACCTGTCCGTTCTCGAACCGGCCGCGGTGGAAAGCGCCCGTCGCCATGTCGATCCACGCCAGGGTGCCGTCCCGTCCGTCCCACCGCGGCGACTCCGCCTGGACGTAGCGAGCGTCGGAGAGGATCTCGACCGTGCGTGAGAGCGGGGAACGCGACATCGTTGACAGCTTTCATTGGTAGCGGATAACCGTTATGTGGCAGACTATCTCACAATATGCATAATACTTGCGAAAAGTGCGAACCGACGATGCGGAAGCAGGGAAAGTAGCCCATGGCTCTCAAACTCCACGGCCTGATGCCGATTCTGGCAACCCCGTTCGACAGTACGGGCGCCCTCGATCGCGCGGGGCTCCGACGGCTGGTCGAGTTCGAACTCGCCTCCGGCGTCGACGGCGTCGCCGTCTTCGGGATGGCGAGCGAGGGCTTCGCCCTGACGACCGAGGAGCGCAGGACGATCCTCAGTGACGTGGTCGAGGTCGTCGAAGGCCGCGTGCCCGTCATCGCCGGCGTCAACGGCACCTCGACGGCCACCTCGATCGAGCAGGCGCAGCTCGCACAGGACGGCGGCGCCGACGCCCTGATGGTCCTCCCGCCCTTCATGGTGAAGCCGCCGGCGGCCTCCCTCATCGACTTCTACGGGGACGTCGCGGATGCCACGGCGCTGTCGGTCATGGTCCAGGACGCCCCCGGCGTCACCGGCGTCGCCATGACCCCTGCGCTCATCGCCGAGCTCGCCCTCCTCGACGGCGTCGACTCGGTCAAGGTCGAGTCCCCGCCCACCGCCCCCAAGGTCGGCGCCGTGGTGGATGCGATCACCGACCCTGCATTCGCCGTGCTCGGCGGCCAGAACGCCCAGTTCTGCCTGGAGGAGTACGCGCGGGGCGCCGTGGGCACGATGCCGGCGTGCGAGTTCCCCGACCTGCTCGGCCCGGTCCTCGCGGACTTCGTCGCGGGGCGCGTCGAGGAGGCGCGCGCCGCATTCCGTCGTATGCTCCCTCTCGTGCTGATCGGACTGCAGGGCGGCATCGCATGGGCGGTGCACAAGGAGATCCTGGTAGCGCGCGGCATCATCGAGCACGCCACGGTCCGCTACCCCGCTGCTCGCCTCGACGCCGGCAGCCGCGCAGCCGTGCACGTTGTCCTCGAAGAGCTCGCCCTCCCTCCGCTCCCGCTCGCGGTGCGCGCATGACCGGTCGCGGCGTGCTGCTGATCGGCGGCAGCTCCGACATCGGGATCGCGATCGCGCGTGCCTTCGTCGACGCCGGCGACCGGGTCGTCGGCGTCGGGATCGAGGAGAGCAGCGACCCGGTCTTCACGCAGTACCTCACCGCCGACTGCAGTGTGCCGGAGACTGCGGACCTCACCGTCGCGGATGCCGTGCGCTCTCTGGGCGGCATCGACGTGGTCGTGCTCGCCGCGGGCCGCATGCCGATCGCTCGGGCCGAGGCGACGAGCGACGACGACTGGCGCGGTGCGTTCGGCGCGACGCTGGACTCGGCGTTCTTCGTGGCACGCGCCGCTCTCCCCCACCTCGCGGCCGGCTCCTCGATCGTCGCGGTGACCTCGGTCAACGCGACACTCGCCGCCCCCGCCCTCGCCGCCTATGCGGCCGCCAAGGCGGGCGTGGAAGGCCTCGTGCGGCAGCTCGCTCTCGACTACGGCCCCCGCGGCATCCGGGTGAACGCGGTGCAGCCCGGCAGCATCTCGGCGACGGACACCGGCGAGACCGAGGGGTATCCCCTCGGCAGGATCGGACGCCCGGAGGAGGTCGCCGCGGTCGTGGCGTTCCTCGCCTCCGAGGCCGCGTCGTTCGTCACCGGCACGTCGCTCGCGGTGGACGGCGGCCTGTCCATCTCATCGCCCGCTGCCTGGCTCAAGCCGGTGCTGCGCGAGCGCTGGCTCTGACCTCACCCCGCTCTGGCACCAAGAAGGCCGCGTCCTGAGGACGCGGCCTTCTTCGTCGATGCGGCGACTCAGGTGTTCGAGTCGAGCAGCCCCTGCACTTCCTTCTTCAGGGCGTTGAGCCCGGACTGCACGTCGACCTGCCCGGCGAGGATCGTGGCGACGCCGCCGCCGATCGCTGCGTCGATCTGTGCCGTGACGGCCACGCGGTCCCACGCGGCTCCCCTGGCGTGCTCGGAGATCTCGGTGCGGAAAGACTGCTGGAACGTGTCGGCCGCCAGCGCGGGGATCTGATCGGCCACGCTCTTGGCCGCCGGGGCCACGGCCGAGTTCTCGTACAGGGCGGTCGCGGCCTCGACATTGGTCGCCGCGTAGAGGATGAAGTCGCGACTCGTGAGCTCGCCCTCGCCGGCACTCGCGAACAGTCCGCTGCCCCATGCCCGGTTGAACGAGTCCTTGCCTCCGGAGGTCGGCCGCGAGATCGCACCGATGTTGTCGATGATGTTCTGCGCCGCACCGTTCGTCTTCACGAAGGTCGATGCGAGAGGCGCGTCGTCGTAGATCGCCGCTCGTCCGCTCGCGAACAGGATGCGCGCATCGCTGCGGGCGACGTTGGTCTGGGTCAGCCCCGCGTCCTGCAGAGACTTGTACCAGGTGATGGCCTCGACGCTCTCGGCGTCTCCGATGGTGCAGGTGAAGTCATCCGTGACGACATCGCTTCCGAAGCCCCACATCCAGTGCACGGCGTCCTTGAGGTCGGGGTTCTTCGTGACCGCGGCGTACGGGATCAACGAGGAGTCCTGCTTCTTGATCTTCTCGAGCGCCGTGGCGAACTTCTCCACGCTCATGCCCGAGGTGATGCCGACGCTCTCGGCGATCTCGCCGTTGGTGATCATGCCGATGCCGGCCGCCGTCAACGGGAGCACCAGCAGCTTGCCGTCCATCGTGTACGAGTCGAGCACGCCCTGCGGGATACCCAGCCCCTTCGCGAGATCGGTGAGGTCGGCCAGCACGTTCATCGGCGTGAGCACCTGCCATCCGCCGGACTGCCCGACGCCGAGCAGCTTGCCGGAGCGCCCGGTGAGGGCGAGCTGGGTGGCGGCCTGGTCGTAGGGGTAGATCACGGGCGCGACCGTCACCCCCGCCTGGGCCGAGAACCCGTCGAGGATCCCCTGCCATGCGGACTTGAGCGCCTCCTCGCCGAGCGAGTTGCCGTAGAAGTTGATGGTCTTGGCCTTGGTCGCGGCGTTCGCGCCGGCGCCGACGCCCGTCGCGGTCGGCGTGGCACAGCCGGTGAGGGCGAGCAGGCCGAACGCGGCCAGTGCGCTGCCGCCGCCGAGGAAGGCCCGGCGACTCAGCTGCGAGTTCGAGAGGTTCATGGAGACTGCTCCTTCGTGATGTGGGGGACGTGCATTCGGGCGGCGCATCGCTACCCCTTGACGGCTCCGGCGGCGAGGCCGGAGACGAAGTAGCGCTGCAGGAGGATGAAGATGAGGACGAGCGGCAGCGACGTGATCAGAGACGCCGCCATGAGCGCCGGCCAGTCGGCCGTGCCCTCGCGGATAAACGCCTGGGTGAGGCCGGCCGGAAGCGTCTGCTTGTCGGGCCCGGCCAGCGTCAGCGCGAAGAGCAGATCGCTCCAGCCGCGCATGAAGGCGAACATCCCCGCGGTGATGAGACCGGGAACCACGAGCGGGAAGACGATGCGGAACATGGTTCCCGTGCGCGAGAGGCCGTCGACCTTCGCCGCCTCGAGGATGTCATCGGGAAGGGCGTCGATGATGCCCTTCAGCAGGAACACCGCGAGCGGCAGTGTGAACGTCGTGAACGAGATGATCAGCGCCGTGTATGTGTACAGCAGCCCGGCGGAGCTCAGCATCAGGTACAGGGAGATGAGCAGCAGCGCCCCGGGGATCAGCTGGCCGATCAGGAACATGAACATGATGGCGTTGCGACCGCGGTAGCGGAACTTCGACAGCGAGTACGCCATGAGTCCGCCCACCAGCACCGCCAGCACGGCCGTGCCTGTCGACACGATCACGCTGTTGAGGAGGTTCTTGAGCAGGGCGTCGTTCTGGAAGAACCCGACGAAGTTCTCGATGGTCGGATCGACAGGGAAGAACGGGCGGTCCAGCGCGAAGACGTCCTCCTTCTTGGTGAAGGCGGTCGCGGTCAACCAGTAGATGGGGAGCAGACCGAACAGCGCGAGCAGCAGGAGCAGGACGCGGCCGGGGATGGACAGGTGCGGGCGGATGATCGACTCGCCGATGTCGCGACTACGGCGCATCACTTCTCCAGTCGTCGGTTGAGGAGCAGATAACCGCTCGAGATGATCGCGAGCAGGACGAGCCAGAGGGCGCCCATCGCGGAGGCCTTGCCGAGCTCGTAGCTGCCGAACGCGAGGTGGTAGAGGCTGACAGCGAGAGTGGTGGTCGAGTTGCCCGGCCCGCCGCCGGTCATGACGAAGATCGTGTCGAAGTTGCCGAAGTTGTAGATGAACTCGAGCACCGCCACGAGCGTGACAGGACCGGCGATGTGCGGGAGGGAGATGTAGCGGAAGCGCTGCACCCTGGTCGCGCCGTCGATGGTCGCGGCCTCGATCTGCTCGCTGGGCAGCGTCTGCAGCACCGCGAGGGCGACGACCATGATCCAGGGGAAGGAGTGCCACGTCTTCGCGATCACGACGGCGGCCATGGCGCCGACGGGCTGTCCCAGCAGGCTGACCTCCGGGAGCCCGAACGTGGACAGCACGTGGTTGACGACGCCGTAGCTGTCGTTGAAGATCCACGCCCACAGGAACGACACGACGACACCGGGGAGCAGCCAGGGCAGCATCAATGCGCCGCGCAGGATGTTCCTGCCGCGCATCCGCGCATTGAGCAGGATCGCGAGAGCGACGCCGAGCACGAGCGGGAAGACCGTCGAGAGCGAGGCGAACACGAGGGTGGTCCCGAGGCGTGCGAAGAACTCGTCCCAGATCGCCACGTAGTTGTCGAGGCCGACGAACGTGCGCTCGGGGCGCAGCAGCGATTGGTCGTAGAGGCTCGTTCCGATGCTCGACACGAGGGGGAAGATCGCGATCACGAGGAACAACAGGACCGCGGGAAGTGCGATCATGAATCCGAAGGTGCGATCCTTCGCACCCAGCGTGGAACGACGCCCGGAGCGTGGCTCGACCTGCTCGCGAATCGCAGGCCGCTCGAGGGTGGCTTGTGGCATTGCATTCACTTTCCGAAGAGGGAAGACCCCGCGTGGGGCCCTGCACGTCGTCGTCGCAGTCGTCGGCGGTGACGTGCGCTTAGTCAACCACAATGCGGATGCGAAATCCACAAAATGCATAAGACACCCACATTTGTGTTGCTCCGCATCATTTCTCTCATTAGGATGACTGGCAGCGGTGACGAGCCGCAGCGTCGCACGAGCGGCGGCAGAGTGGAGGAGCAGGCGCGATGGCATCCGAATCCGTGGGCGGCACCCAGACGGTCGAACGGGCGATGTCCCTGCTCGCCTGCTTCACCGAGGAGTCCGGAGAACTCCGCGTCTCGGAGCTGTGCACCCTGACCGGCCTCGGCCAGTCCACCGTCTCGCGCATGATGTCGGCGCTCGACCGCATGAAGTTCGTGGTGCAGGACGGCCGCACCGGTCTCTACCGCCTCGGCCCGGCCGCCGTCTCGCTGGGTACGATCGCGATCAACGGCTCGCCCATCTTCCGCGCCTCGCGCCAGATCGCCCAGAACCTCGCGCGCAAGATCGAGATCGGCGTCAACGTCGCCGAGCTCAGTGGATTCACCTTCACCTACCTCTGCAACTTCGAGGGCGCACTCGCGCCGAAGTCCTTCGCGATGGCCGGCCGCACCGGCCCTCTGCACGCCACGGGCCTCGGCAAGGCGCTGCTGTCCGGCATGCCCAGCGCCACGGTCGACGAGTACTTCGCGCAGACGCCCCAGCGGTTCACCCCTCACACGATCGTCGACCGCGACGCCATGGAGGTCGCGCTGGAGGAGACCCGCAGCCGCGGGTACGCGACCGAGATCGAAGAACTCGCCTTCGGTCGCGCGTGCATCGCCGCTCCGATCCACAACCGTGCCGGCGAGATCGTCGCCGGCCTCTCGGCGAGCGGCCCACTGTCGGTGCTCGACCTGCATGCTCCCCACCAGGAGCTCGCCCTGCAGCTCATCGAGGCAGCAGACGAGATCTCCGTCGCCCTCGGCTACAGCCCCTCCCGCACCGCGAGCTCGTTCGCGACCCTCTGAGCGCCCTGCCGCGGCGCACGCGGCACCTCGACCACACTGCCGCGGCATCGGCCGTCGGCAGCCCGCCCCGCTCTGCCTTTGGAGACCCTTGTGAGAATCGCGCGCGTACAGACCTTCCCGCTCTACCTCTCGAAGGAGGACGCCGATAACTCCTACGCCGGCGACACCGCCGTCGAGCACCGCGGCTATGTCATCCGACCACCGTGGCGCAGCCTCTACTCCCCCGGCTACGAGACCCTGCTGGTGAAGATCGAGACCGATGACGGCCTCGTCGGATGGGGTGAGGCGCTCGCACCGGTCGCTCCCGTGGTCGCGGCCGCCATCGTCGACAACCTGCTCACCCCGCTGATCCTCGGAGAGGACCCGCGCTCGGTGCGCACCCTCTGGCACCGGATGTCGGAGTCGATGCGCGAGCGCGGACACCTCACCGGTCACCAGGCCGATGCCATGGCCGCGGTCGACATCGCGCTCTGGGACCTGTGGGGCCACGCGACCGGACTCTCGGTGTCCGAGCTGGCGGGCGGACGCTTCACCGAGGTGCTGCCCACCTACGTCTCCGGCATCCGCGGCGTCGACGACGCCGAGCGGGCCGACAAGGCGGCGGAACTGGTCGATGCCGGCGTCCGGCGCATCAAGCTGCACCTCGGCGTGGACATCCGCACCGACCTCGCGACCTACGACGCGATCCGCGCCGTGCACCCCGACCTGGACCTCGCGCTCGACGCGCACTGGACCTACCGCCTAGGCGAGGCCAAGACGCTCGGCCGCGAGCTCGACGACCGGCACGCGTGGTTCTTCGAGGCGCCGCTCGCGCCGGAGGACGTCGAGGGTCACCGCGACCTCGCCGCCTCGCTCTCCACGCCCGTCGCGATCGGTGAGGCGATGCGGAGCCGCTTCGAGTTCACCGACTGGCTCACCCGTCGCGCCGTCGGCCTCACACAGCCCGACATCGGGCGCACCGGCATCACCGAAGGGCTCGCGATCGCCGCGGTGTCCGATGCGTTCCACGTGCCTGTCGCCCCGCACCACTCGGCGGCGTTCGGCATCGCGATGGCGGCGGGAGTGCACGTGGCGGCGAGCGCCACGTCGCTGCTCGCCTTCGAGTACCAGCCGTTCACACTGCCGGTCGCCAACCGGCTGCTCACCGCTCCGCTGGAAGTGCAGCCCGACGGCGGCTTCCTGGTGCCGACCGGCCCCGGCCTGGGCGTCACGGTCGACGAGGCCGCCATCCAGGAGTACGTGCGGCACTGAGCGTCCCTCCCGCTTCACCGACGAACGGGTGGGCGGGGCCGGATCCCTCCGGCCCCGCCCACCCGTTTCGTGTTCTGCCGTGCGGCGCCGGTCAGTCGCCGACGCGCACGAACTGTGCGGCACTGACCCGGTGGATGCTGGTGTTGCGCACCTCGAGCCGCACCGTGCCGACCGCGTCGGCGTCATAGCGGTAGGTGCCGAGCGAGCGCCAGGCGCCTGCACCCTCCGTCTGGTTCACGATGACCTCGGTGTCTCCGCTCTTGTGCGTGACGATGTACGCGGCAGAGGTCGTCGTGGTGGCGTTCGTCGGATACCAGACCGAGACACGGTACAGCCCCGCCTGGGGAAGGTCCGCGTTCCAGGTCACCGTGCTGCCCACCGAGTCGTTGTCGCTGTAGCGCGTGCGGGTGCCGTTCCAGCCCGACAGCCCGCTGGGGTACCAGTTCCCGGCCTCGAGATAGCCGGGCCAGGGCGACTGGGTGTGCGTGATCACCCCCTCATCGGCGATGCGGACCAGCACCCCGCGGCGCAGCGTCTGGTCGAGTCTCGCCTCGAATCGGGTCGACGAGCCGGGCGCGACGCCGGAGCCGGCCGTCACGGTCCACGTGTGAGTGAGGTCGGATCGAGGCGGCACCGTGATGGTGACGCTCTGCGGACCCGCGCTCCAGCCGGTGGTGCCGTAGAGCGCCAGCGTGCCCTGCAACGGGGTGACACCGGTGTTGATGACCACCGCGGTCAGCTTGGCGACGGCTCCGGGTCCGCTGACGATCGCGGTGTCCGTCGACAGCGACACCAGCCGACGTCGGTCGATGACGTCGATCGTCGCCGCCCTGAGCGTGACGGCCGGCTCCCCGGGGATCGTCAGCGCTCCCTTCACCTCCACCTCGCCGAGCGTCGCGGCAGCGGCGATCACGACCGCGGCTTCCACTCTGCTCGTGGCCCCCGCGGCGACGGAGACCGCAGGCACGGCGCCGTCGAGCTGCCATCCGCCGGGGAGACTGAGAGCGACCGTGCCGGCGATCGCCTCATCCGTTGCGTTGCGCACCTCGATCACGAGCGGGACGCGGTCGCCCGCGGTGCCGGTGGCCTGCGCCACCACGTCTCCGGCGATGGCGCTGTTCTGGCCGCTGATCCTGGCGGGCACCCGCAGGGTGGCCTCCGAGGTCGTCGTCCCGCCGGTGGTGATGGTGTAGCGGAAGGTCGCGGTCACATCATCGACCGGGATCGTCCACTCATAGGGGTAGGCCTTGGCCGGCGCCTGCTGCACCGCGTGGTCGCCGATCCGGTAGCTGAGCGTGGCCGTCTGCTCCGTGTCGATCTGCACATAGGCGTCGTAGCCCTCACCGTCGGGGCGGACCAGCAGCATCCCGCGCGCCAGGCCGTAGTCGGTCGCCGGATCGGTGTCGACCTCGTGGAACGTGTCGGGACCATGATCGACGATGTCGTCCGAGGGCAGCGCCGGCTTCTGCACCTCCACATCGCGCACGATGAGCGCGAGCAGCCCGCGTGCCGGCACGGTGACCGTGACCCGACCGTCGTGCGCGGTCTGCGTGGAGCGGCTGCCATCGGCGGCGACCACCTCGACGGACGGCGCCGCGCTGCGCGGCAGCCCGGTCAGGTCGCTCGAGAGATCCACCACCACCTGCTGCGCGCTGGCTGCGGAGTTGGTGAGGCTGACGTAGAGGGAGTCGTTCCCCGTTCCGGCGAGCCAGTTGATCAGGGGGTTGTCGAGTGCGATCAATCCAGCCGGAAAGTACGGCCACACGCCGTCCTCACCGAAGAACGTGCCAGGGGCATGACCGTAGGCGAAGAACTTGAAGTACGCGAAGTCGGCCTCGAACACATGGGGGAAGTCGATGCTGCCCGCGCTGCGGTAGAAGCTCTCGCTGATCAGATAGTCCATCGCGAGCCCCAGCTGGGCGGGAGCGTGATGGAAGTAGTACCCGGTGATGCCGACCGGGCCGCTCGTGGCGAAGTCCGGCTTCATGTGCGCCACCTGGAACTGACGTCCGTAGTAGCCGGGATACGTCGTGAAGCGCCCGATCACCATGTTGTGCGCGACATCGGCGATCAGCGCGTCACCCGTGTGATGCGCCAGGCGCAGCAGCGCGCCGGCCCAGCACGGATTGAACACGTATCCCCCGCCGGGGTTGGCCAGCGTGCTGAGCCCGAGCTTGAAGGACGACAGCGCCTCGAAGGTGAGCCCCGATGGTGACACGTACCAGGCGGGCACGGTCTCGGTCGGAACGGTCGTGGTGGGGTAGCCGGGCAGCGAGCTGCGCGACTCCCAGTCGTACTGCTGCGTGATCACGGGACCGGACGGCACGGTGACGTTCTCATCCGGCACCGGTCGCACCGTGGTCTGCGTGAGGAAGCGCTGCACCTCGCGGTACGCCCCCTCGAGGAACTCATCCTCACCGGTGATCTCGAACAGCTCCAGCAGATCGACCCAATACTTCGAGAAGCTGTAGGCGAATCCGCCGGGAGGTTGCCCGTTGCCGCGGTACGGGGTGAGGATCTGCTCCTGCACATAGCGGGAGCCGATGAGCTTCGCCTCGGCGAGGTAGGCGGGATCGCCCGTGGCCCGATAGGTCGCCAGGGCGTTCGCGAACGGCGCCCTGCTCTGCCCCACCGTGCCGGCCTTGGTCGCCTGCACCGCGAGGCGCTGGATACCGGCGTTCCGGCCGTGTGTGAGTTGATACAGGGCCGTCAGGTTCACCGCATCCGTGGGGATGCGCCCGATCCGGTACTGCGTGGTGTCGTTGTAGACCGGACTGCCGATCACGGGCGAGTGCCCGATCCCCTTGCGCGACACCTGGTACTCGATGAGCGGACGAGCCCGTCGATCGTAGAGCGTGCTGTCCGCCGTGCCGGTGAGATAGTGCGCGGAGAGCACCACTCCGCTGGCCGCGGTGCGGACCGCATCCTCGTTCTCGACGTCGACGAACCCCTTCGCCCTGTTCCACCATCCGGAATACGAGGGGATGTAGTCGACGGAGTCGTCGCCGTCCGGCTCGACCGCGATCAGCTCGGCCATGGCGTGCACGGCATCGGTCAGCGACCGGTCGTAGACGTTGTGGCGATACGCCGTGAGCCCGTACTCGCCCCGGCACAGCTGCGTGTACGTGCCGTAGAGGGTGTCGGCACTGGCCGCCAGCCCGAAGGCGAAACCCCGCTGCTGCCCCACGGTCATCGTGGTCCGCAGCCCCGGCTGCGGGGAGTACATGCAGGGAACGATGTCGAGGCTGTCGTTGCGCAGGCTCATGCCGTACGGCTGCCGATCCGACATCAGCTGGCGTTCGTGCACGAACTCCGCGACCTCGGCCGGCAGGTAGACGCCGGAGGTGACGGGCACGTTCCCCACGGCATACTGCGTCAAGGCCATCGGCGCGAAGAGCTCCCACGCGCCGAGGGGCGCGGAACCGTCGAGCACCGAGAGCGCATGCTGATACGACCCGCAGAGCACCTCGTCGAGGTCGTCGAGCGCCTTCGCATCCTGGCTCTGGTACCCGACGATGTAGTCGCCCGCGGTCTTGGCCGTGATGACGTAGTGCGCCTCCGGATTCGGGCCCTCCAGGCGCCACCGGACGACGAGGTCGAAGTCATCCGTGCTCGTGCGCAGCTCGATCGCCTGCGCGCCCAGCACCTGATGCGAGGTGAAGCCCAGCCAGCTCGGCTGCAGGGGCCCGTAGAGCTCCGGGGCACTGCCGGCGGGGAGCGTGCCTTCGAAGACGATCCACTGCTCGTCGAAGCGGTGGGCGGGATCGGTCAGCAGGAGCCATCCGCCGTCGTGGGCGACCTCGAGGTCACGGAAGATCGTCTCCCCGCCGTCCCACTGAGCGCGATAGAAGGTCATCCGATGGTTCTCTCCCACCAGCTGCGCGATCTGCGACAGCGCCAGGTTCGGCATCGCGAGGCGGCGCAGAGCATCGGGGTATGCCCCCGGGGTCGTGGTGGTCGCCGAGGCCGATGGAGCGGCACCGAACGGCGCCCCCACCACCGGCGGGAGAACTCCGGCGATCACGAGCATCCGCAGCACCGACCGTCGGCTCCACAGCAGGGAGCCATCATCGGGTTCGGCATTCGTCGTTGAATCCATGATGCACATAATGCAATGAGTATGCGAACATGTCAATGGACCGCCCTACGATCCGCACGCCACCGGTAGCGTCGTCAGGCAGGCACACCGCACCGAAGGATGTCACACGATGGCCCAGGACCGACCCGAGGAGATGACCGAGTACTCCCTCGGCACCCTGATGACCGCACCCCCGGCGCCTGCGGGCCCGGGAGACTTCGACGACTTCTGGCGCGCAACGTTCGCCGAGTTCGGCACGGGCACGGTCACCTGGCACCGCACCCGCGACCTGGAGGCCACCGACACGCATCACGCCTGCGAGATCCGCTTCGACTCGTCGGCCGACGAGCAGGCGGTCGCCTACCTCCTGACTCCGCGCTCGCCGTCGTCCGTCCGGCGCGGGCTCGTCGTCGGACACGGGTACGGCGGACGCAGCGGCCCCGACCTCGACCGCGTGCCCGCCGACACCGTGGCCATCTTCCCCTGCGCTCCCGGCACACATGCGGGAACCCCCAGCCGCTTCCCCGCCGCTCCCGACGAGCACGTGCTCGCCGGCATCTCGCACCGCGACACCTACTCGCACCGGTTCGCGGCGGCGGACATCTGGCGGGCCGCCACGGTGCTACTCGACATCGCCCCCTCCGCATCCGGCGCGTTGGACTTCAACGGGGGGAGCTTCGGCGGCGGGATCGGCGCAATGGCGCTCCCCTGGGACGCTCGCTTCCGACGCGCCGTGCTGGACGTGCCGAGCTTCGGCGACCACTCGACCCGCCTCACCCGGCACTGCACGGGAAGCGGCGAAGCCGTGCGCCAGCACCTCCGGTCTCGCCCCGAGGACCGCACGACCCTGGACTACCACGACGCCGCGACCGCGGCTCGTCGACTGCAGATCCCCACCCTCGTCGTCGCCGCCCTCCTCGACCCTGCGGTCGACCCCCGCGGACAGTTCGCGGTGCATCACGCACTCGCCGGCCCGCGACGACTCGGTGTCCGCGCGGCAGGGCACCTCGACAGCCCCGCAGGGGTCCTGTCGGATCGGCTCGCGCTGCAGGCCGGCATCGACTTCCTCGCGCTGCCGGACGACCGGCTCGCCTGAGCACCGTCGCCGGCGCTCGATCGACTTCGGTGAGCGGACTCACAGACAAGACATAGCTGGCTCCATAGAAATCACATAGGAGATTCCGCAGAATGGTCGCATGAGCAACGACCTCCCCGAACTGCGCCGCCCCGACGGCTCCCCCCTGCGCATCCTCGCCGTCGACGACGAGCAGATGCTCACCGATCTCCTCGCGATGGCGCTGCGGATGGAGGGGTGGGAGGTGCGCACGGCGTCCTCCGGTCTCGAAGCGCTCCAGGTCGCCCGCGAGTTCGAACCCGACGCCCTGGTGCTCGACATCATGATGCCCGACCTCGACGGCATGGCCGTGCTCAAGCGCCTGCGCGAGTCCGGCAGCCTCGTTCCGGTGCTGTTCCTCACCGCGAAGGATGCCGTCGGCGATCGCGTCGCGGGTCTGACCGCGGGCGGCGACGACTACGTCACCAAGCCCTTCAGCCTGGAAGAGGTGATCGCGCGACTCCGCGCCATCATCCGGCGCACCGGGCACGCCACCGCCGACGACGGCCAGTCGATCCTGCGCGTGGCCGACCTCACCCTCAACGAGGACAGCCACGAGGTCATGCGCGACGGCACCGAGATCGACCTCACCGCCACCGAGTTCGAGCTGCTCCGCTACCTGATGCGCAACGAGCGCCGCGTGCTGTCGAAGGCGCAGATCCTCGACCGCGTGTGGAGCTACGACTTCGGCGGCAAGTCATCCGTCGTCGAGCTGTACATCTCCTACCTGCGCAAGAAGATCGACGCCGGGCGCACGCCGCTGCTGCACACCGTCCGCGGCGTCGGCTACATGATCAAGGCCCCGCAGTGAGCAACACGGGGATGGCGCGACGGCCGATGAGCCTGCAGACACGGCTCATGACCGCCGTGATCGGGTTCGTCTCGCTCATCCTCGTGATCGTCGCCGTCATCACCAGTGCGCTGCTGACCACCACCATGGAGCGGCAGCTCGACGAGAAGCTCTACACCAACGCCCGCAGTCTCAGCTCCTGGGTGGCGCAGGTGCCTCCGAGCAAGGCGACGGTCGACAACGTCCTTCCTGCGCAACTCCCTCCCGTGGCACCTGGCCTGCTGTTCGCGGTCTTCAGCCAGGTCACCGGAGCGAGCGGGGTGATCATCTCGGCCGATGAGGGCGCCGCCACCGGCACGGCGACGACCCTGACCAACGCGCAGCTCGCGCAGATCGCCGCGGCGCTCGGCACCGAGCACATCGCGAACGCCACGATCGAGAACGTCGGCTCGTATCGCGTCGCCGTCAGCACGACGCCGAGCGGTGTCCTGATCGTGACCGGACTCCCCCGCGACGAGATCCAGAACCAGCTCGCGACCCTGCTCACCGTGATCGCGCTGGCCACGCTCGGCGGGCTCATCCTGCTCGCCCTCACCACGGCCATCACGATCCGGGTCAGCCTGCGACCGCTGCGAGCCGTGGCCGCCACGGCGATGCGGGTCGCGAATCAGCCGCTCGACCGCGGCGAGGTGACCATCACGGAGCGCATCCCCGTGTCCGAGGCCGATCCCCGCACCGAGACCGGACTCGTGGGCGCGTCCCTGAACACGCTGCTGGATCACGTCGATGCCTCGCTCGCGGCGCGGCAGAAGAACGAAGAGCGGATGCGACGCTTCGTCGCCGATGCCAGCCACGAGCTGCGCACGCCGCTCGCCTCCATCCGCGGATACTCCGAGCTCTCGCTCCGCGCGCTGAGCAAGCAGGCACCGGAGGAGGCGATCGAGGGAACCACCTCATCGCTCGAGCGCATCCAGGCCCAGTCCCTGCGGATGACCCGGCTCGTCGAGGATCTGCTGCTGCTCGCGCGCCTCGACGAAGGACGCGAGCTCGTCTACGGCACGGTCGACCTGACTCAGCTCGCGCTGGAAGGCCTCTCCGACGCGCGCCCCACCGCGATCGATCACGAGTGGAGCATCGAGGTTCCGGACGAGCCGGTCGTCATCGTCGGCGACGCCGGGCGCATGCACCAGGTCGTGGCGAACCTGCTCGCCAACGCCCGCACGCACACCCCCGCCGGCACCGTGATCACCCTGAGCGTGGCCCAGGAGCAAGACGAGGCCGTGCTCCGCGTGCACGACAACGGACCCGGAATCGACCCCGGCGTGCGCGACGAGCTCTTCGCGCGCTTCGCCCGCGGCGACAGCTCCCGTGCCAGGCAGACCGGCGGTACCGGACTCGGGCTCGCCATCGCGAAGGCGATCGTGGAGGGTCACGGCGGTCACATCACCGTCGCCAGCGAGCCGGGCGACACGACCTTCACGGTGCGGATCCCGGTGAACCCGGCCCGCGGCGCAGTATCCGATTCCGCGCCCTGACTCCGGAGCCGGCCTGTCGGCCGCGCGACCTGCAGGAGATCTCACGGGATGAAGGAGGAATCCGAGGGTTCGGTCCTTCAGGTCGTGAGATCTCCTTCGCGTCGAGCGACGGAACGCAGGTCTCAGTAGCCGGCGAAGGCGTCGGTCGTGAGGCTGTGTGCCTTCTGCAGCGCGGGCGCGAGGTCGGCGATCAGCCTCGGCGGACCCGAGATGAACGCATGACGGCTGGCGAGATCACCGACCGCACGCTCGAGGCCGGCGGCGTCCAGGCGGGCGCCCTGTGCCCAGGTCCAGTGCGCGGGAAGATCGGCGGGCTCGTCCTTGGTGAACACGATGGTGCGCACACCCGTCGCGGCGAGCTCATCACGGAACGCCAGCTCCGCAGCCTCGGCGGCGACGTACACCAGCACCACGTCGCGCTGCTCCCCCGTGGCCTGCAGCTGGCGCAGCTGCGAGACGAACGGCGTGACGCCGATCCCGGCCGCGAGCATGAGCACCGGGGTGTCGCCGCGCGGCAGGATGAAGTCGCCCCAGGTGCCCGTGACGGCGAGCACCGCACCGGGCTGCGCCCCGGCCAACGCCCGCTTGTAGCTGGACGGATGCTTCTGGTCGCCGTTCTTGTAGGCGATGCGGAGCGTGGGCAGGTCGGCTGGCGCCGATACGATGCTGAACTCGCGACGGGTGCCGCGCGCGTCCGGGCGGTGATGCGGCACATCCAGTTCGAGGTACTGACCGGGGAGGAATGCGAGCTTTCCCTTCGCGCGGAAGGTGAGCTCCTGTGCCGTGGGGGTGATGAAAGCCCGTCGTTCGAGCACGAGCCGCACCGAGCCGCGCAGGGCGAACGCGAACGCCAGCAGGTTGCCGATCAGCAGCGCGCGCTCCTGACCGAGCGTGAAGAGGCCGGCGACGGAGATCGGCCAGCCCGCCAGCACTCCCACCAGCACGGCGACCGAGAGCTGCTGCCACCGGCGGGGCGGCAGCGTCAGCGGCTCGGAGAGCATGAAAGCGCCGAGGAACAGGAACGGCGACTGCAGCAACGCGAACTGCAGGGCGGTGGAGAAGTCGAAGGCGACATCGAACTGCTGCGCCTGCACGAGCTGTCGCACGAGAGAGATCCCGAGCGCGACGACCAGGAAGAGCAGCACCACCCGCACCTTCTCGGTGCGCCAGAGCACGGCGAGTCCGAGCAGTGCCACCGGGAGGGCGAGCGACGGCGTGCCGACCCACCACGATGCGGAGGTGCCCAACCACTCGAATGCACCGAAGGAGCCGAGGATCGAGACGAATGCGGCACCGAATGCCGCCGGGTTCAGGATGTGCCGCCCGCGCCAGGCGATCAGGTACTTCGACAGGCTCGCGAGGGCACCAGCCACCGCGAGACCCAGCAGCGTGGTGGGCTCGAGCCCCGGACGCAGCACGAACAGCAGGATCAGCGCCGTGACCAGAGACGATTCGATGCGCCACGGCAGCCGGATGACGCGCTGCGCCGCGGCATCCACCCCGGAGATGACCACCGCGAGCACCACGAAGGACACGAGCATCTCGACCGGTGTGGGCGAGACGATCACCCCTAGCAGCGACAACAGGAAGGCGATCACCGCCAGCGCCATCAGGGTGAACAGCACCAGGCGGTACATCGACAGGGCGCCCAGCAGGGCGAGCACCCGCTGTCGGGCGGCGGTGAATGCGGTGATCACGTGGTCCACTCTTCCCTAGTTCGGGGGTGCAGGGGCGTGGGTGACGCCCGTGAGGAACAGTTCGGCGTCGCAGCCGGGTGAGCGCTGGACGCGGCCGTCGGTGCTCATGCGCACCCACTCCACGCCCCACTCCGCGGCGAGCTCAGGGCCTCCGTCGAAGAACAGGGCGGTGGCGACGGCATCCGCCGTCATCGCATCCGGCGCGAGCGCCCAGGTCGCCGCCCAGGTGCGCACGGGCATTCCGGTTCGCGCATCGAGCACGTGATGCAGACCATCGCCCCACGCGCGTCGATTGATGGCGGAGGCGCACAGTGCACCGTCGGCGAGCGTGACGACCCCGATCGCCGTGGTCGCGTCATACGGATGCTCCAGAGCGACGCGCGTCTGCACGCCCCGCACCCGCATGTCGCCACCGGCATCGACGACCACCGGACCGGGGACCGAGGCGAGTGCCGCCGCGACGAGATCCACCAGCCGGCCCTTGCCGAGCGCGCCCACATCGAGGAGCGCCGGAGCGGGAGCCTGCACGGCGTGCGCGGTCCAGCTGATGCGCGACTGCCATGCCTCGGGTGCAGGCCGCGGCGCTCCCGCCGCCAGCGAGTACTGCGCGTCGTAGCCGAGGGCGTCGAGGCTCTGCGCCACCAGCGGGTTGACCGCACCCCCGGTCGCACGCGACAGCTCACGATACGCGTCGAGCATGGCTCCGGCGTCCGCCGAGACGAAGGCGCCGCCCTCCGCCCCGAGCCGCGTCACGTCGGAGTCTCCCCGGAAGCGCGACCACTCGCGATCGAACCGCTCGATCTCGGCTGACACCAGGGCTCGGGAGTCGGGCGTCACCTCCGCGGCGGTCTCGATCTCCCAGCGGGTGCCGATCGCGTCGAACTGCCAGATCGCCATGATGAGCCGCGGGTCACCGGGTCAGGCGGCTGCCTGCTCCTTGATCGACTCGACGGCGGCGTTGAAGCCGCCGCTGGTGAGCGAGGACCCGGCGACGCGGCTGACGTTCAAGTCGTCGATGGACTTGCCCTCGACCTCTGCGGCGATGCCGTCGATGAACGCGCCCTGGTACTGCTCGGTCTCCCGCGCCTGGGGATCGCCGGTCACTTCGACGTCGGTCACGACGCCATCGGCGAGCGTGAGCGTCACCGAGATCTTCTCCACGGTCTCGGGCGTCTGGTACGACCCGTCCGCGGTGTACGTGCCGTCTGCGTAGGTGCCAGAGGCGCTGTCGGCCCCGGTGCTGGAGCTGGACGGCGCTGAGCTGCTCTCACCGGAGCTCGAGGTGTCTTCTGCCGCAGGCGTGCCGGAGCAGCCTGCGAGCACGAAGAGCCCTGCGATTCCGACGAGGGCGGAACCCTTGCGGACAGAGGTCGGTACGGTCGTGCGGATCATGATGGTCCTCCCGGCTCGATGTGAGACAACTGTATGCCTGTGAATCGACCGTAGGCACTCGGCCTATGCGCGGGCTGTGGGAGGACGATGCGCTTCCTAGGCGTCCCCGCCGAACATGCTCGTCACGGAACCGTCCTCGAACACCTCGTGGATCGCCCGCGCCAGCAGCGGAGCGATCGGGAGGATCGTGAGACCGTCCCAACGACGCGACTCGGTGAGCGGGATCGTGTCGGTGATGACGACCTCGTCGATGGACGAGTCCTGCAGACGCTCGGATGCCGGGTCGCTGAAGATCGCGTGGGTCGCCGCGACGATGACGCGGTGGGCGCCTGCCGCCTTGAGCGCCTGCGCGGCCTTGACGATCGTGCCACCGGTGTCGATCATGTCGTCGACCAGCAGGCAGGTGCGCCCCTCGACCGTTCCCACGATCTCGTGCACCGAGACCTGGTTCGCGACCTTGGGATCACGACGCTTGTGGATGATGGCGAGCGGGGCGCCGAGGCTGTCCGACCAGGTGTCGGCCACGCGGACGCGCCCCATGTCGGGCGAGACGACCGTGAGGATCTCGCGGTCCGCCGGGCTCAGCGTGCGCTTGAAGTAGTCCAGCAGCACGGGCTTGGCGAACAGGTGGTCGACAGGGCCGTCGAAGAAGCCCTGGATCTGCGCGGCATGCAGGTCCACGCTCATGACGCGGTCGGCGCCTGCGGTCTTCAGGAGGTCGGCGACGAGACGGGCGCTGATCGGCTCGCGGCCGCGGCCCTTCTTGTCCTGACGCGAATAGGGATAGTACGGCGCGACCACGGTGATGCGCTTGGCCGATGCACGCTTGGCGGCGTCGATCATGATCAACGTCTCCATGAGCCACTCGTTGACCGGCTCGCCGAACGTCTGGATCAGGAACAGGTCGCAGCCGCGGATCGACACCTCGAACCGCGCGTAGATCTCACCCGACGCGAACGTGCGGTGCTCGGTCGGAGCGATCTCGGTGCCGAGCGAGGCGGCGACGTCGGCCAGGAGCTGCGGATGCGAGCGTCCGCCGGCGACCACGAGCCGCTTCTTGGTCTTGGCGACCAGACCCGGCGCGATGCCGTTGTCGCGATCCAGTTCGACCGTCTTCTTCTTGCGCGCCATTTTCGCCTATTCCGCCGATCGTTCCCGGGCTGCGGCGTCCGCCGCACCCGTGCCTGCCCTGTTCTTCTCGACCCAGCCGTCGATGTTGCGCTGAGGCGCGACGGTCATGGCCAGAGCTCCGGCGGGGACGTCCTTGCGGACGACGGCACCGGCGCCGGTCTTCGCGCCAGCTCCCAGCCTAACGGGCGCGACGAGCACCGTGTGCGAGCCGGTGTGAACCTCATCCTCGATCACCGTGCGGTGCTTGTTCACGTCGTCGTAGTTGGCGGTGATGGTGCTCGCCCCGAGGTTGACGCCGCGACCGATCGTCGCGTCTCCGACGTACGAGAGGTGCGGGACCTTGCTGCCCTCGCCGATCTCGGCGTTCTTGGTCTCGACGTAGGCACCGATCTTGCCGTTCGCGCCCAGCACCGTGCCGGCCCGCAAGTACGAGAACGGTCCGACGGTGGCGCCGGCGCCGATCACGGAGTGTGTGGCGTCGGTGCGACGAACGCTCGCGTCCTCGCCCACCTCGCAGGCGACGAGCGTCGTGTCCGGTCCGATGATCGCCCCGGAACCGACGACCGTGGCACGCAGGATGTGGGTGTTCGGGAGGATCGTGACGTCGGGCGCGAGAGTCGCGTCATCGTCGATCCAGGTCGTCGCCGGGTCGATGACCGTGACGCCTTCGCGCTGCCACCTGCGCACGATGCGGTCGTTGAGCACGCGCCCCGCTTCGGCGAGCTGCACGCGGTCGTTGATCCCGAAGGTCGACGCGGTGTCGATCGCGATCTCGGCGGCCACGCGCTGCTCGGCGGCACGGAGCAGCTCGATGACGGTGGTGAGGTACATCTCCCCCTGCGCGTTGTCCTGACCGACCCGAGCGAGGTAGGTGCGCAGCTCCGGTGCCCGGAACACGTAGACGCCGGCGTTGATCTCGGTGACGGCGGCCTCTTCGGCCGTGGCATCCTTCTGCTCGACGATGCGCTGCACGGTGCCGTCGGCGTCGCGGATCACGCGGCCGTATCCGCTCGGGTCCTCGAGTCGGGCGCTCAGCAGGGTGGCTGCGGCGGCCGCGGCCCGGTGCCCGGCGATGAGCGCCTGGAGCGTGCTGGCCTCGAGCAGCGGAACGTCGCCGGAGAGCACGAGCACATCGCCGTCGAAGTCGGCGGGGAGCGCATCGATCGCGACCTGCACCGCGCGACCGGTGCCGGGGACGTCATCCTGATCGATGAAGATCGCGTGCGGATAGTCCTTGCTCAGAGCTGTGACGACCTGGTCGCGCTCATGACGCACGACGACCTCGACGTGAGCCGCCTCCAGCACGGCGGCCGTGGTGAGCACGTGCCCGACCAGGGGGCGTCCGCCGATCGCATGGAGCACCTTCGGCAGGCGCGACTTCATACGAGTGCCTTGGCCCGCTGCGAGGATGATGATGGCGAGATTGTTCTCTGTCATGCTCCGCCGCCAGGACTCGAACCTAGACCTCACAGCTCCAAAGGCTGTCGTGCTGCCATTACACCACGGCGGACCGTGCCGTCCGCGAGGGACGCCACCGGTCAATTCTGCCACGCCCGGAGCGCCCATCCCGGCGCACCGGTGAAACGGACGGCGGGGTCGTCATCCGGACGAAACACGCCCCCGCGATGATGTCTCCGTGAACATCGTCATCGAACGCGTCGAGACCGCCACACCGGAGATCACCGCATTCCTGCTCGCGCATCTTCGGGACATGGACGGGACGGCACCTCCCGAGAGTCGGCACGCTCTGCCGCTCGCCGCCCTGCTGGCACCGGGCGTGCGGCTCTTCGCCGCGGTGGAGGGCGGGCGTCCGCTCGCGACCGGCGCGCTCGCCTCGATCGACGAGGAGCACGAGGAGCTCAAGTCCATGCGCACGGACCCCGCGCAGCGCGGGCGAGGGCTCGCGACGGCGATGCTGTCGTTCCTGCAGGCGGATGCCGTGTCGCGCGGCATCCGCCGGATCTCGCTCGAGACGGGCAGTCAGGACTTCTTCCGCCCGGCCCGCGCCCTCTACTCGCGCGCCGGATTCGTGGAATGCGCGCCGTTCGGCCGCTACCTCCCCGATCCGCACAGCACGTTCATGACGCTGTCACTGGATGGAGCCGGCGGCGAGCCGGAGGGCGAGCACACGCGATAATGGACGGATGAGCGCAACGGACGAGGTCGATCGGATCGTCGGCGCGTGGAACACCCAGCGGCCCGATCTCGACTTCTCCCCCCTCGAGGTGCTGTCGCGCATGGACCGTCTGTCGCGACACCTGGACCGCGCGCGCCGCGACGTCTTCCGCCGCAGCGATCTCGAGCCGTGGGAGTGGGACGTGCTGTCGGCACTGCGCCGCGCCGGCGCCCCCTTCCAGCTCTCGCCCAAGCAGCTGCTGCAGCAGACCCTCGTCTCCAGCGGCACCATGACCAACCGGATCGACCGCCTCGTCGGTCGCCGCTTCGTGCGCCGCGAGGCCGATCCGGACGACGGACGCAGCGTGCTGGTGATCCTGACCGACGACGGGCGCATCCGCGTGGACGCCGCGATCACCCGTCTGGTCGACGTCGAGGCCGATCTGCTGCAGGCCCTCTCGCGCGGAGACCGCGACCGCCTGGCCGGGCTGCTGCGCAAGCTCAGCCTGAGCTTCGACGCGTGAACGGCGGCTGCTGATGGGCATGCTCTCGCCCCTGCCCGTGCGCGACGGCGTGGGCGCCACCCGGCTGCACCTGCCGATGAGCGGTCCGTGGCCGACGGTCGCCGACTACATGATCGAGCGCTTCTTCCATCTGGAGCCCGAGCAGGTGCATGAGCGGTTCGATCTCGGCGAGATCGTCGCCATCGATGGGCGCGCCCTCCCCCGGGACACTCCACTGGGTGTCGAGGAGTTCATCTGGTACTACCGCAAGCCCCCGATCGAGACCGAGATCCCGTTCGCGGTGGAGGTGCTGTACCAGGATGACGATCTGCTCGTGGTCGACAAGCCGCACTTCCTGCCGACCACGCCGGGCGGCAAGTTCCTGCAGAACTCGGCGCTCGTGCGGCTGCGCAACCTGCTCGACAATCCGGACCTGGCACCGATCCACCGCCTCGACCGCGCCACCGCGGGGCTGCTGATGTTCTCGGTGCGGCCGCAGAGCCGCGGGCCGTACCAGCTGATGCTCCAGAACCGTGAGGTGGAGAAGGTCTACGAAGCGGTCTCGGCCGTGCCAGAGGACTGGGACCCGGCGGCGCCGACGCTCCGGGGGCAGCCGTTCCCCCTCGTCTACCGCAACCACATCCGCAAGGATCGTGGCGAGCTGCTCGTGCAGGTCGACGACGTCCGCGAGCCGAACTCGGAGACGCTGATCGAGCTGATCGGCAGCGACGACCACGTCGTGCACACGCTGCTGCGTCCCCACACCGGCAAGATGCACCAGCTGCGCGTGCATCTGGCAGCTCTCGGCATCGGGATCCTGAACGACCCGTTCTACCCCGCGCTGCGAGGAGAGCTCCCCGACGACTACGCGCGACCCCTGCAGCTCCTCGCGCGCGAGCTGCGCTTCGTCGACCCGATCAGCGGAGAGCAGCGCGTGTTCACCAGCGCGCGCTCCCTGCAGGACGCTCCCGTCAGCGGCGCATGACCTTGCGGGCGAGGCGCGTGCCGAGCAACTGCATGAAGTGCACGAACACCACGATCAGGATGATCGCCGCCCACATCACGACCGGTTCGAACTTGCGGAAGCCGTAGATCTGGGCGAAGGCGCCGAGACCACCACCGCCCACGAGGCCGGCCATGGCCGTCATGTCGATCAACGCCACCACGATGAAGGTGTAGCCGAGGATGAGCGGTCCGAGAGATTCGGGGATCGCCACTGTGAACAGGATGCGCCAGGGACCTGCGCCCATGGCGCGCGCCGCCTCGATGACACCGGGCGAGACCGAGACGAGGTGCTGCTCGACGATGCGCCCGATCGCGAACGCGGCAGCGAGTCCGATGATGAACGCGCCGGCCGTCGTGCCGATGCCGACGCCGATCACGGCACGCGCCAGCGGCTGGGCGACGGCCATGAAGATCACGAACGGGATCGGCCGGAAGAAGTTGACGATGAGGTTCGCGATCACCGAGACGACGACGTTCTGTGCCAGCCCACCGGGGCGGGTCACGTAGAGGATCACGCCGATCACGAGACCGAGGATGCCGCCGAGCACGAGGGCGAACGAGGTCATGTACAGGGTCTCGAGCGCGGCCGCCCAGAATTCGGGCCAGAGTTCGATCAGACGATCCATCAGCGGGCCTCCTCTCGTGCGATCTCGGTCACGTGGACGCGCTCGCCGATGGCCGCCAGAGCCCCGTCGATCGCGGCACTCTCTCCGCGGATCGCGAGCGTGAGATGCCCGAAGGCGCGTCCGCGGATGTCGTTGATGCCTCCGTAGACCAGCTCGAAGTCGAGTCCGGCGGAGGCCAGGTCGAGGAAGACCTGCGCCTGCGAGGAGTCACCGTCGCGGAACGAGAACGTGACGAGGCGGCCCTGGTGCCGCTCGCGCAGCACCGACTGCTCAGCCGGCGAGGGCACACCCTTGACCACGGTGCCGACGAACCGCTGCGACGCGGGGTTCTGCGGGGCAGAGAACACGTCGAACACATCGCCCTGTTCGATCACGCGCCCGCGCTCCATCACCGCGACCTTGGTGGCGATGGTCTGGATCACATCCATCTCGTGCGTGATCACGACGATCGTGATGCCCTGCTCCTCGTTGACGCGCTTGAGCAGATCGAGCACCTCGTGCGTGGTCTGCGGGTCCAGCGCGCTGGTGGCCTCGTCGGCGAGGAGGATGGCGGGTCCCGTCGCGAGCGCGCGCGCGATGCCGACGCGCTGCTTCTGCCCTCCGGAGAGCTGCTCCGGGTACGCCTTGGCCTTGTCGGAGAGTCCGACGAAGGACAGCAGCTCGGTGACACGGGCGTCGATGTCGGGCTTCTTCCACCCCGCGAGCGTGAGCGGATACGCGATGTTCGCCCGCACGTTGCGTGAAGAGAACAGGTTGAACTGCTGGAAGATCATGCCGATGCCGCCGCGGACCTTGCGCAGCTCGCTCTCCCGGAGTGCGGTGATGTCGACGCCGTCGACCAGGATCGTGCCGCTGGTCGCCGGCTCGAGGGCGTTGATCAGCCGCACGAGCGTGGACTTGCCCGCTCCGGAGTAGCCGATGATGCCGAACACATCGCCCTTCTCGATCGAGAGGGTCACGTCATCGACGGCGATGACCTCGCCGTCGCCCGGCGTGCGGGACGGGTAGGCCTTCGACACGTTCGTCAGGCTCACGATCGGCATGTGCAGCTCCGGTCTGGATCTCGGGGGAATGACGAATCGGGTGACGCACGATGCGCCACCCGATTCTCTCGCATCAGGCGGGATTCCTCCCGCCCGCGCTCACTTCTGTGCTTCGGTGTCTTCCTGGACCTTCTTCAGCGACGCGACGAGGTCCTCGACCGGCGTCTGCAGCGCCACCGCGGTGCCGCCCGACGACGCGAGCAGCCCGGCCTGGACGTCCTCGTTGGTCTGGAAGATCTCGACGAGCTTCAGGTAGGTGGGGTTGTCGGCATCCTCGGCGCGAGCCGCGAAGATGTTGACGTACGGCAGCGCGTTCGGGTCCTCCGGGTCGTCCTGTGCGATGGCGTCCTCGTAGGAGAGACCGGCGTCCTCGACGAAGTCGTTGTTGATGATCGCCGCAGCGACGTCGGGCAGCGAGGTCGGGATCAGAGCAGCCTCGAGTGCGGTGACCTTGACCTTGGACTTGGCGGTGTCGACATCGGCGAGGTCGGAGAAGATCGATCCGCCGCTCTTGAGCTCGATCAGGCCAGCCGACTGCAGCACGAGGAGGCCACGGGCCTGGTTCGACGCGTCGTCGGGAACCGCGACGGTCTCGCCCTCGGGGATGCTGTCGACGTCGTCGTACTTGGTCGAGTACAGACCGAGCGGGTAGATCGCGGTGGAGCCGATCGGCGTGAGGTCGGCACCCGAGTTCACGTTGTAGTCCGCGAGGTAGACGATGTGCTGGAACTGGTTGAGGTCGATCTCGCCCTCGGTCAGCGCCGGGTTGGGCTGCTCGTAGGAGCCGAAGTCGACGAGCTCGACCGTGATGCCCTCTTCCGCGGCAGCGTCGACGAAGGGCTCCCACTGCTCGTCGCCCTTGCCGACGACGCCGATCTTGACGACCTCGGGCGTGGTCGATTCTCCGCTGCCGGAGCCGGCCTCGGACGATGCCGTGGCGCAGCCTGCGAGGGCGACGAAGAGCGGGACCGCGGCGAGCGCGGCGATGATGGACGTGGTACGGCGGGACATAGTGATGCGGGTTCCTCTCTCAGGGACTCGAATACGTTAGGCAGGCTCGGGCGCGGGCGCGGAATCGAGCCGTCACACAGCGTCACAGCCCGGCATACCGGTGTGCGGCCGCGCTCAGTCGAACTCTTCGATCCCCTGCAGACGCACCTGCTCCAGGTCGAGCCGCGCGGAGATCCTCCGCACCACCAGGTCGTCGACGGTGCCGGAGCGGCGCAGCCCGAGCAGCACCTCGCGCTTGCGGTCGAGCATGGCGAGCTTCAGGCGGGTGTGCTCCTCGTGACGGATGAGCGGCGACCGCTGCATCACGTCGACATCGGCGGACGTGGCGATCATCTGGAGGGTGGTCCCGTCGCCGCCGTCCATCGACGAGGGCAGAGCGCCTCCGCTGCCGAGGTTCTCCTCGACGCCGCCGCCGGTGCCGAGTGGGTCGGGCTCGTCGAGCATCTCATCGAGCGCGTCCGCCTCGGCGTCGACGATGGCCTGTTCACGGGCGAGGGCCCTAGCATTCGCGAACTCGAGCATCATGTAGCCCTCGGTGCGCACCCGATCGCGCACCTCCTGGCCGATGCCGTGCTCCGCGGCGAGGTCGTCGAGCGCCGCCAGGGCGGCTCCCGAGATCGCCCGCTCGGCCAGCTCGTACTCCTCGTCGTCGGCATGGTCCACGGGGATGCGCGCCCAGCGCACGAGCGCGGGCAGGAGCGGACCCTGCACGAGCAGGCTGAGCAGGATGACTCCGGCGGTGACGAACACGACCTCGCCACGGCCGGCGGCATCCGGTCCGTCGGCGATCGTCGCCGGCACCGACAGGGCGATCGCGAGCGACACCGCGCCGCGCATACCGGCGACGGTGGAGACGAGGCGTGCACGGGAGCGGACCCCGCGTGGCGGCTTGGGCGCGGAGGACCGCTGGAACGGCACGCTGAGCAGCTGGAACAGGTACCGGACGACGAGCAGTGTGACCCACACCGCCAGCGTCACCAGCACCAGGCGTCCGATCGCCGCCGCGGAGATCTCGTGCACGACGTACTGCACCTCGAGCCCGATGAGCACGAACAGCGCGCCGTTGAGCAGGAAGACCCCGAACGGCCAGGCCGCATCGGTCTGCCGGCGCGACGAGGCGGTCGTGACGCGAGGCGAGACGTAGGCCACGATGAGCCCGGCGACGACGACCGCGAGCACTCCGGACGCGTGCACGATCTCGGCGAGCAGGAACGCGGTGAACGGGATCAGCAGGAGGGCGACGTTGATCACCATGGTCGAGGAGACGCGGCTCAGCAGCAGGTAGCCGAGCCCGGCGATCACAGTGCCGGCCGCGATACCGCCGACGTACGAGACCAGCACCGTCCAGGTGACCGACCAGGGTGTGATCTGGCCGCCGACCGCGAGGGAGACCGCGATCGCGTAGAGCACCAGCGCGGTGCCGTCGTTGGTGAGGCTCTCCGCCTTCAGCTTCATGAACATGCGTCGAGGCAGCAGCCGCCCGAGCGCGGCCACGGCGGTGGCATCCGGCGGGGCGACCGCAGCACCCAGGATGAGGGCGATCTCCCACGGCATCCCGAAGAGCACGCCGATACCCGCCACGGCGAACGCCGACGCGACGACCAGCAGGGTGCTCATCGGCAGGATGTAGCGGAAGTCGCGACGGATCGCGCGCAGGGATGTCGTCAGGCTCTCCCAGAAGAGCATCACCGGGAGGAACAGCAGCAGCACCGTCTCCGGCGGCAGCTGCACCTCGCGGAGCGCGGGGACGAACCCGAGCGCGAGTCCGAAGATGACAAGCACCAACGGCAGCGCGAGACGGATGCGGGGTGCGAGCAGCGCCCCCGCGAGGATCGTGAGTCCCAGCAGGACCGTGACCTCGAGACCTTCCATATGTACCTCCCGGATGCCGCAGGATCGCGCCGTGCGCCACCGGATGGCGTCAGGCCCCGCCCAGAGCACAGCGCATCGCACTGCCACCGTATTCCCAGGAAGGGGGGAACAACAGACCCCCTCACGGGGGGAATGGACTCAGCCGAGCTCTTCGGTCAGTTCGAACCAGCGCAGTTCGAGCTCGCCGATCTCGTCCTGCTGCGCGCTGATCTCCTTCATCCGCGCGCCCAGGCCTTCGAAATCCGACTGGTCGTGTTCTGCGAGCGCGTGCTTGGCCTTGTCCACCTGCTGCGTGAGCTTCTCGATGCGGCGCTCCAGCGCGGAGATCTCCTTCTGCGCGGACCGCAGTGCGGCGCCGTCGAGACTCGCGGACTTCGTCGTGTTCACGGCCGTCTGCGACTTCGCTGGCGCGGCATCCTGCAGCTGTCGCAGCCGCAGGTACTCGTCGACTCCGCCGGGAAGGTGGCGCAGCCGACCGTCGAGGATCGCATACTGCTGATCGGTGACGCGCTCGAGGAAGTAGCGGTCGTGGCTGACGACGAGCAGCGTGCCGGACCACGAGTCGAGGAGGTCCTCGATCGCGGAGAGCATGTCGGTGTCGAGATCGTTGGTGGGCTCGTCGAGGATCAGCACGTTCGGCTGATCGAGCAGCACCAGCAGCAGCTGCAGTCGGCGCTGCTGTCCACCCGAGAGATCCTTGACCGGGGTGGAGAGCTGCGCGGAATCGAAGCCGAGCCGTTCGAGGAGCTGACCGGGCGTGAGCTCCTGCGCCTTGGAGCCCGTCCCCATCGTGTACGAGGTGCGCAGCCGCGAGATCACGACGCGCACGGGCTCGCGCCGCACGTCCTCGAGCTCGTCGAGACGCTGGGTGAGGGTCTTGACCTTCACCGTCGTCCCGCGCTTGACGCGGCCGACCGTGGGCTCGACGGTGCCGGAGATCAGTCCGAGGAGCGTGGACTTGCCGGCACCGTTGACGCCGAGGATGCCGGTGCGCTCACCCGGGGCGATGCGCCACTCGACGTCGCGGAGCACGACTTTGTCCTGGGTCCCTGAGCTTGTCGAAGGGTCGGGCGTGGAGTACGTTACCCCGACGTCGAGCAGGTCGACGACGTCCTTGCCCAGACGCGAGACCGCGAGGGACTGCAGCGACACCTTGTCGCGGATCTCCGGGACGTCGGCGATGAGCTCGTTGGCCGCGTCGATGCGGAACTTGGGCTTGGCCGTGCGAGCCGGGGCCCCGCGGCGCAGCCAGGCGAGCTCCTTCTTGGCGAGGTTCTGACGCTTCGCCTCGGTGGCCGACGCCATGCGGTCGCGCTCGACGCGCTGCAGGATGTAGGCCGCGTACCCGCCCTCAAAGGGCTCGACGATACGGTCGTGCACCTCCCAGGTCTCGGTGCAGATCTCGTCGAGGAACCAGCGGTCGTGGGTGACGACCAGCAGCGCACCCGAGTTCGGCGACCAGCGCTTCTTGAGGTGGCCGGCGAGCCAGGTGATGGCCTCGACGTCGAGGTGGTTGGTCGGCTCGTCGAGCGCGATCACGTCCCAGTCGCCGGTGAGGAGCTTGGCGAGCGAGACGCGACGGCGCTGTCCGCCGCTGAGCGAGCCGATCTCGGCATCCCACGGCAGGTCGCGGAGCAGACCGTCGATCACGTCGCGGACGCGCGGATCCCCCGCCCATTCGTATTCCGGAGTGTCACCGACGACGGCGGCACTGATCGTGAGGTCGTCGCTGAGCGTGTCGGCCTGGGAAAGCACCCCGATCGTGGTGCCGCCGCGCACGGTGACGCGTCCGGAGCTCGGCTCCTTGAGACCGGCGAGCATCCCGAGCAGGCTCGACTTGCCGTCGCCGTTGCGGCCGACGATGCCGATCCGATCTCCCTCCTCGATCCCGAGGGTCACGGAGTCGAAGACGACCCTGGTCGGATATTCGAGATGAAGGGACTCTGCCCCGAGAAGATGTGCCATGTCACTCCCCAGGGTAGTCGCGTCGGACTGGGCGTTCGTTGCGGGAGCCCCGGCTGATCCCCCGGGCTCCCGCGCGCGTCAGGAACGTCGTCGGGCGCGGCGTACGCGAGCCGTCACCACCAGCACAAGACCCGCACCGAGCAGCAGCAGCGCTCCGGCGACGAGCGCCACGTCGATCTCGGCGCCCGTGTCCGGCAGCTGTGCAGGCGCCGCGGCTCCCGCTCCTGCGGACGGGGCGATGATGGTGGTGGAGTCCCAGCCGAGGAGCGCACCATCAGCCGCGTAGACGGCGATCCGGTGCGCGCCGAGCGTGACCTCCTCCGAGATCATGACAGTGACGGTGCCTTCGGCCGAGACGGTGCGCTCTCCGAGTGCGACCGGGGTGGAGAACAGATACACGTCCACTCGCTCCCCGACGAACTCGCTCCCGACCGTGACGACGGCAGTCTCCCCCCGCACGAGGGAGTCGGGAACGGTCACGGTTCCGCGAGCTTCTTCTGTCAGGTCCTCGTCGGACGGGCCTCCGTGTCCAGGCTCCTCCCCCGTCGATGCGACGGTGAGGGTCGCGGCATCCGTGATCGCTTCGCCGGCGGCGTTCCGGAACACCGCTCGATATTGCGTGCCGGTCGCCGACGCCGCCGCGCCGGTCACGACATAGGATGCGCCCGTCGCATCCGGGATCGCGACCCAGTCCGCGGAGCTCGAAAGCCGGGATTGCCACTGCACGGTGGGAGCGGGAACGCCCGTCGCAGCCGCGGCGAAGCTCGCATCCCCTCCCTCATCCACCTGCACATCGGCCGGGTGCGATCCGACCTGCGGCGCCACCATCGCCGGCGCTGACGGCAGTTCTGTTCCCGGGATCGTCGTGCCCGGCGCGGCGTAGATGAACCGGAGTCCGCGGCTGAAGGATGCTCCGATCACCGACAGATGCGTCTCGTCCTCGAACACATGCCCGCCGAGCTCCAACCCCGCATAGGCGCGTTCCGCCAGTGTCGTCGCGAAGCTCGTCATGTCGCTCGTCATCGGGAAACCGGTCGTGGTCTCCTCCAGCGATCCGACCGAGAGGAACACGCGTGCGTCGAGTGCATCGTTCTCGGCGGCGTACTCGTTCTCGGCATCGAGGATCGTATGCTCATCCCACCAGAGCGACGGGCTCGCGATCACGAAACGCTGGAACAGTCCCTCGTTGTGCAGCAGCGTGTAGGTCGCGAACAGACCGCCGAAGGAATGGCCCATGAGCGCACGATCGCCCGCATCGACGTGGAAATCCCCTTCGATCCGCGGCACCAGTTCGTCTCGGAGGAACGAGAGGAACTCCGGTGCCCCGCCGGAGGGCGTCGCCACGCCGATGTCGGTCGGAGTCAGGTCGAGGGTTCGTGGAACGCCCGAGGCCGTGAAACCCTGACCGGGGTTGTCATACCCGATCCCGACCACGACCGTGCCGGGCGCATTCAGCCGTGCCGTCTCGACCGCGATTCCGAACTCGGCGTTCGCGTCGGTGACGTAGAGCACACGGTACGCGGACCCGCTCTCGCTGTAGCCGGCGGGGAGCGCCACCGAGATCTTGTAGCTGCGGTCATCCTCCGAGGTCATCATCCACGTCTTCACGTCGCGGATGAACGGGTCAGGCTCCTCGGCTGGTCCTGCGGCGACGGCGGCGTGCGTCGAGGCGCCAGAGGCACCCGCGCCGCTCGCCTGAGCGCCCGCCCAACCGGCCGTGACAAGCGTCGTGGCTGCTGCGAGAGAGACGAGGGCCCGGACGCCGCGCCCTCCCCGAAAGTCATACGACATGAGACATCCCTCTCGTCGGTCGATCAGTGATCCTCACGGTAGGACGGGCGGCGCAGCCATCCCATGTGCGCTCACCCCATCAGTGAAGGGCAGCGATGTGCGGATACCCTGCGCCTGCTCACGGTGACGGGAGCGGTTGCTGTCGTCACCCTCTTCGAATGCTCCGGACGCTTCTGCCCGACCTAGACTCGACGGGTGTCATGGAATCGCCGGGTGTTCTCCCTCTCGCTAGACGATCGCAAGGCGAAACTGGTCCGGTCGAGAAGGCACTCCGATCGCTACGAGCTCAGCGTCGACGGAATCCCCCAGTCCGTCGTCTCGATGACCGAGCCCACCATGCTCGAGTACGCCTACACCCAGCACATCGCCCGCGCGATGGATGCCGCCGCCGAGCCCGGCGCACCGCTGTTCACCGTGCATCTGGGCGCCGGCGCCCTCACCCTGGCACGGTACATCGAGGCCACGCGCGCCGGATCACCTCAACTCGTGGTCGAGTTCGAGCCCGCGCTCTACGCCGCAGTCATCGCCGCACTGCCCCTGCCTCCCGGCGCTGACGTGCGAGTCATCTTCGGCGATGCACGGGCAGTCGCAGACGCGGAGCTTCCGGATGAGAAGCCATCGCCGGACCCGTCATCCCCCTCCCGCGAGTGGGTGGACGCGCGCTTCACCGTCGTCGATCTCTGGGATGCCGCCGTCATCCGGCATCGCGTGGCCAGCCAGGAGTTCTACCGCCGGGTCGCCGCACGCTCCGCCGCATCGGGGGTCGTCGCCGTGAACCTGCTCGATGGGCATCCGTTCGAGTACGCACGGCGACAGGCGGCCACCCTGCGATCCGTGTTCGAACATGTGGCCGTCGTTCTCGACGCCGAACCGGAGGATGACGAAGGGCCACTCGGCAACGTGGTCGTCTTCGCGAGCGATGAGCCGCTGGAGATCGTCACGACCCCCGAGCTCCTCGGCACCCCGCGCCCTCCCCTCCTCCACGACGGCGAGCTGACGTCGTGGATCGCGGGAGCGCGCATCATGACCGACGCCGACGGCACCGACTCCCCCGACCCCGACGACCCGGTCTGGAACTAGCGCACCGCGCGGCGACGACCCCTCTCTGCCGACAACGCACTCTTCCCCGCGAACACGGACGAGCCGCCCGGAACCCGAAGGTCCGGACGGCTCGTGGTGCGCCCTCGACGAGGACTGGTGCTGCTTACTGGAACGACTTCACGATCTCGAGGAGGCTCGGCACGTTGGCGTACGCGTCGGCCGCGTTCGCCTTCGTGACGATGATCGGCTCCAGCAGGTAGGCCGGAACGACCTTCTTGCCGTTGTCGTACGACTCGGTGTCGTTGACGTCGACCTTCTCGCCCTTCTGCAGCTGACCGACCATCTTGATCGACTGCTCGACGAGCAGCGTGGTGTCCTTGTTGATCGTGGAGTACTGGATACCCTCCATGATCGACTTGACCGACTCGACCTCGGAGTCCTGACCCGTGACGACCGGAACCGGCTTGCCGGCACCCTGCACCGAGGTGATGATGGCGCGAGCAAGGGTGTCGTTCGGAGAGAGGACGCCGTCGAGCGTCTCGGAACCGTACGAAGAGGTGAGCAGCGAGTCCATACGACGCTGCGCGTTCTCCGGCTTCCAGCCCTCGGTCGCCGTCTGCGCGATCTCGGTCTGACCCGAGACGACCTTCAGCGTGCCATCGTCGATCTTCGGCTGGAGGACCTTCATCGCACCGTCGAAGAACACGGCGGAGTTCGCGTCATCCGGAGAACCCGAGAACAGCTCGATGTTGTACGGCGCGTCGTGGCCCGCACGCTCGGCGAGTCCGTCGAGCAGCGCCTGCCCCTGCAGCTCGCCGACCTTGAAGTTGTCGAACGCGACGTAGTAGTCGACGGCCTCGGTGTTCTCGATCAGACGGTCGTACGCGATGACGGTGACGCCGGCGTCGCGGGCTGCCTCGACCTGCGTTGTCAGCTGCTTGCCGTCCTTCGCTCCGATGATGATGACCTTCGCACCACCGGTGACCATCGCCTGGATCTGGTTCTGCTGCTCGGCGACCGTGTTGCTGGCCGGTGCGTACTGGACGTCGGCCTTGAAGCCGGCCTTCTCGAGGCCGTCCGTGAACAGCTGACCGGCGAGGACCCAGTTCTCCGAGGTCTTGTCCGGGAGGGCGACACCGATCGTGGCGTCAGCGGCGAAACCCTTGGCGGTCTCCTCCCCTGCTCCGGAACCGGTACCACCGCGCTCCGAGGAGCAACCGGTGAGGGCGAATGCGCCCGCGACGACAAGCGCTGTCGCCGACAGAAGAATCTTCTTCATGTGATCTCTTTCTCTGGTGTGTGAAGGTCTCGTCGCGCGTGCGGCACGCGGCTCGACCCCTACTTTCCGCGCGTCTCGTCGACGGCGGGGGCTTCGTACTTCTGGCTGGTCGGGTAGTTGGCCTTCGGATCGAAGGTCGCAAGCGCCGGGTCCTCCTTGCGGCCGAAGCGGCGCGTCATGAACCCGATGATCGAGGGACGACCCTGCTGCTTGTTCCAGACGTCGACACCGACCGCGAACAGGAGCACGAGGCCCTTGATCATCGAGACGACGTCGGCGCCCTGCCCGAGCAGAGCCAGGCCGTTGTTCAGGAACGCCATCACGAGACCACCGATGATCGAGCCGATGACGGTTCCGATACCACCCGAGACGGCGGCGCCACCGATGAAGACCGAGGCGATCGCGTCGAGCTCCCAGCCGTTGCCGTCCTGCGGACCCGATGCGGTGGCACGGGAGACGTAGATCATGCCGGCGAGGGCGGCGAGGACCGACATGTTCATCATGACGAAGAAGTCGACCCAGCGGTCCTTGACGCCCGACAGACGCGCAGCCTGGCGGTTGCCGCCGACGGCGTAGATGTGACGGCCGAACACCGTGTTGTTCGTGATGAAGGTGTACAGGATCACCAGGAGCAGCAGGATCACGCCCGAGATCGGGAAGCTGGTGCCCTCACGCCCGGTGGCGAACAGCCATCCGGCGACCAGGATGACGACCGAGATCAGGATCACCTTGGTCGTGCTGACCCAGGCGGGCGCCATCTCGGAGCCCATCTTGCGCTGGGCCCGACGCAGGCGGATCTCGGAGATCACGATCCACGCGACGCCGATCAGCGCGAGAACCATGGTCAGCACGTTGAACGGGACCGGGATGAACGACAGCTCCGGCAGGTAGCCCGCGCCGATGATCTTGAAGCCATCGGGCACCGGCACCGACTGCGAGTCGCCGACCCACTGGTTCGCACCGCGGAAGAACAGCATGCCGGCGAGCGTCACGATGAACGCGGGCACCCCGACATAGGCGACCCAGAACCCCTGCCAGGCGCCGACCAGCACGCCGACACCGAGTCCGAGCAGAATCGCGAGCGGCCAAGGGAGATCCCAGTCCGCCATCGCCTTGGCCACGATGATGCCGGTGAACGCCGCCACGGAACCGACCGACAGGTCGATGTGGCCCATGATGATGACCATCACCATGCCGATCGCGAGGATCAGGATGTAGGAGTACTGGTTGACGACGTTGATCAGGTTGCCGGACGAGAGCGTCAGTCCCTGCCCCTTGAAGATCCAGGTCAGCACCTGGAACACGACCAGGATGACGACGAGGCTGCCGAGGATGCTGAACTGGCGCAGCGTCGACTGCCCGCCCCCGAACATCTTCGTGATGTCCTTGAAGTGGAAGCCGCGCTTCGCGGTGGTCGATTCGGTGGTCATGCGGATGCTTTCTGGGTCGCGGAGGTCATGCTGCGCATGAGGGCCTCGGGTGTCGCCTGTTCGGTCGGGATGCAGTCGGTGACCCGACCTTCGAAGACGGTGTAGATGCGGTCGGAGATGCCGAGCAGCTCCGGCAGCTCGCTGGAGATGACGATGACGCCCTTGCCCTGCGAGGCGAGCTCGTTGATGATCGCGTAGATCTCGTACTTCGCTCCGACATCGATACCGCGGGTGGGCTCGTCGAGGATGAGCAGGTCGGGATCCGTGAACATCCACTTCGCCAGCACGACCTTCTGCTGGTTGCCACCCGAGAGCTTGCCGACGCCCTCCTCCACGGACGGAGTCTTGATACGAAGCGCCTTGCGGTACTGCTCGGCGATCGCGTACTCCGCACGCGGATCGACGACACCGCGGCGAGCGATCTTCGAGAGCTTCGCGGAGACGGTCGCACGCTTGATCGTGTCGAGGAGGTTGAGGCCGAGCACCTTGCGGTCCTCGCTCACGTAGGCCAGGCCGTGCTTGATCGCCGCTGCCACGTCCGGCAGCACGATCTCCTGCCCGTCCTTGACCATGGACCCCGAGAGGTAGGTGCCGTAGGAACGACCGAAGATGCTCATCGCGAACTCGGTACGCCCCGCACCCATGAGGCCGGCGATGCCGACGACTTCGCCGCGGCGGACGTTGATGTTCGAGCCCTTGACGACCATGCGCTCGGACACGGTCGGGTGCTGCACCCACCAGTCCTTGACCTCGAAGAACACCTCGCCGATCTCGGGGGTGCGGTCGGGGTAGCGGCTCTCGAGCGAGCGGCCGACCATGCCGCGGATGATGCGGTCCTCGTTGATCTCGCCGCGTGAGATGTCGAGCGTCTCGACCGTGCGGCCGTCGCGGATGATCGTGATCTCGTCGGCGATCTGCTCGATCTCGTTGAGCTTGTGGCTGATCATGATCGACGCGATGCCCTTGGCCTTGAGACCGAGGATCAGATCGAGCAGATGCTGCGAGTCGTTCTCGTTGAGTGCGGCGGTCGGCTCGTCGAGGATGAGGAGCTTGACGTCCTTGTTCAGTGCCTTCGCGATCTCGATCAGCTGCTGCTTGCCGACGCCGAGCGTCTTGATCTGCGCATCGGGGTCTTCGTTCAGGCCGACGCGGGCGAGCAGCTCGATCGCGCGCTGCTTCTGGGCCTGCCAGTCGATGCGGCCCAGGTGGCGGATCTCGTTGCCGAGGAAGATGTTCTCGGTGACCGAGAGCTCCGGGATCAGCGCGAGCTCCTGGTGGATGATCGCGATACCGGCCTGCTCGCTCGCCGCGATGTCGCGGAAGCGCTGCTCCTCGCCGTACAGCAGGATCTCGCCGTCGTAGCTCCCGTAGGGGTAGACGCCGGACAGGACCTTCATCAGGGTCGACTTGCCTGCGCCGTTCTCGCCGCAGATGGCGTGGATCTCGCCGGCGCGCACGGTGATCGACACCTCGGAGAGGGCCTTCACTCCCGGGAACTCCTTAGTGATGCTGCGCATCTCCAGGATCGGGCCTGACACGGTCGGCAACGTTGCTGTGGTGCTCACGGATCTTCCTCGCGACGTGCGGTCACCTTCGATGTGACCGTTCACATTTGTAACATGGTGCATTGGGGACGGGACCATGTCAAGTCCGGTCGGCGATTTCGTGTCGTTACCGTGACCCGGACGACTCGCGCAGGCGCAGCGTCGTCTGAAGGGGTCCGAACGCCGGCACCGGCTCGTCCCGGATCTGCGCGAGCAGGATCTTGACGGCTCTGCGCCCCAGCTCAGGGAAGTCCTGATGCACTGTCGTCAACGTGGGCGCGACGTGCGCCGCGACCGGCACATCGTCGAAGCCGACGACGCTCACGTCCTCCGGCACCCGGATCCCGGCATCGCGGAATCCATGCAGCAGGCCGATCGCCATCAGATCGTTCGCCGCGAACACCGCGGTGAAGTCCCGCCTTCGCGAGAGCTCCTGCCCCGCGAAGTAGCCGAAGTCCGCCGACCAGTCGCCGCGGATCGGCGGGAACGTGGGCAGGTCGGCCTCGCGCAGCGCGTCGAGATAGCCGCGCATCCGCGACTCCGCCTCGATCCAGTCCTGTGGCCCGGCCAGGTGCAGGATGTCGCTGTGCCCGAGCCCGATCAGGTGCTCGGTCGCCGCGCGCGCCCCCGCGACCTGATCGGCGGAGAGACTGATCCCGTCCGACCCGGATGCGGTCTGGAGACTCACGAACGGCAGCGAGACGGCCATCCCCCGCAGCACATGGAACACGCGCACCTGCGGAGCGAGCACGACGATCCCGTCGACCTGTTCCCTGGCCAGTTGACGCACGGCACTGCCGATCGCCTCGGGCGTCGTCGCCGCGAGGTTGAGCGTCGAGACCGAGTAGCCCTCCTCACGCGCCGCATCCTCGATGCTCGCGATGGACGATGTGGGGCCGAACTCGCCGATGGTCGCCGAGAGGATTCCGAGCATGTTGGACTTGCTGGTCACCAACGCTCTGGCGGCGAGGTTCGGGCGGTAGTCCAGCACGGCGATCGCATCGAGGACCTTGGCTTTGGTCTCCGGGCGGATGCTGGCATGATCGTTCAGCACGCGCGAGACCGTCTGGTGAGAGACCCCGGCGAGCCGTGCGACGTCACGGATGCTCGGCATCCGCGCACGCTCAGAGGCGCTGGACATCGCAGCCTCCTTGCATGTGCACGGTCACATCGTTACTTCATTATGTACGCCGGGAGCGCGGTCCGCACACCGGGGCTGTGAAAGGCGTGAACGGCACCGACTAGCACATCGAAAAGAGAAACCCGGCGTGACCCGGCGGTTGTCGCTAGAATGACGAGTACCCAGCGGGCTTTCGCAGCTCCGCACCCGATGAACGCTCGCCTGAGGAGGGACTCAACTTCGTCCTGGCCGGCCGTCGAGCGTATGGCGACAGGACAAGGCCATGAGCTCCCCCAGAAGAGCATCGATGACTCTCACCGCCGGAATGATCCTCTGCGCAGGCATTCTCGCGGCCACCCTCACCACCACCGACCCCGAATGGTGGGAACTGTACTTCAGCCGGCTCGGCATGACCGGCGACCTCTCGGCGACGCTGTTCAACGGCGGCCTGATCGCCGCGGGCGTGGTCATCACGGTCTCGGCGATGATGATGAGGATCTGGCTCATCAGCACGCCGCTGATCGCCGAGGCGAAGTACCGACACGCCGCCCGCGCGGTGCCGTTCTTCGTGGCGACTCTGGGCATGAGCCTCGGGGCGATCGGCGTGTTCCCACTGTCGGTCGACAAGGCCGCACACGACAACTCGTCCATGCTCATGCTCTCGTCCTTCGCCTGCCTGCTGATCGTGCACCGCATCTTCCTGCGTCAGCTCTCCCCGATGCTGACCCGCCTCGCTGCCATCTCGGGCGTGACGATGGTGGCCAGCATGGCGGCGATGACGCAGGGATGGATCAATCTCACCCTGTTCGAGGCGATCGGATTCACCGTGATCCTGACGTGGGTGCACCTGCTCGAAGTGCAGCTGCGGAGCCTCGCTCCCGCATTCATCTGGCGACGTTCAGCAAACTCACAGCGATTTTCTTTGTCCCCCATTTGGGGGACAAGCAAAGTGGCGCTATTGTCTATTCAGTAGCTGGGGCTACAAGGCGGAGCATCTGGGGTGCGAAGCCGAACGCAGTGAGGCAGAGCAGCCACGTCCCTTGTGGTGAGCACCCTCTCGAGTACCGGTTGGGGAATCGGATGACTCGAGAGGGGCTGCCCGCTCCGACTCCCGAAGATCGTCACACGACGATGCGAGCGCCCGGCACCGGGCCATGCACATGCAGCGCTTCATGCCCGGAGCGCCGCAGCGCCGTCTGCACATCCTGCGCCGCCTCGGGGTCGGCGCACAGCAACGCGATCGTCGGCCCGGAGCCCGAGACGATCCCCTGCAGCGCACCGGCGCGGATTCCGATGTCGATCGTCTCCGCCAGGTCGGGACGCTCAGAGAGCGCCGCCGCCTGCAGGTCGTTGTACAGCGTGTCCGCCAGTTGCGCGGGATCTCCGGATCGCAGTGCTTGGAGCACGGGGATCGGTACGTCGAGCGACATCGGCGGATCATCGGCGAGGGCGCCTTCCTCCTCGCGCAGAAGATCGAGCCGCCCGTAGACCACGGGCGTGGAAAGGCCGTGCTCGCTGGTGACCAGCACCCAGTCGAACCGGCCACGCGCCAGAGCGGGGTTGAGCTGATCACCCCGACCCGTGCCCACGGCCGTGCCGCCGTGCAGCGCGAACGGCACGTCTGCGCCGAGCCGCGAAGCGAGCTCGTGCATCCGCGCGGCTGACAGGCCGGTGCCCCACAGCGCGTCGCACGCGACGAGTGCCGCCGCCGCATCCGCCGACCCTCCGCCCATTCCGCCGGCGACCGGGACGCGCTTGCGGATCTCGAGCGCGACCCCGCCGGGGTACTCGGTCGCCGCAGCCAGGAGCTTCGCTGCCCGCATCGCGAGGTTGCGATCGTCCAGCGGGACCTCGTCGACGTCATCGACGCCCGAGACCGTCAGCGAGAAGTCGTCCGCGTGACGGGCGATCACGTCCTCGTAGAGCGACACCGCCTGGAAGACCGTCGCGAGCGCGTGATAGCCGTCGTCATGGCGACCGCCGACCCCCAGATAGACGTTGATCTTCCCGGGGGCGCGCACGTGCACGGACTCGGTCGTCGCGGCGATGCTCATGATCGGATGTCCGTCACAGCTCCGAGGACTTCGCCCACAGGTTCACGTCGATCGCGCCCGAGAGCTCATCGATGCGCGTGAGCTCCTCCTTCGTGAACGCGGGGCCGTTCACCGCCGCGATGTTCTCGTCGAGCTGCGAAGGACGCGAGGCGCCGATCAGCGCCGAGGCGACGACCGGGTTGCGCAGCGTCCACTGCAGCGCCAGCTGCGCGAGGGACTGCCCGCGCTCGCGGGCGATGTCGTTGAGCGACCGCAGCGTCTGCAGGGCTTCATCGCTGAGCCTTCCCTCCGGCATCGAACCGCGCTTCTGCGCGCGCTCAGCGGTGCCGTCGCCGAGGTACTTGTCGGTCAGCAGCCCCTGTGCCAGCGGCGTGAAGGCGATCGCACCCAGTCCGTGCGCCTGGAGGGAGTCGGTCAGTCCGTCCTCGATCCAGCGGTTGAGGATCGAGTACGCGGGCTGGTGGATGATGAGCGGCGTACCGAGCTCCGCGGCCACGGCCACGGCCTCCTCCGTGCGCTCCGCGCTGTACGAGGAGATGCCGACGTAGAGGGCCTTGCCCTGGCGCACCAGGGTGTCGAGCGCCGCCACGGTCTCGGCGATCGGCGTCACGGGGTCGACCCGGTGCGAGTAGAAGATGTCGACGTGGTCCAGGCCCATGCGGGTCAGTGACTGCTCCGCGCTGGCGAGGATGTACTTGCGGCTCGCGAAGTCGCCGTACGGTCCGGGCCACATGTCCCAGCCGGCCTTCGACGAGATGATCAGCTCGTCGCGGTACGGCCGGAAGTCCTCGGCGAAGATGCGGCCGAAGTTCTTCTCGGCCGAACCGTACGGCGGGCCGTAGTTGTTCGCCAGGTCGAAGTGCGTGATGCCGCGGTCGAAGGCGTGGCGCAGCAGCGCGCGCTGGTTGTCGAGCGGGATGTTGTCGCCGAAGTTCCACCACAATCCGAGCGAGATCGGGGGCAGGTACAGACCGGACGACCCGACCTGACGGTAGGCGAACTGCTGATAGCGGCTCTCGTCCGCGGTGTACGGACGGTGCAGCTCGGGGACATCGGGGCTGAAGCGCGAAGACTCGGTCACCGTGCCAGGTTAGTCGGTGATGCCGACCTCATCGATCGATGTGGCGTTCTGGGCGATGCGCTGGTAGTCCTCGACCGTGAGATCCTCGCCGCGCGCCGTGGGCGCGACGCCCGCCGCGATCAGCACCTCCGACGCCGCCGCCGAGCTGCCGAAGAGGCCGGACAGCGCCTGACGGAGCATCTTGCGGCGCTGGTTGAAGGCGGCGTCGACGATCCGGAACGTGCGGCGACGCTCGGCCTCGCTGCCGCGCTCCCCCTCGGACCGGTCGAATCCGACCAGCAGGCTGTCGACGTTCGGCACCGGCCAGAACACCTGACGCGACACGGTGCCGGAGAGCTTCCACTCGCCGTACCAGGCCGCCTTCACGCTCGGAGAGCCGTAGATCTTCGAGCCGGGCTTGGCGGCGAGGCGTTCGGCCACTTCGGCCTGCACCATCACCACGCCGCGCTGCAGATAGTCGAAGTTCTCCAGGAAGTGCAGCAGCACGGGGACGGACACGTTGTACGGGAGGTTGGCGACCAGCACGGTCGGTTCTCCCGGAAGCTCCGTGATGCGCAGCGCATCGGCGTCGACCACCGTAAGCTTCTCGGGCGCGACGCCGTGCTCGACCGCGGTCTGCGCGAGGCGGGCGGCGAGGCGGTGATCGATCTCGACGGCCGTGACGGCGGCCCCGCTCTCGAGGATCGCGAGAGTGAGGGAGCCGAGTCCTGGTCCGACCTCGACCACGCGTTCGTGCTGCTGCACGCGGGCGGCCTGCACGATCTTGCGGACGGTGTTCGCGTCGGTGACGAAGTTCTGCCCCAGCTTCTTGGTGGGGGTGACGTCGAGCTCGGCGGCGAGGCGGCGGATCTCGGTGGCGCCGAGCAGGGTGACGGTCATCCCCCCATTCTCGCCTATCCGCGGCGGCGTCCCCGCGCGTCTTCCGCGGCGTCCGCGTCACGAAACGCACCGTCGCGCGTCGTGGTAGGTGAGCGGGGCGATCGATCCGGATGCCTCTGCGACGCCCGTTGTGGAGAGGACACGCTGTGGACGCCGAGAAGACGAGGCCGAACGCGGCCAGTGGTCACCCTCGAGGAGTCGAGCGCCGCACCAGCATCCGCAGCGCCGCATGGGCGCTTCCGGTGATCGCCGCCGCCATCGCCCCTCCCGCTGCCGGCGTCCTCGACGACCGCGGGGCTGCGGCGCAGGATCCCTGAGCAGGAGGCGGCCCGTGCGGCACAGCGGTGTCGGAGGCCGCCGCTACTGTGAACGGATGCCTTCCCTCGGTGAACTCCTCGCGCCCCGCCGCATGGGGAGGGACTTCCGCTGGTTGCTGGCGTCGTCGTGGACGAGCAACATCGGCGACGGCGTCGCGCTGGCCGCCGCCCCGCTGCTGATCGCGTCGATGACCTCGTCGCCGATCCTGGTGGCATCCGGAGCGATCCTCCAGTTCCTCCCGTGGCTCGTGTTCGGTCTGCACGCCGGCGCCATCGCCGACCGCTTCGACCGGCGACGTCTGGTGATGCTGGCGAACACCGCCAGGGCGATCGTGCTCCTCGCGCTCTGCGTGTTCCTGATCACCGGCACCGCGAACATCTGGATCGTGCTCGCGGTCGCATTCCTCTACGGCACCGCCGAGGTCTTCGTCGACACGGCAGGCAGCACGCTCCTGCCGATGCTCGTGAAACCCGCCGACCTCGGCATCGGGAATGCGCGCCTGCAGGCCGGATACCTCGTCGCGAACCAGTTCGCCGGGCCGCCACTGGGCGCGTTCCTGTTCGCGGCCGGCACCGCCTGGCCGTTCCTGCTCGAGGTCGTGTGCGTGAGCGTCGCCGTCCTGCTGATCTCCCGCATGGCCAGGACGCCCATCCCTCCCCGGGCGACGGCCACCCACCCTCCCGTGCACACCGACATCGCCGAAGGTCTGCGCTGGCTCTGGCGCAACCCGCCGGTGCGCACGCTGGTGCTGATCATCCTGCTCTTCAACGTGACCTGGGCGGCTCCGTGGGGCGTGCTGGTCCTCTACGCGACCGAGCATCTGCACATGGGCGCGGTCGGCTACGGCGCCCTCACCACCGCCTCCGCGGTGGGCGGACTGCTGGCGACGGTGAGCTTCGGATGGTTGGAGCGGCATGTGTCGTTCGCGACTCTCATGCGGGTGGTGCTGTCGCTGGAGGTGCTGATGCACCTGGCCTTCGCACTCACGACCGTGGGATGGGTGGCGCTCGTGATCATGTTCGCCTTCGGTGCCTACGCCTTCGTCTGGGGCACGATCTCCACCACGGTGCGGCAGCGTCTGGTACCGGCGGCGCTGCAGGGACGCGTCGCATCCGTGAACATGGTCGGGGTGTTCGGCGGCATGGTGATCGGTCAGGCGCTGGGCGGCGTGATCGCCGAGATCTGGGGCCTCACGGGGCCCTGGTGGTTCGCCTTCGTCGGAGCCGCGCTGACGCTGCTGTTCGTCTGGAAGCCGATCTCGCAGATCGTCAGTGCGGCGCCGGTGGAAGCCGCTCAGTCCTCGAACGAGCCGTAGACACGCAGCGTGTTCGCGGCGAGCTGCGCCGAGAGCTCATCGACGTCGATCCCGAGCTCCGCCGCCATGAATCGCACCGTGATCGGCACGAGGTAGGGCGCGTTCGGTCGACCGCGCAGGGGCACCGGAGTGAGGAACGGCGCGTCGGTCTCGACCAGGATGCGCTCGAGTGGGGTGACCGCGAGCGCGTCACGCAGGTTCTGCGCGTTCTTGAAGGTCACGTTGCCGGCGAACGACAGGTGATATCCGGCATCCGCGCAGACCTTCGCCATGGCGTCGTCCCCGGAGAAGCAGTGGAACACGGTCCGTTCAGGCGCGCCGACACGGGTCAGGGTCTCCAGCACGGCCTCATGCGCATCGCGGTCGTGGATCTGCATCGCGATGCCGTGCTTCTTCGCCAGGGCGATGTGCGCCTCGAACGACGCGAACTGCGGCGCACGCCGTTCCGGCTCCGTGCGGAAGAAGTCGAGCCCTGTCTCGCCGATCGCCCGCGTGCGCGGATGCGCGGCCAGCTCGTCGATCACGGCGATGGCCTCGTCGAGCCGCCCGGCCTCGGCATAGGTCGGCGCGTCGTTCGGATGGATCGCGACCGCGGCGAGCACACGGGAGTCGGATGCTGCCGCCTCCACTGCCCAGCGTGAGGACTCGATGTCTCCGGAGGCCTGGATGACACCCGCGATGCCGACCGCGGCGGCACGGTCGAGCTGCTCGGTCAGCGACAGCGGCTCGTCGCCGTCGAGGATCTCCAGGTGCGCGTGGTTGTCGTAGACCGGCACGCGCAACGGCTCGGGAGCCGCCGGATAGCGCAGGTCCTTGCGCCCGTCGCCCGAGCGCTCACGTACGTAGGTGTCGGACATGTCTCAGGAGGTGGAGTCCACCCGCGGGAACAGCGGAGCGAGCCCGTTGACGCTCGTACCAGGACGCAGTGCACCCCAGGCGCCGGCCTCGCGGATCGGCTGGTCCTGCAGGCGTCCGAGGCTCGCGGCGGCGCCGAGCGCGTGCCACAGCTTCTCGGTGGCCTGCGGCATCACCGGCGACAGCAGTACGGCGAGCGCGCGCAGTCCCTCCGCACACGTGTAGAGCACGGTGCCGAGGCGCGCGCGCTTGTCCTCGTCGCGGGCGAGAGCCCACGGCTCGTTCTCGGTGATGTAGCCGTTGAGCGCGTCGACGACCTTCCAGATCGCGGCGATGGCCTCATCGATGCGGAACTGCTCGACGGCGGCATCCGCGTTCGCTGCGGCATCCGCGACGATCTTCTGGATCGCCAGATCCTGCTCGGTGTACTCGGCAGCCGGGGGCACGATGCCCTCGAAGTACTTCTCGATCATCGCCGTGGTGCGCGAGGCGAGGTTGCCGAAGCCGTTGGCGAGCTCCGCCTGGTATCGCGCGGACAGGTCCTCCCAGGAGAACGAGCCGTCCTGCCCGAAGGCGATCGCGGAGAGGAAGTAGAAGCGGTACGCGTCGGAGCCGAAGACGTCGGTGATCTCGGTGGGCGCGATGCCGGTGAGCTTGGACTTCGACATCTTCTCGCCACCGACCAGCAGCCAGCCGTGCGCGAAGACACCCTTGGGCACATCGAGTCCTGCAGCCATCAGCAGCGCCGGCCAGATGACGGCGTGGAAGCGCAGGATGTCCTTGCCGACCACGTGGTAGGCGGGCCACCGGCGCGCGAAGGTCTCCTCGTCGGAGCCGTAGCCGACCGCGGTGGCGTAGTTCAGCAGCGCGTCGACCCACACGTAGATGACGTGCGACTCGTCCCACGGCAGCGGGATGCCCCAGTCGAAGGTCGAGCGCGAGATGGAGAGGTCCTTGAGACCCTGGCTCACGAAGGAGACGACCTCGTTGCGCGCCGAATCGGGGCGCACGAAGTCGGGCTGGGTCTTGTACAGCTCGAGCAGGCGGTCCTGGAACTCGCTGAGCTTGAAGAAGTAGTTCTTCTCCTGCAGCAGTTCGAGGGGCTTGGAGTGGATCGCGCACACCTTCAGGCCCTCGAAGGGCCCGGTGCCGTCGACGATCTCGGACTCGGGCTTGAACTCCTCGCAGCCCACGCAGTAGAGCGCCTCGTACTCGCCCGCATAGATGTAGCCGCGGTCGTAGAGCCGCTGGAAGAACGTCTGCACGTTCTTCTCGTGGCGCTCCTGCGTGGTGCGGATGAAGTCGTCGTTGGCGACGTCGAGCGTCTCCAGCTGCGGGAACCAGCTCTCGGTGACGAGCTTGTCGACCCACTCCTGCGGGGTGACGCCGTTCGCCGCCGCGGCCCGCAGCATCTTCTGGCCGTGCTCGTCGGTACCCGTGAGCATCCAGGTGTCATCGCCCGCCTGGCGGTGCCACCGCGCGAGGGTGTCGACCGCCACCGTCGTGTACCCGTGGCCGATGTGCGGCACATCGGAGGGGTAGTAGATGGGCGTGGTGATGTAGAACGATTCGCCTGCGGGCATGGGGACAATTCTAGGTGGGACGGAGGGTGCGGTTACGCCGCCCGGAAACCACCGCGACCGGCACTCAGTTCACGGTGACGTCGACGCGGTGCCATCCCTGGGCGCCGTCGGGCGCCGGGGGTGCCGGCTGCTCGATCTGCGTGTCGCCGTCGACGCTCACCGCACGGCACTCGATCGTGTGACGACCGGTCTCGGCCACCCACGGCATGCTCCACTGCACCCAGGTGTCCGCCGAGATGGCGGTCGCGAGCTCGGCACGACGCCACGGTCCGCCGTCGACGCGGACCTCGACGCCGGCGATACCGACGTGCTGCTGCCAGGCCACCCCGGCGATCACGGTGTCGCCGGCCTCGACCGCGCGTCCGCCACGGGGGACGTCGATGCGCGACTGGAGCTTGATCGGACCGTGATCGGACCAGCCACGCGGGGTCCAGTACGCCTGCGCGCGGTCGAACCGCGTCACCTCGAGCTCGGTCACCCACTTCGTCGCCGACACGTAGCCGTAGAGGCCGGGCACGACCATGCGCACCGGGAAGCCGTGCTCGATCGGCAGCGGCTCGCCGTTCATGCCGATCGCCAGCAGGGCGTCGCGGTCGTCGGTGAGCGCCTCGACCGGCGTGGACGCCGTGAAGCCGTCGATGGAGGTCGACAGCACCATGTCGGCATCGGCATGGACACCGGCGCGCGCGAGGAGTTCACGGACGGGGTGGCCCAGCCAGCGCGCGTTGCCGATGAGCGAGCCGCCGACCTCGTTCGACACGCAGGCGAGTGTCACATACGACTCCTGCATCGGCAGGGCGAGCAGCTCGGTCCACGTGATCTCCACCTCGCGATCGACCATGCCGTGGATGCGCAGAGACCAGTCAGCCGGGTCGACGCGCGGCACGATCAGCGCCGTGTCGATGCGGTAGAACTCCGCGTTCGGGGTGACCACGGGGGCAAGTCCGGGGATGCCGAGTTCCGCCGCAGGCGGCACGGCGGCTGCGGGGGCTGCGGCCTTCGGCAACGCCAGCGCGTCGCGTACCGCGTCGATCGAGCGGGTGACGCCGCGCGCCGCGTTGCCCACCGCGAGCGCGATCAGCCCGGCGGCCGCGGTGCCGGCCGTCCAGAGCAGGAACCGGCGACGGTCTTCGTGGTCAGGCGCGAACCCGGCGATGGGGCGCAACCGGCGCGTGAGCAGTCGCAGCGCGATCACTCCGACGAGTCCTGCGACGAGGCCGGGCAGCCACGCGAAGGGGCCGGAGCCGGGGCGGACCATCGCGGCCACCACGGCGAGCGCTCCGAGGCCGCCGAGGATCACGGAGCCCACGCCCGATCGCCAGGACTCCAGGATGCCGGCGACGGCCGCGACGGCCACGAGCACGATCGCGATGCCCGTGATGAGGGCCGCCTTGTCGCCCGTGCCGAACAACGCGATCGCCGTGTCCTTGGCCCAGCTCGGCGCGAGGTCGATGAGCCCGCTGCCGATCACCGCGAACGGGCTGGCGCTCGGCTCGACCACGGCGGCGACGAGCTCTGCCAGTCCGACCGCGACGACCGCCGCGCCCAGACCCGCGGCCGCCGATCGGAGGCGGTCACCGCGCGACGTGCGGATCGCTTGCGTCATCATCATCCGAGAGTAACCCCGGAGCGCCGCGCGGGATCCGTTCGGTTTCGTCCCATCGGGGGTATTCGCTCGGCCTGCGCGCTTCGCTCGGCTCTACGCACTTCCCTCGGCCGTATCGCGGAGATTCGGCCGCGGGAAGCGCATATCGCCGCGGGAAGTGCAGCGGAGCATCCGGGTTCAGAGCGCGTTGCGCCGAGCGACCTCGCCGAGCCAGGCCAGCGAGGGCTTCGGCGAGCGCGCGAACGTCTCGTGGTCGAAGCCGATCAGGCCGAACGTGGGGGCGAATCCGCTCGCCCACTCATAGTTGTCCAGGGCGCTCCAGTGTTGGTACGCACGCACCTCGATGCCGTCCGAGATCGCGCGGTGCAGTCCTTCCAGCGCTCCCTGCGTGTAGGCGATGCGGCGGGTGTCGTCAGCGGTGGCGATGCCGTTCTCGGTCACCAGGATCGGCACCCCTCCGCTGCGCTCCCAGGCACTGCGGACGCCGAGCTCGAGCGCCTCCGGGTAGAACTCCCACCCGGTGAGGGTCGTCTCCACGTCGGGGCTGACCGGACGCGGCCCCTCGGGTCCGATGAAGGTGCGCGTATAGGCCTGCACGCCGACGAAGTCATCGCCGGCCGACTGCTCCAGATACCAGTGGTCGCGCGGGTCGCCGTATTCGGCGAGCATCTCGTCGGCACCGGGCTCCCCCGTCGAGTGGAATGCCTGGGTGGCGATCGTCCAGCCGGCCTGTGCGCCGGAGACGCTGTGCACGATCTCCGATGCCCGGTGGTGCGCGTCGAGCAGCGTGTCGGCGACGGCGAGGTCCGGATTCGGCAGTCCGAAGGCGACGAGGTTCGCCGCGTCCTCTCCCCCGGCGAGCATCGCCGCGATGTTCGGCTCGTTGATGGTGCACACGTAGCGGACCCCGTCGAGGATCGGCAGGACGGTCTCGACGTAGCGTGCGAACAGGTCGACCGCGTCATCCGCCCGCCAGAAGCCGTCCTTCTGGAACCACTGCGGCACCGTGAAGTGCATGAGGGTGACCGTCGGGTCCAGGCCGTTCTCGCGTGCCGTGTCGATCATGCGACGGTAGTGGTCGAGCATGGCGCGCGAGACGAACCCGCGCTCGGGCTCGATGCGCGCCCACTCCACCGAGAACCGGTAGGAGTTGAGTCCGGCGTCCGCGAGCAGACGCATGTCCTCCGGGTAGCGGTGGAAGTGGTCGGCGGCGTCGCCCGACGGCTCCACCATGGGCGAGCCGGGCGCATGCTCCATCGCCCACCAGTTGCTGGTGGTGTTGTTCCCCTCCACCTGGTGGGCTGCGGTCGCGGCGCCCCAGAGGAAGCCTTCAGGGAATGAGAGCACGGAGGCTCCTTTCTTTCGGTGGGGTGTGGGCTCAGCGTGCGGCGCGTGCCGGATTGGGCACCGCGTCGAGCAGTTCGACCGTGTACGGGTCCTGCGGGTGCTGCAGGACCTCGGAGGTCTCGCCGCGCTCGACGACGCGACCGCTGTTGAGTACGAGGATGTTCTCGGTCACCAGTCGCGCGCTGAGCAGATCGTGCGTGATGTAGAGCATGCTGATGCCCCAGCGCTCGCGCAGATCCTCGAGCAGGGCGAGCACTCCGGCGCGCAGCGAGACGTCGAGCATCGACACCGGCTCGTCGGCGATGAGCACCTGCGGATCGCTCGCGAGCGCCCTGGCGATCACGACGCGCTGACGCTGTCCGCCCGAGAGCTGGTGCGGCAGCTTCGCCGCGAACTGCTCGACCGGGGTGAGCCCCACGGTCTCGAGCAGCTCCAGGACGCGCGCCCTGGCCTCCTGCCCGCGCAGCGGGGTGTAGTTGCGCACCGGTCGAGACAGCGCGTATTCGACGGTGTGCAGCGGGTTCAGCGCCGCATACGGGTCCTGGAACACCATCTGCACGTCCTTGCGCAGGTCGCGCAGACCGCCGCGGCGCAGCGTCGCGACGTCGACATCACCGAACCTCACGGTGCCGGCAGTGGGCTTCTCGACCCCGGTGATCAGCTTCGCGATGGTCGACTTTCCCGATCCGGAGGCTCCGACGAGCGCGAGCGCCTCGCCCGGCTCCAGCCGGAACGACACGTCGTCCACCGCGACGACCGGATCCTGCCCGCGGCGCGGCGCCGGGTAGCGCTTGGACACCCCCTCCACGATGATCGCGGCATCGGCACGGCGCAGGTCGCGCTGCGCCACGGTCGGCAGCGTCTCGGTCAGGTCGGTGCGCACCCGCCCTTCCCGGCGCCGGGTGCCGAGGTCGACGAAGCCGGGGATGGAGATCGTCTTCGCTCGCGGGTCCGCGTAGTGGCTGAGCAGCATCCGCGTGTACTCGTCCTTCGGGTCATGCAGGATGTCCGCGCTGCGGGCGTCCTCCACGATGCGCCCCTCGTGCATGACCATCACCCGGTCCGTGGCCTCCAGCACGATGCCGAGGTCGTGGCTGATGAGGATCGCGGTGAACTGCTCGGCCTCCTGCAGGTCGCGGATCGTATCCATGACCGCGTGCTGCACGAGCACATCGAGGGCGGTGGTCGGCTCATCGAACACCATGAGCTGCGGTTCGAGCGACAGGGCCAGCGCGATCGATGCGCGCTGCCGCATGCCGCCAGAGAGCTCGCCGGGGTACCGCGAGAGCACCTCCGGCTCGAGGCCGACCTTGCCGATCAGCTCTCTGGCTCGCGCGTCGCGGGCCTCGCGGGGCACGTGACCGTGCGCGGCGAAGATGTCCTGGAAGTGCGCGCCGACCGTGCGCACCGGATTCAGGGCGTTCATGCCGGACTGCAGCACCATCGCGAAACCGCCCTGGCGCTGGCGACGCAGCTCCTCGGCGTCCAGCTCGCGGATGTCACGCCCGCCGAACAGGATGCGTCCTCCGCTGATCCGCGCCGGGGGTTTCTGCAGCCGTGTGAGGGCGAAGCCGAGCGTGGACTTGCCCGACCCGGACTCGCCGACCAGCCCCACGAACTCTCCGCGACGGAGCGTGAACGACACGTCCTCCACCGCCGTCACCGGCTCGGTTCCCGGCGAGGCGTACTCGACCGAGAGCGAGTCGACCTCCAGCAGCACGTCATCCGCGTTCATGGCGCTCATCGGCCCTTCCCCTCTCGCAGGCGCGGATTGGAGATGCCATCCACGCCGAAGTTGATCAGTGTCAGGCTCAAGGCCAGCAGTGCGATGCACAGACCGGGGGCGAACAGCAGCAGCCACTGCCCGGTGAGCAGCGAGTTGGAGTTCTGGGCCCAGTAGAGCATGGTGCCCCAGCTGACGATGCTGGAGTCGCCGAGACCCAGGAACTCGAGCCCCGCCTCGGCCAGGATCGCCGCCGTCGCGGCGCCGAACAGCGTGCCGGCGATGATCGAGGTCATGTTCGGCAGGATCTCGCGGAACACGATGCGCGCTGCGCTGTCTCCGGAGAACTGCGCGGAGGCGACGAAGTCGTTGCCCCGGAGCGACTGCGTCTGACTGCGCAGCACGCGCGCACCCCAGGCCCAGCCGGTCACGACGATCACCGCGATGATCATCAGGATGCCGCCGTTCTGCAGGTACGCGGCGATCACGATCATGAGGGGCAGGCCGGGGATCACCAGGAAGAGGTTGACCACGAAGCCGACCACCTCACCGGCGAAGCCGCGCATGTATCCCCAGCTGAGTCCGATGAGCACCGCGACGATCGTGGAGAGGATGCCGGCGGCGAAACCGACCAGCAGGCTGATCTGCGCGCCGTAGATGAGCTGGCTCAGCACGTCCTCCCCCGCGGCCGTGGTTCCCAGCCAATGGGCGGCCGAGGCGTCGGCGTTGCGCTCGAAGCCGTTGTCCTTGGCCCCGTACGGCGCGATCACCGGGGCGAACACCGCGACGAGCACGAAGAAGCCCAGCAGGCACAGTCCGAGCCGGGCCTTGCCGTTGCCCCAGAGGGTTCCGAGCATGCGCCCGAGGGCGCGCCACGGGCTCGGGGACGCGATGCGGTCGGCCGGAAGCTTGACGTTCATGGTGGAGGTCATCGGCGGGTCCTTGGGTCCAGTACGCCGTACAGGATGTCGACGAGGAAGTTGGCGATGAGCACGCTCACGGTGATCATCAGGAAGAGCGCCTGCATGAGCGGGTAGTCCTGCCCGATCACGGCGTTGAACAGCAGATATCCGATACCGGGATAGCCGAACACCTGCTCCACGAGGATGGATCCGCCCACCACGCCGCCGAGCGTGAGCCCGAAGCCGGTGAGGTTGGGGAGGATCGCGTTCCGCGCGGCATAGCGCAGGGCGATCGTGCGACCGCGCAGACCGTTCGCCTCGGCGAAGGTCACGTAGTCCTGACCGAGCGTGTTGATCATCGCGTTGCGCATGCCGATGATCCAGCCGCCCAGTGAGGTGAGCAGGATCGTCAGCGCCGGGAGCACCGCGTGCATGGCCAGGTCGGAGATGAACGCCCAGGTGAAACCGGGGGTCGTCGTGGCCGCGTAGGCGCCGGTGGTGGGGAACCAGTGCAGCACGTAGCCCAGGAAGAACAGCAGCAGCAGCGCGGTCCAGAAGTACGGGAAGGTGCTGAGGAAGGAACCCGTCAGCGTGGGCAGGCTGTCGAGCCAGGTCCCTCGCCGCCAGGCGGCCGCCACGCCGATCAGCGTGCCGATCACGAAGGCGAGGATCGTGACGATCCCGACCAGCCCGATCGTGTACGGCAGCGCCGTGGAGACCATGCTGGCGACCGACTGCGGGTAGAACGTGTACGAGACCCCGAAGTCGAGCCGGGCGACCTGACCGAGGTAGGTGACGTACTGGTCCCAGATGGAGCCGGTCGGAACGCCGAGTTGGGCCTCTATGGCCGCGCGCGTGGCGTCGGAGACCGGACCGTTCTGCGAGAGCTTCGCGATCGCGGCATCCGCGGGAGATCCGGGCATGAGCCGCGGGAGGAAGAAGTTGAGCGTGATCGCGGCCCACAGCGTGAGCACGAACAGACCGAGCTTCTGAAGGACGTACTTCATTTGTCGTCTCCGTTCACGAGCTTCAGCTTCGTGAAGATCATCAGCGGCGCTGAGTCGTAGTTCTGCGGGATCATGTACGGATCGTCGGCGTTGGGCCACCCGGTGAACTTGGCGTCGCTGAACAGACCCCAGATCCCGCCGTAGTACAGCCCGATCACCGGCAGGTCGTCGTAGACGATGCCCTGCAGCTCCCGCACGATCTCGGCCTGGCGCTGCGGATCCACGGTCGCCCGGTACTCGGTGAGCAGCGCGTCGGCCTCATCCGAGCGGTAGCGCTCGAAGTTGTTCGCGGTCGCCTCTCCCGACGGCACGTAGAACTCGCTGGAGAGGAGGTTGTTGTAGGCCTGGTACACGTCGCCGTTGCCCATGCCGCCGATCGCCATCTCGAAGTCGCCGTTGCTGATCGCGCTCTGGTATCCGGCCGGCTGCGGCAGGCGGAGGGTGACCTTGACACCCACCGCGGCGAGCTGCGACTGCACCGTCTGGGCGGCGCGCGTCCAGTCCGTGAAGCCGTTGGCTGTGGTGAGGGCGAACTCGAGCTGCTCTCCGTCCTCCCCCACCAGTCGGTCGCCGTCGAGCGTGTACCCGGCTTCCGCGAAGGCTGCGAGCGCGGCATCCGCGTCCTGCGTGATCATGCCCTGGTCGGGGATGTCGGGGTCGAGGTACTGCTCCTGGTTCGGGAGGATGAGGCCGGTCTGACCGGCCGGCTCCATGTACCCCTCGGAGGCGGTCTCGGCGATCTCCTCGCGGTCAAGGGCGAGGGCGATACCACGACGCACGTTCACGTCGTCGAAGGGGGCGACCTCGAGGTTCGGCATCAGGGCGATCACGCCACCCGGCGGGAACCACCACGCGTTGTGGTCGCTCGCCGCTCCCCAGGTGCCCTCGACGTCGGAGATGAACGCGTAGGCCCAGTCGTAGCCGCGGCTGACGGTGTCGAGCTGCGAGTTGGTCGCCGGCAGGATGATGTGCTCGATCTCGATCGAGTCCGCCTGCCAGTAGTCGGGGTTCTTGTCCATCGAGTACTGCTGGTCGTTGTAGTTGCCCAGCACGAACGGACCGGTGCCGACCGGCTTCTCGTTGCGGAACGTACCGGGATCCTTCACATCGGCCCAGAGGTGCTCCGGCACGATCATGGTCTGTCCCAGGATCGACAGCGACGGTGCGTCCTCTCCCTGCAGGTGCAGGATGACGTCGTCGCCATCGGTCTCGACGCTCTCGAGGTGCTGCCACGCCCCCTTGATGTCGAGCGAGGGGTTGTCCTCCAGCAGCTGGAAGGTGAACGCCACGTCGTCGGGGGTGAGGTCTTCGCCGTCGCTCCACTGCACGTCGTCGCGGATCGTCATCACGATCGTGCGGGCGTCGGGCTGCGACCACTCGGTCGCCAGCCACGGGTTGAGCGTCCCGTCGAGCGGGTTGACCAGGATCAGCGGCTCGTAGATCCACCGCGATGCGGTGCGCGTGTTCGTCAGGTACGGGTTGAAGTTCTTCGTGAAGAACGGATTGCCCTTGTCGGCGTTGATGAGCATCGTGTCGGCGCCGATCGACGGATCGGGCTGCGACGTGATCTGGATGCTGCATCCGCTGAGCGCGACGGCCGCGGCCGCCAGGCCTACGATCGCGGCTCTGCGCCACCGTCGGAGCGTGTGCTTCTTCGACACCCTGCCACCTCATGTCGTCTCTGTCATGAAGGGCGTCACGTGGTCGGAACGCCCTGCGGACCCTGCCGCATGAGCGAGTGTAAGCGCATACATTTCTGCGCCGCAACCCCTTGACAAGGCCCCGGAGGACTGTCTTCCCTTGCCCTCACTGGCGTGGGAACGGTGCCACAAGGTACCTAATCCGGTCGCCGGGAGCTCTCTCTGAGCAGGATCTGCAGGGGCAGATGCACCACGAGCGGCTCGGCATCCGGGCGCTCCAGACGACGGGCGAGCACCTGCACGGCCGCCCGTCCCAGATCGATCATCGGCTGGCGGATCGTGGTCAGCGGAGGCCGCGAGAGCGTCGCAGCCTCGATGCCGTCGAAGCCGGTCACCACGACGTCCTCCGGCACCCGGAGCCCTGCGGCGCGGAACACCTCGAGCGCGCCGAGCGCCATCTGGTCGTTCGCCGCGACGAGTGCGGACGGCGTCGTCTGCGCCAGGATCTCCTCCGCCGCGCGCCGACCCGAGGCGCGAGTGAAGTCCCCCCTGGCGACCGTCACGGCATCGGGCGATCTCCCCGCCTCCGCCACGGCGGCGGCGAACCCGTCCCAGCGCTGGGCGCCGTCCGGGGAATCCTCGGGGCCGGCGAGGAATGCGAGCGCGCCGTCACCGATCTGCGCCAGCACATGGCGGGTCAGCTCCGCCATCGCCTCGGTGTTGCTGACCGTCACGTGGTCGTAGTGGTCGCCGCGGGGCGGGCCGGACAGCACCGCGACCGGGATGCGGCGAGAGAGCCCGGCGAGCTCGTCTTCCGGCACGCTCTCGGCGAGCACCATCAGCCCGTCGACCTTGCCGGCCATGTCGCGCACGGTCGCGCGGGAGGGATCATCGCGCCCGACACCGATCATCAGCACGAAGCCCTGCTTCCAGGCCTCCAGCTCCGCGCCGCGCAGCACCTCGTCGAGGAACAGCAGGGTGTGGTGCTCCTCCCCCGGCTCGGCGGCATCGTGCACGACCGTGAACGGCGGCGTGGCCGCAGCTCCCGGGGTCAGCACATCCAGCGACGGGGCCTCCTCCGCGGCGTCGAAGCCGGGAAAGTACAGTCCGAGCACGCCGGTCCGGCGTTCCGCGAGCCCGCGCGCGCTGCCGCTGGGCACGTAGCCGAGCGCCGTGACGGCATCCAGCACCCGCTCCCGCGTGGCCGGACGCACGGCATCCGGCGAGCGCAGCACACGCGACACCGTCGCGATGGACACGCCCGCATGGTCGGCGACGTCGTACACCGTGGCTGTCTTCGCCATGCTCGCGTCCTCCCTCCCGTACGTGCTTGTGAGGTTACTTCGCTCTGGCGGCGAGCGCGGCCTGGTACAGATCGCGGGAGGAGAGACCGGTGAGTGCGGCGACCTCGGAGGCCGCCTCCTTCAGACGGATGCCGTCGGCCACGAGCTTCTGCACCTGCGCGAGGGCATCCTCCGGCGAGGCGTCGCGGCGCGGAGCACCCTCGACCACCACCACGATCTCGCCCTTCACGCCGTCCTTCGCCCAGGCGACGAGCTCGGAGGCGGTGCCCCGGCGCACCTCCTCGTAGAACTTCGTGAGCTCGCGGCACACCGCGATCCGGCGCTCGTCGCCGAAGGCGCCGCCCATGTCGGCGAGCGAGGAGGCCAGACGGGCCGGGGACTCGAAGAACACCATGGTGCGCGGCTCTGCGGCCAGGGCGCGCAGGGTGGCGCGGCGCTCCCCCGGCTTGCGCGGCAGGAAGCCCTCGAAGGTGAACCGATCGGTGGGGAGCCCGGAGATCGCCAGAGCCATCAGCACGGCGCTCGGGCCGGGGATCGCGGTCACGGTGACGCCCTGCGCGACAGCCTCGGCGACCAGCCCGTAGCCGGGATCGCTGACCGTCGGCATCCCGGCGTCGCTCATGACGACCACGTCGGTCTCGGCGGCGAGGGCGGCGAGCTCCGCCGCCTTCTGCTTCTCGTTGTGGTCGTGCAGCGCGATCAGCCGCGGCCGGTTGGCGATCTGCAGCGCCTGCAGCAGGCGTCCGGTGGTGCGGGTGTCCTCGGCGACGACGACCTCCGCGTTCTCGAGGACCTCGATCAGGCGGCGCGAGGCGTCACCGAGGTTTCCGATCGGAGTGGCGGCGAGGATGATCACCCGCTCAGCATAGGCGGGTTGTCTAGGCTGGACCGGTGACCGCGCCCGTGCCCCTGCTGCCTGCTCCCGAGGAGCGGCTGACACGATACGGACGGCTGCGCGACCGCATCCTGCTCGATCCGGACTGGCGCCGCTCGCTGCGTTGGCTCGCCCCGCTCGTGGTCACCGCGATCGCAGCCGTGCTGCGGCTGATCAACATCGGCCACCCGCGTCAGCTCGCGTTCGACGAGACCTACTACGTCAAGGACGCCTGGTCGCTGTGGACCCTCGGCTACGAGGGAACCTGGGGCGAGGGGGCGAACGACGCCTTCGTGACCCTGCAGCAGCTGCCGCTCTCGGAGCAGGGCTCGTTCATCGTGCATCCGCCACTGGGCAAATGGCTGATCGCCCTGGGCATGGCAATCGGCGGGCCGGACAACAGCGCCGGCTGGCGCCTGGCGACTGCGCTGCTGGGCACAGCCTCCGTACTGCTCGTGTACCTGATCGCGCGGATGCTGAGCGGATCGATCGTGGTGGCCACGGTCGCCGGCCTCCTGATCGCGCTCGACGGTCTGAGCATCGTGCTGAGCCGGATCGCGCTGCTCGACGGCATCCTGACGTTCTTCGTGCTGCTGGGCGTGCTGTTCGTCCTGCTCGACCGGCGACGGACGATCCCGCTCTTGGAACGCAGGGACCCCGAGGCCCCCGACCCGTTCTGGGGCCCGATCCTCTGGCGCCGTCCGTGGCTGATCGCCGCAGGACTCGCGCTCGGGGCGGCCTGCGCCGTGAAGTGGTCGGGCCTGTACGTGCTCGCCGCCTTCGGCCTCTACGTCGTGGTGACGGATGCCCTCGCCCGCCGCCGCGCCGGAGTGATCCTGTGGCCCACGGATGCCGCGTTCCGCCAGGGCCCGGTGTCGTTCCTGCTGCTGGTGTTCCCCGCGCTCGCGGTGTACCTGATCAGCTGGACCGGATGGTTCGTGACCGCGGGTGGCTACGACCGCCAGAGCGATGCGAATCCCCTGGTCGCGCTGTGGAAGTACCACCAGTCGATGCTCGGCTTCCACGTCGGACTGAACCGCGGGCACCCCTACGCGAGCCCCGCATGGGAGTGGCCCTTCCTGCTGCGCCCGACCGCCGTCTGGGTGGGCACGGATCCGGCCCCTTGCGGGGTCGACCACTGCATGGCCGTGATCTCCGCGGTGCCGAACCCGCTCATCTGGTACGCCGGTGTCGCGGCGGCCGTGTTCCTGCTCTACCTCCTGGTGCGCGGCTGGGTGCTCCGTCAGCCGGTCGGACCGGAGATCAGCGTGCCGCTCGTGGGTCTCGCCGCCACCTACATCCCGTGGCTGCTGTTCCCCGAACGCACGATCTTCCAGTTCTACACCGTGGTCATGGTGCCGTTCCTCGTGATCGCGCTCGCCCTGACGCTGCGGGTCATCGCCGGACGACGAGACGATCCGCTGTACCGGCGACAGTCGGGCGAGCGGACCGTGCTCATCTTCCTGGTGTTCGTGGTGCTGGTCTCGGCGTTCTTCTACCCGCTGTGGGCGGGCATCAGCGTGCCGTACGACTTCTGGCGCCTGCACAACTGGCTGCCCGGCTGGGTTTGAGTCGCGGCACGTCAGCGCGTGACGGGCTCGTCTCCGGCGACGTGCTCGACCAGAGGCAGTACCCGCCCCGAGAGGTGCGTGCGCATCGCGATCGATGAGGCGGTGCGGGCCACCCCCGGCACCAGGGCGACGCGGTCGAGCACCTCCTGCAGCTGCGTGGCGTCGCGGGCGACCAGCCGCAGCTGCATGTCGCTGGCTCCGGTGACCGTGTGCATGTCGACGATCTCCGGCACCGCGTCGGCCAGCGCCGTCGCGACCTCGTCATGCCCGACCTTCTGATCGATCTCGACCAGGCAGAACGCCACGACGCCGTAGCCGAAGCCGCTCGGATCGATGCGCGGCACGATCGCCTCGATCACCCCGCCCTCGTGCAGGCGGGCGAGACGACTGGTCGCCGTGCCACGGGCGATCCCCAGCCGCCGCGCGCACTCCAGCAGCGGCAGCTGCGGGGACTCCGTGAGCAAGCGGATGAGCTCGGCGTCGAGGCGGTCGATGCGCATGTCCCGGCTACTCCCTGGCCACCCCGACGCGTGCCGCACCGCGTGTGAGGCGGGCCACGATCAGCAGCACCGCCGTCAGCCCCAGCGTCAGCAGCAGCTGGATGCGGGCGGCCTCATCGACCATCGCCAGCGCGATGACACCGGCGAGCAGCGCCAGGCACAGCCATGACAGCCAGGGGAAGCCCCACATGCGCATCGGCATATCGACACCGTCGCGGTCGGCACGCCGGCGCAGGATGATCTGCGCGAGCGCCGTCGCCGTCCAGATCACGAGCAGGGTGGATCCGACCACGTTCAGCAGCGCCGGCAGCACCACATCGGGGAACGCCCAGTTCAGCCCCACCGTCACGAAGCCGAAGGCCACCGACGCGAGCACGGCCACGAAGGGCACGCCCTTGAGACTCGTGCGGGTGATGCCCTGCGGAGCGAGACCGCGCTCGCCGAGCGAGAACGCCATGCGCGAGGCGCCGTAGATGTTGGCGTTCATAGCTGACAACAGCGCCACCACGACGATGAGCGACATCACCAGGTCGACGCCCGGAACGTGCAGCGTGGCGAGCACGGCCGAGAACGGTCCGTCGAGCACGGCGGGCGAGTTCCAGGGCAGCACCGCCACGATCACGAAGATCGAGCCGATGTAGAAGATCAGGATGCGCACGAGCACCTCGCGCACGATCCGGCGGATGTTGCGGGCCGGGTCGTCGGATTCGGCGGCGGCGATCGCGACGACCTCGGTGCCGCCGAACGCGAAGACCACGATCAGCAGCGCGGCCGCGATGCCGGTCATGCCGTTCGGGGCGAATCCGCCGTGGTCGAAGAGGTTGCCGATGCCGGTCGCCGGCACCCCCGGGATCAGGCCGAGGATCGCGCACACGCCCACCACGAGGAACGCGATGATCGCGGCGACCTTGATGGCGGCGAACCAGAACTCGAAGCGACCGTAGTTGCTCACACCGAACAGGTTGACCGCGGTGAGGGCGACCACGAAGATCAGCACCCACAGCCACGCGGGGATGCCGGGCACCCAGCCGGCGACGATGCCCGCTGCCCCCGTGGCCTCGGCGGCGATCACCACGACCAGCTGGATCCAGTACAGCCAACCGACCGCGCTGCCGGCGCTGCGCCCCATCGCCTTCTGCGCGTAGGAGCTGAACGCACCGGAGCTCGGCCGCGCTGCCACCATCTCGGCGAGCATCGCCATCACGAGGATCACGATGCCCCCGGCGACCAGGTACGAGATCAGCACGGCGGGACCGGCGAGACCGATCGCCTGCCCCGAGCCGACGAACAGACCGGCGCCGATGGCACCGCCCAGGCCCATCATCGAGATCTGCCGGCGCGTGAGCCCCGGGTGCAGTCCCTTGGTCGTCGTCGTGGTGACGGGCACGTCGGTCATACGGTCGCCTCCTTGCGAGCGGAAAGGTCGGAGCCCGAGGGGGATGCCGCCAGTGCGGCCTCCACCCGGTCGATGTCCTCGGCGGATCCGGAGGAGATGCGCACGCCTTCGCCCGCGAACGCGCGCGTGATGACGCTACCCTCGCGCAGCAGTGTCTCGAGCTCCTCGGTGCGCTCCCCCGCGGGCACCCAGACGAAGTTCGCCTGGGAGCGGACGGCCGGCCACCCCGCCGCGAGGAGCAGGGCGTGCAGCCGGTCGCGCTGGCGGACGACCTCGTCGATGCGGAGCGAGAGCTCGTCCTCGGCTTCCAGCGACGCGCTCGCGGCGATCTGGGCGAGGTCGGTCACGCCGAACGGGACGGCGACCTTGCGTTGGTTCTCGGCGATCTCCGCCGGCGCGATGGCATAGCCGATGCGCAGGCCCGCCAGACCGTAGGCCTTGGAGAACGTGTGCAGCACGGCCACGTGCGGGTGGCGGCGGAAGAGCTCGATCCCCGCACCTCTGGTCTCGGCATCGAAATAGGTCGTGCGGTCGAAGTGCACGTAGGCCTCGTCGATCACGACCAGCACGTCGTGCGGGACCGCGGCCACGAAGCGCTCGAGCTCGTCGGCGCCGACCACGGTGCCGGTCGGGTTGTTGGGGTTGCAGACGAAGATCAGCCGCGTGCGCGGGGTGATCGCGGTGAGCATGGCATCGAGGTCGTGCACGTGCTCCGCGGTCAGCGGCACGGCCACAGGAGTGGCGCCGGCGATCCGCACGAGCGACGGATAGGCCTCGAAGGACCGCCAGGCGAACATGACCTCGTCGCCGTCTCCGGCGACCGCATGGATCAGCTGGGCGGCGAGCTCCACGGATCCGGCGCCGACCGTGACGAGCGCCGGGTCGACGTCGTACCGTTCGGCGAGGCGGGCGCGCAAGGCCGCGGCACTCATGTCGGGGTACCGGTGGATCGATCCGAGTCGGTCGTGCACGGCATCGATCACCGAGGGAAGCGGCGGATGCGGGGACTCGTTCGACGAGAGCTTCGAGGCACCGGCGGGAGCGGAACGCCCCTGTCGGTAGGCGGGCATGGCATCGAGTCCGGCGCGGGTGGGGAGGGGCATCGGCAGAGCATCCTTGCTGTGATCCTGAGGCGGCGCAGGCGGCGACGCCTGCTGTCGCGCAACAGTAGACCGGATGCCGACGGCTGGGCAATCGGTGCAGCGAAAGGTGCGCATCGCGCGCAGTCGGAGGCTGTCAGCGTGCTCGACGCTGTGCAGACTGTTCAGTCCACACGCGCCGTCAGCCGGGGTCGCGATGCGTCGCCCACGCCGCCCGCACCGCGCCCAGCGCCTCATCGAGCGTGATGCCTTCGGCCGCATCGACGAAGGCCTGCGCCGCGTCGCGCACTCGCGCCCCATGCGCATTGCCGCCGCGCACCCGTGTGCCGCGGGCCCGACTGCTCTCGATCAGCCCCTCCGACTCGAGTGCCGAGTACGCCTTCGCAACCGTACCGGCGGCGACACGCAGGTCGGCAGCGAGCTGTCGGATCGACGGCAGTCGGAATCCCTCCGCCAGCTCGCCCGAGCGGATGCCGTCGGCGATCTGCGAGCGCACCTGCTCGAAGGGCGCGACCGCACCGGAGGGGTCGACCGTGATCATCGAACGCTCTCCATCCTGGTCGCCGCCTCTCCGATGGTGACGGCGGTCAGACCGGCGAGGGTGACACTCACGATACTGAGCACCAGTGCGACGGCTCCGGAGATCCAGAGCACACCCGACATGACCGACCACAGGATCGGAGTGCTGCCGGCGATCACCGCGTTCCCCATCGCCATCCCCGCCGTCGCCGCGATCCCTCCGAGCGAGAAGAGGATCGCGCCGATGCCGAGCTTCAGGATGACCTCGACCGAGCGCCGTCGCCACAACTGGTCGAGCACCGCATCAGCCGGCCGCGGGAATGCCGGGGTGGCGCTGATGCGCTGCAGCGCGATCGCCGTGCACGCCACCAGGACGACCAGGGCGATCAATACCGGCACGCCGTAGAACCAGCCAGGGTACGGGCTCGACCAGGACGAGACCTCCTCCGACTCGAACCCGATGGTGCGCGATCGCCCCTGCTCGTCGAGGTCGGCCGTCATCCCGCAGAAGACCACGAGCGCGATGAAGGCCACGGTCGTGACCAGGAACCCAGTGGCCCACCGCGAGGGTACGGCGGAGAGGGCGGAGCGCGGCACCAGCTGCGCGGCACGCGGTTCGTCAGCGCGCAGCACGATCTGACGCGGAGGGGTGGCGCTGTAGAGCAGCATGCCGGCGGCGCCGGCAATCAGCGGAGTTACGGCGAACGACTGCCCGAGCATCTCGGGGATCGCGATACCCACGAGCGCCCCCGCTATGAACACGATGGTCGAGAACACCACCGCGATCACCGCGCGGCGGCGCGCAGCATGCAGCACGGGCCGGATTCCCGCACGGGCCGCGTCGCCTCGTCGACGGTGCACGGCGAGCCACACCACGACCGCCGCGGCGCCGATCCCCAGCGCGTATGCCCCCATCATGATCCCAGCCATGACCACCTCCTGTTGTGTACCATTCGAACGGTACACAACGTATCATCCGTGTGTCAACTGATTAATACACAGACGCTCGGCGCCGTCGCAGGGATACGATCTCCTGCATGCCAGCCCCGTCCGGTTTCGACTACGTGATGCGCGGTGACGACGTCGTCATCCGACACCACGGCGTGACAGCCACGGTGTTGCGCGGCGCGCGGGCGACGGACTTCCTGGCAGAGGTCGAGAACGGGGACGCGCAGCTGCTGATGGCGCGTCTGACCGGGAACTACCGCCGAGGGAATGAGCGCACGGCGCGGCAGCATCCGCGCAACGCCCGCTGAGTCGGGCCGGCTCAGCGCTCCAGGGAGACGGAGCGCGGATCGTCCACCGGCAGACGGCAGACGAACGCGCGGCAGTCGTAGGCCAGCCCCTCCCCGCCGGTCGGCACCTCACCCTTGCCTTCGAACAGCTCGAAGCCGGCATCGGCGAACGCGCGTGACTGTGCGGAAGTGACCACCGCGACGATGTCGGCATCCGCCCGGAGCGCCACCGCGGCCAGCGGGCTGCTCGGGTCGGGCGTCACCACCACGAGCTGTCGTGGCGGATCGACGAGACCCGCGGCCACACGCAGCAGACTGCCATGCGCGAACGGCTGTTCCACTCCGCGTGCCGCATGGTCGCGCACCGCGCTCACAGCCGCCTCGCGATACCGCTCCCCTGCCCCGAGTCGCCACGCGGTCAGGGCCGCGGCGGCGGTCGCGGCGACATCAGAGGGCAGATCGCCATCCGTCTGATCGGGTGAGGCGGCGATCCCGTGCACTGCGAGGAGCGGATCGATGCGCCTGCCGTCGAGAGCCTGATCCAGCACCTCCCGCGCGACCGAGGCCCACGATGCCTCACCGGACGCGAGCGCCAGCGCGAACAGCCCGTCGGCGAGCAGTGCGAGATCCGCGCCCGTTGCGACGGCATCCGAGGCGACGCCGTCGAGTGAAGCTCGCACGAGCTCACCGTCGACGCCGCGGTTCACCCGCAGCACGGTCTCGGCAGCCCGCGCGGCGGCCTCGACCCACGACGGCTCGGCCAGGCGCGCCCCGGCACGGGCGAGCGCACCGATCGCCAGACCGTTCCAGCCGGTGATGAGCTTGCCGTCGACGGAGGGCGGCTCCAGACCCACCCGCTCCGACACCGGACGCTGGTAGTACCCGCCCTCGTCGCGGCGTCCGTCGATCCAGGACTCCGAATCCTGCGCGGCGCCGAATCCGCCACCCGACCGCTGCAACGACGCGAGCAGGAACCCCGCGATCCCGCTGGCCGTCTCTTCATCACCGGCATCGAGCGCGACCTCGAGCAACTGGGCGTTGTCGGTCAGCATCCGCTCGTAGTGCGGAACGGTCCAGTCGCGCTGGGTGGCATAGCGGAAGAACCCGCCGTCCGCATCGCGGAGGTCGGATGCGGCCATCGCGGCGAGCGCCCGCTGCGCCGAGCGAGCCGCATCCGCCGCCTCCCGAACGACCAGCGGACTCTGCAGGAACCGCAGTGTCGTCGCGACCGGGAACTTCGGGGCTCCGCCGTAACCGCCGAACTGCTGGTCCTCGCGGGCGGCGATCGCCGCGGCGGCCGAGGCGAGGGCTCCCGCGGCGGGCAGGTCGGTCGGCGAGGCTTCCGCGGCCCGCATCAGGGCGTCGGTCACGGCATCCGCCGACTCCTCCGCCTGTGTGCGCCGCTGCGTCCACGCTTCGCCGACCGCCGCCAGCACCTCACGGAACGACGGCAGCGGGGGCCGCGCGTCCGGCGGCCAGTACGTGCCGGCGAAGAAGGTGCGACCCCGCGGTGTCGCGAACACCGTGAGGGGCCAGCCGAGGTTCTGGGTGAAGGCGGACGCCGCCGCCATGTAGGCCCCGTCGACGTCTGGATGTTCTTCGCGGTCGACCTTCACCGCGACGAAGCCGTCGTTCATGAGGGCGGCGACCTCGGGATCCGCGAAGGACTCCCGCGCCATCACATGGCACCAGTGACAGGTCGAGTAGCCGATCGAGATCAGCAGCGGCACATCGCGGCGCTGGGCCTCGGCGAACGCCTCCGGCCCCCAGGGGTACCAGTCGACGGGATTGTCGGCGTGTGCCCGCAGGTACGGGCTGAGCGTGTCGGCGAGCCGGTTGGTCATGCCCTCACGCTACGCCGCCGTCCGCGGTGACGGGGCGATCAGCCGACCAGCAGCTCGACGGGTCGGGATGCCGCGTAGCCCACCAGCGGCAGGGCGCGCTCGGCGGCCAGGGCGATGCGCGAGCGCAGCACGTCGGAGATGATCTCGTAGCGGTCGAAGTCGGTGTCGCTCGCGTACACGCCCAGCGGCAGGGTCAGCGCCTGGAAGAAGGCGAAGAGCGGGCGCAGCTGGTGCTCGATGATGAGCGCATGGCGTTCGCCGCCTCCGGTGGCCGCCAGCAGCACCGGTTTGCCGACGAGGTCGTACTGACCGACGAAGTCGAACAGGTGCTTGAACAGGCCCGTGAACGACGCCCGGTAGACGGGGCTTCCGACGATCAGCAGGTCGGCGGCCTCGATGGCCTGGAGCTTCTCCTCGACCTCGAGCGGCAGCTGGTCGCGCCGCAGCGCTCCGGACAGCCGGGGGCCGATGTCGGTCAGCTCGATGATCTCCACGTCGACCTCGGCGCGCTCGGCCACCGCATCGGCGATGGCGCGGACGAGGGCGGTGGTCTTGCTCGGCTCGTGCAGGGATCCCGACACGGCCACGACGCGGTAGCGAGCTGTCATGAGTTCGACGGTACCCACGACGACGCCCCGTGTCGCGGGGAGCGACACGGGGCGTCATGTGTGAGCGGAGAAGTCAGTTCACGTCGTCGGGGTGGGCACCGACACGGCCGGAGCCGTCGAGCGGGTCGAGCGCATCGATCGCCGCGACCTCGGCATCCGTGAGCGTGAATCCGAAGACGTCGAGGTTCTCGCGCAGGCGCTCCGCCCGCACCGACTTCGGGAACACGATGATCCCCTTCTGCAGGTGCCAGCGCAGCACGGCCTGGGCCGGCGTGACGCCGTGCGCCGCTGCCGCCTCGGCGACCGCGGGGGTGCCGAACAGGTCGTACTTGCCCTGACCGAGCGGACCCCAGGACTCGATGCGCACGCCGTGCTCGGCAGCCCAGGCCACGACGTCGCGCTGCTGGTAGGCCGGGTGCAGCTCGATCTGGTTGATCGCCGGCGTGACGCCGGTCTCGCTGACCACACGCTCCAGGTGCGGCACCAGGAAGTTCGAGACGCCGATGCTGCGGGTCAGCCCGGCCTCGCGCAACTCGATCAGCTTCGCGAAGGCGTGCACGTAGTCGTCCTTCGCCGGGGTGGGCCAGTGCACGAGGTACAGGTCGACCTGGTCGAGCCCGAGCTTCTCGAGGCTCTCACCGATCGCGGCGCGCGGCTCTTCACCGTGGTGGCGGTCGTTCCAGAGCTTGGTCGTGATGAACAGCTCGTCGCGCGGGATGCCGGACGACGCGATCGCCGCCCCGACGCCCTCCTCGTTGCCGTAGATCGCGGCGGTGTCGATGTGGCGGTAGCCGATCTCCAGCGCCTGGCTCACGGTGCGCTCGGTCTCGTCGGCCGGCACCTTGAAGACGCCGTAGCCCAGCTGGGGGATGGAGTTTCCGTCGTTCAGTTCGAGTGCAGGAATGGTCATGCGTCCACCCTACGACCTGTGATGACAGGCGCGACCAGAAGGGGACGATTGATCTCCTCGGATGACGTCAGCGCGCCGGGACGGCGGCCATCTTCGCCGCGCTCCACCCCACCAGACGCTCGAGCGGTCCGCGGCCGACGAACATCGACCACAGGGTCGTGACCACCAGCAGTCCGAGCGCCATCACCGCCCAGAGGACATTGCTCGTGAAATAGCCGCCCGGTCCCGCGAGCAGCGCGATCACGAGCACGTGAGCACTGTATGCCGACAGCGGCATGGAACCCAGAGCGCCCAGCGGCAGGAGCGGCCAGCGCAGCGGACGGCTGAGCAGCACGCACAGCGCGATCACGGCGAGTGCGAATCCGCCGGAGCCGAGGATCTCCGCCGTGCCGCCGCTGTGCGGCTCGACCGCGAGGAACGCGCGTAGGGCCGAGCCGAGCGGATCCGCCTCGACGAGCGACTGCGGGTAGGTCTCCCAGCCGTTCGGCAGGACCTCCCCCGTCGACGAGTCTCCGGGGAGGATGCTCGTGTCGCTCGCCCCGGACGAGTCGGAGCTCCACGAGAAGCTGGCGCTCGACCCCGTGACTCCGGCCGTCGAACCCAGCGCGCCCAGACCGTAGCCGGCCGCGGCGAGCAACACGCCGATTCCCAGGGCCACGGCCGCCGTGCGCACCTGCTCGACACGCAGACGCCCGAGCGCCATCCCGCCCAGTACGAACGCCATCCACACGGTGATCGGGTAGGTGCCGTACAACACGAAGCCGATGCCCGCGCCGTAGGGGTTCAGCGTCACGGCGCCGAGGAAGGCGAGCAGTGCCGGGCCGGCGAGCGCGAGCACCCCGGAGGCGACGAGCAGCTGCCACACCCGCCAGCGCAGGAAGGGGATGACGGCGACGTAGAGCAGCCCGTAGAGCGTGAGGATCACGGCGATCGGAGTGTTCAGCATCTCGAGCGCCAGCCCGATCAGGAAGATCACGGCGCCCCGTCCGATCAGGTTCAACCGGATGCTCGGGATCCGCTCACGGTCGGGCAGCGTGCTGCGCCCGGTCATCAGTGCGATCGAGATGCCGGCGAGCACGGCGAACAGGATCGAGGAGCGTCCGTGCACCAGATCGGTCCAGGTCGTGGGATCGAGCCATTGGAACGGCACGGTCTCGCCGATGTGGGCACCGGCCATGCCGAGGATCGCGAGTCCGCGGGCGATGTCGAGGCCCAGGATGCGGGGCGGTCGTCCGAACTCTCGGATCCACTGAGCGGGGCGGAGGGCGATGGTCACCCGATGATCGTAGGGGGCGAATCGCGGCATACGATGGAGGGCTATGTCCACACCTGTGATCTCGTACCCCCCGGAGCTGCCCGTCAGCGCCGCCCGGGAGGAGATCGCCGACGCCATCCGCGACAACCAGGTCGTGATCGTGGCCGGTGCGACCGGCTCGGGCAAGACGACCCAGCTGCCCAAGATCGCGCTCGAACTCGGCCGCACGCGCATCGCGCACACGCAGCCCCGCCGACTGGCCGCCCGCACGATCGCCGAGCGCGTCGCCGAGGAGCTGCAGGTCGAGCTGGGTACCCTCGTCGGCTACAAGGTGCGTTTCACCGACAAGGTCTCCGACGCCACGCGCATCGCGCTGATGACCGACGGCATCCTGCTCAACGAGATCCACCGCGACCGGCTGCTCACCCGCTACGACACGATCATCATCGACGAGGCCCACGAGCGCTCGCTCAACGTCGACTTCCTCATCGGCTACCTCGTGCGCATCCTGCCCGAGCGCCCCGACCTCAAGGTGATCATCACCTCGGCCACGATCGACCCGCAGAGCTTCGCGAAGCACTTCGCCCCGGCCGGCGCGGATCCGGCGCCGATCATCGAGGTGTCCGGCCGCACGTACCCGGTGGAGATCCGCTACCGGCCCCTGATCGACGACTCGGAAGAGACGGCCGCGGCACCGACGGCAGGAGAGCCGGAGGACGAGGTCTCGGCGATCGTCGCGGCTCTACGCGAGCTCGACCGGGAAGCACCCGGCGACGTGCTGGTGTTCCTCCCCGGTGAAGCCGAGATCCGTGACGCCGCCGACGCAGTGCGGGGCGCCTACGCGCACGACCGCTCCCCCACCGAGGTGCTCCCGCTGTACGGGCGTCTGTCCGCCGCGGAGCAGCACCGCGTCTTCGAGCGCAGCCGCGTCGCCGGTGTGCGTCGCCGAGTGATCCTGGCCACCAACGTCGCCGAGACGAGCCTCACGGTTCCCGGCATCCGCTATGTGATCGATACCGGCACCGCGCGCATCTCCCGCTACAGCAACCGCTCGAAGGTGCAGCGGCTGCCGATCGAAGCGATCTCGCAGGCCTCGGCGAACCAGCGTTCCGGCCGCGCCGGCCGCACGAGCGACGGCATCGCGATCCGCCTCTACTCCGAGGAGGACTTCGACCGCCGCCCCGAGTTCACCGAGCCCGAGATCCTGCGCACCTCGCTGGCCTCGGTGATCCTGCAGATGCTGTCGCTGGGCTTCGGAGACATCGAGGCGTTCCCCTTCCTCACCCCGCCCGACTCCCGCGGCGTGAAGGCCGCATTCGATCTGCTCACCGAGCTCGGCGCGGTCGAGCCGTCGCGCCGCGACGGATCCCCGCACCTCACCCGCACGGGCCGCGACATCTCGCGCATGCCGATCGATCCACGGTTCGCGCGGATGCTGATCGAGGCCGGCCGCCCGGCCCCTGAGCGAGCGAAGCGAGACGAAGGGTCGACGAGCTCAGGGACCCAGGGCGCCGGCGTCACGCGCGACGTGCTCGCGATCGTGTCGGGCATGACCATCCAGGATGTGCGGGAACGCCCGGAGGAGCGCCGCGAGGAGGCCGACCGGCTGCACGCGCGTTTCGTGGATCCGACCAGCGACTTCCTGACCCTGCTGAACCTCTGGAACCACCTGCGCGAGCAGCAGCGCGAACTCGGATCCAGCGCGTTCCGTCGGCTGTGCCGCGCCGAGCACCTGAACTACGTGCGGGTGCGGGAGTGGTTCGACGTGCACCGCCAGCTGCGCACGCTCGTGAGGTCGCCGGAGCGCCAGGGCGGCGACACCGGAGCGAGCGATCCCGATGCGATCCACCGTGCCCTCCTGTCAGGACTCCTGTCGCAGATCGGCATCCTCGACGAGCGCAGCACGCCTGCCGGCAAGTCGCACTCCCCCGCGAAGGACCCGAAGCGCCGCATCGCGGAGTACCGCGGCGCCCGCGGCATCCGGTTCTCGATCTTCCCCGGCTCCGGCCTGCGAAAGAAGAGTCCGCAGGCCGTCATCGCCGCCGAGATCGTCGAGACGTCGCGCACCTTCGCCCGCACGGTCGCCGCGATCGACCCGGCCTGGGCGGAGTCGCTCGCCGGCGATCTCGCCAAACGCCAGGTCACCGAGCCGCACTGGTCGAAGGATGCCGGCGCCGCCGTCGCCTTCGAGAAGGTGACGCTGTTCGGGCTCGAGATCATCCCGCGACGGCGTGTGCAGTTCGCCCGCATCGACAGGGCGGCCTCCCGCGAGCTGTTCCTGCGTCATGCGCTGGTCGAGGGCGAATGGGACCCGACGCGCATCGACAAGCGCGTGAGCGCGTTCTGGCGCAGCAACGGCGAGCTGCGCAAGCGTCTCGAGAAGCTCGAGGAGCGCGAGCGGCGCCGCGACATCCTCGCCGGCGACGAGGCCGTGTACCGCTTCTACGACGAGCGCATCCCCGCGGACGTGTTCGACGTGCGCTCTTTCGAGGCCTGGTGGCGGGAGGCGCTGCAGAGCACGCCCAAGCTGCTCGTGATGCGCGAGGGCGATCTGCTCGACGACGAGGAGCGGGCCGATCAGAGCGAGTTCCCGACGCGCTGGACGCAGGGCGACCAGGTGCTCGGTCTCGCCTACCGCTTCGAACCCGGTGCCGCCGACGACGGCGTGAGCGTGGTCATCCCGCTCGCGCTGCTCGCGCAGGTGGAGGACCGCGGCTTCGACTGGCAGGTGCCCGGGCTTCGCGCAGAGCTGATCACCGGCCTGCTGCGCGCGCTCCCCAAGGCCATCCGGCGGCACGTGGTGCCCGCGGCGGACTGGGCCGAGAAGTTCGGCGCCGAACTCGCGGGCGAAGGCCCGGAGTCGCACGGCGGTCTGCCCGCACGCACCCTGAAGGAAGCGCTCGCGCGGCTCATCCAGCCCCTCGCGAACCAGCTCGTCTCGGCGGCGGACTTCGAGGAGGAGCGGGTGCCCGCGCACCTGCGCATGAACTTCCGCGCGGTCGACGAGCGCGGACGGACGGCCGGTTCCGGTCGCGACCTCACCGCACTGCAGCAGCAGCTCGCCGACCGTGCCCGCAGCAGCGTGGCGCGATCGATCGCCGCCCCTTCGCGGCCTCGCGGCGGCGCGAAGGAGGCCTCGGCATCGGTGGCAGCGGCCTCCGCGCGCGGCCCCATCGAGCAGGACGGCCTGACCGCCTGGACCTTCGGCGACCTCCCCGAGGTGCTCGACACCCGGGTCGCCGGCGGCGTCGTGCGCGGCTACCCGGCGATCGTCGACCAGGGCAGGACCGCGTCGGTGCGCGTGGAGTCGACGGCGGATGCCGCGGCTGCCGCGACCCGCGACGGCGTGCTGCGGCTGGTGCTGCTCGCGGTCCCGTCACCGTCGTCGTACGTGCAGGAGCACCTCACGAGCCAGGAGAAGCTGGCGCTCGCCGCCTCCCCGTACTCCTCCGCCGCGGCACTGATCGAGGATTGCCGCGCCGCGGTCGCCCGTGCGGTGATCGACGCTTCGACAGGCTCGGCGACCGGTGAAGGACGCGGCGTCATCCGCACCGAGGCGGAGTTCACGCGCGTGCGCGATGCGGTCTCCGCATCCCTGGTCGACGACCTGTTCGCGTGCGTCTCGCTGGTCGCCCGCATCCTGACCTCGTCGCGCGAGGTCGAGCGCGGCATCAAGTCGCAGAACTCGCTCGCGCTGCTGGGACCGCTCAACGACATCCGCACCCAGCTGTCCGGCCTCCTGCATCCCGGTTTCGTCTCTGCGGCGGGCGTCGAACGCCTGGCGCACTACCCGCGCTACCTCGCCGGCATGCTCGACCGTCTGAAGATGCTCGCGAGCGAACCGGGCAAGGACCGCGCCCGTATGACGGAGTTCGAACGGATGGCGAAGGCATACGAGGACGCCGGAGGCACGATCCCGCTCGCACCGGGAGCTGCGGCCCCGCTGGTCGAGACGCGCTGGCTGCTGGAGGAATATCGGATCAGCGTGTTCGCGCAGCGCCTGGGCACCGCGCAGCCGGTGTCGCCGCAGCGCATCCTGAAGGCGCTGGCCGGACGCTGATCCGCGGCGGGTAGCCTGGCAGCATGGCTCGCGCGATCGTCTACACCGAAATCGGCTCCCCCGACGTCCTGCACCTCAGCGAGGTGCCCGATCCCGTTGCCGGAGACGGCGAGGTCGTGGTGCGCATCGAGGCCGCGGGGGTCAACCCGATCGATGCCAAGATCCGTGGGGGCAAGCGCCCCTCACCGCCGATCACCGAGCCCCGACCGGTCGGCTTCGACGGCGCCGGCGTGATCGATTCGATCGGGCCCGGTGTGGAGGACCACGCCGTGGGCGACCGCGTCGCGATCCGCGACACGGTCGGCACGTACGCCGACCTGCTGCTCGTCCCGGTCGCGAACCTCGCGTCCCTCCCCGATTCCGTCACCGCCGCTGAGGGTGCCGGTATCGGCATCCCGGCCGGCACCGCATACCAGGCGCTGCGCTCGCTCGCCGTCACCGCCGGTGATGTGCTGCTCGTGCATGGCGGCTCCGGATCCGTCGGGCAGGCAGCCGTGCAGTTCGCGGTCGCGTGGGGAGCGACCGTGATCGCGACCGCCAGCCCCGTCCGCCACGACCAGCTGCGCGAACTCGGAGCGATCCCGGTCGCCTACGGCGATGGCCTGCTCGAGCGCGTGCGCGCAGCCGCCCCCGAGGACGTCACCGTGGCGCTGGACTGCGCAGGCACGGACGAGGCGATCGAGACCTCGCTGGCACTCGTCGCCGACCGCGACCGCATCGCGACGATCGTACGGGGGCCGGACGCCGCATCGTTCGGCATCCGCGCCTTCTCCGGGGGATCGCCGGCCCCGTTGACCGACGAGGAGCTCGCCTGGCGCGCCGAGGCGCTGCCGGCGACGATCGCCCTGCTCGCGTCCGGCGACTTCACGATCGAACTCGGCCCCGAACTGCCTCTCGCCGAAGCGGCGCAGGCCCACGAACTCGTGGAATCCGGCGCCGCCTCGGGAAAGATCGTGCTGATCCCCTGATCTGATCAGGTCATCCCGGTCAGGCCGGGGCGACCGGGCGACCGATCGAGAGCATCAGCCGGTTGGCCCAGTTGAAGAACGCGGCGCCGTGGATGACGTCGGCGATCTCGAGGTCGTCGAGCCCCACCGCCCGCAGTCGCGCGATCTCGGCCTCGCCGAACGCGCTGGGAGTGTCGGTGAGCGCGACGGAGGCCGCGACGATCGCGTTCCACCGCTCCCCCAGCTCGGCATCCACACCCTCGTCGAGCAGCAGATCGACGTCGTCGACCCGCTTGCTGTAGTGCGCCGCGAAGCGCGAGTGCACCGAGGCGCAGAACACGCAGCCGTTGCGGCGCGATGCCGCCGTCGCGGCGAGCTCGCGGTCAGCGCGCGGGAGACCTTCGGCGACGTTGTAGAAGATGTCCTTATCGACCAGGGTGCGCGCCTTCAGCACCTCGGGATCGCGGGCGAGCAGCCGGAAGTAGTCGTTCTTCGCACGCGCGGCGTCGACGAGTCCGTCGTAGTGGCGCTCGGTCAGCTCCTCCTCGGCGAGCGGGGCCAGGTGCGGCGTCCAACCGACCTCGCCGCGGGTGAAGGCGTGCGGGTGCGGGGCGTCCTGGTGCAGGAGCGCGGTCGGCGCGGCGGTCATGCGGCCTCCTCCTCGGCGTCGGACTCTGCTGCGGATGTCGCCGCCGCGGCGATACCGGTCGCGGCGAGCACGCGCAGGCCTGTGACCACGCGCTGCTGGAAGGCCAGGAACGACACCAGCTGCGAGAGCGTGACGATCCCGTCAGCAGACCACCCGGCATCCAGCAGACGCCCGAGGTCGGCGCCGGCGGCCTCACGCGGCCGCAGCACCAGCAGGTGCGTGTGCGCGAGGGCCGCGGACAGGCGCTCGCCCAGCGCCGCGGTGACGGCAGCCGACGGCGTGTACCGCTGACCCTCCGTGTTCTCGTCCTGCAGTCCGAGCTCGGTGTAGGAGCCGAACGGTCCGCTCGTGGTGGCAGCGGCCGCCTCGGCGAGCACGACGCCCGCCCGTCCCGAGTCTGCCTGCCGCGCCCGGTCCGCGTAGAACGCGGCGGTCTCATCGGTGCTCCCGGCGAGGCTCGTCGCGAAGGCCGCGATCAACTCGCGCTCCTCCTGCGAGACGTGCTCCACCGAGACGGGCTGGAAGAGCGCGTCGAAGCTCGCCTGCAGCTGCTCCCTCGTGACAGGGCGCCGACGGCGCAGAGCGTCCAGCTCCGGCGTCACCCCCGCGATCTGATCGACGATGTCGTGTGTCATGCCTTCTCCTTGAGTGTGGGGTTCACGGTGTAGCCGAGGGCCGGAGCGACCTGTTCGGCGAAGAGCTCGATCGAGCGGAGCACCTGCTCGTGCGGGGCGTCCACCGAGTGCACCTGGAAGGCGACCTCGGTGGCGCGGGCGAGCGTGGCATCCGCGGCGAGAGATTCGGCGACCTGCTCCGGAGTACCCAGGTGCGTGTCCAGCGCGGTGATGAGTTCCTCGATGCTGTCGTCGCCGGGGATGGTCTGGCCCTGACGCCGGAAGCCCTCGGCCGCTCGGCGCAGTCCGACCTCGGCGTAGCGCAGCGCCGCGGCGCGATCGTCGGCGACGAAGACCGTGCGCGAAGCCGTGATCCGCGGAGCGATGCCGTCGGGCAGGGCGTCGAGGTACGCGTCGATGATCGGATCCTGCAGCGCCGAGAGCGGTGCCCGCAGGGCGTCGGCCGGGCGCGGTTGCGTGCGCGAGAGCAGCAGTCCGTGGCCGTGCACGCCGGCGCGATGACCCCCCGGTACCGAGAAGGTCGCCTGCCAGATGCGCTCGTCGAGCGTGGAGGCGTCCGGGTAGAGGGCGTTGCCCTCGCCGATGTCGCGTCCGCCCAGAGCGTCGAGCAGCACGCCGAGCTTGCGGTCGTAGGTGACGGCCTTGTGGCGCACATCCTCCCCGAAGGGCGAGAACGACGAGGGGGTTCCCCCGCTGCCGAGACCGAGATCGAGGCGTCCGCCCGAGAGCAGATCGGCGACCGTCGCGTCCTCCGCGACCCGCACCGGGTCCTCGAGCGACAGCGTGATCACCCCGGTGCCCAGGCGGATGCGGGAGGTCTGCGCCGCGACGTTGGCGAGGAACACCAGCGGAGAGGGAAGACCCCCCTCCGCGGCGTGGAAGTGATGCTGCGCGACCCAGGCACGGCCGATGCCGTGGCGCTCGGCGTGCTGGATCTGCGCGGTCGCGAGGGCGTAGCGCTCGGCGGGCGCGGCATCGTCGAGCAGGCGCGTGAAGAACGCGATGGACGGTGCGCTCATCTGGTGACCTCCGTTCGTCCGGGAACCGCGGTGAGCAGCTCCCTGGTGTAGTCGTGCTGCGGGGCGTGGAACAGCTCCTCCGTGACCCCTTCTTCGACGATCCGGCCGCGGCGCATGACCGAGACCGTGTGGCTGATCCTCCGTACGACGGCGAGGTCGTGCGAGATGAACAGGTAGGTGAGTCCGAGCTCGTCCTGCAGCGAGGTGAGCAGCTCGAGGATGCGAGCCTGCACCGTCACGTCCAGCGCGGAGACGGCCTCGTCGAGCACCACGATCTCGGGATCGATCGCGAGGGCGCGGGCGATCGCGACACGCTGGCGCTGGCCGCCCGACAGCTCGCGCGGGGTGCGCTGTGCGACATCCGTCGGGAGCGCGACCCGGTCGATCAGGGCGAGAGCGCGCTGCTGCCGCTCCTTGCGCGAACCCACGCCGAAGTTCTGCAGCGGTTCGGCGATGATGTCGACGATCTGCTGGCGCGGATCGAGCGAGGCGAAGGGGTTCTGATAGACGAGCTGGATGCGCCGCCGCAGCGCGCGCAGCTGCTTTCCCGACGCGCCGGTCACATCGTCGCCGTCGACCTGGATCGATCCGGCGTCCGGCCGGTGGAACCGTGTCACGAGTCGCGCCGTGGTCGTCTTGCCCGATCCCGACTCCCCCACCAGCGCATGCGTGGTGCCACGGCGCACGCGGAACGACACGTCGTCCACGGCGCGGAAGCGCTCCCGACCGGCGATCGAGAACTCCTTGACCAGGCCCTCGGCCACGATCGCATAGGGGTTCTCGGCGGCGACCGCGGCTGCGTCCCGCAGGAACGGCGGTGCTTCCGGACGACGGAAGCCGGTCGTGAAGGCCGGGGCATCGGCGAGCAGCTGCCGCGTGTAGGCGTCGCCCGGCGCGGCCAGCACGTCCGCACTCGCGCCCTGTTCGACGATGCGGCCGTCCTTGAGCACGACCAGGCGCTGCGCACGGTCGGCCGCGACGCCCAGGTCGTGGGTGACCAACAGGATGCTCGTGCCCTCCTCCTGGCGCAGTTCGTCGAGCAGGTCGAGCACGCGGCGCTGCACGGTCGCGTCCAGGGCGCTGGTCGGCTCATCGGCGATCAGCAGTCGTGGCCGCAGGGCTATCGCGGTGGCGATCAGCACCCGCTGGCGCATGCCCCCTGACAGCTCGTGCGGATACTGTCGCGCGCGCAGGTCGGGGTCGTCGATACCGACGCGGTCGAGCAGCTCGATCGCCCGTGCACGCCGGGAGCGCCGGTCGCGGTGTCCGTGCAGCCGGAGGATCTCCTCGACCTGCGCTCCGATGGGGCGCACCGGATCGAGCGAGGTGGTGGGGTCCTGCGGAACCAGGCCGATCTCGGGGCCGCGGATGCTGCGCAGCGCGCGGTCCGTCCACCCCGCGATCTCCAGTTCGCCCAGGCGCACACTGCCACCCTCGACGCGCCCGCCGGCCGGCAGCAGCCCGAGCAGGGCGTGGGCGGTGGTGGACTTGCCCGAGCCCGACTCCCCCACCAGGGCCAGGGTCTCCCCCTCGCCGATCTCGAACGAGACACCGTGCACGACGTCGCGTCGCCCGGTGCGGGTGGCGTACGAGACCCGCAGGTCGTCGACGGTGAGAACACTCATCGTGCGGTCCTTCCGATCCGGTGGCTGATGCGGTTCGCGCTCAGCACGACCGCCACCACGACGAGGCCGGGCAGCGCGGTCAGCCACCACGCGGTCCCGATGTAGTTGCGGCCGTCGGCGATCAGGAGTCCCCACTCGGGAGTGGGCGGCGGAGCACCGTAGCCGAGGAAGCCGAGCGTCGAGATCGCCAGGATCGCGGTGCCGAACTGCAGGGCGGCGAGCGCGACGATCGGGGTGAGCGAGTTCGGGAGCACGTGGCGGCGCAGCACCGTGAGGAACGTGGCGCCGCTGCCGTAGGCGGCTTCGACGTACTCGGTTCGTCGCACCCGCGCGACCTCGGCGCGCATGAGTCGGGCGAAGGCCGCGATACTGCCCAGACCGACCGCGATCGCCGCGTTGACGGTACCGAAGCCGAGCAGGATGATCACCGACAGCGAGAGCAGCAGCCCGGGAATGGCCAGCAGCACGTCGACGATCCGCATCAGCACGTCGTCGACGACTCCGCCCAGCGCGCCGGCGATCGCCCCGAGCAGCGTGCCGAGCGCGAGCCCGACGGTGACGGCGATGAGCGCGCCCGAGAGCGAGTGCACCGCGCCGTGCACGACCCGGCCGAACAGGTCACGCCCCAGCGTGTCCGTGCCGAACCAGTGCGCCGCGCTGGGCGGGAGGAGCTTGTCTGCGGGCGTGCCGGTCAGTGGGTCCCCCGGGGCGAACACCCCGGGGATGAGCGCCCAGAGGACGGCGAGGGAGACGACCGCGATCGCGAGATACAGGCCCCACGAGCGCCCGCGCAGTCGGCTGGCCCTCCGCGGGATCTCCGGTGCCGTGTCGACGGGCACGGGGGCCTGGCCGTCCGCTGTCGGACGGGGAGTGAGCACGGGGACGGTCATGCCGACACCTCCTGGAGGGTCGTCTTCGCGGGAGAGGTGGGCGTCGAGACGCGGGTGACGCGACGCTGCCGCGGATCGATGAGCGGTGTGACGAGGTCGACCGCGAAGCTGATCAGCACGAAACCGAGCGCCGAGAGCAGGACGACGCCCTGGAGCACGGGGATGTCCTGGTTCGACACGGCCTGCTCGGTGAGGCGTCCGATGCCGGTGCGCCCGAACACCGTCTCGGTCACGACGGCTCCGCCCACGAGTTCGCCGAACAGCACACCGGCGATGGTCAGGGTGGGCAGTGTCGCGTTGCGGGCCACCGACCGGGTGAGCACCCAGAGCGGAGGCGCTCCCTTGGCGCGCACGACCGTGATGAACGGCTGTGCCTGCACCTGGTCGATCGCACGGACCAGCACCTGGGCGAGCGGTGCGGAGATCGGCACCGCGAGCGTCAGCACCGGCAGGATCAGGCCGCTCACCGGGTCCGCGCCCACGATCGGCACCCAGCCGAGTCCGAACGAGAACACCTGGATCAGCAGGATGCCGAGCCAGAACACCGGCACGGCCACGAACAGGCCGGGCACCTGCCGCAGACCGTCGCGCAGCCACGCGAACGGGGCGAGCGAGGAGAGACCGGCGATGAGGATCGCGATCAGGAGGGCGACGACCAGTCCGAGCGAGGCGAGCAGGAGTGTGGCGGGCAGCGCCTCGGACAGCATCGTGAGCACCGGGGTGCCGAACTGTGTCGAGTACCCGAAGTCGCCGGCCAGGAAGCCGAGCCCGGCGTGCACGTACTGCTCCCACCAGGGCAGATCGGCGCCATAGGTGGCGCGGATGCTGTCGAGCTGCTCCGGCGACAGGCCGAGGCTCGGATCCGAGAACTTGATCAGGATCGCATCGCCCGGCAGCAGCTGGAGCAGGAAGAAGGTGGCCGTGAAGGCCGCGATCAGAACGATCGCGGCCTGCCCGGCTCGTCGGAGGACGAAACTCATCGGTGATCCCCGTGCATCAGTGCTCGGCGAGCCAGACGCCGGAGAAGGTCGGACGACCCACCGACTCGAAGGCGACGCCCTGCACGTAGGTGGCGGCGCCGTAGACCTGCGGCTCCTCGAACAGCGGGATCACGTACGCCTGCTCGGCGATGTAGTCCTGCACGGCCTGCGAGGCGGCGATGCGCTTGTCCGCGTCGGGCTCGGAGGCCACGGCGAGGAGCAGCTCGTCGAGCTTCGCGTCCTGCGAGATCAGCACGTCGCGGTTCTTCGTGAAGTACTGGCTCTTGATCACGTCGAGGTCGGCGCGGCCGACCATCGAGTGGTAGAAACCGGTCTTCAGCGGATCGCGGGTGTCCTCTGCGGCGCTTCCGGCGTCGCCGGGCTTGACGTTGAGCTCGACGCCGACCTGCGCCAGCTGCTGCGCGACCAGCTCCAGGGTCTGCTTCGACAGCGGCTGCGGCTTGGCCTCGTAGACCGTGATCGACAGTCGCTCCCCGTCCTTCTCGCGGATGCCGTCGGATCCGGGGACCCAACCCGCCTCATCGAGCAGCTCGGCGGCCTTATCGGGGTCGTAGACGTAGTGCTCCGACTCGTCCTTGTATCCGACCGCCTGCGACGACAGCACCGATGTGGCCACCGGGTAGTTCTCGGTGAACAGGGTGTCGACGACCTCCTGCGAGTTCACGGCCGCGATGATCGCCTGCCGCACCCGGATGTCGCCGAGCAGCGGGTTCTCCGGACGGAGCGCGATCGAGTTGTTCACGCCGCGGGTCTGCGGGGCGTAGAGGGTGAATCCGGCGCTCTCGACGCGGTCCTCGTCGAACGCCTGCACGTAGCGGACGTAGTCGGCCTGCCCGGCGAGCAGCGAGCCGATGCGCACCGAATCCTCCGGGGTGACCAGCACGTGCACGGCGTCGACGTACGGACGCCCCTGGTTGGTCGCGCTCTCCGGCGCCCAGTCGTAGTCCTCACGCGCGGACAGCGTGTACTCGGTGCCCAGCTTCTCGTCGGTGACGGTGAAGGGACCGGAGCCGATGATCTCCTCGGCGTTCCCGGCGCCGAAGTCCTCGATCGTGCCGTCGAGGGTCTCGGGCGAGAGGAGCCCGGAGTTGATGGTCGACGTCGCCTGCAGGAAGCCGGGCGACGGAGCCGTGAAGTGGAACGTCACGGTGTCGTCGTCGATGACCTCGCTGCTGGCGTAGTTGTTGATCGCCTCGGAGATCGTGAGACCACGATCGGCGTCGCCCAGGCCGTAGGTGTCGAAGTTCTTCTTCACGGCCTCCGCATCGAGCGGAGTGCCGTCGGAGAAGGTCACGTCCGACTTCAGGTTGAAGGTGTACTCGGTCGCGTCGTCGTTCACGGTCCAGTCCGTGGCGATCCACGGTTCGATCTCGAGCGACTCCGGGTTCTGCCATGTGAGACGTGCGGCGATGTTGTTGACCACGCCGCCGTTCGGGTAGAAGCCGGCCTGCGGCGGGTAGAGGTTCGTGTACGCCTGGTGCTCGAGGTAGGTGAGCGTGCCACCCGTGATCGGGTCGCCGGCCTCTGCCGGGGCGTTCGCCGGTGCGGGAGAGGTGGCGCAGGCAGCGAGGCTCGCCGCCATCACGAGCGGGAGGGCGACGGCTGCGGCGCGGACAATGCGGCGGTTCATGCGGGGGCCTCCTGGAGGGATGGGATGCAGGGATGGAAGTGCACGGTGGATGTGCGGGGTGTGGATCACGCTAGGGAGTGGGGTGAGGGCGGCGCGACCGACGCGTCACGCTCGGACGCCGCCCGTCACCCGACGACGCACGACGTCATCGGGCGTCATGGACGCGCGGGCTGCAGCGCCGGCTGAGCTGCGACGCCGAGCCGTTCGCGCAGGGTCTCCCCGTCGCGACCGAGCAGCCCTCGGCGGCGCAGCTCCGGGGCGGCGAGACGGGTGAAGGCCTCGAACTGCGCGGGTTGGAACGCCGACAGCACGTTGAACCCGTCTGCGCCACCCTCGTCACGCCACGTCTCGAAGTGGTCGGCGATGGTCGCCGCCCCGCCGACGACGAAGGCGGCCGGTACCGCGTGCGCGGCGACGAGGTGGCGCCAGGTGAGCGGATGACGCGTCGCCACGCCCAGTCCCGCGATGCGCGCCACCCGCTCGATCAGCGCGGCGCCGGTCGCCCCCAGCCGTGCGGCCTGGTCCGCGGTCACCTCGTCGTCGAACGCGGCAGCGCGCAGCGGATCATCCGGCGCGACGTCGAGCGCATCCGCGAGAGCCTCGATCGTGCGGTTCGAGGGGAAGGCGGTGCGGCCGCGCTGATGCCCCTCGGCGAGCGGCACGAGCGCGAGAAGTCGCTCGACGATGCGATGCGCGTCGGCGTCGGTGTCCGCGACGACGGGCAGCACGGGTGCGATGACCTTCAGCGCGTCGGGGGCACGACCGGCATCCGCGGCGATCGCCCGCAGGACCCCGCGCACCTCGATCGCATCGGCCAGCGTCGGCGCCGCGATCAGCGCGAGATCCGCCTCGGTCGCCGCCAGCGCCCGAGACCGCGCAGATGTGCCGGCGTGCACGATCGGGATCTGCCCCTGAGGGGGCCGCGCGACGTTGAGCGGGCCTGCGACGCCGAGGTGCGTGCCCTGCAGCGCCGCGGGTCGCAGCCCGTCCGGATCGATCAGCACGCCGCGGGCGGCATCCGCGATCCAGGCGTCCTCGCTCCACGAGTCCCACAGCCGGCGCAGCGCCGTGACGAACTCCTCCGCGCGGTCGTAGCGGTTCTCGTTGTCGGCGTGGGCATCACGGCCGTGGTTGCCTGCGGCGCGCGGCTCCGCGCCGGTCACCAGATTCACGCCCGCACGCCCCCGCGTGAGCACGTCGAGCGACGCCAGCGAGCGTGCTGTCGTGTACGGGTCGGCATAGGTGGTGTTGACCGTCGCGATGAGGCCGATGCGCGAGGTGATCCCGGCGAGGAAGAGCACGGCGCTCACCGGGTCGATGCGCGCGAGCAGATACGGATCGCGGAACTCGAGATCGGGTCCCGTCGCGAGCCAGTCTCCGAAGAACAGATAGTCCAGCCCTGCGTCCTCCCCCGCCTGCGCGACCCGGCGCAGGATGTCGGCGTCGCCGGCGGGATCGCGGTGCGCCCCGTCCTGTCGCCAGCCGGAGGGATACGCGCCGAGGGTGCGCACCATGGCGCCCACGATGAGGGGTTCTGTCATGCCCGACACGGTAGAACCGCGCCGATGCACAGGGCCAGGAGGCCGAAGTCGCAGGTCATACAGCGCAACAGTCCGACACACAGGGCGCACCCTCTACGCTGAAGAGATGACTGGTCTTCGTTGGGGCATCCTCGCGACCGGCGGCATCGCCGGCGCCTTCGCATCCGACCTGCGCACCGCAGGACTCGATCTCGTGGCGGTCGGTTCACGATCCCAGGAGTCGGCCGACGCCTTCGCGGCCCGCTTCGACATCCCGCACGCGCATCTGTCCTACGAGGCGCTCGTCGCCGATCCCGACGTCGACATCATCTACGTCTCGACGCCGCATCCGATGCATCACGCGAATGCGCGCCTGGCGCTCGAGCACGGCAAGCACGTGCTGGTCGAGAAGGCCTTCACCCTGAACCACGGCGAGGCCGAGGACCTGCAGCGTCTCGCAGCCGAACGCGGCCTGCTGGTGACCGAGGCCATGTGGACCCGATACCTGCCGCACATGGTGCGCGTCCGCGAGATCATCGCCGCCGGCACGCTCGGCGAGATCCGCGCGGTCAGCGCCGACCACACGCAGCTGCTCCCCTCCGACCCGACGCACCGGCTCAACGCGCTCGAGCTCGGCGGCGGCGCACTGCTCGACCTGGCGATCTACCCGCTGTCGTTCATCTGGGACATCCTGGGCGCCCCCACCACGGTGCACAGCGTCGCACGTCTGATCGAGACGGGCGCGGACGCCGAGGTCGCCACGGTCATGACACACGAGGGCGGCGCGGTCTCCACGAGCCTGTCGTCGTCGCGTGCAGCGGGCCCCAACACGGCCCTCATCCTCGGCACCGAGGCGCGCATCGAGATCGAACGGTACTGGTGGTCGCCCTCCGTCGTGCGGGTGATCGATCCACAGGGCGAGGTGATCGAGGAGTTCGACGGCCGCCCCGCCTCCGACGCGGCTGGACGCGGCATGCAGTACGAGGCACTCGCCGCCGAACGACTGGTGCGCGAGGGCCGACTCGAGGGAGACATCCTCCCGATCGCCGAGAGCGTGGCCATCATGGGCACCCTCGACGAGATCCGCCGCCAGATCGGCGTGCGCTACCCCGGAGAGGACGCAGACAATGGCTGAGCCCACCGACTCCCGCGTCGCGGTCTATCTGGACTTCGACAACATCGTCATCTCCTGGTACGACCGCGTGCACGGCCGCAACGCCTATGCCAAGGACCGCCAGCGTATCTCGGAGCAGCCGAACGACCCCGAGGTCGCCGAGCGCCTGAGCCAGGCGATGATCGAGGTCGGGGCGATCATCGACTACGCCGCCTCCTTCGGCACCCTGGTGCTCACCCGCGCCTACGCGGACTGGTCGTCCCCGGTGAACGCCGTCTACCGGTCCCAGCTGGTGGCCCGCGCCGTCGACCTCGTGCAGCTGTTCCCCGCCGCTGCGTACGCCAAGAACGGCGCCGACATCCGGCTGGCCGTGGATGCCGTGGAAGACATGTTCCGCCTCCCCGACCTCACCCACGTGGTGATCGTCGCCGGCGACAGCGACTACGTGCCGCTCGCGCAACGCTGCAAGCGCCTCGGCCGCTACGTGATCGGCGTGGGCGTCGCGGGCTCCACCGCCAAGTCCCTCGCCGCCGCGTGCGACGAGTTCGAGGCGTACGACTCCCTCTCGGGAGTCGTACGTCCGGTCAAGGCCCCAGCGACCGTCGCGACGCCCGTCGTCGACGCGCCCGTCGAGGCCGCGACCGCGCCCGCCGAGACCGCGACCGAGGCCCCGAAGGCCAAGAGCCGCTCACGCGCGAAGGCGAAGCCCGCACCCGCAGAGGCCGCACCGCCCAAGCTCGACGAGCAGGGCGAGGCCACGCAGCTCCTGGAACGCGCCCTGCGACTGGGGCACGACAAGGGTGATGCCGACGAGTGGCTGCACAGCTCGGCCGTCAAGACGCACATGCGCCGCATGGACCCGTCGTTCAGCGAGAAGGCCCTCGGCTACCGCTCTTTCTCGGACTTCCTGAAGTCCCGCGACGACATGGCAGAGCTCGAGGAGACGGGGCACGAACGTCTGGTGCGCCTGCGCGACCACTAGTCGGTCGAGCGCAGTGCCCGCCAGCACGCCGCGACCGTCAGCGCCGTGACGATTCCGACGGCGGCATAGGCCAGGCGAGGGTCGGTCGCCTCGGCCAGGGAGCCCACCAGCAGCCCCGTCACGACGGTCGATCCCGGCAGCGCCATCGCCCACAGGCCCATGATCCGTCCACGGATCGGTGCCGGAGTGGTCAACATGACGTACGCGTTCGCCCTGGCGATGAACCACATCACGACCGCGCCGACCGCGGCCAATCCCACGAACAGCATCGGCAACGACCAGGAGACGGCGGAGAAGACGACGGCCGCCGCCATCGCCGCCGCCATGCCACGCACCTCGGAGCTGCGAGGAATCGTCGGTCCGGTGGCCGAGAAGAATGCGCCGGGCAGGGCACCGAGCCCGAACGCCACGGCGAGCGCGCCGTAGGTGCCTCCCCCGCCGTCGAACACATCGACGACGATGAGCGGGATCACGACGGCGATGTTGTAACAGGCAGCAGCGCACACGGCGAGCAGCAGCGTACTGCGGATCGCCGGTGTCCCGACCGCGAAGCGCCATGCGCCCGGTACTCGGAGCGCGGAGGCGGCATCGAGGGCGGCGTCGTCGGGAACGACCGGGCGCAGCCGGAGGGACAGCAGCACGACGATCGACGGGATGAACACGAGAGCGTTCACCACGAAGCACCAGGCCGCGTCCGACACCACCAGCAGGATGCCGGCGATCGCGGGGCCCAGCACTCGGGATCCGTTGATGATCACCTCGTTCATGCTCACGGCACTCGTCATCCGCTCGCGACCGACGATGTCCATCACCAGGAGCTGGCGCGCGGGATTGTCGGCGGCGAAAGCCACCCCGTGCGCGAGCGAGAGCGCGGCGAGCATCCAGATCTCGAGCACGCCGCCGAACGTGAGCGCCGCCAGCGCGCCGGCGACGAGCATCTGCGCGACCGCGGTGACGAGCAGCACCGACCGACGCGAGTATCGGTCGACGAGACCACCGATGAACGGACCGAGGATCAGCGTCGGCAGCATCATGCACGCCGTCACCGCTCCCAGCGCGAGGCCGTCGCCGCCGAGCTCGATCACGAGCCAGGCCATCGCGATCTGCGACGCCGCGCCCCCGGTGCCAGACAGCAGCTGCGCGACGCTCCACCGGCGGTAGTCGCGGATGCGCAGCGCCTGGAACGAGCGGGTCAGCGCCTCGCGCGTGAAGCGGTCTCGCAGGTGCTCCCAGAACACCCCTGCCTACTGGTTGCTGAACGCGGCATCGAACGACGCCGTGGGCTTCGACCACAGCAGCGATCGCACGAATCCGACGGCTTCTGCGGCACCGTGCAACCGGTCCATGCCCGCGTCCTCCCACTCGATCGAGATGGGGCCGGTGTAGCCGATCGCATCGAGAGCACGGAAGGAGTCCTCCCATGGCACGTCTCCGTGACCTGTCGACACGAAGTCCCAGCCGCGCCGCGGGTCGCCCCACGGCAGGTGCGAGCCCAGCACGCCGGCGCGGCCGTTCTGCGGACGCATCCGGGTGTCCTTGCAATCCACGTGGTAGATCCGATCGGCGAAGTCGACGATGAAGCCGACCGGATCGATGTTCTGCCACATCATGTGCGAGGGGTCCCAGTTGAACCCGAAGGCCTCGCGGTGATCGATCGCCTCCAGCGCGCGCACCGACGACCAGTAGTCGTAGGCGATCTCGCCGGGGTGCACCTCGTGGGCGAAGCGCACACCCTCGCCGTCGAACACGTCGAGGATCGGGTTCCAGCGGGCGGCGAAGTCCTCGAAACCACCCTCGATGACCGATGCGGGCACCGGGGGGAACATGGCCACGTACGGCCAGATCGACGACCCCGTGAAGCCCACGACCGTGTCGATGTCGAGCTTGCGCGCCACCCGGGCCGCACGCTTCATGTCGTCCGCCGCGCGCTGCCGCACGCCCTCGGCGTCGCCGTCGCCCCACACGTAGTCGCGCAGGATCGCCTGGTGACGGAAGTCGATCGGCGCATCGCACACCGCCTGGCCGGCGAGATGGTTCGAGATGGCGAAGATCTTCAGACCATGACGGTCGAGGATCTCCTTGCGCGATGCCAGATAGGCGTCGTCCTCGTCGGCGCGCTGAAGGTCGAGATGGTCTCCCGATGCCGCGACCTCGAGACCGTCGTAGCCCCACTCGCTCGCGAGCCGGGCCACCTCCTCGAAGGGTAGATCGGCCCACTGCCCCGTGAACAGGGTGACGGGATGCGTGCGGGTCATCGTGCAGCCTCCGGGTAGTTCTCGGCGATCCACGCCCAGCTCGTCTGCGCGCTGGCGAACGGTTCCATGCTCGGTTTGTCCACTTCGATGATCACAGCACCGTCGAAGTACTCCGGCAACCCGGCGAGCGCGTCGACGATCGGCACGTCCCCGAGACCGGGCTCGAGGAAGAACCGCCGGCTCATCACATCGAAGTACGGCGTGCGCGTCGCCCGTGCCTCCGCGGCGATCGACAGGTCCATGTCCTTCACGTGCAGGTCTGAGATGCGGTCGGCGTGCGCGGCGACCCACGCCACGACATCTGCGCCGGTCCAGGCCAGGTGCCCGATGTCCGGTCCCGCTGCGAGCAGGCTCGGTGAGATCGCATCGAGCACGTACTCGTACTCCTCCTCGGTCTCCACCCAGGTGCCGACGTGGTTGTGCAGCGCGGCGGTCACTCCTTCGGCGGCGAGCACCTCGGCGGCTTCACCGATGATGTTCGCGACCCGGTCCAGCCGTGCCCGGTCGAAGGCGTGGCCGATCGCCGCGGCCTCGTCGATGCGCGGGCGTCCCGGTGCCATGTCGGCGGCCAGGAACACCCGGTCGAGCCCCATGAACGTCGTCTCCTCGGCCCGGCGGCGGATCGCGTCGAACCAGCGGAAGTGCGCCTCCGTGTCGCCCGCGTGGTGGCGGTCGAACTCCTCGGGGAGCCCGATGTGCACGTAGCCCGGTGACAGCCTCAGCCCCGAGTCCGCCACCACCCGGGCGTAGCTCTGCAGCGTCTGCGTCGGCAGCACCTCCAGCATGACCGAGGAGTATCCGGCCTCGGCCACCTGCCCGAGGATGACGGGCTGCTTGGGCAGGAAGGTCGACAGGTCGAACTCCCATCCCACGCTCCCCGGCTCCCCCGTGGACTCGCCGAGCGAGACCGTGATCCACTGCAGCGTGTTGAGCGAGAAATGATCCTGTGTCAGCGCCATCGCTGTTCTCCGTCCTTTCAGGAACCGGTGACGTCGGCGACCCAGGCGGCGGTGTGCTTCGCGCTGTCCACCGGATCCATGCTCGCCCTGTCCACCTCGATGATGATCCACCCGCCGAAGTCGTCGGGGAGCACCGAGAGCGTGTCGACGATGTCGACCTGGCCGAGACCCGGCTCGAGGTACAGGCCCAGGTCGGTCGCCCGCTCGTAGCTGAGCCCCTCGTCACGGCTGCGTCGCGCCAAGTCCAGGTTCAGGTCCTTCACGTGCAGGTCCTGCACGCGATCCGCCCACTTCGCGATGGCCAGCTTCGCGTCGATGCCCGCCCACTCCAGGTGACCGATGTCGAAGGACGCTCCCAGGCGCGAGGCGTCGATGCTGTTCAGCACGTGCTCGTACTCGTGCTCGGTCTCGATCCAGGTCCCCACGTGGTTGTGCAGACCGGGGCGCACGCCCTCGGCGTTGAGCACGTCGACGGCCTCATCGATCAGGTCCGTCAGCTCGTCGAGCCGTTCCTGAGAGAAGTCGGCGCCGATGGCCGGCTTCTGCCAGCGGATCGCGGTCTGGTCGACCTCTGCCGCGAGGAAGATCGTGTCAAGTCCGAAGTAGGTGGACTCCTCCGCCTTGCGGCGCACCGCGTCGAACCAGTGGATGCGTTCGAACGTGCCGCGCTCCAGCCGTCCGCCGTGGTCACTCGCGAGCGGCACCTGCACGTAGCCCGGAGCGAGCGCCAGGCCCGACGCCTCGACCATCGCGGCATAGTTCTGCAGCGTCTGCGTGTCGAGCACCTCGAGCATCGTGGCTGAGAAGCCGGCATCCCGGATCTCCGCCAGCACCTGCGGGTACTCGGCGACGAACGAGGGATCGGCGAAGCGCCACAGGCTCGCGCTGCTGAGATCAGTCGGGTCCTCCTTGACGTTGATCCACTGGATCGCGTTGAGCGCGAACTTCAGGTCTTTCATCTGCATGGCGATTCCGTTCGGTTCTACTTCAGCCCCGCGGTGGCGACACCCTGGATGAAGTACTTCTGGAGGAAGAGGAAGAGGATGAGGATCGGCAGCAGCACGACGACGGCGCCGGCGAGCAGCAGTCCGAAGGAGATCGTGTTGGATGCCTGGGAGGCCACGGACAGTCCGACCGGAGCCGTGTAGGTGTCCTGCGACTGGGCCACGACGAGGGGCCAGAGGAAGTTGTTCCACGAGGTGAGGAAAGACAGGATCGCGACCGTCGCGAGTCCCGGACCGGTGAGCGGGAGGAAGATCCGGAAGAACAGCCGCCCCTCGCCCGCGCCGTCCAGGCGCGCGGCCTCCATGAGCTCGAACGGCACCCCGTGCGCGAACTGACGCATGATGAACACGCACAGCGGCAGGATCAGCACGGGCAGGATGATCGCGACGAGCGAGTTCACCAGTCCCATCTGCACGACCACCACGAACTGCGGAACGAAGAGCGCCACGTACGGCACGATCATCGACACGATCACCAGCGGGAAGACGACGTTCTTCCCCCGGAAGCGCAGCTTCGCCAGGGCGTAGCCGGCCATCGCGCTGAAGAGCACGTTGCCCACGATCGCGACGCCGGAGACCACGAAGCTGTTCATCATGTAGGTGCCGAACTCGCGGTCGGCGAAGAGCTGGATGTAGTTGTCGATCTGGAACGACTCGGGGAACCACGCGCCGGGGTTGCCGAGGAACTCGGACTGCGTCTTGAACGATCCGAAGAACACCCAGACGAAGGGAAGGAGCATGAACACGGTGACGACGATGAGGGCTGTGTAGTTCAGCGCCTGACGCGTCGGAGACAGAGTCTTCAATGTTTCGGCCTCAGCATTCGGAACTGGACGATCGCGACGATGCCGACGAGCAGGAGGAGAAGGACGGATCCGGCCATCGAGGCTGACACGTTCCCGAATCCGAACTGCTCGTAGACCCAGACCGCGATCGATTTGGTGGAGCCGAGCGGCCCGCCCTTGGTCAGCAGGTACGGCTCCTCGAAGATGTTCAGGAACGACACCGTCATCAGCACGGTGATCAGCAGCGTCGTCGGGCGCAGCAGCGGAAGCGTGATCGACCAGAGCCGGCGCCAGGTGCCGGCACCGTCCGTCGCCGCTGCCTCGTAGATCTCCTCCGGCACGGCCTGCAGACCCGCGAGGAACAGGATCATGCAGGTTCCCGTGGTGCGCCAGACGCCCATGAGCACGACCGTGGTGATGGCCCACCCCGGCTCCCCGAGCCAGTTCGGCTCGGGGAGGCCGAGATCTCCCAGCGAGGAGTTGACCGGACCGGTGATCGAGAAGGCGTACTGCCAGATCACGGCCGCCGCCACGATGTTGGTGATGACCGGCACGTATACGGCGGCCCGGAAGAAGGTCTTGAGACGGCGGATGCCGTTGTTGAGCATGAGGGCCAGCGCGAGGCCGAGCGCCATGCTGATCGGCACGCACAGCACCACGAACATGATGGTGTTGAAGAACGCGCTCTGGAAGCCGGGGTTCGTGATGACCTTCGCGAAGCCGTCGAAGCCCGTGAAGTTGACTCCCAGCGGATCGCGGATGTCCCGCGCGGTCATGTCGGTCAGGCTGGCGCCGATGGCCAGGATGGCGGGGATCCCCGTGAAGAGCAGGAAGAGGGCGAGGAACGGCGAGAGGAAGAGCCACGCCGTGGTGGTCTCCGCCTTGCTGCCCTCGCGCATCCTCCTGGTGCCTCCGGGGCGTCGTCGGGTAGACGCCCCGGAGGTGACCATGGTGCGAGTCGCTGTGGTGGACATGGCAGGTGTCAGTTGCCCATCCCGATCGACTCGGCCTGCTGCTGTGCCGCGTCGAGCGCGTCCTGCGCGGAGAGTCCGCCGCGGACGACCTTCTCCATCTGCTCACCGATGACCGTGCCCACCTGGCTCCAGGTGGAGACCTTCGGCAGCGTGATACCGGTCTCGAGACCGGCTTCGACCGTCGCGAGCAGGCGGTCGTCAGCGAGAGCGGGGTCTTCCCATGCGGACTTCACAGCCGGCATGTTCTTGAAGATCTGGAACCATTCGACCTGGCTCGCAGGCTCCGACATGAAGCGCGCGAACTTCCACGCGGCATCCTTGTTCTCGGAGTCGGTCGGCACGAACCAGCTGCCGCCGCCGACCGTGGTGGCCGCATCGCCCTCGGGGCCGACCGGCATGGTCGACAGCGACAGGTGCTCATCCGCCCAACCCTCACCGTTGGCGTCGTCGAACCAGCCGACGAACCAGGGACCGCCGTCGATGATCGCGGCGTTCTTGCCGGTGGTGGACCAGGAGACGGTGTCGAGGAAGGCGGGGCCATCCGGCGAGGCCAGGCCGTCCTTGATGAGTCCGGACCAGTACTCCAGCGCCTCGACGTTCTCGGGCGAGTTGATCGTCCACTCCGAGAGGTCGTCGGAGATGAAGGAGCCGCCGTTCTGCGCCGCGAAGGTCAGCAGCTGACGCGCGGTGTACGAGTCGTAGGCGGCGTACAGCGCCAGCGGGTACTCGACGCCGGACTCCTTGAGCTTCTCACCGAAGGTGCGCAGCCCGTCCCAGTCCTTCGGGGCCTCTGCTCCTGCGGCCTCTGCGAGGTCGGTGCGGTAGATCACCATGTCGGAGTACGCGTACCAGGGCACACCGTAGGCCACGTCGTCGTAGACCGAGTTGTCCCAGATGACCTCGAAGAAGTCGTCCTTGTCCACCAGTCCGTCCGGCACCGGGTCGAATCCGCCGGTCGCGATGAGCGAGGACTGCGTCTCGGTGAACGAGTAGATGAGGTCGGGGACGGTGCCCGCCGTGATCGCCGCGGTCATCTTCGACGCGAACTCGGCCTCGGGGATCTGCGTCATGTTGATCTCGACGTCGGGGTTGTCGGCCTTGAACTTCTCGAACATCTGGGGAAGCTCGGCGCCGTCGGCACCCTGCGTCCAGATCTCGAGCGTTCCGGTGGCGGGCTTGTCGTCGACCGTGGTCGAGTCGCCTCCCGCGGCCGGGGCGTCGTCGCCGCGTCCGCAGCCGGTCAGCAGCAGTGCGCTGGACGCGACAAGCGCGATTCCGAGCATCGTCGCCCGGCGTCGCGAGGAAGGGTATGTGTGCATCGCGATCATCTCCTAGTGGTGTTCTTCGGGTAGTGCAGGTCAGAGTGCGGCGGTGACGGCGCGCGCGATACGCACGGAGAGGGTCGCTCCCGTGAGCGTCGCGTTGCATGTCAACGCGGTGGGAACCACGCCGTTGCCGGCGAGGAACAGGTTGTCGAAGCCCCAGACGCGGCCGTCGGTGTCGACGACGCTCGTGCCGTCGTCGACCGGGCCCATCCGGACCGTGCCGGTGTAGTGCAGGGATGCCCCGGCGGGGAGCACCTCGGACTCGGCGTCCTGGAAGGTGCCGATCGCGTTCGCCGCTGCCCGCTGCACGTCCATCGTGCGGCGGATCTCGGCCAGATCGTTCTCCGAGTACGAGAAGTGCACGGTCATGTGCGGCATGCCGAGCTGGTCGGTGAGCTCGTCGGAGAACTCGATCCTGTTCTCCGGGCGGATCTCGGTCGCGCAGTACCAGCCGACGCCGAGCACATGCCGACCGTCCAACTCGCGCTCCATGAGCTGACCGTGCGCGGGGCGCGCGGCACCGATCGACGGGCTCCAGTAGGAGCCGATGAACGGCTCGCCGGCCGGAGGGACCGGGACCTCGGCATCGGCGAGACCGAGGCGGGCGGCGTCGATCTCGACATCGCCGTCGATCGAGGCGTGCTCGTTCAGGCGCACGCCGAGAGCGGCGGGACGGATGCCGGATGCCCACAGCAGCTGCGGGGTGCGCAGCGCGTCGGCGGCGACCAGGATCTGGGCGCCGTGGTACACCACCTCGGCGCCGGTCTCGACGTCCTTCGCGACGAGTCCGGTGACCCGGGTGCCGTCGTTCTCCAGCCGTGTCACGAAGATGCCGGTGCGGAGGGTCACGTTCGGCGCACTGCCGTCGAAGAGGAACGGCGCGATGTCGCGGGGACCGGTCCGAGCGAACGGACGGTCGCTGTGCGCGACACCCGCCATCGGCATGTAGCCGAATTCGCGCGCAGGGTCTGGGCTCGGGACGGCCTCGCGGATGGCCGCGAAGATCGGCTCCGTGAACGGGTTGTCCACGAGCGGTCCAACCGAGGTGCGCAGCAGTCCGCGCGCGGTCTCGAGGTCGGCGTCCCACTCCGCACGCGGCAGGAACTCGGGGATCTCCTCGGCGTACGGCCACGGGGTGGCCGCCGTCCAGTGCACGCCCATGCCCCCGATGTTCCACGCCACGGAGGCGCCGGGGAAGGCCGCGAAGTTGTGACCGAAGAACGCCGCGGGGAAGACGCCTGGCACGTCGGCCTGCCAGGCGTCGCCTTCGATCTCGTTCATCGAGACGGCACCCTTGACGTACTCGATCTGGCGTGCGCGGCGCATGAGGTCCTCGTAGGAGGCGTTCAGCGCGCTCTCGTCTGCTTCGACGAGATGCTCCCCCGGCACCTGGGTGATCTCGCGCCCTGCTTCGAGCACGAGGATCGATGCCTCGGGGTTCTGTGCGTGCACCTGGGCGGCGATCACGGCTCCGTTGGGGCCGGATCCCACGATGATCAGGTCGTAGTTGTCTGTCATGTCGATTCCTTCTCGCTCAAACCTGGTCGGGGGTGACGTCGACCCAGCGCTCTTCGCGCGCCGCGACCAGCACGGCCTCGGTGAGCTGCGCGGCGCGGACGCCGTCGACGAACGTGGGCAGGCCGTCGGGGGTCGGACCGGCGATGGCCGCATAGGCGTCGGCGACGAAGCCGTTGAACGCGTCCTGGTAGCCCTGCCCGTGACCGGCGGGAACCCGCGAGAACCGGGCGACGCCCTCATGGGCGAGCGCCGGGTCGCGGAACAGCTGCAGGTTGCCGGCCCGGTTGCCGATCCACAACTCCTCCGGACGCTCCTGGTCGAAGCGGATGCTGGACCGGGCGCCGTGCAGCTCGAGCGTGAGGGCGTTCTTGCGACCGGCCGCCATCTGCGAGATGAGCAGCGTGCCGATGGCGCCCGACTGCATCTCCACCAGGATCGACACCGCATCCTCGTTGGTCACGGTGTGGCCGCCGCGCTCGTCGTACACCCTCCGGGTGCGGGCGGTGAGGCGGATGATGCGCTCGCCGGCGACGAACTCGAGCAGGTCGCACAGGTGCGATCCGATGTCGGCGAACGCCCGCGAAGGACCTCCTTCGGCCGAGGTCGCGCGCCAGTCGTCGTCTTCGGGCAGCAGCATCCAGTCCTGCAGGTACCCGCAGTCGACCGTGAGCAGCGCGCCGATCTCGCCGGCGGCGACGCGGGCCCGCGCCTCGCGGACCATCGGGTGGTAGCGGTAGACGAACGGTACGGCGGCCAAGACTCCCCGCTCGGCAGCAGCGGCGGCGAGCGCCCGCGCCTCGGCGAGGGTCGTGGCGAGGGGCTTCTCGCAGATCACGTGCTTGCCGGCATCGATCACGCGCAGGGCGAGTGCGGTGTGCGTGGCGTTCGGGGTGCAGACGTGCACGATGTCGGCCTCGCCGCTGAGGAGCTCGTCGATGTCGCGCGCGGCGCGATCGATGCCGAGTTCCCGTGCTGCCTGTGCGGCGCGGTCGGGAGTGGAGCTGGCGAGGACGGCCGTGATGGCACCAGCTGCGCGTGCTGCGCGGCTGTGCACCTGGGCCATGAATCCTCCGCCGAGGAAGCCGGATCGGATCGTTCCGACCCCGGTGTCAGTGACGTCCGTTGTCATGCCGATGATTCTGACACACCTCGACACACTTTTGCTACCTTCTCGTCAGAAGTTTTCTTCCGATCGACGAATCTCGTTCCACGGAGATCGAAAAGGTCTGTGGTTTACTGACCCTATGAGCGACGCCGACCGCAGTTTCGGGGGCGCCTCGACCGGGGCCGGCGAGATCTTCCAGCTCCTTCTCGATGGCCATGCCCGCACCAAGGCCGACCTCGTGCATCTCACGGGGCTGGCACGATCCACCGTCTCGTCGCGCGTGGACGCCCTCCTCGCCTCCGGGCTCGTGATCCCCGCCGGCGAGGCGGCATCGACGGGCGGGCGCCCGCCCTCGCGCGTCGCCTTCAACCCGCGCGCGGGGCTCGTTCTCGCGGTCGACCTCGGCGCCTCGCATGCCACGGTCGCGATCTCCGACCTCGGCGGCCGCATCCTCGCCTCGACCACCCATGCGCTCGACATCGCGAGCGGACCGGTCGCCGTGCTCGACCACGTGGTCGCAGAGGGGCGCGGCCTCCTCGACGATGCATCCCTGCGGACGATCCCGGTCGTCGGCGTCGGGATCGGGGTACCCGGCCCTGTCGAGCACTCCTCGGGACGGCCCTACAACCCGCCCATCATGCCGGGGTGGGATCGCTTCGACATCCCCGCCTACGTGCAGCAGACCTTCGACGTCCCCGTGCTCGTCGACAACGACGTGAACGTCCTCGCCCTGGGCGAGCAGACCGCGAGCTTTCCCGAGACCACCGATCTGATCTTCGTCAAGGTCGCCACCGGCATCGGCGCCGGCATCATCGCCGGCGGCACACTGCAGCGCGGCGCGCAGGGCTCGGCGGGAGACATGGGACACGTGCGCGTCCCGCACTCCCCCGACTCGCCCCGCACGAGCGATGAGGACCGTGATCTGGAGGATCTCGCGAGCGGCAGCGCGATCGCGGCCGTCCTCCGCGCACAGGGCGCCGATGCCGAGACCAGCAACGACGTGGTCGAGCTCGTCCGATCCGGCAACCCCGCAGCGATCGAAGCACTGCGCCAGGCAGGGCGCGACGTCGGCGAGGTGCTCGCCACCGTCGTGAACCTGTTGAACCCCTCGGTCATCGTGCTCGGCGGCAGCATCGCCCGCGCCGGAGAGCACCTGCTCGCGGGCGTCCGCGAGGTCGTCTACCGGCGCTCGATCCCGCTTGCCACCCAGCATCTCGCGATCGTGCAGTCCCCGACCGGAGAGCGCGCCGCCGTGCTGGGCGCCGCGGTGCTGGTCGCGCGCGAAGTGCTCTCCCCCGCCAACGTCGATGCACGCGTGGCAGCGGCGGCGCGCTGATCAGCGCCTGCGCTGCTCCCACACGTCGCGGAGCGCGGGTTCCAGCTCGGGATACGCGAACTCGTAGCCCGCGGAAGAGAGCACGCCCGGCGCCACCCAGCGACTCTTGAGCACCAGCTCGGGCTCCTTGCGCAGCACCCACATCGCCGGCTCGAGCATGAACCGCCACGAGGGCAGACCGAACGGCATGCCGACCACGCGACGCAGCGTCGCCATGAGACCACGGTTGTCGGTCTGCGTCGGCGCCGAGAAGTTGACCGGCCCCTCGATGGACGGATCGTCGCGGATGAACCGCACCGCCCCCACGAGGTCGTCGATGTGGATCCAGCTGAACTTCTGGCGCCCTTTCGACCGTTTGCCGAGCGGCTGTTCGGGTTCGGTCGGATGCGGACCGATCCCCCGGTAGCGGCGGTGGGGGAACCACCATCCGTCGTGCTGAGTGCCGCCGATCCCCCAGCGGGCGAGGCGGAAGAAGAGGTCGGTCGCGGCACCGTCGCCGAGCACGATCGTGATGCGCATCGCGACGCGTCGCGTGCCGGGGAGCTCGCCGCGGAACAGCTCGTCCTCCCACGCGCGCGCGACATCCGGCGAGAAGCCGGTGTCGAACTCGGTGTCCGCTTCGGTCTGCGCGCGGTCGAGCGCATAGCGGTAGATGGTGGCGCTGCTGGCGTTCATCCAGAGGGCCGGTGGGTTCTCGGCCTTCGCCACGGCGTCGTGCAGTGCCCGTGTGGTGTCCAGGCGCGAGCTCAGGAACTCCTCGCGATTCGCATCCGTGAAGCGGCAGTCGATCGCCTTGCCCGCCAGTCCGATCAGCAGATCCGCGCCATCGACGAGACGCAGGATCGCGTGCGGATCATCCCAGCGCGCGTCCGGCCCGTTCCGCCCGATCACGCTGACCTGGTAGCCGTCCGCCTCGAGAGCCTTCTTGAGGGCGGAGCCGAGAAAGCCCGAGCCCCCGCCGAGCACCGCACGCCGGGTCATGCGCCGACCTGGCCCTGACCGTCGGACTCACGCCTTCGCTTCTCGATCTCCTGACGCAGCCGCCACTCCTCGATCTCGCGGTCGAGATCCGCGATCTGCTGCTCGGTGGTCCGCGTGTCCCTGGGCGGCGCCGGCGCAGGGCGCACATCGGCAGGCGCCGCACGCGGAGCGCGTCGCATCCGCGGGATGGCGATGCCCTCGCCGCCGTACTCCCTGCCGAGCCCGAACCAGAGAAGGCTTCCGATCAGCGGCAGCAGGATGACGATGATGATCCAGACCATCTTGGGCAGGAACTTCACCTGAGAGTCGTCGCGGGTGATGATGTCGATCAGCGCGCCGATCATCAGGGCGATGACGAGGATCGAGATCAGGAACGACATGTGTTCAGGGTAGACGACGATTGCGCTGCACGGTCGGGTTACGGCAGCAGATGCCCCGCCGCCCGGAACAGCTCGTACCACTCGGCCCTGGTGAGCTCGATATCGGCGCCCGCCGCCGCATCCTGCACACGCTGGGGAGTCGTGGTACCGAGCACGACCTGCATCTTCGCAGGATGCCGGGTGATCCACGCCGTCGCGATCGCGATCGGCGTGACACCGTACGAGGCAGCCAACCGATCGATCACCGTGTTCAGCTCTGCGTACTCCGGATTGCCGAGGAAGACCCCGGTGAAGAAGCCGCCCTGGAACGGCGACCATGCCTGGATCGTGATGCCGTTGATGCGGCAGTACTCCACGATCCCCCCGCCGTCGCGGACGATGCTCTGATCGGAGCCCGCCATGTTCGCCGCGATCGGCTGCGCGATGATCGGCGCGTGTGTGACGGAGAGCTGCAGCTGATTGGCCACGAGAGGCTGCCGCACGGCCGTGCGGAGCAGGTCGATCTGGCGCGGCGTGTGGTTGGAGACGCCGAACGCCCGCACCTTGCCGGATGCTTCGAGTTCGTCGAACGCCTTGGCGACCTCCTCGGGTTCGACCAGTGCGTCCGGGCGGTGCAGCAGCAGCACGTCGATGCGGTCGGTGCGCAGTGCCTGCAGAGACCCCTCGACCTGCGCCGTGATGTGCTCGTACGAGAAGTCGAACATGCCCTGGGCCGGCACGATGCCGCACTTGGTCTGCAGCACGATCTCATCGCGCTCGGCTGCACTCAACTGCAGGGCACCAGCGAACCGGGTCTCGCAGTGGTGCATGCTGCCGCCGTAGATGTCGGCGTGGTCGAAGAAGTCGATCCCGGCATCACGCGCCGCCCGGTAGAGCGTGCGGATGTGCGCGTCGTCCTTGTCGTCGATGCGCATCATCCCCGCGATGACGGCAGGAGCGGTGGTGGGTCCGAAGGGCACGGTCTTCATCCCGCCACGATACCCCCGGCCTTCCGGCGCGCGGCGCGGCTCGAACGACATGCCGGTCGGGGATGACTGCCCCAGCAGCGCCCCCGACCGACACGCCTTCCCTATGAATCCGCGCTGGTGTCCCGAGGGGAGGGTACGAGCGCGGCAGGTGAGAGGTCCAGCGCCAGCGCGATGTCGGCGAGCTCGGTGATCGTGAAGTCCGAGCGCCCCTGCATCCTGCGCCGCAGCGTGGAGTAGGCGATCCCTGAGTGTTCCGACAGCCAGCGCCGGGAACGCCCCGCCCTGCCGAGGTGCGCGGCGATCGCCTCTGCCACCAAACGTCGATCTTCTGTCGTCACACGGAGACACTATCCCCCCATCTGGCGACGCGCAAGCACATTCAGGGCCAGCATGACAGCATATTGGTTACGGGGCAGTGCTATCGTGACACGTGTGAAGACACTCTCCGATGAGTTCAACGCCGCCGTCGGACGCCAGCTGCGAGCCGAGATCGCGGCCGCAGGGAGCAGTATCGCGGCGATGGCGCGCGACATCGCGATCGCCCGCAGCGCTCTCGACAACTACGTCACCGGCAAGCGTGCCATCCCCGTCCCTGTGCTGTACGCCGTGTGCGCGAGGGTACAGGTCGCACCCCATCTCGTGCTCGCCAGAGCCGAAGAGCGGTTGAGCGCCGACAGTGCGCAGGGAACCGGCGTCCTGACCCCGTTCCGTCGCCGGACCGATGTCGCAGGCACCGACGACAATATCCCCGAAGTCGCCTTCGGCTCCTCCGTCGGACACGAGCGCGACACCGACGACCTGTACCAGTAGGAGCATCATGGACCACCTCCTCCGACTCGTCGAGGAGAGTGGCCTCCGACTGGTGGAGCGCTCTGGTCCCACCAGGGGTGGGTACGACCACTCCGCCATGACCATCCGTCTCGCGCCGGGAATGAGCGTGCGCACCGCGACGAGCGTGCTCGCGCACGAACTCGGGCACGCGGCGCTCGGCCACACGGTGTCGACGCACCCGGAGGCCCGCGCCCGCCAGGAGCGTCGGGCGGATGAATGGGCGGCACGACTGCTCATCTCGCCCGCCGCGTATGCCGCAGCCGAGGCGCTCCGCGGCCCGCATCGCGCGAGCCTGGCCTTCGAGCTCGGAGTCACCGTCGAACTGGTCGAGGCCTATCAGCGGATGCTGCAGCGGATCGGCGAGAGCGTCTACGTCGCGCCGCGCATGGGCGCCGGTCAATGGGCGCATCGCGTCGCCGCAGAATGACCTGCCGACCGCGAAGACCGCGAACTGGTTGAATGGCGGACATGGGATTCCTCGTCGCCCCCTCCGCCGTCACCCTGACCGGAGACCTGGTCGAACTCCGACCCCTCGAGCTCTCGCATCGCGATGCCCTGATCGAAGCCGTACAGGAGGGTGATCTCTGGAAGACCGCGTGGTACACCTCGGTTCCGGCGCCCGACGGCGTCGAGACGGAGATCGCGCGGCGCATCGCCCTGCGCGAGGCCGGCGAGATGATCCCGTTCACCGCCGTCGGCGCCTCAGGGCAGGTGCTCGGAATGACCTCGTACTACGACATCGATGCCGACGTCCCGCGGCTGCACATCGGCTACACCTGGAACCGGCCGTCGGCGCACGGCACGGGCACGAACGCCGAGTCCAAGCTGCTCCTCCTGCAGCACGCCTTCGAGACGCTGGGGGTCTTCCGCGTCGGCCTCACCACCCAGTGGGTCAACTTCCAGTCCCGAGCGGCCATCGAGCGGCTCGGGGCGAAACAGGACGGCGTGATGCGCGCCATCTCCCGCTACCGCAACGGCGCCCTGCGCGACAGCGTCGAGTTCTCCATCATCGAACCGGAGTGGCCCGCGGTGAAGGCGAACCTCGACGCCCGGTTGGCGAAGCGCCGCTGATCACACGGTCAGGGCGCTGCGCTGCTCGATCAGGGGACACGAGAAGACGTCGCGTTCCCCGAGCCCGACGCGGTTGATGTAGCGGACCACGATCACGTACGACGCGAACAGGCCGGTCTGCGTGTAGAGCACGTCGTGGTCCCGGCAGTACGCCGCGATCACGGGAGCTGCCCGGCGCAGGTGCGGCCGCGGCATCGACGGGAACAGATGATGCTCGATCTGGTAGTTCAGGCCGCCCATCGCGACGTCGAGCAGACGGCTCCCCCGGATGTTGCGGCTCATCAGCACCTGGCGGCGCAGGAAGTCGATGGCCATGTCACGCGGCACCACGGGCATCCCCTTGTGATTCGGAGCGAAGGCGACGCCCATGTAGAACCCGAAGAGCCCCAGCTGGACCGCGAGGAACACGAAAGCGATGCCAGGGGACAGCACGAGGAACACCAGCACCAGGTAGCCGATCATCCGCACGCTCAGGAAGACGATCTCGACCCCGCGTCGCTCCAGCCGCCCGCGGGTGAGGACCCTGCGCACGCTCGAGGCGTGCAGGGAGATGCCCTCGAGGAACAGGATCGGGAAGAACAGCAGCCCCTGATGCCCGCGGAGCCAGCTGATGGTCGGGCCGCGGTGCTTCAGCGCCGTCTCCGTGGTCACCGCGATCACCGGAAGCTCGATGTCGGGATCCGCGCCCAGCTTGTTGGGGTTCGCGTGGTGACGCGTGTGCTTGTGCTGCCACCATCCGTAGCTCATACCCACCAGCAGATCGCCGAGGATCAGGCTGATCCAGTCGTTCCAGCGGCCGGAGACGAAGATCTGACGATGCGCGGCGTCGTGGCCGAGGAAGGCGATCTGGGTGAACAGGATCGCGAGCGCCGCGGCGGTGAACAGCTGCCACCACGTGTCGCCGATCCAGATGAATGCCAGCACGCACGCAGCGAGGATGAGCGGGGCTGCGACCAGCTTGGTCCAGTAGTAGCCGTAGCGACGACGCAGGAGCCCGAGCCCACGGACCTGCTGCGCCAACTCGGTGAACGTGCTCGATGCACGGGACGCGCTTTCACGCGGACGTGTGCGGACGGTCGGACGGATGTCGCCCATGATGACCTCTTCTCCGACGGGTCGCCCGCTCAGCGGGAGGCGCCGCCCTCTTCCACCCAGTCGTCGATGCGCGCGTCGTCATCGACGGCGGCGGGCACTGCACGGCGGGTGAAGACCACCGATTCCGCGAGGGCGGCGACGGATGCCGCACGGACCTGTTCGCGGTCGGAGGCGTCCTGGTAGCGATGCGCGGCGATCTCACGGTCGGCCAGAAGGTCGGCACTGATCGTCGCGAGTCGTTCCGCGATGACGGCAGCGAGGCCGTCACGGAGCTCTTCCAGGTTGGTGTTCGCGATCTCCAGACGACGATCCGCGACGCGGAGTTCGACGGTCGGGTATCCGTTCGCGGACAGGTGGGCGCGCATCTCGCTGCCCTGGATCGCGGCGACCTCGTCACGATCCGTCTTGCGCGTGAACACCGCTTCCACGGTGTAGCGGTCTGGTGCGTCCTCCGTCAGCAGCGTCGCAGGAAGCGAGCCGATCAGGACGTTCTCCAGACCCAGCATGTCGGGGCTCGGCCCCGCGATTTTCAGTTGTGCGTTCATACACCGACGTTACGCCTGCAAGCTGTACGCCTCACAGGCTGGAGATCCGGTGCGCGCGTCGGAATCAGGCGCACCGGTGCGGGCGGCGAATGTCAGTCCGTGGCCTTGCCCGCCCAGTTGTTCGAGCGCTTGGTGGCCGTACCGCCCTGACGCATCATGAACGCGAGCGAGAGGGTCGTGAGCAGGAGACCACCGCAGAAGATGATCGCCTGGAAGTCCTCGAGCGTCTGCGCCAGACCCATGAGGTAGATGCCTCCGAGGAAGAGGATCATGAAGAAGATGAAGCTGAGGATCACGGGGTCTCCTGTCGTAGCGGCCGTCATCCAGGATACCGTCGACCGCGCGACCCGCCTGCCGCCCCGCGATGAGCGCAGGATTTCGGCTACGGCTTGGTGGCGTAGATACGGAACCTGCGCTGAGTGACGACGATGGGAGCCGCCGCGTTCAGCTCGAGGAGCCGCTCGGCATGCGGTGGGACGGCGAATCCGGGCGCATCCCAGGGGACGAGGCCGATGTAGGTCACGAGCGCGAGAGCATCCAGGAACTGCATCGATCCCTCCCAACGGTCGGCGTCGTCGATCCGCATCCCTGCGTCCCGAAGGGCCTGCGAATGAGCCTCCAGCGTGACATCGGGGTAGAGGTACTCGCCTCCGAACCACTCATGGATCTCAGGTGCGTCGAAGCCGTCCACCTGCTGGGTCAGGAACCGTCCGCCGGGGACCAGAATCCGAGCGATCTCGGTCGGGTCATAGGACTCGTGACGAGACATCACCAGGTCCTGGCTCTGGTCGGGAAGGTCGAGCGGATCGCCCGCCTCCGAGTCGTACGGCAGCACCGCCACGTGGCGGGGCGCGAGGCGTGCTCGCGCTTCGGGCACGTTGGGCGCCCATCCCTCCGTCGCGACGATCCGTGGTGGGCGCGCGGACTCTCGCGCCAAGGAATCGAGAAGTGCGGACAGCCGCTCACCGCCGCCGGTTCCCAGATCGACGGCCCCGATACGCGAGTGGCGCAGCGACTGCAGACAGTCGGCCTCGAAATCCCACCAGGGGCTCTCCGAGATCAGCGCACCATCCAGCCGCGAGAAATCCCATCCGACCATCGTCGCGTCGGCATGTGCGGCCATGAGGCGTTCGAGCAGGGTCACACGGCGAGTCTGGCACGCCGAGGACGACCGTGACAGAGGCGCCCCGATCTCAGCCCTGCCCCGGAGATCGGGTGAAGACGGTGACGTCGCGACGCCGCGCGTGCTGCTGCGTCATACCGGCGAGCTCGAGACGACGGAAGACGCGGCGCGGCAGCGGGGGCAGTTCGGCGGTGAGACCCCGCGGCGGTCTCGCGAGCCCGGCGATCAGGGACAGATCCACGCCGTCGCCCTGCACCTCGATGCGCGCATAGTCGCTGCGGGTGCGCCAGACGAGCCGCTCCAGCCGTCGGAACGGGATCACGTGGATCGACTCCCCCACCGTCACGCGCAGTTCGTCGTTGCCGAATGCCACCCGGCAGGACTCGGTTCGGCGACGCAGCACGCCCGTGAACACGAGATACGCGGGCAATGCGATCAGCACGCCCACCAGGATGATCGTGAAGCGCGCGCCCATGCGCAGCACCACATCGTCGAACGCGATCACCAGCGCGGTGCCGCCCAGGCCGAAGACCACGACGATCACGATGATCGCCGCGGTGAGCGCGCGCATGCGGAGCGGGATGCCGGGGAAGCGCACACCCGACCCGTCGCCGATCTCCTCGCGCTCCCACTCCGGCGTCACCGGCACGGGTCGCTTCTTCGTCTCACGCTGCGTCATGACGTCGGTGACGCGTGAGAGCAGGCCGAGCCAGATCCACCCGGCCGCGGGGATCGCCGCGAGCCGCCCCACGACCGCACCGGCCCGCACCGCCTCCGGCAGCGAGTCCACGAGGTCATTCCCGTACTCGACGGTGAACGCGATGGCCGCACCGAGCATGACGGCGACACCGGCGTGCAGGAACACGCCGTTGCGCGCGGGCACCATCCGCATCGTCGCGTTCACGAAGGCGAAGCCGAAGCACCAGCCGCCGACCAGCATCAGCAGGAACGGGAAGAAGCTCAGGTCGTCCCCGGCCAGCGTCCAGACGAACGCGGCGAGAAGCAGCACCGCACCCCAGATCAGCGGGTTGCGGATCAGACGCCGCCTCACGGTGCGACGCACCTGGACGTCGAGGACGGAGTCGGTCATCGCAGCAATCCTAGGCCGTGGGCGGATCCCCTTCTGGTCGCCAGGACACGTTCTTCGCCAGCAGATCGTCCTCGGTCTCGCCGTGCACGATGAGTCGCGCTCCGCGTCCGGAGACGGCGACGATCGGCGGGCGAGGGAGGTGGTTGTAGTTGCTCGCGAGCGACCAGCAATACGCTCCGGTGGCAGCGACGACGAGGGTGTCGCCCGCGCGCACGTCCCCGGGGAGCACATCGCGGTGCACGACGATGTCGCCGGCTTCGCAGTGCTTGCCCACGACGCGCACGAGGGCCGGGTCGGCTCCACTGGTCCGATTGGCGATGCGGACCTGGTAGTCGGCACCGTACAGTGCCGGCCGCGCGTTGTCGCTCATCCCTCCGTCGACGCTGACGTACAGCCGTTCGCTGTGCCCGAGGTCGGCGGGGGCGGCCGCATCGCTCCCCGCGAGAGGCACCGGCTTGGTGGTCCCGACCGTGTAGAGCGTGACTCCGGCCGGGCCGATCACGATGCGTCCCGGCTCGAAGGCCAGGTGCGGCACCGGCACCTCGAACTCGCGTGCGCCGTCGGCGACCATGTCGGCCAGCTCGCGCGCGACATCGGCGAGTGCGGGCACGTCCTCGGCCTGCGCGCTCGTGTAGGCGATGCCGAAGCCACCGCCCAGGTTGAGCTCGGGGATCGAGTGTCCGGCGAGCCGCGCCAACTCCGGGTAGACCGCCATCAGTCGACGCGCGGATTCCCGGAACCCGTCTGCGGCGAAGATCTGCGACCCGATATGGCAGTGGAGTCCGACGAACTCGAGGCTGTCGTGAGCGAGGATCGCGGCGACCAGGCGTGGAGCGTCGCTCAGGGGCTGCCCGAACTTCTGATCTTCGTGCGCAGTTGCGAGGTAGTCGTGAGTCGAGGCGTGCACACCGCTGTTCACCCGCAGTCGGACCCGCTGCCTGATCCCTGCTGCGCGCGCCGCCGCGGCGACGCGCTCCGTCTCGATCTCGCTGTCGATGACGATCGTGCCGACACCTGCGCCGACGGCCCGACCGATCTCCTGCTCCGACTTGTTGTTGCCGTGGAATCCGATACGGGACGGATCCACCCCTGCGGCGAGCGCCACAGCGAGCTCGCCACCGCTGGCGACGTCGACAGCCAGCCCCTCCTCCGACATCCACCGCGCCACGTCGATGCACAGGAGCGCCTTACCCGCGTAATACACGGTCGCCGTCGTGCCGATCCGCTCCGCCTCAGCCTCGAGCGCCACGCGGATCGTACGCGCACGGGCCCTGGCGACATCCTCATCGAGCACGTAGAGGGGCGAGCCGTACTGCGAAATCAACGTGGACGCGCTCACCACTCCGAGGCGGAGTTCGCCCGTCTCAGGATCGCGCCGAGCTGTCGGCGGAAAGACCCGCTGATCGAGCTCGTTCGGATCGGACACGTCGGTCGTCATCGTTACCTGTCTTTCTTGTGCTGGCGAGTCCGACCGGCGAGCCGGTCGGTTCGGACGGATCACCGGTCAGCGGTCGAGCGCGAACGGACGAAGGTCCAGTCGTGAGCCCTCGATCCGGGGACTCCGCCCGGCGACCAGCGCCCCGAGCACTTCGCCGGTCACCGGCCCCAACGAGAGCCCGTGCATGTTGTGCCCCGCGGCCACGAGTATCTCCGGCCTTCCCGCCGGTGAACCCAACAGCGGCATGCCGTCGGCGGTCATCGGGCGGGCGCCGACCCACTCCTCAGTGCGCCCGTCCCAGTCGGCGCCGACGATCAGCCCTCTGGCAGCGTTCGTGAGGACGTCGAGGCGGGCGGGGTGGAACGCATCGGGACGCTCGTCGAACTCCATCATCCCGACCACGCGCAGACGATCGTGCATCGGGATCACCACGCAGTGCCTGTCGATGGAATGCACGAGCTGACGGGGCATCCGTTCGACCGGCACCGTATAGCTGTACCCCTTGCCCGACACGATGCGCATGGCTCGTATCCCCGAGCGACGCAGGATCGGCGACGTCCAGGCTCCGGCGGCGACGATCACACGGTCGCCGGCGATCGTGGACTCGTTCCCTTCCGCATCCCGGCACATCACGAAGGCGCCATCGGCGAGCCGCAGGGCACTGAGCCCGGTGCGCACGTCCGCGCCCTGCTGAACGATCCTCCTGGCAAGGCTGGCGACGAAGGTGACGGGGTCGAGATAGCGCTCTGCGGGCAGCAGGAACCCCGCCGCGATCCCCGGCGCCACCGTCGGCTCGTAGTCGCGCAGCTCCTCGCCGCGCATGATCGCACCCGGCGCCGTCCCCCATCCCTCCGATGCGCGTTCGCGATAGCGCTGGTGTGCCGCGACCAGCTCCCGCTCGTCGGTGCAGGTCATCAGATACCCGCTGCCACCGCCGGACGTGTCGATGCCGTCGTCGGCCATGCGGTCGAGGGCGGGGAGGATCGCCGAGGAGAACTGTGCGAGCGCCCGCGTGGCATGAGCCCGACGCCGACGCGTCGAGGAGAGCAGGAAGCCCAGCCCGAACGCAGCGAGCTGGGGCAGTCGCGTCGGCGCGATGGACAGATACGACGACGACGAGAGGACGCCGCTCACCACATCACGCGCCGTGTGCGGCGATGCGAGCGGAGCGACCTGCTGCGGCGTCAGCTCCCCCGCATTGCCCGTCGCAGCCCCGGCTCCGAGACGATCACGCTCGACGATCGTCACCCGATGTCCGTCCCGCAGCAGTGCGTAGGCGGCGCACAAGCCGATGATGCCCCCGCCGATGATCACCACGTGCTGACGTCGACCGTCGATGCTCACAGGAAGAGTTCGATCCGCGGTTGACCGGCATCGGCCACGATCCGCGCCGGAACGCCCAGCGGCACGCTGTCGACACCGGGACCATGCCCGAAGGGAAGGCCCCAGATGAGCGGGATGCCGAGCGGCGCGAGGAGTTCTTCGGCGAGAGCACGGATCTCCGGCAGCGGCCCGCACTCGTGCCAGGTGCCGAGCGCGATTCCGACGGCCCCGTCGAAGTACCCCGATCGCAGGAGGGAGACCAGGAAGCCGTCCACCCGGTAGGTCTTCTCCTCCACGTCTTCGAGCAGGACGATCTTCCCGGCGGCCCGGGAACCGGACTCATGCGACCCCGTGGTCATGGCGAGCAGACTCAGGTTGCCGCCCGTGAGCGTGCCTTCGGCCATCCCCTCCACGATCGCCTCCGCACCAGGGGCCAGCAGGGTGCGGTTCGCCGCTTTCGTGAACAGAGAGCGGTGCAATGCGGTCAGATTCCCCGGATCGCTCATGAGGTCGTTCGTCCCGAGCATGGGAGCGAACAGGGTGGGTACTCCGAGCTCGCGCTCCCAGAACTCGTGCAGTCCGGTGATGTCCGACGACCCGACGAGCATCTTGGGACGCGCCGCTCGCAATCGCGGCACGTCGAGGTGATCCAGGATCCGCACCGCCCCGTAGCCGCCGCACAGGCAGAGCACGGCCGTGACCGAGTCGTCCGTCCAGGCGTGCATCAGGTCGGCCGCACGAGCGACGTCCGTGCCGGCGAGATACGTGCCGGCCCGCGGGTGCGTATCGCGCACGTGCGCACCGAGCACCGGCTCCAGATCCCACTTCGCGAGCAGGTCCAGCGCCTCCGTCAGGCGCTCTTCGGAGATCGCGCTCGACGGCGCGACCACCGCGACCCGATCGCCGTGCCGCACCGGTCCGGGCAGGGTGGCCGCCCCGTTCATCGGGCGCCTCCGGTCGGGCGCTCGCGCAGCTCCCGCGACGGTACCACGGCGAGCAGACGTTTCGTGTACTCGTGCTGCGGGTCCAGGAGCACCTCTTCCACGGTTCCGTGCTCGATGATCCTGCCGCGGTACATCACGGCGACGCGGTCGGCGATGTTCCAGGCCAACCCCAGGTCGTGGGTGATGACGAGGGCCCCCAGACCCCGCTCGCACCGCAGTCTCAGCAGCAGCGCGAGCACGCCGGCGCGGACCGAGGCGTCCAGGCTCGCGACGGGTTCGTCGGCGACCAGGAACTCGGGGCCGAGGGCGAGAGCTCCCGCGATCACCACCCGCTGGCGCTGCCCTCCGGAGAGCTCCTGCGGGATCGCCTGGAAGTACTTCTCCGGCGGAGTCAGCTCGGCATCCACGAGGGCCTGCGCCACGATGTCGCGCTCCTCGCCCGACTGGTGATGCAGCCGCGGTCCCTCGGCGACGGCCTCGTACACGGACTGCTTCGGGTTCAGCGCGGCGGACGGATCCTGCAGAACGAACTGCACCCGCGAGCGATACTCCTTGAGCGCCTTCCGTCGCGTCGACAGCGGGCGCCCCCGGTACATCACGTCGCCGCTGGTCGGCTGCTGGAGTCCGAGGATCGTGCGCGCGAGCGTGGTCTTGCCCGATCCGGACTGACCGACGAGCGCGATGATCTCGCCCGGCCGGCAGGTGAGGTCCACGTCGTCGACGGCGACGTGCCCCCGGTCGCCTCTGCCGAAGGAGACGCTCACGCCCCGGACGGCGATCACGGCATCCGTCAGCGAGAGCAGCCCGGTCGGCGTGGCGGAGATCTCGCTCTGCTCCGGGGCCGGACGCGAGCCTGGACCGTTCGGACCGGGTGCCTCCGGCGACGTGTACGTCGGAAGCGACAGCCGCGACGACCAGTCGCCGATGGTCGGGAATGCCGCGGCGAGCGCCCGGGTGTGCGGATGCTGCGGATTCGACATGACCTCTGCCGACGGCCCCTCCTCTACGATCCTGCCCTGCTGCATCACGACGATGCGCTCGCAGGTGGACGCGAGGACGGAGAGATCGTGGCTGATCATGATCAGAGACAGGCCGCGTTCGCGGACCATCTGCTTCAGCAGGTTCAGGATCTGGTCCTGCACGATCACGTCGAGAGCGGTCGTCGGCTCATCCGCGATGATGATCTCCGGCTCGCACGCGAGAGCGAGGGCGATCATGACTCGTTGCTTCTGCCCGCCGGAGAGTTCATGGGGATACGACCGCGCTTTGGACTTCGGCAGATCGACCTGCTGCAACAGCTCGACGACGCGTCGGTCCTGCTCTGCGCGCTCACGGTACTTCGTCCTGCTGCCGGTCGCGTGCAGCACCAGGGCCTCGACGATCTGATCGCCCACCCGCTGCACGGGGTTGAGCGAGTGCATCGCCCCCTGGAACACGATCGCCGCCTCGGTCCAGCGGACCGCGCGAAGACGCCCCCATCCCATCTCGGCGACGGACTCCTCGCCGAGCAGGATGCGCCCGTCGATCCGGGCGTTGCGCGGCAGCAGGCGGAGCACGCTCATCGCGAGCGTGGACTTGCCGCACCCCGACTCGCCGGCGAGGCCGATCGTCGCTCCCTCCGGCACGTCGAGAGTGACGCCGCGCACCGCTTCCACGGTGCCACGGCCTCCCTGCTCGAAAGTGGAGTAGCTGATCCGGACATCCTCGAACTTCAGACTGGGCATCATCGACCTCGCAACGTCGGGTTCACAACAGCTTCGAATGCACGGCCCGCGAGCGTGAACGCCAACACGACGAGCACGATGGCCAGGCCGGGCGGGAGCAGATACCACCAGTACCCGGCGGTCGCAGCTCCCGTGTCCAGCGCGAGCTTCAGCATCGAGCCCCAGGAGATGGTCGAGGGATCGCCGAGGCCCAGGAACGCCAGGGTGGATTCGGAGATGATCGCCGATCCGACCGTGAGCGTCGTGTTCGCGAGCACCAACGGCAGGACCGCGGGAAGCACGTGCTTCCACAGGATGTGTCCGTCTCCGGCGCCGAGAGCCCAGGATCGTTCGATGTATCCTCGGGACTCCACGGTGAGCGTCTGCGAGCGCACCAGCCGCGCGGTCGAGGCCCAGGAGGTGACACCGATCGCGACGATGATGGTCGTCACCCCGGCACCGAGGACGCTCGAGAGGACGATCGCGAGCACGAGCGACGGCACGACCAGGAAGAAGTCGACGATCCGCAGCAGAACCGCCTGCGTCGGGCCACGGAAGTGCCCGGAGGCCATTCCGACGGCCGTGCCGATCACCATCGAGACGAGCGTCGCCGCGAAGCCGACCAGCAGCGATGCCCGCGCGCCCCACACCAGCATCGCGAGCACGCTGCGACCCGACGGATCGGTGCCGAGCGGGAGCCCGGGGCTGGGAGGGGCGTTCAGCGGATTGTCGATCTTCGTGACGTCCAGCATCTCTGCCGGGAACAGCACGGGCGCGAGGGCCGCCAACGCGATCACGATGATCAGGATGACGAGACCGATGACGCCGGATCGGTGGGTTCGGAACTCGCGCCAGACCTCTGCGAGTCGGGCGCGGCGCCGTGCCGCGGCGACACTGCGTGCGGTGGGGCGCGGGGAATCGAGGATCTGAGTCATGCGGTACGCAGCCTTGGGTCGAGAACGCGGTAGACCAGGTCCGCGATGAAGTTCATCGCGATGACGATGGCGGAGAAGACCACGAACGTCCCCTGCAGCACGGGGAAGTCGGGAGCGCTGAGCGCCTGGAAGGTGAGATAGCCGAGCCCCGGCCACGAGAAGACGGTCTCCACGGACACGCCACCGCTGATGAGGCCGCCGATCGCGAGGAAGATCAGGGTGACCGTCGGCAGCAGCGCATTCGGGACGGCGTGCACACGACGAACGCGATCCTCGTTCAGGCCTTTCGCTCGGGCGGTGACGAGGTAGTCGGCCGTCATCTCCTCGAGCAGCGAGGCACGCATGACCAGGAGGTACTGCGCGTAGACGACGGCGGCCATGGTGATCGCCGGCAGGACGAGGTGGCGTGCGACATCGAGCACGGCGGCGATCCCCTCCAGGTCGGCGCCCGCCGTCACCATTCCCCCGGTGGGGAACCAGTGCAGTGTGCCGGCGAACAGGAGCAGCAGGAGCAGTCCGAACCAGAAGGTGGGCACCGACCACAGGGTCAGCGCGATCCCGGTGTGCACGCGATCGAAGAGGCTGCCCCGTCGCCACGCGGCCCGTTGTCCGAGCCACAGCCCGAGCGCGAGCGAGATCGCGAAAGCCGTGCCGGTGAGCAGGAGGGTCGGTCCCATCCGATCCAGGATCAGCTGGGAGACGTCTTCGTTGTTCGTGTAGGAGTAACCGAGATCTCCCCGGAGCAAGTCCGTGAGGTAGCGCCAGAACTGGGCGGGGAGCGGTTGATCGAGTCCCAGCTCACGGCGGATGGCCTCCAGCTGGTCGACGCTCACGCGACGGCCATGCGTCAGGGAGCGCACCGGGTCTCCCGGCAGGATCCGGAACGCGAAGAAACCGAGGACGATCACCATCAGCAACGAGATGAGCGCCCCTCCGGCCTTGCCGAGCGCATAGCGCGCCCAGGAGGTTCCCCGGCGCGGCTCGTCGATGTCGACGGCCGGCACCCCGGAGGGGACGAGATCATCGCCCCCTCCGGTCACCACACGGTTGCTCATGCGGACTACTCCCGGTCGCCGGCCTGCGCGCGGCGACGACTCAGGACGATCCCGCCGCCCACGAGCGCTACAGCGGCGATGCCCCCCGCGATCCACCACCCGGTCGCTCCGCCATCGGCAGCTGCGCCGTCCTCGGTTCCGGCGGCAGCCACCGGCGTCAGCGAGTAGACACCCCACGGCCCGTTCTGACGGAGCAGCACCCCGCCCTCGGCCGGCTGCAGCTGCGCGTCGGTGAAGCGGTCGGAGCGGTACGCCTGGAAGCGCGCGTCGAAGAACATCACGTTGTTGACCGCTGCGTCGTACTTCAGCTGCTGCATCTCCAGGATGAGCGCGGCGCGCTTCTCGGGGTCGGTCTCGGAGTGCTGCTGCGCGTAGAGCTCGTCGAACGCAGGATCGCACCAGTTCGACTCGCTGGTCGCCCCGGATCCATCCGCGTTGGGTCGCGAGCTGCAGAGGTTGATCGACATCATGAAGTCGGGGTCAGGACCCATCCCCCATCCGGTGAAGTACATGTCGTAGCGCCCGAGCACCGACTCGTCGTTGACCTGCGCGTCCGAGAGCATCGAGACGGTGGTCGTGATGCCGATCTCCTCCAGCCACGGGCCGATGAAGTCGGCCGCCTGCTGGCTGTTCGAGCTCGAGGAACGTCCCATGATGCGCAACTCGATCGGGTTGCCCGACTTGTCCAGACGCACGCCGTCTGCGCCACGCGCGTAACCGGCCTCATCGAGCATCCGATTCGCCTCGTCCGGGTCGTAGGCGAGCGGGAGATCCTCCGGCGCGATGTTCCAGTGGAAAGTCGGGTAACGCGGGGGCACCGTGCCCGTGCCCGGATCGCCGAGACCCTGCAGGATCTTGGCGCGCAAGGTCTCGTTGTCGATCGCGCGCACGATGGCCTGGCGCACGACCTTGTCGTGCAGCACCGGGTTGCCGTCGCCGAGGTCGTTCCCGTCGATGTCCTTCGCGCCCGGATTGATGGCGAGGGCGGAGAACGAGTTGCCCTTCGCGGAGATCGTCGTGATGCCCTCCGCTCCCTCGAGCGAGTCGAACTGCGCGATCGTGAGACCGTCGACCAGATCGACCTCTCCGGTCTTGAGCGCCTGGACAGCGGCATCCGAACTCTTGTACGGAACCCAGACGAGCGAGTCGATCTTCGCTTCGCCATGCCGGTAGTGCGGGTTCGCCGTCATCGTGACGCCGCCGGTCTTCGACGACTCGGTGATGATGAACGGGCCGGAACCCACGGTGTCCGCGTCGTTCTCGTAGGCGGCAGGATCATCGAGTCCGGCCCACACGTGGCTCGGGACGATCGGCAGGTCGGCACCGGGATTCGGGGCCTGCGGGTTCTCCATCGTCATGACGACGGTCAGCTCATCCGGAGCCTCGATGCTCGCGATGTTCTCGACGAGCGATCCCTTGGCCATCTTGAGCGCATCGTCGTCCTGGATCGCCTCGATCGTCCAGATCACGTCTTCGGCGACGATCGGCTCGCCATCCGACCACACCGCGTCCGGCTCGAGATGGAACGTCCATTGGGTCGCATCAGCGTTCGACTCCCATGACTCGGCGATCGCGGGGTACTCGCTGTTGTCCTCTGCAGCCCAGGCGACGAGGGGCTCGTACTGATACATCAGGATCGAATCGCTGGTGGAGAGCACGGAGAGGAACGGATTCAACGTCTCGACGTCGCCGGTGAGCGAGATCCGCGCCTGCACGTCGCCCTCGTCCGCTGCGGCCGCTCCCGCACCCGCGACCGTGCCGCCGATCACGATCGCTCCGGCTCCGATCAGCGCCAGGCATCGGCGACTCGTGCGGACGGATCGTCTTCCCCGACCATCCCAGTGTGACTGCATCAACATCCACTCCTTCGTGTTATGTCTCGTAAGTGTGAGCGCGTGAGGAATACAGACTCCGTCGACCCGGTCGAACTCTAACCAGATAGCGGGCGAGGATGACGAAGTTCCCTCACTTATGGGGGGTCACGTGCGATGTCGTTTGCGTTTTTATGATTCATAAGACGGAACGTACTAAGGAGTCTCATGTCGCATCCGAGCACCGCATCACGGCTGAGCGCCGCAGAGCTGTGCGCCCGACTGATCCGTTTCGACACGTCGAACTACGGAGACGGGCGCAGTGCGGGCGAGCACGACATCGCGTCGTGGATCCACAGCGCGCTGAAACATGCCGGTTACTCCGCGCAGATCGTCGGCCCGGAAGCGACCAGGGCCTCCGTGGTGCTGCGGGTGCCCGGCGTAGATCGCACGCTTCCCGCTCTGCTCGTCCATGCGCACACCGACGTGGTCCCCGTCGAGCCGTCGCAGTGGACGGTGCCCGCGTTCGCGGGTCACATCGCTGATGGCTATGTCTGGGGCCGCGGAGCCACCGACATGAAGGACATGGTCGCGAGCATCCTGCGAACGCTGCTGAACTGGGCGGAGCAGGACATCCGTCCGCAGCGCGACATCGTGGTGGCCTTCGTGGCGGACGAGGAGTCCGGGGGCGAGCACGGAGCCCTGTGGCTCGTCCAGAACATGCCGGAGCTCTTCACCGGCGTCGAGGTCGCGATCGGGGAGTCCGGGGGCGACGCGACCGAGCTCATGGCGAACGACGGCACGCCGCTGCGGGTCTATCCCATCGCCACCGGGGAACGCGGAACGCTGCAACTGCGCGTCCGTGCACGAGGGATCGGAGGTCACGGATCACGTCCGCAGGCGGACCAGGCCCTCACCCGTGTCATCGACACCTGCCAGCGCATCAACGCCTATCACTGGCCGCTTCGCCTCACCGACACCGTCAGGGAGTACATCGCGACCATCGACCGCGCGCTCGGCAATGAGCCCGACCTGGACACCGACGCCGGCATCGCGGCGTCGATCCGCCGCCTGGGGCCCGCCGGCGAGGTCGCGGAGGCCATCACCCGCTGCACCGCGACGACGACCGTGCTCAACGCGGGCGTCAAGGTGAACGTCATCCCCGCGTCCGCAGAAGCGCAGCTCGACGTGCGGTGCCTGCCCGGCACCGAGGACGACGTCGTGGCGACACTCGTGGATCTGATCGGTGACGATGTGGAGTGGGAGTTCCTCTCCCGCTGCTCGCCTGTGACCGCCCCCTACCCCTCGCATTGGTTCGACGCGATGCGCGCGGCGATCCTCACTCAGGATCCCGGGGCAGTCACTCCCCCGGTCTGGCTGGGCGGCGGCACGGATGCGAAGGCCTTCTCCGAACTCGGCATCGCCTGCTACGGCTTCGCCCCGCTGATGGCGGACAGCGGAGGGCGCCATCCCGGCGGCGCACACGGAGCGGACGAGCGGAACCCCGTGGAGGCGATCGATGGCGGTCAGCGGGTGCTCGAGCAGTTCCTGACGCATGTCTGAGCCGGCCACGGCGGTCGACCCCCTGCTCGCGCGTCTCACCGGCGCGCGTGTCGAGGCAGGTCGGAGTCCCGCTGCCGTGCTGGCGGCGGACTGCGCGGGACAGCGGAAGGCGGGCGGCTCCGGTGACGCCGGCGACGGATCGGTGCCGGACCTCGACACCGTCTTCCGCATCGCGTCGTGCACGAAGTCCTTCACCGCGGCTCGAGCGCTGCAGTTGCGCGATGCCGGTCTGCTCGATCTCGATCGGCCCATCGCCGAGATGCTCCCGCGGATGCCGGAGTTCGAGATCCCCGGAGAAGCCGCTTCACCTCCCACACCGCGGATGCTGCTGACCATGTCGGCGGGGCTGCCGACCGACGACGCCTGGGCGGACAGACAGGAGTCCATGCCGAGGGCGGAGTTCGATGCACTGCTGAGCCGAGGCATCAGGTTCACCCGCGCGCCCGGGCTCGGCTACGAGTATGCGAACCTCGGATGGGCGATCCTCGGACGGGCGCTGGAGCATCTGGACGGGCGCCGGCTGCAGGAGCAGATCGAGAACGAGCTCCTGGATCCACTGGGGCTCACCGGCGTGCGGTTCTCCCCTCCGCCGGGCCGGCGCATCGCGATCGGATACGCCCGGCACGACGGGTCCTGGCAGGCGCAGGCCGTCACGGCGCCGGGCACCTTCTCGGCAATCGGAGGGCTCTTCGCGTCGTGCGCAGACATCCTGGTCTGGGCACGGTGGCTGGCGCGCGCTTTCGCCGACGGACACAGCGACACGGATCCCGTGCTCTCGGCAGCGAGTCGCCGCGAGATGCAACAGCTGCATCGGGCCATCCCCGGGGGTGACGGCGAAGTCGCCCGCGGCTACGGGTACGGCCTCATCGTGGAGCACTCCGCAGCGCAGGGGCGTGTGGTCTCGCACTCCGGTGGCTATCCGGGCTTCTCCGCGCACATGCGCTGGAGTGCGGACCACTCGGTCGCGGTCTGCGGATTCGAGAACGCGGGCTACTCCGGCGTGCACGAGATCGTGCGTCCCGCGTTCGACGCCGCCGTCGCCGACGCGGTGAGCGCGGCACGGTCGGCTCCTCTCCCGGAGCCGTGGTCCGAGACCCGAGCCGCGGTTGCCCGGATCTCGGAGCTGGTGAGTGATCATGGGAACATGACGTTGTGGGACCGCGCGGGCAGTGACCTGTTCGACGACTGTGTCGCGCTCGACGCCTCCCTGCCGGAGCGCAGGTCGCTGTTGTCCCGCATCATCGACGACGTCGGCGGTCCGCTGATCCATGGGCCTGCGTCCTTCCCGACGCCCGCGCGCGCGACCTGGCGAGCGTTCGGGTCATCCGGCGCGTTCGACATCTCCCTGCAGCTGAGGCCGTCGGAACCTCCGCTGATCCAGAGATGGGACATCGCCATGATCACCTCGGAGGACACTCGTGTCTCCTAGCGCAGCGCCGGACGAGTCCGCGCCCGGACGGAAGGCGCAAGCGCGGAGAAGCGCGTCTCTCCTCAAGTCCCGCCTGCTCAAGGAGGAGCAGACCGCCTTCGACGACGCCCTGCACTCGTTCGCGACGAACCCCGCGTTCGAGCGCATGTCGGCCATCATCGCGCGCAGCCGTCGCCGCTTCGTTCTGGGGCGCGGCGACGCTCAGGAGTACGCCATGCTGCTGAGCGCATCGCTCAAGACCAGCTTCAGCCAGGTGTTCCTGGTCGCGCCTCCGGGACTCGACCACCTCGACCTGCTCGCGGATGTGCGCACGGGCGATGTGCTGATCGCCATCTGCAATCGCCCGTACCGGCGAGACACGGTGGAGATCGGCCGACTCTACGTCGCGGCCGGCGGCACCCTGATGCTGCTGACCGACAGCGCCGACTCGCCTCTGAGCGCGTTCGCCTCGGAGCAGATCATCGTGGAGCACGCCACGCGCGATGTGCAGGTCGATGCCACCGCCGTCGTCCTCGCCACTCGTCTGCTCGCGCGCCTGGCGTCGGCCAGCTCGAAGGGCGCCGTGCGACGAGCGCAGGAGCGAGAGCGGCTCGGCGATCTGCTCGACCTCTACGAACCCGACATGCGCTGGGTCGGTCGCGGACAGCAGCCGGGCGGGGCGACGCCGTAGCGCGGGAATCAGCCTCCCGAGGGGTTCTCGAGCGGCTTGCCGTCGTCGTCGGTCGTCTCGCGCTCGAGGATCTCGTCGGTGCTATCGGGCGCACCGCCCGATGCGGTGTCGGCCTCTTCGTCAGGACCGGGAGTCCCCTGCGTGTTCTTCGGATCGCTCATGATTCTCTCCTTGGTTCGGTCCGGCGAGGCTACGTGCCCCGGGGCACGGCGGCGAAGGGGGTTGACGTGGGTCGTCGGGGGCGAGTTCTCGACGGATCGACTCAGGAATCGCGAGGGCCGATGCGGTCGACTCGACACGGGTGTAGGTTGCGGAGATGGAGCCGATCCGAGTGGGCCTCGTGGCCGACCCGGCTTCGCCCACGGCGGTGGCGCGTCGGATGACCGACCTCACGCCGCCGCTCGCCGCTCGCGCCGACGACTGGATCATCGAACTCGTCAGCGAGCCGTTCACGCTCGGATCTGAAGACGTCGACGTCGCGCTGGGACGGCTCCGTACGCACGCGGTTCAGAAGCGGTGGGATCTCGTCATCGGCGTCACCGAGCTTCCACTTCGCGATGACGACGGTCGCTACCTGCTGGCGGCGATCGATCCTCGCCGCCGATCCGCTGTGCTGTCGTTGCCCGCGCTGGGCGGTTTCCGGGTGCAGACCCGCGCCCGCCGCGCGGTACGAGGGCTCGTCGACGGGATGGCCGAACCGGCCGTGTCCGACGAACAGCGCCTGCCGCTCCCCCGGCTCAGTGCCCGAGGGCGCGTGCTTCTGGGCATGGTGCTGGCCAACCGTCCCTGGCTGCTGGCGGCAGGACTCAAGTCCGCACTGGTCGCGGCACTGGCGACCGGCGCGGTGGCGACGATCGAGCCGACGGTGTGGTCGCTCGCCATCTCACTGTCTGGTTGGCGTCTGGCGGCGGCCACGTTGGCCTCCATCACGATCATCATCGCCTGGATCGTGATCGACGGCAGGCTCTGGGACCGCCCCGACGACAGCTCTCCTGCGGCGCGTGAGAGATCCCGTCTCTACAACACCTCGACGCTGCTGACTCTGACCATCGGCATCATCATCTGCTATCTGGCTCTGTACGTCGTGAACCTGGCCTGGGCGCTCTTCGTGCTCGACACGTCGGTGATGAGCGAGTCCCTCGGCAGAGCCGTCGGAACCGGTGATCTGTTCGTGCTCAGCTGGTTCGTCGCGTCGGCGGCGACACTCGGCGGGGCGCTGGGCACGGGTCTGGAGTCCGACGATGCGATCCGCGCCGCCACGTACTCGAAGCGCGAAGAGGAGCGACGCGCACGCCTGGCTGATGAGCGCGTCTGAATCGGCGATGCACGAGGGCGCTTCGTAGAACGGACTCCCGGTCTCAGGGTGCCGACGGCGCCCAGGTCAAGGACAGCTCATGCCGGGTCTCCCGATGATCCAGCACGATGCTCGTCACCGGATCGGGATGCGCTGGTGAGGTCACGGAGCGCGGGAAGCGCAGGGTGATCGGTCCCGTGCGCACCCATGCGGACTCCGCGCTCCCCGCCAGTGTCACGGCGATGCCCGACGCGCTCCACTCCAAGAGCTCGACGGTGAGCGCCGTCCGCGTCGTGAGTCCGGTCACCGCCCCCTCGGCCCAGGAATCGGGAAGGGCGGGGAGAAGGGTGATCGCGTCGCGGGACGAGCCGACCAGCATCGCCGCCACGACGGCGGGAAGCGCGCCGCTCGCGTCGAGGTTGAAGATCGCGCCCGAGTCGTGCGTCGTCGACATCGCCGGGGTGAAGTGCAGCGCGGCGAGCCAGTGCAGACACTGCTCCGCGCTCGGCGCGTCGCCCAGGGCCGCGGCGGCGAGTCCGAGCTGCGCAAGCCCGAAGGCCATCTCGCCGTTGCCGGGAGGCGGCCCGGGGTCCTCGGCGCGCCAGGCGACCTTCTCCCGCACGAGCCGACGCGCCGCCTCCCGCATCTGGGGCGTCTCGAACGCCGGGTCCACGTCGTACCAGAGCGGATACAGCTCGCTCGTGTGCCGGTGCGCGCGGTGCGACGGGAACGCGGGGTCGGCCCATTCGGCCAGCACCCCGTCGTCGTCGATGCGGAACCTCGGCTCGACGGCGGGGAGCAGGATGGGGTCCCTGCCGTGTGCCTCGGCCAGCACACGACCTGCACGATCAGCGTCCCGCAGCACCGCGATGTCCATGGTCGCGTTCACCGCGAGCGGTGTCGCCGCACCGCCAGGGGTGTTCTCCGGCGAATAGGACGGTGCGACGGGCCCGTGCGCGATCACATCGCGCGAGAAGAGGAGGATCCCCTCGATCAGCTGCCAGGTCTCGTCGTCGACCAGACCACGATCCCCGGAACTCAGGACCGCGTCGGCCAGCATGCGCAACGCCCACCCGCCACCGCTGATCCAGAACTGGTGAGGGAAATCGTCGGAGAAGTGGTTCGCGAGGCCGTGAGTGCTCATCCGGCTCGGCACCATCGCGCCATCGAATCCGAAGATGCGTGCGGCGTTGGTGCGGAAGTCGGCGAGATGCGGAACGAGCAGGCGGAAGAGGGATGCCGTCAACTCCGGTGTGCCGGTGGGCACGAGCGACGCCATTCCGCCGTTCTGGACGTTGCCGTTGAGGGTGTAGTCAGCCGACCACGCCGGCGACCAGGTGCCCTGCCACACTCCCTGCAGGGTGGCAGGGAGCTCTCCGGTCGCGCTGATGATGTTGGCGCGCCCCGCGGCATAGGCCAGTTCGATGAGCGCGCGCATCATCCGGGAGTCGCCCTCTGCCCCCTCCAGCAACGCCTCCGTGGCGACGTCCTCCGGCATCCCCGAGGCGAGGTCCAGCCCGGAGGCGCCCTGGAGCGCGGCCGGGTCGCCGAGTGCGAGCGTGTCGGGGTCGGCGTCGCCATGACACAGCTCGACGTCGAACTCGGCCTCCCTCCCCCCGTCGACATCGATCGTGAACTCGGCGGTGGTTCCGTCGAGCAGTCGCGCGGTCGTGGCATCCGCCCTCACCGTGGTCGTCAGCGTTGCGCGCTCCCCCGCGGCGCCTGCGCTCACGGTGAGGGCCGCCTCGGTCGGCGCCCGCAGTTCGACTGCGGCATCCGCGAACCCCGCATAACTCGCGGCGCCGGGGATGTCGGCTGTCTGATCGCGGACCATCCCGAGCCCGAGACGCACCGTCGCCGGCGCCGTCGACCGGATCCCGACCCGGACCCGTCGCCCTCCGCGCGGTGCCGAGATCCGCAACTCCTGGTGGATGCCGTCGACCTGCCACGCGATGGCGACCTCCCCCGTCGCGAGGTTGCGCTGTCGCCGGTACGACCGGCGCTGCACACCTTCCCGGGCGTCCGGGGTGTCGACGGTCAGCCGCAGCTCGGCGCCAGGGGCCAGCGGATCCGTCCAGATCATGTGCGAGAAATCGGCGGAGCCGGTGGTCTCCGTGATGATCGCCGCGGCCGTCTCCGCCTCATGTGCCAGCAGCGCGGTGCGAACACGCGGCATCGCCTCGGCGAAGAGCGGTGGAGGGGTGCGTGCGTTGACGGGCAGGAAGAACCGCTCATGCGTCAGGGTGAGCACATGCTCTTCCGGACCACCCCAGACGACCGCACCGACCCGACCGCTGCCGACGAGCATGCCGAGGTCCCAAGTCGGCGCGGTGCTCGCGCTGACGAAGCGCGATCGGCTCTTCATACGTCGGCCTCCGGCGGCGGCGACCAGGGCGCCTCAGCGCACGCGGGTGCGGCGGCCCTCGTCACCGGCGCTCTCCTCGACTGCCGCGAGCACCCGCTGCACCTGGTACGCATCGGCGAACGACGGCGATTCCGGCGTCCCGTCGATGGATCGGACGAAGTCGACGATCTGGTGCGTGAACGTGTGCTCGTAGCCGATGCCGTGACCGGTGGGCCACCACGCGTCGGCATAGGGGTGAGCGGGATCGGTGGCCTGGATCGTGCGGAACCCGCGGCGGTCATCGGCGTCGTCCTCGCTGTAGAACTCGAGTTCGTTCATCCGCTCGAAGTCGAAGGCCACGGAGCCGCGGTCGCCGTTGATCTCGATGCGGTTGGCGTTGCGGCGGCCGAGCGCCATCCGCGTCGCCTCGAACACTCCGAGCGCACCCCCGCTGAAATCGGCGATGAACGCGGCGGCGTCATCGACGTCGACCCGCAGGCGCTCGGCGTCGAGATCGCCTCGACCGCCGAGACCCACCTCGGCGCTCCGCCGGGGTCGCGACGACACGAATGTGCGCAGGCGCGCGGACACGCCCTCGATCCGCTCACCGGTCAACCACTGGGCCGTGTCGATGCTGTGCGCGCCGATGTCGCCGAGAGCGCCCGAGCCCGCCGATGCCCGGTCGAGACGCCAGGTGTGCGGGGCATCGGCGTCGCTCAGCCAGTCTTGCAGATACTGCGCGCGTACGTGCCTGATGGTGCCGAGCGCGCCCTCCGCGATGAGTCGACGAGCCGACGCGAGCGCGGGCGTGCGCCGGTAGCTGTAGCCGCACATCGCGACGACGCCCTGCCGTGCAGCGGCATCCGCGGCAGCGACCATGTCGGCGGCATCCGCCGGATCGTTCGCGAGCGGCTTCTCGCAGAGCACGTGCTTGCCGGCGCCGAGGGCCGCGATCGCGATCTCCGCGTGCGTGTCGCCGGGAGTGCAGATGTCGACCACGTCGATGTCGTCGCGTTCGACCACCGTCCGCCAGTCATCCGACCAGCTCTCCCAGCCCCAGTCGCGCGCCGCTGCGTGCCCTCGTGCCTCGTCGCGCGACACCAGGACCGAGAGCCGCGGCTCGCGCGGCAGGTCGAAGAAGCGCGGTGCGGTGCGCCAGGCGTGCGAATGCGCCCGCGCCATGAAGCCCGCACCGATCACGGCCACCCGCAGCGCACTCGTCGTCATGACGCCACGTCCGCTCGCTCGATCGCCGTGACGGCCGGCTCTGGCTCCAACTCGAGCTCCACCGTCGCGAAGGAGTGCGGCGGCAGGGTCACCGTCAATCTCCCGTCCCGGATCACCGTCTCGAGTGCACGCGGGGCGACACGATCGGGTGCTTCGGCGTCGTTGTAGGCCGACGCGTCGTCGCCGGTGAGCACGCGAGCCCTGGCGACGCGCGCACCCCGCCCGCGCAGATCGACGCTCACCGTGCAGTCGGCGTCGATCGCGAGATGGCTGAGCGAGATCAGGGCGGTGTCGCCCCGGGTCGAGGCCGACAGCGAGACCAGGGGGAGGTCGCTTCCCCGCACGCGGGTGGTCGGCACATCGCGCAGATGCGTCGGCAGGTGCAGTGCGTCCTGATGCCCCTTGTTCATCTCGAACACGTGGTAGGTCGGCGTCAGCACGAGCGCGTCGCCGTCGGTGAGCACCATCGCCTGCAGCACGTTCACGGTCTGGGCGATGTTCGCCATCGAGATGCGCCGTGCGTAGCGGTGGAAGACGTCGAAGTGGATGCCCGCGACCAACGCGTCACGCACGGTGTTCTGCTGGAAGAGGAAACCCGGGTTGGTGCCCTCCTCGACGTTCCACCAGGTGCCCCACTCGTCGCACACCAGCGAGACGCGGTTGTCGGGGTCGTAGGAATCCATCACGGCCACGTGTCCGCGCACGATGCGTTCCACGTCGGCGGCGTAGGCCATCGTGTCGTAGTACTTCTCGTCGCTGAACGATGCCGCGTCCTCGGTGTTGATGCCCGATCCTGAGTGCGTGTAGTAGTGGAACGAGATGGCCTGGTACGGCAGGGTCCCGTAGAGCGTGCAGCCGTGGCACTCCATGAGCGTCTTCATGAGGACGCGCGTCCAGTCGAGATCGTCCTCGTTGGCGCCGGCCGCGATGCGGGTGAGCCGGTTCTCGCCGTGATCGTGCGCGAAGGTGGCGTAGCGTCGCGCCTCCTCCGCGTAGTGGGCGGCCGACATGTGTCCACCGCATCCCCACGCCTCGTTGCCCAACCCCCAGAACGGCACCTTCCAGGGCTCGTCCCGGCCGTTCTCCCGACGCAACCGTGCCATCGGGCTGTCGTCGCCACGGGTGAGATACTCCACCCATTCGGCCATCTCCTGCACGGTGCCGCTGCCGATGTTGCCGTTGACGTACGCGTCGGCCCCGAGCAGGTCGCACAGATCCATGAACTCGTGCGTGCCGAAGTGGTTGTTCTCCACCACGTCGCCCCAGTTGGTGTTGGCGATACGCGGCCGCAGCTCGCGCGGACCGATGCCGTCGCGCCAGTGGTAGGTGTCGGCGAAGCAGCCGCCCGGCCAGCGGAGGTTCGGGATGTCGAGGGCCTTCAACGCCTCGACGATGTCGAGCCGGATGCCGCGCACGTTCGGGATGTCGGAGTCCTCGCCCACCCAGAAGCCGTCGTAGATGCAGCGCCCCAGATGTTCGGCGAAGTGTCCGTAGATGTGGCGGTTGATGCGATCGCCGGTCACGTCGAGGTCGATGACCGCGCGGGCGGTGGTGGCAGTGGTGGTGGTCAACGCTTTCTCCAGGAGTTCTCGGGGGTGAAGGGGATCAGCGCCGGCCGGTCCGGAGCAGTGGTCAGATCGACGCGCCGACCGACGCGTGCGGACTCCGTCAGGGCCGTCATGATCTCGAGGACGTGCAGGGCGATGTCGCCGCGGGCGCTCCCCGCGCCGGTGGCGAGGCGATCGAGCACGCCGATACCGCGGCCGGCGTTCTCGTACCCGGCGCGCTCGACGACGGGCGTCCAGGCGTCCTCCGCGGGTCGCCGCACCCGGACGACGCCCTCGAACAGATTCGGGTCCGGCACCGACAGCGTGCCCGTCTCGCCATGGATCTCGAGCGGAGCAGCATCCGTCGCCGCCGCGTCGAAGCTGAAGGTGACGGTCGAGATCGCGCCGCCGACGTGCTCCAGCACACCGGTCACGTGGGTGTCGATCTCGACCGGGATGCTCTCGCCCGCCCGGGGACCTGAGCCGATCGTGCGCACGGCGCGAGGACGCGACGACGCCCCGGAGACCCGAGCGACGGGGCCGAGCAGGTGGAACAGGGTCGTCAGGTAATACGGCCCCATGTCGAACAGCGGACCGCCGCCGTCGCGGTAGTAGAAGTCGGGGTGCGGATGCCACGCCTCGTGACCCGACGACACCCACGTCGCCACCGCGGCGACGGGTCGGCCGATGCTCCCGGCATCCACGGCGGCACGTGCCGTCTGCACGCCGGTGCCGAGGACGGTGTCCGGCGCGCAGCCGACCCACGCCGATCCTGCGGCTTCGACGACGCGGCGGGCATCGGCGAATGTGGCCGCGAGCGGCTTCTCCCCGAAGACGTTCTTGCCCCCGGCGAGCGCCGCGAGCGCCACCTGGGCGTGCGCGGACGGAATCGTGAGGTTGATCACCGTGTCGACGGACGGATCCGCGACCAGCTCGTCGACGTCGAGCACGCGGCAGCCGGGGTAGCGTGCGGCGACCGCCTCGGCTCTGGCCGTGTCGAGATCGGCTGTCGCGACGATGCGCACATCGGGGTGCGACCCGAGCGTATCGAGGTACTGCGCCGAGATGACGCCGAGTCCGATTATTCCGATACCGTGCGGCTGGCCCACAGCATCCCCCTCTCGATGATGGTGCGGACGCTCGTGTCGCGGAGGACGACGAGGCTGTGCCCCGGTGTGGCCACGAAGACCCGACCCCGGCCCCACTCGCGCGTCCAGACCGCCGGGGAGGTGATCGGCCGGTGCCAGGGGTGGAACGGCTGTACGGGGTGGGTGGTGGTGGCGAGGACGTCGTTGAGGTCGTCGGTGAGCACCCAGTACTGCTCCGTGCGGAGGGTGAAGTCCTCGATGCCCTCCATCACTGGGTGCCGCCGGCCGAGCTCGGTGAGGTCGACGGTGTAGCAGAGGAAGTTGTCCGCCTCGCCGCCTTCACGCTCATCCGGGTGCTTGCCGGGGTGGGTGGCGAACTGGCCGCCGATGAGCTGCAGGTAGTCCGAGCTGTTGCGATAGGAGTCGGCGATGCCGCCGTGCCATCCGGCGAGCCCCGTGCCGCGCTCCACCGCGCCGCGCAGCCCCTTCAGCGCCTCATCCGAGATGTCCGACATCGTGACGCTCTGCACGATGAGGTCGGTGCGGTCCATCTCCTCGCGGTCGGCGTAGACCTCGTTGGAGTCCTCGACGCGCACGTCGAAACCGTTGTCGACGAGGAACGGGAGGAACATGTCGGTGGCTTCGACGGGGCGGTGACCGTCCCAGCCTCCGCGGACCACGAGTGCTCGGCGCGCGGTCATGGCCGTACCTCCCGCCGCGCGGCCGGTTCCCGCAGGCGTACCTCTGATCCGCGCGTGTTCAGCGCTGTCGGCAGCGTCGTCTTCATCGACTCGTCCCTCCGCATCGACGGGCATGTGCAACGTCGGACACGATGCCATCGACGTATGGCGGAACGCACCGTTTTTGCGCAAAATAGGCTCATGGTCACTCCCCCTCGCACCACGCTCACCGATGTCGCGGCGCACGCAGGGGTCAGCATCGCCACGGCATCGCGGGCGCTGCGGGCACGGGGCGAGATGGCCGCGGACACGCGATCGCGGGTGCTGCGCGCCGCGACGGAGCTCGGCTACTCGACCGTCGGCCAGCGGCGCGGGCGTCCGCGACGCGGCACGTCCCTGATGTTCGACCTCGTGCTGGGCCACTTCCACGACCCCTACACCGAAGAGATCACAGCGGGTGCCCGCACCACCGCCTCCGAGCTCGGGTACGACCTGGTGCTGACGGCCGAGCGCGATGATCCCGCGGATGACTGGCACGAACGCATCCGCTCGCGCGGTTCCGCCGGGGTCATCGTCGGCCTCATCGTGCCGACGAGCACCCAGATCGCCGCCATGCGTCGGGCCTCGATCCCGTTGGTGCTGATGGAACCTCCTTCGGAAGCGTCGAGCCCGTTGCCGAGCCTGCGCACCACCGACAGCGCCGGCGGAGGGGCGGCAGCCGAGCACCTCGTCGCGCGCGGCGCTCGACGTTTCATCGTGATCGGCGGAGCGCCGTCGTACCGGTACGGACGCGCACGGGTCGACGGCTTCGTACGCACCGTCGACGAGATCGCTCCCGGCGCTCCGTGCGTGCGGACCAGCGCGGACTGGAGCGCCTGGGATGCCAGGAGAGCATGCGCTCGCGCGCTCGCGGAGCTGCCGGGCACCGGGCCGATCGGCGTGTTCGCCTGCTCCGATGAGATGGCGGCCGGCGCCTATCGGGCGATCGCCGACAGCGATCGCAGCATCCCTCGCGATGTCATGGTGGTGGGCTTCGACGATGTGCGCGGAGCGCGGTGGCTGCATCCGTCACTGACCACGATCCGTCAGCCGATCCGCGAGATGGCGTCGGCAGCCGTGCGCATCCTCGCGCAGGCGACGTCGGGAGGCGCGGTCTCGAACGAGGCCATCATCATGCCGACCGAGCTCGTCGAGCGGGGCTCGACCCGCCCCCTCCTCAGGGGCTGACCGACGTGCGCACGGGGAAGTAGACCGAATAGCGTTCGTCGGTCACCTCGTTGAGCGGGATGAATCGGATGCCGGCGTCGCGGCCGACCGTGCGATAGCGCACCAGCCACTGCGTCCATTGCCTTTCGTCGTCGGCGGCGAGCAGGGTGGAGGGATCCGCCGGGTCGCCCTCCAGACAGACCTCTCGGTCGACGAGTCCGGCGAGGACAAGCGGCCCTTCGGCGAAGGCCACCGTCTGGGGCTCGTCCGGGATCGGCACGGTGCGCAGCAGGAACGGGAACTCGACGTCGACGGTCGTCGCACCGCCGGGATGGGTGAGTTCGAGGAAGCGGCCATCGCGGCGCCAGGAGACGGTCGTCGTCACCAGCGGATCGCTCGACGTCCACTCCGGGACACGGAGACGCACCGTCGCGGGGACTCCGTCCTCAGACGTGACGGCGACCTGCACGCGCAACGCCATCGGACGGTGCGTCTCTCCTCCGGGCCCTGCATTGGAATCAGGACCCACGTAGCCGGCGTCGTCGCCGAGGCGCACGTCGACGGTCACGGGCGCGCCCGTCGCCGCGGTCTCAGCGCGCACCGGCAGGTACTGCGCCACCGTCAACGTGTCGTCGTCGGCGTAGACAGCGAGGGAGGCGATGCGGGTGTGCGCCTGTACGAGGCTCCCGTGGCAGCACCAGAAGTCCTCCGTCGGTGTGCCCCAGCTCTTGCGGGCGCCGCCCTCGAGCGGCAGGAAGTAGGCCACCATGCCGGTCTCCGGGTGCTGCTGCGCCAGCAGGCCGTTGTGCAGATTCGCCTCGATGTAGTCGAGGTGGACCGGGTCGCCGCCCCACCGGTACAGCACGTCGGCGAGGCGGATCATGTTGTACACGGAGCAGTGCTCCTGCGTCTTCGCCCCGCGGCGGGCGGCGAAGGAGAACGGCGGCGTCCAGATCTCGCCGGAGGTCTGACCGCCGGTGCAGAACGTGCCTCGGCGGGTGACCGCCCACTCCCAGTAGTTCTCGACGACGCGCTTCCAGCGCTCCTCACCGGTGACCTCGAACGCGCGAGCCGCGCCCAGCACCTCGGGGATCGTGGTGTTGGCGTGCATGTTGGTGAGTGCATCCTCCCCGGCCAGCAGCGCATCGAAGAGAGAGGCGTGCCAGTACCGCTCGAGGAGCTCGCGATAGAGGTCGTCTCCCGTGGCCTCGAGGAGGTCGGCCCAGACCTCCAGCATCCCGCCGGTCTCCACATCCAGGATCCGCTGGAACCGCTCCCGATCGAAGCCCCGCGCCCACTCGGCGATCGCACCCGCCGCGCGGTGCGCGATCTGCAGGCAGCGCTCGTCTCCGAGGTCCCTGTAGACATCGACGAGCCCCATGAAGGTCTTGTGGATCGCGTACTGCGGTGCCCAGACATCCCGCCCCTCCGCGAGTCGCCGCAGGAAGGAGGGCGGAGTCGCGAAGACCCATTCGCCTCCGTTCTCCTCCTGACACTGTGCGAGCAGCTCGATCACTCCCTCGAGCGTGGCGCGCAGCGCGGCGTCTCCGGTCGCCGCGATCTCCCGTGCCGCCGCTGACATCCAATGACCCAGGAAGTGCCCGCGCAGCAACGACCCCGGCGTCTCCCACCCCCAATGCCGGTCGAGCCCTCGGTCCTTCGCCGAGGAGCCCGAGGGGTGCAGGTGCAGCGTCTGGTCGCCGATGCCGGCCTCGATCAAGTGGTTCTGCATCAGATTCCGCTCCGACAACGACACGAGGTAGTCACGATTGCGGCGCCGGCGGCGATCGAAGACGCCCCCGGTGAGGCGCGCAGCCGAGGGCGGGAGTGCGACAGCGGACATGATTCCTCCTGGAGTGCGAGATCGATCTCTCACTGTACTCGGCTCGGACATCCGTGCAGAATGGTCGGCATGCACTCCACTCGCGTGATCCACCTCACCGCCGGCGACGTCTCGCTCGTTCTGGCAGTGCTCGCGAGCGATCTCCCCGTCGTCCTGCACTGGGGGGCACGGATCATCGCGACCGATGAGGACCTCCTCGCCTTCGCCCTCGCCGAACAAAGGCCTGGTATAGAGGGTATTTCCGATCTCCCCTATCGCCCTTCCCTCCTCCCGGAGCACAGTCGCGGATGGTTCGGACGCCCGGGGGTGAGCGCGCATCGCGCCGGCCGGGGGTGGGCGCCCTCGTTCCGCGTCGACACGATCTCCGTCGACGATGCGGAACTGCGGGGCTCGGTGATCCAGGCCGGAGCAGCGTCGGTCCGAGTGGTCGCGCGAGACGAGCAGGCAGCCATATCGCTCATCTTGGAGATCGATCTCACATCCGCAGGGCTGCTCCGCCTCCGCTCCGGCGTGCGCAACGAGGCGAGGGAGGGCGCGCCGCTGGAGGTCGAGGACCTCATGCTCGCCCTTCCCGTTCCGACACGAGCGACCGAGGTGCTCGACTTCTCCGGTCGCTGGGCGCACGAGCGCATCGCTCAGCGACACCGCGTGGTGCGCGGCATGCACAGCCGCCCGTCACGTCGAGGGCGGACCGGACTGGACGCCACGACCGTCATGATCGCCGGCACCCCGGGCTTCTCCGCCGACGCGGGAGAGGTCTGGATGTTCCACGTCGGCTTCAGCGGGGACCACGAGCACGCCCTCGAGCGCGGGGATGGAACCCTGGCGTTCCGTGGCGGCGAGCTCCTCCTCCCCGGCGAGATCCGGCTCGCGCCAGGGGCGGAGTATGTCGGCCCCTGGGTGTACGGCAGCCACGGCGAGGGCTGGGACGCCGCTTCCGCCCGGTTCCATGCCTTCCTGCGCGGAGTCTCCCGATCGGCGAGGAGGGATCGGCCCGTCACGCTCAACGTGTGGGAGGCGGTGTACTTCGACCAGGATGCCGCCACCCTCCTCGAGCTCGCCGAGCGCGGCGCCGCGCTCGGGGCCGAGAGGTTCGTGCTCGACGACGGCTGGTTCCGTGGTCGCGGCGATGACCGCGCCGGGTTGGGCGACTGGGAGCCCGACCCGGTGGCATGGCCTGACGGCTTGCGTCCGCTCGCCGATCGGGTGCGCAGCCTCGGGATGGAGTTCGGGTTGTGGGTCGAGCCGGAGATGATCAACGAAGACTCCGAGCTCGCCCGCGCCCACCCCGAATGGATCCTGCGCGCCGGCGAGGACCTGCCCGTCAGGTACCGCTTCCAGCAGGTGCTCGATCTCACCAGGCCCGAGGCCTTCGCGCACATCCTCGATACGCTCGACGGGCTGATCCACGACATCGGAGTCAGCTACCTCAAGTGGGACCACAACCGTGACCTCGTCTCCGCCGGTCACCCCGCGACCGGAGCACCGGCCGTCCACGCGCAGACCCTCGCCCTCTACCGACTGCTCGATGAGCTGCGGGACCGCCACCCCGACCTCGAGATCGAGAGCTGCGCGTCCGGAGGCGGCCGCGTCGACCTCGGCATCCTCGAGCGCAGCGATCGCATCCATCCCTCCGACAGCCATGATCCGGTCGACCGCTTCGACATCCTGCGCAACACCGGCCTGCTCGTACCCCCCGAGATGATGGGCTCGCACATCGCGTCTCCGGTATCGAGCGTGACAGGGCGCACGTCCGACCTGCATTTCCGTTGCGCGGTGGCCTTTCTCGGGCATTTCGGCATCGAGTGGGACATCCGCGAGCTGACCGAGTCGGAGCACACCGAGCTCGCGGCGTGGATCGCGCGCTTCCGCCGCCTGCGCCCCCTCATCCAGACCGGGCGCACGGTCGGCAGCGGAGAGGACGACCCGTCGGCGCCCTCGATGCGCGGCGTCGTGGCCGACGATTGCAGCGAGGCGCTGTACACGGTCGTGACCCCCAGGACGACCGCTGACACCCTCGCCCGGTTCCGCTTGCGCGGACTGGACCCCGCACGTCGCTACCGGTTGACGGTCAACGCACCGGAGTCGCTCGGACCGCCCTGGCAGGTTCCCGACTGGCTGCGGGCGCCCGATCTCGATGAGGACGGACCCGCGCCTGTCCTCTCCGGCGCACTGTTGTCGACGGCAGGACTGGAGTTCCCGACGTTCCACCCGGAGCGTGCGGTGGTCGTGCATCTTCGCGCGGTGGAGGCGTCGTGAGCGCCCCCAGGCGGCAGGCCGCCGACCTTCCTCCGATGGGATGGAACAGCTGGGACTGCTTCGGGTCCTCGGTCACCGAGGACGAGGTGATCCGGAACGCCGAGTTCCTGGCTGAGCACCTCGCGCCGTTCGGCTGGGACTGCGTCGTCGTCGACATCCAGTGGTACGAGTCCGATCCCGGTCATCACGACTACCGACAGGTCTCGCGCCCCGAGCTCGACGAATGGGGCCGCCCTTTGCCCGCCGTCACCCGCTTCCCGTCTGCGGCCGGCGGGTCTTTCCGGCCGCTCGCCGACCGCATCCATGCACTCGGCTTGCGCTTCGGCCTGCACATGATGCGCGGCGTGCCGCGCGCCGCGGCCGAACGGCGGCTGCCGGTCCTCGGCGCCCCCGGAGCGACCTGCGACACCATCGCGGATCGCGCGAACGTCTGCCCGTGGAATCCCGACAACTTCGGTGTGGACATGAGCGCTCCCGGCGCGCAGGAGTACTACGACTCGCTCGCCCGGCAGTTCGCCGAGTGGGGCGTCGACTTCATCAAGCTCGACGACGTGCTCTATCCCCCGGTGCAGACGGCGGAGATCGCCGCGTTCTCCCGGGCGATCGACCGCTCGGGACGGCCGATGGTGCTGAGCCTCTCACCCGGTAAGCAGCTGTCGACCGCTCACCTGGACTCGCTGCGCGCGCACGCCCAGTTGTGGCGCATCTCGGACGACCTCTGGGACGACTGGTCGCAGGTGCGCGAACAGTTCCAGCGTGCAGCCCGATGGGCTCCGCTCCAGCAGCCCGGCGCCTGGGCCGATGCCGACATGCTGCCGTTCGGACGCATCGGCATCCGCGGGCACGTCGGTCACGACCGGATGAGCCGCCTCACGCTCGAGGAGCAGCGCACGGTGATGACGCTCTGGTGCCTGCTGCGCTCTCCGCTCATGTTCGGAGGGCACCTGCCCGACACCCCGGACGACACCCTCGCCCTCCTGACCCGCCGTGAGGTGCTGACCCTCCGCGAGGGGCAGGGCGCGAGCGAGATCGTGCGCGACGGCGATCTGGTGGTGTGGAGATCGCGGGTCGGCGATCGCGACTATCGTGCGCTGTTCTGGCTCGGCGACGAGCCGAAGCGGCTGCGCGCCCACATCGATGACCTGGGTGTGCCGGAGGATGCGCTCGCCCGCGGCTGCGCCGACGCGTGGTCCGGCGCGATGCTGCCTGTCGACGCGGGATGGGTCGAGGCCGATGCCCCCTCCCACGGTGTGCGACTGCTCGTGTTCGGGTGAGCAGGGGCTTGACGACCCGCGGCGATCCGCTGCGCCGCGGGTCACGGACGTCACCGCGGTGGACCGCCCGCCCAGGCGCGCAGCTGGTCGGCGATCTCGGTCTCCCCGGCTGCCAGGGCCTCCGCGAGCGCCGACACCCCGGCGCGCGCGAACACGGAGTCCAGCTCGACCGTGGCACCGGTCGCCGCGGACTCCCCCGCCGCCTCGACCATCGCGAGACTGCGGATGTTCTGGCGGATCTCTCCGGATGGTTCCTCGCCACCCTCCAGCGCGGCAAGGAACTCCGTGAGCGCGGCGTCGAGTCCCTCGCGTGCGGCGCCCACCGGCAGCTCCTGCACCCCGCCGCCGCCGCGCTGCATCCGCACGGCGGTCTCGCCGTCCCACGTCGCGGAGCCTCCCGGCGCGCTCGCGCGCCAGTCCCCGTTCCACGACGTCGTGAGGCCGTCAGCGCACCAGCTCCCCGCGTAGCCGAAACGCGCACCGCCGGAGAAGCGGAAGATCGCCTGCGCGGCCGCCGCCCCGCCGTACCAGCTCCACGCCGGGGAGAACTCCTCGCAGTACACGGATTCCGGTTCACTGCCGAGCAGGTATCTGGCCTGGTCGAACTGGTGAATGGCCATGTCGACGAGCAATGGCGAGGCCATCTCGTCACGGAAGCCGCCGAATCGAGGGTTCTGGAAGAACTGCGTCTGCAGCTGACCGGCGCCGCCGAGATCACGTAGGGCGTCACGGAAGACGGAGATGCCTGCCGAGTGCCGGCGCGATTGACTGGTCGCGAGCAGCACTCCTCGCGTGACACTCAGCGCGCTGAGCCACATCGCGTCCGCCACGGTCGGGGTCACCGGCTTCTCGCTGAGCACCGGAACGCCCGCGCGGATGGCGATCTCGCTCACCGTCCGGTGCGCCTCGGGGATGGTGACGTTCAGCAGCAGATCCGCTCGGACCTCCTGCAGCGCTGCGGCCACATCGTCGAAGACCGGCACGTTCCAGTCACGCTCCGCCGCCGCGGCCTGCGCCGCCGACAGGTCGATGTCGACGACCGCCGCGGGGCGCAGATCGTTCCTCGACCGCACCACATCCATCCATGCCCGCCCCATGCCCCCTGCTCCGACGACCACGACGTCGCGCACGTCGGCATCGGCCGCTGCCGCTGCCGCGGTCATTGCAGCGTCCCGTCCCATTCCCGGGGGATGTCGAACTCGCCTTCGCGGTGCATCGTGATCCGCGGCTGGGTGCGCGGCCGATCCTGGAACGCCCACGCCACGGCGTTGGCGAGCACCTGTCTGATCTCCGGCTGGTGATAGACCGGGTAGTCCTGGTCGCCGGGCGAGAAGTAGAAGATCCGCCCATGACCGCGCGAGAACGTCATCCCCGAGCGGAAGACCTCGCCGCCGGAGAAGCTCGAGACGAACACGAGCTCAGCCGGAGCAGGCACGTCGAAGTACTCCCCGTACATCTCCTGGGCGGGGATCACGAGCGGGTGAGGCACGCCCTGCGCGATCGGATGCGTGGGCGACACCGTCCACACCAGTTCGCGATCGACACCCTGCCGCCAGCGCAGGCTGCACGTGGTCCCCATGAGACGGATGAAGATCTTCGAGAAGTGCGCCGAATGCAAGGGGATGAAGCCCATCCCTCCGAGCACATGCCGATGCACGCGCTCGACCGCGTCGTCGTCCACGGCGTCGTGCCGCAGATGCCCCCACCACAGGAGCACGTCGGTCTCAGCGAGTCGCTCCTCGCCGAGACCATGCTCCGGATCGTCGAGCGTGGCGGTCTCGACCACGGCGTCCTCGCCGAGGACATCGCGCAGGCCGGTCGCGATCGTGCCGTGCATCGTGTCGGGATAGATGCGCCGGGTGCGCTCATCGTGCTGCTCGTGATGATTCTCACCCCAGACGAGCACCCGTATCGGTCGCCTCGTACTCATTCCTCATCCTCTCCCTGATCGACATCCCACGCGGTCCTCCCGGCGCGGGCCAGCACCACGTGCCGCGGCCCCGTGAGCCGCACGGACACCGCGCAGGCGCGATCCGCCGCCGACGGGCCCGCGGCGAGCACCACGGTGCCGGGATCCACGCTCAGCCGACCGTCCACCCCGGTCGCGGCCAGACGTGCGGCTTCGAGCGTGAAGCGCACGACCCTGCGCGCCCCCGCGGGGATGCGGATACGCGCGAAACCGACGAGCTGCGCCTCCGGACGCACCACGGTGCCGGACGGGAAGGAGGCGTACAGCTGCACGACCTCCACCGCCGCCTCCCCCGCGTTGTGCACCGTGACGGCGATCTCGGCGGCGCCATCGGTGCGGACGTCCGACGGCGCGTCGATCGACACGTACTCGATGCATCCCCTGGTCAGGCCGTAGCCGAACGGGTAGAGGGGGGTCGGGTCGGCCACCGTGGCCCCCGCGTCATGACGGCCGGACGGCGGTTCCAGATACGTGGTGGTGACCGAGGGCGATCGCGGAATCTGCACGGGAAGTCGCCCGCTCGGCGCGACCCGCCCGGAGAGGACCCCGGCGATGGCGCCCGCGCCGTCTGCGCCGGGGAAGAAGGCCTGGACGATCGCGCGCGCCGCCCCGAACTCCCCCAGCGCGTACGGGCGCCCGGAGACCACCACCAGCACCGTCGGCACACCGGTGGCGAGGACGGCCAGGACGAGGTCGTGCTGGCGACCCGGAAGCCGCAGATCAGGGGCGTCGCATCCCTCGCCGGAAGAGCCGGCACCGAAGGTTCCGGCCACATCGCCGACGACCACCACGGCGACGTCGCTCTCGCCGGCCGCTCTCACCGAGGCGGCGATCTCCTCGGCATCGTCGAGGATCTCGCACCCTCGGACGAAACGCAGCTCGCCGATCCCCCGCTCGGTGTGCAGCGCCGCCTCGATGGTCTGGATCGTGATGCCGGAGTCATGGCCCGGGTATCTGGCGAGGACGTGGTTGGGGAACGCATAGCATCCGAGCAGGCTCCGATACTCGGCGGCAGCCGGTCCGATCAACGCCACCCGGGAATCGACGGTCAGGGGCAGGATGCCGTCGTCCTCGAGCAGCACGATCGACTCCTCGGCGATCCTGGCCGACAACGCTCGGTTCCGTTCGCTGTCGAGATCGACGTCCTCGGCACCGTGCGGCACGACGGATGCCGTGTCGAGCAGCCCCGCCTCGATCTTGTGCCGCAGATGACGCACCGCAGCGCGATCGATATCGCCCTCGTCGACGATGCCGTCGCGGACCAGCCGCGCGAGAGAGGAGAAACCGACCGTGGACGGCAGTTCGACGTCGACGCCGGCGCGCAGCGCGAGGGCGCCGGCGTCGGCGGCATCCGCAGCCACGCGGTGCACGGAGGCGAGCGACGGGATCGCCCAGTAGTCGGCGACCACGGTGCCGTCGAATCCCCACTCGGTGCGCAGGATGCCGTCGAGCAGCGCCCGGTTGGCGGTGCTCGGGATGCCGTCGACATCGGCGGAGGAGGTCATCACGCTACGCGCTCCCCCCTGTCGCAGCGCTGTCTCGAAGGGAGGCAGCACCGTGTCGGCGAACTCACGCGCCCCCATGGCGACCGGCCCCCGGTTGCGCGCACCCCTGGACGCGGCGTAGCCGGCGAAGTGCTTCACCGTGGCGATGATCCCCGCGCTCTCGAGACCCGCCACGTAGGCGGCGCCGAGCTGTCCCACGAGATAGGGATCCTCACCGAGGGTCTCCTCGACCCGACCCCACCGGTAGTCGCGCACGACGTCGAGCACCGGGGCCAGGCCCTGATGCACCCCGATGGCACGCATATCGTCGCCGATGGCGCGGCCCATCTCGCGCACCAGGTCGTCGTCGAAGGTCGCCGCCCATGCGAGCGGCGTGGGGAAGGCCGTCGCGCCGTACGCTGCCAGGCCGGTCAGGCACTCCTCGTGCACGAGAGCGGGTATCCCCAGGCGCTGATTCCTCGTCACCTCCCGCTGCAGGGCTCGCAGCTTCGCCACTCCGTCGCGCACACTGATCGGCTCCGTGCCGAAGACCCGGGTGAGCTGGCCGAGGCCGAGCTCCAGAGGAGCGACGGCGGCAGCCGGGAGATCACGGGAGGGGCGCGGGGTGGCGCCGACGTCCGCGGTCGGCCAGAAGGATCCGAGCTGGGCGACCTTCTCGTCGAGAGTCAGCTCGTCGACCAGAGCCTGGGCACGCTCGCGCGCGCTCAGCGTCGGGTCGCGCCATCGATCCTGATCGACGGCGCTGAGCTCGACGGTCATCCCTTGAACGCCCCGTCCATGATGCCCGCGACCATGCGGCGACCGACGAAGAAGAAGACGATGAGCAGCGGCAGGGTGGCCATGAACGAGCCGCCCATGGTCAGCGCCAGATCGATCGTGCGATTCGCCTGTAGCTGCTTGAGCGCGATCTGCACCGTGAAGAGCTCGGGAGACTTCAGCACGATGAACGGCCACATGAAGTCGTTCCACACGCCGGTGAAGGTGATGAGCCCCAGCACGAAGGCGGCCGGACGCACGACCGGGAAACCGATGCGCCAGAAGATCTGCCAGCTGTTGGCCCCGTCGATGCGCGCGGCGGCCATCAGCTCATCGTTCAGAGTGGTCGACAGATGCTGACGCATCCAGAAGATCCCGAAGGCGCTCGCGAGTCCGGGCAGGATGATCGCCTGGAGGGTGTCGACCCAGTCGAGCCACGAGATGATCAGATACTGCGGGATCACGCTGAGCTGCGCCGGCACCGTCATCGTCAGGAGCACGATGAGGAACAGGGCGTTGCGCCCGGGGAACTGCAGCTTGGCGAAGGCGAATCCTGCGAGCGCGCACAGCAGCGACGTGATGACCGCCACGGCGAGTGACACGATCACGCTGTTCAGCAGCGACTGCAGGAACGGCACGGTCTCGAACACCTTCGTCGCGATGTCGAAGAAGTTCAGTCCGGGGTAGAGCCGCGGCGGGATCGACGTGACAGCCGAGGCTCCGACCGACGCGATCACGAACATGTAGTAGAGCGGGAACACGCTGATCAGCACGGCGACGATGAGGAACGCGTAGACGTACCACCGCACCCTGCCGACACGGCCGCCCCGACCACGGCGGCGGGCGGGAGCTTCGGGCTTCACCGGCGACATCGAGGCCGTCTCCTGCGTCACGTGAGTCATGCGCGTGCCTTCCTGGTGCGGGTGGTGAGGTAGAAGTTGATCAGCGACACGACGACCACGATGACGAACAACGCCACTCCGATCGCGGAGCCGTAGCCGAACTCGAACTGCCCGAAGCCCTGTTCGTAGAGGAAGAGGGCGAGCGTCTGGCACTGGCGACCGCCGCCGCAGGTGAGTCCCGACTCGGGTGCGACGAGCAGCGGCTCGGTGAAGATCTGCAGTCCGCCGATCGTCGACATGATCACGGTGAAGATGATGATGGGTCGCAGCGACGGAATCGTCAGGTGGATGAACTGCTGCCATCCGGATGCTCCGTCGACGGATGCCGCTTCGTACATCTCGCGCGGGAGCGCCTGGAGCCCCGCGAGATAGAGCAGGGTGTTGTAGCCGAACCAGCGCCACATGACCATCGAGGAGATCACGATCCAGGAGCCCACCTGCGACGACATGAAGTTCACGGCCGGTGCCCCGACGAGATCCAGGATCCAGTTGATGAGGCCGAAGTTCTTGTCGAAGATCTGGGCGAACACGAGTGCGGTCGCGGCGACCGAGGTGATGTACGGGATGAGCAGGGCCATCCGGAAGAAGTTCGCGAGCTTGAGCGTCGCGTGGTTCAGCAGATGCGCCAGGCCGAGGGCGAGCAGCAGCTGCGGGATCGTGGAGATCAGGAAGATGCCGAAGGTGTTGACGAAGGCGTTCCAGAATCGCGCGTCCTGGAAGAGTCTCTCGAAGTTCGCCAAGCCGACGAAGGTCTGCTCGCCGATGGGGTTCCAGTCGAAGAGGGCCACGTAGAACGTGAACAGCAGCGGGAACAGGCCGAACACGGCGAAGATGACGAAGAACGGCGCGACGTAGAGGTACGGGGCGAGGCGCTCCGCGAACGGCTGCCTGATCTTCTGAGTGGGTGGCCGGTCGCGCCGGCGGATCTTCTGAACGGGGATGGCGGTCGCTGTCGCGGTCATGGTCCTACCTCGGTGGGGATGGTCGGCCCGCGCTCCACCGCGCGGACCGACCATCGGGCGATTCGGTTCTCAGCCGCCGATCGCGGCTTTGGCGCTGTCCAGTCCGGTCTGCCACGCGTCAGCCGGCTTGACGTTGCCGGCCTCCATGTCGACGAGAGCGTTCAGCAGCGCGGCGCCGATCGCGCTGGTGTCCGGACCGTTGTAGAACGAGCTGAACTCCAGCACCGAGTCGCTCATCGTGGCGCCGATGGGCGAGTCGCCGAAGAACGGGTCGGTGTAGCCACGCACCTCTTCGCTGTTGAGCGCCTCGTTCGCCGCGGGGAACGTTCCGGTTGTTGCGAAGTGCTCGGTCTGCCCCTTCGGCGACAGCATCGTCTCGATGTACTGCCACGCCGCCTCCGGGTTGTCGGCGCGAGCAGGGATGGCGATGACGCTGCCACCCCAGTTGCCGCCGACGCCGGGGACGGAAGCGATACGCCACAGGCCTTCGGTGTCGGGAGCATCCGTCTTGATCCCGGACAGCATCCAGGAGGGGGCGGTCGTGACCGCGAATGCGCCGTTGGCCTTGCCGGGCGCCCATCCGGACGACCATGCAGGGATGCTGGCACTGATGCCGGCGTCGTAGGTGCGCACCGCGATGTCGAACGCGTCCTCGACCTCCGGGTTCTTGTCGTAGATCAGCTCGCCGTCCGACGAGTAGTACTTCTCGCTCACCTGGTTGACGGTGGAGAAGAACACGCTCGTCTCGACGTTGTCGACGAAGGGCTCTCCGGTCGCCGCGGTGTACTTCTCGCCCATCTCGATGAACTTGTCCCAGGTCGACCACATCTCAGCCACCTCGGCGGGGTCGGTGGGCAGACCGGCCGCCTCGAACAGATCGGCGCGGTACGCGAAGCTCAGTCCCCCGACGTCGGTCGGGATCCCGATGATCGAGCCGTCCTCCGCCGTCGCACCGCCGATCGCCCAGTCGAGGTAGTCGTCGCCGATGTCATCGCCGCCGAGCGTGCGCAGATCGACGAAGTTGCCCGGGTTCTCGACGAACTTGGGAAGGTCGTCGTTCTGGATCATGACGAGGTCAGGGACGCGCCCGCCGGCGAGGGCCGCGGTCAAGGCCGTCGCCGTCTCGGTCGTGCTGCCGACCTCGCTCAGCTTCACCTTGGCGTCAGGGTTCTTCTCCAGGTACCGATCGACGGAGTCCTTCTGTCCGATGCCGGTGAACGACCAGAACTCGAATTCGGCGTTCGGATCACCGGACCCGGACTCCGATCCGCCGGATGAGCATCCGGAGATCAGCAGCGCGAAAGCGCCGATCGCTGCGATCGGCAGGGCCAGTTTGCGACGGTTCACAACAGCTCCTCTTCTTCGGGGACATGTGAGTGCAGACGACTACGTGAGGGAGTGCGCCTGAGAGATCGATCTCTCGTTCGGGTCACAGTAACCGACATCACCGGGCGGGGCAACCCTGCGTCGCGTTCCGAGCAACCCGACATTTTCATTCGACGGTCGAACAGTCGGAGGTTTTCATGCGATGATCTCTTCATCGAGAGATCGATCTTCGACAACCACCGAACTCCGCGGAGAGAGCCATGGGCAGACCCACCGTCGTCGACGTCGCGCAGGCAGCGGGAGTGTCGCGCGCCACTGCCGCCCGAGTGCTGGCCGGCGCGACCAACGTCGATCCCACGATGACCCAAGCCGTCGAGCGAGAGGCCCAGCGACTCGGCTACGAGACGAACTTCGCCGCCAGGGTGCTGCGTGGCGGCCGCGCCGGTGCCGTCGGACTGGTGATCGCCTTCGAGGAGCTCGGCAGCCACAGCGGCACCTTCTTCACCGCGGTGCTCAAGGGCGCAGCGAAGGGTCTCGCCGCCGGAGAGGTGCAGCCCGTACTGCTCCCCGCCGACCAGGAAGACCTCGACCGCATCCCGCGGTTCCTCCGCTCGGGTGCGCTCGACGGCGCGATCGTCATCCTGCAGCACGAGATCACGCACCTCGTCGATCGGCTGGCCGAATCCCCCGTGCCGATCGCCTGGGTCGGCCGCCCGCATGCCGATATCGGCCCCGACCCGATCGTGATCGATTCCGACAACTACGGCGGCGGAGTGCTCGCGGCACGCGCCCTCGTGGAAGCGGGTCGCCGGTCCATCGGCATCATCACCGGGCCGCTCGACCTCGAGCAGGCGAGGGACCGCACGCGCGGATGGACCGATGAGCTCGCGCGGCACGGCATCGCGCCCGGTCCGATCGTGCACGGAGACTTCACGCTCGACAGCGGCACCGCGGCGATGGCACGGCTGTTGCAGCGCGCCCCCGATCTGGATGGCCTCTTCGCCTCGTCCGACCTCATGGCCGCCGGGGCGCTTCGGGTGCTCCAGGCGGCAGGACGGCGCGTGCCGACGGATGTCTCCGTCATCGGGTTCGACGACATCCTCATCGCCGGCACGTCTGATCCGCCGTTGACGACGGTCCGCCAGCCTCTGGAGGAGATGGGGAGAGCAGCCGCGGACACGCTGCTGGCGACGATTCGCGGTCTCCCCGCCGAGAAGGAGCAGTTGCTGCCGACCTCGCTGATCTATCGTGAATCGCTCTGATCCTTCGCCCACCTCACCTCGCCGCAAGGTGCTGATCAGCACGGATGCGGCGAACGAGGCGGACGATCAGTTCGCCGTCGCTCATGCGCTGCTCTCCCCCGTGCTGGACGTGCGCGGTGTGCTTCCCGCACACTTCGGCCGGAACGGTAGCAGGGCGGCATCGCGTGCGGAGGTCGATCGGCTCTGCGACCTGATGAGCGTCGGCGACAGCATCACGATCGCCGACGGTGCCGAGGGCGCGCTGACGGATGCGCAGACGCCTCGACCGTCTGCGGCGTCGCAGCTCATCATCGACGAGGCGCACTCCGATGACCGGCGGCTGTGCATCGCCGTGCTCGGACCGCTCACCGACGTGGCATCCGCTCTCCTGGAGGATCCGTCACTCGTCGCGACCGACCCGCTCGTGGTGTGGGTCGGCGGGCCTCCCTACGAGGGGCCGGCGGGATATTCGCCGGAGTTCAACCTCGTGAACGACGTGCCGGCGTCTGAGGTCGTGCTCGCCTCAGGCGTCGAGCTCTGGCAGATCCCGATGCCGGTCTACACGATGGTCGGCGTCGGCCACGCCGAGCTCCGCGAACGACTCTCCGGCACCAGCCCGCTCGGCGACTACCTGGTGGATCAGCTGATCGAGTTCAACACGACGGTCAGCTACGGGCCCCTCGACTTCCGCTCTCTCGGCGACAGCCCGGCCATCGGCGCGCTCCTCAATCCGCTCGGCGCCCGCTGGAGCCTGCGCCCACCACCACGGTTCACCGTCGATGCACAGATCGACGGCGTCCTCGACGAGCACCGGCGCATCCGCGTGTGCGAAGGATTCGATACCCGCTGGCTGATCGAGGACATGTTCGCGAAGCTCCGGGCTTGGGGCGACGCCGAACGCATCGCGCGTGCTCGATGATCCGGGCCTCTGACCAGCCCCTAGGGTCGTCTTCCCTTGTCTGCGCGGCGCCTGTTCGAACCGAGGGCGGCTGTCACGACCGTCACCACGATCATCACCGTCGAAACCCCCAGCAGGGTGAGGGCGAAGAGTATCCCGTTCACAGCTTTCGGTCCTCCGAGTCCGGTGCCGACCCCCGAAAATAGGGACAGCATCCCTTCGTAAGACGCGGCGCCCCCAGATTCATCACGCGAAACGGCGATCGATCTGCGCACCTCGGGCTGAAGCGCACACAAGCAAGCCCCCTGTCGGTAGCTCACGTGAGCTACCGACAGGGGGCTTGCGTTCGGGTTCATGACCGAACCAGGTCCGCTCGTGAACAGGACGGTCAGAAGTCCCAGTCGTCGTCTTCCGTGGCCTCGGCCTTGCCGATGACGTACGACGAACCCGAACCGGAGAAGAAGTCGTGGTTCTCGTCGGCGTTCGGCGAGAGCGCCGACAGGATCGCCGGGTTCACGTTCGTGACGGTCGACGGGAACATCGCTTCGTAGCCGAGGTTCATCAGCGCCTTGTTGGCGTTGTAGTGCAGGAACTTCTTGACGTCTTCGGTGAGGCCGACGCCATCGTAGAGGTCCTGCGTGTACTGCACCTCGTTGTCGTAGAGCTCGAACAGCAGGTTGAAGGTGTAGTCCTTCAGCTCCTGACGGCGCTCCTCGGTCTCGTTCTCGAGCCCCTTCTGGAACTTGTACCCGATGTAGTACCCGTGCACGGCCTCGTCACGGATGATGAGGCGGATCAGGTCGGCCGTGTTCGTGAGCTTCGCCTTGGACGACCAGTAGATCGGCAGGTAGAAGCCCGAGTAGAACAGGAACGACTCGAGCAGGGTTGATGCCACCTTGCGCTTGAGCGGGTCGTCGCCCTGGTAATAGTCCATGATGATCTGAGCCTTCTTCTGAAGGTTCGGGTTCTCGGTGGACCACCGGAACGCCTCGTCGATCTCCTTCGTCGACGCGAGCGTCGAGAAGATCGAGGAGTAGCTCTTCGCGTGCACCGACTCCATGAACGCGATGTTGGTGTACACCGCCTCCTCGTGAGGGGTGATCGCGTCAGGGATGAGCGAGACGGCGCCCACGGTGCCCTGGATCGTGTCGAGCAGCGTCAGACCGGTGAAGACGCGCATGGTGAGCAGCTGCTCTTCGGGCGTCAGCGTGTTCCACGACTGGATGTCGTTCGACAGCGGCACCTTCTCCGGCAGCCAGAAGTTGTTCACCAGACGGTTCCAGACCTCGAGGTCCTTGTCGTCGATGATGCGGTTCCAGTTGATCGCCTGAACGCTGTCGACCAGCTTGATCGGGGGGTGGGGAGTCATGTCTTCGTCGTTTCTCGAGTCAGTGAGCAGGTCAGAGCATGCAGGAGACGCACTCGGTCATGTCGGTGCCCTCGAGCGCCATCTGACGCAGACGGATGTAGTAGATCGTCTTGATGCCCTTGCGCCATGCGTAGATCTGCGCCTTGTTGATGTCACGCGTGGTGGCGGTGTCCTTGAAGAACAGCGTCAGCGAGAGGCCCTGGTCCACGTGCTGCGTGGCCGCGGCGTAGGTGTCGATGACCTTCTCGTAGCCGATCTCGTACGCGTCCTGGTAGTACTCCAAGTTGTCGTTCGTCATGAACGCCGCCGGGTAGTAGACGCGACCGAGCTTGCCTTCCTTGCGGATCTCGATCTTCGATGCGATCGGGTGGATCGACGACGTGGAGTTGTTGATGTACGAGATCGAGCCGGTCGGCGGCACCGCCTGCAGGTTCTGGTTGTAGATGCCGTGCTCCTGGATGGACGCCTTGAGCGCGACCCAGTCCTCCTGCGTCGGGATGTGCTTGCCCGCGAAGAGCTCCTTGACCTTCTCGGTCGCCGGCACCCACGCCTGGTCGATGTACTTGTCGAAGAACTCCCCCGATGCGTAGGTCGAGTCCTCGAAGCCGTCGAACGCCTGCTTGCGCTCGATCGCCAGGTTGTTCGACGCACGCAGCGCGTGGAACAGCACCGTGTAGAAGTAGATGTTCGTGAAGTCGATGCCCTCTTCGGAGCCGTAGTACACGTGCTCGCGAGCCAGGTAGCCGTGCAGGTTCATCTGGCCGAGGCCGATCGCGTGGGAGCGGTCGTTGCCGTCCTCGATCGAGCGCACGGAACGGATGTGGCTCTGGTCGCTGACCGCGCTCAGAGCACGGATCGCCGTCTCGACCGTCTGACCGAGGTCATCGGCATCCATCGACAGCGCGATGTTCATCGAGCCGAGGTTGCACGAGATGTCCTTGCCGATCTGGTCGTACGACAGGTCGTCGTTGTACGTGGTCGGCGTGTTCACCTGCAGGATCTCGCTGCAGAGGTTGGACATGTTGATGCGCCCCTTGATCGGGTTGGCCTTGTTCACCGTGTCCTCGAACATGATGTACGGGTAGCCCGACTCGAACTGGATCTCGGCGATCGTCTGGAAGAACTCGCGCGCGTTGATCTTCGTCTTCTTGATGCGAGGGTCGTCGACCATCTCGCGGTACTTCTCGGTGACGGAGATGTCGCCGAAGGGCACCCCGTAGACCTTCTCGACGTCGTACGGCGAGAAGAGGTACATGTCCTCGCCGTTCTTGGCGAGCTCGAACGTGATGTCGGGCACGACGACACCGAGCGACAGCGTCTTGATGCGGATCTTCTCGTCGGCGTTCTCACGCTTGGTGTCGAGGAAGCGCATGATGTCGGGGTGGTGCGCGTTGAGGTACACCGCACCCGCACCCTGACGCGCACCGAGCTGGTTGGCGTAGCTGAAGCTGTCTTCGAGCAGCTTCATGACGGGGATGATGCCGGAGGACTGGTTCTCGATCTGCTTGATCGGCGCGCCGGCCTCGCGGATGTTCGAGAGCAGCAGTGCGACGCCACCGCCGCGCTTGGAGAGCTGGAGTGCAGAGTTGATGCCGCGGGCGATTGACTCCATGTTGTCTTCGATGCGCAGCAGGAAGCAGCTGACGAGCTCGCCACGCTGCGCCTTGCCCGCGTTGAGGAACGTCGGCGTGGCCGGCTGGAAACGGCCGGAGATGATCTCCTCGACCAGGGCGACCGCGAGCTTCTCGTCACCGTCGGCGAGGCCGAGGGCGGTCATCACGACACGGTCCTCGAAGCGCTCCAGGTAGCGCTTGCCGTCGAACGTCTTGAGCGTGTAGCTCGTGTAGTACTTGAAGGCGCCGAGGAAGGTCTCGAAGCGGAACTTCTTGCCGTAGGCGAGGTCGTTGAGCTTCTGGATGAAGTCCATCGAGTACTGCTCGATCACGGCGGGCTCGTAGTACTCCTTCTCGACCAGGTAGTCGAGACGCTCCTTGAGCGAGTGGAAGAACACGGTGTTCTGGTTGACGTGCTGGAGGAAGTACTCGCGCGCCGCCCGCTTGTCGGCGTCGAACTGGATCTTGCCGTCCGCGTCGTACAGGTTGAGCATCGCGTTGAGTGCGTGGTAGTCCAGGCCCTCGTAGTTGGGGTTGGCCTTGAACGCCACCGTCTCGGTCACTGCGTCCTGCTCGTCAACTGTGGTACCCACCGTCGCTCCAATCCGTCGCTCACGCGATCAACGTCGTCCTGTGTGCCGAAGATCTCGAGCCGATACAAGTGAGGCACGTGGCACTTGCGGCTGATGATGTCGCCGGCGAGACAGAAGGAATCGCCGAAGTTGGTATTGCCCGCGGAGATGACGCCGCGGATGTGTTGCCGGTTGCGCTCGTCGTTGAGGAACCGGATCACCTGCTTGGGCACGGCACCTCGTTCGACGCCTCGCCCTTCACCCCCGCCATAGGTGGGGGTGACCAGCACGAAGGGCTCGTCGATGACGAGTTCTTCCTCCTGCCGGCGGAGAGGGATGCGTCGGGCCGGAAGCCCGAGCTTCTCGACGAACCGCGCGGTGTTACCCGACGCGCTCGAGAAGTAGACCAGGAGCGGCGCGGCGGTCGCGACGGCGCTCATGGCGGGTCACGCCAGGCGCGTGGCGAGCTCGGCGATCTTGTCGGGACGGAAGCCCGACCAGTGGTCCTCGTCGGTCACGACGACGGGCGCCTGCATGTAGCCGAGCGCCTTGACCTGCTCCAGGGCCGTCGGGTCCTCCGACAGGTCGTGGATCTCGTACTCGATGCCCTTGGCATCCAGCGCACGGTAGGTGGCGTTGCACTGCACGCAGGACGGCTTGGTGTAGACCGTGATCGACATCTGAAACCCCTCAAATCTCTGGTTGCTCCGGCAGACCCCGCCGGGACTTCAATACTACATATAGGGACGGGCATTGCGGGCGACCACAAGGGGTAGTAGTTACATCCGTGTAGTTTTCCACCGCTCTCCCCTGGTACAACACAGGTTCTCCACCGTTTCTTCCACAGGCTGAGACCGGCCGGAAGGGCATCCGAACCGCGAGAAATCGCGGCTGGGAAGCGCCTGTGAGCGATCTGTCCACAGGGGCGACCGTACGCGGGGCTTCTGACATTCCGAGACCTGTGGAAACTGGCTCTCGGCGTGTCGTCGGCGTGTCGCATCCGCAGCCGCTTCGACGCTCTACTCCGGGTGCCGGTACCGTTGTGAGGTGGCGGGATATCGGGACCTTCTTCGCACGCCGGGAGTGGCGCGCATGATCGCGGCTCAGCTGACCGCGCGATTCCCCAACGGCATGTCCTCGCTCGCGATCCTGCTCCACGTCGAGCAGCAGACGGGGTCGTACGGTGCCGCCGGCCTCGTGCTCGCGGCGACCAGCGTCGGCCAGGCCGTCGCCGGTCCCATCACCAGCCGCTGGATGGGTGTGTGGGGCATGCGTCGCGTGATCACCCTCACCCTGACCGTGTGCGTCGTCGCCGTGCTGGCCCTCGCCCTGCTTCCGCTGAACCTGGCGGGGTACATGGCCCTGGGGATGGTGGCCGGCCTCTCCACTCCTCCGATCCAGGCAGCCGTGCGCACGATCTACCCGAAGCTCGTGAACTCCACGCAGCTCACCCCGCTCTTCTCGCTCGATGCCTCGCTGCAGGAGATCATCTGGATCCTGGCGCCGGTGGTCATCACGCTCGTGTCGACACAGATCGGCACCACCGAGGGCCTGCTGCTCGTCGCGATCATCCTGGTGGCCGGAGGCGCGTGGTTCATCCTGTCTCCCGAGGTCGGCCGCGTGCGTATCCCCCGCAGCCGCAACCCGCTGGGCAAGGTCGTCCTGAAACCGCCGGTCCTGCTCGCCACCGTCATCGGCTTCCTCCTGATCGGGGCGTGCGCGGCCGTGGAAGTCGGCGTCGTGGCGACGTTCGAGCACGGCAGCCTCGCCGCAGGCCTCGTGCTCGCGGTCTTCTCGGTCGGCAGTCTCGCCGGGGGGCTGGCCTTCGGCCACATCCCCATCGGGCCATGGGCCATGGCGCGGCGTCTGCTGATCGTCACGATCGGTCTCGGCCTGACGATGGTGATGCTCAATGTGTTCTGGCTCGGCGGCACGCTGATCCTCGCCGGCATCGGCATCGCGCCGGCTCTCGCCGTGCTCTTCGCGATCACCTCGGCGAGCGTGAAGTTCAGCGAGACCGCTGAGGCGTTCGGCTGGGCCGGCACCGGCCAGCTCATCGGCGCCGCTGCCGGGTCAGCGGTGGCCGGCTTCCTCGTCGATGTCAGCGACTGGCGCGGCGCGTACTTCGCGGCGACGCTGTTCGCCGCGGTCGGCCTGGTCGTCTCGATCGTGTTCGTCCGTTCCTTCCCCGATCTGCGTCACCGCGACGCGAGTCCCCATCCCGACACCGAACCCCTGGCGGTCACCCCCTCATGAGCTCCCTTCCTCCCCTGACGTCCGCTCCCGAGATCGTCTGCGTCGGCGAGACCATGGCGCTGATCACGCCGACGGATGCGGGGCTCGCCGCAGCAGGGCACGCGACGATCGGGCTCGCCGGGGCGGAGTCGAACGTGTCGGCGGGAGTCGCCGCCACCGGCCACCGCGTCGCCTGGGCATCGCGCCTGGGCGCCGACCCGCTCGGCGACCGCATCTGCTCCGAGCTCGCGCGGCGCGGAGTGGAGCTGTGGGTAGAACGCGCAGCGGATGCGCCCACCGGCGTCATGTTCAAGGATCCGGGCATCGAGTCCTCCGCGGTCTACTACTACCGCCGCGGATCGGCGGCCGCACACATGGAACCGGGCTTCCTGACGGCCGAGCGCCTGGACGGCGTGCGGATCGTGCACACCACAGGCATCACGCCCGCGCTCTCGCCCTCGTGCCGGGAGATGGTCGACCGACTCTTCGCCGACGCCCGCAGCGCCGGCGCGCTCGTGTCGTTCGACGTGAACGACCGGCGTCCGCTCTGGAGCCGCGAGGACGCGGCCGAGACCCTCGCCCGTCTCGCGGATGCCGCCGACATCACCTTCGTCGGCCGCGACGAGGCCGAGCGCATCTGGGGCACCGTCACTCCGGCCGAGATCCGCGCCTTCCTCCCCCGGTGCCCGCTGCTGATCGTCAAGGACGGCGATGTCGGAGCGACCGCCTTCGAGGGCGACGCCGAACCGGTGTTCGTGCCGGCTCCCGTGGTGGACGTCGTCGAGCCGGTCGGGGCGGGCGACGCGTTCGCCTCCGGCTTCCTCGCCGCAACCCTCGACGGCGCCCCGCTCGCCGCGCGCCTGTCGGCCGGGCACGCCGCCGCCGAGCGCGTGCTGACGATCGCCGCCGACCTCCCGCCGCTCCACTGATCGCGGACCCCCGCGCCTGGTCGGGAGGTCGCAACTGGTCGCTTCAGAGCATCCGAGGCGACCATTCGCGACCCCTGACCGGGATGCGGTGGCGCACTCTGCCGGAATACGGCCCTTATAAGGACCATTCGCGCCCTCCGCAGCACCCCGATCCGCGCGCGTGCGCCGGGGCCTGTCCGACCGGCCGGTCGTAGGCTGGGAGCATGCCCGCACCGCTCCTGCTGCCCCGCATCGCCTGGGGCTCCCCCTCGGCCCCGCGCCGCGCCCTGCTCGTGCACGGTCTCGGCTCCTCCGCCGCCCTGATGTGGCGCCTCGGCGATGCTCTGGCCGAGGCCGAATGGCACGCGACGGCCGTCGATCTGCGTGGTCACGGTGACGCGCCCCGGTCGCTCGACTACTCGCTCGCGGCGTACGGGGCCGACCTCGTGGCGACCCGCCCGTCAGACGGCGGCAGCTGGGACGCGGTCATCGGTCACTCGCTCGGGGGCGCGGCGAGCACGGTCGCCGCGGCATCCGACTCCGCCTGGACGCGCCGCCTCGTGCTCATCGATCCGGCCATCCACGTCGACGGGCGTGACGCCGGGATCGTGCGCCGGAGCCAGGAGCGGGCGTTCGCCGACACTCGACTCGAGGTGGTGCAGGAGGAGCATCCGCACTGGCACCCGCAGGACCAGGAGCTGAAGGTCGATGCCGTGCTCCGGGCGAGCGCCTGGGCGGTGGAGCAGACCAGCGCGCAGAATCAGCCCTGGGACGTGCGGGCCGAAGCCGCAGCCCTCTCGATCCCCACACATGTGCTCGGCGCCGACCCCGCCGTCTACAGCATCTTCACCGGCGACCTCGCGGCGGAGGTGCTGTCGGCCAATCCGCTCATCACCATGTCGATCGTCGCCGGCGCCGGGCACTCCCTGCATCGCGACAAGCCGGAGGAATCCGTGCGACAGCTCCTGGAGGCCCTGAAGTGAGCGCTTTCGACCCGACCGCCTTCCTCTCCGACGAGCTGCTGGAGCGGATCCGCGAGCGTGCTCCTCTGCATGACCGCGAGAACACGTTCCCGCAGCAGGACCTCGACGAGCTGCGCGAGGCGGGGTACCTGTCGATCCTCGTGCCGACCGCGCGCGGCGGTGCCGGTCTGAGCCTCGCCGAGGCTGCCCTGCTGCAGCAGCGACTCGCGACGGCCGCCCCGGCCACGGCTCTGGCCATCAACATGCACCTGGTGTGGACAGGCGTCGCGAAGGTTTTCTCCGACCGCGGTGTGCCGGGACTGGAGTTCGTGCAGGACGGCGCGGTCGCCGGCGAGGTCTTCGCCTTCGGCATCAGCGAGGGCGGCAACGACCTCGTGCTGTTCGGCAGCGACACGGATGCCTCGCCTCTGCCCGACGGCGGCTACTCGTTCACCGGTACCAAGATCTTCACGTCGCTGGCTCCGGTGTGGACCCGACTCGGCCTGCACGGGCTCGACACCACGAGTGCGGATGCCCCGAAGCTCGTGTTCGCGTTCGTCGAGCGCACCGATGCGGTCACCACCTCCGAGGACTGGGACACGCTCGGCATGCGCGCGACCCAGAGCCGCACCACCCGTCTGAACGGCGCGACGGCGGATGCCGCGCACGTCGTCCGCCGCATCGATCCCGGCCCGAACCCCGATCCGATCGTGTTCGGGATCTTCAGCGTGTTCGAGATCCTGCTGGCCTCCGTCTACACCGGCATCGCCCGGCGCGCGCTGGATCTCGCCGTGCAGACCGCGCACACCCGCCGCTCGAAGAAGTCCGGCACGACCTACAGCCAGGACCCCGACATCCGCTGGCGCATCGCTGACATGGCCCTCGCCTACGACGCCCTGCCCCCGCAGATCGCCGCACTCGCGCGTGACGTCGACGAGCGCGTCGACAATGGCGCGCGGTGGTTCAGTCTGCTCGCAGGCGTCAAGCACCGCGCGGTCACGATGTCCAAGCACGTCGTCGACCAGGCGATGCTGGTCGCCGGAGGCGGCTCGTACTTCTCCTCGAACGAGCTCTCGCGGCTCTACCGTGATGTGCTGGCGGGCGCGTTCCACCCTTCTGACCCCGAATCCGCGCACGCGACGGCGGCGAGCGCATGGCTGGGACCGCTCGAATCCTGATCTGTTTTCTGCTGTTTTCCACAGGCTCGGGCAACCGAAAGCGCGAAATCGGTTGCTGAACGTCGTTGCGAGTGCGAAGATCGCACCATGAGCCCGACGAGAAAGCACCCCGCGCTGGATGAGGTCTCGAAGACGATCATCGAACTCCTGCAAGAAGACGGACGCCGCTCCTACTCCGACATCGGACGGGTCGTCGGCCTGAGCGAGGCGGCGGTGCGCCAGCGCGTGCAGCGGCTCACCGAGTCCGGCATCATGCAGATCGTCGCCGTGACCGACCCCATGCAGCTCGGCTTCCACCGCCAGGCCATGATCGGCATCCGCGTCTCCGGCGACGCACGGCGGGTGGCCGAGTCCGTCGCCGCGATCGAGGCGATCGACTACGTCGTCATCACCGTGGGCGCCTTCGACGTGCTCGCAGAGGTCGTCTGCGAGGACGACGAAGACCTGCTTTCGCTGATCAACGACGTCATCCGCCCCATCGACGGGGTCCTTTCGACCGAGACCTTCATCTACGCCAAGCTGCAGAAGCAGCTCTACAACTGGGGGACCAGATGAGCACCACACGCAACGAAGCCGAACTCCAGGCGATGGCCAAAGACCACCTCTGGATGCACTTCACCCGGCAGTCCACGATGGAGAAGTCGGGCGTGCCGATCATCGTCAAGGGCGACGGGCACCACATCTGGGACTCGAAGGGCAAGCAGTACTTCGACGGTCTCGCCGGACTCTTCGTGGTCAACGCCGGACACGGTCGCCGCCGTCTCGCCGAGGCCGCCGCGAAGCAGGCATCGGAGCTGGCGTTCTTCCCGCTGTGGTCGTACGCGCATCCCGCCGCGATCGAGCTCGCCGATCGCCTCGCCGACGAGGCACCGGGCGACCTGAACCGCGTCTTCTTCTCCACCGGAGGCGGCGAGGCCGTCGAGACTGCCTTCAAGCTCGCCAAGCACTACTGGAAGCTGATGGGCAAGCCCACCAAGCACAAGGTGATCTCGCGCTCGGTGGCCTATCACGGCACCCCGCAGGGCGCCCTCGCCATCACCGGCATCCCGGCGATGAAGTCGATGTTCGAGCCGGTCACCCCCGGTGGGTTCCGCGTGCCGAACACCAACTTCTACCGCGCGGCGGAGATGGGCGGTCCGGCCGACGACCTCGAGGCCTTCGGCCGCTGGGCGGCGGATCGCATCGAGGAGATGATTCTCTTCGAAGGCGCCGACACGGTCGCCGCGGTGTTCCTCGAGCCGGTGCAGAACTCCGGCGGCTGTTTCCCGCCCCCTCCCGGCTACTTCGCCCGCGTGCGCGAGATCTGCGACCGCCACGATGTGCTGCTGGTGTCCGACGAGGTCATCTGCGCGTTCGGCCGCCTCGGGCACACGTTCGCGTGCACGGGCCTCGGCTACGTGCCCGACATGATCACCTGCGCGAAGGGCATGACGAGCGGCTACTCGCCGATCGGCGCCACCATCGTCAGCGACCGCATCTACGAGCCCTTCTCGAAGGGCGACATGTCGTTCCCGCACGGGTACACGTTCGGCGGCCACCCGGTCTCGGCGGCGGTCGCGCTCGAGAACCTCGCGATCTTCGACGAGGAGGGTCTGAACCAGCGCGTGCGCGAGAACTCCCCGCTGTTCCGCGCCGAGCTCGAGAAGCTGCTCGACATCCCGATCGTCGGTGACGTGCGCGGTGACGGCTACTTCTTCGGCATCGAGCTGGTCAAGGATAAATCCACCAAGGAGACGTTCGACGACGCCGAGTCCGAGCGGCTGCTGCGCGGCTTCCTCTCCCCCGCCCTGTTCGAAGCCGGCCTGTACTGCCGCGCGGATGACAGGGGCGACCCCGTGATCCAGCTCGCTCCGCCGCTCACGATCGGTCAGCCGGAGTTCCGGGAGATCGAGCAGATCCTGCGCGACGTGCTCACCCGGGCCCAGTCCGTGCTCTGAGCCGAGACGCCCGCAGCATCGCTCTGCTCAGCGGATCACGAGCTCGGGTGCGATGAGGGCATGCGCAGATCCGGACTCCAGACTGCGCGGTGTGACGATCTCGCCGGTCGGCCCGAGGAGGAGCTCGAGGATCGCCGACGCGACGTCCTCCGGCCGCTGCTCCACACTGGAGAATCCGAGCGCCTCCGCGGTGGGAGTGTTGTCGAAGCCGATCACCGGTAGCGGGAGACCCGCAGCAGTGACCGCGAGCAGCGCACCGACGGCGAGGGAGTCACTCGCGCACACGAGAGCATCCGGTGCGTCATCGGCAGCCAGCAACGCCTCGACGCTCGCGCGCGCGAACGGCACACCTTCCTCGGCGACGAGGCGAGCACCCGGCGCACCCACAGCGGACATCGCCTCGCGCCAGCCTCGTTCGCGGTCGTCACCGGTTCCGGAACCGGGTGGCCACCCCAGGAAGGCGACTCGCCGCCCACGGGTGAGGGCGTACTCGGTCGCTGCGCGCGTACCGGCGGCGCCGTCGACGTCGACCCACAGGTGGCGGGGGTCCGCGATGTCATCCTCCCCCCACGGCCGACCGAAGGAGATGAACGGCAGCCCGAGCTCATCGAGGCCGCGCACACGTGGGTCGTCGCGCTCGGTCGCGGTGAGGATCGCCGCATCGATCTCCGAGCCGTCCCAGAGTTCGCCGAGACGCGCGAGCTCTTCCTCCGGAGTTCGTGCCGCGTAGACGAGCATCCGCATGCCCCGGTCGCTCGCGCGTTCGGTGATCGCATGCACGAACCGGTCGAGTACGACGCCGGAGACACCGCCGAGATACGAGTGCAGCCGGATCCCGATCGTGGAACTGCGTCGCAGCCGCAGCCGGCGCGCGGCCGCATGCCGGCGGTAGCCGAGCGCGTCGATCGCGGTGAGCACGCGCTCCCGCGTCGCAGGGCGGACGATGTCCGGGGTGTTCAGCACGTTCGACACAGTCTGTCTCGAGACACCGGCGCGCGCGGCGACGTCTTCGACCGTCGGTGCTTTGGCCATGCGGCTCCGCCTCCACTTCCTGCGGGGTTTGACACTTCCGCGCTACGCCGTTTAGTGTAAGCCACGCGAGATTTGATCGATCAAATCCCACGTGACTCATCAAGGGAGAGAGACCATGACCCGGCCAACCACACGCGCACTTGTCGGCACCGGAGCGGTGCTGCTGACCAGCGCCCTCGTCCTCACCGGTTGCGGAGGATCCGGTTTCTCCGGCGACGACGCCGGCAAAACGGATGCCGAGGGCCTCACCTCGTCCGACGACGCACTCACGCTGCTGATCGGCTCCTCAGGGGACGCCGAAACGGCCGCGGTCCAGTCCGCGGTCGACGCGTGGTCGAAGGAATCGGGCGTGAAGGTCTCCCTGCAGGTGGCCAGCAACCTCGACCAGGAGCTGTCCCAGGGCTTCGCCGCGGGCGAGCCCGCCGACCTCTTCTATCTGTCGACAGACCGGCTGGCCGGCTACGCATCCAACGGATCCCTCGCGGCCTACGGCGACCAGCTCGAGAACAAGGATGACTTCTACCCCTCGCTCGTCGAGAACTTCACTGTCGATGGCACGTTCTACTGCGCGCCCAAGGACTTCTCCACACTCGCGCTCGTGATCAACACGCAGATGTGGACAGAAGCCGGGCTCACGGATGCCGACATTCCCGAAAGCTGGGACGACCTCGCCGCCGTCGCGAAGAAGCTGACCACGGCCGACCACGTCGGTCTCGCGTTCGGCGCCGAGTACCAGCGGCTCGGCGTCTTCATGGCGCAGGCGGGCGGGGGTCTCGTGCGCGACGGCAAGGCGATCGCCGATGACGACGCGAACGTGCAGGCGCTCGACTACGTCAAGACCCACCTCGCAGACGGCACGTTCGCGTTCGCGAAGGACATCGGCGCCGGCTGGGGCGGCGAGGCGTTCGGCAAGCAGTCCGCTGCCATGGTGATCGAGGGCAACTGGATCACGGGCGCGATGTCGAATGACTACAGCGGTGTCGACTACACCGTCGCGGAGCTCCCGGCGGGCCCCGCCGGACAGGGCACCCTGCAGTTCACGAACTGCTGGGGAATGGCCGCCGACAGCCCGAACCAGCAGGCGGCTCTCGAACTGGTGGAGTACCTGACCAGCACCGACAGCCAGCTCGCGTTCTCGAAGGCCTTCGGCCCGATGCCGTCCATCGCCTCGGCAGCCGACGCCTGGGCCACCGACAACGCCACGCTCGTTCCGTTCCTCGCCGGCGCCGACTACGCCCAGTTCCCGCCGAACCAGGACGGCGCGGCCGATGTGATCGCCGACTTCAACTCGCAGCTCGAGTCCCTGAAGTCGACGGACCCGGCGCAGATCCTCGACTCGGTGCAGTCGAACCTCGAAGCGGTCGTCGAGTAGTCATGGCGACACAGGTCGCATCTCGTCGCGGCGGGGCCTCCGGGTTTCGCCGCGGCGGGGCGTCAGGTCTCCGCCGCGGCGAGGCCGCCGCAGGATGGCTCTTCACAGCACCGGTGATCGCGATCCTCGGCGTCTTTCTGCTGGTGCCGGTTCTCATGGCGCTGTGGGTGAGTGTCTCCGACTGGTCGGGTCGCGGGAGCCCCCTCTCCGCCGACGTATCGTTCGTCGGCAGCGACAACTACGCCGCCGTTCTCGCCGACGGCGGGCTCGCGACGCGGGACTTCGGGACGGCGCTGCGGAACAACGCCTGGTATGTGGTGCTGGTCGTCCCGTTGCAGACAGCGCTCGCGCTCTTCCTCGCAGTGCTGGTCAACCGTGCGATGCTGCGCGGCCGCGGATTCTTCCGCACCGCCTACTACTTCCCCTCCGTGACGAGTTCGGTCGCGATCACGGTGCTGTGGATGTTCCTCTTCTCCGCCAGCGGTGCGGTGAACGACGTGCTCTCCTGGTTCGGAGTCACCGGTCCGAACTGGTTCAACGACCCTCGGGGCATCCTGCACCTCGTGCTGGGCGCCGTCGGTGTGGAGAACGGCCCCGGCGCGCTCACCCAGGCCGGCGCGCTCGGCGTCTCCTGGTGGGACTGGCTGGCCGGGCCCTCGATCGCGATGAGCGCCTACATCCTGATGGCCGTGTTCACGACGTCCGGCACTTTCATGCTGCTGTTCCTCGCCGGGCTTCAGAACATCGGCGCCGACGTCGATGAAGCCGCGATGATGGACGGGGCAAACGGATGGCAGCGCTTCTGGCGCATCACGCTGCCGCAGCTGCGCCCGACGCTGTTCACGGTGCTGACGCTCGGACTCATCGGCACCTGGCAGGTGTTCGACCAGATCTACGCCGGAACCCAGGGCGCGCCGAGCAAGACGACCCTGACGCCCGCATTCCTGTCCTACCAGACCGCGTTCACGAAGCAGGAGTGGGGACAGGGTGCCGCGATCGCGTTCATCCTGTTCGTCATCATCGTGGTCTTCACACTCATCCAGCGTTGGGCGCTGCGCGACCGCCCGGTGTCCCGGCGTCGTCTGCGCGCCTACGAGATCACGCGGAAGGGAGGGGCGTCATGAAGCTCTCCCCCAAACAGCTCACCTGGCAGATCGTGCTCTACGGGGTCCTGATCGTGCTCGCGATCATCTACATCTACCCGTTCCTCATGCAGGTCGCGACGAGCTTCAAGACCGACGAAGACGCGGCGAGCTCCGGTATCTCGCTCATCCCCGACGTATGGACCTTCGCCGCCTACGAGCGTCTCTTCGCGAACTCGACCTTCCCTTCGTGGTTCGTGAACAGCGCAGTCGTGACCCTCTTCGTCACGATCGGGCGCGTGTTCTTCAACTCGCTCGCGGGGTACGCGCTTGCGCGGTTGCGATTCCGCGGTCGCGGCTTCGTGTTCGCCGCTCTCGTCGCCGTGATGGCCGTGCCTTCGGTCGTGCTGCTGATCCCGAAGTTCCTCGTGATCAATCAGCTCGGGATGTTCAACTCCTACGCGGGCATGATCCTCCCCCTTCTCGTGGACGCCGCAGGAGTGTTCATCATGAAGAACTTCTTCGAATCGATCCCCGAGTCGGTCGAGGAGCAGGCCAGGATCGACGGCGCGAGCACGTTCCGCATCTTCTGGTCCGTGGTGCTTCCGATGGCGACTCCCGCGCTCGTCACGATCATCATCCTGTCCTTCCAGGGATCGTGGAACGAGCTCAGCCACTTCATCGTCTCGACGAACGACCCTGCCCTCACCACTCTCACCAAGGGCGTCGCGTCCCTCGCGAGCGGACAGCTCAGCCAGGGGACCCAGTACCCGATCAAGCTGGCTGCGGCGCTCATCATGACGATTCCCGTCGCCGTGATGTTCTTCATCTTCCAACGCCGCATCATGAACACCACAGAAGGAGCCGTCAAGGAATGACCCCCACCCCGCCCCTCCAGCCGTTGCTGGACGACGCCGTGATCGCGCTCGAGGCACCCACTCAGGTCTGGTCGGATGCCGCCGGCCGCATGGGGATCGCACCGATCCATGGGATCTATCACGGCGACGTCCGGCACGTCCGCAGCGTCGAGCTCTCCGTCGACGGCACCGAGCTGGAGTCGATCTCGTGCTCCTCCCCGGATCCGAGGCTCGTGGCGTTCACCGATGTCCTCCGCGGCATCGACGACGGCTCAGCCGATCCCAAAGTGCGCATGGACCGCGAGCGCCGCGTGACGGCGGGCTCGTTCGCTGAGACCATCCGGATCGCCTCGCATCTGGACGCACCGGTCTCGGTCGGGGTCACCGTGCGCCTGCAGCCCGACTTCACCCCGATGCAGCAGGTGAAGGCCGGCGAGACCGCCCAGACGCCATGGACGTGGGACGACGGCGTGTGCCGCGGGGGCGACGCCTCGTTCGTGGTCTCGGCGACGGCCGCCCGCGTCATCCGCGATGGGGATGTACTCGTGCTGCGCTGGGAGGCGACCGTTCCCCGCCGAGGGAGCGTGGAGCTCCATTGGGAGCTGGTGATGGATGACCCGACCCTGGTTGTAGCCGCGGCTCCGCCGACCGCTGACTTGAGCCACGAGCCGGTTCCCGCCGACCCTCGTGCCACCCGGTGGCTGGCTCAGGCCTCCGCCGACCTCGATGCACTCCGGTTGGTGCTTCCTACCCATCCGGACGACGCGTTCTACGCTGCCGGTGCTCCCTGGTTCTTCACGCTGTTCGGGCGTGACTCCCTGTGGGCCGCGCGCCTCGCCCTCCGCACCGATCCGACGATGGCGGCATCGACGCTGCGCGTGCTCGCCCGCCTGCAGGGCACCACGACGGACCCGTCGACCGCCGAGGCACCGGGGAAGATCGCGCACGAGCTGCGAAACGGTGCGTTGTCGCTTCCGAACGAGGGCGTGCACCTGCCTCCGCTGTACTACGGCACCGTGGATGCGACTCCGCTCTGGGTGTGCCTGCTGGCCGATGCGAGGGATGCTGGGATGGCGGAGCAGGAGGTTCGCGACCTCCTCCCCTCGCTGCGGGCCGCGCTCGCGTGGATGACCGAGCACGGCGCCGCCTCCGGCAGCGGTTTCATCGACTACGTCGACGAGACAGGACACGGTCTGGCGAACCAGGGCTGGAAGGACTCCGGCGACTCGATCCAGTGGCGCGACGGACGCCTGGCCGAGGGGCCGATCGCTCTCAGCGAGGTGCAGGCGTACGCCTATGAGGCCGCGAGGCGCGGCGCCGAGCTGCTCGATGCCCTCGGCGAGCCGGGTGCGGCTGAGCTGCGCGAATGGGCCGCGGACCTGCGCCGGCGATTCCGAGACGCCTACTGGGTGACCACCCCGGAGGGCCGCTACCCCGCGATCGCACTCGACGCCCACGGCGCCCCCGTCGACTCCCTCACCAGCAACATCGGCCATCTGCTCGGTACCGGGCTGCTCGACCCGGACGAGGAGCAGGCGTGCGCAGAGCTGCTCGTCGGTCCGTCACTGTCGAGCGGCTACGGCATCCGCACGATGTCCACCGGCGCTGCGGGATACTGGCCGCTGAGCTATCACGGCGGCAGCGTCTGGGTTCACGACACCGCGATCGCCCTGCACGGGATGCTGCGCTCCGGTCTCGATGACCACGCCGAGAAGGTCGCGCTGCAGCTGTTGGACTCCGCCGAGGGGTTCGACTACCGGGTCCCGGAACTCCAGTCCGGGGACACGCGTGTCCCGGGTGGTCGTCCTGTCCCGTACCCCGCAGCCTGTCGCCCCCAGGCGTGGTCCGCGGCGGCAGCTGTGGTCTGCGCGCAGGCCCTGCGCTGATCAACGCGACGGTCGCATAGTGCTCTACAGTCCCTCGTCCTCCTCCGCGGGGACGAGGGACTTCAGGATCGTCGCCTGGCGGACGAGGAACGCCCGTTCGTCGAACTTCTTGCGACGCAGCCACGAGGTGACCTCGCTGTTGTTCTTGCTCGCGTTGCATGAGGCACACGCCGGCACCACGTTCTCCAGCGTGTACCGTCCGCCGCGGGAGACGGGCATGATGCAATCGCGCTGCAGGGCCGGCGCCGGGTTCTGACAGTAGGCGCAACCCTCCCACGCGTCCATCAGTGCCTGCCACTGATCGGGCGTGAGGTCGTTCTCCACCCGGGACAGTCGATTCTGCCTGCGCCGCGCATAGCGCGTGCGGGCGGCAGGCGTGCGCGCGGACGCGGGGACCTTGCGACGGGCGGGCATGGGCTCACGGTACCGCGGCGGGCGGGGGATGTCGCGGCGCGAATCGCTCGGCTCAGCCCATGATCGGTGCCGCAGCAGCCTCGGCGTTGCCCGCATCCGCGACTTTGCGCAACGCGCGCTCGAGAACCTGGAGGTCCTCGACCGTCTCCACGGCGGTGACCTTGCCCCATGTGATGGTCATGAACTGGAAGACCGTGTTCTCGTAGAGCTCACCGTCAGGCAGAGGACCGCTGACCACGGAGCGCACGGCCACACGCGTCTTCCACGGCCCTCCGTTGACCAGAATCTCTCGCACGTCGAACGCGGCACCGGGAAGCACGCTCAGCGTCCGTTCCCACCACCGATTCATCGCGTCCTTCGTGACGCGCCGCCCTCCGAGCGCGTGCTCGCCGTGGAATATGTACTCGAACTCGCCGCTGAGCCCGTCGACCATCGCGGCATAATTGCCCGAATTGATCTGTTCGAAAGTGCGTCGCACCTTGCGCCGCACGATCATCGCGTAGACCATTCCTGGTCCCTTCTCTCGCGGGAGAGTCTGATCCGAAAGCGGAGAAGGCTTCTCCGTTCTCTTGCACAGTATCTTGACCTATCACCCCACGTCCGCAACAAGAAAGAAGCCCCCGGCGTGAGCCGGGGGCTTCTCTGTTCTGTGGTCATCCTGGGAACTTATTCCAAACAAGAGGGGCGCGGAAAATCAACGATCTCGCTCATGCGGGAGGCCGCCGGATGTCGACGCGATCATGTCAGAGGCGAGACACCTACGAGGACTAGAAACGCGGTTCGCACGCGCGTGAAGACGTTGACCCCCGGCGAGATCGATCAGCTCGTGAAGGCGTACTGCGCGGGCGACTCGACATACGTCCTGTCCCGGCGCTTCGCGATCCACCGCACCACTGTGAGTGCCCACCTCGAGCGGCGCGGCATACTTCGACGCGGACGCAAGAGATCGGAGCTAGACGTGGCATGAGAACGGTGTCCGCGACCTCACGTCTGCGTTGCCCACGCCGACAGCCAACTTGACTTCGCGATCCGCCACGGTCATGAGTCGCTTGTATGAAGCGCATGTGCGAGTTTCCGAACGCGTACGGACGCGTGTTGCTGTAGAGCGAGCTTGAGTCGCCGCAAGTTGTCATGAAGGGGCTCGGTGCCTCCGAGTCCCACCACGATGGCGTGCGCAACGGAGGTGTCCTTCTCGACGAGTCGGACGAGGAGATTGACGATGGCGGGCTTTGGCTCCGGACTGTTCCGCAGGAGCCTCGCCATCCCTGCTGCGGCGTTCGACGCTACCTCCGGGTCCGGGTCTTTCAGGAGTGCCGCGAGGGGCAACTCGGCATCATCAGAGCTTGCGAGATACCAGGAGACATCTCGCCGCTGCTCCAGGGAGCCGGCAAGCAAGGATGCCGTGAGCGCAAACCGATCTGGATCGCTCTTGTCCAGGAGCGAGGCGTAAAGGCAATCGATCGCGCCTCCGACATCTTTGATGAGTGTGGGCGCAGGCGATGTTTCCTCGTTGACTTGGTTCCGTGCTGAGCGCGCCGCGTCGAGTAAGGCTGGCCGAACGGCAGCAGGTATCGCGTCGGAATTGCGGGCGAGAGTCAGCGCGGCCTGGCGTTTGCGGCGGCCTTCGATGGAGAGGTCGGCAATGAACTCGATGAGAGAGCTCCATCCCTCGAGATCCGGGAAATTGATGCAGAGCTTGGCGAGGTTGCCAGCGTCGTCGCGTTCCTGGGCGATCAGCCCCGCCGGGATGGGATGCTCGCGCTCGGCATCGACAGCATTCGCGAGCGCGGTGGTGACAGCGGCAGCCTCGTCAGCGTCAAGTTCGCCCAGATTTCCGCGAATCGCGGAAAGCCCGTCGAGATCGCCGTCGAGGAGCTTCTGTCGGACCTGAGCTCGTTCATCCGCTTGGTTGGCGCCAATTGCGCTCCGCAGTGATGACTGCAGCCACTGGGGCACTTCGTCAAGGGCCCGAGCAAGACGGGCACGATAGTCGTCGACCAGCTGGGCATCCGTAAGAAGGCGAGCTAGCGATGGAGCGGAGACCTCGCTGTGTTCGTGAGACAGCACGTAGTCGATGAAGCGGCACCACTGTTCTTCCTGAAGGAAGTCTCGTAGTCCTGCCAGGGACTCAAGAAGCGCGGGAACCACGAGATATCGTGCTGCCACCCGGTCACTAAAGGGTTGTGGATCCTCGAGTGCGTCCAGCAGGAAGTCGACGAGCTCGTGAGCGTGCTCGGGATCGGCGTAGATACCGGCGTGCTGGAGCAGTCGCAGATCTGCGCGGCTTGTGGTTCGTGTCATCGTCGTTGGCGTCACATGGCTGACGAGTTCACGTAGTTGGCTCAGCGGCTCCCGCCGTGCGACCTCGTGGATCGCGAGTCTGAGAGCTTTTTCGTCGCCGACGCTGCGTAGCGTCTCCAGCGAGTCAACGGTCCGCGGGGCATCTCCTGCAGGGATGCTGAGATCCACTTGCGCCCTCAGTGATGCGACGTTCTTGGCCTGGGCGAAGGAGCCAGCCAGCCGAGCTTGAACAGTCGCAGAATGCAGTGCGTTGTGCGAGGCGTACTCATTCCCAAAGGTGACCGACTGATCGTGGCTCCATGCGCGGAAGTGTTGCTTGACCGCAGCCTCAAGGCCGCCGGATGTCGTCTGCGCGCGCCACCACGACGACGGATTGTCCATGACCGATACGACTGGTCCGAGATCGGTCGGGATCATCTCGGCGGTGTCGAACATCGCCCACGCGGCCGCCGCACGCACAGGCGAGGCTGTCACATCGGCACCAACCGGAGCGAGCTGAGCAAATCCGAGCTGAGCGAGACGCCGCGCTTCTTCGACGTCGCCTTGCTCCATTGCAAGGTGCGCCCGATGCACGCTAATCCAGGCTTGCTCGATCGATTCCTCGGTTTCAAGAGCGAGACGTTCAAGGCGCTCTGCCGCTTCCGCGAGCCTGTCGAAGTCCTCTAGGGCGACGGCCGTCGCAACGGCGTGCGCAATCTGAGCCTGACGCGATTCACTCGTGGAATCCAGGCTCTCAAGTGGTGCGGCGTCGGCTTCATAGATCCAGCTGTAGACGGCGGCGGCGAATCGCCATCCCCAGTCTTCGGACTGGGAGGCTTCACCGACGGTCGGCACCGTGGAATGACGTGCCGCGTTCTGTTCCCAGCGTTCGGCACCTGAGGATAGGCACAGCGCGACAGCTTGTGGCCACGACAAGGGCTCCTTGGATCCTCTGTTCGGGTGAGGCGCCACGAGGTGCGCCGCGAGGAGCGCGAAACGCGCGTGAGCGGCGGGAGGAACGGAGTCCATATCGAACGACCACCGCGCGCCCTCCAGGATGACCCTTTTCAGCGCCTGAGTGGTTGCATCCTCCCAGTGAGAGCGGAATCGCTCTTCGAGCGGCTGATCCTCCGGAACAAGGATCTTGAAGCCCTTCTTGGTGGGTTCGATCGTCTCGCGATTAGCAAAGACCCAGTACCGCCTGTTGAGGTCGGCGTTCTGAATGAGCAAGATGTGCGGGAGCGGATGATTGCTCCAGTAGTTGGCGTGCCTCTGGTCCTTCTCGCTGTAGATCCACCCAGGCTTCCCTGCGATCTTCGACCGCTTCTTGAACCAGGAGTCGCCTGTCTTTACCTGGACGCCGAACATGAGAGACATGTCGGCGAGCGTCTTGTCTCGGACCTGAACGAGCAGGTCAGTGCCGAGGTCGTGATCGCCGCTCGTCTCGATAACACCCCAGCCGAGGCTCTCGAAGAAGAGCTTCGCGGCCGTCTGGCCGCGAGCGCCAAGCTGCCGTGCCTTAGGCTGCCGCATCTTCATGTGGGTGCCTGCCTTTCCGCTCAGACGCTAACGCTGCCATGCCTCCGGCCGTGAACTCCTCAGGAAGCACGCGGCTGACGCCGGCAGGTCGAATCCCCGACGCCCATAGTCCCGCGGCACCGTAGCCTTCCAATTCTCTCATGGACAATGCACGGGGCATCTTCCGGGCTGCTCGGTGGTGCGCAGCCACGAGAGCCCACAACGGCTGGGAAGATTGAGAGAACCTACGGACACGGGAGTGGCATGGCGATCAGCGAGCGAACGCGAAAGCTGCTCTGGACGAGGGCGCATGATCAGTGCGCATTCCCTGGCTGTCTGCAGGCGCTCACCCTCGACGTCAACAACGCGCAGACCGGCGGTTCAGATGTGGTCGTGCTCGGGCAGGAAGCTCACATCCGGGCTCGAAGCGCTGGCGGCCCTCGCTACGACGTGGACTATGCCGAAGTTGACGGCTACGAGAACTTGGTGCTGATGTGTCCGACGCACCACTCCCTGATCGACGCGAACGATGGTACGGGCTATTCGGTTGACGTCCTCGTCGCGATGAAAGCCCGGCATGAGCGCAACCAACAAAGGCGTGACGCGCTTCAAACGACGCTCCGGGCGTATCTCGGCGACAGGTATGCGGCGGAAGACACAGTTCAGTTCCAGCAGGTCGACCTACGCGGACCGTCGGTTGATTCGATGTTCGTGGACGTGCCCGTCGGATGCCGACGCGATGAGTCCGCCGTTTCGGACCTGCTCATTCGCATCTCAGATGCGGCGCCGGGTGACACCGCAGAACTTGAGGCAGCATCGGGCTTTGTGATCACGGGCGCGACGCAAGCGCTGCTTCACCCCGAGTGGAAAGGCAACGCCGTGCTGGTGGGGGGTCCCGGCCAGGGCAAGTCCACCGTCCTCCAATACGTGTGCCAGTTTCATCGGGCTCGGCGGCTGGGCGAGAACGCCTACACTGCCGACCAGTCTGGGCTCGTCCGCGCGACTTCTATCGCCAGGTTCCCGATTCGCATCGACCTTCGCAAGTACGCGCAATGGGCGGTTAACGTCCCCCCGGCTCGTCGGGGCAAGACGCGGAAATCAAAGGAGAGATCTCGACGGGATGATGACTGGCGCAGTCTCGAGGAGTTCGTGATTGACGACATCGGTCGTCATATCGGAGCGCACCAGTTCGAGGCCCGTGACTTCGCCGTCCTCATCGCGACAGAACCGGTGCTCTTGGCATTGGACGGTCTCGACGAAGTTGCAAGCTTGTCCGTCCGCGCCAAGGTTGTCGACGAGATCGCCCGTGTACGGGGACGCTTGAGCCCGGATGCGGCCGACCTCGTGATCCTCGTCGCCACGCGCCCCGGCAGCTCGCTGCAACCGCTGACCTCATCAGGCGCCTTTCCGGTCTTGCATCTGCAACGCCTCACCCAGGGCTTGAGGCTCCAGTATCTACAACGGTGGGTCGCTGTCTCACAGCTCTCGCCTGAGGCGGCAACGCGGCTGCAGTCAACGTTCATGGACAGCCAGCACGTGCCCCACATCAGCGAGTTGGCTTCCTACCCCATGCAGCTCGCGATCCTCCTGCACTTGCTCCACCGGCGACAACTGCTGCCGCAGCAACGCACGGAGCTGTATGCCGAGTACCTCAAGACCTTCCTGGACCGGGAGCAGACCGAAGACAAAGAGCCTCTACTCGCAGAGCAGCGTCGCGTCGTCGAGGACACCCACGCCTATCTCGGCTGGCACCTGCAAGCCAAGGCGGAGCAAGGACAAAGCTCCGGAAAGATCTCCCGGGACGAACTCCGCCAGCTCCTGCGCAACTACCTCGCAGGCCAGCCCGAGGAACAGAAACTGGCCGAAGAGCTCTACTCGGCGATCACAGACCGCGTTCTTTGTCTTGTGGAACGTGATGACGCATTCGAGTTCGAGGTGCAGTCACTCCGCGAGTACTTCGCGGCCCTGCACATCTTCGACAACCTGACCGCCAAGGGCATCGGCAACTCTCGGGACGATGGCCTAAACGCCCTTCTCGAACGCCCGTACTGGTCCAACGTGTGCCGCTTCTTCATCGGCATGCTCACCAAGGGTGAAGTTCGCGCCCTTCGCGACAACTTCCGGACAGTCGGAAAGCGAGTCTCGCCGCAGCCGACGATCCGCTCAATGGCCGTCTTGGTTCTTGGCGACCGCATCTTCCACGGTCTGATTGATACGGAGATCAGGGAGGTCGTGGACTTTGTGCTCGAAGGCCCTGGCGTGATTCTTGCTGAGGATGGCGCGTTCGATTCGGCCGGCACACCGCTTCGGCTCGGCGACCGCGCCGGACGCAGCCAAGCTGTTGCTCATCTGAAGGGTCGCCTCGAACAGGAGAAGTCCCCAGAGATTCGCCACGCCATTGCGCGAAGTCTCGACGCACACGCCATGCCAGACGATGACATCGCGAGCTGGTGGTGGGAGCGGTTCGAAGCCACGACCGCATGGCTGCAGACCGCTGCGGATCTCAGAGCGCTCCCCCAGCCGGACCCGCGCCGCCTTGACCAGCTGCACTCAATTGTCGCTGAGGCAGACGGGGAACACGACTGGCTGGTCGACATCCTCGCCGAGGGTGGCTACAACGGACAGGACGAGCAAATCCTGAACCGGGCGCGATCCGACCTCAACGAAGGCGCCGCGGAAGGGGCCACGCACCGTGTCGAGACCTCACCTCTGACGGACCTCATCAACGCTGCGACCACGACGCTATCCAATCCGCGCCGCAAACTGCCAACGCCGGCCCTCCCTCCGCGTCCGGGACCGAAGCACACCGCAACCGGTTCAACGGCCGCCAACGCGGTGACGCCCAGTACGTCTACGACGATCGACTGGGACCAGCATCTGGCGACCATTGCGGACGCCTGGGGCGACGGATGGATCCTCCGACGCGTTGTCGCCACCGTCCCCACAGACGTCGACCTATCTGCGGTCGCTGCGCGCGCTCGCACCGCAGCCCTCACTGAGGCCGCGGGCATCGAGGCCTCCTACCGCCAGAACCGGGGCGATGCTGCGTGGTGGCGTACACACCTCGCAGCGTTGACATCCCCGCGTGACAAGATGCTCGCGGTGATCGGCATTCTGGAGCAGGCCCGAACCAGCGTCGTCATCGAACTCTCCACCGCAATCGATGACCTCGTGCAGACCTTCGATTCGAAGCGATACCGCGCGGTGGAACTGTCCCTACAGCGAGACGCGGCGGGTCACCGAGTGCGCTCCCTCGATCTCCAGGACGCCCTCCGGCTTCAACAAGTGAACTTCTCGGGGCGAACTCTCTGGCTGATCTGGACGATCGGAACCGAATCGACCCGTGAACGAGTAGCCATCCGCTTGGAGCCGACACTCCGCGACCTTCTCGTCGCCGGCACGTCCGACGCACGAACAGCAGTCATTGCTGCGTGCAAGACGCGGAAGCAAAAGCTCGAGATCTTCAAAGGCAGCCGGTACGCGCTCCCGCCCGGCGGATGGGCCAACCAAGCGCGGCTCGCCTCCATCACGCCATCCGTCGCGAAGTCCATCCTCGAAGATCCAGGCGAATGGCCAGCGGACCTGGTGCAGATCGCCACGGACAAGTTGGCTGCCAGGAGGGCAGAGCGCACACCCGCCCTGGCGGAGACCGCCGCCTCAAACCGCTGGTTCCGCGATACGGACTAAGCCGAGGAGGAACGTCGCACGCAGGTCGAGCCCCATTCCCCGCAGCCCACGCGAGAACATTGAGATAGAGAGGTGGTGACGATGATCGACAGTGCGCTAGAGATGCCGGCGGCAGTGGAGTTCGCGATTATCGGCAAGGACGCGACCACTGGAGTGGGCACACTCGTAGAAGCAGACGACCACGCCTACCTCACAACCAATGCGACCTTCTCTGCCACCACCGGAGCATCCTCAAGACGAGTTCTCCAGGCACGTATCGGCGACGTGCCGGCGCTCGTGGTTGGACACGTTGTCGTGAAGGATCGAGAGCTCACACTCCGGGTGACCGAAATTCGGATGGGCTCCGACGACGTCCAGCCCACATATAGCTCTGTCCACGCACTCTTCGAGCACGCCACGGGAGCCGCGGGATACCGGCACGAAGATGGCGGCGGGCGCTTTCCCTCCGCCCCGCTTCTCGCCCCTGCGCTGGGCACGGCGAGAGCGATGGAGTTCACCTACACGGACGCACAAGGACGGATCAAGCTCACGTCGACCGAGCCCGCGCCGCTCGACGAATTTGAGGAACACCTCGCCGCCTTCCAGGATCTGCTGACATTCGCGGCCGACTCTCCGTCGGGTCGGCTCACGCTAACCGCCACGGAGCCAACGGGTGTCATCGTGACTGTCCTCGGCCGTACCCGGTTCGCTCCATTCAACCGAAACCCCAGGAAGCCCATCGAGTACGTCGTGCGCCTGGGAAACGAGCACGCACAATCTGTGATCAACGCATGGTGGGCCGCGCGGTCATCGCTCCGCCCGGTGCCCCAAGTCCTCTCCGGGATCCGCTATCAATCCGGCTACGTCGAGAGCGATCTCATAGCGCTCGCTGCGGCGCTAGAGAAGTACGTCAAGACCCGGTTCCCGCTACCTGCTGTCAGAAGGCTGACCGACACCCAGCTCCAGCCGTTGAAAACAGCCCTCGATCAACTCAGTGGGCTCGACGAGGATCAGATGGCCGCGGTGCGAAGGTTCACCAGCAACCGGCCGGTGGAGCGCACCTATCGTGAGCATCTCGAGGTCTTCGTCGCGGATCTCGGTGCCGAACTCATGGCGGCGTCGAAGATCAACGTCGCAGAGTGGATCAATCACCTCCTGTGGGCAAGAAACGACATCGCCCACGAGGGAGCACCCAACGACCAGCGCGGTGACCAGTACGTGACCGACCCGGAATCTCGCGCGGTGCGCGACGCGACATGGGTCATGCTCTCGTTAGGTTTCACCAAGCAAGCCCACCTGCCAGAGCCGGCTTTGCAGCGCGCAGCGGAGCGCCTCGGAGTTCGGTACGGCTCGCGCCATACCGGCAGCACAATCTTTAACTAGCTCACGCTGCGTTCCACCAGGCCGACGACCGCGCACGAGAAGGCACAGGCAGGATGTAGGCGCTCACTGACCCGCGGAGTGCCCCGCGCCACCGCTGCCATCGACGACGGCTCTACCACGTGGACAACGAAGGGTGCCACCCCGTGGTCGAAGGACCGCACGACGATGTCTTCGGCCGCACGTTCGTGATCGCGGACCCTGGGAGAACCTCGTCCGAGTCTCGCCGTTTGACTCCGACATGTGTCGGGCGAGACGGGGCGCTACTGCCCCCACCATCCGTAGATCGGAAACTCGAGTTAGGTCCCGCTCCCCTGCAAGTTTCTTCGCCGAGACAAACGCTTTTGCCAGGACGCCGCTCGTGGCCGCTCACCACCTTGGCATCGGAGCCACACACCGCGGCACACCCGTCATACTCCTCGCCGACGACCACACCGTCACCGTCATCCGCCTCAACACCGGCGGAATCATCACAACCAACACCATCAACCCCAGCAAGACCTACTGGCGCAACAACGAAAAAGAGCCCGGCCGATGGCCGGACTCTTCCTCATAACTCGTCAACTATGTCGCGACTCAAAACACTGTGGACCTAAGGGGATTCGAACCCCTGACCTCCTCGATGCGAACGAGGCGCGCTACCAACTGCGCCATAGGCCCGTGAACACCTCTACGTTATCACGACGGAAGAGGGGTCCGCGTCACACCGATCACCCGGCGGCACGTCGGGAGAGCAGCTCTCTCACGTGGTCTTCGATCTCCGCGTCGTCCACGAAACCCATCCGGGCGTACGGAGATGAGGAGGCGGCCGGCAGGGCCACGGGGGCCTCCGGTGCCATCTCCTCGGCGCGCGCACGGAGCGCGGCGATACGCGCGGCCTTGCGACGCTCTTCCTGCGCCTCGATCTCGGCCTGCGCGACCTGTGCGCGCGATCCGGCGACCGACACCATGGGCTCAGGCAGCGGACGCGGGGTCCAGGTGGCACGGCCCTGATCATGGAGTTCGGGAGCCACGCGCTCGGTCTGCGGCTGTGCGACCTGCTGCGGGCGTCGCGCGGATCGTGCGGCGACAGCCGCCATCCGCTGCAGCGCGAGCCCCGAGACTAGCACGAGCGCTCCACCGGCCCACAGCAGCAGTTGCGCACCGGTCGCGACGACCTGCCACACACCGAGGCCCGCGAGAGCGAGACCGGTGACGACAATCGTGGTGGCCGTCGCACGCACACGACGACGAGCGCGCGCCTGGCGCACCACCGGGTCAGCCCTGGTGGCGGCGAGCTCGTTGCGGAGCGCTTCGAGCTCGGCAGCCTCCCGCTCGGACTGCACCCGCTTGGCCAGCTTCTGCTGCGCCAGGGCGGTGCGGGCGTTCAACTCGAACCGCACCTCTCCCGGCGTCTCACTGGTCTCGGCGAGCACCCGCAGCGCCTGGTTCAGCCTCACGGCGTTGCGTTCGGCGGCGTTGTACTGGAAGCGACCGCGCCACGAGGGCAGCAGGTAGAGCATCCAGAGGAGCACAGCGACGAGCACGATCACTCCCCCGCTCAGCACCGGCCCGTCCATACCGACAAAGCTACGGGCTTCGCGGCCTTCCGAACGTGCAGTCGGCGCGTGTCGCGGTGAGTCGGCGTCTCGTCAGAGCCTCAGACGGTCGGCGGGAGGCACCGTCGACGCGTCGGGCGGCACCTGGCCGTTCAGCCATCGGGCGAGAACTCCCTGCGGAACGTCCTCCCGGGTGAGCGCGAAGGCGTAGTGATCCCGCCAGTCCCCATCGATGTGGATGTAGCGGCGCCGCAGCCCTTCGTACCGGAAGCCCAGCTTCTGCACCACGCGCAGGCTCGCCACGTTCTCCGGGCGGATGCAGATCTCCATCCGGTGCAGTCCGTACTCGGTGAAGCAGGCATCGGTCGCGAGCGCGACGGCCGTGGGGGTGATCCCCCGGCCGGCGAATCGCTCGCTCACCCAATAGCCGATGGTGGCCGAGCACAGCGACCCGCGGGCGACACCCCACACGTTCAGCTGCCCGGCCACCTCGCCGTCGTACTCCATGACGAACGGGTACCCGGCACCGTCCTTGTACTGCTGCAGAAGCCGCCGGATGCTCAGGCGCATGTCGAACGACACGCTCCCATAGGGAACCGTCGCCTCCCACGGCTGCAGCCATGATCGGTTGGCCAACAGCTCATGCTGCAGCGGACGTGCATCCTTCGAGCGGATGAGCCGCAACTCGATCGCTCCGTGCCTGATCCCCGCCGTCAGATCCATCGCGCGTCCCGACGCCCGCAGAGTCGCCTAGAGGCGTTCCGCGAACTCCTTCAACCACGGGCGCAACTCGGGCCCGAGGTCGTCACGGTCGGAGGCGAGCTGCACGATCGCCTTGATGTAGTCGACACGGTCACCCGTGTCGTAGCGGCGACCACGGAAGATCACGCCCACCACACCAGGCCCGTCGGAGTCCGCCGCCATCTCCTGCAGCGCATCCGTCAGCTGGATCTCGCCCCCCTTGCCCGGCTCGGTGCGCTCGAGGATCTCGAACACCGAGGCGGGGAGCACGTAGCGTCCGATGACGGCGAGGTTGGAGGGCGCATCCTCCTGCGCGGGCTTCTCGACGAGTCCGGTCACGCGCACCGACTCGGAGCCCTCGATCGGCTCCACGGCGGCGGCGCCGTACATGTGGATGTTGGAGGGATCGACCTCCATCAGAGCGATCACGGCAGCACCGCTGCGCTCATGCTCGGCGATCATGTGCGTCAACAGCGGGTCGCGCTCATCGATGAGGTCGTCGCCGAGCAGGACGGCGAAGGAACTGTCGCCGACGTGCGTGCGCGCTCGCAGCACGGCGTGCCCGAGTCCCTTCGGCTCGCCCTGACGCACGAAGTGGATGTCGGCGATGTCACTCGACTTCATGACGCGCTCGAGCCGGCCGGTGTCGCCTTTCTCCATGAGCTTCACCTCGAGCTCCGGCACGGAGTCGAAGTGGTTGGAGATGGCGTTCTTGTTGCGGCCGATGATGACCAGGATGTCGTCGATGCCCGCATCCGCGGCCTCCTCGACGACGTACTGGATGGCCGGCTTGTCGACCACCGGCAGCATCTCCTTCGGCATCGCCTTGGTGGCTGGCAGGAATCGTGTCCCCAGACCCGCGGCAGGAATGACGGCCTTGATCTTCTGCGTACCCATTCCCTCAGCCTAGTGGTGGGCACCCCCGTAGACTCGGAGGCATGTCGAACGACGTCGAGCATGCCAAACGCGCACTCCGCGCCGAACTGCGCGAACGCCGAGGCCTGCTCTCCGAGGCGCAGCGCGAATCCGCCGCGACGGCGATCGGGGAACGTCTGGACGCTCTGATCGATGAGCTCGACGCCCGATCCATCTCCTGCTTCCTCTCCACCATGACCGAACCGGGCACCAGGGAGTTCGTGACCAGGGCCGTGCGCCGAGGCATCCGCGTGCTGCTCCCGATCACGCGTGCCGACGGCCTGTTGGACTGGGCCGTCGCGAACGACGACGACGAGACGACCGAAGGTCTGCACGGACTTCCCGAGCCCACCGGCGAGGTGCTCGGACCCATTGCCGTGAACGACGTCGACCTGATGATCGTCCCCGCAGCGGCCGTCGACCGTTCGGGTATGCGCATGGGCTGGGGTCGCGGATACTTCGACAAGACCATCGGTTCTATGGAGAAATGCCCTCCCGTCTACGCAGTCATCTATGATTCCGAGATACTCGACTCCCTGCCCCGAGAGGTGCACGACCAGCCGGTGAACGGCGTCGTCACCCCGTCGCAGACCCTGATCCTGTCGCCGACGCGACGCTGAACCTGAGGACGAAATGCCCACCTACGCCTATGCCTGCACGTCGTGCGGCCACCAGTTCGACGCCGTGCAGAGCTTCTCGGACGATGCTCTCTCGGTCTGCCCCGAGTGCGGCGGAGCGCTGCGCAAGCAGTACGGCTCGATCGGCGTGACCTTCAACGGCTCCGGTTTCTATCGCACCGACTCGCGCGCCAAGACTGGCGGATCGAAGGATGCTTCGGCATCATCGAAGTCGGAGTCGACGACGAGCGCCAAACCGGCGGCTGCATCGAGCTCCACCTCTTCCTGAGGTCCCGATCTGCAAGGGGTCCCCATGCTCAAAGGTTTCAAGGAGTTCATCCTCCGCGGCAACGTCATCGATCTGGCTGTCGCGGTCGTCATCGGCGGCGCATTCACCACCATCGTGAACGCCGTCGTCGCCAGCATCATCAACCCGCTCGTCGCCCTCTTCTTCAAGGCGGATGCCGCAGGCAACTTCGGCCCGCAGCTCACGAGCATCTACGGCGAGAAGGTCACCTTTCCGATCGGCGACCTGGTCTCGGCTGTCATCAGCTTCCTCGCGGTCGCCGTGGTCGTCTACTTCGTGTTCGTCGTGCCGATGAACCACTACAAGGCGCGCGTCGCCGCGAAGAAGGGTACTCCCGCAGAGGAGCCCGCAGCGGCCACCGAAGCCGAACTCCTGCTCGAGATCCGCGACCTGCTCGCCAAGAACCAGCGCAGCTGACTCCACGTCCGCTCGTACGAGAAGCGCACGGCACTCCGATCGGGGCCGTGCGCTTCTTGCGTGTGCGGCAGGTCGCGCCTGCCGTCAGTAGTGCGGCGGGATGTCCTGGATCAGCTGATCGTCGTTGGGACCTTTCGGGCCGCGCGCGACCCTGGCCTTCTTCTCCACGACCGCCGGTCCCGACTCCGGATCCGGGTCGGTGCCGGGCACCGGCGTCAGCCGCGCGCGCCGGGAGCCCGGCACCCGAACGACGCGTTGCCGCGGGGCGTCGGAGTCAGGCTGCTCAGCCACGGTCGGAATCGGCGATGTCGATCGGCTGCGTGTCATTGTCGGCCCGCGGAGCCGAATCGGAGATGCCGAGCACTGCTGCGATCCGCGTGGCGACCGTCACCGGATCGCTGTAGAGGTCGAAGGCATGCACGCGCACGTAGTGCCATCCCAGCCGGCGCAGCACGTGCGGGCGCAGACGCAGCGTCTCGCGCAGCGACTCCCCCCTGGACTCCGGGTCGGACTCGATCACCACGGCCTTGCCCTGATGCTGGGCGACCAGTGGAAGGCGTCCTCGGTAGTCGACATCGACCGAGGCGCCGAGGCGGCGTAGCTCTCTCGCGAGGGCCAAGGTCAGCGGGTCGGCCAGGTCCTCCAGCCGCGCATCGCGCCCGCGCGTCGCGAGGCCGCCGAGGATCGACATCAGCGTCGCTGCGCCGTGCTCGAGGCGCCCGTCGTCGAAGGAGGAGGGGCGGATGGACGACACGATGACCATCGAGCGTCGAGCTCTCGTCATGCCGACCGTGAGCAGGCGCTCACCGTCAGGCGTGGAGAGGTCGCCGAAGTCGCTCAGCACCCGTCCATGCTTGGTGAGGCCGAAGCCGAGCGAGAAGATCACGCGGTCGCGGCTCTCCGCGACCGATTCCTCGAGGGTCAGCACCGAGAACGGCTCGGCGGTGTCACGTCCCACGAAGTCGGCGACATCGGATCGACCGGCGAACGCCGATGTCACCGCGGCGCGCACGCGCTCGGCGTGCCGCGTGCTGGCGGTGACGACCATGAGCGACTCGGTCGGGCGGTGCACGGCATGCTCGACCACGAGCGTGACCACGCGAGCGACCTCGGCATCCGGGCTCTCGACCGCGCCGGAGATCGGATCGGGTGCACCGGTTCCGCCCTCGACGTAGTCGACGGTGAGGCTGCCGCGGCCGAGATACGAACCGGCCCAGGGCAGCGAGACGATCTCGCCGCCGTAGAAGGCGTCGTTGATCAGCTCGGCGAGATCCTCGCCCCCGGCGCGATAGCTGCGCGTGAGCGTCATCACCGGCAGCAGCTCCGAGAGCCGCTCGAACACCGAGACATCGTCGAAGGGCACTTCGGGCTCCCAGGCATCGCCCGGATCGACGGCGATGTGGAACGGCGTCGGTCGCTGGGTCACCGGGTCGCCGAACGCGACGATCTGGCGAGCCCGGCGGATGGCCGGGGCGGCCTCGGCGAGGTTGATGGCCGCGGCATCCACCAGCAGGACGGTGTCGAACTCGACCGAATCGGGGATCTCCGGCACGCGGTAGGGCGAGGATATCCACACCGGGGCGAGCACGTCGACCAGGCTCGGAGCCGCGCTCACGATCTCGGCCGTGCTGGACCCCGGCTGGGTCAAGGCGCGACGAAGGTGCTGCGACTGCTGCGGCTCGTCGACGATCGCGATCTTCCACTGGCTTGCGAGCTGCCACGCGAGCAGAGGCCCTGCCATCGCCGCATGGGCCTCGTCGACCAGGCGGAAGTCCCGCTCGAGGCGATCCACCACAGCGGTGTTGGCGCCGAGAAGGGCCCGGTTGTCCTGCAGTGCACGCTCGAGGAGAGACTGCCACCAGGCGAACTCGAGTTCCTCGCCGACCTGCCCCTCGGACACGTGGCGCACCGACAGCTCAGCGAGCAGGGGCCCGAGCCCCCACAGCGCCAGTCGGTCGCGCAGCTGCGCGCGCTCGACCAGGTTGTCGAAGACATCGGACTTGGCGGCGAGACCGGCAAGTGTGCGGACCAGGCGCGCGACCGGTAGCGAAGCGAGCGGCTCGCGACGCCCGAGTGCGGCATCGAGTTCCGCGAGCTCCGCGTGCGCGCGCTGCCAGGCCGAAGACACGTCGGCGAGGCCGAGCGGCACCTCAGGCGCCACACCCGCCTCGACGAAGCGCTGCCACTGGGTGCGCTGCGCCTGGATGCGCAGCAGTGCCTCGTGCATCTCAGTGACGTGCACGCCGGGCCGTACGTATTCCTTGGCCAGACGACGCAGCCGGCGGCGGTTCGCGCCGGAGAGGCCCGGTGCATCACGGCGCGAGCCGTGTGCCTGGATGAGTTCGCCGAGCGGCCGCTCGAACACCGTGGGGCTGAAACGGTCCAACGAATCGCGGATGCCCTCGAGCAGGCCGAGGTACTCCCCGAGCTCGTCGATCGTGGCGAACGGACGCATGCGCGTCTGCGCGATCAGTTCGTAGCCGCGCTCCAGCAGGGCGGGGATGCTGTTCGCGTGCAGGCGCGCAGCCAGCTCGTGAGCGGCACGCGCCGCCTCCGTGCTCGAGAACGTGACGCCGTACCAGGGCGAGTCGTCGGGTCCGAACCGGAATTCGCCGAGTCGCGCTGCCTGCGCGAGCGCCGACGCGGCAGCGGACCTGTCCTCGGCGAGTCGGTGCAGCGCATCGGTGCCGAGGCGCGCGGTCGTCGAAGGCGGCACGGGAAGCGAGGCGAGCCGGGTCAGGTGCCGCGTGGCGTCGAGGACCGAGGCGCCGGTACCGCCCACGGGTGCGGTCAGCGCCTGCCGATAGTCGCGCAGGACGGTGCGCAGGCGCACGAGTGCGTCGTCGACTTCCCCGGCCTTCGGCGCGACAGCCTTCTCGTTGCGCCCGATCGCACGCACGAGGTCACGGCGGACGCTGGCGGGCGAGATCGCGAGACTGTCCAGGCCGATCCCGGCGAGACGATGACGCACCCCGTCGAGAGTGGATCTCCGCGCCGACACGACGAGCACGCGGCGGCCGGCACGCACCAACTCGCCCAGGGCATTGATCACGGTCTGCGTTCCACCGGTGCCGGGCAGCGTCGCCACGGTCAGCGAATGACCGGCGGCGATACGCGCGAGCACTGCTTCCTGCTCGGCATCCGCATCCAGCAGGAGGTTGTCGGAAGCGGGCGCGCGGTCATCGGGTCCGGTGTGATGCGGCGTCGCCCGCGGTGCCGTGACCTGTTCGCGATCCCCGACGTGGCCGGCGAGTGCGTTCAACATGACGTGGTCGAGGTTGCGGCTGTCCCGTACCATCGCGCCGCTCACGTCGGCGAAGGTCGACACGACCAGTCGCGGCTCGACCGAGAACGTGTCGATCGAACGGGCGGTCGCGCGCAGGTTGTCGATCACGGGCTGGGGCTTGAAGATGCCCCCGTCGTACGCGAGGGCGGCGAGGGCGGCGGCGTCGATGGAGATGCCGAAGTGCTCCCGCGCGATACGCACGAGCTCCGGATTCACCTCGAAGGCGCCTTGCAGCTTGAGCTCGAAGTCGGAGTGGTGGCGACGGATGGCCAGCGGGCGCAGCAGCACGGGAGCGGAGAAGCCGGCTCCCCCGATGCGCCAATGCGCGACGCCGACGGCCAGATGGACGGCCTCGATGCCGCGGACGGTGCGGAGCTCGGTGTTCTTCGCCGTGATCCGTTCGGCGGCGAGTCTGGCGGTGCGCAGGCCGACCTCATCGCGGAACAGGTTGGAGAGCAGAGTCGATCGACCGGTGATGAACTGCGGCAGACTGCCCGGGTGCGCCTTGGAGATGTCGATCCCGGATTCGGGTCCATCGCGGAAGTTCACCAGAGGCGATGCACCTCCGAGATCCGCGGCTTCAGCCCGCAACCTGGTGCGCTCGGCCTCGGCGGCATGTGCGACATCGACGCCGGTCGCGGACTCGTGGAGTTCACCGAGAGTCACTGCGGCCTCCGCCACTGCGTCATCCGCAGACTTGTCTTCACGTCGCCACACAGTTCACACCCTAGGCGCGTCAGGGCCCGGCGTCCGGTATCCCGGGCGGGTTTCACCGGATTTCTGCCTCTGAACGGGCCGGCGGACTCCTCCTGCACGTCCACCGGGACCGATTGATTCTCCCCGGGACCCGGCTCGCGGACGATCTACGAATGCTCGAGGTCGGTGCGGACGGACACTATGGAGGCATGACCTTCCGCTACGACTTCGCTCCGACACCGTTCGGCGATGCACTCGCGGTGTTCTCCGACGAGGGCATCGTGAGGTTCGATCTCTCCGAATCCGAAGACCCTTCCGTCCCGTGGCTGCTGGAGGGTGTCGCCCGTGAGCTCGGCGCCATCCCCGAGCCCGACCCTGGCGCGGCAGACGAGCTCTCGCGACTCCTCGGTTCCTACTTCGAGGGTGAGCCCGTGCACTTCGCCGACCGTGTGGAGTTCGACTGGCGGCTCGCCCACGGCTTCTCGCTGACCGCGCTGCAGACGATCAGCACCATCGAGTGGGGCGAGACGATGAGCTACGGCGAGGTCGCCGTCCTCGCCGGTCACCCCGGAGCCGCGCGCGCCGTCGGAACCGCGTGCCGACTCACCCCGTTCTCGATCATCGTTCCGGTGCACCGGGTGGTGCGGTCAGACGGATCGCCGGGACACTACGGCGCGCACCCGGACCGCAAGCGCTTCCTGCTCGATCTCGAAGCCCGCTGACCCCGTGGCGCCACGGGGCGAGCGGGATCCCGGCGAGTAGGCCGCCGGGATCCCGCTGCCTGTCCCGCCCGGAGAACCGCAGACCCCCGGTGGTAGGGTCGACGCTACGAAAAGGGGCACGGTGCTGTCTCCCCGAGGTAGGAAATCATGAGCTCAGCGGTGACGTGGGAATCCGAGACCGAGCTCGTCGCCAACGCGGTGAGCGAGCTGGCCAGACGCACGCGTTTTCCCGTCGCCTTCGGAGGCCTGATCGAAGAGGGCGTCGTGAGTGTCACGAGCATCGTGGGCAACCGCACCCGCAGTCTCGACGGCCTGCGCGTCCGCCCCGAACGCGGTCTCGGCGGTCGAGCCATGATGGAGCTCCGGCCGCGCATGACGAGCGACTACGGTTCCTCGCAGCAGATCACGCACGACTACGACATGTTCGTGCTCGGAGAGGGACTGCGCACACTCCTGGCCCTCCCGATCGTGGTGCGCGGACGGCCGCGGGGCGTACTGTATGCCGGCACCTGGGACGAAGAGCCGGTCGGCGGGATCACGACGGCGCCCGCGATGCAGGTCGCCCAATCGGTCGCGGACGAGCTCCGCATCCGTGACGAGGTGGAGCAACGGCTTCGTGCCAGGGCTCCCGACGACGCTGTCGCCCCGCCTCAGCGGGAACAGCTGCGCGAGAGCTTCGCGGAGCTCCGCAGCATCGCCGCATCCATCGATGACGATTCGCTGCGGAGCCGGATCGCCCGTGTCGAGCGTCGCCTCGCCGTACTCGCCGGCGATGCGGTCCCCGTCACCACGGGTCCCGTGCCGACGGTGCGCCTGTCACCGCGGGAGATCGATGTGCTCGCGTGCGCGGCACTGGGGGCGACGAACGCCGAGATCGCGAGCAGGCTGGGACTGCGCGAGGGCACCGTGAAGGCGTATCTCGGGACGGCAATGTCGAAGCTCGACGCCTCCACCCGGCACTCCGCCGTGGCGAAGGCCCGCCGCGCAGGGCTGCTCCCCTGACCCTGGGCTGCACAGGCCCTGCCCAGCCCCTTTCACTAACATGGGGTGCAGTCGGCGAACACCGGCTCCGGACGAGGCAGGCCAGTACCCGGTAAGCGAAAAGACTGGTCCGAAAGGACCATCATGTCGTGGATCGTTTTGATCGCATCCGGAGTTCTCGAGGCCGTGTGGGCGACCGCGCTCGGCAAATCCGACGGACTCACCAAGCTCTGGCCGAGCGTGACCTTCTTCGTCGCACTCGCGATCTCGATGTTCGGTCTCGCATTCGCCATGCGCGATATCTCCACCGGCACCGCGTATGCGGTGTGGGTCGGAATCGGCGCATCGCTCACCGTCATCTGGGCGATGATCACCGGCGACACCGAGATCTCCTGGCTGCGAATTCTGCTGCTCATGGGGCTCGTCGGCTGCATTATCGGCCTCAAACTCGTCGATTCCGGCCACGAATGATGAACTCGGTCCGTAATTCTCTTTGCTGTGGTTATTCCACAGGAGTATCGTGATTTCCATGGCGAGAAGAATTGTGCACCAGCTGGTCGACGATATCGATGGCAGCGTTCTGGAAGTCGATGAAGGCGAGACCGTTCATTTCTCTCTGAACGGCACCTCGTACGAGATCGACCTGAGCAGCGCGCACGCAGAGGAATTGCGTGCCGCTCTCGAACCGTACATCTCCGCAGGACGTCGAGCAGGATCCGGTGGCGCCGTGCGCTCCGCCGCTCCTCGCAAGCGTCCGGGACGGAACCCCGAGGTCGCGGCCATCCGCGCTTGGGCCAACGAGAACGGCTACACGCTTTCGGAGCGCGGGCGCATTCCCGCGCCGATCGTCGAGGCCTACAACGCCGCCCACTGACGGCGTCGAGGAATAGGCACTTCTCTGGAAGTGCCTATTCCTCTCTCTCTTTCGCCCACGTTTCGTCCCGAAGAGTGATCTCGTTCGTCATATCCACAAGGAATCGGATGACAACCTCACGCTCTTCCGAGGTCAGCCGAGCCGCCGCATAGAATCTCTTCGCCTGCTGGCGCCCGACGGTCTCCATCGCCGCATGGCGCGTCTCCGCAGATATCGTGATCGCCAATGCTCGCCGGTCCGTCGGATGCGGAGCGCGATGAATATGCCCGCTCTTCTCGAGGCGATCGAGCAGTTTGGTCGTGGCCGCCGTCGAGATACCCAGATGTTGGGCGATTCCTCCCGGCGTCGCGATCGCGTCGCGGTTCGCGCACACGATCAGGTAATGCAGCGCACGCATATCCGTGTCGTTGAGCTGCATGTAACGGCGTGAGGCCAGCGAGAGACGCTGCTCCGCATCACGCAATTCACCGAGCGCTCCCATGAGGCGCGCGATCTCACGCAGGTCCTCCGGAGGGACTCCGCTGCGGTCGATCAGCGCACTTCGAGGGTCGCTCGCTTCGACGTCGTAGATGGCCGAATGACTCAGACCGTCAGGGCCAGGAACGTTCGCGCTCGATGCCGCCACTCCCGACGCACCCGGAGCAAGGGTGGTGCGGGACTCGTTCTCCATGCGATCATGTTACACATGACGGGCTTCATGCTAAGTTGATAACTCACTTAGTTAGCCAAATTGCCGAGAGGATGCCATGGACGATGTGACCCTCCTCGCTGAAGACGGCACCGCGGTCGGCGTTCTCCCGAAGCGGGACGTGCACACCTCCGAGACACCGCTCCACCTCGCGTTCTCGTGCCACATCCGCGACCACGACGGACGGATCCTGGTCACGAGACGAGCCCTGGGCAAGCAGACCTGGCCGGGCGTCTGGACCAACAGCTTCTGCGGTCACCCCCGCCCCGGCGAGGACATGGCGGCCGCCGTCACCCGACGCGCCCAAGAGGAGCTGGGCGTCCGCCTCTCCGACATCCGCCTCGTGCTGCCGTCGTTCCGCTACCGCGCCGTCGACGCGAGCGGCATCGTCGAGAACGAGATCTGCCCCGTGCACGTCGCGGTCATCGAGGGCGAACTGTCGGTGAATCCCGATGAGGTCGCGGAGTGGGCCTGGATCGAACCCGCCGATCTGGTGGACGCCGTGGAACGCGCGCCGTTCGCCTTCAGCCCGTGGATCCGTGAGCAGCTGCCGCAGCTTCGTGCGATCGGCGAGGTCTGACGATGGCGGCGATGGCGACCGAGGAGGACCTCGGCACCCGCATAGAGGAGGCGCTCCGCCTCCGCTTCACGGAGCGCAGCACGGCCGCAGAGGCATACGGGCCCGAGTTCGCCGGCCTGTGGAGGGCAGCCGCGGAACACGCGCTGGGCGGCAAGCTGATCCGTCCGCGTCTCCTCCTCGATTTCCGCCTGGCCCTCTCCACCGCGGGACTGTCGCATGAGGAAGCCGCCTGCGCCGTGGACATCGCGGCGAACGTCGAACTCCTCCACTACGCGTTCCTGCTGCACGACGACGTGATCGACGGCGACCTGATCCGGCGGCGACGCCCCAACCTGATCGGTTCCCTCGCCGAGCGCCGTTCCGAGGAGCCCGACGACGCGGAGCTGCACTGGGCTCGATCCAGCGCGATCCTGATGGGAGACCTGCTGCTGGCATCCGCCGTGCTGGGATTCGCCCGCGCCGACGTGGCGGCGGACACCAGGGACCGCCTGCTCGCTCTGATGGAGCAGACCATCCTCGAGACGGTCGCCGGGGAGCACACCGACATCGGCCTGAGCGATGGCATCATCCCGCCGGATCTGCGCACCATCCTGTCGATGAGCGCGTACAAGACCGCGACATACTCCTTCGTGCTCCCCCTGCGCGCCGCGGCCGTGCTGGCCGGCGCCTCGACCTCCGCCGAGGAGCAGCTCACGGCGATCGGACGTCACCTCGGACTCGCGTACCAGCTGCAGGATGACCTGCTCTCTGTGTTCGGCGACGCGCAGGTGCACGGCAAGGACGCCTTCTCCGACCTCCGCGAAGGCAAGGAGACCGCGATCATCGCGTACGCGCGCATGACCGGCCACTGGCCCAGCATCGAACTGCACTTCGGATCGACTGATCTGAGTACGCAGCAGTGCGCCGACATCCGCGACCGCCTGCGCGAGTGCGGTGCCGAGGGATTCGCCCGCAGCCTGGTCGAGGAGCAGCTCGGCGCCGTGACGACCGTGCTCGGCGAGGCCGAGGCAGCCGGCACGATCTCCCCCTCCGCCGGACGCACGATCCTCGCTCTCGCCTCGCGCATCGAGAGTCGACGCGCATGACGGGGAGCCCTGCGGGCGCAGCCGGGGACGGCGCGCTCGACCGCTTCAGCCGCACCGCCGAGATCGCGACGACGGATGTCATCCGCAACTACTCCACGTCGTTCGGGCTCGCGACCCGTCTTCTCGGATCGCGCCATCGTCAGCACGTGCGCAACATCTATGCGATGGTGCGCATCGCCGACGAGATCGTCGACGGCGTCGCCGCCGAGGCCGGTCTCGACGCCGCCGCACAGAGCGATGCGCTCGCGTCGTACGTCGCCGAGACGCACCGATCGATGCGCACGGGGTACAGCAGCGATCTGATCCTGCACGCGTTCGCCCGCACGGCACGGGAATGCGGCATCGGAGAGGATCTGACGCAGCCCTTCTTCGACTCGATGCGCGCCGACATCGCCGCCGACACCGGATTCACGGCGTACGACGGCGATGCCCATGCCCGCTACGTGTACGGCTCGGCCGAGGTCGTCGGGCTCATGTGCACACGCGTGTTCCTGCGCGGCACTTCGCGCACTCCCGCCGAGGAGCGGACGATCGAGCATGGCGCCCGCCAGCTCGGAGCCGCCTTCCAGAACGTGAACTTCCTGCGCGATCTCGCCGATGACACGGATCGGCTGCACCGGGGCTACCTCGGCGGCGGAGAGCGTCTCACGGAGGCCGATCGCGATGCCTGGGTGAAGACGGTGATGCAGCAGTTGGACGACGCGCGCCGCGCGATCCCTCTGCTCCCCAAGGATTCCCGCGCCGCCGTCCGCAGCGCGCACGCCCTGTTCGCCGCGCTGACGCGGCGCGTGGCGAAGACCCCCGTCGATGTGCTCTACCGCAGGAGGGTGCGCGTGCCCGATCCCCTGAAAGCCGTGCTCGCCGCGCGCGCCGTGCTCGTCACCGCTCTGGAGCGCGACCGATGAGCCGCGTGGTCGTGATCGGCGCCGGCGTCGCCGGACTCGCGGTCGCCGGTCTCCTCGCCCGCGACGGGCACGATGTCACCATCCTCGAGAAGAACGACCGGGTCGGGGGGCGCGCCGGGACGATCGAGCGCGACGGGTTCCGCTTCGACTCCGGTCCCTCCTGGTACCTGATGCCGGAGGTGTTCGACCACTTCTTCGCCATGATGGGGACGAGCGCACAGGAGCAGCTCGACCTGACGCTGCTCGATCCCGGCTACCGCGTGTTCCGGCAGCCGCACACATCGATGGACGCGGCCTCGTCCGTGACCGTGCCGGCCGGACGCGAACACGTCAGCCGGCTCTTCGACGCGCTCGAACCGGGCTCCGCGCCCGCCCTGGCGAAGTACCTGGATTCCGCGCACGAGGCCAGCACCATGGCCGAGAAGTACTTCCTCTACAACCCGTTCACCCGCATCCGCTCGCTGCTCGCACCCGAGGTGCTGCGCGCGCTCCCTCGTCTGTTCACGCTGCTCGGCACGCGCCTGCAGGCCTTCGCCGCGAGACGCTTCCGCAACCCGGTGATCCGGCAGATCCTGGGCTACCCCGCGGTCTTCCTCGGCACCGACCCCCGCAGCGCTCCGGCGATGTACCACCTCATGAGCGCGCTGGACCTCGACCAGGGCGTCAGTTATCCCCAGGGCGGCTTCTGGCGGGTGGTCGAGCGCATCGAGGATCTCGCCCGCGGCGCGGGAGTGCGCATCGTCACGGACGCGGAGGTCACGGGCATCCGCACGCAGGACGGTCAGGACGGCACCCGCGTGACCGGCCTCGGCTGGCGCGACGGGAACGGCGACGAACACGTGGAGCACGCCGACATCGTGGTGTCCGCGGCCGACCTGCACCACACCGAGACCGCACTGCTGCCGGCATCCCTGCAGAGTCATCCGGAGTCCTGGTGGGCGCGACGCACCAGCGGTCCCGGCGGTCTGCTCGTGATGCTCGGCGTGCGCGGCGCGCTGCCTCAGCTCCCACACCACTCGCTGTTCTTCACCGACGACTGGGATGCGAACTTCGATGCGATCTTCGGACGCGACCCCGCGATCCCGTCTCCCGCGTCGACATACGTGTGCCGCCCGAGCGCGACCGACCCCGACGTCGCACCCGCAGACCACGAGAACCTGTTCATCCTGGTGCCGATCCCCGCCGACGTCGACCTCGGTCATGGCGGATCGGACGGCGCCGGGTCCGCCGCGATCGAACGTGCCGCCGACGCCGCGATCGACCTCGTCGCACAGTGGGCCGACATCCCTGATCTGCGCGAGCGCATCGTGGTCAGGGAGACGAAGGGCCCCGCCGACTTCCGCGACGACTACCACTCATGGCGAGGCGGGATGCTGGGTCCCGCGCACATCCTCTCCCAGAGCGCGATGTTCCGCGCGCAGAACGCCTCGAAGCGCGTCAGCGGACTGTTCTATGCGGGCGCGACCACGGCACCGGGCGTCGGTGTGCCGATGTGCCTGATCAGCGCCGAGATCGTGCTGAAGCGCATCCGCGGTGATCACTCGGGCGGCCCGCTCCCCGTGCCGGTCCGCGACGCTGCCCGCACGGAGATCGACTGATGGGAGCGCTGTATCTGGCGGCGCTGCTCATCTCGCTCGGCTGCATGCTCCTGCTGGACCGGCGCTTCCGCCTGTTCTTCTGGCGCGACCCGCTCGCCGCGCTCGTGGTGACCGTCGTCGGTCTCGCGTTCTTCCTCGTCTGGGACGTGGCGGGAATCGCCGGAGGGATCTTCTTCCGCGGCGACGCGACGATCGCGACCGGGATCGTGCTCGCGCCGGAGCTGCCGATCGAGGAGCCCGTCTTCCTGCTGTTCCTCGTCGTGTGCACGATGGTGATCTACACCGGCGCCACCCGTGTGCTCGGCCGTCTGCGCGCCCGGCGGCACGCACCGGAGGTACGCCGATGACGTACATCCAACTGGCCGCCTGCTTCCTCGCCGCAGCCATCGCGGCCGCGCTGGTGCTGTCGCTGCTCGCGCACCGCCGCGGCGCCGCCCCTCACCTCGGCGCGATCGCACTGACCGTGCTGGCGCTGTTCATCCTGACGGCCGTGTTCGACACGATCATGATCGGCACCGGCCTGTTCCACTACTCCGGCGCCCACCTCCTCGACATCCATATCGGGCTCGCGCCGATCGAGGACTTCGCGTACCCCCTCGCCGGAGCGCTGCTGCTTCCGAGCCTCTGGGCAGCGCTGCGGGTGCGCCGCAGGGCCCGGACGCGCACGGCGGCGGATGAGTCGGAGACGGACGCGTGAGCGCCGTGACCGGCCGGCCGTCACGCGGACGGGACGTCGCCCAGATCGTGCTCTCCTCGCGGCCGATCAGCTGGATCAACACCGCCTTCCCGTTCGCCGCGGCCTATCTGCTCAGCACACGCGAGATCGATGCGACCCTCGTGATCGGCACCCTGTACTTCCTCATCCCCTACAACCTGGCCATGTACGGGATCAACGACGTGTTCGACTACGCGTCCGACCTGGCGAATCCCCGCAAGGGCGGGATCGAGGGTGCGCTGCTGGCACCCCGCATCCATCGGGCGACGCTCTGGGCCGCGGCCGTCACGAACGTCCCGTTCCTGATCTATCTCGTGATCGTCGGCAACCCGGCATCGTGGATCTGGCTCGCGGTGAGCGTCTTCGCCGTGATCGCCTACTCGGCCCCCGGTCTGCGCTTCAAGGAGCGTCCGTTCCTCGACTCGATCACCTCGAGCACGCACTTCGTCAGCCCCGCGATCGTCGGCCTCGCACTGACGGGCGTACCCGTGACGACGGGAACCGTGATCGTGCTCGTCGCCTTCTTCCTCTGGGGGATGGCCGCACACGCGTTCGGCGCCGTGCAGGACGTCGGCCCCGATCGAGAGGCCGGCATCGGGTCGATCGCCACCGTCATCGGCGCCCGTGCGACCGTGCGGCTGTCGGTCGCGCTCTGGACCGTGGCGGGCGCGAGCATGCTCCTGACGCCCTGGCCCGCCCCGCTCGCCGCCGTCCTCGCCCTCCCGTACATCGTCAACGCCCTGCCGTGGTGGAACGTGACCGACGAAGGCTCCGCGGCGACGAACCGCTCCTGGCGGCGCTTCATCGCGCTGAACTACATCGCCGGCTTCCTCGCGACCATGATCCTCATCCTCGCCTGGGTCTCCTGACCCCGCGAAACACCCTCCGGAAGGAAACCGATGTCCCGCCCCGCTCAGGCGCCCGCACCGACGCCCCGTGAACGTTCACGCCGCCACTCCTGGGTCCGCATCTTCATCCCCGTCGCGCTGATCCTCGTCTGGCTGGTCGGCGCGTCGCTCGGTGGGCCGCTGTTCGGCAAGGTCGACGAGGTGTCGTCGAACGATCAGACCAGCTACCTCCCCTCGTCGTCGGACGCGACCCAGGTCCAGAAGCTGCTGGGCGAGTTCAACGACAGCGAGGCGATCCCGGCGATCGCGCTCTTCACCTCCGAACAGAAGCTGACCGACGCAGAGCTCGAGACGATCTCGGATGCCGTCGCCGACGCGCCCTCGGTCGAGGGGGTCAGCGCGGACGTGTCCCCCGCCCTGCCCTCCGACGACGGCAAGGCCGTGCAGGCGTTCATCCCGATCGACAGCGACGCCGAACTCGCCGACGCCATCGAGGCGCTCGGCTCGCAGCTGCGCGCTGCCGTGCCGGACGGCGTCACGGTCTACATCACAGGACCGGCGGGTTTCAGCGCCGACCTCGTCGCCGGGTTCTCCGGCATCGACGGGCTCCTGCTGGGCGTCGCACTCCTGGCGGTGCTGGTGATCCTGGTGCTGGTCTACCGGTCGTTCCTGCTGCCGCTCGTGGTGCTCTCGACCAGCCTGTTCGCGCTCTGCGTGGCGCTGCTGGTGGTCTGGTGGCTCGCGAAGTTCGAGGTCCTGCTGCTGAGCGGACAGACCCAGGGCATCCTGTTCATCCTCGTAATCGGCGCCGCCACCGACTACGCCCTGTTGTTCGTGGCGCGCTTCCGCGAAGAGTTGCGCGTGGCGCAGGACAAGGGCACGGCGGTGCTCGCGGCCTGGAAGGGCTCGTTCGAACCGATCGTCGCCTCGGGCGGCACCGTGATCGCCGGGCTCCTCTGCCTGCTCCTGAGCGACCTGAAGTCGAGCAGCACGCTCGGACCGGTCGCCGCGATCGGCATCGTCTTCGCGATGCTCGCGGCACTCACGCTGCTGCCGGCGCTGCTGCTGCTCTTCGGCCGTGCGGTGTTCTGGCCGCGCCGCCCGAAGTTCGAGCCCGAGGTCGTCGCGGCGGAGCACGGCATGCGCACCACGGGTCTGTGGGCGCGCCTGGCCGGCCTGATCAAGAAGCGTCCGCGCGTGATCTGGATCGTGACCACGCTCGTGCTGGTAGCGGGAGCCGCGGGCCTCACACAGCTGAACGCGGTCGGGGTGCCGCAGTCCGACCTGGTGCTCGGCGCTTCCGAGGCCCGTGACGGACAGGTCGCACTGGGCGAGCACTTCCCTGGCGGCTCCGGCAGTCCCGTGTACGTCATCGTCCCCGAGGACTCCCTCCAGGCGGCGGCCGACGTGCTGCTGGCCAGCGACGGCGTCGACGGGGTCGCCGTGACCGCGTCCGACTCGCCGAGCGGGAGTGCTCCCGTGACCGCAGACGGGATCACCGCCGTGGGCGCACCGGGCACCCCGGCACCGGAGCCGACGGTGGTCGACGGCGACGTGCTGCTGCAGGGCACGCTGACCGATGCGGCGGATTCGGATGCCGCGGCCGCCACGGTACGCGACCTGCGCACGCAGCTCGACGACGTGGATGCTCTCGTCGGTGGCGTCACCGCGACGGCGATCGACACGAACGACGCGTCGATCCACGACCGGAACCTGATCATCCCGCTGATCCTGGTCGTGATCATGTTCATCCTGATGCTGCTGCTGCGCTCGATCCTGGCCCCGGTGCTGCTGATCCTCACGACCGTGCTCTCGTTCGGCACCGCTCTGGGAGTCTCGGCGCTGGTCTTCAACGGCATCTTCGACTTCCCCGGAGCCGATCCCGCGGTGCCGCTCTACGGGTTCGTCTTCCTGGTCGCCCTCGGAATCGACTACAACATCTTCCTGATGACGCGCGTGCGTGAGGAGTCGATCGAGCACGGCACGCGCGAGGGTGTGCTGCGCGGACTCTCGATCACCGGAGGAGTCATCACCTCGGCCGGCCTCGTGCTCGCGGCGACCTTCGCCGCGCTGTCCGTGATCCCGATCCTGTTCCTGGTACAGCTGGCGTTCATCGTCGCCTTCGGCGTGCTGCTCGACACGTTCGTCGTGCGGTCGCTGCTGGTGCCTGCGCTCACCTATGACATCGGCAAGGCCATCTGGTGGCCGTCGAAGCTCTGGCGGCGCGGACGGGACTGAGGATCACGGCGAGGGCCGGGGCTCAGCGGCACACCGGAGCCGGCGACGGAGGGCAGGAGATGGCACGGGCGTAGGCCAGTCCCACCAGATTTCGCCTACGCTCGCTCATCCGCCTACGCTCGCGGTGGTGGCCGACGTCCCGCGCTCATACCAGCGCCTTCTTGAGCGCACCGAGGTGGTCGCGGCTCTCCGCCGCGGCCAGGGCAGGCTCGCGGTCGATCACCGTCTGCGCCAGCCGCTCGTGCCTGGCGTGGTCCTCGGCGCCGCCGTGGTCGGTGCGGATGCGCAGCATCTCGATCATCGCCTGGCGCAGGCGCGGGGTCAGCGCATCGAACAGATCGAGCAAGATGCTGTTGTGCGAGGCCACGACGATGGCACGGTGGAACGCGGTGTCGGCGTCGACGTGCTCCGCGATCCCCGGCCCGCTCCGGGCGCGCGCGTCGAGGGCACGGCGGATGGCGCGCACATCGACGGCCGTGCGGCGCTCAGCTGCGAGTGACGCCGCCTCGGACTCGATCGCGATCCTGGCCTCGATCACACTGACGATGTCGGCGCGTCGGAGGACGGCATCCCAGTCCTCTGGCACGTCGAGAGCCGCCACGAACACGCCGGCTCCTTGGCGGGTGGTGAGCATGCCCCGCCCGGCGAGCTGTCGGATCGCCTCGCGCACCGTGGAGCGTCCGACACCGAGCTGCGGCGCCAGGGTCGTCTCACCGGGCAGCTTCTGACCGAGGGTCCACTCGCCCGCTCGGATGCGGTCGAGCAGGATCTCGGCAGCCTGATCGGCGAGCGGAGTTCGTCGGATCTGCGCCATGCGATCAGTCTAACTTGTCAACTTGTCTGAGGAGTTGCTACATTGTGGTCGTGCACATCGAACGACTTCTCCTTCTCCGCCACGACGGGGCCTGATCAGACCGGCTCCCCGTCGTGGGCAGTCTGCACGCCGGTCGGATCCCGCCGACCACTCGGAGAAGACCATGAACACGACAACGCCCTCCCCCTCGGACTTCCACACCCTGTCCACACCGCGCGGCCCTGTGCCGACCGACGCTCCGGCATGGAACCGGCAGCGCTCATCCCAGATGCCCTCGTACCGCTACGCGCCCGTGCGCGAGCGCGTCGCCGTTCCGCTCACCGAGCGCCGTTGGCCGACCAGGGAGCTCACCGTCGCCCCGCTGTGGGTACCGGTCGACCTGCGCGACGGCAACCAGGCGCTCGCCGAGCCGATGGACCCGGCCCGCAAGCGCCGGTTCTTCGAGCTGATGCTCGCGATGGGCTACAAGGAGATCGAGGTGGGCTACCCCTCGGCTTCACAGACCGACTACGACTTCGTGCGCCTGATCGCCGAGTCCGCTCTCGCGCCTGACGACGTCACGATCGTCGTGTTCACGGCAGCGCGCCGCGACCTGATCGAGCGGACGGTCGCCTCCGTCCGCGGCATCCGAAACCCCGTCGTGATCCACGTGTACACCGCGACGGCGCCGACCTGGCGCGAGCTGGTGCTCGGACGTGACCGCGACGAGCTCAAGGACCTCATCCTGTCGGCGGGGCGCGATGTGCTCGAGCTCACCACGGACCTGCCGAACGTGCGATTCCAGTTCTCCCCCGAGGTGTTCAACCTGACGGAGCCCGACTACGTGCTCGACATCTGCGACAGCATCACGACCCTGTGGGACGCGACGCCTGAGCGCCCCGTCATCCTCAACCTCCCGGCCACCGTCGAGATCGCCACGCCGAACGTCTATGCCGACCAGATCGAGTACATGCACCGCAACCTCGCTCGGCGTGACGGCGTGATCCTCTCGGTGCACCCGCACAACGACCGCGGCACGGGCATCGCGTGCGCCGAGCTCGCCGTGCTGGCCGGAGCGCAGCGCGTGGAGGGCTGCATCTTCGGCAACGGCGAGCGCACGGGCAACGTCGACATCGCGACCCTCGCCCTGAATCTGCATGCGCAGGGCGTCGATCCGATGATCGACTTCTCCGACATCGACGAGATCCGTCGCACCGTCGAGTACTGCAACCGGATCGAGGTGCATCCGCGGCACCCCTACGTCGGCGACCTGGTGCACACCGCGTTCAGCGGCACGCATCAGGATGCGATCCGCAAGGGTCTCGCCGCGCACCGGGCGAAGGCGCAGGCCTCCGGGATCGACGCTGAGAGGCTGGAATGGCGCGTGCCGTACCTGCCGATCGATCCCGCCGACATCGGCCGCGGCTACGATGCCGTGATCCGTGTGAACTCGCAGTCCGGCAAGGGCGGGATCGCCCATCTGCTCGAGAGCGAGTTCGGCGTCGAGCTGCCGCGTCGTCTGCAGATCGATTTCGCACGGCACGTGCAGCAGCAGGCGGACGCGAGCGGAGACGAGCTCTCCGCACAGGCGCTGTGGGAGCTGTTCACGCGGTGCTACCTCCCTGAGCACTCCGACCGGGTCGCGCTCACGGACTACCGGGTGGACCGCGGCTCCACCCAGGTGCGGCTGGTGGTCGGCGGGACGGCCTCCACCACGGGCCACGAGGGAGTCGGTCCCGTCGAGGCGCTCACGGCGGCACTGCAGGCGGCAGGGGTGCGCATCGAGATCCTGACGCTGAACCAGACCAGTTTGGGAACCGGCAATGCCAGCGAGGCGATCACCCTGCTCGAGTATCGGGACGAGTCCGGCGTGCGCTGGACCGCGGGCCGCGCCGGGTCCGTGATCGATGCGAGCTTCGACGCGGTCATCCGGGCCGCCGCGCTCGTGATCGCCGCCAGAGACTCCGCTACGCGCCGCGCCGTCGCTTAGACTGGATGGCACGCCCCCGTAGCTCAGCAGGATAGAGCAGCCCTCTCCTAAAGGGCAGGTCGCAGGTTCGAATCCTGTCGAGGGCACCTTCGAGTGGCATCGCGTCGAGTCGCGCCAGGCTCGACCGCTCTACGGCGAGTAGAGGGGCGATCGGGATGCGGGCCTGGACCGACCGGGCGACCGAATGGCGTGCTATATACTGTCCGCGTCAGCGTCCGGGGAGGCGCACGCGAGCGTGGTAATTCGGGGAACGCGGGTATGAGTGTGAGTCTTCACGGGCGCGAGGCTGAGCTGTCAAAGATCACGCAGACACTCGAGCGCGTCGCCTCGCGGAGCGGGGATCCTGCCGGTGCCGTCGTCATGCTCCACGGTGCCAGCGGCGCGGGAAAGTCGGCGCTGGCGGAAGCAGTGATCGCGGCGGCGAAGGGCATGGGGTTCCAGGCGTTCCGCACCGCATGCGAACCGTTCCACGAAGGAATGAGCTACTTCCCCGTCCGCGAGCTCGTGCGTCAGATCACGCAGGGGCGCCCAGCAGGCGAGTTCGTCGCCGCACAGTTCGGTGCAGCATCGTCGGAGGTCGAGATGGCCGCCGTCAGCGAGTCGATCTCCGCCGATCCGTCGAGTCGCCGGGAGGCGATCGTCGCGACCTTCACCAATGTGATCATGGGGGCTTACAGACAAGGCGACGCGCAGCCGAAGATCCTGTTCGTCGACGACATGGAGCACCTCGATGCGGGAAGCGCCGATGCGATCATCTGCCTCGTCTCCAGGCTTGCCGAGGGTCCCGTCGTCGTCCTCGGGGCCTATCGCTCCGATCTGGTCGCCGACGCGACCCATCCGGTGCGACCCGTCATCGCATCCGCGCGACGCATGGAAGGCGTCTATCAGAGCCATGAGATCCGAGGATTCGACCGATCGGGTTTTCGCGCACTCCTCGAGGCGCTGCTCGGCGGCCGAACCGACCTCCCTGATGCGGTCACTCGCAAGCTATTCGAAGAGACGGAAGGCAACCCGCTTTTCACTCGTGAGCTGATCCGGATGCTCTGCTCGCCCGATCCGCGATCCGGACGCGTCTCGCTGCGCCAGGACGGCGACGTGTGGCTGTTCGATGGCGATATCGGCTCGTGGGACATCCCCGACTCCGTCGAGGAAGTCATCGCATCACGCCTCAACCTCCTCGATGTCGAGGAACGCCGAGAGCTCGAACTCGCCGCAGTAGTGGGGCGCCGCTTCGCATTCGCCGTTCTCCACGGGCTCATGGAGGCCGGCGAAGATGAACTCCTCCAGGACCTCGAGAAGTTCCTCGACATCGATCTCATCCGCGAACTGCAGACGTCGGACGAGTCGTTCGAGTTCTCCCACGGCAAGATCCGTGACGTTCTCTATGCTCAACTGAGCGGCCTGCGGAAGAGGCGACTGCACGCGCAGGTGGCCGAGGTCATATCGAACCTGCGCGCGAGCTCGAACGAAGACTGGGACGCGCTCATCGGCGAGCATCTCTACCTTGCCGCCAAGCCGGTGGAAGCCTTCCCGTACCTCCTGCGCGCTGCCCGCAACGCTCAAGCGACGGGCGCAGCCTCGGAAGCCGCTGCGCTGTTCACAAAAGCCCTCGATTCCTCCGAAGCAGTGGTTTTCGAGGGAGACGACTCGCGCGCATCCATCCAGCTCGAACTCGTGAGTGCTCACATCAGCGCGAGCGAGGTAGAAGACGCTGGTCGCCTGCTCGCGCAGTTGACCGACGTCTCGCACGTCCCCTCGATTCGGGTCACCGCGTTGAATCTGCTCGGCGATGTGCTGCTTTTCGAAGGCGAGACCGCCCAGGCGCTCGACACCTACGAGCAGAGCCGCCTTCTCGCCGAGAGCATGGGTGACGCGGTCGCGCTCTGCGAAGTCCTCTGCGATCTCGCAGAGCTGCATGGACGGCAGTACGAACAGCAGGCCGGTGTTCTGCCCCAGGAGGCCGAAGCACATCGGCGACAGTACGTCGCTCACGTCGACGCGGCGTACGAGATGCATCATGAACTTCCGATGGGGCCGCTCCGCGCGCGGACCCTCAGGAACAAGGCCAAGCTCTCGCGCGTCTCCGGCGATTTCGCCACCGCCGAGTCGCTCTACAAGCAGGCGATTGACGCCGTGGATCGGCGCGTCGCGAGCCATCGGTTCCTCGTCCCCTACGCGAAAGCGCTCCGACGAGCCGGGAAGCCGGTGGAGGCGCTGCAGTACATCGAACGGGTCATCGCGTGGAGCGCCCAAGTCGGATCCGCGCGATCCCAGGCGATCGGGTGGCAGTACAAGGCGACCTTCCTCATGACGAGCGGCACCGAGGACAAGTACTTCGCCGAGGCGAACGCCGCGGCCGAGCACGCACTGCATGGGCATCAGTCGATCGGATACGTCCAGGGCATCCGCGAGACGCACATCGTCCTGGGCGAGATCGCCCTGCGAACGGGCGAGCGAGAGCGTGCTCTCGAGTGGTTCCGGGCCGCCGCTTCGGGAGAAGCACGCGAAGCCAATGAGGTTCTGGAGGTCATCTCCGCCGAACTCGATGCGAACGGCGAAGAAGACAGGGCCGCAGCGATCCGCAAGGCGCTGGAAGAGAACGTGCCGGCGCTGTGAAGTGGCTTCGTTCCCAGTTCCGATCATCGAGCCTGCCCGCTCTGCTCATCATCGTCGCCATTTTCGCGCTGGGAGCGACGATGTGGTGCCTCGGGCCACCGGAAGGTGACAAGTATTCCGATCTGGGAATCAATCTGGGCGTCGGCGCTGGGATCGGGGTCGCCCTTCTCTACGTGGAAGCTTTGGTGGCGAGAAGCGAGGGGGAGAGAGCACGGCGCCTCGCGGAAGAGAGTGCGTTCGTGCAATCGCTCGTCGCAGCCACAGATCTCACGGAGGTCAACGCGCGGGGAAGGAGCTTCTCAGGGATCCTGCTCTCATCGCGTAATCTCCGCGGAGGCGACCTCAGTCTGACCACGCTCGACAGGACGGATTTCCGCGGTTCGGATCTCACCCGAGCAAACCTGGCCGGTTCCCGAGGCGAAGGACTCAACCTCCACGGCGCCGTCGTCGACCGTCTCGATGCGCGCGACGTTCGCTGGACGAACGCGAACGTGTCCCGCGCGTCGGGATCTGACGCAGATTTCACCGGCGCAGTCCTGTCAGGCTCGACTTTTGCTGAAGCGCGACTACCGCGAGCAATCCTTGATCAGGCCGACCTCCACGGTCTGAACCTGCAGCGCGCCGATCTCTCCGATGCGAAAGGCCTCTCCCCCTCGTTCGAGGGCGCAGACCTTCGCGCCGCGAGCCTGCGCGGAGCACGACTCGTGAAGCCGAAATTCCGTGGTGCCGACCTGCGCGCCGCGGACCTGCGCGACGCAACGCTCAGCGAGCCGGACCTGCGCGGAGCGGATCTGCGAGATGCACAGGTCGAGGGGCTCGATCTGCGCGACCCTCTCACCGATGAGCAGACCAGACTCCCCGCAATGCCCGACCGCCTCACGTAGGCACCGACAGAAGGAGCTAGAAGTGGCGCTGTTCTTCACTGACATCGACGGGACTCTGCTGAACCCGGAGCGCACACTCTCCGAGCGCACTATTCACGCGATCAGGGATATCCGATCAGCCGGACACCACTTCGTCCTCTGTTCGTCACGAATGCCGGAGTCGATGCGCATCCTCGAGCGCCTGTACGACGGCGTCGACGAGCCCCTCATCGCATACAACGGCGGGCTCGTCCTCTCCCGCACGGGTCAGGTCGTGCACAACGTACCGATCACGCCACGCGATGCCACGACCATCGCGCAGTACTGCGAGGACGTGGACCTCCATGCCAGCATGTTCGCCGGAGAGGACTGGCATGTCTGGGCGGATGACAGGTGGACGGCTCGGGAGATCAACAACACAGGGGTCCGCCCACGCGACCTCTCCTCGCAGGACTACATCGCCTCGGGGCAGGTGGACGCACGCCCGCCGCACAAGATCATGTGCATGGGCGAGGCGGACCTCATCGATGGACTCGAGACCCTGCTCTCACCGGTGGAGAACGTCGTGACATATCGCTCCAAAGACACCTACCTCGAGATCGCGAACGCCGGGTGCTCGAAGGGGATGGGGGTTGCGGCGGCGGCGGCGGAACTCGGCGTCGATGCGAGCGACTGCTACTTCTTCGGCGACAACTACAACGACATTCCCGCCTTCTCAGCCGTCGGGACATCCGTCGCGGTCGCCAATGGCAAGCCCGAAGTGCTCGCAGCGGCAACCGTCACCACGGCCCGGCACCATGACGACGGCGTCGCCCAGTACCTGGAGGAATGGCTGCGCCGAGCCTGAGGGCCACCGGCGCTCTTCCGCTCGACGACCGAGGCAGTCACACGACTCCGCCGAGGCACTCACTCGGAATCGTGCAGCTCACCGCACATGACGAGTTCCAGCTCAGCGCAGACCTATCGCCCAATAGGCTGACCGCATACGAATCGGGCGACTGAGGCTTGTTCATGAGCGACACACCTGGCACAGAGAGAAACCCGGCGAAGAAACCGCGCACGCGCGCCAGCGGGAAGTGGTGGACTGCGGGTGGCGCAGCCGCGGTCCTCGGGCTGCTTCTGGGAGGTGTCGCCCTCGGCTGGTGGGCAGCGAACCAGACGCTCATCGCCGGTCAGCAGAACACTGTCGAATCGCCTGACGCGGCTCCCGTCGTCGCTCTCGATTCATCGATGCCGGATGTGAGAGGACTGACCCGCGACGACGCTGCCCAGGTGCTCGCCGACTCCGGAATCGCGGCCTCGACCATCACGTTCGAGGACGCACCTTCCGGACTCCCCGAAGGGACGGTGGTGCGCCAGGTGCCGGTGTTCGGCACCCCTTCACCCACAGCGATCGTGATCGGGGTCGCCGTGCCGGCGACGATGCCCTCGCTCACGGCCGCCGACAGGTCGGAAGCCGTGGCGACGCTCTCGGATCTCGGGGTCGCCGTTACCATCGTCTTCCAGTACGACACGAAGGCCGCCATCGGAACGGTCCTCAGCACGTCGCCCGCCGCCGGAGAACCGCTCGGCGACACCGCGACAGTCACGCTCGCGACGACCGGATCATCGGTCGCACTCGGTGACCTGCGGCGCCTCAGCGGGAACTGCCGGACGACCGGAGAGGTATCCCTCGGCGGGACGCGCCACCCCTCCGCGGTCGTGTGCAGCGCGCAGGCTGAGCCGTCGACCAGCGTCTGGTCGATCGGAGCGAGAGGCGACCAGTTCACAGCGACTGCGGGAATCGACGATGACGCGACGCCCGGGACGAACGCGACGGTAGAGGTACTGGCGGACGGGCAGGTCGTAGACAGCTGGCAGGTGGCATTCGGCAAGCCCGTCGAGATCTCCGTGCCCGTGACCGGGGTTATCCAGCTGAGCGTGCGGGTGAACTCACCGGACGATGTCGAGGTCCTGCTCGCGGGTGCTGCCGTCGCCGGGTCGGATGAAGCGATAGCCGAGCTCGAACAATGAGTCGCATCGTGCGTGCAGCACTGGCCACCCTGGGGTGCGCTGTTCTCCTGAGCGCGCCGCTCACCTCGACCGCGTCGACCGCATCCCCCGCTCCTTCGCCAACGACGACCGCCGCAGCACACGCGTCGGACGACGGCGTGGCCCCCATCATCGTCTTGCTCGACACCTCCGGGTCCATGAACGATGACGACGGGGCGGGAACGGTGAAGCTTCGAGGGGCGAAGAACGCCGTTCGCGACATCGTCCGAACCCTCAGCTCGACCACCGTGTTCGGTCTGCGCACGTATCCAGCCACAGGAGGATGCGACGGCGGGAAGTTCGTCCGTCCTCCGGCGCCCCTGACGAACGACTACGGAGACAACAGCGCCAGTTCGGTACTCGGTGATGTGGAAGCCATCACCGCAGGCGGCAATACACCGACCGGAGAAGCCCTGCGCGCGCTCGCCGATGAGCTCACCGCTGGCGGATACACCGCCGCGACTATCGTCCTCGTTTCAGACGGAGAGAGTACCTGCAGCACACCCCCGTGCGACGTCGCCAAGGAACTCGTCGCCGAGGGATTCGCCGTCACCATCCCGACCGTCGGCTTCCGCACCTCCGCGACCGGTGCGGACGAGCTCGCGTGCGTCGCCGCGGCGACGGGCGGCGTGAATCTGGAGGCGGGCGACAGCGCGGAGCTCGCTGAGCATCTGGACTCGCTGATCCGCGCACAACTCGAGGTGACCGTACGCTACGACCCCACGCCGATGCCGGGCGGTTCCACGAAGATCACCGCCGTCATCGCGCACAAGGGCGGTGAAGACGCGAAGGATGTCCGCGTCGCGCTGACTCTCGCGGATGCCGACGACCCCGCAGACCGAAGGGCTGCCATCCCGCCGATCGTCAGGATCGGCAACATCCCGGCCGGCCGCGTGGTCGAACGCACCTGGACCGTGGGCACGGGACCTCGAAGCTCTCCGGAGACGACCGTGTTCACCGTCGGCGCCTGGGGCACGAACGCCACCCGAGTGACGACGCAGGGCAAGTACACCCCGTCCGAGCCGTCGTACTCGACAGACGAACTCGGCGAGCTCTTCGCGGGGGTCAGCAGCGAGCGGCCCCTGATCATCTTCGGCGACTCGTTCTCTTCCGGCGAGGGAGCCGGCGACTACTTCACCAACATCGAGCAGGTATCGTTCAGCTGCCATCGCACCGACAGCACCTACCTCGGCAAGGTCTTCGCTCCGGACATGATGCGGATCGTCGCGTGCTCAGGCGCGGAGACTGACGGTCTCACCATGCCGAGTGACCGCGCGAAGGTCTCACAGATCACTGAGCTCAACAGCTTCGGGTTCGTTCCGGGCGCTGGCGCTTTGACGTTCGGAGGAAACGACATCGGTTTCAAGGAGGTCGTCGTCTCCTGCGTCTCGACGTCGACGTGCGGGGACGACGATTTCAGGGCTCGCAAGCTCGAAGAGGCGGCGGCCCTGACGGACACGCTCTCGACCACCTACCTGCAGGCCTGGTCGGCGCTCAACACACCTGAGCTGCGAGCACAGCGAGACGGTGCCTATGTGCCCCTCGTCGTGCTCCCGTATCCGAAGTTGACTCACGACCCGACGCGCGGGCGATGTGTACCGTGGTTCACTCCCGAGGAGACGGCGTTCGCCGACCAACTCGTGGCCCGGCTGAATCAATCCGTTTCCGAGGGGGTCGCACGGGCGCAACGCCTGGGATACAGCGTCTTCTATGCATCGGATGTCGAGGACGCCTTCCGGCCCGACAACACGGTGTGCGCGAGCGAACAGACCCGGCATGCGAACGGCCTTCTGAGCGACGGTCCCCTGGCGCGCAGCGAGTCATTCCATCCGACGGCATCCGGATACGTTTCGGAGACCGACGCGATCATCCGCTGGTCGCGCACCCAGCAGGCGTGGACCAAGCCAGGACCGCTGGTCACTGACGACATGATCCGTGCGTACAGTGCGCAACCCGATCCGGTGGAAATCGTCTGGCCCACGAGATACGACATCAGAGAGCAGCTCGGCGGCCTCACCATTACGCAGGGCGGCGCCCTCGCCCCGACAGGATCCGGACTCGCCCCGGGCACCCCCGTCACCACAACGATCTACTCCGAACCTGTCGTCCTCGGCACGCTCATCGTTGACGAGGACGGCGAGATCAACGGCACGCTCAGTGTCCCGGCAGATGTTCCGGCTGGCAGGCACACCCTCGTCATATCGGCGCTGTCCGCCGACGGCGAGTACATCGAGCGCCATGTCCCGGTGTCCGTCGTGTTCCCGACGCCGTGGTGGGTCTGGGGAGCGCTGTCGCTCAGCGGAGCGCTCCTCCTCGGCGCGGTGGTACTCGCCCTCATCGGGACTGTTGCCCGCCGGCGGAGCGCAGGCGAACCAGGCTCACCCTGAGCATCCTGTGCCCTGTCAGGCCGCCAACTCGAGGTACGGCTCCCACCGCGGATCGCCACGCTCGGTTCCCCGCACCGTCCAGGCGGTTCCGTGCGGGGGCCTCGGCGTGAACCGCAGTTCCCATCGCATCTCCTGCGGAGTCCGATCGCTCTTGACGTTGTTGCAGCGCAGACAGCATGCCACCAGGTTCTCCCAGGAGTCCGCCCCTCCGCGTGAGCGGGGAAGCACGTGATCGATCGTCGACGCCGCCTTGCCGCAGTACCCGCAGCGGTGATTGTCCCGCCGCAGCACTCCGCGCCGCGTCACCGGGACGCGTCTGCTGTTCGGGATGCGCACGTAGCGGGCCAGGATGATGACGGCCGGGCGATCGTAGACCCCGTGACTCCCCCAGACGGGGTCGTCCTCCACACGCTCTATCACCGTCGCCTTGTCGTTCATCACGAGCACCAGGGCTCTCTTGAACGACACGATCGCAAGCGGCTCGTATCCGGCATTCAGGACTAGTGTGCGCATTCGGAATCCTCTCGATCCGCCGGGACGGCTTCCCGGCACTCTCGAATCACGAGGTCGCGCAGATGGCAGAGCGTTCGCAGGAACAAGAAAAGGCGCCGTCTAAAGACAGCGCCTTTCGCACACGGCGGTACCGTGCAGTCCCTGCGGGCGATGCAGAAGTACGTGACGACCGAGTCCATCCATGGTTCGGATGTCCGGTATTCGCGCCATCAGCCTCTCCCGTCTGTGCGACAACGGGATCAGGCTAACCCATTCCCCTGAGAGCGGGGCGAAACTTCCGGTGAACGCTCGGGGCGTGTCCCGGTGCGCGGCTCAGCCGGCGTTGGCTGCGAGCCAGGAGTACGGCTCGACGAGTCCGCCGTTGATCCAGACCTCGAAGTGGAGGTGGTTCGCGGTGGAGCGACCGGTGCTGCCGACGAAGCCGATCAGCTGACCGGCGGCGACGGTCTGGCCTGCCTGCACCTGGCGCGTGCCGTAGGTCATGTGACCGTAGGTGGTCTGCACGCGCTGTCCGCCCACGACGCTGTCGATCATGACGCACACGCCGTATCCGCCGATGCTGTCGGCGGAGGCGCGGACGACGCCGGCCGCCGCCGCATAGATCGGGGTCATCGCGGGTGCGAGCATGTCGGCGCCGTTGTGGCCGCCGCCGATCGTGCGGCCCTGGGTGTAGGAGCCGCCGGGAAGCGGGTAGCGCACCTCACCGGACCCCGGGGAGACGAGCGCATAGCCGGCGGTGCTGAAGTTCGATGCGGCGGCGGAGGATTTCGCTGCCGCGGCGGCGCGAGCAGCGGCGGCTTCCTCGGCCTTCTTCTTCGCGATCTCCTCCGGCGTGGTGGCCGTGAAGGTTCCGCGAGCGAGTGGAGCGGAAGTCGCCTGCGAGGCGACGACGAGGGACTGCGCATCGACCGCGGCGAGCTGCTGCACGGTCGTGGCTGCTTCGGCGGGCTTGGTGACGGCGTAGGCAGGCAGAGCGATACCGGCGACGAGCGCACCGACCGCACCGAAGATGGCGACAGAACGGAGCGGCTTCACGGTCTTCCGAGCGCCTGTTCGCGCGCCGGTGCGGCGGGCGGGTACTCGGTCTTCAGATTTCTTCGCGGGCGGTTCGATGTCTGCGGCCAAAACTTAGTCCTCCTGCGCCTGTGCGCTTCGGGTAGCGCTGGCTCGTCGGCACTCTGCTTCTCGGGGCACGAATGTATCTCGGGTACTTTGTGCGTTCATGCCGTGAAGATGACGAGCCGAAAGGCAATCTTCGCGGTTCGTCGCCAGCGGGCTTCTTCGCTGACGACCTGACCGAGGCTACCCGAAGATAACGATCGTGTCACCCTGTGAACCTGGCAATCCTCGGAGAGGGAACGAAAAACCCCGGAATATCAGGCCGGATCGCCCACGAGGAAGATGTGGGATGCGAGTTCGACCGGCAATTCCAGTCCGTCTTCCTTGCCGTCCATCTGGATCAGGACATAGCCCTCACTGAAGCGGAAGTCGCCGTGCGCACCGGGAACGACTCCGGCATCGCGCAGCTGCTCGAGCAGCTCAGGGTCGACCTGCGCGGGCTCGGCCAGACGACGCACCGTGCCGTCGATCGGCTCCCCCGCGGCGTTCAGCTTCTGCACCAGACCGATGACGCCCTCGTCGAAGGTGCGCGCCGGCAGGTCGCCGAGCTGGTCGAGCCCGGGAATCGGGTTGCCGTACGGCGATTCGGTGGGGTGGCCGAGCAGCTCGACGAGTCGTCGCTCGACCTGCTCGCTCATGACGTGCTCCCACCGGCAGGCCTCTTCGTGGACGAACGCCCAGTCGAGCCCGATGACGTCGGACAGCAGGCGCTCAGCGAGACGGTGCTTGCGCATGACGTTGACGGCCTTGTTGCGGCCGGAGTCCGTGAGCTCGAGCGTGCGATCCTCAGAGACGACGACGAGTCCGTCGCGTTCCATGCGGCCGACCGTCTGCGAGACGGTCGGGCCCGAGTGTCCGAGGCGCTCGGAGATGCGCGCCCGCAGCGGCACGATGTTCTCCTCCTCGAGCTCGAGGATGGTGCGGAGGTACATCTCCGTGGTGTCGATCAGATCCGTCATGTGCAGGCCCTCCGAGGTTCTTAGGCAAGCCTACATTCCCGCAGGGACATCGGCTTCGCCCCGGTGATCGGGTCTGCCCCGCGCCCCCTAGAATCGACCCATGGCGATCGAGATTCCCCGTGACCTCCTGCCCGTCGACGGCCGTTTCGGCTGTGGTCCGTCGAAGGTGCGCCCTGCGCAGCTCGACGCACTGATCGCATCGGGGGCCACGATCCTCGGCACATCGCATCGGCAGGCCCCGGTTAAGAACCTCGTCGGCAGCGTCCGCGAGCAGCTCGCCGCCCTGTTCCGCATCCCCGAGGGCTACGAGATCCTGGTCGGCAACGGCGGATCCACCGCGTTCTGGGATGCCGCCGCGTTCGGCCTCATCGAGCGCCGCAGCCAGAACCTGGTGTTCGGGGAGTTCGGCGGCAAGTTCGCCGGTGCCGCGGCCGCCCCGTGGCTCGACGCGCCCGATGTGCGCAAAGCGGAGCCCGGTTCCCGCACCTCCGCCGAGGTCGTGGACGGCATCGACGTGTACGCCTGGCCGCACAACGAGACCTCCACCGGTGTCGCGGCACCGATCGAGCGCATCGCGGTCGACGGCGCCCTGACGGTGATCGACGCGACCAGCGCCGCCGGCGGGATCGACTTCGACGCGGCCCAGGCCGACATGTACTACTTCGCGCCGCAGAAGAACCTCGGCTCCGACGGCGGCCTGTGGTTCGCCGCCGCGTCGCCCGCCGCGATCGAGCGCATCGAGCGCATCGCCGCGTCGGACCGCTACATCCCCGAGTTCCTGAGCCTGAAGAACGCCGTCGACAACTCCCGGCTCAACCAGACGTTGAACACGCCAGCGCTGACCACGCTGCACCTGCTCGACAGCCAGCTGAGCTGGATCCTCGACAACGGCGGCCTGAGCTGGGCAGCCGCCCGCACCGCGGAGTCGTCCGCCGTGCTGTACGACTGGGCAGAGGCCTCAACGGTCGCCACCCCGTTCGTCGCGGATGCCGCACACCGCTCCCCCGTGGTCGTCACGATCGACTTCGACGAGAGCATCGACGCCGCCGCCATCGCGAAGACGCTGCGCGCCAACGGGATCGTCGACACCGAGCCGTACCGCAAGCTCGGACGCAACCAGCTGCGTGTCGCCACGTTCGTGTCGATCGAGCCGGATGACGTGCGTCAGCTCACGCGTTCCCTCGACTACGTGCTGGAGAACCTCGGCGCCTGAGCGCCGGGGGTCACTCCTCCTCGTCGGCGTCGACGTCCTCGTCGGCGTCGATGTCGTCTTCGTCGTCGATGTCGTCTTCGTCGTCGGTCATGCCGTCGGAGGCCGCTTCGTCGAGCTCGTCGATGTCGACGCCGTCGAGGTCACCGGCATGCAGGATGTCGGCCTCGTGGTCGTCATCCTCATCCAGCTCGTCGTCCTCGTCGAGGTCGTCCTCGTCGATCTCGGAGTCGGCATCGGAGTCATCGGAGGCGTCGTCCGTACCCGCCGCCGCGGCCGCCTGCTCGGCGAGCTCGGCCTGATGCGAGCGGTACTCGGCGAGACGCTCGACCCAGGGCACCCACTCCGGAGCGAGGAGTGCGCCGTCTCCGGGAAGGAGCTCGACCTCGAGCACGGTCGGATCCGCGTCCTCGACGCGCGCGACGGTCACCGTCCAGTACCAGCCCGGGTAGCCGGGGAGCCTGTTCTCGAAGCGCAACGACACGGAGCCGTCGTCTTCCACCAGGTACCCGGCGGCAGGGCCGATGGTCGCCACAGGAGTGATCTCGCGCAGCGCCTGCAGTGCGAGATCGTGAGCGTCGAGGAGACGCGCGTCGGCGTCAGGCTTCGAGGTCATCGGCGACCTTGCGCAGGACGGCCGCGATCTTGCGGCCATGGCTTGAGGACGGGTAGCGGCCGCGCCGCAGGTCCCCGCCGATGCTGTCGAGGAGCTTCACGAGGTCCTCGACGATGATCGCCATGTCGTCGGCGGACTTCCGCTTGGCCTTCGCGAGGCTCGGCGGCGCTTCGAGAACGCGGACCGAGAGCGCCTGAAGGCCGCGCTTGCCGTCAGCCACACCGAACTCGACGCGAGCGCCCGCCTTCATCGCCGTGCCCGCGGGCATGGCGGAAGCGTGCAGGAAGACATCCTGGCCGTCATCGCTGGCGATGAAGCCGAAGCCTTTGTCTTCGTCGTAGAACCTGACCTTGCCGGTGGGCATGGGAGAACCTCGCTGAGTCGGTGCGGAAAAGAAGGCGCGCTCACACGCGTCCACCTCCAGCCTACCGGTCGGAGACGGGGGAACTCGAAGGTCACGGTGAGAGTAGGGTGAGAGAGATGAGTGCACAGAATTCCGAACCGGAGCTTTCCATCCGGCGCCTGGATCGCTTCCTGGCATTCGGCGCGCTCGGAATCGCCGCCGCATCCGTGATCTGCTTCTTCGCGATCATCATCGGCACGGCGGTGGGCATGGATCAGGCCGCGTTCGGCGAGGGTGTCTGGCCGGCGGTCGCCGCCATACCGTTCTGGGGCCTGCCGCTGGCATTCGTCATGATCATGGTCCTCCTGGTGATGAGCTTCATCCGAAAAGGGCGCGCGGCATCGCGGTCCTGAGGTCTTCGGCATGACCGCACACGCACGCCCACTGGCCGACTGGCTGGCCGCGGCGAGCGATGAGGAGCTTCTGCACCTCTTCACGGAACGCCGTGTGCGAGCCGACGTCGGCTGGCACGACTTCTTCGATGCCGCCGAAGCGCTGCTCGACCCGGCATCGCTCGCCAAGGCGCTTCCGACGCTCACCGGCCTCGAGGCGGCGGCCCTGCTGCGCGCGGCGGCCGGAGACGATGCCGGGGAGGAGCGCGACGCCCTGATCGCTCTCGCTCTGCTTCGCCCTGACGGCACGGCCCCGGCGCCGGTGATCGCGGCGCTCAGCGGCCGCACCGCGCCGCCCGAGGCCACAGCGGCCTCCGTACCGGCCGCCCCCGAGGACCTGTCCGCGCACGCCGCTGAGCGCGCCTTCACGACCGTGTCCATCCTGGCCGACCTGCTGCTCGTCGCCAGGGACTCCCCGTTCGCTCTGCTCGCCGGGGGCACCGTCAGCGCCGGCGAGAAGCGCCAGCTGACCGAGAACGGCCTGCCGACCGAGGTCATCGACCCGCTCCTCGGAATCGCCGTCGATGCCCGCCTGGCCGTCGTCGACGGACGGCGCCTGCGCACCAGCACTGCGGCGGAGGAGTGGCTCCGCTCCTCCGCACCCGCGCGCTGGAGCGTGCTCGCGACGGCATTCCGCGATGCCTTGCCCCGCGGTGTCCGCTCGGCGGACGGCGGATGGATCGCCCCCGTGGACTGGCCGCACGCGCATCCGTGGGATCCCGCGTGGGCGGAGCGCAGCCGCGTGCTGCTCCAGGCCGCCACGCTGCTCGGGGTCATCGCCGAGGGCGGAACGGAGCCGGTGTGGTCGATCCCGTTGCGGAAGGGCGAGCCCGCTGACGCGACGGAGCTCGCGCGGCTGCTGCCTGCGGAGGTCGACAAGATCTTCCTCCAGAACGACCTCACCGCGATCGCCCCCGGCCCCCTCGCGCCCGCGCTCGATGTGCGGCTCCGCACGATCGCCGCACGAGAGTCCGCCGCGCAGGCGTCGTCGTACCGGTTCACGACAGAGTCGATCGCCCGCGCGTTCGGCGCGGGCGAGAGCGCGCAGTCGATCCTGGAGTTCCTGGGCGGGATCTCCCTCACCGGCATCCCCCAGCCTCTCAGCTATCTGGTGGCGCAGACGGCGCAACGGCACGGCCTGGTACGCGTGTCCACCGATGACGAGACCGGACGCACGCGCATCGAGAGCACCGATCCGCATCTGATCGAGGCGATGGCGATCGATCAGAGCCTGCGCCCCCTCGCACTGACGAAGCACGTCGACTCGTTGACGACGCGCGTCGGCCGCGACACCGTGTACTGGGCACTCACCGACGCCCGCTACCCGGCGACCCTGGTCGGAGCCGACGGTTCCGCGCTGGTACGTGAACGGCACCCGGCCGCGCCGACCGAGGCCGACACCGCACCGTCGAGCGACCTGCTGCCGCTGGTCGCGCGTCTGCGCTCTCAGCAGGGTCCCGACGCCGATGCCGCGTGGCTCGACCGCGAACTCGAGGCCGCCGTCCGCGCCAGAGCGGTGCTGCGCGTGACCGTCGGCATGCCGGACGGCTCGACCAGGGAGCTGCTGCTCGAAGCGACCGGACTCGGCGGAGGACGACTGCGCGGGCGCGATCGCGCCGCCGACGTCGAACGCACCCTGCCCGTATCGAGCATCCGCGCGGCCAGCGTCGTCGCCCCCTAGCGCCCTCGCCCTCCTGCGCCCGGTAAACTGGACAGCTATGTCTGATGGCCCCCTGATCGTCCAGAGCGATCGCACCGTCCTGCTCGAAGTCGCGCACGCCGATGCGGAGAGCGCCCGTCACGAGCTGGCGATCTTCGCCGAGCTGGAACGCGCGCCCGAGCACATCCACACGTACCGGATCACCCGTCTGGGACTGTGGAACGCCCGTGCCGCTGGCCACACCGCCGAAGACATGCTCGAGACCCTCGACCGCTGGTCCCGCTTCCCCGTACCTCCGTCGGTCGCCGTGGACCTGCGCGAGACCGTCAACCGGTACGGACGCCTGGTGATCGAGCGCGACGACGAGGGGACGCTGATCCTGCGCTCCTCCGACCCCGCCGTTTTGACCCAGGTCGCGAACAACAAGCGCATCCAGCCGCTGCTGATCGGCCACCCCTCGCCGACGACCTTCGTGGTCGACGCCTGGGCGCGCGGACAGATCAAGCAGGAGCTGCTCAAGATCGGCTGGCCGGCGGAGGACCTCGCCGGATACACCCCCGGCACCCCGCACGAGATCGAACTGGCCGAGGACGGCTGGCAGATCCGCCCCTACCAGCAGGACGCCGTCGACGCCTTCTCGAAGGACGGCTCCGGAGTGGTCGTGCTCCCCTGCGGCGCCGGAAAGACCATCGTCGGCGCGGGCGCCATGGCCGCCACCAAGACCACGACGCTGATCCTCGTGACGAACACCGTGTCGGCACGGCAGTGGCGCGATGAGCTGCTCAAGCGCACGAGCCTCACGCCCGAGGAGATCGGCGAGTACTCCGGCCAGGCCAAGGAGGTCAAGCCGGTCACCATCGCGACCTACCAGATCCTCACGGCGAAGCGGAAGGGCGAGTACGCCCACCTCGCCCTGCTCGACGCGCTCGACTGGGGTCTGATCGTGTACGACGAGGTCCACCTGCTCCCCGCCCCCGTGTTCAAGCTCACGGCCGACCTGCAGGCTCGCCGCCGCATCGGTCTCACGGCCACGCTCGTGCGCGAGGACGGTCGCGAGGGCGATGTGTTCAGCCTGATCGGTCCCAAGCGGTTCGACGCCCCCTGGAAGCAGATCGAGGCGCAGGGCTTCATCTCCCCCGCCGCCTGCTACGAGGTGCGCGTCGACCTCCCGCCGGACGACCGGCTGGAGTACGCCGCCGCGACCGACGACGAGCGGTACCGCCTCGCGGCATCCGCTCCGGCCAAGATCGACACCGTGAAGGAGCTCATCGCGAAGCACCCCGACGAGCGGATCCTGGTGATCGGACAGTACCTCGATCAGCTCGAGACGCTGTCGGAGGCGCTGAACGCACCGCAGATCACCGGAGCCACCCCGGTGGATGAGCGCGAAGAGCTGTACCGCCAGTTCCGCGAAGGCGAGATCTCGCTGCTCGTGGTCTCGAAGGTCGCGAACTTCTCGATCGATCTGCCGGAGGCATCCGTGGCGATCCAGGTGTCCGGCTCCTTCGGCTCCCGCCAGGAGGAGGCCCAGCGTCTGGGCCGTCTGCTGCGCCCGAAGCAGTCGGGGCACACCGCGAGCTTCTACACGCTGATCGCCCGAGACACGATCGATCAGGACTACGCGCAGAACCGCCAGCGCTTCCTCGCCGAGCAGGGGTACAGCTACACGATCCTCGACGCCGACGCCCTGGCGGCCTGAACGCGCCGATGCCGCGGACTCAGCCCCGCAGCACTGGATCCAGGTGATGTGTTCCGCTGGGGGCAGATGCGGCGGCGGGGATGCGAATGGTGCGGGTGCGAATGACGCCGATCCGACGCGCCCACCGGTCGGCCAGCAGCGCGAAGACGACCATCGCCACGGCCGAGGCGATCAGATCCACCGGCGTGCCCGACGTGGCGTTCGCGTCGACGACCGCAACGGACCCCAGCAGGAAGATCAGCACGTTGTTGACGATGTGCAGCGAGATCGCGGCTTCGAGTCCCCCCGTGCGCCACGTGAGCCAGGCAGCCACGACAGCGAACACCCCGACACTCGCCGCGCCCGACACGTCGTAGCCGTGCCCCAGGATGAACAACGGCACCGGCAGCAGGATGGCGAACGCCGGGTGACGCAACCAGCTCCCCACCAGCTGCATCAGATAGCCCCGGAAGACGTACTCCTCAGCAGCCGCCTGGAGCGGGATCAGCAGCAGCACGAGTGCGACCATCACCCAGAGGCCCGGAGAGGCGAAGTCCGGCGACACGGCCTCCCCCATCGCCGCGGACCATCCCAGCATCACGGCGAAATACACGACGAACACCGCGAGCGCGAGCACGAGGCTCCTGCCCAGCCACCCCAGACGCAACCGTCCGACCACCGACGAGAGGAGTCCGACGCCGCGCCCCTGCACGATGCGTGAGGCGGCGAACAGCGCAGGGATCATCAGGATCAACGGGAGCACAAGGGCGACCAGCAACCAGGGCCGCTCCAGATCGAAGTACTGCACCGTCGTGAACAGCGCGTCCAGCTCGGCGCCCCACGCGGGCACGATCATGGCGGCGATCGCGAGCGGCACGACGAACAGCAGGATGATGATCAGGTAGAAGGCGATGCCCAGGACTCCGGTCAACAGCAGCGACCACCAGCGATATCTCTGGCGCTCGCGTGCGAGACGATGGAACGGGATCTGCGCGGGGTCAGGGGCCGCGTCACGCGCGATGACGGATGCGGGGGCGGGGACGGCGTCCTCGGGCGAACTCATGAATCGATCCTCTCGGATCAGGCCAGTGCATCCGTTCTCCGCGGCGCGATCCCCCATAACTAGCCCCGATCCCGGGCTCGTCGCATGGTCAACACCGCGCCATTCCGAGCGATCATCAGCATCATCATCGACGAAGTCACCATAATGGGGTCATGACTGCTGCGCGCATCCTGGTCGTCGACGACGAACCCAACATCCGTGACCTGCTCTCCACCGGTCTCAGCTTCGCCGGGTTCCAGGTGAAGACGGTCGCCAACGGAGCCGCGACCATCTCCGCGGTCCTGGAGGAGGAGCCCGACCTCATCATCCTCGATGTGATGCTGCCCGACATGAACGGATTCAGCGTCACCAAGCGCCTCCGCGGAGCAGGCTTCACCGCCCCGATCCTCTTCCTCACGGCGAAGGACGGCACGGAGGACAAGATCGAGGGACTCAACGCCGGAGGCGACGACTACGTCACGAAGCCGTTCAGCCTCGACGAGATCGTCGCCAGGGCTCAGGCCATCCTCCGCCGCACGATGCAGGCCGACGAGGAGTCGATCATCCGCGCCGGCGAGCTGGCGATGGACCAGGACACCCACGACGTTCACGTCGGCAAGGAGCCGATCGAGCTGAGCCCCACCGAGTTCAAGCTGCTGCGCTACCTCATGCTGAACCCGAACCGGGTGCTCTCGAAGGCGCAGATCCTCGACCACGTCTGGGAGTACGACTTCAACGGCGACGCCGGCATCGTCGAGAGTTACATCTCGTACCTCCGCCGCAAGATCGACCCGCACACCGAGGAATCGCTCATCCAGACCAAGCGCGGTTTCGGCTACATGCTGAAGGTCGGCAAGTCGGCCTGATCGCCGCCTGTACCGTACGACGCCGAACCGGGAGGACCGCATGGCGCACAAGCCGGATGCGGTCACCAGCTGGTGGCGGCGCATCAGCCTTCGCGCGAAGGTCACCGGTGTCACGGTCGGCGTCCTCGCGCTGGGCCTGCTGATCGCCGGCCTCGGCACCGTCCCGATCCTGCGCACGGCTCTGGTCACGAACATCGAGACGCAACTTCCGGCGCTCGTCTCCTCCGGCGACCTCATCGATCGCTACTTCGACACCACCATGGTCGACGGCGACCCCGTCTACACCCGCAAACCCGAGCAACCCCGTGACTTCTTCTTCGCGATCTACGATTCCGAAGGTGTGCTGCAGGCGACGGCCGGCAACTCCTCTGCAGAGGCGCCGGAGTTCCGAGAGGTGTTCCCGCTCGCCGAGGCGAAGAGCAGCGAAGACACCGTGATGCCGCTGGTCGGCGAAGACGGCGCGCAGTTCAGCTCATCGGTCGCCGTCCTGACCTCGGAGGGCGGGGCTCTGCGCAGCCAGGTCGTGGCGGTTCCGCTCGCGCCGGCGGATCGGATCGTCGGACAGTATTTCAGCATCTACATCACGATCGCGTTCATCACGATCTTCATCGCCGCCCTCCTGACCCGCTTCCTGGTGACGCTGACCTTCCGTCGCCTCGGACAGGTGGAATCGACCGCGATGGCCATCGCCGCCGGCGACTTCAGCCAACGTCTGACGGACCTGGAGCCCACCACCGAGGTCGGCCGCCTGAACTCCGCCATCAACACGATGCTGGACCGCGTCGACGGCTCGCTTGCGCAGCGCGATCGCACCGTGCAGCACATGCGACGGTTCATCGGCGATGCCAGCCATGAGCTGCGCACGCCCCTGGTCAGCGTGCGCGGCTACGCCGAGCTCTACCGCATGGGCGCGATCAAGGGCGATGAGGACACCGCCAGGGCGATGGAGCGCATCGAGAAGGAGGCGATCCGGATGGGCGTGCTCGTCGAGGATCTGCTCGCGCTCGCCCGGCTGGACGAGGAGCGCGAGCCCGAGATCGTGGCGCTCGACCTGCGTCCGATCGCCCGCGACGCCGCCCTCGACGTGCGTGCGGCCGCTCCCGGTCGCACCGTGACCATGATCGACCTCACGATCGAGAGCGTCACCGCCCCCACACGCAGCATCCCGAAGCAGGAGCCGGAGCAGCCCGCTCCCCGTGGCCTCTCGCGCGCCGCGCTGTCGCGCCTGCGCCGTCGCCCCCGCGCGACGCCGGAGGATGAGACGCCCGCATTCGACTTCTCCGAGGCGCCGGACACCCCGGTACGCACGCCTCCGATCGTGCTCGGCGAGGAGAACAAGGTCCGCCAGGTCGTGACGAACCTGCTCGGCAATGCGCGCCGATTCTCCTCCGAGGACAGCCCGATCGAGATCGTGGTCGACTCGGACCGCGTGCGCGGTACCGGCAGTATCGCGATCGTCGACCACGGCGAGGGCATCCCCCCGCAGATCCGCGAGCAGATCTTCGAGCGGTTCTGGCGGGCAGACACCTCCCGTGCACGCGAGACCGGCGGTTCGGGACTCGGCCTGGCGATCGTCTCATCGATCCTGAAGGCTCTGCACGGCTCGGTCGCCGTCTCCGAGACGCCGGGCGGTGGGGCGACGTTCACCGTCACTCTCCCCCTCGCGCCGTCCCGGGCGACCCCGGCACATCTGCTCGAGGAGACCCAGCCGATCGAGCCGCTGGATCTCTGAGGATCGTCCCTGCACGAGACCGGGATTCACCGCGTTGTGCACACGCCACGCGACCGGGTCCGCTGCAGCCGCCCGCCTCGGACCGCCCCCTCCTAGCCTCGGAACTCCATCACAGAAGGAGTTCCCATGTCTGTCTTCACCGTCGACACCGAAGCCGTCCAGGCCGCGCACGGAGCCGCCCGCGCCACCATGGAGCGCCTGCAGAGCGAGTCTGCGGCCCTCAGCGCGCAGCTGACGCAGCTGCAGTCCTCGTGGGTCGGCGCCGCGTCGAGCGCCTTCCAGAGCTGCGCTGAACAGTGGCACGGCGCTCAGCTGCACGTCGAGCAGGTGCTCGAATCGATCGGCACAGCCCTCGGATCCGCCGCCGCCCAGTACGCGGACGCCGACCAGTACTCCGCGAGCCTGTTCCGCTGAGCCGTCCGCAGCCCGCCCGCAACGCAGAAACGCCCCGGCCGAAGCCGGGGCGTTTCTGTTCAGCCTGTGGAGTGGATCAGAAGTCCATGCCACCAGACGGGTCACCCATCGGAGCCGCAGCCTTCTCGGGCTTGTCGGCGACGACGACCTCGGTCGTGAGGAAGAGAGCCGCGATCGAAGCGGCGTTCTGCAGCGCCGACCGGGTCACCTTGGCGGGGTCGATGATGCCTGCGGCGAACATGTCCACGTACTCTCCCGTGGCCGCGTTCAGGCCCTGGCCCGAAGGAAGCTCGGAGACCTTGTTCGCGACGACACCGGGCTCGAGACCGGCGTTCAGCGCGATCTGCTTGAGCGGAGCCTCGATCGCGACGCGCACGATGTTCGCACCGGTCGCCTCATCACCCGTGAGGCTGAGGGCGTCGAGAGCCTTCGTGCCCGACTGGATGAGCGCGACGCCACCACCGGGGACGATGCCCTCCTCGACGGCTGCCTTCGCGTTGCGGACGGCGTCCTCGATGCGGTGCTTGCGCTCCTTGAGCTCGACCTCGGTCGCAGCGCCCGCCTTGATGACGGCGACGCCACCGGCGAGCTTCGCCAGGCGCTCCTGCAGCTTCTCACGGTCGTAGTCGCTGTCGGTGTTCTCGATCTCGCGACGGATCTGCGTGACGCGACCCTCGATCTGGTCGGCCTCGCCGGCACCCTCGACGATCGTGGTCTCGTCCTTGGTGACGATGACCTTGCGGGCACGACCCAGCAGGTCGAGCGTGGCGTTCTCGAGCTTCAGGCCGACCTCTTCGGTGATGACCTGACCACCGGTGAGGATCGCGATGTCCTGCAGCTGCGCCTTGCGGCGGTCGCCGAAGCCGGGAGCCTTGACGGCGACCGACTTGAAGATGCCCTTGAGCTTGTTCAGCACCAGCGTCGCAAGGGCTTCGCCCTCGACGTCCTCGGCGATGATGACGAGCTCCTTGCCGTCCTGGATCACCTTGTCGACGATGGGCAGAAGGTCCTTGATGTTGGAGATCTTCTGGTTCGCGATCAGGATGTAGGCGTCCTCGAAGACGGCTTCCTGGCGGTCGGGGTCCGTGACGAAGTACGGGTTCAGGTAGCCCTTGTCGAAGCGCATGCCCTCGGTGAGCTCGAGTTCGGTGCCGAAGGTCTGGGACTCCTCGACGGTGACCACACCCTCCTTGCCGACCTTGTCGATCGCCTCGGCGATGAGCTCGCCGATGGCCGGGTCAGCGGCGGAGATGGACGCGGTCGCGGCGATCTGCTCCTTGGAGTCGATCTCCTTGGCGCTGGCGAGCAGCTCCTCGGTGATCGCGGCGACGGCCTTCTCGATGCCGCGCTTCAGCGAGATCGGGTCGGCGCCGGCTGCGACGTTGCGCAGGCCCTCGCGCACGAGCGCCTGAGCCAGGACCGTCGCGGTCGTGGTGCCGTCACCGGCGACGTCGTCGGTCTTCTTGGCGACCTCCTTGACGAGCTCCGCGCCGATCTTCTCGTACGGGTCGTCGAGCTCGATCTCCTTGGCGATGGAGACACCGTCGTTCGTGATCGTGGGGGCGCCCCACTTCTTCTCGAGCACGACGTTGCGGCCGCGCGGGCCGAGGGTCACCTTGACCGCGTCGGCGAGGATGTTGAGGCCGCGCTCGAGGCCGCGGCGGGCCTCCTCATCGAAAGCAATGATCTTTGCCATGAGTTTTTTCGTCCCTCCTGGACGTAGACGTTGGGTTTAGCACTCAGAGTATGAGAGTGCTAACGCCATTCTGGCACTCGACCCCTCCGAGTGCAAGCTGCCGGAGCGGGCTGCCGATCGTGCGTCAGGAGGCGGGATCGTCGGTGGGCGTCGCGGGAGCCGTGGTGGAGCGGTCGAGGCCGATCACGACGGTGAGCTGCTCCCCGTCGGTGCGGTTGAGGCCCGCGTAGACATCGCTCTGCTGCACATCGGCGCCGCCGATGAGGTTCGCCAGACCAATGGCCGCGAGCTCGTCGTCATCCTCGACGTAATAGACGGTCGTCGTGGCGAAGTCCGTGCTGTCGCTGTCGCTCGCATAGACCGTGTCGGCGCTCCAGCCCTTGTTGATCAGGAGGTCGCGCATCTGCTCGTCGAGACCCTCGTCCGGCGTCGCGTTGAGGATCATCACCGAGAACGCGGTGTCGACCACCCCGGTCTCCTCCGGCGTCGGTGCGGCGCTCGGCGCGGATTCGGGGAACAGATCGATACGCCCCATGACCACGAGCGATCCGAAGATGCCGGCGATGATCAGCACGAGCGCGGCGACGAAGGACCACAGCAGCACCACCCAGCCGTTCATTCCGGGGGCTTCTGCGCGGTGCGCCCCGACGCGGCCGGAGGTGCGAGGGACATCATCGAAGCGATCGCGGGTGGGCTTTGACACCCCTCGATGCTAGCGGCACACGCCTGGCAATCCGCATCCGCATCCGCAGACGCGCGGAACGGCGGGCTCTCAGCCGACGAAGCCCGGGGTGCGCATGGCGCGATGGGAGGCGCGGGAATCGCGAAGTCGGCGCAGACGGCGCACCAGCATCGGGTCGTACTCCAGCGCCGCCTCCGACTCCACCAGGCGGCCGAGCAGCTGGTAGTACCGCGCGGCGCTCATGCCGAGCTGAGCGCGGATGATCTCCTCCTTCGCCCCGCTGTGGCGTGGCCAGGCCGCCTCCAGGTGGAGGACAGCGCGATCGCGCTCCGTGAGGTCTCCGAGCATGGCTCCAGGTTAGGACTCGTGCGCCTCGGAGGCGCCGCGCCACTCCCAATGACGCCCGAGTGGATCCGCCGATGCGCGGACCTCGCCGTCCAGGGCGACGACGAAGCCCGGCCCCGTCTCGACATCGACCGCGGGTGTCCAGATGTCGAGCAGGCCGGGAGGGTCGATCGTGACCCATCGGGCGGACATGGCCCTGATGCGCTCGACCAACGCCGTGCGATCCGCGCGTGGGATGTGCACGAGCACACCCGGCGTCGTGATCACGAGGGTCGCGTCCGCCGGGGCCTGGGCGGCGAGCGCGTCCAGCTGTGCCAGCGCGTCGCCGGCGACGAGCAGGGGCGGCTCGGCGGCGACGATGGACGCGGCGGCCTCGATGCGCTCCTCTCGCCCCGACTCCCCCGGCCAGACGAGACCGCGCAGCCAGCGTCGGTCGCGCTCGTCCGCGACATCCAGGGGTGCGAGGTCGATTCCCGCGCGCCACACCACCTCCGGCAGGCGCACCCGCGGCAGCGTGCCGGTCACCCGACTTGTCAGCACGACGGTCGACTCCCCCGAGACCGGATCGAGCCCGGCGCGGAGGTGTCCGTCTTCGCCGACGAACCGATACGAGTACCGATCGGGGTACAGGCACAGCCCGCCGGCGGCGCCGAGCTCGAGCAGCGCGAGGGGCCCGTCGATCTCCGACAGCACCGGCAGCAGAGCGGCGAGCCGCAGCGGCTCGTTGGTCTGGAGCGAGCGGATCGCGCACTCCGCGACGACGTCATCCGCGTGACGGAGCACGAAGTCGCGCCAGTGCGGGTATCCGTCGAGCGGCGCACCGAGCAGACGGGTCACGGCGAACACCAGCGGAGGCTGACGGCGGTTCTCCGGGATGCGGGCGAGGACCTCCCGGATCTCGGCGTCGTCGGCGACACCGTGCGCCCACGCCTCGTACAGGGCGCTGCGGCCGGGAGCCTCCTCCGCGGCGAAGCGGGCGTAGCGCAGCTGCACGGCATCCGTCATACGCCCATTGTCGCCCGACGCAGCCGTCGGCCCGTCGAAGGAGGGAGAATGGAGAAGACCCAGGAGGACGCATGGCCTACAGCGTGGACAAGACCGAAGACGAATGGCGCGAGGAACTCGGCGCTGAGCAGTACGCCGTGCTGCGTCAGGCGGCGACCGAGCGCGCCTGGACCGGAGAGCTGCTCGACGAAGGCCGCGCCGGCCTCTACACCTGCGGCGCCTGCGGGGCAGAGCTCTTCCAGAGCGGCACCAAGTTCGACTCCGGATGCGGATGGCCGAGCTTCTACGAGTCGATCCGCCCCGAAGCGGTCGAGCTCATCGAGGACACGACCCTGGGCATGGTGCGCACCGAGGTGCGGTGCGCGAGCTGCGGCTCTCACCTCGGCCACGTCTTCCCCGACGGCTTCGGCACACCGACCGGCGACCGCTACTGCATGAACTCGATCGCGCTGAACTTCACCCCCGAAGCGTCGTGACCGCGCTCGACGCCGTCCGCGCGCGCCAGTCCTGGTCCAAGGTCGACGACACCGCACCCTCGCACGAAGAGCTGCTCACCCTCGTCGCCGCGGCAGGACGCGTCGCCGATCACTCCTCGCTGCGCCCGTGGCGGCTGATCGAGCTGCGGGGATCCGACCGCGAGGTCCTGGGCGCCGCGATCTCGAAGGCTCAGGGAGACAAGTCACCGTCGACGAAGCCGCTGCGCGCCCCGCTGCTGATCGCCGTGGTGGCCAGCTACCGCAAGAGCGACAAGGTTCCGCGCTGGGAGCAGGAGGCGGTCGCCTCGGGCGTCGCGCACATGCTGAGCCTGCTGCTCGACGACGCCGGGTGGGGCGTGCTCTGGCGTACGGGGCACTACACGCGGGCGAAGGCCGTCGCGAAGGCGCATGGACTCGACAAGAACGAAGAGCTCCTCGGCTGGCTCTACGTCGGCGGCAAGCCTGCGGGCAAGAAGCCGGGACGACGCAAAGCCGTCGACGCGCGCAAGCTCGTCAGCCGCATGCCGAAGCCGAAGCCGAAGAAGAAGTAGCCCTCAGGCTCGGCGACGACGACGCGGCAGAGCCACGGCGACGGATGCCGCGGCCACGACCACCATCCCGATGATCTGCCAGGCGGCGGGGCCGGATGCCGGGGGCCAGAGCAGGTCGATCACGACGGACGTCGTCAGCTGTCCGAGCACGGATCCGAGTCCCATCAGCAGCACACCGGTCTGGCCGACGATGAACGCACCGAGCAGGATGTAGGCGAAGCCGAGGAACCCGCCGAGATACAGCCAGGGTTCGGTCGGGAGGGCGTTCGGAGCACCGCGCAGGGCGATGCTCACCCCGGCAGCGAGCAGCAGCACGACGGTCCCGGCGATGAAGCTCATGAGCGTCGCGACGATCGGCGACTGCACCCGCTGCGCGAGGCGGCCGTTCGTCGCGGCCTGCCAGGCGATTCCGACACCGGCGGCGAACGGCAGCAGCAGCATCCACAGCGGCGCCGTCGCCAGCACGTCTCCGCTGAGCGAGATGCCGACCGCGGCGAGCGCGAGCAGTCCGCCGAGCACGCGTCCCGGCGTGACCGCGACCATCCCGGCCGGACCGAATCCGATGCGATCGAGCACGAGACCGTGCAGCGTCTGCCCCGCGACCACTCCGACCGTGAAGAGGGAGACGCCCAGCACACCGGCGGTGAGGCCCTGGGTCGATACGGTGAGCGCGCCGCACGCCCCGCCCAGCAGCATCCACACCGGGATCGTGCGGGCTCGGACGCCGCGCTGCAGCCGCCCGACGCCTCGTCGGCCGGAGGGAAGCGCGGCGACCACGACCACGAGCGCGAGCAGTCCGACGCTGAAGGACACGAAGCCGGCGACGATGCCGTCGTCGAGACGGACTCCGAGGACGCCGTTGATGCGCGCCTGGATCGCCGTCATCACCCCGATCGCGACCGCTCCCCCGAGTGCGACCGGAGCGGGGAGCACGCGGGTCTGGGTCACCTGTCGAGCCTACCGGCGCGGATGGTGCGGCCCGGCGGCCGCCCGGATGTCGGCGACCGGGGCTACGCTGACGGCATGTGCGCGAGCTATGGACTCGATCCCCGTTTCTCCGATGCGGAGCTCCTCGCCGCGGCCGATGAGTCCGTGCTCGAGGGCCTCCGCCTCTGGGCGCAGGAGAATGCGGGCGAGACCGTGCGTCCCACCGGCAAGAACCTGCGCAATCTGAACCCGATCGTGGTGCAGCCCGAAGAGGCGCCGACGCTCGAGCCCGCCTGGTGGGGATTCCTGGTCGGAGGGGAACCGGCGAAGTTCCCCTCGATCAACACCCGTTCCGAACGCCTGCAGGAGCGACCGGGCGGTCTGCGCTCCCGCGCGCTCGTGCCCGCGACCAGCTGGTACGAGATGCAGAAGCCGTCCCGCCAGTGGCACCAGTTCCTCGTCGACGACGGCGCTCTGTTCGGCATGGCGGCCGTGACGCAGCGAGGCAAGACCACCGACGGCACCTGGTTCACCTGCTACTCGATCGTGATGCGCCAGGCACCCGCGCATCTCGCCGGCATCCACGACCGCATGCCGGTGCTCATCCCCACCACGTTCGCGCAGGAGTGGCTGACCGCGGAGGGGGGCCGCGACGTGATCGACGACGCCCTCCTCGCGGCCGCGAGCCTCGACGATCGCGTCGCCGCGGTGCCACGCGGCGACGATAAGAATGCAGATCGGCTGTTCTGACGCATGAACTCGAAAGAGCTGACCTCGACCGCGGCGGCGCGCGCCGAAGAGCTGCCCGGTTCCGAACGTGAGAACCCGTTCGGCCCGGAGTGGGACGTGTACAAGGTGCGCGGCCGCGTGTTCCTGCTGTTGCCGGTCGACGGCACCGGCCGTGTCACGCTGAAGTCGCATCCCGACGACGCCGTCGCACTGCGCGAGACGTTCGCCGACATCGTGCCCGGCTATCACATGAACAAGAAGCACTGGATCACGCTGAACCCCGGCCCCTCGCTGGAAGAGGGGCTGGTGACCGAGCTCGTCACCGAGTCGTATCTGCTCGTGGTCGAGAAGCTCCCCCGGGCACGACGCCCTGTCGACCCCGCCCTGTTCGGTCGCCGGGAGGAATGAGCGGAGCGGAGCGGCGACAGCTCAGATCCACCCCTTGTCCCGCGCCATCCGCGCCGCCTGCGCGCGGTTCTCCGTCGCCGTCTTGCCGATGGCCGACGACAGATGGTTGCGCACCGTCCCCGCAGAGAGGAAGACCTCGGCCGCGATCCGCGAGATGGGCCGCCCATCGGCCGACAGCCGGAGGACCTGCTGCTCCCGCTCGCTCAGCGGATTCGCTCCCTCGAAGAGCGACGCCTCGGCGAGTGCGGGATCGACCACGCGCAGTCCCTGGTGCACGCGGCGCACGGCATGCGCGAGATCGGCGGCGGGCGTGTCCTTGGCGATGAAGCCGCTCGCGCCCGCGTCCAACGCCTGCCGCAGATATCCGGGTCGGGCGAACGTCGTCACGACGAGCACTCGGGTCCCGGGGCTCACCTCGCGCACGAGACGGGTCGCAGCGATCCCGTCGGCTCCGGGCATCTGGATGTCCATGAGGCAGACGTCAGGGCGCTCCTCACATGCGCGTTCCGCGGCCTGCGCCCCGTCGCCGGCCTCGGCGACGACCGTGAGATCATGCTCGAGCTCGAGCAGGGCGCCCATGGCACCGCGCACCAGCGCCTGGTCGTCGACGAGCAGCAGTCGGATCGGATCGGTCACCAGGTCACACTCACTCTCGTGCCGCCACTTGCGGTCTCCTCCACGGCCAGAACGGCACCCGCCGCGGCCGCCCGCTCCGACATCCCTCGCAGACCGCTGCCTGCCGGCCCCCGCACACCACGCCCGTCGTCTTCGATCGCCACCTCGCCCGGCGCCATCGTGATGCGTACGTGCTGGGCGCGGGAATGCCGGAGGATGTTCGTGGTCGACTCCCGCACGATCCATCCCGCCGGCAGCGACTGGGCGGGCGACAGCGCCGACGGGTCGCCCTCGACCTTCACCTGGAGACCGGCGGATTCCAGCGCGACCGTGCTCGCCTGGACCTGCTCCGACAGGGCAGCCGCCCTGATCCCGGTCACGGTGCTGCGCACGCCGGCGATCGCCTCGCCCGTGAGGTGCACGATCTGCGCGAGCTCGGCCTTCGCACGATCCGGATCGACGTCGACCAGGCGCTCGGCGAGCTCCGCCTTCAGCTTCACCGCCGTCAGGGTGTGTCCGAGCAGGTCGTGGACGTCACGCGCGATCGACGCCCGTTCATCGCTGGTGGCGAGTTCCATGCGCACCTTGTCGGCGTCGACCGAGCGACTGATCAGCCACGTGTTGACCGTGTTCACCACCGCGATCAGCACCACCACGACCAGCAGTTGAAGATGCCCCTCCAGGCGCCCGCTGAACAGCACGACGGCGGCGGCCAGCGCGACGCCGCTGATCGTCGTCGCCCAGTGCCACCTCCCGCGCAGGCCGTAGCTGGCGTACGACATCAGGTACGGAAGGAAGCTGAGCGCCTGCGTCTCGATCGCCGGGATCGTCGCGATGGCACACGCGATCTGCACCCAGAACAGCGTGCGCACCACAGGGCGCGGCTTCCCCCAGGACGACCGCATCCCGATCACGAAGCCGATGACGTAGACGACGGCGAAGGCGACCAGCGCCGTCCACCCGAGCACGATCCAGCCTGGCGCGGCATCCGACCGCAGTAGCGACAGCACCGGGTAGACCAGGAAGACCATCCATACGACCGCCATCAGCCATCCCCAGCGCTCCCAGGGCCCTGTGTGCGCCTCGGCCTCCGGCCGCTCGGTCGTCATCCGCTCAGCCTAACGACGCCGACGCGAGCGCATCACGCCCAGTCGCACGAGAGCCGCGAACAGGATCGCCCAGACGACGACGTTCAGGAGCACGGCCCACAGGGGATCCGCGCCGCCGGCGACCAGCGTCCCGTCCGTGGCCGGCCAGCGCACAAGGGCGACGTAGCCGTACATGGGAGTCCACTTCGCGATGTCGAGCATCGCGCCGCTGAGCGGGATGAAGACGTTGCCGAAGAACCCGAAGAACGTGATCGAGATCGAGGCGAGCGCGGCAGCGGAATCCGAGTTGAAGGCCAGACCGACACCGAGACCGAACAGGCCGAAGACGAGACCGAGCCCGAGCGTGATCCCGGCGGCGGCGAACCAGCGCCACGCGTCCTCCGCCTCGGCACCGGTGGCGAGACCCGCCACGTACACGAACACCACGGCGAGCGCGGCGAACGACACCGCGGCGAGCACTTTGGTCACCGCGTATCCCAGAGTCGTCAGCGGGGTGAGAGCAAGCTGCCGCCCCCATCCCTGACCGACCTCGGACGCCGCGAGAGAGCAGAGCGAGCTCATCGCGGTCGCGGTGCCGAACGCCCCCATCGAGACCATGACGTAGAACGAGACGTTCGCATGACCGACGCTCTGCGTCGCGTACGACATGCTCGCCCCGAACAGCAGGTACATGGCCACCGGCATCGCGAGGGTGAACGCGAGCGTGTACGGGTTGCGGATCTGCCGCACGAGCTCCGTGCGGTACAGCGCGGGGGCGACGAGCGTGGTCATGACTGGTCCTCCGTGAGTGAGGTGAATGCGGATTCGAGAGTCGGCGCGACGATCTCCAGGTCAGTCGCACCGAAAGCCAGGAGTCGTCCGGCGAGGACGTCGGATGCCGCGGTGCGGACCATGAGCCGGTCGGCATCCGCCGACACCTCGCCTACCGCCGGATCCGTGCGGAGTTCGTCGACGAGCGCAGCGATGTCGGCGGGAGGCACCGTCGCCGAGACGGTGCGTCCGCCGAGCGAGGCGCGCAGACGCGCGGTGGCGCCGTCCGCCACGACCCGTCCGTGATTCATCACGACGGTGCGCCGGGCGAACTGCTCCGCCTCCTCGAGGTAGTGCGTGGCGAACAGGATCGTGCGACCGGCGTCGGCGTCGGCCCGCATCGCCTCCCAGAATCGGCGACGTGCTGTGACGTCCATCCCCGCGGTCGGCTCGTCGAGCACCAGCACATCGGGATCGGGCAGCAACGCGAGCGCGAACTTCACCCTCTGCTTCTCGCCGCCCGAGCACTTCCCGACGCGGCGACGGGCGATCGCACCGAGGTCTGCGCGTTCGATCACCTCGGCGATGCGGCCGCTCGCGCCGTGCAGACCCGCCACGACCGACACAGTCTCGCGCACGGTGAGGTCGGAGAGCAGACCACCCGTCTGCAGCACCGCGGCCAGTCGCCCGGCGGCCACAGCCTGGTGCGGGTCCGTTCCCAGCACCTGCGCGGTTCCCTCGTCGGGCGCGGAGAGCCCGAGCAGCACGTCGACCGTGGTCGTCTTCCCTGCACCGTTCGGCCCGAGCAGCGCGACGACCTCTCCCCGCTCGATGCGCAGGTCGACGCCGTCGACGGCGACCACGCGGTTCGCGCCGTGTCCGAACCGGCGGACGATGCCGGTCAGCTCGACGGCGGGGGTGTCGGGGTGTGGATGTACGGTGACGGCGATCGCGGGTCGGCTCATGCATCCAGCCAACCGTGCGCCGGTCGGTGACGCCGGAGGCGGATGTCACAGACTCGGGATGACATCCGTCATGTCCACTGTCGTTCTCGGAGTCCGTCGGCAGGATGACACCCGAGGACGAGGAACGGTACCCGGGGAGGACGCGCCGCTGCGGACCCGCTCCGTAACGTTGTCCACATGATCACAGCAGAGGGCCTCACGAAGAGGTTTGGAGACAAGACAGCCGTCCAGGACGTGTCGTTCACGATCCAGCCGGGAACCGTCACCGGCTTCCTCGGGCCGAACGGTGCCGGGAAGTCCACCACGATGCGGATGATCGTCGGCCTCGACCGGCCGACGTCCGGTCGCGCGACCGTCGCGGGCCGGGAGTACCGCAAGCTGCGCGCTCCGCTCAGCGAGGTCGGCGTGCTGCTCGACGCCAAAGCCGTGCACACCGGTCGCACCGCCCGCAGTCACCTGCGCGCCATGGCTGCGACCCACGGCATCCCGGCGTCGCGTGTGGACGAGGTCATCGATCTCGCGGGGATCACCTCCGTGGCCCGCAAACGTGCGGGTAAGTTCTCGCTCGGGATGGGTCAGCGTCTCGGCATCGCCTCGGCGCTGCTCGGCGACCCGCACACGCTGATCCTCGACGAGCCGGTCAACGGCCTCGACCCCGAGGGTGTGCGCTGGGTGCGTCAGTTCGTACGTCATGCCGCCTCGGAGGGCCGCACGGTGCTGCTGTCCAGCCACCTGATGAGCGAGATGGCGCAGACCGCCGATCACGTGATCGTGATGGGCCGCGGTCAGGTGCTGGCGGATGCCCCACTCGACGAACTCGTGCGGGCCTGGACGCGCAACACCGTACGCGTGCGCACTCCCCGCGCCGCCGACCTCGCGGCAGCCGTCGGAGGGCCCGAGATCGAGATCGTGAGCACCGCGCCCGATCTCCTCGACATCGTGGGGCTGCCGGCCGCACGCATCGGAGACCTCGCCGCCGATCGCGGCATCCCGCTGCACGAACTCACCCCGACCACCGGTTCCCTCGAAGATGCGTATCTCGCGCTCACGGGCGATTCGGTCGAGTACCGGACCAAGGAGATCTCATGACCACCCAGGCCCCGCCTCTCACGCGCGCCCGCGTCGACTCTTCGCAGCGCCTCACATTCATCCGCGCCGTGCGCAGCGAGTGGATCAAGCTCGCCACCGTCCGCTCCACCTGGTGGTCGATCGGCATCACCGCTCTGCTGACAGTCGGCATCGCCGTGCTGATCGCCCAGGCCGTCGACATGCCCGGGTTCGAGCCGATCCAGGCGGTCGTCTCCCCGATCCAGTTCACGATGCTCCTCGCGGGCATCCTCGGCGCGATCGCCGTCACAGGCGAGTACTCGACCGGGATGATCCGTTCCACGCTCGCCGCCGACCCGGTACGCGGCTCGGTCCTCACGGCCAAGGCACTCGTGCTCGCCCTGTTCATGTTCGTCTCCTCGCTGGTGATCTTCTTCAGCGCCGCACTCGCGGTGTCGCTGGTGGTCGCCGGGCGTGATCAGAGCATCGACTGGTCGGATCCTGCCGCATCCTTCCTGCCGATCCTCGTGGCGTCGTTCGCGATGGCCGTCTTCGCCATCATCGGCGTCGCATTCGGTTTCATCCTGCGCTCCGGTGCGGGAGCGATCGCCGCCACCGTCGGCCTGCTGTTCGTGCTGCCGATCATGACCAACTTCTTCTCCTTCGCCGGAGAGAGCTGGAAGTGGGTCATCGAGATGGCCTCCTACCTGCCGTCCTCCGCCGCGCAGAGCATCATCCTGCCCAGTGAGGGCGCGATCGTCGACGGCCCCACCGGCTACCTCACGCTCGGATGCTGGGCCGTGGGCACCCTGCTCGCGGCGTGGGCCGTGCTGCGCACGCGCGACGCGTAGAGTCAGCCAGGTGATCAGAACGCGAAGCCGCAGCACCTCGGTCCGTGAGGACGAGGAGCTGCGGCTTCCGCGTCCCCCCGGGGTGTTCCGTCGCTTCTGGGCGCGGCATCCGCGCGTCGCGGACGTGCTGATCGCCCTCGTGTGCCTGTTCCTGTCACTCACTCCCGCGACGCGGATCAACCCTGCCCTTCCCACTCCCGTCTCGATGATCCTGGCCGTGCTGCTGCCCGCCGCCGTGGTCGGCGCGTGCGTGACGCTGTTCTGGAGACGGCGCGCACCGCTCGTCCCCTTCGTGGCCTCCTTCTCCATCGAGGCCGCCTTCCTCTTCATCGAGATGCCGGTCGGCACGCCGCTCGTCCTCGCCACGTGTTATTCCCTCGCCGTGTACGGGTCGAGCGCCGCCGCATGGAAGGGCTTCGCGATCGCGCTGGCCTCCCTGACCGCGTTCGCCGGACTCCTCACCGTGACCGGCGTGATCAGTCTGCAGATCGCCGCGAACTCCGTCATCAGCTCGCTCGCGCTCGGCCTGATCGGCACCCTGATCGGGGTCAACGTCGGCGGGCGCAAGCGGTATCTCGCCGCGGTGATCGACCGCTCCCGGCAGCTGCTGGTCGAGCGCGACCAACAGGCGCAGCTCGCAGCGGCAGCCGAGCGGGCACGCATCGCCCGTGAGATGCACGACATCGTGTCGCACTCGCTCACCGTGATCGTGGCTCTCTCCGAGGGCGCCGCCGCCACCTCCGACCCGGCGCAGGCTCGCGCCGCATCGACGGCATCCGCCGAGACCGCGCGCAGCGCCCTCACCGAGATGCGATCCATGCTCGGCGTGCTCCGCGCCGACGACGACTCCCTGCCCCTCGCCCCGCTGGGAGCGCCGTCACCACACGAGACCGTCGCGACGGCACAGCGTGCGGGCTTTCCGGTGTCGCTCACGGTGACCGGGTCGGCCGATCTGCCCGTGGCCGTCGCCCATGCCGTCTCGCGAACCGTGCAGGAAGGAGTCACGAACGCCATGCGTCATGCGCCGTCTCTGACATCCATCGCCGTGCAGCTCGTCCACGAGAGAGACGGCGTGACCGTCGAGGTGACCAACGACGGCGTGACCGCATCGACCGAGACACCCGGGTTCGGGTTGCGCGGACTCTCGGAGCGAGTCGCGCATGTGAACGGAAGCATCGCGTACGGCCCCTCCGATGGTGGACGCTGGTCGCTGCGTGCCCAGATCCCGACCGATGAGAGGGTGGAGAGACCATGACGACCGAACCGATCCGAGTACTGCTCGTCGACGACCAGCAGCTCATCCGTCTCGGCTTCCGGATGGTCCTCGAGGCCGAGGATGACATCCTCGTGATCGGCGAGGCGTCCGACGGCCGCGAAGCCATCACCCAGGCGGCCGTCCTCCGCCCGGACCTGGTGCTGATGGACATCCGGATGCCGGGACTGGACGGCATCGCCGCCACCGAGGCGATCGTGCGCGCGCACCCGGCGACCCGGGTGCTCGTCCTCACGACCTTCGACCTCGACGAGTACGCCTTCGGAGCGATCCGCGCCGGAGCCAGCGGCTTCCTGTTGAAAGACGTGCAGCGCCACGAGATGCTCTCCGCGCTGCGGGCCGTGCACCGGGGCGACGCCGCGCTGTCTCCGCGGATCACGCGCTTGCTGCTGGAGCATGTGACGTCGTCGCTGCCGTCGTCGGAACCGAGTGCCCACGCCGACCTCGCCGCCGAGCTGACCGATCGCGAACGTGACGTCTTCCTGGCGATCGGCCGCGGTCTCACCAACGCCGAGATCGCGCAGAGCCTTTTCGTGAGCGAGTCGACGGTGAAGACGCACGTGGGGCGGGTGCTGGCGAAGCTCGGCGCGCGGGACCGCATCCACGCCGTCATCCTCGCGCATCGCCTCGGTCTCGTGGACGACGACGGGCCGTTGCCGACCGAGGCGTGACGGCCGCCGGAGTCCTCGACCCGCGGTCGTCGGTTCCGACCTCGACGTCGTCGTCGACTAGCCTGCATCAGCACGCTGCAACGACCGGAGGGGGCCGCAGTGACGAGCCAGGAACAGGAAAGCCGCGATACGACCGCCGCACAGTCGGCCGCCCATGAAGGCGCAGCGGGCGGCGACGAACAGCAGCTCCGACGGGCGTTGAGCAACCGTCACATCCAGCTGCTCGCGATCGGCGGGGCGATCGGTACCGGTCTGTTCATGGGGAGCGGCAAGACCATCTCGGTCGCCGGCCCCTCGGTCATCTTCGTGTACATGATCATCGGCTTCATGCTGTTCTTCGTCATGCGGGCGATGGGCGAGCTGCTGCTGTCGAACCTGAAGTACAAGTCGTTCAGCGACTTCGCGAGCGACCTGCTCGGGCCCTGGGCGGGCTTCTTCACCGGCTGGACGTACTGGTTCTGCTGGGTGGTCACCGGCGTCGCCGATGTCATCGCGATCGCGGGCTACACGAACACGTTGATCCCGGGGATTCCGCTGTGGATCCCGGGTCTCGCGGTCATCCTGATCCTGCTCGCGTTGAATCTGCCCAGCGTCGCCGCGTTCGGCGAGATGGAGTTCTGGTTCGCGCTGATCAAGATCGTGGCCATCGTCGCGCTCATCATCACGGGTCTCGTGATGATCTTCACGGGATTCCAGCACGATGCCGGAACGGCCAGCTTCGCGAACCTGTGGAACCACGGCGGGATGTTCCCGCACGGCTTCATGGGGTTCGTCGCCGGATTCCAGATCGCGGTCTTCGCGTTCGTGGGCATCGAGCTCGTCGGCACCGCGGCCGCCGAGACCAAGGATCCGACGCGCAACCTCCCCAAGGCGATCAATGCGATCCCGATCCGCATCCTGCTGTTCTACGTAGGCGCGCTGGTCGTGCTGATGGCGGTCACCCCGTGGACGGAGTACGTCGCCGGCGAAAGCCCCTTCATCGCGATGTTCGCGTTGGCCGGCCTCGGCATCGCCGCGACGGTCGTGAACCTGGTGGTCCTCACCTCCGCCATGTCGAGCGCGAACTCCGGCATCTACTCGACCTCTCGCATGGTCTTCGGCCTTGCGCAGGACGGCGACGCCCCACAGCTGTTCGGCCGGCTGTCGAGGCGCCGTGTGCCGCAGAACGCCCTGTTCCTCTCCTGCATCCTGCTGCTCTCCGGAGTCGTTCTCCTCTATGCGGGCAAGGACATCGGAACCGCCTTCGACATGGTCACCACCGTCTCGGCCGTGTGCTTCATGTTCGTGTGGACGATCTTCCTGCTCAGCTACGTCGTGTACCGCCGGAAGCGTCGAGAGGAGGCAGCGCGCTCGACCTTCCGGATGCCGGGTGGCGTCGTGATGGTCTACGTGGTGCTCGCGTTCTTCGTGTTCATCCTGTGGGCGCTGACCACGCAGCCCGACACGCTCACCGCGCTGCTGGTGACGCCGATCTGGTTCGCCGTGCTGTGCGGGGCCTGGCTGTTCGTCCGGCGCTCGACCAACCACCTCGCCCGGCATGCGGCGCACATCGCGTATCTGCGCGACGACTCCGCGGCAGCAGACGAAACGGAAACGGCATGAGCTACCAGCGACCCGGTACCGCGCAGCGCACGAGCGGACTGTCCATCGTCTCCCTCGTGCTGGCCGTGCTGGTCCCCGTGGCAGGGTTGATACTCGGCATCGTGGCGCGTGTGCAGGCGAGACGCACCGGAGCTCCGACCGCGATCGCCACCGTCGCCGTGGTCGTCGGCGCTGTTCTCAGCGCGATCTGGACGATCTGCATCGCATTGGTGGTCTGGGGCGGCCTGACGCTGTATTACACAGACGAGACTTCCTCCGGCGAAGCTGTGGAGATCGCCGTCCCCGACTCCGCGAAGTCCGTTGTGCTGGAGCTGACGGCCGAGGACGATCTGGATGCCGAGACGCTGGCAGCCGCGCGCGCCGTCGTCGAACAGCACGCGACGCAGGCGGGCATGGCGGTGCTGGCGGTCAACGCATCGGACGAGGACTCCCTGGTCGTGTCGTTCGATGAGGACACGGCGGATGAGCTCATCGCCCAGTTCGGGCAGTCGCTCGCCTCGCCGCCGGCGAACGGGTTCTCACAGGTCCTCGCGGTGGTGCCCGGAGACGGCGGACAGGTCGACAGTATCGATGAGATGTCGCCGTCGTGCGTGGACCTGCCCTTCGGCAGCGCGCGGTGGAACGAGCTCACGGTGGTGTGCGATGACACCGATGAGACGCAGTACCTCTTCGCGGACGGACCGCGGGTACCGGGCTCCGACATCACCGAGGTCATCGTCTCCGGCGACATCCTGGCAGTCACGCTCTCCCCGGATGCAGCCGCGGAGTTCGAGGAGTGGACCGGACAGCTCGCCGCGCAAGCGGATGGAGGCCGGATCGCCATCGTGGACGCCAACGGCGTGTTGAGCGCACCGGTCGTGCAGGCCGCCATCGCCGGGGGCGAGTTCCAGATCTCCGGCGGCGGTCCGGACTTCGACGCGCAAGTGACCGCAGACCGGCTCCGGGTGCTCAGCGCCGGCGTCGCGTTCAGTGTGGCGGGGGCGAAGGCGGGCTGAGCGAGGAGTGGGCCCGGGCGCGATGCCGGGCCCACTCGACTCGGTTCTTCGTCTCAGGCCTGAGCGGGAGTCCACTCCGAGACGCGGTTCAGCGCCTGCACCTCATCGGACGTCAGCTCGAGCCGGGCGCCGGCGAGCAGATCCGGCACCTGCTCCACCGTGCGCGCGCTCGCGATCGGCGCGGCGACCGTGGGCTGCGCGCGGAGCCAGGCCAACGACGTCGCCGCGATCGACGCGCCATGGGCCTCGCCGATCTCCTCCAGTGCGTCGATGATGCGGAGTCCGGCATCCGTCGCGTACTTGGCGGCGCCCTGCGCGCGCGGCGACGACTGGCCCGCGGCATCCGTGGAGCGATACTTGCCCGTCAGGAACCCGCTCGCGAGCGAGTAGTAGGGAACGAGTCCGAGGCCGAACTCCTCCGCCACCGGGATGATCGTCTCCTCGACCTCGTTGCGGTGCACGAGGTTGTAGTGCGGCTGCACCGCGACCGGCACCGCGACTCCGGTCCGCTGCGCGATCTCGATCCACTCGCGGATGCGCGCGGTCGAGTAGTTCGACACGGCGACGTGGCGCACGAGGCCATCGGTCACGAGCTGTCCGAACGCCGCCACGGTCTCCTCGAGCGGAACCGTCTCGTCGTCGAAGTGCGCGTAGTACAGGTCGATCGCGTCGACGCCCAGGCGCGCGAGCGACGCTTCGGCGGCCTTGCGCACGTTCGCACCGGCGAGTCCGCGGAAGTCGGGGTGCTGGCTCACCTTGGTCGCGACGACGACGTTCTCGGGCTTCCGGGATGCCAGCCACTCCCCGATGATCGTCTCGCTCTCACCACCCGAGTTGCCCGGCACCCACGCGCTGTAGGAGTCGGCGGTGTCGATGAAGTCGCCCCCGCCTGCCACGAAGGCGTCGAGGACGGCGAAGGAGGTGTCGCGGTCGGCCGTCCAACCGAACACGTTGCCGCCGAGCGAGAGCGGGAAGACGTCAAGATCACTGGTTCCGATACGAGTCATGATCGTGACAACGGGGAGCCGCGAGGCCGCATTCCCCGATGACGGCGTGTTGCAGGGAACCCCTAGAGCTTCCACAGCGAGAGCATCCGCCAGCCCTCCGGGACCTTCGCCTCGAGTCCTGCCATGTCATCCGCCTGGATCTCGGTCACGCCATCGCGGCGCTCGAACTTGCCCTCGACGATGCGGATGCCGCCGGGCTTCATCTCGACGTGGGCCGAGACCATGTCCCAGCCCTCGGGGACCTCGCTCATGAGCTCCGCGCGCAGCTCCGGGATCTCGAGTCCCTCGACGGTGGCCGTACGCGATTCAACAGGACGGATCAGAGCAGCGAGCATGACCCCAGCCTAGGAGTGTTCCCGGCTGGGTGGCGCCAAGACGGAGTGAGCATGATGACGTGAGAGCCGACTACGGGACTCGAACCCGTAACCCCCGTATTACAAGTACGGTGCGCTACCAATTGCGCCAAGTCGGCGGGTGCCACCAGCTTAGCGATGGTGGCGGCACTGCTCGAAACCCTACTTCGCGGGAGTCTCGGTCGGCGTGGCCGTGGGGGCAGGGGTCGGCGTGGCCGTCTCCTGGTAGTACGCGTCGCTGGCGACGGTGAGCACGAACTGCGAGAACTCGGACGGGTCGTCGAGCGCTCCGACGTAAGCCTCGCCGTTGGCGACGATCATCGGGGCCGACGTGAGCACGAGGTCGTCGGAGCCGGCGAGCGGTCCGTCCAGCGCGCGGGTCGTGGCCTCCTTGGCCCAGGTCACGAAGTCCGCGTCCTCGATGCAGGAGCGCACGGCCTTGGTGTTGTCCACCCCGACCGCTCCGGCGACATCAGCCAGCTCGACGTCCGAGAGGCCGTCGCTGCCGACCTTGGGCTGGTCGTCGAGGAGATCGTGGTTGAAGGCGTAGAACTGGTCCGGCGAGTGGGTGGCCACGCACGCGGCGGCAGCGGCTGCGCGCAGGGAGTACTTGGTGCCGTTGGAGCTGGCGGTGAGGAGCGCCACCGGGTGGTAGCTGACGGTGACGGCGCCCTCGTTGATCCAGTTCGCGAGCTGACGCGCGTTCGCGCGCTCGAACTCTCCGGCATCCGGCGAGAGGTAGTCGACGTAGATGTGGATGTCGACGCGCTCGGAGGCGGTGGGCTCCGGGGTCGGCGTCTCTTCGGCGCCGGCATCCGAGGCGTCCGGAGTCGGGGTCGCGAGCGTGTCGCCGTTGGTCGCGCTGGGAACGAGGTTGGTGACGATCACTCCGTCGCCGTCCATGCCGGTGGGCGAGAGCTGGGGCTTGGACACCTGAGCCGAGACCGCAAGGGTCACGGCCGTGCCGATGGCACCCACGGCGACGACCGCGATCGCGCCGATGATGATTCGTCGCATGAGGCGCGCCCTGGACTGCTGGGCGTGGACCTGCTGTGCCTTCTCCCGCACAGCCTCGCGGGAATTGCGAGGCGTGGGGACGTTCGGCGTTTCGTCGCTCGACATCGTTCCTCTTGAGTCTCAGGGGGGCAGGGTGGCCCCGATCATCGCTGCGACGACGATCGCCGCATCAAGCGGCCGTGTTCGATGTTAACCAGTGAGGCTGAGAAATACCCAGGTGCCGCTGTTCGTGTCATACTGATTCCGACCCAGAGTCGGGTCACGGCGGGTCACTCCGCCGCTTCCATCACAACGGATCGTCCGGCACGTACCTGCCGGTGAAGGAGAAACACCATGGCATCTGTCACTTTCGATGACGCCACCCGTCTGTACCCCGGCGGAACCCGCCCGGCCGTCGACAAGCTGAACCTCGAGGTCGGAGACGGCGAATTCCTCGTCCTCGTCGGACCTTCCGGTTGCGGTAAGTCCACGTCGCTGCGCATGCTCGCCGGCCTCGAAGAGGTCAACGCCGGCCGCATCCTCATCGGCGACCGCGACGTCACCGACGTCCCGCCGAAGGACCGCGACATCGCGATGGTCTTCCAGAACTACGCGCTGTACCCGCACATGACCGTCGCCGAGAACATGGGCTTCGCGCTCAAGATCGCCGGCGTCGGCAAGGAGGAGCGCGCCGCTCGCGTCCTCGAGGCCGCCAAGCTCCTCGACCTCGAGCCCTACCTGACCCGCAAGCCGAAGGCCCTCTCGGGTGGTCAGCGTCAGCGTGTCGCCATGGGCCGCGCGATCGTGCGTCAGCCGCAGGTCTTCCTCATGGATGAGCCGCTGTCGAACCTCGACGCCAAGCTCCGCGTCCAGACCCGTACGCAGATCGCGTCGCTGCAGCGTCGTCTCGGTGTCACCACGGTCTACGTGACCCACGACCAGACCGAGGCTCTGACCATGGGCGACCGCATCGCGGTTCTCAAGGACGGTCTGCTCCAGCAGGTCGGCTCGCCGCGCGACCTGTACGAGAAGCCGAACAACGTGTTCGTGGCCGGCTTCATCGGCTCGCCCGCCATGAACCTGTTCCCCGCCGACCTCGCCGACGGCGGCATCCGGTTCGGCTCTGAGATCGTTCCGCTCGACCGCGACACGGTCGGTCGCGCGAACGGCAGCCAGGTCACGGTCGGCGTGCGCCCCGAGGACATCACGGTCGGACCGGCCGACGGCAAGGGCCTCGCGGTCACCGTCGACCTGGTCGAGGAGCTCGGCGCCGACGGTTACCTCTACGGTCACACCGAGATCAACGGCAAGCGCAGCGACATCGTCGCCCGCGTCGACGGTCGCAACCACCCGAACGCCGGCGAGACGGTCACCCTCGCGGCGAACCCGGGCCACGTGCACGCGTTCGACATCGAGTCCGGCGCACGTCTGAACGACAAGCCGGTCGTCTCCGCCTGATCGGATCCACAGACGCGGCGCAGGCTGACCTCGGTCACCTGCGCCGCGTCTCTTTTTCGCCCACTCACCCTTCGGGAGCGCCATGCAGGATTCGCTGCGGATCACCGCCAGCAAGATCGACCCCGGGCTGCTCTCCCTTCCCTGGTCCACGACGCTCGCGAAATGGCCGTCCGAGCACATCGTGTCGCTCCCCAAAGGCCTCTCCCGTCACCTGGTGCGGTTCGCGGACCTCTCCGGTCGCGTGATCGCCGTGAAGGAGACCACGGCCGAGATGGCGCAACGCGAGTACGACATGCTCGGCAACCTCGCCCGTCTCGACGTGCCCTGCGTCGACCGCGTCGCGGTGATCGCCGGACGCACGGATGCCGACGGCGAACCGCTCCCCGCCGCCCTGGTGACCTCGCACCTGCGCTTCTCGATGCCGTACCGCGCGCTTTTCACCCGTGTGCTGCGCCCCGACACCGCCAACCGGCTCGTCGACGCCCTCGCCCTGCTGCTCGTGCGCCTGCACAACGTGGGCTTCTATTGGGGCGACGTCTCGCTGTCGAACACCCTGTTCCGGCGTGACGCGGGCGCCTTCGCCGCCTATCTGGTGGATGCCGAGACCGGCGAGCTGCACGAGGAGGGGCTGACCGACGGGCAGCGCGCCTACGACCTCGACCTCGCCCGCACGAACATCGCCGGCGAGATCATGGACCTCGCCGCCGGCGGACGACTGGAGCATGGCGTCGACGCGATCGCGATCGCCGACGGCATCGTCTCGTCCTACCGCTCGCTGTGGGCCGAGCTCACCGCCCAGGAGTCGTTCTCGTCCGCCGAGACCTGGCGGATCACCGAGCGCGTCGAGCGTCTCAACGCCCTGGGTTTCGACATCGACGAGATGTCGATGTCGACCACGGCCGACGGTACCGTCGTCGAGATCCAGCCCAAGGTCGTGGATGCCGGCCACCACCAGCGACGCCTCATCCGTCTGACGGGACTGGATGTCGAGGAGAACCAGGCCCGGCGTCTGCTGAACGACCTCGACGAGTTCCGCGCGCGCTCGACGAAGCAGTGGGCCGACGAGGAGATGTACGCGCACGAGTGGCTCACGCGCGTGTTCGAGCCGGTGGTCCGCGCCATCCCCTACGAGCTGCGGGCCAAGCTGGAGCCGGCGGAGGTCTTCCACCAGGTACTGGAGCACCGGTGGTACCTGTCACAGGCGCATGGGCGCTCGGTGCCGCTCGCCGAGGTGCTCACGAGCTACATCAACGAGGTGCTGCGCCATCGCCGCGACGAGGCCACCATCATGGGACCGCCGACCGAGACCATGAGCCTGCCCGTGATCACCGGTGCGACACCGGTCGCGGATGACGACGATGACGAGGTCGACTGGCGCGACCTCGTCTGAGCGGGGCTGCACACTGCGCGCCGCCGGGCGGGCGCTGGGCGGCGAGTGCACGGGTTTCCGCCGAGTGCACGGCATCCGTGCGTCGGCAACCCGTGCACTCGGCACGATCCCGTGCGGTGGGCGTCCGACGGAACGCGCGCCCACTGCAGCGAGGCTCAGTAGCCGACGGTGAAACGCTCGCGGTGGTGGTTGCCCTGCTCGATCTCGTCGACGACCGCGACCGCGAAGTCGGCACCGGAGATGTACGACTTGCCCTCGTCGTCACGCACGAGCACGTCGCCGCCATCGCGGTAGTGCCCGGTGCGCTCTCCCTCGGCCCACGGACCGAACACCTCAGCCGGGTGCACGAAGAACCAGTCGAGACCGGCATCCGTGCCCTCGAGCAGCGCGAGCGAGTCGATACCCACCTGCGCCTCGTGCTTGTACTCCTCGGGGAAGTCCTGGTCGAACAGACGCGGGCCGCCAGGAGCGACGAGGCTGCCGCCGGCGCCGCCGATCACTCCGAGACGCGTCTGCGTGCCGGTGAGCCGGTCGGCGAGATCGCCCAGCGCCTCGAGCACCCTGTCCTCCATGTCGCCACGGGGCGACAGTGCAGAGACGACGGCGTCGGCCCCCTCGAACGCCTGCGCGAGCGAGTCGAGATCCAGTGCCGAGCCCTGGAGGTAGACGGCTCCGGCGACCGGATCCTTCGGCTCGGATCGGGAGAGCGCGATCACCCCATGACCGCGCGACACCGCCTCCGAGACGATGTGACGACCGGCGTAGCCGGTTCCTCCGAGGACGACGATGCGAGCCATGCGGTTTCTCCTCTGTTCAGACGTTCAGACGTTCAGTGTTGCGGACGTGCGCTGGTGCTACTTCGCGGCGCGGAGCGTCACGACGTTCTACTTCGCGGCGCGGAGCGTCGCCACGTTCTACTTCGCGGCGCGGAGCGTCGCAACCTGGTACAGCGCCACGGAGGTGGCGATACCCGCGTTCAGCGACTCGGTCGCTGCGGAGATCGGGATCGAGACGATCTGATCGCAGGTCTCGGCGACCAGACGCGACAGCCCCTTGCCTTCGGAACCGACGACGATCACGACCGGACGGTCGGCCAGCTGCAGCGCGGGGAGTGCGATGTCTCCGTCGCCGTCGAGGCCGAGCACGAACACGCCCTGCTTCTTGAACTCCTTGAGCTGCGTGGTGAGGTTCGTCGCGAGGGCCACGGGCGTCCGCGCGACCGCGCCTGCGCTGGTCTTCCAGGCGGCGGAGTTCACCCCGGCCGAACGACGCTGCGGCAGGATGATGCCGTGGCCGCCGAACGCCGCAGTGGAGCGGATGATCGCACCGAGGTTGCGGGGGTCGGTGATGCCGTCGAGCGCCACGAACAGCGGCACCTGGCCGCGGTCGATCACCTGTTCGAGCAGGTCCTGCGGGTGCGCGTACTCGTACGGCGGCACCTTGATCGCGACGCCCTGGTGCACGCCGTCGAAGCCGGCCATGCGGTCGAGCTCCGGACGCGTGACCTCCATCACCGGGATGCCCCGGTGCGTGGCGATCGACAGCATCTCCTTCACGCGGTCGTCCATCTCGACGCGCTGCGCGATGTAGAACGCGGTCGCCGGAATCTTCGCGCGCAGGGCTTCGAGCACCGAGTTGCGACCCGTGACGTTCTCGGTGTCATCCCCCGCCTTGGCCTTGGGCGCACGGTTGCCACCGCCACCGGAGCCGGGGCGGCTGCCGCCGGGACGACCCTTGCCCCCCGTCGCGGCGGCGTAGCGCTCGGCTGCAGCCTTGCGCTTGCCTGCGGGGTGCCAGGCGCGGTCCTCCGCCTTCGGGGTGGGTCCGCGGCCCTCGAGCGCCTTGCGTCCGAGTCCGCCGGTGCCCTTGGTGGGGCCCTTCTTCTTGCCGTTGCTTGCGCCGGGGCGCCCTGGCTTAACCATCAATACTCCAATGAGTTCCGTCTGCGGTGTCTTCGAGGACGATGCCGGCCGCCGCGATGGCATCGCGGATCCGATCGGCGGTCGTCCAGTCCTTGTCGGCTCGCGCCTGCGCGCGCTGGCCGATCATCGTCTGGACGAGAGCGTCCAGGGTCCTGTGCTCGGCGAGATCTCCGCCGCTGCTCATGAGCGCGTCGAGGCCGAGCACACGCACCATCGCGTCCACCTCGACGAACGCGGCCCATGCCTGTTCCTGTTCACCGGCGTCGATCGCCGAGTTGCCACGACGCACGGTCTCGTGCACGACCGCGAGAGCCTGCGGGACCCCGAGGTCGTCATCCATCGCCGTGGCGAACGCCTCGGGCACCACGCCGATGCCCTGCTCCTCGGGAGCTCCGGGAAGGGTTCGGCGTACACGGGCGATGAACGTGCCGATGCGGCCGAGCGCGGCATCCGCCTCATCCCACGACGACGCGGTCAGGTCGAGGCTGGATCGGTAGTGCGCCGCGGCGAGGGCGTAGCGCACCACGAGGGGATCCCGCTCCGAGAGCACGTCGACGGCGAGGGTGAAGTTGCCCCGCGACTTCGACATCTTCTGGCCGTTCACTGTCACGAGGCCGTTGTGCACCCAGTACTGGGCGAATCCGTCGCCGGCCGCGGTCGACTGCGCGAGTTCGTTCTCGTGGTGCGGGAAGCGCAGATCGAGCCCTCCCCCATGGATGTCGAACGCGCTGCCCAGGTAGCGCTTCGCCATCGCCGAGCACTCGATGTGCCAGCCGGGGCGACCGGCGCCCCACGGCGACGCCCAGGTCGCATCGGCGGGCTCATCGGTCTTGGCCCCCTTCCAGAGGGCGAAGTCCTGCGGGTTACGCTTGCCGCGGGGGTCCGCGTCCTCGGCAGCTTCCATGGCGTCGACCGACTGATGGGTGAGCGCACCGTACTCGCTCCACGAGCGCACGTCGAAGTAGACGTCCCCCGATCCATCCGCGGCGGGATACGCGTGGCCGCGCTCGATGAGCGTGCCGATCAACTCCTGCATCTGCGGGATCGACGCCGTCGCACGGGGTTCGTAGGTCGGCGGGAGGATGCCGATGCCGGCATACGCCGCGGTGAACTCCTGCTCGATCCGGTAGGCCAGCGCCCACCACGGCTCGGTCGCGGTGGCGTTCGCGAGCACCTTGTCGTCGATGTCGGTCACGTTGCGCACGAAGGTGACGCGGCCGTAGCGGTACTCCAGCCACCGGCGCAGCAGATCGAAGCTCAACGCCGCCCTGACGTGTCCGATGTGCGGGCCCGACTGCACCGTCGGACCGCAGACGTACATGGTGACGTTCTCGGGGTCGAGCGGCACGAAGTCGCGCAGTTGCTGCGCGCGGGTGTCGTGGAGGCGGAGTGTCACCGCTCAAGCTTACTGGGGGACGGCTGAGCAGCAGCCGTCAGGCGACGAATCCCGGACCGTGTGACGAATCCCGGACGGATCGGGGGAAAAGTTCTGCGATCCGTCACACGTTCCGTGAATCGTCCGGCACCACCGTCGCTATCGCCGTGACCGAGATCCCCTCGCCGCGACCGGGGAAGCCGAGCCCGTCCGTCGTGGTGGCCGTGAGGGAGACGGGGGCTCCCCCGAGCGCCGCGGACAACACCCCTTCGGCCTCGGCCCGGCGCGCGCTGAACCGCGGACGATTGCCCTGGAACTGCGCCGACACGTTGCCGATCACGAAACCCGCCTCCGCGAGCAGCTGCCGGGTGCGGGCGAGGAACACCTCGGCGTGCGCCCCCGCGTACTCCGGATGCGCGGTGCCGAAGTGCTGGCCGATGTCGCCGAGTCCGGCGGCGCCGAGCAGCGCATCCACGATCGCGTGCGCGACGGCGTCACCATCCGAGTGACCCGACAGCGCGGGCTCCCCCGGCCATTCGAGTCCGGCGAGCCAGAGGTTCCCCTCGCCGCCGAACGCGTGCACGTCGGTGCCGATGCCGACCAGGGGCAGGCCGCCGCGCGCGTGATGGGTCGGAGCGGAATGCACCTCGCCTGCCCCCACCAGCAGGTGACGGGCACGCTCGAGGTCGGAGGGGGTCGTGATCTTGAACGCACGGGCCGCGCCGTCGATGTGACGCACGAGATGACCGGCGGCGGCGAACAGGGCCGCATCATCGGTGTACTCGACGCCGGATGACAGCGCAGCCGCGTACGCCGACTCGAGAAGCGCGCGCGGGAACCCCTGCGGGGTCTGGGCGGCCGCGAGCTCCGACCGGTCGACGGCGCCGACCACTGTGCCGCCGTCGACGCGCTTCAGCGTGTCCACCACCGGCAGCGCGGGGATCACACCGACCTCGGCTGTCACGGCGGCCACGACGGCGTCGATCTGCGCGGGCGGCGTGAGCGCGCGGGCGGCATCGTGCACCAGCACGGTGGTGACGTCTCCCCACAGCGCGGCCAGCCCGGCCGAGACGGACTGCTGGCGGGTCGATCCGCCGGTCACGACGCGCACGAGATCGACGCGGTCACCGGCCGCCTCGCGCGCCTCGGTCTCGACATCGCCTTCGAAGCCGGCAGGGGCCACGACGATCACCTGCGCGGGAGCCGCGGCGAAGACACCGTCGAGGGCATGCCGCAGGATGGAACGGCTGTCGATGCCGACAAGGGCCTTGGGCGCTCCGGCTTCGAGACGGGTGCCGGAGCCGGCGGCGACGACGATGATCGCGGTGTCCGGAACGGGGAGCATGGTCACCCCCTCACGCTACCGTCTCGCGGGAACGAGAAAGGGGCGGATGCCGTCAGCATCCGCCCCTTCGTCTCGACCCGTCGTTCATCACGACCGGGGCCGATAACAGATTCAGGAAGCCAGGACCTCGTCGAGCAGAGCGCCCGCTTTGTCCTCGTCGGTCTTCTCAGCGAGCGCGAGCTCGGAGATGAGGATCTGGCGAGCCTTCGCCAGCATCCGCTTCTCTCCCGCGGACAGACCGCGGTCCTGATCACGACGCCACAGGTCGCGGACGACCTCGCTGACCTTGATGACATCGCCCGAGGCGAGCTTCTCAAGGTTCGCCTTGTAGCGACGAGACCAGTTGGTGGGCTCCTCGGTGAACGGCGCACGCAGTACCTCGAACACGTGGTCGAGGCCCTCCTTGCCGATCACGTCGCGAACGCCGACCAGGTCGACGTTCTCCGCAGGAACCTCGATGATCAGATCACCCTGGGTGACGTTGAGCTTCAGGTACTTCTTCGCCTCACCCTTGATGATGCGCTCCTTGACCTCGATGATGGTCGCAGCGCCATGGTGGGGATAGACGACTGTTTCGCCAACCTCAAAAAGCATAAAAACGTGTCCTTTCGGCAACCTCAAGGATACCACAGGCAGGATGCGCTAAGGTTCGCGCCCCCGCGTCTCCGATGCGCCCGGCGCATACCCGTAGAATGGATGCCGATACCCCGTCGGACCTCAGGAGGACCCGTGAAATCGCGCCTTGTTGCGTCTGCCGCCATCAGCGCCCTCGTTCTTCTCGGCGCGACCGGTTGCACGTTCATCACGCCGCAGTCGACGAAGATCGAATACTCCGGCTCTGACGGCGTGAACATCTCCGACGAGGACGGCCCCCTCGCGGTGCGCAACGCCTTCATCGTCGCGAACGAGGACGGCACCGTCGGCAACTTCATCGGCGCGGTCGTCAACCCCACCGACGAGCGGGCGACGCTGACCATCGTCGTCGGCAACAACGACTTCACCGTCACGGTGCCCGCCGGCGACCGCGTGAGCTTCGGCGCCGACGCCGAGCCGCTGCGCATCGTCGACCTGAACGCGAAGCCCGGCTCCACGATCGAGATGCACTTCCAGTCGGGAGACTCCCTCGGGGTCAAGACGCAGGTGCCCGTGCTCGACGGCGCACTGCCCTACTACGCAGATCTCGTCCCCACCGGTTCCTGATCCGCACCACGACCGCAACGGCTGAGGCCGGGCATCCCCTGGGGGCGCCCGGCCTCAGCCGTCCGTGCGTCGGTGCTCAGCCCTCGAACCGATAACCCAGTCCGCGCACGGTCACGAGCATGACCGGTTCGCCGGGGTTCTCCTCGATCCGCGAGCGGATGCGCTTGATGTGCACGTCGAGCGTCTTCGTGTCGCCGAAGTAGTCGCTCCCCCACACCCGGTCGATCAGCTGGCCCCGCGTGAGCACACGGCCCGAGTTGCGCATCAGCACCTCGAGGAGCTCGAACTCCTTCAGCGGCATGTTGATCACCGACCCCGCGACCGAGACGGTGTGGCGATCGATGTCGAGCGACACCCGTCCGCCGTCCAGCACCCGCTCGTCGAGCTCGCTGTCTGCCTGCACGACTCGCCGCAGCACCGCTCGCATGCGGGCCAACAGCTCGCGTGAGGAATAGGGCTTCGTGATGTAGTCGTCGGCGCCGAGCTCGAGCCCCACCACGATGTCGACCTCGGAGTCCTTGGCCGTGAGCATGATGATCGGCACGGCGGAGGTCGATCGGATCTGCCGGCACACCTCGGTACCGGGCATCCCCGGCAGCATCAGGTCGAGCAGCACGATGTCGGCTCCGCGCTCGCGGAACGCCGAGAGCGCCCCCGGACCGTCTTCGGCGATCTCGACCTCGTACCCCTCGCGGCGCAGCAGATAGGCCAGCGGGTCGGCGAGATCGGGCTCGTCTTCGACGAGAAGGATGCGGGTCATGCTTTCTCTCCGTTTCGTACGCGCGCACCCGCGGACTTCTCCGCTTTGCGCGCGCGCTTCTTCTTGCGCTTCTTGCCCGCGTCCTCGACCGGCGGGGCGTCGATCTGCGGGAGGCGGACCGTGAAGGTGGAGCCGCGGCCGGGCCGCGACCACAGCCGCACCTCGCCGCCGTGGCGTTGGGTGGCGTGCTTGACGATCGAGAGGCCGAGCCCCGTGCCGCCGGTGCGGCGGGAGCGTGCCTCATCGGCGCGGTAGAACCGTTCGAAGATGCGCTCGCGATCGGCCTCGGAGATCCCGATGCCCTGATCCGAGACCGCGATCTCGACGACACCGTCAGCCGCCTTCACGCCGACGCCCACACGGGATCCTCGCGGGGAGTAGACGATCGCGTTGGCGACGAGGTTGCCGATCGCCTCGATCAGGATCTGGGCGTCGCCGCGCACCCAGGCGCCGCGGTCTCCCCCACGCGTGAGATCGACACCGGCGGAATCGGCCTGGACGACGTGGGCCTCGATGGATGCCGCGATCACCTCGTCGATCGAGACGGGGTCCACATCGGTGAGCCCGTCGTCGGCCTGGAGCCGCGACAGGCTCATGATGCGCCCCGTGAGCTGACCGAGACGCCCGGCCTCCGCAGAGATGCGGGCGGCGAAGATCCGCACCTGGGCGGGGTCGTCGGCGGCGGATTCGATGGCCTCGGCGAGCAGGCTCACCGCACCGACCGGCGTCTTGAGCTCGTGACTCGTGTTGGCGACGAAGTCACGGCGCATCTGATCGAGGCGCTCCTGCTCGGTGATGTCGCGGATGATGACGAGCGCCATCCGCGCACCGATCACACTCGCCCGCGCCGAGACGAGGCGGGGATCGAGGCTGAGTCCGCCGCGCGTGATGCGCAGGGTCTCGGTCTTCGTTCCGCCCACCGCCCTGACGCTGCGCACGAGCTGGCGCAGCTCAGGATTCTCGAGGGTCGCGCCGACCTCGATCCCGAAACGCGTGGCCGCGTGCGATCCGGCCAGGACCAGTCCGGAGGAGTCGACGACGCAGGCGGCGTCGTCCATGCTGTCGAGGACATCCGTCATCCCGTCGGGAACGATGGTCGACGTCTCCAGCTCGACCTTCGCCCTCGCCCGGTAGGCCCAGACGATCAGGAGCGAGAGCCCGACACCGATCAGCACGCCCACGGCGAGTGCGATCAGCGCGATCTGCGGCAGGGTCATGACACCAGCGTAGAGTGCGTTCACCTGCGCTCCGGCGGGTTCGCCCGCCCTCGCGGCGAGGAGAGAAGTACTATTCACGTGCTGGGCACCGTTCGTTAACCTTCGGAGCACACAATCGCATCGGGCCTGTGCGGGAGTGCAGACCTGCTCTCGTGCGGACGACCCGCCGTCTCGCGCTGACACACAGTCGAGATTCCAATGAAAGGTTGCGCCCCAACATGCGCGAAGTCTTCCACCAGTCCCTCGAGGACCTGCAGAACCGCCTCGTGGAGATCGCCGACCTCGTCACGGTCTCGATCGACAAGGCCACCCGCGCCTTCGCGACGAGCGACGTCGCACTGGCCGAAGAGGTGATCGCCGACGACGCGAAGATCGACGAGCTGGCCGTCGCCCTCGACGAGCAGGCGATCGAGATCCTCGCCCGCCAGCAGCCGGTCGCGCGTGACCTGCGCATCGTCGTCAGCGCGCTGCGCGTGAGTGCGTCCCTCGAGCGCATGGGCGACATGTCCGAGCACATCGCACAGCTCGCGCGACTCCGCTTCCCCGAGCGCGCCATCCCGAAGGGCCTCAAGAGCACCTTCAAGCGCATGGGCGAGCTGGACGTCGAGATCGCCCGCACGCTCAGCGAGCTGCTGCGCACGCAGGATCTGCGTCTGGCGGACGCCATCCGCAACTCCGATGACGATGTCGACGAGCTCCACGTGAACGTCTTCGACAAGGTGCTCAGCGACAACTGGAAGGGCGAGGCGACCGCGACCGTCGACGCGACCCTGGCCAGCCGCTACCACGAGCGTTTCGCCGACCACGCCGTCGCCGTCGCCAAGAAGGTCGTGTACCTCGCGACCGGAGACTGGCAGGTCGACGAGGAGGACATCGCCCTCGCCGTCGAGCAGCAGCAGGAGCTCGGGCACGCCTGACCCCTCCACGGCCGCTCCCTCTGCATGACGAAGCCCCTCCTGATCCAGACGGATCAGGAGGGGCTTCCTCTGTGAGCGGGGTGTCGGCCGAGCCGACGCTGCCTACTTCTTGCCCTGGGCGGCGACCGCGGCCGCGCCCGCGGCTGCGGCCTCGGGGTCGAGGTAGCGGCCGGGGCCGGTGGGCACGTTGTTCTCGTCGAGCTCGTAGACGAGCGGGATGCCGGTGGGGATGTTGAGCTCGGCGATGTCGTCGTCGCTGATGCCCTCGAGGTGCTTCACGAGGCCGCGCAGCGAATTGCCGTGGGCGGTGACGAGCACGGTCTTGCCGGCTTCGAGGTCGGGAACGATCGCGCTGTCCCAGTAGGGCAGGAGGCGGTCGATGACCAGCTTGAGGGACTCGGTGCGCGGCACCTCGCCGTCGATGCCGGCATAGCGGACGTCGTGGACCTGGCTGAACTCGCTCTCGTCGTCGAGCACGGGCGGCGGCACGTCGAACGAGCGGCGCCACAGCTGGAACTGCTCCGGGCCGAACTCCTCGAGCGTCTGCGCCTTGTCCTTGCCCTGCAGGGCGCCGTAGTGGCGCTCGTTCAGACGCCAGGAGCGCGTCACGGGGATCCACAGCCGGTCGGCCGCGTCGAGGGCGATGTTCGCGGTCTGGATGGCGCGGCTGAGCAGCGAGGTGTGCAGCACGTCGGGCAGGATGCCGGCCTCGGCCAGCAGCTCCCCGCCACGACGGGCCTCGTTCCTGCCCTGCTCGTTGAGGCGGACATCCACCCAGCCGGTGAAGAGGTTCAGTTCGTTCCACTCGCTCCGGCCGTGGCGGAGCAGGATGAGGGTGCGCGTCGCAGTCATGCCGCCAGTTTATCCGGGGCGGTCCTGCGCTCGCTCCCGGACTGGAAGGATTGACGCATGGCGTCATCTCCCCTGGGTCGTCCGACGCGCGGCACGACCGGGACCAACCGGCTGCGGCGCAACGATCGGTGGATCGCCGCGAGCGATGCGTTCCGACGCGCCGCCGACCCGCTGGTCATCGACCTCGGCTACGGCGCGAGCGGCGTGACGGCGTTCGAACTCGCGACCCGGCTGCGCGCCGTGCGTCCGGACGCCGAGGTGCGCGGGCTCGAGATCGATCCCGCCCGCGTCGCCACGGCCACCGCGCAGCTGGAGGAGGTGCGTGCCGGCAGGACGCCGTTCGCCCGCGACCTGCCCGTCTCCTTCGCGCGCGGCGGATTCGAGGTACCACTGCCGGCCGGTCGACGTGCCGCTGTCATCCGCGCCATGAACGTGCTGCGCCAGTACGACGAAGCGGATGTGGCCGAGGCCTGGCGGACGGTCGCGGCCCGACTGGCTCCGGGTGGGCTGCTCATCGAAGGCACGTGCGACGAGATCGGGCGGGTGTCGAGCTGGGTCGACGTGCGGCCGGACGGCACCCCGGCGCGCTTCACGCTCTCGCTGCGGCTCGCCGGACTCGAACAGCCGAGCATCGTCGCCGAGCGCCTGCCGAAGGCGCTGATCCACCGCAACGTCGCCGGTGAGCGCATCCACGCCCTGCTCGTCGATCTCGACCGCGAGTGGGATCGGGCGGCGTCGCTGTCGACGTTCGGCGCGACGCAGCGGTTCCTCGCCGCGGTGACGGCGCTGCGCGGGCAGGGCTGGCCGGTGCTCGGCGGTCGCACACGCTGGCGTCTGGGCGAGCTCACGCTGCCGTGGGACGCGGTGGCACCTCTCCCCTGACCGGACCGGAACCTCTCAGAGACCGCCGCTCGCGGTGCGGGGGTCCGGTGCCGCCGGACGTCGCGAGAGCCGGGTGAGCCGGGGGATGTCCGCGGTGGCACCGGCATCCGCCGGCACGATGACCTGCTGAGCCGCAGCGATATCGATGCCGTCGGCCCGCACCGTGAGGTCGCCCACCGGTGCACGGCGCGAGAGGATCGCCAGCGCGATCGGGCCGTCCTCGTGGTGTCGCGCGGCGGATGTGATGTGCCCGACCTCGTCGTCGCCGGCGAACACGGGTGATCCGGCCGGCGGGAGCACCGCATCGCTGCCGTCGAGCTGCAGCGCGGCGAGGCGGCGAGGCGGGTGTCCGAGGTTGTGCACCTTGGCGACCGTCTCCTGTCCTCGGTAGCAGCCCTTGTTCAGATGCACCGCACTGCGGAGCCAGTCGGATTCGTGCGGTAGGGAGCGCTCATCGACCTCGGCGGCCCACCGCGGACGCCAGGCGGCGATGCGCAGCGCCTCGGCGGCGAGCAGCCCGGCCGCGTCCCCCGGATCGAGCGAGTCCGCCAAGGCGGCCGCCGCATCGTTCGTGAGGATGCCGACCCGCCAGGCGAGCGCTGCCCCCGGATGCTGGGAGATCTCGGCGTACTGATGGCCGCCGGCGGTGACGTGCTGCCACGGATCCGCCCAGATGAGCGGAGTCCCCTCGGAGGCGAGCGCGGCCGCCGCGACCGTCGCTGCGGCCGAGGCGCCGTCGACGAATCCGACCAGCGTCAGGTCCGTGCGGCGTTCGACCGTCGCCTGCGTGCGGAACTTCATCCGCGTCAGCCATGAGGCCAGGGCATCGGCGTCACCTGCGTCGGCGATCAGCCAGGTCGATGATCCGTCGTCCACCACCCCGGCGGCGTGCTCGACTCGGCCCTGAGGATCGAGCACCAGGAGCTCGGTGCTCTCACCGGGGGCCAGGCGGCCCACCGACTGCGACGTGATGGAGTCGAGCCAGCTCAATCGCTCCGGACCGGCCACCTCGATCACCGCACGGTCGTCGAGCGGCGCGATGGCGGTGCCGGCTGCGAGACGGCGCTGCTCCCGGAACGGATCTCCGAAGTGCGAGATGCCCGTGTCGTCGGAGACAGCGCCAGGGATGCCGGAGAAGGCGCTCATGTCAGACCTTCGCCAGGCGTGCGGACGCGTGCGACCGCAGCGGCGTCCCCAGGGCGGCGATGTCCCACGCCCACAGCAGGTGACCGTCGACGAGACCGTAGAGGCGGGTGGCGGCGCCGTAGTCCTTGCCACCGGCTCCGCGCACGATCGCATCGGAGGCCAGGTCGATGCGAGGCCCCTTGATCTCACCCAGGTAGAGCTCGAGCATCCCGTCGGAGTGTGCGAGCGAGACCTCGATGGGGAAGGCTCCGTTGTCGCCGCGCAGCTCTTCCACGTCATCGACCGTGCGCGGTGCGGCCTCCGCCTGCGGAGGAAGCAGCGCCGGACCCGCGTCGGCATCGCCGGCGGGACGGGAGAGACGCCAGAAGCCGATCTCGGAGACCAGTGGCAGCGACTGCTCGCCGTCATCGCCGAGGAGCGTTGCGGTGCTGGAGTAGTTCAGGAAGGAACCGCCGTCATGGCTGAAGCTCACGCGGTGCGCGAACTCCCCCTGCAGTCGCTCTTCACCGACGGGGAAATCGATGACACCCGTTCCCTCCCACACTCCGATCAGCCACGAGAGCGGGGCGAGATCTGCGGGGAGGTCGGTCGGCAGCTCGAGCACGATGCGATCAGCGCTGGCCGCGGAAGAGGTTGCGCAGAACCACGGCTGAGACGAAGACGATCGCGAGGCTCGCCAGGCCCAACAGGCCGATGAAGAAGAATTCGAGCGCGATGAGGTCCATGACCTCCACATTACCGCTCTCCGGCGATGATGTCAGCGGAGCGGCGGAGGTCAGGCGGGGATCAGCGCCGCGATCCCGAAACCCACCGAGATCAGGCCCATCAGCATCAGCGCCCCGGTGACGCTGCCTGCGACCCGGAAGATGAAGCCCTGCGTGCGTCCGTACCAGAGCTGCACGGCGAAGGAGGCGAGCACCACTCCTCCGAATGCGGCCAGCATCCACGGGACGCGCCACTCCTCCGAGACGAAGATCCCGACCGCGACGGCGGCGAGGAAGGCCGCGATCCATACCCCGACCACGCCGATGAGCGCGTTACGCGGTGCGAGAGCTGGTTCCGACATGACTCCATTGTTGCGCATCCTCTCCCGGTATCATGGCGGCACGGCGTCAACCCGGTGCCGGTGAGGAGTGCGTGTGGCCCAGGTCCTGGTTCTGACGAACGCTCCCGTATCAGAGCAGGTGCTCCCTGCGCTCGAGCTGCTCAGCCACCGCGTGCGCCAGATCCCCGCCGAACCGTCGCAGCTGGTGAGCGCTCCGGAGTACGACCTCGTGATCGTCGACGGTCGACACGATCTGGTCGGGGCGAAGTCGCTGTGCCGTCTGCTGCGCGTCGCCGGACAGGATTCCCCGCTGCTGCTCGTGGTCACCGAGGGCGGCATGAGTGCGCTCTCGGGAGACTGGGAGATCGACGACGTCATCCTCTCCACCGCGGGTCCGGCCGAGACCGATGCCCGCGTGCGCCTGGCTCTCGCCCGGCGCGACGATGTGGCGGAGCCGACCCGCGTGCAGGCCTCCGGCGTCACGATCGACGAGCAGTCCTACTCCGCGAAGCTGCGCGGCAAGCCGCTCGACCTCACCTACAAGGAGTTCCAGCTGCTGCACTTCCTCGCCACGCACCCCTCGCGCGTCTTCACCCGCGAACAGCTGCTCAGCGAGGTGTGGGGCTACGACTACTTCGGCGGCACCAGGACGGTCGACGTGCACGTGCGACGTCTGCGGGCGAAGCTCGGCGACCAGGAGCAGATCATCGGCACGGTGCGCAACGTCGGCTACCGCTTCAACGTGTACGACGACGAATCGGTCGTCGCCGCGGGGTAACGGAACGGCTCCGTTCACACACGCGTCACTTCGCGGTGATTAGATGTACCCCATGATCGATCCCGCACTCGCCGACGCTGGTCTCGGCGACGCCGAAGACGACGACTTCGACGCGAACGAGTCGCCCGACGCCCTGCTTCCCGACCACCGCTACTTCGATCGCGAGCTGAGCTGGCTGGCGTTCAACCAGCGCGTGCTGGAACTCGCCGAGGACGCCTCGCTGCCCGAACTGGAGCGCGCGAACTTCCTGGCGATCTTCGCGAGCAACCTCGACGAGTTCTTCATGGTCAGAGTCGCCGGTCTCAAGCGCCGCATCATGACAGGCCTGGCCGTGCCGACGAACATCGGCCGCTCCCCCGTCGATGCTCTCGCCGACATCTCCCGCGAGGCGCACGCGCTGCAGCTGCGTCACGCCGAGGCGTGGACGTCGCAGGTGCGTCCGGCTCTCGCCGACGCCGGCATCGAGATGAGCTCCTGGTCCGAGCTCACGGAGTCCGAGCGGTCGGCACTGTCGGAGTACTTCCAACTCCAGGTCTTCCCCGTGCTGATGCCTCTGGCCGTCGACCCTGCTCACCCATTCCCGTACATCTCGGGCCTCTCGCTGAACCTGGCGATCCGCATCCGCAACGCCCGCACCGGTCGCCAGGAGTTCGCGCGCCTCAAGGTGCCGCCGATGCTCCCGCGCTTCGTCGAGGTGCCGGGGACCAGCGAGATCACGCGCTACCTGAGCCTCGAGGAGCTGATCGCGAACCACCTGGGCGATCTCTTCCCCGGCATGGAGGTGCTCGACCACCACGCGTTCCGCCTGACCCGCAACGAAGACGTGGCGATCGAAGAGGACGAGAGCGAGAACCTCATCCAGGCCCTCGAGGCCGAGCTGCTTCGTCGGCGGTTCGGCCCGCCGATCCGCCTCGAGATCACGGACGACATGGATGCGGTGACGCTGGAGCTGCTCGTGAAGGAGCTCGACATCACCGACCAGGAGGTCTACCGCCTCCCCGGACCGCTCGACCTGCGCGGCCTGTTCGGGCTCTCCCGCATCGACCGTCCCGACCTGCGCTACCCACCGCACCTGCCGACGACGGCGGTCGCCTTCCAGCCCGGCGACAGCAACACCCGCGCCGACATGTTCAAGGCGATCCGCAAGTCCGACGTGCTCGTGCACCACCCGTACGAGTCGTTCACGACGAGCGTGCAGGCCTTCCTCGAGCAGGCGGCCCGCGACCCCCATGTGCTGGCCATCAAGCAGACGCTCTACCGCACCTCGGGCGACAGCCCCATCGTGCAGGCTCTGATCGATGCGGCCGAGGCCGGCAAGCAGGTGCTCGCACTGGTCGAGGTCAAGGCGCGCTTCGACGAGGCGAACAACATCGTCTGGGCGCGCAAGCTCGAGAAGGCGGGCGTGCACGTGGTCTACGGCCTGGTCGGTCTCAAGACGCACTGCAAGCTGGCTCTCGTCATCCGCGAGGAAGAGGGCACGCTGCGCCACTACTCGCACGTGGGCACCGGAAACTACAACCCGAAGACCAGCCGCATCTACGAGGACTTCGGCCTGTTCACCGCCGACGCCCAGGTCGGCAAGGACCTGACCCGCCTGTTCAACGAGCTCAGCGGCTACGCGATCGAGAAGAAGTTCAAGCGCCTTCTCGTCGCGCCCCTGCACCTGCGCAAGGGCCTGGTCCGTCAGATCGACGCGGAGCGCAAGAACGCCGAAGCCGGCAAGCCCGCCCACATCCGCATCAAGGTGAACTCGATGGTCGATGAGGAGATCATCGACTCCCTGTACCGCGCGAGCGTGGCCGGGGTGAAGGTCGAGGTGTGGGTGCGCGGCATCTGCAGCCTGCGCACCGACCTCGACGGGGTCAGCGACAACATCACCGTGCGCAGCATCCTCGGCCGCTACCTGGAGCACTCGCGGATCTTCGCGTTCGAGAACGACGGCGATCCGCAGGTGTACATCGGCAGCGCCGACATGATGCACCGCAACCTCGACCGCCGTGTCGAGGCGCTGGTGCGCGTGACCGATCCCGCGCACCTCCAGGAGCTGCTGACGTTCTTCGACCTCGCGATGGACCCTGGTACGACCTCGTGGCATCTCGGCGCCGGCGGGGTATGGGAACGCCACGCCGTGGATGCCGACGGCAAGCCCCTGATCGACCTGCAGGATAAGACCATGGGGTTGATCCAGCGGCGCCGCCGCGCACGGGCGGTGCGATGACACTTCGACAGACGCAGGACGCGCCCCGCGCGAAATGGACCGACAAAGCGGTGTACGCCGCCGGTGCGGTCGTCTGGCGTCTCGTCGACGGAAAACTGCGCATCCTGCTGATCCATCGCACGAAGTACCGCGACATCACCCTCCCCAAGGGCAAGGTCGACCCCGGAGAGATGCTCGCCGAGACCGCCGTGCGCGAGGTGCATGAGGAGACCGGCATCCGTGTCTCCCTCGGCGTCCCCGTGGGCGTGAGCCGTTATGTGATGGCCTCGCGCAAGCAGAAGGTCGTGCACTACTGGGCGGCGGAGGCGACCGACGAGGCGATCCGCGCGTCGGCTTTCGTGCCCAACCGTGAGATCGCCGCCCTCGAATGGGTGAGCGTCAAGAAGGCCCGATCGCGGCTCAGCTATCCGGTCGATCTGGAGATCCTCGACTTCTTCTCCACGCTCGTCGACGACGGCGTGCTGCGCACGTTCCCCGTGATCGCGCTGCGGCACGCGAAGGCGCTCCCGCGATCGGAGTGGGACGGATCCGACGCCTCGCGTCCGCTGACCGAGCGCGGCCGCACCCAGGCGAAGTCCCTCGTCGGTCCGCTGCGTGCGTTCGGCGTGCGCAAGATCGTCACCAGCGACGCCGAGCGGTGCGTTCGGACCGTCGCGCCGCTCGCGAAGGCGCTGAACCGCACACCGGTGAAGACCGAGAAGATCAGCCAGGACGCCTGGGAGGACGGCACCGACGACCTCCGCGCGGTCGTCGGACGCCGGGTGCGCTCGGGCAAGCCCGCGGTGCTGTGCAGTCACGGCCCCGTGCTGCCAGGGCTCCTCTCCGAGATCTCGCTGGCGACCGGGACCATCCAGGGCTCCTACCTCAGCAGCGCCTCGGACCTCGAACCGGCCGCGTTCTCGGTCGTGCATCTGTCGGCGACCAACCCCGGCTCCGGCATCATCGCGATCGAGACGCACGTCCCGAAGGTCTGACCCTCTCCCCCGACCTCGCTCCGCCGCATCCGCGGTGTCGAGTCGATCCGGCGACCCTACGGGCGACAGGAGCGCACCCCAGAGAGTCGCCCGTCGTTCACCTGCCGTTCACCTGTGCGGGAGAGTCTCGTTAACCGCCGCACATAGCGTCACTGTGTGCCCTGCACCGGGCCTCAACCCATCCACGATCGAACGGATCCACAGTGAAGATCTCCCGAATCGCTCGCATCGGCGCCATCGGCGCCGTCGCCGCCCTCGCTCTCGCCGGCTGTGCCGCGAACGAAGGCAGCACCGGTTCCACAGACGCTCCCACCTCCGACGTTCCTGCCATCAGCGGCTCGCTGGTCGGCGCGGGCGCCTCCTCGCAGCAGGTCGCCATCCAGGCGTGGACCGCCGAGTTCCAGAAGACCAACCCCGACGCTCAGGTCGAGTACGACCCCCAGGGCTCCGGCGGTGGCCGTGAGTCGTTCCAGCAGGGCGCCGTGAACTTCGCCGGTTCCGACCGTGCGTTCAAGACCGATGAGATCGCCGCCGGTGGCTTCGGCGCCTGCGTCGACGGCTCCGACATCGTCGAGATCCCGGCGTACATCTCCCCGATCGCCATCGTCTTCTCGCTGGACGGCGTGGACGAGCTGAACCTCGACGCCAAGACCATCGCGTCGATCTTCGCGGGCAAGATCACCAACTGGAACGACCCGGCGATCGCCGCGGACAACCCCGACGCCACGCTCCCCGACCTGGCGATCACGCCCGTCCACCGCTCGGACAAGTCGGGCACCACGGGCAACTTCACCGACTACCTCGCGCAGACCGCGGGCGACGTGTGGACCGCGGGCAGCGTCGAGGAGTGGCCGTCCGACCTCGCCGGCGAGTCCGCTGAGAAGACCTCGGGCGTCGCCAACGCCGTCAAGGGCGGACAGGGCCTGATCGGCTACATCGACTCCTCGCAGGCAGCCGACTTCTCGGCCGTCAACGTCAAGGTCGGCGACAACTTCGTGCCGCACTCGGCCGAGGGTGCAGCCGCGACGCTCGACGCGTCGAAGATCGAGGAGGGCCGCACCGCCGGCGACCTCGCCTTCGCGATCGACCGCACCACCACCGCCGAGGGCGCCTACCCGGTCCTCCTGGTCAGCTACCTCATCGGCTGCGCCGAGTACGAGGACGAGAACGTCGCCGCACTGACCAAGGCGTTCTTCACGACCGCGATCAGCGCCGAGGGCCAGGACGCCGCGGCGACCAACGCCGGCAGCGCCCCGATCTCGGACGACCTGCGCACGCAGGCACAGGCAGCGATCGACCTCATCAAGTGATCACGCGACGGTCTCCGGGATGCTGCGGCATCCCGGAGACCGTCTGCTCGCGTCAGACACCCGATCTCCACTGAGCAGGAAGCAGCTCCCATGACAGCCACGACTGTGCCGGCGCAGACGCGCATCGTCGCGAAGAAGCGCGCCGGCGACATCTGGTTCTCCGGCACGGCGGTCGCCGCCGGATCCATGATCATGATCACGCTGGCCGCGGTCGCGATCTTCCTCATCGTGCAGTCGATCCCGGCCTTCGCCGCGACCGCCGAAGATGCGTCGCTCCTCAAGACCAACTTCTGGGACTACGTCGGTCCCCTGCTGTTCGGCACCGTGTGGGCGGCTTTCCTCGCGCTCCTCCTGGCCGTGCCGCTCTCGCTCGGCGTGGCCCTGTTCATCACCCACTACGCTCCCCGCCGGCTCGCCCAGGGCCTCGGCTACGTGGTCGACCTGCTCGCCGCCGTGCCCTCGGTCGTCTTCGGCCTCTGGGGCATCCTGGTGCTGGCGCCGGCCGTGCAGCCGATCTACGTCTGGCTGAACTCGAACGCCGGCTGGATCCCCTTCTTCGGCGGTGTCGTCTCCCCGACCGGCCGCACGATCCTCACCGCCGCCATGGTGCTCGCGGTCATGGTCGTGCCGATCATCACCGCCATCTGCCGCGAGATCTTCCTGCAGACTCCGGTCCTGCACGAGGAGGCCGCCCTCGCACTCGGCGCCACCCGCTGGGAGATGGTGCGGATGGCGGTGCTGCCGTTCGGACGCTCCGGCATCGTGTCCGCCTCCATGCTCGGCCTCGGACGCGCGCTCGGCGAGACGATGGCCGTCGCCATGGTGCTCTCCGTCAGCAAGGCCGTCACCTTCGAACTGCTCACCTCCACGAACCCGTCCACGATCGCGGCGAACATCGCACTGACGTTCCCCGAGGCGTACCAGATCAACATCAACATCCTCATCGCGACCGGTCTGATCCTGTTCGTCGTGACGTTCGCGGTGAACGCTCTCGCACGCTGGTTCGTGAACCGCCGCAAGGAATTCTCGGGAGCGAACTGACATGACCCTGACCGCCCCCGAATCCGCGCGAGCCGTGGCCGCCTCCCGCTCGACGGCCTCTCTCAGCTCTGGTCATCTCCCCCGCTGGTCGCCGTGGGCCCTGCTCGGACTCTCGTTCGTCATCGGCGCCACTCCGTTCGCGATCCAGGCCCTGGCCTCCGGATCCGACTTCAACATCGCCGGCTCCGTCATCCTCGGCGCCGTCATCTACCTGGTCCTGATCTACGTCCTGTCACGCATCATCGAAGGCTCTCGCAAGGCCCTCGATCGGCTCGTCACCGGTGTGGTCACCGTGGCGTTCGCGATCGCGATGGTGCCACTGGTCTCCGTCGCCGTGACCGTGGTCGCCACGGGCCTCGCGCGCTTCGACGGACTGTTCTTCTCCTCGTCGATGCGCGGTGTGCTCGGCGAGGGCGGCGGCGCGCTCCACGCCATCATCGGAACCCTGCTGGTCACGCTCGCCGCGGCCATCATCTCGATCCCGATCGGTCTGATGACCGCCGTCTACCTGGTCGAGTACGGCAAGAACGGGCGGATGGCGCGCACCATCACCTTCCTCGTGGACGTGATGACAGGCATCCCCTCGATCGTCGCCGGCCTGTTCGCCTACGCGGTGTTCGCGCTGATCTTCGGACCGGGCGTGCGCATGGGTATCGCGGGTTCCGTCGCCCTCGCCGTGCTCATGATCCCGGTGGTCGTGCGCTCGAGCGAGGAGATGCTCCGCCTGGTGCCGAACGAGCTGCGCGAAGCCTCCTACGCACTGGGCGTGCCGAAGTGGCTCACGATCGTCAAGGTGGTGCTGCCGACCTCGATCGCCGGCATCACCACGGGTGTGATGCTCGCCATCTCGCGCGTGATCGGCGAGACCGCTCCGCTGCTGCTCACCGCCGGCTTCACCGACGCCATGAACTACAACCTGTTCAGCGGCCGCATGCAGACGCTGCCCGTGTTCACCTACTCGCAGTATGCGTACCAGGGCATCCCCGCCGAGGCGTATGTGGAACGCGCCTGGGCGGCCGCACTGACCCTCATCATCATCGTCATGGTGCTCAACCTGGTCGCGCGCCTCGTCGCGAAGATCTTCGCACCCAAGACCGGCCGCTGAGCCGTAGACCCGACAAGCAAGGAAACTGCCGTGTCCAAGAGCATTGAAGTCAACGACCTGAACGTCTACTACAGCGACTTCCTCGCTGTGGAGGGCGTGTCCCTCAACATCGAGCCTCGCAGCGTCACCGCATTCATCGGTCCGTCCGGATGCGGCAAGTCGACGTTCCTGCGCACGCTGAACCGCATGCACGAGGTCATCCCCGGCGCGCGCGTCGAAGGACAGGTGCTGCTGGACGGAGACGACCTCTACGGCCCGTCCGTCGACCCGGTGACCGTGCGTCGCCAGGTGGGCATGGTGTTCCAGCGTCCGAACCCGTTCCCCACGATGTCGATCCGTGAGAACGTGCTCGCCGGCGTGAAGCTGAACAACAAGCGCATCTCGAAGTCCGACGCCGATGCGCTGGTCGAGAAGTCCCTCCAGGGCGCCAACCTCTGGAACGAGGTCAAGGACCGTCTGGAGAAGCCCGGCTCCGGCCTCTCGGGTGGACAGCAGCAGCGTCTGTGCATCGCCCGCGCGATCGCCGTCTCCCCCGACGTGCTGCTGATGGACGAGCCGTGCTCGGCCCTCGACCCGATCTCGACCTACGCGATCGAGGAGCTGATCGGCGAGCTCAAGACCGAGTACACGATCGTCATCGTGACGCACAACATGCAGCAGGCCAGCCGCGTCTCCGACAAGACCGCGTTCTTCAACATCGCCGGTACCGGCAAGCCGGGCAAGCTCATCGAGTACGACGACACGACCTCGATCTTCACCACCCCGTCCGTGCAGGCGACCGAGGACTACGTCTCCGGCCGCTTCGGATGATCACGGGTTCGTGATCGGGAGGGGCTCGGGTGCTGCGGCATCCGGGCCCCTTCTGTGTGTCGGGCTGACACCGTCTTGATTCGCGTGCACAGCTTCGGAGATCGCATCCGACTCGCCGTGCGTTCAGGCGTGTGAACGGGGTGTCGGATGCCATCTCCGAAGTTGTGTACACGGCCCGGCCTCTCCCACCTCTCCTCCACACCCGGCCCTGCCGACTGATCGTCCACAGGGAGATCAAGGGACGGCAGAGCGGTCGAGGATGCCCATCATGGGGCGATGTGCCGTAGCGAAGGAACGCAGGTGTGGACGTATGCCGCCCTGGGCCGGAGTCTCAGCCGTCGGCAGATCTCGCGACGAACGGATGCCGGATCGCTGGTCCGCGTTCGACGCGGTGTGTACGCCACCCGTGAGGCATGCGACGAGGTCGTGGCGGCCGCTGCGCACGGCGGAACTCTCGGATGCGAATCCGCCGCACGGCACCACGGGCTCTGGGTGCTCGACGAGGGAGCCGGCCTCCACGTGTGGATGCACGACGACCGTCATCAGCATCCGCATCCCGACTGCTCCTGCACAACCCATTGGGACGGGGGCTCATCCGCTTCGGCTTTCTCCTTGCCGTCGATTCCGAAGGTCCTCCTGCAGATCTTCCGCTGCCGCGGCGCGGAGAGCTTCTTCGTGGCGCTGGAATCCGCCCGACGGCTCGAGCTCATCGATGCTCGTGACCTGCGAGCTCTTCGCTCGGCCATCGGGGCAGCAGGACGTGACCTGATCGACTTCTCACGGGACGACTCCGACAGCGGGCTCGAATCGCTCGTGCGCCTCCGCACGCGCCGGTTCGGGTGGAAGGTGCGCACGCAGGCACGGGTCATCGCGACAGGCGATGTCGACCTCTTGATCGAGGACTGGTTGATCGTGGAGACGGATGGCAGACAGAACCACGACTCGCCCGCACACCGCCACAAGGATCTGGTGCGCGACGCGAACGCCGCGGCCTGGGGACACGTGACGCTTCGATTCGACTACGCGATGGTCGTGCACGACTGGGACCTCGTCGAGCGAGCCATTATCGGGACCCTGGCGCTGCATCCGTCCCGACGCCACGTCTGAAGGCTTCCTCCTGCCGGGCTGTAGCGGCCTCTGCCATGCACAACTTCGGAGCCCACGGGCGCCTCACCGCCAGACGGCACCGCCTCCCGGCGGGTCCAGCACCATCTCCGAAGCTGTGCCCGCCAGGACCGGGCAACCTCCGAAGCTGTGCCCGGGCCCGCGCGGACTCAGTCCCGGGGTGAGAGCAGGTACGCGTTCAGCTCGGCCGTCAGCGTGTGATCGACTGCGACATCCACGCCGTCGATCGCGGTGATCGGGGCAGCGAGACGCACGCTCGAGACCAGCCAGGCGGCATCTGCTCGTGCGAGATCGGATGCCGGGATGCGGTCGTACCCGACCTCGAAGCCGCGTGCCGCGAGGTGGTCGTACATGCTGAGCTGCGTGGTGCCGTGCAGGATGCCACCGTTCGGGGCCGGGGTGACGAACCGGTCGCCGAAGCGCAGGATGAGCGACGCCGTGGGCGCCTCCAGCACGAAGCCGTCGCTGGACAGGAAGATCGCGTCGTCCGCGCCGCGCCTGTGCGCCTCTCGCAGTGCCGCCATGTTCACGGCGTACGACAGCGTCTTCGCACCGAGCAGCAGCCAGGGCGCCCGCTCGGCCGCCCCCAGGTCGTAGCCGCGGTCGAGCGTCACCACACGGATGCCGTTCTCGCGCGGGGCGCTGAAGTCCGCGGCGGGCGCCGCGGTGACCCAGGCCGTCGGAGTCGGGCCGTGCTCCACTCCCCGGCTGAGGATCAGCTTGATGACCGCCTCGCCCTCTCCGCACTGCTCCGCTGCACTGTCGATGGCCTGGTGCCACTGGTGCGCGTTCGGCACCGGCAGGTCGCAGAGCCGCGCGGAATGCGCCAGACGCTCCAGGTGCGGCACCACTTCCTGAGCGTGCCCGTCGACCACGCCGATCGACTCGAAGACGCCGTCACCGCGCTGCGTACTCAACTCCCCCACGCTCAGCGCTGGTGCCGCCGCATCCACCGTGGTGAAGGTGTCGGAGTAGTCGTCGCGGACCTCATCCGCGGCGACGGGATCGATCATCAATGCGAAGCGCCGGTTCATGTTCTGAGCCTAGAGGTCGGGAATAGGCACCGCGCGTCCGCGTTACAATGGAGTGGCCGGGCCGCATAACCCCGGGCTCCATTTTTCGCCGCTGCGAGCGGCCTTCCGCCGAGAGGCGTTTTTGCGGCCCGGTCTTCTCATATCCGCAGCGCCCACGCGTGCGGGCGGTCTCAGCTCAACGTTCCCGAACGCCACAGCGTGGACGCCGCGGACAGGTCGTGCGCGTAGCTGCTCAGGCGGAGCGCCCTGGTCGTGAGCTCCGTCGCGCGTGCCGGTTCGGTCGACTCGTAGTCATCGGCCAGGTGTGTGGCTCCGGAGGCCTGGATGCGGCAGAACGCCGCCGCCCGCTCGAGCGCCACGGCGAAGTCACCGCGGAACGCTCCGCGAAGGATCGTGTCGATCAGGGCGACGAGCTCGTCGGGGTTCGCCGGCACCGGCGCTCCGGCGATAGCGGCATCGACGGAGGGCAGCTCGACGCGGCCGCGCTCGTACAGCAGCGCCGAGGTCTCGGCGTCGGCATGGATCGCCAACTGCAGCAGATACAGGCGCCAGAGCGCCCCCGGCAGCGTCCGCGGCGCGGCCTTCGACCACAGCTCAGCGATCTCGTCGATGCCGTGCTCGGAGGTGAATGCCACCAGACGGTCGGCGCTCACGCCGCTCTCGTCTGCGCGCACCCTGGTCAGGAGAGCGGATGCCGTGGCGTGCGCGGCGCGCGTCTCCTCGGCAGGATCGTGTGCGCCGACGATGTTGTCGAAGGCGCTGGACGGTCGCCGCACGGGGCGGTGGTGCTGCTCGGGCATCGCACCAGGCTACCCGCGTTCGCTGCGCCTCAGGCCGTGGGGATCACGATGAACGGGTCGGAGGTCGGCTTCCCCGTCGGGGATCCGCCCTCCTGCTCGACCGTGACCGCGATGACATCGCCGGCATGCATGTCGCCCGAGAGCGCCGCCGTGGCGGTGCCGCCTTCCACATCGAACACGCCGGCCGAGATCGGAGTCTCTCCGCGCACGAACCAGAGTTCGTAGCTCTCGCCCTTGGCCGCAGCGGGGATGCCGTCCGTGACGAGCACAGCGGCCCCTTCGGACGCGGACCAGTGCGCGGTCGCCGTTCCGCCGTCGTCGAGCGTCACGGTCGCCTGCTGCGCATCATCGGCGGACTGGATCTGCTCCAATGCGACGACCGCAGCGGGGCGGTTGAGGTAGCCCCCCAGGGCCGCGGCGCCGAATCCGACACCGACCACGAGCGCGAGGCATGCGGCGAGCGCAAAGATCGTTCTGGTCCACCGGCGCGGTGCGGCTGCTCGTGGCTGCGACTCAGCGCTCTGGCCGGTCGCCGCTGCGGATGGGGCATCGCTGAAGCCGGATGACTCCGCGTGGTGCGCGACGGAGTCGTCATCACCGTGCTGCGGTGTCGACGCGATCTGCGCCAGCAATGTGGCCCGCAGATCCAGCGGCGGGAACTCCGGTGCCGCGACGGCTTCGAGGGACGCGACCGTCTCGACATCGTCGTCGACGAGATCAGCCCACTCCGGATGCGCTGCGAGTGCGTCGTGGAACAGACGCTCGTCGGCAGGCGACAGCGCATGCAGGGCGGCACCTGCCGCGAGTTCTGCGAAGTCCTTCTCGTTCATGCCGTCACCCCCATAGCTGCGCGGAGACGGGTGAGCCCGTCTCGCATCCGTGTCTTGATAGTCCCCAGCGGCGCTCCCACGAGCGCCGAGATTTCGTTCTGACTGTAACCGCCGTAATACGCGAGCACGATCGCCTCACGCTGCACGTCGGGAAGAGTGGAGAGAGCTCCGACGACCTTCTCGCCCTCGATGCCCAGTTCCACCTGCTCGGCGACACTGTCGTGCGCCACGCCGATGTCTCTCAGCCCTGCCCGTACATCACGGTCCGTGCTCGACTGCGACGCACGCACTCGATCCACGGCCCGACGATGTGCGATCGTCATCACCCATGTCCGTCCTTGACCTCTGTTCGGAGCGAAGCGGGAAGCGGATTGCCAGATCTCGAGGAAGACCTCCTGCAGCACCTCTTCACTCTGAGAGCGGTTCACGAGCACGCGCAGGATGAGCCCGAACGCGCGCGAGGAGAGCATGTCGTAAAGCGCTGCGAAGGCAGCCTGATCACCGTCGGCGATGCGCAGCAGCAGCTCGGCTGCGGCGTCGCTCGCGGTCCCGTCTTCCGGGACGTCCATTCCGTCGATGACCATCTCTACAAGCATGCCGCATCTCCTCTCTGTTCCCGTGCAGCGCATCACCCGCAGGTGAAGGAGGAAATCAGCATCCGAGGCTCCCCTCGCTCACACGTCTTCTCTTCGCGCCCGCGAGGGGAACGGATTGGATCAGCGTCGAATCACGCGGAATCACGCGGATCTGGAACAAAATCGAAGTTTCTCCCATCCGTTCCCCGAGGGGCTCCGAACACAACTCGACGCCACGGAGAGGCCGTGGCTCAGTTTGAAGGAGCTCGAGATGTTCAGCACCAAGAAGAAGGTCACCGCAGCCCTCACCCTCACGCTGGCGAGCGCATTCGTGCTCTCCGCATGTTCGATGGGCAGCACCACCACGGACGAATCGTCGGCGCCGACGGCCCCCGAGACCTCGGAGTCCACGCCCGAGACGATGGACCCGGCTGCCAACCTGGTCGGCCCCGGATGCGCGGCATACGCCGAGGCAGTGCCGGACGGCGCAGGTTCGGTTGCCGGCATGGCCGCTGACCCCGTCGCGGTCGCCGCATCCAACAACCCGCTGCTGAAGACGCTCACCGCGGCGGTCAGCGGTCAGCTCAACCCCGACGTCGACCTCGTCGACACGCTCAACGGCAGCGAGTTCACCGTGTTCGCACCGGTCGACGATGCCTTCGCCAAGATCGACCCCGCCACCATCGACGCGCTCAAGACCGACAGCGCCACGCTGAGCTCGATCCTGACGTACCACGTGGTCCCCGGTCAGATCGCACCGGACGACATCGTGGGCACGCACGCGACCGTGCAGGGTGCTGACCTCGAGGTCACCGGCAGCGGAGACGAGCTGATGGTCAACGACGCCAACGTCATCTGCGGTGGAGTCCAGACCGCCAACGCGACCGTGTACCTGATCGACACGGTTCTGATGCCGCCGGCCAACTGATCCGGGCTGCCGGGAAGGGACCCCGGCGGGCTCGCCGGGAAGGGACCCCGGCACCTCGACCTCTCGCAGGCGGGGAGGCCCGCGAGAAGGCGAGAAGGGGCGTCGGTGATGCTGTTCACCGGCGCCCCTTCTGTGCGCCCTAGACTAGAAGGCGCGGGCCTCTAGCTCAGTTGGCAGAGCATCGGACTTTTAATCCGCGGGTCGTGGGTTCGAGCCCCACGGGGCCCACCGCATACCGCGCACCGATCGGCGGTCCCCGGAGCGCGCTCCGGGTCACGCGTGAGGATCTCGCGCTTTATCACCCTCGTCGCGCGCTGGCCACCCCCTTCACGGAGTGCGGCTCTCGCGGGAGAGTCTGAGCATCCACTCTCCCCTCCTGAAAGGACGACGATCATGGCGACTCTCACCGGAAACCGCGTGGCATTCCTGGCGACCGACGGCTTCGAGGACAGCGAGCTGACGAGCCCGTGGGAGGCGGTGACCGCCGCGGGCGCGAGCGCGACGCTGATCGCACCGGCGGCGGGGAGCATCACGGGCAAGAACGGGCACGAGCAGACGGTCGACCTCATCTCCGGCGACACGAGCGCCGACGAGTTCGAGGCGCTCGTACTCCCGGGCGGCGTCGTGAACGCCGACCATCTGCGCCTCGACGAGGCATCCGTCGCCCTGGCGAAGGAGTTCTTCGCTCAGCACAAGCCCGTCGGAGTCATCTGCCACGGAGCCTGGATCCTCATCGAGGCCGGCGTCGTCGACGGACGTACGCTCACCAGCTACCCCAGCCTGAAGACCGACCTGCGCAACGCCGGCGCGACCTGGGTCGACGAGGAGGTCGTCGTCGACGCGGGGCTCGTCTCGAGCCGTACCCCCGACGATCTGCCCGCATTCAACGCGAAGGTCGTCGAGGAGATCGGCGAGGGCAAGCACGCGGGACAATCCGCCTGACCAACTCGTCTCCGGTCGCACGGATGGCCCCCTCGGCTGAGGCGGGGCCAATCTGCGACCGGATGCGGGGGGCTCAGGCTCCGCGCGCCCGATGACGCCGCACCGCCGCGCGATTCGCGCAGCGCACCGAACAGAAGCGTTGGCGGCCGTTCCGCGTCACATCGGCCACCACGTTCGTGCACGGAGACGCCTCGCAGCGGCCCAGCCGGCTCATCCCCCGCGTCACCAGATGCAGCGAGGTGCCCAGGTTGATGATCGCCCGCAGCACGAAGGGCAGCGACTGCACGTCATCGCGGTAGTGCAGGTGCCAGCCTTCGCCGTCGTGGTTCGTGAGTCTCGGGTACGCGGCCGCTTCGGCGAGCTGTGCGTTGAGCAGCGCCGCGCGCGCGTCGTGGTCGGGCTCGTCGACGATCGCGAGCCAGTCATCGATGACCGCACGGATCCGCGCGTGATCATCCGGAGCCGGCGGGAAGGTCATCGTCATGCCCATATCGAGGGTGCGCTGCTCGATCGCCGCGCGATCCTCCGGCCAGTCGTTGGCGAGGGATGCCGCCAGCAGCACGGCGTATTCGCCGTAAGGGTTGAGATGCATAAGGCCATTACATCACGCTGGATGCATGACCTCGTCGCACACCCTCCCGATCCCCCGCCTCCCCTCGCCGACGGCGACGCACGAGCACGCCTGGCTCGTGGAGTCGCGTCACCGCACCAGCGAGGGATGCCTGCTCTACGTGCGCTGCGCCGACTGCGGCAGCCGTCGACTGGACGTACAGGCGCATCCCCAGCAGCCTCCCACCGCCCTCAGCCGCACGATCGGCGAGAAGCCCGGCGCCTAGGCCCTAGGCGGTCAGCTCGGCGAGCGTGCGTACCGTCCTCAGATTCCGCGCCGTCCCGGCCACTCCGAGCGCCCGGTCGAGCACGGCCTTGGTGAGCTTGGTCGAGTGCACCCCGCCTTCGCCGTAGTTGATCCAGAGATCCTCGCCCACGAGCGCGATCTCCTCTCGCGGCGCCAGCCGCTCGCGCAGCGCATCCACCGCACCGTCCGCAGGCGGCCCTTCGAGGAACATCGCGTGCAGCAGCTTCTCGACCGGCTCTGCGAAGGGATGAGCAGCGAGGGTCGCCACCAGCGCCCGGTGCGTACGGAGGATCACCGGGGTGTCCACCCCGAACTCCGCAGCGATCAGCTTCCGAACCCGGTCGCAGGCCGCCACGGGGTCGTCAGGATGAGCGCAGATGATGTTCCCGCTCGCGATGTAGGTCGACACGTCCTCGACCGCACCATCCGTCGTCAACGCCTCACGCAACTCCGCCATCGGCACACGGTTGCGCCCGCTGACGTTCACGGCCCGCAGCAGCAGGACGCTGCGGGTCACGCCCGGGCGCTCTCGACCAGCTCCGCACCTGCATGCGCGAGCTCGGCTAGTGCCGCCGCGCTCGACTCGGCTCCGACACCTGCGATCAGATCTGTGAGGATCCGCACGCGCACACCGTGCGACACGGCATCCAACGCGGTCGCCCGCACGCAGTGATCCGTCGCGATGCCCACGACGTCGACATCCAGCGCACCGGAGGCCGTCAGCACGGCACCCACCGTCTCGTCCGCGTCGGTGACGCCCTCGAACATCGAGTAGGCGGGTCTTCCCTGCCCCTTGCGCACGTGATGGGTCACAGCACCGGTCTCGAGCAGCGGGTCGTACTCCGCTCCGTCGGTTCCCGCCACGCAGTGCGCAGGCCACGTGTCCACGAAATCCGCCGCGTCCGCGAAGTGCCCGCCGTTGTCGCCCTCCGGATCGTGCCAGTCACGGGAAGCGATGATCACGCCGTAGTCACCCGCGTGGGCGGAGAGGTACGCGGTGATCGCGGACGCCACGGCATCGCCGCCGGCAACAGCCAGCGCGCCACCCTCGGTGAAGTCGTTCTGGACATCGACGATGAGAAGTGCTCTGCTCATGATCTGAGCGTACGCCGCCGGAACGGGAAAGGCCCCGTGATGTTCTTCGCATCACGGGGCCTGTCGGAGCCGCTTGTCAGAATCGAACTGACGACCTTTTCATTACGAGTGAAATGCTCTGCCGACTGAGCTAAAGCGGCGTGCGACGGACGAACCGGCGCGATCACCGATATTACCCTGTCTCGCCCCCGCTCGCGAATCGAGGCAGACTCACTCGCAGCGCAGCCCGTCTTCGGGCACCACGTCATCGAGCAGGAACGCCTCGACGGCGTCGTCGACGCAGACGTTGCCCTTGTTGTAACCGGTGTGCCCTTCGCCGACGCGCGTGATGAGCACGCCTTCCTCGAGCTGGTCCGCGAGCGACTCCGACCACTCGTACGGGGTCGCCGGATCGTTCGTGGTGCCGACGACCAGAATCGGCCCTGCGCCCTCGGCTGCGATCTTGCCGCGCGTGCCGGTGGGCGGGTACGGCCACACCTCGCATGAGTCCGGGCCATCCCAGTACGGGGCGATGGTGGGTGCGCCCGCGGCGATCTTCGCCCTGGTCGCGGCTTCGGCATCGGGATCGTCCTCGACCGGATAGTCCATGCAGTTGTACGCGCGGAACGCCTCGGAGGAGTTGTCGATGTACGTTCCGCCTTCTCGGCTGTTGTAGAAGTCGGCGAGCAGGAACATCGTGGCCGGGTCGCCCTGCAACGCCTCGTCCAGCCCCTGGGTGAGGTAGCTCCAGCTGTCCTGCGAGTAGAGCGCTGCGATGATTCCGGTCATCATCGAGTCCGCACCCATCCGACGCCCGTCACCGTTCGCAAGCGGAGTGCGGTCGGCGCTCGCGAGCAGCGCGCCGAGGTCGGCCATGGCCTGGTCGACCGTGCCGTTGAACGGACATTCGCCCGAATCGAGGCAGTCCTGCATGTAAGCCCGCAGCGCCGATTCGAAGCCGAGGGCCTGGGTCGCGCCGACCTCGAGACCGGGCACGGACGGGTCGATCGCGCCGTCGAGCACCAGGCGACCGGCCTTCTCCGGGTACAGCTGCGCGTAGGTCGCCCCGAGGAACGTGCCGTACGAGTAGCCCAGGTAGTTGAGCTGCGTGTCGCCCAGCACGGCGCGGATGAGGTCCATGTCGCGTGCGGCGTTGATCGTGGTGATGAACGGCAGGATGCCGTCGCTGTTGGCTTCGCAGGCCTCTGCGAACGCCTTGTGCTTGTCGAGCAGTTCGGCTTCCCACTCCGCCGTCCCCCGTGCTGCGGTCGGGATGCCGTAGAGGTAGTCGTCCATCTCGGCCGCATCGAAGCAGGTCACCGCGGTGGAGGATCCGACGCCGCGCGGATCGAAGCCGATCACGTCGTAGTTCTCGATCAGATCGGCACCGACCGCATAGTCGAGGCTGTTGAGGATCAGGTCGACGCCGCTCGCGCCCGGCCCTCCCGGGTTGGTCAACAGCGAACCGATCGCCGTGCCCTCCGCCTGGTGGCGCACCACCGACAGCGTGATCTCGCCTGCGCCCGGGTTCTCCCAGTCGAGCGGCGCCGTGACATCCGTGCAGTCGAAGCCCGTGCCGCACGCGGTCCAGCTCAGCGTCTGCGAGTAGTACGGCAGTAGATCCGCTGCGACGCCATCGGTGTCGGGGGCGTTGGTCGCCGAGGGTTTCGGATCCGTCTGCTCGGGGATCATCGAGTACAGACACCCGGAGAGAGCGACGGATGCCGCGGCGAGCCCGGCGATGATCGCAGCGGCGCGGCGGAAGCGGGAAGTCGGTCTGTTGTTCACGGTGTCCTCCCGCTCGCGATGGTCACGAGCAAGCTCTCCAGGGCCAGCAGCGGGGCGACGTTGCGCTCCAGCGCCTGCCGCGTCTCGGCAAGGTGGTCAAGTACGACAAGAGTACGGGTCTCGGGCCAGGCCGCCGCGAGGGCGCTGAGCTCCGGCAAGAGCTCGCGGTTGATCAGCTCATCGCCCTGTCCGAACTGCAGCATCACGACGTCACGGAACATCGACTGCAGATCGGTGAGCACCCGGTCGATGCCGTCGCGCAGACTGCGAGTCGCGCGCTTCTTCTGGTCATCCTCGAGCGCAGAGAGCTGCGAGCGCAGCGCCGGCGGGACGGCCTGCCCTTCGGCGACACCGACCATGCGCAGCAAGGATGCGCGCTCCTGCGCATCCCGCTCCGCCGTGAGCGCCTTCGCGTCTTCGGTGGCTGCCTGGATGATGCGGCCGGCCACCTCGACGGCGTCGCCGACGCCGCGGACGCCGATCACGGAGCGCAGCGTCTCATCCCGGCGTCGACGCGCGCCCTCGTCGGTGGCGAGGCGCTGGGCCATGCCGATATGCCGCTGCGCGTGCCGGGCGGCCTGTTCCGCGACGGCCTCATCGACTCCGGTGCGCAGGGTGATCAGTCGGGAGACATCCGCCACATCGGGTTCACGCAGCCGCAGCGACCGCACGCGCGAGCGGATGGTGGGCAGCAGATCGGCCTCGCTCGGCGCGCACAGGATCCAGACCGTGTTCTCCGGCGGCTCCTCGAGAGCCTTCAGCAGCACGTTGGAGGTGCGCTCGACCATGCGATCGGCGTCTTCCACCACGATCACCCGGTAGCGACCGGCCGAGGGGGCGAAGTAGGAGCGTTCGACGAGCGCGCGGGCCTCGGCGATCGTGATGATGACCTTGTCGGTGCGCAGAGCCGTGACGTCGGGATGCGTGCCGGCGAGCACCTGGCGCATCGCCGCCTCATCGTCCGGTCGGTCCGCGATGAGCGCAGCGGCGAAGGCGTAGGCGAGGGTCGAGCGCCCGGAGCCGGGAGGGCCTGTGATCAACCACGCGTGCGACAACGCCGCGGGATCGGATGCCGCTCCGCGCAGCGTCTCGACGGCTGCGTCCTGTCCCCAGACATCGCCCCAGGGAAAAGGGAGCGCGGCGGTGTGGGGCATGCACTCAGCCTAGACGGGAGCACCGACGCTCGTGGCGCGCGCCGTGGTCACGTGCAGAAGCCGGACTCAGCGTGGCGCGAGCAACGCCACGACCCTGGCCCGCACCAGCGCCGCGATCTCCTCCGTGGATGCCGCAGCATCGAGCACCAGGAAGCGCTCGGGCTCTGCGGCCGCGAGCGCGAGATAGGCGTCACGGACGCGTCCGTGGAACTCCGCCTTCTCCGCCTCCAGGCGGTCGAACGGCTTGTCGGCCGAGTCCAGACGTGTACGGGCCGTCGCCGGGTCCAGGTCGAGGAGGACCGTGAGGTCGGGCAGCGCGCCCTCTGCGGCCCACAGCGACAGGTCGCGGATCTCGGTGGCGTCGAGCACGCGCCCGGCCCCCTGATACGCGACGGAGGAGTCGAGGTAGCGGTCCTGCAGCACGACGTCGCCTCGCGCGAGCGCCGGGCGGACGACAGTCGCGACGTGATGCGCGCGGTCGGCCGCGTACAGGAGGGCCTCAGCGCGCGGGGCGATGTCGCCGCGGTGGTGCAGCACGATGTCGCGGATCAGCTGACCGACCTCGGACCCGCCCGGTTCGCGCGTGCGGACGACCGTGTGCCCCTCATCGATCAGCCAGTCGGCCAACAGGTTCGACTGCGTGGTCTTTCCCGAGCCGTCTCCGCCTTCGAGAGTGATCCACGCACCGTGACCTGAGGTCACGAGTCCGCCTTCGCGCCCGCAGCCTCGGCTTCACGCTTGGCCGCATTCGCCGCCCGCGTCGCCGCTGCCTTCTTCGCCGCCGCAGATCGTGCAGCCGACTTCGCCGCGTCGGCCGGAGCCTTCGCCTTCGTGGCCGTCGTCTTCTTCGCAGGAGCCTTCTTCGCCGGGGCTTTCTTCGCAGGGGCCTTCTTCGCCGGGGCCTTCTTCGCCGCGCCGCGCTTGGGCGCGGGGCCCTTGGCGCGCTTGTCGGCGAGCATCTGCACGGCGATCTCGAACGTGATGTCCTCGACCTTCTGGCCGCGCGGAATGGTCACGTTCGTCTCACTGTCGGTGACGTAGGCACCGAAGCGACCGTCGCGGATCCGGATCAGCTTGCCGCTGACCGGATCAGCGTCGAACTCCGCGAGCGCGCTCGACGCCCGGCGTGCGCCATACTTCGGCTGCGCGTAGATCTCGAGCGCCTGTTCCAGGGTCACGTCGAAGATCTGCGACTCGCTCTCGAGTGAGCGCGAGTCGGCGCCCTTCTTCAGGTACGGACCGAAGCGGCCGTTCTGCGCGGTGATCTCCTCACCCGACTCGGGGTCGGTGCCGACGACACGAGGCAGGCTCAACAGCTGCAGGGCGGTCTCGAGCTCGAGAGTGTCGACCGACATGGATCGGAACAGGGACGCGGTGCGGGGCTTGGGCGCCGTCTCCTTCTTCGCGCCGCGCTTGGGCTTGGGCGCCTCGACGACCTCTCCCGTGCTCTCATCGACAGCGGCGTCTTCGGACACCGGGTCGTTCTCCTGCACGTAGGGGCCGAACCGACCGTCCTTCACGACGACGATCTTGCCGTTCTCGGGGTTCTCCCCCAGCACACGGTCGCCGGCGACCGGGGCGTCGATGAGCTCCTGCGCCTTCTCCGCGGTGAGCTCATCGGGAGCGAGGTCTTCGGGGACGTTGACGATGCGCGGCTTGGCCTCGGGGTTCTCGGGGTCCGAGACCTCGAGGTACGGCCCGTACTTGCCGAAGCGGAGAGTCGCTGTGTCGGTGATGGGCGTCGAGTTGAGAGCACGCGCATCGATCTCGCCGAGGTTGTCGACCACCTGGCGCAGACCGACGTGCGAGTCCGAACCGAAGTAGAAGGACTTCAGCCATTCGACGCGGTTCTGCTCACCGCGGGCGATGGTGTCGAGGTCGTCTTCCAGCGCGGCCGTGAAGTCGTAGTCCACGAGGTCGGCGAAGTGCTCCTCGAGCAGACGCACCACGCTGAACGCGAGCCACGTCGGCACGAGCGCCTGTCCGCGTTTGACGGCGTACCCGCGGTCGAGGATCGTCTCGGGGATCGAGGCGAACGTCGAGGGACGTCCGATGCCCTTCTCCTCGAGCACCTTCACGAGCGAGGCCTCGGTGTAACGCGGCTTCGGGGTCGTGCGGTGTCCCTTGGCCTCGGCCTCCTTGACGGAGAGCTCGTCGCCCACGGCGACGGCGGGAAGCGACTGGTTCTCGGCGGCATCGGCGTCGCCGCGCTTCTCGTCGCGGCCCTCTTCGTAGGCCTCGAGGAACCCCTTGAACGTGTAGACGGTGCCTGAGGCCGTGAACTCGGCCTTCCGGCCCGCTGCATCCACGGCGATCGTGACCGTGGTGGTCTCGTACTTCGCGTCGGACATCTGGCTGGCGACCGTACGCTTCCAGATGAGGTCGTACAGACGCTGCTCATCGCGGTCCAGCTCGGACGCCAGCGACGCGGGAGTGCGGAAGTTGTCGCCCGACGGGCGGATCGCCTCGTGGGCCTCCTGCGCGTTCTTGCTCTTCGACTTGTACACGCGCGGCTTGAGCGGCACGGCGCTGTCACCGTAGAGAGCCACGGCCTGACTCCGTGCCGCCTGCACCGCCTGGGTGCTCAGCGACGTCGAGTCGGTACGCATATAGGTGATGTAGCCCTTTTCGTACAGGCGCTGGGCGACGCCCATGGCCTGCTTGGCCCCCATCGAGAGCTTGCGACCGGCCTCCTGCTGCATCGTCGAGGTCGTGAACGGCGCGTAGGGACTGCGCGTTCCCGGCTTCGCCTCGACCTTGGTGACCGTGCCGGCACCCACCGCGTCCACCGCCCGGGCGAGCGCGGTGGCCTGAGCCTCGTCGAGGATGACGACGGCCTTCTTGAGCTTTCCGCTGTCGTCGAAGTCCGTACCGCGGGCGAGCTGACCGCCGTCGACACGGACGAGGCGGATCTTGAACGAGGTGCCGGTCGCCGCGGCCGCGGCATCGACGTCCCAGTACTCGGCGGACGTGAAGGCCATGCGCTCGCGCTCGCGGTCGACGATCAGGCGGGTCGCGGCGGACTGCACGCGTCCGGCCGAGATGCCGGTCTTGACCTTGTACCAGAGGACCGGCGAGACGTCCCAGCCGTAGAGACGGTCGAGGATGCGGCGGGTCTCCTGGGCATCGACCAGATCGTGATCGAGCTCGCGGGTGTTGCCGACGGCCGCCTGGATCGCGTCCTTGGTGATCTCGTGGAAGACCATGCGCTTGACCGGGACCTTCGGCTTCAGCGTCTCCAGCAGGTGCCAGGCGATCGCCTCGCCTTCGCGGTCCTCATCAGTGGCGAGCAGGAGCTCGTCGGCGGTCTTGAGCGCACGCTTGAGTTCGGCGACGGTCTTCGTCTTGCGGTCGGACACGACGTAGTACGGGTCGAAGCCGTTGTCGATGTCGATCGAGTACTTCCCGTATGCCTGCTTGTCGGCAGCCGGAATGTCCTTCTTGTCGGCGAGGTCGCGGATGTGGCCGACCGAGCTGAGCACCTCGTAGCCGTCGCCGAGGTATCCCTGAATAGACCGCATCTTCGTCGGGGACTCGACGATGACGAGCTTCTTGCCTTCAGCCAAGGGTGCGTCCTTTCTTCGAAGCACACCATACACACCACTGTGCGGGGTTGTTCACAGTCAGCGCCTGCTTGTTCGCGGGATCGGTGCTTCGCGCAGCCGTCAGTTCACCTCGGGTGGCCCAGCGCGGGCTCGGGAGACGGCAACGAGTCCAGCGTACGCCGCCTGTACCTCCACGATCGCCACGAAGTCCGTGATCGTGCACCGCGTCACCGTCGCACCGGCAGCCGATGCGACTCGCGCGGCGACCGCGCAGGGCTCTTCCACGACCGGCACCGCACCGCTCGCGGCGTCTGCGGCGGCGAGCGCCGCGGCGTCGGCCGCACCGGCTGCGCGTTGAGCGGTGACGGCGGCTCCCCCGACGACGGCGAGGCCGAGGGTGAGAGCCGCGACCGCCCCGAGCAGACCGGCCGCGACGGCCGACCCCGCCATCAGCCGCCCCCGTCGAGCGCGCAGCTCCTGGCGGTCAGCGGCAGCTGGATCACCCCGCCGATCTCGGCGTACGCACTCGTCGTGGCGCAGACCAGCGCGTCACCGCGCGACGATGACAGCCGCGCGCCCGACACTGCGCCGCTGACGACCCGCGCTGCCGCGTCGTCCTCTTCACCGCGACCGAGCATTCGCGCGGCGTCGGCTGCCGCATCCTGCAGGGCGACCTGTCTCGCCGCCGCCCCCAGAGCTCCGACGCCGAGCGCGAGCGTGAGCACCACGACGGGAAGGGCGACGGCGAGTTCGGCGGCCACGGATCCGCGTTCCTTCTCTTCTCGCGGATGCACAGTGCGCCGCTGTCGCCGCGCGCGGCGCAGCGCCCTGGTCACGACACGGTGAGCGCTCGGCGGACGAGATCGGTGAGGATTCCTCTCACCTCGTCCGAGCGCATGATGACGACCAGCAGACCGGCGAAGGCCACGGCGGCCATCGTCGTGATGGCATATTCGGCCGTCGCCGCGCCGGTGTCATCACCGAACAGCTCGGCCGCACGCCGGCGATCCAATCGGGGAAGAACGGTCATGGTGTTCCTTCTTTCTCTGGGGATGCGTGTGCATCGGGTGGTGGTTCACAGGGGAAGCGGTGTCGAACCGAGGACGCTGAGCAACAGCGGAGCGACGCCGAGCAGGAGGAAGGCGGGCAGCGTGCACGTGCCGAGCGGGAGGAGCAGCCGGGTCGACAGACGTGCGGCGCGCAACCGCCCGTGCACCCGGCACGCATGACGCTCCTGTGCGGCCGATGCGCGCAGAAGCTCCGCGGCCGGGACGCCCGCGGCCCTCGAGAGATCGAGGACTGATCGGATCCGGTTCTCCGAATCGTCCCCGGAGACCGAGCTCGCCGCGACCAGGCGGAGGGCGCGATCGATCGATGCTCCACCGGAGACCGCGATGGCCACGAGCTCGGCACTCATACCCGGGATCCCCGGGCGCGGTGATGCGCGCCTGAGCAGCCGACGAGTCCACAGTCGCGCGACGCCGACCAGGCAGAGACCCATGGCGACGCACATCGTGGCCATCGGGTTGCGTACGACGATGCCGACCGTGTCGAACCCGAGGGCGAATCCGAGGAGGAGACCGGCCAGCGGCATCCACAGCAGCAGTCTCGCCGTCCCCGCGGGCTCGGCGAGAGCGATGCGCACGTCGTCGGCGGCTGATGCCGCATCCCTCACGGTCTCCGCGATCATGCGCAGCACCTCGGCGAGCGGCGCACCGACGGTGGTGGCGATCTCCCAGGCCGCAGCGAGATCGACCCACGCGCCGCCTTCGGCTTCGATCGCCGCGAGCAACGGCATGCCCGCATCGAGGCGCGCGGCCACGGAACGCGCGTGCACGTCACCCGTGTCGGCGAGGTGCCGCCATGCCGCGACAGGAGCCGCACCGGCCTGGAGGAGGACGGCGAGAGTCTGCACAGAGGTCGCCGCGTCGACAGCCGTCGCGCCGTCCCCCGACGCCGTGGAGGCTCGCCGGATGCTGATCACCACGGCCGCACCTCCTCGATCGCCAGACGGTCGCCCTTCATCTCGAAGACGCCCGCCTGAGCGATCCGCCGCACGCCGTCGGGCGTCCGCGCGAGGTGCAGCACGATCGTGAACGCGCTGACGACCTGACGGGCGAGCGCCGTGGCATCCATCCCCGCGAGCGCTCCGAGTGCCTCGAGCCGCGCCGGCACGTCACGCAGGCCGCTCGCGTGGAGCGTGCCGGCTCCCCCGTCATGACCGGTGTTGAGAGCGCTGAGGAGTTCGCGTACCTCTTCTCCTCGGCATTCGCCCACGACCAGTCGATCCGGCCGCATCCGCAACGACTCCCGCACGAGCCGAGCGAGGCTGATCTCCCCCGCGCCCTCGAGATTCGCCTGTCTCGCCTCGAGCGCCACGTGGTGCGGGTGCCGAGGACGGAGTTCCGCGACGTCTTCGATCGTCACGATGCGTTCTCGCGGCGGCGCCTCCGAGAGCAGCGCGGAGAGCAGCGTCGTCTTGCCTGTGCCCGTGCCTCCGGTGATGAGGATGTTGGCTCTGCTGTCGACCAGCCCGTGCAGCCATCGCTGCTGACGCTGATCGACCGTCCCCCTTGCGGCGAGCGCTTCGAGGTCGGCGGCGTGCACGCGCGGGATCCGTATCGACAACGCCGTGCCGGCTGTGGCGATGGGCGCCAGCACCGCGTGCACTCGGATGCCGGAGGCGAGGCGCACATCGACGCAGGCGGCCTGGTCGTCGAGGTGCCGCCCGCCGAGCCCGACGAGGGCCACCGCGAGGTCACGCACCTCACGCTCCGAAGCGCTCCACCCGACGATCTGCTCCGCCCCGTGCCCCTTGTCGACGAAGAGGCCCCGTGCTCCGTTGACGAAGATGTCGGTGACGGTGTCGTCGGCGCAGTACTCGGCGAGCGATCCGAACGCCTCGTCCACCTGGAGCTCCGGTGCGGACGAGAGCGGGTCCGCGGCGGATGCGGGACCCCAGAGACGGGGCTGGATGACGAAGGAATCGGCCATGCCCCGACGCTAGGAGCCGGCACCCGCTCCGCGATGCCGAGATCGCGCGGCGTGTGCAGAACTCCGTGGGACGGTGCCCGGTGCAGAACCGTTCGCGGCCTCGGCCGTCTGCCGAGAAGCGTTCGGAGCGGAGACGGAGAAGGGCGGCATCTCACGGGGGGAATGAGATGCCGCCCACGGCGCTCCACGATCGGGGGAATCGGGGCACGCCAAGGCCGGAATGAGTATTCGGCTGTCGTCGAGTGTACGCAAGGCGACGGTCCTGACAAAACCCGCGGTACTACCTACTTTCGGCAGTATGCGATGTCGGGGGGCGGGACTAGATTCGCCCTGACTTGATCGTGCCCCCTCACGACCATGCCCTGACGCAAAGGAGCGCCTGCTGATGAGCAGCCAGATCGACCATCTTCTCGACGAGACGCGAAAGTTCCCGCCGTCCGAGGAGTTCGTGGCCCAGTCCATCTCCTCTCCGGAGCTGTACGAACGCGCCGCCGCCGACCGCGAAGCCTTCTGGGGAGAGCAGTCACGCGAGCTGCTGCATTGGCACAAGCCGTTCAGCCGGGTGCTGGACTGGTCTGCACCGCCTTTCGCGAAGTGGTTCGACGACGGCGAGCTGAATGTCGCCTACAACTGCCTCGACCGCCACGTCGAGGCGGGCAACGGCGACCGCGTGGCTCTGCACTGGGAGGGCGAGCCCGGCGACTCCCGCACGATCACGTACGCCGAGCTGACCGACGAGGTCAAGCGCGTCGCGAATGTGCTCACCGACCTCGGCATCGGCCACGGAGACCGCGTCGCGATCTACCTGCCGATGATCCCCGAGGCCATCGCCTCGATGCTCGCGGTGGCGCGTCTCGGTGCCATCCACTCCGTGGTCTTCGGCGGGTTCAGCGCAGACAGCCTGCGCGCCCGCATCGACGACGCCGGCGCCAAGGTCGTCATCACGGCGGACGGCGGCTATCGCAAGGGTCGCGTCTCGGCCCTGAAGCCCGCCGTCGACCAGGCTCTCGGTGATCGTGGAGACGGCGAGCAGCAGACCGTCGAGCACGTGCTGGTCGTGCAGCGCGGCGGCAACGAGGTCGACTGGGTCGACGGTCGCGACGTGTGGTGGCATGAGGCCGTCCCCGCCGCATCCGCCGAGCACGTCGCCGAGGCGTTCCCCTCCGAGAACCCGCTGTACATCCTGTACACCTCGGGCACGACGGGAAAGCCCAAGGGCATCCTGCACACCTCCGGCGGATACCTCACTCAGGCCGCGTACTCGCACAAGTACGTGTTCGATCTGCACCCCGAGACCGACGTCTTCTGGTGCACCGCCGACATCGGCTGGGTGACGGGACACTCGTACGTGGCGTACGGCCCTCTCGCGAACGGCGCGACGCAGGTGCTCTACGAAGGCACGCCGGACGCGCCGCACCCGGGTCGCTGGTGGGAGATCATCGAGAAGTACAAGGTCTCGATCTTCTACACGGCGCCGACCGCCATCCGCTCGTTCATGAAGATCGGCCGCGCGGTGCCGCAGAAGTTCGACCTGTCATCGCTGCGCCTGCTCGGATCGGTGGGCGAGCCCATCAATCCCGAGGCGTGGATGTGGTACCGCGAGGTGATCGGCGGGAACAAGGCCCCGATCGTGGACACCTGGTGGCAGACCGAGACCGGCGCCATCATGGTCTCCGCCCTCCCCGGCGTGACCGCGACCAAGCCGGGGTCCGCGCAGGTGCCGCTGCCCGGCATCTCGATCGACGTGGTCGACGAGCAGGGGGTCGAGGTCGGCAACGGCAACGGCGGACTCCTCGTGATCACCGAACCCTGGCCGAGCATGCTGCGCGGCATCTGGGGCGACCCCGAGCGCTACAAGGAGACGTACTGGGAGAAGTTCGAGGACCAGGGGTACTACTTCGCCGGCGACGGGGCGCGTCTCGACGAGGACGGCGACCTGTGGCTGCTCGGACGCGTGGACGACGTCATGAACGTCTCTGGTCACCGCCTGTCCACGGCCGAGATCGAGTCGTCGCTGGTCGCGCACGAGGCCACGGCGGAGGCCGCGGTGGTCGGCGCCTCCGATGAGACCACGGGCCAGGCGGTGGTCGCCTTCGTGATCATCAAGGAGAGCTACCTCGCCGCGCACGATCCGGCGGGCCTCGCCCAGCAGCTCCGGCTCTGGGTCGGCGAGCAGATCGGAGCGATCGCTCGCCCCCGCGACGTCTACATCGTCGGCGAGCTGCCCAAGACGCGCTCGGGAAAGATCATGCGCCGCCTGCTGCGCGATGTGGCGGAAGGTCGCGAGGTCGGCGATACCACCACACTCGCCGACACGGCCGTGATGAGCATCATCTCCGCCCAGGTGAAGTAGATCGCACACGCGAACGGCCCCTTCCGGATCCGGACGGGGCCGTTCGCCGTCAGGCGAGGATGCCGTCAGGCCAGGATGCCGTCAGGCCAGGATGCCGTCAGGCCAGGATGAAGACGACGTCGACCTCGACCGGGCTGTCCAGCGGGAGAACCGCGACGCCGACCGCCGCGCGAGCGTGACGACCGGAATCGCCGAAGATCTCGCCGAGCACTTCGCTGGCGCCGTTGATGACTCCCGGCTGACCGGAGAACGTCGGCTCCGAGGCCACGAAGCCCCCGAGGCGCAGCACACCCGCGATGCGGTCGACGCCGCCGACCACATCCGCCGCGGCCGCGAGGGCGTTCAGCGCGCACGTGCGGGCGTAAGCCTTCGCGTCATCCGCGGAGACGTCCGCGCCGACCTTGCCGGTCGCAGGCAGAGCGCCGTCGACGAACGGCAGCTGCCCCGACGTGTAGACCAGGCCGCCGTGGCTGACCGCCGGCACATAGGCCGCGACGGGAGCCGCCACGGCAGGGAGCTCGATGCCGAGCTCGGCGAGACGGGCACTGACGGTCATGCCGCACCGCCTTCGAACTGGCGAGCGGCTTCGGCAGCGGCAGCGAGACCCGAGTTGTTCGAGCCGTCCTGCGTGACCGGACGCTTGAAGTAGGCGACGAGGCCGCCCTCAGGCCCCTGGACGACCTGCACGAGCTCCCAGCCCTGCTTGCCCCAGTTGTTGAGGATGGCCGCCGTGTTGTGGATCAGCAGCGGCGTGGTGACGTACTCCCACGTGGTCATGGCACTCCTATCGATTCGGCGTCACCGCACCGAATCGGGCGTGCGCTCGTCAAAGCCGGTATTCAGGGAACTCCCCTACGATCAGCGTATGCCTCAAAAGAATCGCACGGTGAACGGCGTGCTCGGCGGCCTCCTCGGGGTCGTCGGTCTGAGCGCCGTCGCCGGTCTCCTCGTCACCGCCAGCGTCACGCCCGTCCTCGCGATGACGGGCGTCGCCGGAACCCAGGCGCTGACGTTGTTCGAGAAGCTCCCGGAGAAGCTGAACCCGATCACGCCGATGGAGCAGTCGACGATCTACGCGACAGGGCCCGACGGCAACGAGGTCGTGCTGGCCTCGTTCTATGAGCAGAACCGCGTCCCCGTGACCTACGAGCAGATCGCGCCGGTGCTGTACGACGCGATCCTCTCCAGCGAGGACAAGAACTTCTACAGCCACGGTGGTGTGAACCTCGGCGCCACGGTGAGCGCCGTGATCGACAACCTCAAGGGCACCTCGTCCCGCGGCGCGTCGACGATCAGCCAGCAGTTCGTCAAGAACGTGCTGATCCAGGAATGCGAGCAGGACGTCGACACGAGCTCCGAGACCTACTCCGAAGACCTCCAGGCGTGCTGGGAGAATGCCACCCAGGCGAAGGGCACCGACGGCATCGAGCGCAAGCTCCAGGAGATGCGTTACGCGATCCAGATCGAGAAGGACTACTCGAAGAACGACATCCTTCTCGGCTACCTCAACATCGCGAACTTCGGCGGCACCGTCTATGGCATCGAGGCCGCAGCGCGTTACTACTTCACCACCTCCGCCTCGAAACTCACGGTCGCCCAGGCTGCGACCCTCGCGGGGATCGTGCAGAACCCGAACACGTACCGCATCGACAAGGTCGGTGGCACCTACACGGACAAGGCCGGCGTCGCGCACAACAGCGCCGAGGACGGCTATGCCGACACCAAGGACCGTCGACACTACGTGCTGGGCCGTATGCTCGCGAACGGCAAGATCACCCAGGCGCAGTACGACGAGGCCGATGCCTCACCCATCGAACCCCTGATCCAGCAGCCGACACAGGGGTGCGCGGCAGCCGGTCACAGCGCCTACTTCTGCCAGTACGCGAAGTCGATCGTCGAGAACGACGAGGCCTTCGGAACGACGCCCCAGGAACGTCGCGACCTGCTCCGCCGCGGCGGACTGAAGATCTACACGTCGCTGGATCTGCGCATCCAGCAGCCCGCCGCGCAGGCCATGGTCGAGATCGTCCCGTCGAACTTCGACAATGACAACTTCGGAGCCGCCGGTGTCTCGATCGAGGTCGGCACGGGGCGCATCCTCTCGATCACCCAGAACACGAACTTCACGGAGACACCCACCGAGGACCTCGGACAGACGTCTCTGGTGTTCGCCGGAGACATGAAGAACGGCGATTCCGGCGGGTTCCAGGTGGGCTCCACCTACAAGCTCTTCACCCTCATCGACTGGCTCGAGAAGGGGCACTCGGTCAACGAGGTGCTCAACGGCCGGGTTCAGACGAACATGAAGTTCACCGCAGCAGCCTGCGGCGGCGGCACGATGGTCGCCAACACCAAGGAGATCGGAAACTTCGGCGGCGGCCAGGGATCCACCGACTCGGTGATGAACTTCACGAGGAACTCGCTCAACAGCGGGTACTTCGCGATGGCCTCCAAGCTCGACATCTGCGAGATCAACAAGGTCGCCGACCGCATGGGCGTGACTCTCGCTGACGGAACCAAGACGACGGACGAGAACGTGCCGTACGACGTGCTCGGCCCGAAGAACATCTCGCCGATCGCGATGGCGAACGCCTACGCGACCGTCGCCAGCGGCGGCACCTACTGCACCCCGCGCGCGATCGATCGCGTCGTCGGCCCCGACGGTACGGAGCGTCAGCTGCCCAAGACGAGCTGCACCCCCGGCGTCATCTCGCCAGAGGTCGCCGCCACTGCGGCCTATGCGCTGCAGGGCGTCATGAACGGCGGCACCGGGCGCACGGCGAACCCGTATGACGGAGTTCCCGTCATCGGAAAGACGGGTACCCACGACCGGTGGTCGACCATGATGATCGAATCGAGCACCGAGGTCGCCACGGCCGTCTGGGCGGGCCGCTCGAAGGGGCACTCGAACATCTTCAACGTGTGGGCCAACGGCTACCGGCTCAACGAGATGCGCTATCCGCTCGCGAAGGCGGCTCAGGCCGCCGCGAACGCGGCCTATGGCGGAACCGCCTTCCCGCAGCCCGACAACAACCTGACCCGTCGAGTGCTCACGAACGTTCCGGACGTCGTGGGAAAGACGATCGATGAGGCGACCGCGGAGCTGCAGGCCGCAGGTTTCTCCGTCTCGGTCGGAGCACCGGCAGATAGCGACAAGGCGACCAACATCGTCGTGGCGCAGGATCCGTCCGGCCAGACGGCAGGCGGCGGCACCGTCACGATCACGCCCAGCAACGGCCAAGGGACGACGGTGCCCGATGTCGCCGGGAAGGAACCGTCGGACGCCCAGAAGCAGCTGCTGGGGGCGGGCTTCACGTCCGTCGACTTCGGCGGATCCTGCGCCGCTCCTGACGCGAAGGTGAAGGCGACGGAGCCGGCCGGAGGGTCGGCAGCGAACAAGTCCACCAAGATCTCGGTGTCGTGCTGACGTCGACCAGGTCGCCCGCTCATCCGGCCCTCATCGCGCTCGGCGCGGTGGGGGCCGCGGGCGTCGCCGCGGCCGTCTGGGGCATCGGCATCGAACGCTACCTGTTCACGGTGCGTGAGGTGACCGCGCCCGCCCTCGCGCCCGGATCATCACCGCTCCGGGTGCTGCACATCTCGGACGCGCATATGGCGCCCTGGCAGCACCGCAAGCAGGACTGGCTGGCGTCGCTCGCGCAACTCGAGCCCGACCTGATCGTGAACACCGGCGACAACCTCGGGCATACGGATGGTCTCATCGGGGTCCGCCGCGCGTTCGAGCCATTCGCCGGAATCCCCGGGGTGTTCGTCCACGGTTCGAACGACATCAACGGACCTGCCCCGCGCAACCCGCTGCGATACTTCTCCGGCCCCTCGCGTCGTCACCGGTCGCCCAGCTTTCTGGACACGGATGCCATGGATGACTTCTTCACCGCCGAGCTGGGCTGGACAGACCTCAACAACGCCGCCGGTCGCCTCTCCGTCGCCGGCCAGACGATCGACCTGTTCGGCGTGAGCGATGCGCACCGCAACTGGGACGAGCTCGAGGTCCTTCCCCACGCACTCGCCGAGCTCGGCCCCCGAGAGGCGGGCACCTCCGTCCTCGGCGTCACCCACGCGCCGTACCAGCGCGTGCTCAACGCGTTCACGGATCTGGGTGCGGACGCGATCTTCGGCGGGCACACGCATGGCGGCCAGGTCTGCATCCCCGGTTTCGGCGCGATCGTTGCGAACTGCGACATCCCGTTGAAGCAGGCCAAAGGACTGAGCACCTGGTCGCACGATGGGCGCACCGTCCCGTTGAACGTCAGCGCGGGATGCGGACACTCCATCTACGCCCCCGTGCGCTTCGCGTGCCGCCCCGAGGCGACGCTCCTGACGCTGACCGCCCGCCCCTGATCCTGGCCTCGATTCGGCGCCAGGGACATTTCCCTGTAGACTCGGAGGGTTGCAAACGGGGTGTGGCGCAGCTTGGTAGCGCGCTTCGTTCGGGACGAAGAGGTCGCAGGTTCAAATCCTGTCACCCCGACCAGTAACACCGGAAGGCCGCCCCACAGGGGCGGCCTTCTCTGTACCGGGACGGCCGACGAAAGGGAAAGCATGGGCCCGTTGCTCTCCTCCCGTCGGCGCGTACGCGTCTGGGCTCTGGCCCTCGGCATCCCGTTCTTCGTCGGCCTGGCGATCCTGACCCTGACCCCGGCGCGCATCGAACGATCGATGCCCAACCTTCTCGACCTGGTGCTCGAGGGTGCGCACCGACTCGGCTGGGCGTCGCTCGACTTCACCAGCCTCGAGATCATCGCGAACGTGCTCGTGTTCGTCCCCGTCGGCGTCTTCGCCTTCCTCTTCATGCCCCGTCGGATCTGGCCGCTCGCGCTGCTCGTGGGACCGGCGATCTCCGGCGTGATCGAGGTGGCCCAGCGTGTGGCCCTCCCTCACCGCACCGCGACCCTGAGCGATCTCGTCGCGAACTCGGCTGGCGCGACCGTCGGGGTGCTTCTCGCCTTCGTCTGCGCTCTGGTGTTCGCACCACGACCGTCATCACAGGGTGCCGCACAGCATCCGTCTCCTACGCTGGAAGCATCATGACCACGCCTGCTCTCGTCGCCTTCGACCTCGATGACACTCTCGCTCCCTCGAAGGGCGCGATCGATCCGCGGATCGCGAGCCTGTTGCGCGCGCTGCTGCGCTCCGTCGAGGTCGCCATCATCTCCGGCGGCAACGAGACGCAGTTCCGCACCCAGGTGATCGCCCAGCTGGGTGACGCCGATGCCGCCGATCTCGCACGACTGCACCTGCTGCCCACCTGCGGCACCCGCTACCTCCGCCACGACGGCGTCGAGTTCGCGCCGGTGTACGCCCACGACCTCAGCGACGAGCAGAAGGCGGCCGCGCTGACCGCGTTGCGCGAAGAGGCGGAGCGCCTGGGCCTGTGGGAATCCGAGCCCTGGGGCGAGATCCTCGAGGACCGCGGCTCGCAGATCACCTTCTCCGCGCTCGGACAGCGCGCACCCCGCGATGCGAAGCACGACTGGGACCCCAGCGGCGCCAAGCGCGCCTCCCTGCGAGACGCCGTCGCCGCCCGCCTGCCCGGCCTCGAGGTCCGCTCCGGCGGGTCGACCTCGATCGACATCACCCAGGAGGGGATCGACAAGGCGTTCGGCATGCGTGAGCTCGCCGAACGCACCGGGATCCCGCTGACCTCGATGCTGTTCTACGGCGACCGGTTGGACGAGGGCGGCAACGACTACCCGGTTCTCGCGATGGGGGTGCCCTCCGTCGCCGTCGAGGGCTGGGAAGACACCGCCGACAAGCTCGACGCGCTGCTGAAGACGCTCTGAGTCGCCGCCCCACCGCCTACGGGCCCTAGCATGGCGTCATGGATGCCCTGCTGATCGTCATCATCGTCGCCGCGGTCGCCAGTCTCGGATGCTGGGTGCTGTCGCTGATCACCCGCGACACGTCATGGGTGGACCGTGCGTGGTCGATCGTCCCGGTGGTCTACGTGTGGATCTTCGTCGGTGGAGCATTCGCGAACGGGGACGGCTCGGCCCGGGTGGTGCTGATGGGCCTCCTCGCCACCGCCTGGGGCGCGCGCCTGACGTTCAATTTCGCGCGCAAGGGAGGCTACTCCGGCGTGGAGGACTACCGCTGGGCCATCCTGCGGGGTCGCATGCGCCCGTGGCAGTTCCAGATCTTCAACGTGCTCTTCATCATCGGCTACCAGATGACGCTGCTCGTGCTGATCACGCTCCCCGCCGCCGTCGCCGCGCAGCATCCGTCCGGCCTGACCGCGTGGGATGTCGTGTTCGCGCTCGCGTTCCTGGCGTTCCTCACGGGAGAGACCGTCGCCGACCAGCAGCAGTGGAACTTCCATCAGCGCAAGAAGCGCGCCGGCGGGACGCTCTCCCCCGGTTTCGCGACCGCCGGTCTGTTCCGCGTCAGCCGCCACCCCAACTTCTTCTTCGAACAGGCGCAGTGGTGGGCCTTCTACGCGATCGGGGCGACCGCGGCCGTGTCGACGGGCAGCGGGGTGATCGGTGGGGCTCTGAACCCGAGCATCGTGGGCGCGGTGCTGTTGACCGGGCTGTTCATCGGTTCGACGATCTTCACCGAGTCGATCACGGCGTCGAAGTACCCCGCCTATGCCGACTACCGGCGCACCACGTCGATGCTCATCCCATGGCCTCCACGCACCCGCGCGGCCGCTCCCCAGTCCTGAGACCGGTCGAAGCGGCCGCACAGGCGGCGCGCGAGGGGATCAGCGGGCGTTCACCTCGGTCGCGGCACGCGAGACCGGCACCAGACGCGTGAGCTGCGTCACGTGCGAGGGCTCGAGCTCGGCGAGCGATGCCACGCCGAGCAGTCGCATGGTGCGCTCGATCTCGGTGCGCAGGATCGCGATGGTGCGATCCACGCCCTGTCGTCCGCCCGCCATCAGACCGTAGAGGTACGCGCGGCCGATGAGCGTGAAGTCGGCTCCGAGCGCGACGGCCGCCACGATGTCGGCACCGTTCATGATGCCGGTGTCGATCATCACCGTGAAGTCGTCTCCGACGGCCTGTCGCACCTCGGGCAGCAGGTGGAAGGGGATCGGCGCACGATCCAGCTGACGCCCGCCGTGGTTCGACAGCACGATGCCGTCGACACCGGCGTCGCGCAGTCGGACGGAGTCCTCGACGTTCTGCACGCCCTTGATGATGAGCTTCCCTGGCCAGATGTCGCGGATCACGGCGAGGTCGTCGTAGCTGATGGTCGGGTCCATCGCCGCATCCAGCAGCTCGCCGACCGTGCCGCCGGTGGTGCTGAGTGAGGCGAACTCGAGCTTCGGCGTGGTGAGGAAGTCGAACCACCACCACGGGCGCGGGATCGCGTTGATGATCGTCCCCAGCGTCAGCTGCGGCGGGATGCTGAAGCCGTTGCGCTTGTCGCGCAGACGGGCGCCGGCGACCGGGGTGTCGACCGTGAACTGCAGCGTGTCGAATCCGGCGGCCGCGGCACGACGCGTGAGCTCGTACGAGATCTCACGGTCGCGCATGACGTACAGCTGGAACCAGTTCCTCCCGGTGGGGTTGGCCGCCTTGACGCCCTCGATCGAGGTGGTGCCGAGGGTGGAGAGCGTGAACGGGATGCCGGCGGCGGCAGCGGCTCCGGCACCCGCGACCTCGCCCTCGGTCTGCATCAGCCGCGTGAAGCCGGTGGGCGCGATGCCGAACGGCAGTGCCGAGGGACCGCCGAGGATGTCGACGCGGGTGTCGACATCCGGGGCCGGGCGGAGGATGCCGGGGTGGAACTCGACGTCCTGGAACGCCTGGCGGGCGCGCGTCAGCGAGAGCTCGCCCTCGGCCGCGCCATCCGTGTAGTCGAACGCGGCCTTGGGTGTGCGGCGCTTCGCGATCGTGCGGAGGTCGTCGATCGTGAGTGCACCGTCCAGACGGCGCGTGCGTCCGTTCAGCTCCGGCTTCTTGAACTTCATCAGCTCGAGGAGTTCTGCAGGATTGGGAACCTGGCGCTGGACCATGGTGTTCCTCTCAGTCGTGGTTCTCGGTAGCGGGTCCCCCCGAGACGGACTCGGGGGCGTTCGGGTGGATCAGGGTGATGGCGGCAGCAGTCGCGAGCCGAGGGCGTTCTCGTAGTAGCCGGTGATGTGACTGTGCACGAGGGCGCGCGCGGTGTCGGCCTCGCCCGCATCGATGGCAGCGACGAGCGCGTGATGCTCGGCACGCAGACGAGAGGCCATTGCGACCCAGTCGGGGATCGAGGCCGCCCCTTCCTGCACGTATGACTCGATCGAGGAGCGCAGCCCCGCCATCATCGCCGCGATCACCGCGTTTCCGCTCGACTCCGCGAGCGAGAGATGCAGTTGCGCGTCGAGCGCGAGGAACTCCCCCGGCGTCAGGTCGGTCTCGTCCATCGCCGACAGCAACTGGTGCGCCCGCGTCGTGTCGCGACCGTCGGCGGCGGCGAGTGCGGCGACCACGGCATCCTCCAGCACCAGTCGGGTCTCGACCACATCGTGCAGCGGGAAGCCCTGTGCGGCCACCTGCAGTCGCAGGAGCGCCGACATGCCCCCGGTGGGCGTCGCGATCACGATCGCCCCGGCCTGCGGTCCTGAGCCGGTCGCGGTGCGGATCAGTCCCATGACCTCGAGCACACGGAAGGCCTCACGGACACTCGAGCGGCCGACGCCGAGCTCGGTGGCGAGATCGCGCTCCGAGGCGAGGCGGTCACCGGGACCGAGACGGCCGTCGAGGAGGTCGCTCTCGATGCGCTCGAGAACGAGTCGCCATGCGCGCGCTGGTTGCTCCGACATCCGTCCTCCTGTGGTCAGACCACAGAGTATCGCGTGTGGTCAGACCACGCAAACGGGACGAGCGTCGCTCCACCGCGGACGCAGCTCAGGAAGAACATGAGGAAAACGGCGCGTGCGCGTCGCTCCGCCGTGTGCGGCCGAACGTCTTCCTGAGTTGTGCACGTGCGCGCGACGACACCGGCCAGCCGTATGAGCTGCCGGAGAGGGCCGGGGCCGCGGGCAGGGGTTCAGCCCAGGCGTCCGCCGGACTCCTCGAGATAGCAGGAGCCGCAGAGCGACTCGTACGTGGTGAGCTCCGGAGCCGAGGAGCCGTCGGCACCCTCGTCGATCGCGACCTGATCGCCGTCGAAGACGAACCTCCCGCCGATCACGCGCCCGTTGAAGACCGCCTTGCGTCCGCAGCGGCAGATGGTCTTGAGCTCCTCCAGGGAGTGCGCGATCGCGAGCAGACGGGCGGACCCGGGGAAGGCGTGGGTGCGGAAGTCGTTGCGGATGCCGTAGGCCATCACCGGGATGCCGTCCTCGACCGCGATCCGGAACAGGTCGTCGACCTGCTCGGGGGTGAGGAACTGCGCCTCGTCCACGAGCAGACAGGCCACGTCGACGGGACCGCTGGGCAGGAGCTCTTCCTCCACAGCGCGTCCCGCCCGCTCGCGATTGCGCGCGAACAGGCTGCGGGCGTCGTCATCCGGCGCGATCAGGAAGTCCACAGCGCGAGTCACACCGAGGCGGCTCGCGATCTCGCCAGCGCCCTTGGTGTCGATCGCCGGCTTCGCGAGCAGAACGTGCTGACCGCGCTCCTCGTAGTTGTAGGCGGCCTGGAGCAATGCGGTGGACTTGCCCGAGTTCATCGCTCCGTAGCGGAAGTAGAGCTTGGCCACGGTCTCTCAGACGTTGATGCCGAGGGTCGCGGCGGTGGCCACCGTCGACTCCTCCGCGCGCGCGGCGTCCGTGTTCAGCTGCTCGCCGAACGTGGGGATCAGCGCCCGCAGCTCCGGCTCCCAGCCCGGGAACTCCTCCGGGAAGCAGGACTTGAGCAGGCTCAGCATGATCGGGACCGCCGTGGACGCCCCGGGCGAAGCGCCGAGGAGGCCGGCGATCGATCCGTCGGACGAGGAGACGACCTCGGTGCCGAACTGCAGCACTCCCCCCTTCTGGGGATCCTTCTTCATCACCTGCGCACGCTGACCGGCGTCGATGAGCGTCCAGTCCTCATCCTTCGCCGTCGGCATGAAGGTGCGCAGGCTGTCGACCTTCTTCGCGTGGTTCTTCAGCAGCTCGCCGATCAGATACGTGATCAGGTCGGGGTTCTTCACAGCCACCTGCAGCATCGGCAGCAGGTTGTGTGCGCGGACCTGGGAGACGATGTCGAGCATCGAACCGTTCTTCAGGAACTTCGGGCTGAACGTCGCGAACGGACCGAACATGAGCGAGGCCTCGCCGTCGACCACACGCGTATCGAGGTGCGGCACCGACATGGGCGGTGCGCCGACGGAGGCCTGCGAGTAGACCTTCGCCTTGTGCTGGGCGACGATCTGCGGGTTGGTGGTCTTGAGGAACTGACCACCGATCGGGAAGACGCCGTAGCCCTTGATCTCGGGGATTCCGGAGTTCTGCAGCAGCTTGAGAGCCCAGCCGCCGGCGCCGACGAAGACGAAGCGCGCCTTGATCTCGTTGGGCGTGTGGCCGATACGGTTGCGGTACTTGACGAGCCAGGTGCCGTCCTTCTGCTTCTTCAGACTGCGCACCTCGTGGTTCGTGCGCAGCGTGACACCCGATGCAGTGAGGTGGTCGAAGAGCTGATGCGTGAGCGCACCGAAGTCGACATCGGTACCAGCCGGCACGCGCGTCGCGGCGAAGGGCTCACCCTTGCGACGCTGCTGCATGAGGAGCGGTGCCCACTTGTTGATGACGCGGGAGTCCTCGCTGTACTCGATGCCGGCGAACAGCGGCTGCTTCTTGAGCACCTCGTAGCGGGCCTTGAGGTACGCGACATCCTTCTCGCCGCGCACGAACGTCATGTGCGGCGTCGCGTTGATGAACGTCGAGGGCGCGTCGAGCACGCCCCGGTCGACGAGAGACGACCAGAACTGACGGCTCTGCTGGAACTGCTCGTTGATCGACACGGCCTTGGCGGGGTCGAGCGGACCGTCGCCCTGCGGCATGTAGTTCAGCTCACACAGTGCGGCATGGCCCGTGCCCGCGTTGTTCCAGGGGTTGGAGCTCTCCTGAGCCACCTCGGAGAGTCGCTCGAAGGCGACGATCTTCCACTCCGGCTGCAATTCATGCAGCAGAGTACCCAGGGTGGCGCTCATGATGCCACCACCGATCAGGACGACATCGACGGTTTCGGTCACCACACCAGTCTAGTTCGGAGGCACAGTGCCCCGAACCATCCGCGGGTTTCGTGATGCGCATCCGAATCGCCGCGTGCCGCGCACACTTCTGCGGCCCGATGCCACTTCTGCGGCCCGATCGCCCGATCACGGCCGCAGAACGTGAGAACGGCCGCAGAAGGTGCGGCCGTTCACAGATCAGGCGGAGACGCTCAGGCGCTCCGCGAGGACCTCGGCGATCTGCACGGCGTTCAACGCCGCACCCTTGCGCAGGTTGTCGTTGCTGATGAACAGCACCAGACCCTTGCCCTCGGGGGCGGACTGGTCTGCGCGGATGCGACCGACATAGCTCGGGTCCTTGCCCGCGGCGTACAGCGGAGTGGGGACCTCTTCGACGACCACGCCGGGAGCGACGGAGAGCACCTCGCGCGCCCGCTCTGGCGTGATGTCGCGAGCGAACTCCACGTTGATCGACAGCGAGTGCCCGGTGAAGACCGGGACGCGCACGCAGGTGCCGGCCACGCGGAGCGCGGGCAGCTCAAGGATCTTGCGGCTCTCGTTGCGGAGCTTCTTCTCCTCGTCGGTCTCGTTCTGCCCGTCATCGACGAGGTTGCCCGCGAACGGGATCACGTCGAATGCGATGGGCGCGATGTACTTCTCCGGCTGCGGGAAGTCGACGGCCGAGCCGTCGTGCACCAGGCGCAGCGTGTCGCCCTGGGCGAGGACGCCCTCGACCTGTCCCAGCAGCTCCTGGGCACCGGCGAGGCCGGAGCCGGAGACGGCCTGGTAGGTCGAGACGATCAGGCGCTCGAGTCCGGCTTCGGCGTCCAGTACCTTGAGCACCGGCATCGCGGCCATGGTGGTGCAGTTCGGGTTCGCGATGATGCCCTTGGGACGGTCGTCGATCGCGTGCGGGTTGACCTCGCTGACCACGAGCGGAACGTCAGGGTCGTTGCGCCAGGCGCTGGAGTTGTCGACGACGACCGCGCCGGCCTCGGCGAAGCGGGGCGCGTAGGCCCGGCTCGCGGTGGCGCCGGCCGAGAAGAGGGCGATGTCGATGCCCGCGGCATCCGCCGTCTCGACGTCTTCGACGATGACCGTCGCTCCGCCGAACTCGATCGCGGTACCTGCGGAGCGCGACGACGAGAAGAGCCGCAGCTCCCGGATCGGGAACGCCCTCTCGGCGAGAATCTCGCGCATCACGGTGCCCACCTGGCCGGTGGCGCCCACGATGGCGACGGAGAGTCCTGAGTCGGAGATGCGGGTCATGATGTTCCTTGGCGTCGTGCAGTGCTGCGTACGAGGCGGAAGGCGCGGCGTCGGGATGCGGATGCTGCGCCTGGCGCCGATGTCAGGGTTCCGGCGAGTCTACCGCGACCCGGGGCGGGCGGATGCCGTGCTGGCGGGCGGTGGGGCCGTCACTGGGGTAGGGGTATTCGCCGGCGTAGGTCGATTCCGCGGGGAAGCTCCTCCCCCGCCGCTTTCGCCTACATCCGAGGTGGAGGATGCGGTCAGCGTCCGGTGCCGGCGTGGACCGTGGCGTCGGATTCGCCGTCGAGACCGTAGGCGGTGTGCACCGTGCGGGCGGCCTCGGCGAGGTCGTCGCCGCGCAGCACCACCGAGATGCGGATCTCGGAGGTCGAGATCATCTCGATGTTGATGCCGCCGGCGGACAGCGCCTCGAACAGCACGGCCGAGACACCCGAATGCGTGCGCATTCCCGCGCCCACCACCGAGAGCTTGCCGATCTGGTCGTCGTGCACCAGGTTCTGGAAGCCGACCTCGGTCTGCTCGCCCGCGAGCGCCTTCAGTGCGGCGGCGGCATCCGCCTTCGGCACCGTGAAGGAGATGTCGGTGCGGCCGGTGGCCGACACGTTCTGCACGATCATGTCGACGTTGGCGCCGGACTTGGCGACGATCTTGAAGATCTCCGCCGCCTTGCCGGGAACGTCGGGCACACCGGCGACGGTGATCTTGGCCTGGCTGAAGTCGGTGGCGACGCCCGCGACGATCGGTTCTTCCATGTCTGCTCCCTCGGCTTCGCGGGGGTTCTTCATGCCCTCGCCCAGAACGTACGTACCCTCGGACGACGAGAACGTCGACCGGGCGTGGATGAGGACGCCGTGACGGCGTGCATACTCGACGGCGCGGATGTAGAGCACCTTCGCGCCGTTGGCGGCGAGCTCGAGCATCTCCTCGCTGGAGATGTGGTCGAGCTTCTGCGCCCGCGGGATGACCCGGGGGTCGGCTGTGAAGATGCCGTCGACGTCGCTGTAGATCTCGCACACGTCGGCGTCGAGCGCTGCGGCGAGAGCGACGGCGGTCGTGTCGGAGCCGCCGCGGCCGAGCGTGGTGATGTCGCGGGTGTCGCGATTGAAGCCCTGGAATCCGGCGACGATGACGATCGCGCCCTCGTCGAGGGCCTCGCGGAGCCGCACCGGCGTCACATCGACGATGCGCGCGGCACCGTGCTGCGAGTCCGTGATCATGCCTGCCTGGCTGCCGGTGAACGAGCGCGCCTCGAAGCCCATCGAGTGGATGGCCATCGCCAGCAGCGCCATCGAGATGCGCTCACCGCTGGAGAGGAGCATGTCGAGCTCGCGCGGCGCGGGGATGGGAGCGACCTCGTTGGCGAGGTCGAGCAACTCATCCGTCGTATCGCCCATCGCGCTGACGGCGACGACGACGTCATGGCCGGCACGGCGCGTGTCGACGATGCGCTTCGCGACGCGTTTGATGCTCTCTGCGTTTGCGACGGAAGAGCCGCCGTACTTCTGCACGATGAGGGCCACGATCACTCCCTGGGATGTCGGGCGGATCCGCCCACGATCATTCTACGATCGGCCCATATGCCTCGGTGCGCATGTGACGCACTCCCGGGGCGTGGCACTGAGTGCACGAGTTCTCGTCGAGTGCACGGGATAAGAGCGTGAACAAGCCGTGCACTCGGCGACAAGCCGTGCGCTCGGGAGCTTCGGCGATGTGCGAAGGCTTCAGAGAGAGGGCGGGAGCGCCTGGGGAGAGACGGGCCGCAGTCGTCCTCCGGTGGCGGCGAACCAGCAGCCGACGATGATGAGCGGGAAGCCGACGACCAGACCGGGCGTCAGCGGCTCGGCCAGCACGAGTGCTCCGAGCAGGATCGCCACGACCGGGTTGACGTAGGTGAACAGCGGAGCACGCACCGGTCCGACCTCGCGGATGAGTGCGAAGAACGCCAGGAAGGCCACCGCGGTGCAGATGACAGCGAGCGCCAGCAGCGCGAAGATCGACGGCAGCGTCGGAACCTCGTGCTGCGTCAACGCGCCGATGGGCAGGTAGAACACACCGATCATCAGCAGCGAGAGGGTGATCGTACCGAGGGAGGGCACATCACCGAGCTTGCGGGCGACGATGAACGGCGCCGTCGCGTAGAGGATCGCGACGAGCAGCACCTCAGCCGCCGCGAGCAGGCTCACCTCACCGCCGAAGAGTCCGGGGCCGGCCACCACGATCGCCACGCCCACGAAGCCGACGATCAACCCGATCGCGCGCGACGGTCTCAGCACCCCGCGGTCTCCCCCGCCGAGCGCGATCAGTGCGGCGAAGAGCGGGACGGTCGCGACGAGCAGCCCGGTCATGCCCGAGGGGAGCGTCATCTCGGCATGTCCGAGCAGCAGGAACGGACCCGCCATCTCGACGGCGCCGAACGCGAGCACCCACGGCCAGTGCTTCCATGCAGCGCGGAGCGCACCGCTGCGGATCGCGAACGGCAGCAGCAGCACGGCAGCGATGAGGGTGCGGCCGGCCACGATCGCCGCGGGCGAGATCGACTCGACCGCGATGCTGATGAACAGGTAGGGCACACCCCACAACAGCGCCATGGCGCCGAACAGCAGCCACCCGCGGCGGGAGAACCCTCGCTGGACGTTCACCGACTCACCGCGCGACGAGCTGCGGGTCCGTTCACAGGACGCGCCGGCCTTCGAAGGCGCGCCCCAGGGTGACTTCGTCGGCGTACTCCAGGTCGCCGCCCACCGGGAGACCGGACGCGAGGCGGGAGACCGTGATCTGCATGGTCGTGAGCAGGCGGCTCAGGTAGCTGGCCGTCGCCTCGCCCTCGAGGTTCGGGTTCGTGGCGAGGATGACCTCCTGCACCGTGCCGTCGGCGAGACGCGTCATCAGCTGCGTGATGCGCAGGTCGTCAGGTCCGATGCCCGCGATCGGGCTGATCGCCCCGCCGAGCACGTGGTACAGCCCGCGGAACTCGCGGGTGCGCTCGATCGCCGACACGTCCTTGGCATCCTCCACGACGCAGATCAGCGTCTGGTTGCGTCGAGGATCACGGCAGATGGCGCAGCGATCCTGCTCGGACACGTTGCCGCAGACCTCGCAGAACTTCACGCGATCGCGGATGTCGCGGAGCAGCTCCGACAGGCGCGCGACATCGAAGGTCGGTGTCTGCAGGATGTGGAACGCGATGCGCTGAGCGGATTTCGGGCCGATGCCCGGAAGACGACCGAACTCGTCGATCAGCTCTTGAACGATGCCGTCGTACATCAGGCGAACCTCGTCGGGGGCTCATAGGGCTCTTCGCGCACGAACGTCGCGCCGAGCACCTGGCGGATCACGGCCTCACCATAGCGCTGCACTCCCCCGACGGTGGGAGCGCGCTCGGTCACGGTCGGGGTGGGTGCGGAACGGGGTGCCGGTGGCGCGACCACCCGGGGAGCGGCGCCCTGGGTCGGGGGCGCACCGGCGCTCTGCGCAGCGTTCTGTCCGGCGCTCTGCGCAGCGTTCTGTCCCGTGCTCTGCGCAGCGTTCTGTCCGGGCGAGACCGGCGCGGATGATGCACCACGCGCGGGCGGGCCCTGACCCTGCGACGGAGCCGGCTCATACGAGGGGTCGTAGGGCGGCTCATCATCGAAGTAGGGCACGTCGTCATCGCCGGGAAGAGGCGGCTCGTCCCTGTCCGCGACACCATCGATGGGCGGCGTCGGCGCGGATGCGGCCGCTTCGACCTCTTCTGGCTCCTCGTCGACCGCCAGCGCGGCCGTGGGGGCGGCGAGCGGAGCCCCGCCTGCTTCGCCCGCGGGGATCGGAGCGACAGCCCATTCGGTGACCGCTGGCGCGGAGGAGCCGTGAGACTGCGGCCGAGAGGACGCGGAAGCCGATGGCTTCGCGGTCGACAGGGTCGAGCCCTGCGAGGCGGGCGCGTCTTTCGACGGGGCGGAGTCTCTCGACGGGCCTGAGTCCCTCGACGGAGCTAAGTTCTTGGGAGCGGCGTCCGACGCCGAACCGGACCCTCCGGGGGCACCGGACGAGCCGGCGGCGGGGAGCGGGGCAGGCAGGTACTTCACGCGCACACCGAGCTCCTGCTCGATCGCGGTGCGTAGGTGATCCGAGGGCCCGGCACCGGGGGTGGTGCCCTTGAACTTGCCGACGTCGTGCTGGCTGGCGAACCCGATGGTGAGCACCTCGGAATCGGTGTCATAGCCCAGCGGCTGCACGGTCGTCACGACCAGCCACGAGATGCGGCTGATGCTCTCGAGCCGGGAGAGGACCGCGGGCCACGCCGCCGTGACGCGCGCGAAGGTCACCGGCCCGGTGGGCGCGGCGGCAGGCTCGGGTTCCGCGATGGGGGCTTCGGCCTCGACCGACACAGGAGCGACAGCAGGCGCCTCAGCGGCGGCAGCGGTCGTCGGCGCCTGAGCGGCAGGCGCGGCGGCCGCAGGCGCGGCGGCGGCGGCAGGCGCGGCGGGTGCAGCAGGCGCGGGAGGAACAGCAGACGCAGCAGAGGCAACAGCCGGTGACGGAGCAGGCGTCGCCTGGGCGACAGCGGCCGGCGGGGCCGACTGCGCCTGGGGCAGACCCGCGGCGGTGGTGCGCGCGACGGGGGCCGGCGCCGACGTCACCGGTGCCGCGGCATCGGCGGACGCCGCGGCGAGGACCCGCGCGACCATGAGCTCGAGGTGCAGGCGCGGCGAGGTCGCTCCCGACATGTCGTCGAGTGCAGCACTGACCACATCGGCGGTGCGCGACAGTCGTGCCGCACCGAAACCCTGCGCCTGACCGCGCATGCGCTCGAGCTCGTCATCGGCGATGCCGCGGAGCACAGCGGACGCCCCGCTTCCCACCGCTGCGATGACGATGAGATCGCGCAGACGCTCGAGCAGGTCATCGACGAAGCGACGCGGATCCTGGCCGGTCTGCACCACGCGATCGATCGCGGGGAAGGCCGCAGCCGCGTCTGCGGCGGCGAGCGCATCGACGATCTCGTCGAGCAGAGCGCCGTGGGTGTAGCCGAGAAGGGCGACGGCACGGGCATAGCCGACCGTGACCGTGGGCGAGTCGGCAGGAGCGTCGGAACCGGCGATCAGCTGATCGAGCAGCGACAGCGTGTCACGCGGAGAGCCGCCGCCGGCGCGCACGACGAGCGGCAGCACACCCTGCTCCACGAGCACGCCCTCTTCCGTGCAGAGCTTCTCGACGTACTCGAGCATCGCGGCGGGCGGCACGAGTCGGAACGGGTAGTGGTGGGTGCGGGAGCGGATGGTGCCGAGCACCTTCTCGGGCTCGGTGGTCGCGAAGATGAACTTCACGTGCTCCGGCGGCTCTTCGACGAGCTTGAGCAGCGCGTTGAAGCCCTGCGGGGTGACCATGTGCGCCTCATCGAGGATGAAGATCTTGTACCGGTCGCGGCTCGGGGCGAAGGTCGCCCGCTCGCGCAGGTCACGGGCATCGTCGACACCGTTGTGGCTCGCGGCGTCGATCTCGACCACGTCGAGCGATCCGCCGCCCGCACGGGAGAGCTCCACGCAGCTCGGGCAGGTGCCGCACGGCACGTCGGTCGGGCCCTCCGCGCAGTTCAGGCAGCGCGCCAGGATGCGGGCGGAGGTGGTCTTGCCGCACCCGCGCGGTCCGGAGAAGAGGTAGGCATGACCGACGCGGTCGCCGCGCAGGGCCGTCATCAGCGGATCGGTCACCTGGGACTGCCCGATCATCTCGCCGAACGTCTCGGGGCGGTAGCGGCGGTAGAGGGCTGTGGTCACCTCACCAGCCTACGGCGTGCCACTGACACGCGCTCCTCCCCCGCTCGTCCCCGGCGGAAGCGGTGTGAGGAGGTCTTCACAAACAGGATTCGAACCCGTAACATCTTCGAAACCATCAGAAGATTCACTAACTTCTGAAAGTTATTTCTTTGTCACGCCGATCGCCATCCGTCGATCCGCGTGCCGAGAGCAGACGCCTCACGATGGCGTCGTGATCGGGATCTCCTTCACCACCCCTGCACCAGCGACAGCAATCGCCCCCTCCCGAAGGAACGTCATGAAGCACAAGCACCTCGCACTCCCCGCCCTCCTGACCGCGACAGCACTCACTCTCACCGCATGCAGCGGCTCCACCGGAACCTCCACCGACGACGCGGCCGCCGCGGAGATCAGCGTCGGCGTGACGGATCCGTCCCTCATCATCCCCGGCCGTCAGACCGTCGCCTATGACATCAACATGGCCGTCTGGGCACCGCTCACCTTCGTCGACTCCGACGGCGAGATCACCTACGTCGCCGCCGAGTCGATCGACACCGACGACTCGCAGACGTACACCATCACCCTCCGCGACGGATGGACCTTCCAGGACGGCACTCCCGTGACGGCTCAGGACTATGTGGATTCCTGGAACGCCGTGGCCTACGGCCCGAACGCGTTCGAGAACTCCGGTCAGCTCGCCAAGATCGCCGGCTATGCGGACGTCACCAGCGACACACCGGCCGCCGAGATGTCCGGCCTCGCGGTGGTCGACGACCTGACCTTCACCGTCACTCTCGTCGGGCCGGACAGCCAGTTCCCCATGCAGGTCTCCCAGGCCCAGACGGCGATGTACCCGATGCCCGCCTCGGCGCTGGAGGACTTCGACGCCTACAACAAGCGTCCGATCGGCAACGGCGCGTTCCAGTTCACCGAGGACTACGAAGAGGGTGAGCCGATCGTCGTGACCGCCTACGACGACTACCAGGGCGAGAAGCCCACGGTCGACCAGATCACGTTCGTGCCGTACACCGACACGGCCACGGCGTACAACGACGTCCTCGCCGGCAATCTCGACGTCGCCGGCCTGCCGGCGTCGAAGATGACGCAGGCGGACAGCGACTTCGGCGAGGACCATGTGTACGCCTTCGAGGCGCCGGGGATCTCCTACCTCGGCATCCCCCTGAGCGACCCGCGCTATCAGGACATCCGCGTGCGCCAGGCCATCTCGATGGCCATCGATCGCGCCACCATCAACGACGTCATCTACGGCGGGCTGTACGCACCCGCGACGGCCTTCACCCCCGACATCGAGCCCGGCACGCCGACCGGCATCTGCGGTGAGTACTGCGAGTACGACCCCGAGGCCGCCAAGGCGCTGCTGGCCGAGGCAGGCGGATTCTCCGGGACGATCGAGATCTACTACCCGGGCGGCGTCGGTCTCGACGACTTCTACGCGGCCATCGCCAACTCGATCCGGCAGGCGCTGGGCGTCGAGGCCATCGCGACACCGAGCGCGGACTGGGCGGAGTTCTACGAGAACCGGTTGAACGGCGCCACCCCCGGGCCGTACTTCTCCCGCTGGGGCGCGCTGTACCCCAGCCAGCAGGCCACGCTGCGGGCGATGTTCATCGAGAACGGCGGATGTGCCGGCTGCGTCGGCGAGTACGACGCCGAGGTCGCGACGCTGATGGATGCGGCCGATGCCGCCCTGACCGACGATGAGGTGGCAGCCGCCTACACCGCCGTCCAGGAGCGCCTGATGGAGACGTTCCCCGTCCCGCCCCTGTTCAACGAGTCCTACGCGTACGTCACCTCGACGCGCGTGGCGGAGCTGAACACCTCGGCTGCCGGCAACCCGAACTACTCGATGACGGTTCTGGCCGGAGACCGGTGATGACGCACTCCCCCGCCCCCGGATCGCTCGAGGACATCCTCGAGCGATCCGGGGGGATCCCCTCCCTCACCGACTTCCCCGGAGTCGATGACCTCCTCGCGTCCTTCACGCACCTTGCGGACCTCCACCCCGAGCTCATCACGACCCGGCGCATCGGCACCTCCCGTCTCGGGGAGCCGATCCCCCTGTTCTCGCTCGGCGACGGTCCCCGCTCCTACCTGCTGTTCGCCGGGGTGCACCCGAACGAGCCCATCGGTTTCCGCACGTTGCAGCATCTGGCCACTGTGCTCGCGACGGACGACGCGCTGCGCGAGGCCTTCGATGCGACGTGGCACATCATCCCCTGCATCGACCCCGACGGGACGCGCCTCAACGAGCAGTGGTATTCCGCGCCGAGCGAGCGCACCCATTACGCCAGGCACTTCTACCGCCCCGCGCCCGATGAGCAGGTCGAATGGACCTTCCCCTTCGCCCACAAGCAGGCCTGGTTCGACCGGGTGCTGCCCGAGACCCAGGCCCTGATGCGCGTGATCGACGACGTGCGCCCCGACTTCATGGTGTCACTGCACAACGCGGAACTGGGTGGCGTGTACTTCTACCTCGGCACGGAGGTCGACGGCGCCGTCGACGCCCTGCACGCGGTGCCGCGATCCCTCGGGCTCCCCCTCGACACCGGCGAGCCGGAGACGCCGACGGTGCGCGCCTTCGGCACGGCCGTGTACAGCATGATCTCGATGAGCGAGGAGTACGACTTCCTCGCCGAGCTGGGCATCGATCCCGTCCCTCTGATCTCCAGCGGCGATTCCTCGTCGTCGTACGCTGCGAAGTACGGGACTGTCTCCCTGGTCGCCGAGCTGCCGTACTGGTCGCATCCCGATGCCGACGACGACACCCCGAGCGAGGAGCCGTACGTCACCGTGCTCCACCGCAAGGCCGATGCCCTCGTCGAGACGGGGGACGCGCTGCAGCGGATCATCGATGCGGCGGACCTGACACTGGACACCCCGTTCCGCCGGGCGACGAGCGCGTTCGTCCCCTACCTCAGCGCGAACGGCGAGACCGAGCACCGTCGTGCCGACGGCGAGAGCATCGCCCGCCTCGCCAGCCGCGCCGAGGTCTTCAGCAATGAAGACGTCGTGCGCTGCTTCCGGCTGCGCTACGGCGGCATGACGCTGCGGATGCTCGACGCCGAGGTCGCGGCGGGCAGCGCCACCCCCGGCACCCGCCGCGCACGCGCCGAGATGCAGGCGCTCTTCGCGCAGTGGTGCGCGGAGTCGGAGACGCAGACCGAGCTCACCGCCCTGCCGATCTCCTCCCTCGTCGGTGTGCAGTTCGGTGCCACCCTCGCCGTGGCGCGCTGCCTGATCGACGCGGAGTCGACCACGTGAAGGTCACGTGGTACGTCGCCCGCCGCTTCGGCGAGCTCGCGATCGTCTTCTTCGGCGTGACGTTCATCATCTACGCCATGGTGTTCGGGCTGCCGGGCGACCCGATCGCGAGCCTCGGCGGCGATCGCCCGCTCCCTGAATCCGTGGTCGCGCAGCTGCGCGCGGAGTACCACCTCGACGAGCCGCTCTGGCAGCAGTACCTCAACTACATCGCGAACCTGTTCCAGGGCGATCTCGGGAGGAACTTCTCGGGTCAGGCGGTGTCCGACAAGCTCGCCGATCGCTGGCCGGTGACCATCACGCTCGCGCTGACGGCGTGGGGCATCGAGGTCCTGCTCGGCGTGGCGCTCGGGCTGTGGGCCGGTGTCCGCAACGGCCGCTGGGACGACAAGCTCGTGCTCACCGGCACGATCCTCGCCAGCTCCATCCCGGTGTTCGTGCTGGCCGTGTCCGCGCAACTCATCTTCGGAGTGCACCTGGGCTGGTTCCCGGTCGCCGGCACGGCCGCCGGATGGCCCGTCGCCTACCTGCTGCCCGCGTTCTGCGTCGCCGTCTTCGGGTTGGCCTCGGTCGCCCGGCTGATGCGCGGCTCCGTCATCGATGCGCTCAACGCCGACTACGTCCGCACCCTGTGGGCGAAGGGGATGCGTCCCCGTGACGTGATCGGCGTGCACGTGATGCGCAACTCGGCACTCCCCGTGCTCACCTTCCTCGCGATCGACCTGGGGTATCTCCTCGGCGGGACCGTGGTCATCGAGGGCGTGTTCAACCTCCCGGGCGTCGGCCAGCTGCTGTTCCAGTCGATCAGGGCCCATGAAGGACCGACCATCATCGGCATCTCGGTCGCGCTGATCGTCATCTTCCTGATCGCGAACCTGATCGTCGATCTCCTGCACACCGTTCTCGACCCGAGGATCCGTCATGAGTGAGGTCGCTGCGACCATGGAGTCGCATTTCAGCAGGATGCCCCGTCGGGGCGTCTGGCGCTCGCTGCGCCGACGCGCGCTGTTCTGGGTGTGCTGCGCCGTGCTCGGGATCCTCACACTCGTGGCGATCTTCCCCGAGTGGTTCGCCCAGCTCAGCCCGACCTCCGACCCGCGCGCCTGCGTGCTCGCCGACTCGGCCAGCCCGCCGAGCGCGGCGCATCCTTTCGGCACGGATCTGCAGGGCTGCGACGTGCTCGCGAACGTGGTCTACGGAACCAGGGCCTCCCTCAGCGTCGGCGTGCTGTGCACCGCGCTCGCGCTGCTCGTCGCCCTCGTGCTCGGAGTGATCGCCGGGTACTGGGGCGGATGGGCCGACCGGCTGATCTCGCGACTCACGGACGTCTTCCTCGGCTTCCCGTTCCTGCTCGGCGCCGTCGTCGTGCTGACGACGCTGGCCGAGCGCACGGTCCTCAGCGTCGCTCTGGTGCTCGCGCTGTTCTCGTGGCCGACGATGGCGCGATTGGTCCGGGGATCCGTCCGCACCATCCGCGGAGCCGACTACGTCGATGCGGCGAGGGCGATGGGCCTGTCGACCTCTCGCATCCTCGGCCGCTACGTCCTCCCCAACGCGATCGGACCGGTGCTGGCCATCGCGACGATCATGGTGGGATCGGTGATCGTCGCCGAGGCGACGCTGACCTTCCTCGGTCTCGGTCTGCGCGCCCCCTCGATCTCCTGGGGCCTGCAGCTGGCCAGCGCCCAGGAGCGATTCCAGACGGCGCCGCACATGCTCCTGTTCCCCTCGCTCATCCTGACCATCACGGTTCTCGCCGTCATCACCCTCGGCGACATCCTGCGCGACACCCTCGACCCCAAGAGCCGTTGACCGCTCATTCCGAAGGAGCACCATGACCGATCTCGCATCCGCCGTCGCCTATCTGCCGGCGCTCGTCGACGCCCAGGTCCGCCACTACCGCGCCACCGGAGCGCAGGTCGCCGTGCGCACGGCAGACGGACTGATCTCCTCGTTCGCCGTCGGCACGGCCGACGCCTCCACCGGGGAACCGCTGCGGACCGACCACCTGTTCCGCATCGCCTCGCACTCCAAGACGTTCACCGGCACCGCGGTCATGCAGCTCGTCGAGGCGGGCGCGATCCGCCTCGACGACCCGATCGGCCAGCACGTCGATGAGCTCGCGGGCTCCCCGATCGGCTCCGCGACCATCCGTGAGCTGCTCGAGCACCAGTCCGGCATCCAACGCGACGGGACGGAGGCCGATTTCTGGCAGCTGGAACGTCCGTTCCCCGACCGCGACGGACTCATCGCAGAGATCCTCGCGCACGGCACCATCGCCGGGCGCAACGAGTACTTCCGCTACTCGAACGTCGGATACTCGCTGCTCGGGCTGGCGATCGAATCAGCCAGCGGGCAGAGCTACGTGGACTACTGCCGTACCCACATCGTCGAGCCGTTGGGACTGACCCGCACGGGTGCCGAGTACGATCCGGCGCGGGCAGCAGAGTACGCCGCAGGACACACCGGGCTGCTGCTCGGCGAGCAGGATCGCCTCACGATCGACCACGTCGACACCCGCGCCATGGCCGCCGCCACCGGGTTCTACTCGACAGCGGAAGACCTCACCGTGTACGGCGCCGCCCACTGGCACGGCTCGGATGCGCTGATCTCCGCAGACTCCCAGCGCATCATGCAGCGCACCGCATCCGTGGTGCACCGCTACGGCAAGGACATCGGACGCTACGGCGTCGGCATCGAGGTGGCCTCCATCCGCGACCGCGCGGTCGTCGGACATTCCGGGGGCTACCCCGGGCACATCACGCGCACCTACATCGACCCGGTCGGCAAGATCGTGGTGAGCGTCCTCACCAACGCGGTGGACGGGCCGGCCGAGCAGATCGCCCAGGCGGTGTTCGCCGTGATCGACGCCGCACAGAGCGCGCTCCCCGGCGCCGAGAAGAAACCCGTCCCCGACGGGGTGACCGCGGCGTCTTTCACGGGTCGATACGCCTCGCTGTGGGGCCTGACGGACATCGTCGAGCTCGGCGGGCGTCTCGTGCTGGTGTCCCCCGGTGCGCGAGACGTCTACGAGAGCATGGAGGAGCTCGAGGTCGTGGATGCCGACACTCTGCGCACATTCCTGCAGCCCAGCTTCGGAGCTTCCGGCGAGCCGGTATCGTTCACTCGCAAGGGTGATGGCACGGTCGCGTCCGTCCGCGTCAACGGCATGACCCAGTGGCCGCTCGACGACTTCCTGGCACGCAGGGAGTCGATGACCCGCATCCTCAAGGAGCCTGCGACGTGACCGAACTGGAACTGACGACAGGACAACGGGTCTTCGTCGAGCAATTCGCGCTGGCGTGGCAGACCACGATGAGCAACCGGATGGAGGCGCGGATCATCGCGCTCCTGATGATCGTGGACCGGCCGTACCTCTCCAGCGGCGAGATCGCCACGCTGCTCGCCGCCAGCGCGGGTTCCGTGTCGACGGCGACGCGGCACCTCAGCGAAGTCGGCTTCATCCACCGCGTCGCCATCGCGGGCGACCGCAGCTACTACTTCGCCGTGGAAGACGACGTCTGGGGCGGATTCCTCGCCTCCGAGCGCGGCTACCTGCGCATGCTCTCCGCCGCGATCTCTGTCGGCATGGACGAGATCGAACCGGGTGGTCTGCCGCAGCGACGCCTGCGCAACGCACGCAACTACATGACCTGGCTGGCCGGGTACCACACCAAGATGCTCAGCGATTGGGAGGCGTACCGCGATGCGGAACTCGCCGAGGAACAGGCGCTCGCGCCGGAGGATGCTGATGAGCGCTGACCGCCCCGTCCTGACCGTGCGCGACCTGACAGTGCGCTTCCAGGTCGACAAGGGCCGCCAGGCCGACGTCGCCGCGGTGACGAGGCTGAGCTATGAGGTCGGCGCCGGCGAGATCCTCGCCATCGTGGGCGAATCCGGTTCGGGCAAATCCGTGAGCTCGATGGCCCTCATGGGTCTGCTGCCCGATACGGCCACCGTCACCGGGAGCGCGCGCATGGGCGACACCGAGCTGCTCGGGCTCAGCCGCACCGCGCTGTCCGACATCCGCGGCAAACGCATCTCGATGGTGTTCCAGGACGCGATCGGCGCACTCGACCCGGTCTTCACCGTGGGGTTCCAGCTGCGCGAGGTGCTGGCGCGTCACCGCCCCGATCTCGATCGCGCGCAGCGAGACGCGCGGGCGATCGAGCTGCTGCGGCTGGTGGATCTGCCCGACCCGGAGGCGCGGATGCGGTTCTACCCTCACCAGTTCTCCGGCGGTCAGTGCCAGCGCGTCATGATCGCCATGGCCCTCGCGTGCGACCCGGAGCTGCTCATCGCGGACGAGCCGACGACCGCGCTCGATGTCACGGTGCAGGCCGAGGTCCTCGATGTGCTCCGCCGGCTGCGCGATCGCACCTCCGCCGCGATCATCCTGATCACGCACGACATGGGCGTGGTCGCCGATCTGGCGGACCGCGTCGTCGTCATGCGACACGGCGAGGCCGTGGAGAGCGCGGAGGTCCACCAGCTGTTCGCCGCACCGGAAGCGGCCTACACCCAGCAGCTGCTCTCCGCCGTTCCGCGCATCGGAGCCCCCGCGCGGCTGTCCTCGTCGCAACCGGGCGCGGTCCTGGAAGTCGACGACCTCGTGGTCGAGTACTCCTCCCGACGTCGTACCGTCCGGGCGGTGGACGGCGTGAGCCTGCAGATCGCCCCCGGCGAGCTCCTCGCCCTGGTCGGCGAATCCGGGTCGGGGAAGTCCACGCTCGGACGCGCGGCCCTCGGCCTCGCGCCCATCACCTCCGGCGCCATCCGCATCAACGGCGTCGACGTCGCCTCCGGGTCCCGCGCGGCGCAACGCGACGTCCGCCGACGGGTCGGCGTGGTGTTCCAGAACCCGCTCGGCTCGATGAATCCGCGCTACACGGTCGCCGAGTCCGTCGGTGAGCCTCTCGCCGTGCACGCGGGTCTGCGCGGAGAGAAGCTGCACGCCAGGGTCACGGAGCTGCTGGAGTCCGTCGAACTGCCGGGCGCCTGGACCGAGCGCTACCCGCACGAGCTCTCGGGCGGGCAGCGTCAACGCGTCGCCATCGCCCGAGCGATCGCGCTGCAGCCGGACCTGCTGATCGCCGACGAGCCGACATCCGCGCTCGACGTCTCGGTGCAGGCGACCGTGCTCGAACTGTTCCGACGCCTGCAGCAGGAGTTCCGCTTCGCGTGCCTCTTCGTCAGCCACGACCTCGCCGTGGTCGACGAGCTGGCCGACCGCGTCGCCGTGATGCATCACGGTCGTCTCGCCGAGATCGGCGACCGGCTGCAGGTGCTCCAGGCGCCACGAGACGCGTACACCCGCACGCTCCTGGACGCCGCGCCCGTCCCCGACCCGCAGGTGCAGCGCGCGCGGCGCGCGTCCTGACCGGGCCGGGGACGGCGCGTCTCAGTCGATGGGCTCGATCACCGGGATCGCGGTCGTGATCACGGGGACGGACGCCGACAGGCGGGTGCCATCCTCGCGACGGGCGTCCGCGAACTGCCGCAGCGTCGGGCGCCCGGGGATCAGCGGCCCCTGGTCGGCGAGCGGCACGACGACCTCGGCCTCCACCGTGGCGATGTACGCCTCGTCACGCACGGTGAACGGCACCGGATCGCCGGAGCGCACCTGCACCCGCAGCTCGTCCTTCGTGATCGTCACCTGCACCGCCGACCCCTGCCACTGCAGCGGGTACGACAGCGAGGGCCAGCCCGCGGGGAGTCGCGGGTCGAAGCTGAGCTCGCCGGCGTAGTCGCGCATGCCGCCGAAGCCGCACACCAGTGCCGTCCACACACCACCGGCGGAGGCCACGTGCACGCCGTCAGCCGCATTGTGGTGCAGGTCGTGCAGATCGACGAACAGCGACTGCGAGAAGTACTCCAGCGCGAGGTCCTGATAGCCGACCTCGGCCGCGAGGATCGACTGCACCACGGCCGACAGCGTCGAGTCGCCGGTCGTCAGCGGGTCGTAGTAGTCGAAGTCCGCGCGCTTCTCCTCCGGCGAGAAGTGATTGCCCTGCAGGAACAGCGCCAGCACGACATCCGCCTGCTTCAGCACCTGGAAGCGGTAGATCACGAGGGGGTGGAAGTGCAGCAGCAGCGGGCGCTGCGAGTCGGGCGTGTGCGCCAGATCCCACACCTCGCGCTCGAGGAAGAGCGAGTCCTGCGGGTGGATGCCGAGGGCTTCGCTGTAGGGGATGAACATGGCCTCTGCCGCGCGCTCCCACGCTTCGGCCTCGCCCTCGCCCAGTCCGGTGCGTTCCACCAGCAGGGCGTAGTCCTCGGGGTAGCTCTCGGCGATCTCCCGCACGATGCGGCTGGCGTAGCGCAGGTTGTAGCGCGCCATGACGTTCGTGTAGAGGTTGTCGTTCACCACCGTCGTGTACTCGTCCGGTCCGGTCACGCCGTGGATGTGGAAGGTCTGGATGCCGTCATCCGCTCCGACCTCCTCGACCAGGCGCGAGCTGCGCCAGAAGCCCAGCGTCGCCCACAGGCGCGCGGTCTCGACCGCGACGTCTGCGCCCTCGCGGCGCAGGAACTCCTCGTCGCCCGTGGCGCGCACGTACTTGCCGAGCGCGAAGCTGACGTCGGCGTTGATGTGGTACTGCGCGGTGCCGGCGGCGTAGTAGGCCGAGGCCTCCTCGCCGTTGATCGTGCGCCACGGGAACAGCGCGCCGGCCTCGTTGAGCTGCGCGGCGCGTCGGCGCGCGGCAGGCAGCATGTGCACACGAGCGCGCAGAGCGTTGCGCGCCCACTGCGGCGACGTGTACGTGAGGAACGGGAGCACGTAGATCTCGGTGTCCCAGAAGTAGTGACCGCTGTAGCCGGAGCCGGAGACGCCCTTGGCCGGCACCCCGGTGCCGTCGGCGCGCGCGGAGGCCTGCGCGAGCTGGAACAGGCACCAGCGGGTGGCCTGCTGCAGGTCGTCGCGACCACCGATCTGCACGTCGCTGCGCTCCCAGAACGCGGAGAGCCACTCCTGCTGGCGCTGGAACTGCGTCTCGACGCCCTCGACGATCACCCGGTCCAGCGACCGGCGGCAGCGGTCGACGAGCTCACGCGGCGGCACGCCGCGCGAGGTGTGGTAGCTCACGAGCTTCGTGACGTGGATCGGGACTCCGGCCTTCGCCTGCACGCGGAACACGTTCTTGGCGATGTCGGCTTCGATGAGCGTGCGGGCGTTGTACTCGTTCTCGGTCTCGATGATGTGGTCGGCCACCACAGCCACCGTCATCCCGGAATCGGCGACGTGGTACGACAGCGCTGAGCGCAGTCCGTCCTGCCAGTGCTCGGCCGGCTCCAGCACCCGGTCGGCGATCTTCTCGGCCTTGCGCGGGTCGAATCCGGCCGGCTTCTTGGCCGCGGCGGGAGTGCCGGCGTAGACGCCGGCGCCGTCCTGGCGGTTCAGCAGCTGGCAGCTGATCGTGACGGGGGCGTCGGAGTTCTCGACGACGACCTCGAGGCGGAGCACCGCGAGATGGCGCTCCTCGAAGCTCACGATGCGCTCGTCGCGGATGCGCACCCGCTTGCCCGACGGCGTCTCCCACACCACGATGCGCTCGAGCACACCCGTGCGCATGTCGAGCGTGCGGCGGTACTCGCGCACATCGGCGACGTCGAACGAGATCGGCTCGTCGTCGACGTAGACGCGCATGACCTTCGCATCCGGCGCGTTGACGATCGTCTGGCCGACCTCGGCGAAACCGTACGCCTGCTCCGCGTGGCGGATCGGCCAGGTCTCGTGCAGTCCGTTGATGAACGTGCCGTGCTCGTGCGCACCTCGTCCTTCTATGTGGTTGCCACGCAGGCCGAGGTAGCCGTTCCCGACGGAGAACAGCGTCTCGCCGACGCCCTCCTCCGAGTAGCGCGTCTCGACGAGACGCCACGGGTCGACGGGGAAGCGGTCGCGGTCGATCATGCGGTCTCCGTGGTGAGGTTCGGGGTGAGCGGGAGGAAGCGGGAGAGATCGTCGACGACGACCGTGGCACCGGCGGCGGTCAGGGCGTCGGCACCGGCGCCGCGATCGACGCCGATGACGTCGGCGAACCCGGCGGCTGCGGCCGAGGCGACGCCGGAGGTGGCGTCCTCCACCGCGATGCTGCGTGCCGGGTCGACGCCGAGGTTCTCGGCACCGGCGCGGAACATGTCGGCGGCGGGCTTGGAGGCGAGGTTCTCGCGCTCGGCCACGACGCCGTCGACGACCACGCGGAAGTAGGAGCGGAGTCCGGCAGCGCCGAGCACCTCTTCGGCGTTCTTCGAGCTCGACACCACCCCGAGCGGGACTCCGGCCTCGTGCAGGCGCTGCACGACCGCGAGCGAGCCCGGATACGGGGCGATGCCCTCCGCGCGCAGCGAGGCGGCGAACGCATCGTTCTTGCGGTTGCCGATGCCGCAGATCGTCTCGGCCTCCGGCGGGTCGTCGACCGCGCCCCAGGGCACCTCGACATTGCGGCTGTGCAGCAGGCTGGCCACGCCGTCATAGCGCTTCTTGCCGTCGACGTAGTCGTAGTAGTCGGCGTCGGTGTAGGCGGGGGTGATCCCCCACTGCGCGAACACCTGATCGAACACCACCTTCCAGGCGCGCATGTGCACCTCGGCGGTCGGCGTGAGCACGCCGTCGAGGTCGAACAGCACGCCGTCGGCGGCGAGCAGATCGGGAAGGGCTTCGGGCACAGGAGCCTCCAGGAGAAGGGGCGAAAGGTCGGCACCTCTCCGTGCCACTGTGCAAGCGTAGTTGCCCAGTGCCATCGGGGGTAACCCCTCGGATGAGCGGTTGTTCAGAGCATCGCCGAGGTCTGCCTGGCGATCTGCAGCTCCTCGTTCGTCGGCACCACGAGAACGGTCACCGCGGAGGCATCCGTGCTGATCCGGCGGATGCCGCGCTCACGCGCCTCGTTGCGCGCGTGGTCGATCTCGACACCCGCGAATCCGAGCGTCTCCAGGGCCGCTGCGCGCACCCGCGCCGCGTTCTCCCCGACGCCGGCGGTGAACGAGATGACGTCGACACCACCGAGCTGGGCGATGTACGCACCGGCGTAGCCGCGCAGCCGATGCACGTAGACGTCGAAGGCGAGCGTGGCCGCCTCCTCCCCCGCATCGACGCCGGCGAGGATGTCACGCATGTCGCTGCGACCCGCCAGCCCCTGCAGCCCGCTGCGGGTGTTGAGCAGGGCGTCGAGGTCGTTGATCGTGAGACCGGCGCGGCGCGAGAGGTGAACGAGCGCGGCGGGGTCGAGGTCTCCGGAGCGCGTGCCCATCACGAGACCCTCCAACGGCGTGAGCCCCATGGACGTCTCGACGGAGCGTCCGCCGTCGATCGCGGTCACGGATGCGCCGTTGCCGAGGTGGAAGACGATCTGCCGCAGCTCCGCGATGTCGCGCCCGAGGTGCGCGGCGGCCGCTTCGCTCACGAACTGGTGGCTGGTGCCGTGGAAGCCGTACCGCCGCACCCGGTGGTCCTTCGCCAGCTGACTGTCGATCGCGTACGTGTAGGCGGCAGGAGGCAGCGTCTGGTGGAACGCCGTATCGAAGACCGCGACGTGCGGCACTCCCCGGAACACGGCCTTCGCCGCGAGGATGCCGGAGAGGTTCGCCGGGTTGTGCAGCGGCGCGAGCACCGAGAGCTCCTCGATCTGGCGCTCCACGTCGGCGTCGATCAGAGTCGGGGCGAAGAACCGGGCGCCCCCGTGCACCACGCGATGTCCGACCGCGACGGGCGGATGCGTGGCGAGCGAGGGGCCGTGCTCGGCGAACTGCTCGAGCATGACCGCGAAGGCCGCGTGATGGTCGGCGATCTCGCGCTCGTCGCGGTAGGTCGCGTCGAGCATCGTGGGAACCGCATCCGCATCCGTCTCCGGACGCACCGTGTGCGCGACGGGGCTGACGGGCTGTCCGATGCGCTCGATGAGACCGCTGGCGAGCTCGCTCTCGCGCTCGACGTCGATCAGGCTGTACTTCAGCGATGACGATCCGCTGTTGATCACGAGGATCGCGCTCATGCCGCCCCTCCCTGGGCCTGGATCGCGGTGATCGCGACGGTGTTGACGATGTCGTCCACCAGGGCTCCGCGCGAGAGGTCGTTGATCGGCTTGTTGAGCCCCTGCAGGACCGGGCCGATCGCCACCGCGCCCGCCGAGCGCTGCACGGCCTTGTAGGTGTTGTTGCCCGTGTTCAGGTCGGGGAACACGAACACGGTCGCGCGCCCTGCGACCGCGGAGTCGGGCAGCTTGGCCTTCGCGACCGCGGCATCGGCCGCCGCGTCGTACTGGATCGGACCCTCGACAGGCAGTTCGGGCGCCCGCTCGCGCACGAGGGCGGTGGCTTCGCGCACCTTGTCGACATCGGCGCCGGAACCGGACTCCCCCGTCGAGTACGACAGCATCGCGACACGCGGCTCGATGCCGAACTGGCGTGCGGTGGCCGCCGACGAGATCGCGATGTCGGCCAACTGCACGCTGGTCGGGTCGGGGATCACGGCACAGTCGCCGTAGACGAGCACACGGTCGGCGAGCGCCATCAGGAACACGCTCGAGACGACCTCCACCCCGGGCTTGGTCTTGATGATCTCGAACGAGGGACGGATGGTGTGCGCCGTGGTGTGCGCGGCGCCGGAGACCATGCCGTCGGCGAGACCGAGATGCACCATCATGGTGCCGAAGTACGACACGTCGGTGACGGTGTCCGCCGCCTGCGAGACCGTGATGCCCTTGTGGGCGCGGAGCCGGGCATACTCCTCCGCGAAGCGCGGCACGAGCTCCGGATCGTTCGGACTGATGACCTGGGCACCGGAGATGTCGATCCCCAGCTCGACCGCGCGGGCACGGACGGCCTGCTCATCGCCGAGGATCGTGAGGTCCGCGACCTCTCGGGCGATCAGTGTGGCGGCGGCGCGCAGGATGCGGTCGTCATCGCCCTCTGGCAGCACGATGCGCCGCCGGTCGGCGCGCGCCCGCTCGATCAGGCCGTACTCGAACATCAGCGGCGTCACGACCCGCGACTCCGCGAGCCCGAGCTGCGTGGTCAGCGAGGTGTAGTCGACGTGCGTCTGGAAGAGCCCGAGCGCGCGGTCGTAGCGGGCTCGCGAATCCGGCGAGATGCGTCCGCGGGCACCCATCACGCGCACGGCCGTGTCATAGGTGCCGAGGTCGGTCGCGATGATCGGCACCGTCGACGAGAAGCCGTCGAGGAGCCGCACGATCGGCTCCGGCAGCGGGAAGGGGCCGTTCAGGATGATGCCGGCGACGCGGGGGAAGGTGCCGGAGGCGTCGGCCAAGAGCGTCGCGAGCAGCACCTCGGTGCGGTCGGCCGGGATCACCACGACCGCCTCCTCGGTGAGGCGCGGCAGCACGTTCACCATCGACATCCCCGCCACGACGATCGTCAGCGCCTCGCGTCCGAGCCGGTCGGCGTCGCCCTTGATCAGGCGCCCGTCGACCGCCGACAGGATGCCGCGGATCGACGGGGCGACCAGCGTGCGGTCCTCCGGGAGCGCCCACACCGGGGTCTGCTTCTGCGGACGGATGCCGCGCACGGCGGCGATGATGTCGGGGAGCGCATCGGGGTCCGCCCTGTTGACGATGACGGCGAAGAGCTCCGCACGTTCCGCGTCGAGCTCGGCGAGCGCGAGGGCGGCGATCTGACCCACCGCTCCGGCGGCGCGCGCCGTCGTCGTGCCGAGCTGCTCCGCCTGACGCTGCTGGTCGCGTCCGCTGAGGACCAGCAGCACGGGGGCGCCGAGGTTGGCGGCGATGCGGGCGTTGAACCCGAGCTCGGCGGGGCTGGCGACATCGGTGTAGTCGCTGCCGATGATCACGACCGCGTCGCACTGCGCCTCGACGGCCTTGAACCGCGCGACGATCGTCGACAGCGCGGCCTCAGGGTCGTGGCGCACGTCGTCATAGGTGACCCCGATGCAGTCCTCGTAGTCGAGGTGCACCCCGTCGTGCGCGAGCAGCAGTTCGAGGATCTCGTCGCGCTCGGCGACCGAGCGGGCGATCGGCCGGAAGACCCCGACGCGAGGGCTGACGCGCATCAGCGCATCGAGCACTCCGAGCGCGATCGTGGACTTGCCGGTATGACCTTCGGCCGAGGTGATGTAGATGCTCCGCGCCACCCCTCCAGCTTAGGCGGGTCCCGCAGACGGCGCGCCGGTCAGCAGCCGCGGGAGAGGCCGTCGACCACGGCGACGGCATCGGCCTCGTAGCGGGAGTAGTAGTCGCGGTCGGTGTTGATCTGCACCCGGTGGATGGCGTGCGACCGCTCCATCCGCTGCCAGTCGGGCAGCCGTGCCAGTCGGGTGAAGAACAGCGTGGCCGAGGTCGCCGGGTCCATCCGCTGCTCCACGCTCCCCCACCAGTCCTGCTGCTGGAAGAGCCCGATGCTGCTGGTGCGCGTGCCGTCGGGATTGGTGAAACCGCTGGTCTCCCAGTCGCCGTAGTCGATGTTGCGCAGGCTGCTCTCGCCCATCGCCGTCATGACGCCCAGGACCTGCCCGTCGCGGCCGAGTCCGAGAGCGGATGCCGTGGTCATGATCGTGGCGGCGTTCTCCAGCTGCTCGCCGTGCCATCCCTCGATCCCTGCCTCGGGGAAGGTGCCCGGATCGTCGGCGCACACGACGACCGGATCGTGGGCGATGCGGAGCGGGATCAGCACCGCGGCCCCGACGACCGCCGCGACCACGGCAGTGGAGATGAGGATGCGGCGCAGCGCCCGTCGGCGCCGCAGCCGGATCGCGGCCCGGGCGCGCGCGCCCGGCTTGCGCTTGGTGGCGCGCTTCCGCGGCCGCGCGCGGCTCTTGGCGCGCGGGGCGCTCATCCGCTGCGGTCCCGAAGCGCCGCCGGACCTCGGCGACGTCCGGCCAATGCCGCGACGCCTCCTCCGATCGCACCGAACAGGTGCGCCTGCCACGAGATCCCCTCGCTCACGCCGACGACGCCGGCGAGCATGGATCCGCCGTAGAGCGCGATCACGATGAGCGCCACCGCGGCGTACAGGATGCGGTGCGCGACCCTGGCCGGTGCGAACACCCGCATCACGATGTAGCCGAAGTATCCGAACACGAGCCCGGAGGCGCCGACGGTAAGGGTGCCGGGGGTGTTGAACACCCAGGTGCCGAGACCGCCGATGACAGCGATGAACGCGGTGACGGCCCAGAAGCGGCGAGCGCCTTCCACCGCGACCAGGCAGCCGAGCACCAGGAGGGGAAGGGAGTTGGCCAGCAGATGACCCCAGCTCGCATGCAGCAGCGGTGATGCGACGATGCCGCCGAGACCCGCGAGGTCCCACGAGCGCAGACCGAACCCCGAGAAAGACCCGGGCAGGAGCGCGTCGGCCAGCTGGATGATCCACATGAGGGCGAGCAGGATGACCGGCGAGGCGAAACGGCTCAGCGCGGTCGAGCGCGGGGAAGCGGCGGGGCTGGTCACGTCACGATCCTCGCAGTGCCGCCCCGGAGGACGCTGAAAAAGAAAGTGACCCTCCGCGCACCCAGCAGAGCCCGGTTACCCTTGCTGCGTTTCCGCCCTGGGGGAATTGGCCTGGATGCCGTCACGCGGAGAGCCGTCATCCATCCTAACCCGATGACGGCCGATGCTCCGACACCGGTCGCCGCCGACGCCCAGGCTCAGGGCAACCTGCCAGAGCGGCGCCCTCCCCCTCGGGTTACGATCGAGTAACGCGCACAGAAGCGCCTCACGCGAGAGGGAACGCATGCCCGACAACTCCCCCCTGATCACAGCCGAGCAGTTCGCGGCGCAGACCTCCGCGATCCTCGGCTCGGTGGGCCAGGTGATCGACGGAAAGCCCGACGCCGTCCGCAGCGCGCTGGTCTGCCTCCTCGCCGAGGGCCACCTGCTGATCGAGGATGTTCCGGGCGTCGGCAAGACGATGCTCGCCCGCGCTCTCGCCGCCAGCGTGGATGCGACGGTGCGGCGCATCCAGTTCACCCCCGACCTGCTCCCCGGCGATGTCACCGGCGTCTCGGTGTACAACCCGGTGGATCGGGAGTTCGAGTTCAAGCGCGGCGCCGTGTTCGCGCACATCGTGATCGCCGACGAGATCAACCGCTCGTCGCCCAAGACCCAGTCCGCGCTCCTGGAGGCGATGGAGGAGGGGCAGGTCACGGTCGACGGCTCCACGCACCTCCTCCCCGATCCGTTCCTGGTCGTCGCGACCCAGAACCCGCTGGAGATGGAGGGCACCTACGCGCTCCCCGAGGCCCAGCGAGACCGCTTCATGATGCGCATCTCGATGGGATATCCGGATGCCGCCGCCGAGGCCCTCATGCTGCGCCAGCGCGATGTCGTGAATCCGTTGAGCGCGGTGTCCCCCGTCGCCGATGCGACCTCCATCGCGCACCTCATCGCCTGGGGGCGGTCGGTTCACGTCGCCCCCGCGCTCGAGGAGTACGCGGTCGCCCTGGCCCAGGCCACCCGCTCCGACCCCAACCTGCACCTGGGCGCGAGCCCGCGCGCCACCCTGCAGCTCGTCAGGGCAGCCAAGGTGTGGGCGGCGCTCGACGGACGCGACTACGTCATCCCCGACGATCTGACCGCACTGCTGATCCCCGTGTTCGCGCACCGCCTGCTGCCCGCACGCGGAGCGCACCGAGCCGGCGCACAGCCGGTGGAGGCGGCACTGACCCAGATCGTCGAGCGCGTACGGGTCCCCGTCGCCACCCGTTCCTGATCGAGACGCCATGAGACGCCGTCGAGCACTGACCTTCCGCGGGGCGGGTGCGCTGGTCGCCGCACTGGGCTGCATCGTCGTCGCGAATCTGGTGGGTGCGCCCATCCTGGTCTACATCGGCGTGCTGCTGGTCCTGCTGACCGGCTTCTCGCTGATCGTGGTGCACGCGCCCCGACGCACCGGCACGGTCTCGCGGCAGGTCTCGACCGATCTGCTGACCGTCTCCGAGACGTCGAGGGTCACGCTGCGCTTCACCCTCCGCTCCATCCGCGTTCCCCACGGCCTCTGGCACGACGTGCTGCCGGATGCAGTCTCCGGCGATTCCAGCGGAGAGTATCCGCCGGAGTCGGGCCGGCTCGACTATCAGATCACGGGCATCCGACGCGGCGTCTGGCCGATCGGCCCGCTCATGCTGCGCACGGTCGACCCCTTCGGCCTTGCCCAGAGGGAGCAGGCGTTCGGAGAGCACCGCACGGTGACCGTCGTCCCCGAGGTCGTCGCCCTCGCCCCGCTCAGCGTGAAGGTCGGCGCCGCAGGCGGGACCGCTCAGACCTCGTCGAGCCGACTGGGTCAGGGCAGCGACAACCTCTCGCCCCGCCGCTACATCCCCGGCGACTCGATGCGCCGCATCCATTGGCGGGCAACCGCGCACCGCGGTCAGCTGATGGTGCGCCAGGAAGAGGAGGAGTCCAGCCCGGATGCCCTGGTGGTGCTGGACCGCAGCAGCGCGCACTGGGACGTCCCCGGAGCGGAGGCGGATGCCGCCTTCGAAGCGGCCGTCTCGCTCTGCGCCTCCGCCGCCATCCACCTGGCCGGCGAAGGCTACGGCGTCGAGGTGATCGACAGCACCGGATTCTCGCTCGGCACGCTGCGCGGGCATGAGGACGACCGCGACGGACTGCTGGTCGCTCTGGCGATGGTGTCGCCGCGCGGTGACTCCCGTGATCTGACGACCCTGATCGGCGGCACTCCCCCGGGACCGCTCGTGTACATCACCGGACGCATCGACGAGGAGGACGCAGCGCTGCTGCGCCCCTCCGGTGCGGCCGCGGCTCTGCTGTTCAGCACGGATCCGCTCGCCGGTGCGAGTGCCGCGGCGGCGCAGCACGGCTGGACGGTGGCCACTCTCGGCGATGACATCGCGGAGGCGTGGGAAGACGCTCTGCCCACGCAGATCGGAGTCGCCGATGTTCCGCGCTGAGGACGGTCGGACCGCACGCACGATGGCGGAACGCCCCGCTCCCACCTGGCACCGAGACCATGAGGACGAGAACGGGGTGCTGGCACCGGCCGCCCTCGCCGCAGCGGCCGCCCTCGTCGCGATGTGGCCGTACACCTCGGTCATCGAACCGGGCGCGTGGTCGTTCATCGTGCTCGCCGTGATCACCGCGGTCGGTGTCACCGGCGCGCTCGTTCGCACCTGGATGCGGCGGCGCGCCGAATGGCTCCGCGATCTGACCGCCTTCGCCGTGCAGATCGCCGTCGCCGTCGCCGTCCTGACCAGGCTCGTCGCCGGGGACTCCGCGATCCTCGGGATCATCCCCACCCCCACGACCTTCTCCGTGTTCCGCACGCTCGCCGCAGCGGCCTGGGAGGAGATCGCCTTCGGCGCGGCTCCGCTGGCGGCGACGGCGGGGCTCGCCGCCGTGCTCGGCGCCGGGTTCGCACTGGTCGCGATCCTGCTCGACCACCTCGTCTTCCACCGCGCGGCGATCCTCTCGATCGTCCTCACCGGCGTGCTCGGGGCGGTGCCGATGATCGTGACCCTGGGCGACGCGAACGTCGTGTGGTTCGTGCTCCTCGGGCTCCTCGCCCTGGTGCTGCTGCGCTTCACTGCGCGCCGGCATCCGCTCGCGCCCCGCCGATCGTCCGCCTCGCTCGCTGCGGGCGTCGGAGTCGCCGCGCTGGCCGTGACGATCGTGGTCGCGCCGGGCCTCCCGGTCGCTGCGACCCTCGCCGGCACCGGAGCGGGGATCACGGTCGACGCCTCCCTCCGGCTCGGAGACGACCTGCGCCAGCCCAACCCCGTCGAGGTGCTGACGGTGGCGACCAAGAACGATGTCGCACCGTACCTGCGCCTGACCACGTTGTCTCACTTCAACGGCAGGGTATGGGAGCCCGACCGCGGCGACCTGAACGCGCAGAGCGAGGGTTTCGGTGACCCCGAGTGGGGCGAGGAGATCGCCACGAAGGACACGTCGACTTCGATCCGCGTGCTGCGGATGTCGAGCTCCTGGCTGCCGCTCCCCTACCCGGCGACCGGAGTGCAAGGCGTGTCCGACACCTGGCGGGTGATGCCGGACAACCGCACCCTGGTGTCGCGCAATGCGGATGCCGTGGGCAACGACTACACCGTGGCTTCCACGCGCGTCTCGCCGACCCTCGAGCAGATCCGCGCCATCGATGCGGCCCCGCGGGTGGTCGACGAGGACGAGGATGCGGTCGAGCTTCCCGCCGTCATCGGTGACCTCGCTGCAGAGGTGACCGCGGACGCGACGACGGACTACGACCGCCTCGTCGCTCTGCAGAGCTGGTTCCGCAGCTCCTTCACCTACTCGCTGGAGACCCCCGTCGAGGAGGGTTTCGACGGCACCGGCGCCGACGCCGTCGCCCAGTTCCTCGACGTCCGCTCGGGGTACTGCGTGCACTTCGCCGGGGCGTTCGCCTTGATGGCGCAGAGCCTCGACATGCAGGTGCGGATCGTGGTCGGCTACCTCCCCGGTTCCCTCACCGACGAGAAGCGGGGTGAGGAGTCGATCTTCTCGGTCGAGAGCGACCAGTTGCACTCGTGGCCGGAGGTGCTGTTCCCCGGCGTCGGCTGGGTACCCTTCGAACCCACCGCTTCGCTCGGCGTGCCGACCGCCTTCGCCGCCGCCCCGACCCAGGGCACGGGAACGGACGGGCCGTCCGCGCCGGCGCCGACGGCCACGCCGCGACCCGAGCAGACGACCGGGCCAGAGGCGGACCGCCCCGATGCGGGTGACAACAGCTCGTCCGCCGGCACGCAGCGCCGCCTGGATCCGACGCCGGTCCTGTTGACCGTCGTCGGCGCCCTCGTGCTGCTGCTCCTGCCCGCCCTCGTGCGCGGCGCCGAGCGCGGACTGCGGCTGCGGCGTGCCCGCGGAGGCGACGCGGGAGCGGCCTGGGCCGAGCTTCGCGACACCATGATCGATCTGCGGCTTCCGGTATCGGATGCCGACACCCCCCGCGTGCGCGGAGCGGCGCTGGTCCGCGAGTGCGGTGTCGATCCTGCGGAGATGCGCGCCCTGACCGACGCGGTCGAGCAGGCGAACTACGCACGCCCCGGCGCCCTCGCGGAGGATCTCGCCGGGCCGCTGCGCAGCGTGCTGGGTGCGATGCATGCCCGCGGCGATCGACTCACCCGGACGAAGGCACTGCTGGTGCCGCGGTCGCTGTTCGCGAGCCGCGACGTCGACGCGGCGACGGTGGTCTGACGAGAGCCCGATCGCCGCGAGATCAGACGGCGGCGTGCTCGGCGCAGTACACCGCGTCGCAGTCCTCGCACACCACGGACTGCACGCGGCAGCTCAGGTCGGGGCAGTTCGCCGTGCGCTTGGTCGCGGCTCCGCATCCGACGCATTCTCCGATCACGGCCGTGTGATCGGAGAAGTCCACGGATCCACGCTTGTCGAACACGTAGAGCGAGCCGTCCCAGTAGCCGTCGTCGCCGTACTTCTCGCCGTAGCGGACGATGCCGCCCTCCAGCTGATAGACCTCACCGAACCCCCGAGCAGTCATCAGGCTCGACAGCACCTCGCACCGGATGCCGCCGGTGCAGTACGTCACCACCGGCTTGCCCTTGAGATCGTCGTACGCGCCGGAGTCGAGCAGCCGCACGAAGTCGCGGGTCGTCTCGGTATCGGGCACGACGGCTCCGCGGAACCGGCCGATCTGCGCCTCCAGGGAGTTGCGGCCGTCGAAGAACACCACGTCGTCGCCGCGTTCGTCCATCAGCGCGTGCAGCTCCTCGGGACTGAGCCTCGTGCCCCCGCCGACCACTCCGTGCTCGTCGACGCGGAGCTCGCCCGGCGCTCCGAACGACACGATCTCGTCGCGCACCTTGACGCTGAGCTTGGGGAAGTCCAGGCTCCGCCCGTCGGCGTCGACACCGGTCCCTTCGCTCCACTTGATGTCGGCATCCGCGAACGGCGCGTACGAGCGGAACGACCGAGCCCACTTCTTGAGCGCGGGCAGATCGCCGCCGAGGGTGCCGTTGACGCCGTCCTTCGAGATCAGGAGACGCCCGCGCAGCCCGAGCGCTTCACCGAGGTCCCGTTGCCAGAGCCGGATGGCCTCGGGGTCCGCGAGCGGGGTGAAGGCGTAGAAGAGCACGATCTTGGGGGTTGCCACCTAGGGATCCTACGTCGTCGAGTCCCGTCGCCACTGCTCGGCGAGCACTGACGCGTCCTCGGGATCCGTCACGATGCCCGACACCTCGTCGAGCCCGACGACGGGGAACCGCGACGCCGCGCCGATCTTCTCCGCGCTGCCCAGCACGTACACGTCGGCACTCCGGGCGGCGAGGGCCCGCTTGACGACGGCGTCGTCGAGGACGCCGGTGGTGAGTCCGTGGTCCGGGTGGATTCCGGTGACACCCAGGAAGAAGGCGTCGGCGCCGAGACGCGCGATCGCCTCCAGAGCCAGCGCTCCACCGGCGACGAGCGAGTGCCTGCTCACCTCACCGCCGACGATCAGCACGCGCGCCGGGGAGTGCTCGGCGACAGCCACGGCCACAGCGGGGCTCGGGGTGATCACGGTGAGCGAGGGGTCCTGCGGCAGCATCCGCGCCATCGCGAGCGTGGTCGTGCCCGCGTCGAGGATGATCGTCGACCCCGGATGGATCAGCGCGACGGCCGCGCGCGCCACCCGCTCCTTGCTGTCGGTCGCGACCGTGCTGCGCTGCGCGACCGGTGCCTCGGCCGCCGGCACGGGGAGCGCCCCGCCGTACACGCGCACGCACAGGCCCGCGTCGGCGAGCTCCCGGAGATCGCGGCGGATGGAGTCCTCCGAGACTTCGAGGTCGACGGCGACGTCCTTCGCGACCACCCGTCCGTCCTTTACGAGGAGTGCGAGCAGATGATCCTTGCGCTGTGCACCGAGCATTCACGCTTCTTCCTGTTATTTCACGTTTCTGCATGGTTAACGCTACAGTCTCCGACATGCAGAAGCCACTCCTGATCCTGATCGCCGGCCCCTATCGCTCCGGCACCGACGGCGACCCGGCCGCCATCGCCCGCAACCTCGCACGGCTCGAAGAGGCGGCGGCCCCTCTGCACCGCCTCGGACACATTCCGATGATCGGCGAATGGGTCGCGCTCCCCGTGCTCCGCGGCCTCGACGCGGCCGAAGAAGCCGAAGGGGACGTGATGTACGACGTCGCCGCCCGACTGCTGCAGCACTGCGACGGCGTTCTGCGGCTCCCCGGCGCATCCACCGGCGCGGACAACGACGTCGCGATCGCCCGCGAGCGCGGGCTTCCCGTGTACTTCTCGATCGACGAGGTCCCGGCCGCGAACGGCGCTTAGGTGCGGGGCGGCGTGCGGATCCTCGTTCCGTTATCGCACGTCGCTCTTCAGGAACGAGACCCCTCCGGCGACGAGGGCCACCACGACCCAACCGGCCGTCACCAGCACCGCGAACGAGCTGTCGAGCGCATGGCCCGCTGGAATCCCCAGGGCGGCGACGTCGAAGCGGAAGGCTTCGAGCATCGCGAGCAGGGGCAGATAGACGGCGCCGGCCTTCCAGATCATCGCGACGAGCACCGCCGAACCCAGCGACAGCGGGGTCACGAAGAGTGCGACCAGGTGCGCCCGCACGACGATCCCCCATCCCAGCCCCCAGAGACCTGACGCGGCGCCGAGTGACAGCGTCGCTCCGACAGCCACCCAGTCCACCGGAATCCCGCCCATCGTCAGCCGCAGCGCCGTATGACCGCCGATGACCGCCGCGAGAGCGACGATCGCTCCACCGATTCCGGATGCGGGCACCCTGGCGACGAGGGTCGCCCACCGCGGCTGCAGCATCAGGCGCTGAGCGATCACGCCATCACGCCGGTCCACCGTGTATCGGAAGGAACCGTAGACGGCCGCGAGGACCCCTCCGTACATCGCGAGCACCGCGCTGTACGGCGCGATCAACGACTCGCGAACCTCCGCTGTCGCATCCGCGAGATCGGGCGGGATGCTCGTCGCCAGAGAGAGCGACATCACGAACCCCGCGACCGCCATCCAGACGAGAACCCTGTCGCCCAAGAAGCTGCGCGCCTGGGCACGGAGCGCCTGCCCGATCACCCCGCACCTCTTCGCCCGCGCACCCACGCGATCGCAACCAGGCCGAAGGTCCAAGCGACCCCGAGACCGAGAGCGGGCACGAACCCGAGCAGCGCGTCCTGGTATCCCGGAACGCCGAGAGCCGCCAGGACGAGACCCGGAGAGAACTTCGCGACGTCCGGCGCGGTGCGCAACAGCGCGAAGTCCACGGCCATTGGAAGAACGATGACGATCGCCGCAGCCAGGTAGTAGTTCCGAGTGATCCACCCGATGGCTCCTCCGATGAGCGCCCCGAGAACCGAGCCGAGCAGCGCGCCGGCATAGATGCGCCACGCGTCAGGGGTGAGCACGAGGGCCATACCGTCGAGCCCCAGCAGCACGGAGGCGCCCACCGTCCACACAGCGAAGATGCAGACGGCGAGCGCGACCGCGACGAGGACGCCGGCTGCGAGCTTCGCGGAGAACGCGCGCGAGAACCCGACCCCCGTGAGCGTCCTGTCGATCGACGTGTAGTAGCACTCGCGGGTGACGCCGTACGCCCCGACGAACGCCGCCGAGATCGCGACCCAGGCGAGCGGCTCGAGAAGTCGAACCGTGGCCGACCCCGGTTCGACACCGGCGAGCTCGAAGCGTGAGCCGTCGGAGACCAGCACGAAGAAGGGCATGAGCACCGCGACGAGGTAGACCGCCAGGACCGAGAACCCGCTCACGGAACGCAGGGCTTCGCTGCGGATCGCGTTCCTCATGCGGATGCTCCTTCCACGAGGTCGAAGTATCTGCTCTCCAGCGAGTCCGCTCCACCTGTGACGAGGTCTTCGAGCCGACCAGCGAAGAGGATGCGCTGCTTGATGACGACCACCTCATCCACGACCTGTTCCAGCTCCGGGAGCTGATGACTGGCGATCAGGACCGTGCCGCCGCGTTCCGCGAAGCCGCGGAGGAACCGGCGAAGCCAGCGGATGCCGTCGGGGTCCAGACCGTTCGCCGGCTCGTCGAGGATGAGGGTCCGGGGAGAGCCGATGAGCGCTGCGGCCAGCCCGAGCCGCTGCGCCATCCCTGTCGAGAACGTCTTCACCCGACGGTGGGCATCAGCGGTGAGCCCCACCTCTTCGAGCACCTCGTCGGTTCGGCCCCGTGGTGCCCCGGCGGCGAGCCGGCAGATCTCGAGGTGTCGCCTCGCCGTGATCCCGCCTTCGAAGCCGAACCCGTCCATATGGACGCCGACGTGCGTCGCCGGATTGTCGAGTGCGGAGAACGGCGACCCGTGGATGAGGCACTCACCCCCGGTCGGCTCCAGCAGTCCGACGAGCGCACGGAGCGTCGTCGACTTGCCGGCGCCGTTCGGACCGAGAAGACCCACGATCGACCCGCGCGGTACCGCGAAGGACAACTCGTCGACGGCCGTCCGATGACCGTACCTCTTCGTGAGCCCTCTCACCTCGATCGCATTCTCGTTCGCCTTCTGATTCATCGTGATTCCCCTTCCTCCTGGCTCTGGAAGGTCGAAAGGGGTGACACCACACCTGTCGCCCAGAGCATCTGCCATAGGTTTCCCGCACCGGTCTCGACCCGCGCCTGCCCTGTCACGGGCAGCGTCCCGTGCGTGGCGGACACGTGCACCTCGGCGACGATCGCCGCAGGCACCGACGCATCGGCTGCCGTGATCGGAAAGAACGCATCGAGCGGAACAGTCGTGGTCGCAGGCGGCAGCGGGTGCGCCGTTCCTTCGCCGAGCTGCTCATTGATGAGGATGCCGTTGCTCATGAGGATGACTCGGGCACCCTCCGGCACCTCCACGTCGGCGATGTCGCCCGCATGCACGAGGACGACTCGGTCACCCGACGTGGTGAAACCGAGAGTGGTCGACACCGGCACGGAGATCGCGGCTCCTGCGATCGCGACACCCGCGATCAGAGCGGCACCTACCGACACGAATCGGAGTCGCGAGACTCCCGATCTGAGCACGCGGTGCAGCGACGTCGAGACGAGCACGACGCCGACGAGGAGGACGGCGGCCTCCAGCGCGACCACGAGCAGCCCGAGGATCGGCCCACCGCCGGCGAGCGCGCGATTCACACGAACCACCGCGAACAGCACCAGGACGATCGGTGCGACGAGGCTCGCAAGGCCGAACGGCACGCTCCACCACGTGTTCACGCTCTTGCTCTCCCTGCGACCGCCGAACAGCAGGCGAGTCAGGAAGTCCGCACCGTCCCGCATCGTGCGTCGTCGGAGGTTCGGTTCGTCCAGAGCGCTCATCAGCGCGATGTAGCCATCGAACCGCACGAACGGGATCAGGTTCACGACGACGACGACGGCGCACGCGAGACCGAGGACCAGCAGAGTCCTGCGCGGTTCCTGATGAGGAACGAGGAGCGCCGCGCTCAGGGCGATCGCGCCGAGCGCGGCGTGCACGGCAGGACCCGCCAGCGCGATCGCGACGCGCTGCCTGCGATCCGCGAGGCGCCAGCCGTCCGTGACGTCCACGAAGAATGCGGGTGCGAGATAGAACAGCATGAAGCCTGCGCGTCTGGCTCTGCCGCCGAACCTGGTGAGGGTGGCTCCGTGTGCGCCCTCGTGCAGCAGAGTGATGAGGGAGAGGGCTGCGACGACAGCCACGACATCGAAGAGCGGCATCGGCGTGGTGACGGCGTCTCGCAGTCCACTCACCTGGACGGCTGCTGCAAGAGCACCCGCGACCACCAGAACGCCCATCGACACCAGAACTGCTCGGGGAGAGAGCGGGGGGAACAGGGCATCGAGTCGTCCGAAGAGGACAGGGGCGCGAAGCGTCGCGACCTGCAACGTGAATGGCGGCCGATAGGAGACCCGACCGGGTGGACGCCTCGACTCCCCGGCCAGCAGTCCACGGCGTTGGAAGCGTCGGGCCAGCTGGAGAAAGCTCTCCAGGGTGTCGGATGCCGCGAAATCGCGATGCAGATCCCGAAGAGAGGTTTCGCCGTTCATGGCCGTGAGCAGATCGACGACCGAGCGGGAGACCCTCGAGGACGGCACTCCGTGGAGCAACGCGATCCAGACCGTCCGGTCGGCGCCTTCCTCGAACGCGACTCCGGGCGCGAGAAGCGGACGGTCCTCGGCCGTGAGGGACGGTGAGGAGCGAGAGTGCCGTCGGCGGATGAACTTACTCGTCGGCATCGTCATCCATCACGCTCGAGCGCCCTGCCCAGCTCGTGGTCAGGAGCAGGATCTCCTGACCGCGATGCGTGCGGACCGGAGAGACGACGGGATAGGCGAAGCCTGCGGCGACGAGCTCCTGTGCGAGATCCGCATGGCTGAGCACCCGCAGACGACTTGTGAGCACCGTCACCTCGCCACCGCCAACGAGGTCGGAGGCACGGATCCAGTTGACCAGCCTGACCGCACCGCCCTCCTCCGGCTGTTGCACGAAGAGGTAGGTCTCCTCTCCTTCCGGTCCGGGAACGCGGACCTTCTCCTCTCGCGAGACGGCCAGGGTCTCCGCCGACGCGCCGGCCGCGACGGTGAACGCGAAGACGCCTCCGACCGCGAGGTGGCGTCGCACGTTCGCGTACAGCAGCGATCTGCCTTCGCGGTCGAGCAGAGTGATGGATGTCGCGCCGATGATCACCAGCTCGTATCGCTGTCCGAGCGCGACGTCTCGCATGTCGGCCACGATGCACTCGAGCAGCGGATGGTGCGGCAGCGCTCGGCGAAGGTGCGAGAGCATGTCGTCGGAGAGATCGACCGCGGTCACCCGCTTGCCCGATCTCACCAGGGGGATCGTCACTCTCCCGCTCCCTGCCGCGAGATCGAGGACCGGCCCATCGGTTCCCCGCGCGAGCCCCAGCATCTCTCTGATCTCCGCGCGGTCCGAGCCGACCAGCCGCTCGTAGAAGTCGGTGCCCGCTCCCTCGTACAGATCCAGCTCTCTGGCAACCGCACCCGCTTCTCGGAGCCTCGCCGATACAGCGTCGGCGATCGAACCTGACACCACACATCACCTCTCACTCACATGTCACAGGGTGCGGGCGCGCTGTCCCCGCCCGCACCCCTCGGTTAGGTCGCGATGGCTGCCGCACCGCCGATGATGGCGATGATGTAGCTCGCGTGCTGCCACCACTCGAGTGGGGCATCGATCTGTTCGAGTTCGACGAACTCGAGCGACTCTGTCTGCAATTCACACCTCCTCGGTGCACCCTGCGAATACCGCTCCTACGTCAGAGCGAGGATCCCGATGATCACGCCCACGGCGAAGCCCCGAATCCAGTCGGTGGCATCGTCCAGCGCTTCCATGTCCTCGAGTTCTGTGAACTCGAGCGTCGGCATTGCGACTTGCATATTCACCTCCTCCGGTGAGGTCTCCTCCTGCGATGGATCACGTCGCCGCGGCGGCGCCGATCCCGATGAGCACGAGTGCCCCGATCACGCCCTGATAGAAGCTCTCCCAACTGGGAGCATCCATCTCCTCCAATTCCTGGAACCGGATTCGCTGTTCGGCATCTCTCTTCATTCCCTCACCTCCTTCGCGCTAGTCGTCGAAAGTCGGTCGGTGCAGCCGCCGTGAGCGGGCTCCAACGAGAATCACGAAGGACGCCCCGGATGTCCTCTTCGACGAGCCCGGGGAGCATCGGGTATCGGTGTCCCCACGACCTCTCCGTGGCGACCGCAATGGCGCCGAACTCGTGAGCGGTCGGCCGCCGTGGAAGAGAGATCTCCCACCGGTCGATCAATGCGGAGATGCCGCGGGATGGATCGAGAGGCAGCGCCAGACCGCCTGCGACTCTTCGCCAGAAGCTCTCGAGGCTCGCGCGGTCTCCCCACCGCGCGTCTCCTGCGCGGATACGACGCCAGATCGGAGGGATGACCGCCACGGTGGCGACCATCTTGCGAACCCCCAGGGCGAACGCGACTTCATTGGCGACGTACCAGTGCCTGGCGCTGTAGGGATCCTCCCCGCGCAGCGCCGCACTCCGCTGCGTCAGCGCGCTCAGACGGGCGAGACGCAACCGCGAGGCAGCAGAGGCCGTGTCCCGGGCGGCGGTGTTGAGCAACGCTCTGCCGATGGCGACAGCATCGCTGTCTCCCCTGCGGCTTCTCCGCGAGCTCGTCGCGGCGCCGGCGAGACGGAGGAACGCCTCCAGCGCGCCTTCTCTCACGGCAGCGGGCGAGAGGGTCATCAGGTTGCGGGGATCGATGACGGCATGGCGCGGCCTCAGGGAGCGCCCGCAGATGAGGCGGTAGCCGTGATCGTTCTTGAGGATGCCGACGCTGTTCGTCTCCGATGACGTGCCGAGCGTCGTCGGCACGGCGACGACGTCCACCGGTGGCGGGGCATCGGGCAGGAAGACCAGCGCAGACGTCGACGCACGCTCGATGGCGTAGTCGAGCAGCCGTCCAGGAGCGAGCGCGAGAGCCGCGATCTTGCTGGCGTCGAGAACGCTTCCTCCGCCGATCGCCACGATCAGGTTCGGCGATCGTCGAGCGATCTCGGCAGCGAGGTCGACGACAGTCGTGACGTCCACCGCACGAGCATCCAGCTCGATCGTCCCGACGCCGCGACCGGGTGGATCGGGGATGGCGACCGCCGAGTCTGCGATCACGAGGGTCTCGCGTCCTTCCGCGAACTGCGTCGACAACCGGGCCGCGGCCCCCTGCCCGTGCCAGAGCGTCGGAACCCGTCCGGCGAAGGCGGATCTCATGCTGCCGCCTCCTGCACCTGCGCCAGGCCGGCACGCACGGCCGACTCGACGACGAGGAGCTCGTCCGCACGGAATCCGTACGCCGGGATCAGTTCGATCGCGCTGGGGCCCGGCTGCACGAGAACACCGTTCTGCGCGATGGCGGAGACGACGCGAAGGACCTCGGCAGCAGACAACCGGCCTCCGTTGCTGTCGCGCAGGCCGAGGCCGACGAAGCACCCCTTGCCCGTGACCTCTTGCACGACGCCGTCCGACGTCAACCGAGCGGCCAGGCGTTCCAGCTCGGCTCCGAGCTCGAGCGTGGTCGACATCACGTCGATGCGGTGCAGTTCCTCGATCACCGCGACGATGGCCGCCGCACACACCGGGGTTCCCGCCTGCGTCTCGCCATGAACGAAGGTCCAGGCACCGCGCACGAACTCGGAGGCGACGCGGGGTCCGACGAGGACGGCAGCGGCGCTCGCTGCACCGTTCGTCAGGGCCTTCGAGACGATGAGGAGGTCCGGGGCCGCGGCCCAGTCGTCGGTGGCGAACATGGTTCCGGTCCGGCCGAATCCCGTCGCCACCTCATCGGCGACGAGCAGGAAGCCGTACTCCTCCCGCAGAGCGAGAAGGCGGGAGACGAAGGCGCCCGACAGCGCATGCGCTCCACTGCCCAGAACAGGCTCCACGACCACCGACGCCACCCTGGAGCCTTCCCGCTTGAGCAGCGTCTCCAGCTCATCGGCCCCATCGCTGTGCGAGACATGCCGCACGGATCTGCGATCCACGCAGTAGACGGACTGGAGCAGGTCGTCGCCGCTGAGCGCGTGGCTGCCGTACATCGTGCCGTGGTAGCTGCCCCGGAGACCGACGACGAGAGAGCGGGATCCGGCCCCCTTCTGCGACCAGTACTGCCGTGAGAGCTTCATCGCGAGGTCGTTCGCCGCACCACCCGAGGTGGAGAAGATGACCCGGCTGTACCGGTTCGGGTTCGCGAGGTCGATGAGTGCTTCCGCGGCCTCTTCCGCGTATCGGTGCGGCGCTCGGAACAGGGAGAGGTAGGACGCGTCGCGCGTCGCCCTGTGCACGGCTTCGGTGACAGCCGGGTTGCCGAAGCCGAGGGGCACGTTCCACAAGCCGCTGGTCGCGCACAGACGAGTGGACCCGTCAGCGAACTCGACCTGATTCCCCTCGGCGCCGACGGCGACCTGTTCCGGCGCGAAGGTGACGTCTGCGGGGAGCATCGACGTCCACAGGGCGTGCGGAGCGCTCACTCGGCGACGCCCGTCGCCCGGGAGCCCATCGCAGCGACTCTGCCGACATGGATGTTCAACGCGCTGACCGCATCGCGGCACAGGGCACCGGCGGCGGAGGCCGTCATCCCGCATCGCCGAGCGACCCGCTCTGCCGCCGCCTCGAGCGAACGGGAGGTCTGCGTCGCCGCGACGACCGTGACTGTCAGTGGAGAGAGCAGCTGGCGGCGCCGAGTGGTGACATCCGCGAGCACGACGCCGTCTGGTGTCTCCAGCAGGAACGGATCAGCGGGCAGCGGTTCGGCATCCGCTCGGTCATCGTCGAGGGGGGACCATCCGAAACCCGCGATCCTGGCCGAGCCGTTCACGAGGCGGAGCATCTTCATGAGGTCGGTCGCGAGGAGGTATCGTTCGACCCGGTCGCGATCTGCCAGGTCTGCGGCCATCGTCGTGATCGACGCAGCGCCTGCCCACTCCGCGGACTTCGGCAGCCGCGCCGTGAGCGCAGACCGCAGGTCATCGACATTGCCGATGACCTCGCCCCGCACACCGACGCTGACCCGACCGTCGGCGTGGACCCTGAGGGCGCTCGGAGTCGCGATTCGTTCGGGGGTGGCGAGAGCGCCGCGGTACGCGAGAATCACGCGCGGATCGAGCAAGGCCGAGGGGAACACGCCCGTTCGACGAGCGACTCGCGCGTCGTCGAGGAAGGCCTGCCAGCTGGCGGCATCGGGGAAGCACACCGCCGTGGGTCCGATGATCTGGACGAACTCGGCTGCCACATAGTCCTGGAGTTCGACGCCGTGTTCCCCGAGGAACAGTTCATCGCCGATCTCGCTGAGCGCGCCGCTGTAGTAGACGGTGGTGGCAGCGCCCCGGAGCGATTCGGTTCCGGCTGCCAGAAGAACCACATCGCTTTCGACTGCCACCTCGTCGATCGGCGCCGCGTTCGCACCGCTCTCGACGAGGAACACCCGCGAATACGCCTGAGGCTCCCCGATGATCCACTCGCGGAGCGCGCGGGCACCGACGGTTTCCGCGAATGTCTCGCCCTGCGTGGCTGCGTCGATCGAGCTCGCCTGCATATTCTCCCCCGGAATCATCGGGTGCCACACGACACTCGCCTGTACTCGTATGAGGCTAAACAGCAGTCGTGCGGAATGCAATATTCTCCGTTTCGGCAGGGCCCGCGACCGGGAGAGCGGCGGTCACGACCACGCCACATGATCGGATAGACTGTTCAGGTTGTTCCCTGGTGACGTGTCCGAGCGGCCGAAGGAGCACGCTTGGAAAGCGTGTGTTGTGCAAGCAACCGCGGGTTCGAATCCCGCCGTCACCGCCACACACGAAAAAGGGCTCCGCACCAGCGGGGCCCTTTTTCGTCTCTATCGAGCTCTGGGGATTCGGGGAGCGAGCGCAGCGAGCACCGGAGTCCCGCCGTCACCGCCACACAGAAGAAGGGCCCCGCGTGAGCGGGGCCCTTCTTGTTTGCATCCGGACCGGTCAGTTCGGGACGGGCTCGTCGCCGGTGAAGGTGACCGTCACCGAGGCGAGAACGGCGGACGAGGCGGGGTCGATCACCCGCACCACGTAGGGAGTGAGGTCGGTCACCAGCGGTGTCTGCGTCTGGAACCAGAAGTTCGGCATCGCCGTGTCGAGCCGGTAGGTGGCACCGGAGGTGAAGTCCCCTGACAGGTGGACGATGTTCACACTCTGATCGAACAGGCCCCAGTCCGTCGTCGTCGCCGGGATCCACTCGATCGTCACGATCTCGGGCAGCGGTCCGGAAAGCGCGAAATCGACGCGATAGTCGCGGAAGGAGCCGTCGTCGCCGTTGCGGTTCACGGTGAAGCCGAGAAGGGCTGCCGGTCCACTGGCGGCCGCCAACGGGGTGCTCACCGCGACCGCGATCACCGGCGCCGACCACGCCGCCGCTGCAAGTACCGTACGACGCGAGACGGAGCCCTCGCCGATCCTGTCAGTAGTGCTCTTCGTCATACCAGTCCTCTGCTCAGGCGAGAATTGTCAGCAACCGAGCCTACTAGCCACGCGCCATGAGCCATGAGCCATGAGCCATGAGCCATGAGCCATGAGCGGCGCTGCCACAAATCGCATCGCCTGACGTCTTCGCGCTCGAGAAGCTCATCGGACGCACCACCGAAGAGTGAGCGCATCGCCGCTGCCATCTCACACAAAGAGAAGACCCCTCACCCGGCCGAACGGCCAGGCGAGAGGTCTTCGTGGGCGCAGAGCGTCAGGCTCCTTGGATTGCGCGGATTCGGTCGGTGAGGCTCACGTCCGTTCCGCTGCCGCCGATACGGGTCTTGAGCCAGGAGACGTCCTGGCTGATGTTCGGCGTGGAGCCCTCGCCACCGATGCGCGAGCGGATCGTTTGGAACTCGCTGGACAGCGACGGGGAGTTCGTGGTGGTACCGCCGATGCGGTCCTTGATCCACCGGACGTCCGCGGCGACCTGGGCGAGAAGAGCTGCTTGTTCGGGAGTCATCTGAGGTTCCTGTCCTGCGGGAGGTGCTTCTTGAATGTAGGGAATGGGGTCGACGGGCGTGCCGTTGAGTCTGAGTTCGATGTGGAGATGATTCACGTCAGAGTTGCCAGTGCTACCGACGTTGCCCACAAGGTCACCTCGTCGGATGGTCTGACCGCGAACGAGCGGGGAGGGCCTGACCATATGCCCGTATCGGCTCGACCACCCCTCTGCGTGATCGATATAGACGGCATTACCATAGCCACCGAGCACGCCACGACTTGCGACCGTCCCGTCAGCAACCGCGTAAATCGGCGTTTCGACGGGAGCGATGTAGTCCTGCCCTTCATGCATTCTTCCGTTGCGCATTCCGAAGGGCGAGTCCGGCGTCTCTCGGTAATCGAAGGGGTGCCCCCACGTGACGGCAGCGGAAGCCGCCAGGGGCCTGCCGAGGTCTGCCGCGACGGCTGTCGCTGCGGCCAAGACTCCGGCGACGGTGAAGAGGGTTCGTCTGGAGAGCGGTGGCAGTCCGCTCTCAAACTCGTTTATTGGTGGGCTCATAGGCCAGATGCTAGCGGTAGCATCTCGGCCATTGCGAATTTGTGTAATAACGACCTCATCTGACAGATATTTCCCACAGGAAATGGGGACTGATGACGATCTGGACTGCTGGCGTCTTGTCGACTCGCCTTTTCTGAGGTTTTCCGTCCGCGTGAGTGGCATGCATTGTGCATTTTGTCGAACTCGATGGGAGCGAGGCTTTGTTGAGGACATTCCCGGGACGAGCGCAGTGTTCCTGAGCTACGCCCAGGGCACAGCCACGCGAACCGCAAAGCATACCCCACCAATTGGAGAGCGTTATTGGGATGAATCCAAACACTCTCATCTGTGTCACGTGCGTAAGCGTGTTGTGTGCAGCGTCGCCGCCCTTGCGATGACTGCACTTGTTGTTTCAGGTACGACCGCGGTAGCGGCCCTCGAGTCTCTTCTTCATTGCTGTAGGACTCGGCACCTGCTACGACCTGGTCCGCGGCTACTGAGAGGGATGCGATGACCTTTCGTCGAGCCATTGTGGCTGCACTACGTCCTGGTCGTCGTCGTCCCCGCCATCATCGGGTTCGTCGGACTGTCGGTGCTGATCAGACCCGGGGGCACCAACGGTCCTGGATGACGGCAGACCCACGTTCGCGTGTGCCGTCACCGCGAGGAAGGTTTCCGCGAAAGCGGGGCCCTCCTTCGTCTGTCCTGAGGTGTGAACCCGGCAACCCTGATCCGGAAGACTCTCACTCCGCGAAGCGCACGCCGAAGCTCTGTCCACCGGGGGCCGTCGGCAGCGGCCGCATGCCCAGTCGCTCGTAGAACGCGGCGGCACCGGTGTTGTTCGGGTCCATACCGAGGTGGAGCCCGGTGACCCCGCGACTGGTCAGCTCGGCGAAGAGCGTCTCGATCAGGCGACGCCCGAGGCCCTGCCCCTGCGTCTCCGGCAGCAGATCGATATGGAGGTGCGCGGGGTACTCCCCCGCGTTCGGCTCCCGGCCAGGACCTCGGCCGTAGGCATAGGCGAGCATCTTCTCCTCGCGAGAGGTCGGATCGGCAGGCAGCGGGAAGCGGTCGTGGAATGCCGGCCACCACTCGTCACGGAACCACTGCTCGAAGGCGTCGGTGTCGTCCGTCGCGACGATGTAGCCGATCACGCGCTCATCGTCGGACTCGACGACCCACGCCAGATCCGGGTGCCGCTGCGCGTAGGGCACGGCGAAGAGGTCGCCCCAGAGACGATCGTCGGAGAAGATCCCGGTCGCATCTCCGCCCGCGTCCGCTGTCTTCACGCACACCTCGTACAGGGCGTCGCGGTCGGCGGGACGGTACTGACGGATGCGTGACACGGCGGGCTCCTCGCAGGGGTCGGAAGCCCTCAGCCTATCGCCGGTTCCTTGGTCTCCCGCCGCTGCAGCACCCATGGCAGCAGCCAGGCACCGAGCACGAGGACGACCCCGGCGCCGACCAGCGCTCCGCCCAGCGTGTCCGTCGCCCAGTGGACGGAGAGGATGGTGCGCGACAGCGCCATGACGAGGATCCAGACCGCTCCGACGATGGCGATCCACACACGCGGGAACACCAGCCAGAGGACCAGGGCGATCGTCGCGGCGTTCGCCGTATGCCCGGACGGGAACGACCCGAAGTCGCTGACCACCAGCATGTCCTCAGGGCGCGCACGCCCGAAGAGCTGCTTGAGCAGCTGCACCGCTCCGGCGCTGGCGGTGAAGCAGATCGCGGCGAACACGGCGGTGCGCCAGCGGCGGGCGAGCAGGAACGCGACGATCACGAGCAGCGGCACCACGAAGATCGCGATCCATCCGCCGCCGATCTCGTTGGTGAGGTGGGCCACCGCGAGCATCCAGTCGGCGCGATGGGCGGCGATCGTGGTGTTCCACCAGACGTCGAATCCCGGCGGCTCGGCCAGACCGAAGACGACGGCCGCACCGAGGGCGGTGGCCAGCGCCAGGAAACCCGCGCCCCACCAGAGCATCGTCGATCTGTTCATCGTCCTATTCTGGCGGACGACACCTGTGGACTCAGGGAGTGAGCATCCCCACGGTGCGCGGGCGCACGATCAGCCACAGCGAGAGGATGCCGATCGCGGCGCATCCGACCATCACCGAGGCCATGGTGGTGGCGGTGATCCCCGCGTCCTTCGAGATCCAGCCGACCACGGGCGAGATGAGCCCGGCGACACCGAAGTTCGTCGCACCGAGGATGGAGGCCGCGGTTCCGGCCGCCTTTCCGTGGCGGTCGAGCGCCAGCACCTGCACGTTCGGGAACGTGAACCCGCACGAGGTCATGAAAACGAACAGCGGCACGACCGTGCCCCACAACCCGAGACCGAGCTGGTCGGCGACCACGATCGCGACTCCGGCGATCAGCAGCACCGAGGTCGAGTACGCCATGACCCACTGCGGTCCGAAGCGTGCGGCCAGCCGCGAGGCCGTCTGCACGCCGAGCACGACGCCGAGCGAGTTGACGGCGAACAGCAGCCCGTACTGCTGCGCGTCCAGGCCGTGCGTCTGCTGGAACAGGAAGGGCGAGGCCGACAGGTACGAGAACAGTCCGGAGAAGGTCATCCCGCCGATGATGAGCACGCCGATGAAGACCCGGTCCGACAGCACGGAGCGGTAGCGCTGCAGCACCGTCGATCCGCCGCGCTCCTGGCGGCGGGCCACCGGCAGCGTCTCCGGGATGAACAGGATCGTCGAGAGCAGCATCAGCACGCCGTAGGCGGCGAGCACCACGAAGATGCCCCGCCACGGCATGAGGGTGAGCAGCCAGGATCCGATCAGCGGCGCCACGACCGGTGCCACCCCCGACACCAGGGCCAGGCGGGAGAGCATGACCACGAGCCGGCGTCCGCCGAACAGGTCGCGCACGATCGCCATCGCCACGACACCGCCGGCTGCGGCTCCCATGCCCATGAGGACGCGGGCGACGCTGAGCAGCTCGAGCGAGGGCGCGAACGCGGCTCCGACACTGGCGAGCACGTGCACAGCGGTGACCACGATCAGCGGGATGCGACGGCCGACCTTGTCGCTGAGCGGGCCGACAACGAGCTGACCGATCGCGAAACCGATCATCGTTCCGGTCAGGGTGAGCTGGATCGCCGCAGCCGTGGTCTGGAAGTCCTCCTCCAGCACCGGGAAGGCGGGGAGGTAGAGGTCGATCGTGAACGGCCCCAGCGCCGTGAGTGCGCCGAGCAGCAGGATGTAGAGGATCCTCCGCCGATTCGGGATCGAGTCGCCGGGGTGCAGCATGATCGGCGCGGTCGCCGGGTTCGACCCGAGCGTGCGGATGGCCCCTGTCGCCGTCGAGGTGCGGATCGCACCGGTCGTGGTGGGGATGCTCGTGTGCTCCGGCTGGGGAACCGTCGGCGGGGAGTCGGGGCGGGGGGCGTCGGACACGGAGGTCCTTCCGGAATTCGAGGGATGCGCAGTCGAATCGATTCGACCTAGGGGGAAGCATCCATGTTACCGCCGTCACGGCATCTCCCGCCCCGCTGCACGCACGAAGAAGCACCTCCCCGAGGAGAGGTGCTTCTTCGGGCCCGCCCGCAGCGGGCGGAGATCAGCGTGCGAGCCGGGCGAGCCCCTGCTCGAGATCCGCGATCAGGTCGGACACGTCTTCGATGCCGACCGACAGCCGCACGATGTTCTCGGGCACGGCGAGCTCGGTGCCGCGCACCGAGGCGTGCGTCATGTCCGGCGGGTAGCCGATGAGCGACTCGACCCCGCCGAGCGACTCCGCGAGCTGGAACAGCTCGGTGGACTCCGCGAACGCCCGGGCGGCATCGGCACCGGCGGCGAGACCGAGCGACAGCATGCCACCGAATCCGCTCATCTGCTTCGCCGCGATCTCGTGCCCGGGGTGCGAGGCCAGGCCGGGGTAGAAGACCTGCGCGAACTCCGGGCGCTCAGCCGCCCACTCCGCGATCGCCTGCGCGTTCTCGGAGTGCTGACGCACGCGCAGCGCCAGCGTCTTGATGCCGCGCGTGGTGAGCCAGGCGTCGAGCGGCGCCGAGACGGCACCCACCGCGAACTGCTGGAACTTCACCTGGTCGAAGAACCGATCGTCGCCGAAGACGACGGCACCGCCGAGCACGTCGGAGTGGCCGCCCAGGTACTTCGTGGTGGAGTGCACGACCAGGTCGGCGCCGAGGGCGAGGGGCTGCTGCAGCGCGGGCGAGGCGAAGGTGTTGTCGACGACCACGATCGCCCCGGCGGCGTGCGCCACCTCGGCGATGGTCGCGATGTCGACGACCTTGAGCAGCGGGTTGCTGGGGGTCTCGAGCCAGACGATCTTCGTCTGCGGACGGATGGCCGCGCGGACGACATCGAGGTCGGCGAGCTCGACCGTGGTCGTCTCGACGCCCCACGGCGCCAGCACCTTGGTCAGCAGGCGGTAGGTGCCGCCGTACACGTCGTTGCCGAGCAGCACGTGGTCGCCGGGCTTCAGGATGCCGCGCAGCAGCGCGTCCTCCGCGGCGAGGCCCGAGGCGAACGAGAGGGCGCTCGCGCCGCCCTCGAGCGCGGCCAGCTGCGTCTCGAGCGAGGAGCGCGTGGGATTGCCGGCGCGGTTGTACTCGTACCCGTCGCGGAACCCTCCGATGCCGTCCTGCACGTGCGTGGAGGCCTGGTAGATCGGCGGGATGATGGCGCCGGTCGTCGGGTCGGGCGCTTGGCCCGCGTGGATGGCTCGGGTGGCGAAAGCGTGGTCGGACATCTTCCCAGCCTACGTCCGGGCCCGGTGACACCTCCGGTCCTGTTACGTCGCGCGTCCCTCGGCTCAGCGCGTCGTCAGCGGGACAGGTACGCGAGCAGGTCCTGGCGGGTGAGCACCGTGTGCGGCTTGCCGTCTTCGGTCACCAGCAGCGCATCGACATCGGCGAGCGCGGCCCGCGCCTGAGCGATCGGGGCGTGGATGCCGATCAACGGCAGTCGCTCCCCCGTGTGCGCGCCGACCGCGTCGGTCGGCTTCGCCTCGCCGCGGAACAGCAGATCCAGCAGGCCCTTCTCATCGACGGTGCCGACGACCTCGCCCATCATGACCGGAGGCTCGGCGCTGAGCACCACGAGCTGAGACACGTCGTACTCGGTCATCATCCCGATCACGTCGAGCACGGTGTCGGTCGGGTGCGCGTGCACGAGGTCCGGGATGCCCTCGCCCCGGCGGGTCGTGCGGGCCCCGATCACATCGGCGACGGTCTCGCCCTCTTCGACATCGCTGAAGCCGTAGGAGCGCATCCATCCGTCGTTGAAGATCTTGCTGAGGTAGCCGCGCCCTCCGTCCGGCAGCAGCACCACCATGACGGCATCCGCGGGGAGGTCCTTCGCGATCCGCAGCGCCCCGACCACGGCCATGCCGCTGGAACCGCCGACGAGGATGCCCTCCTCGCGTGCCAGGCGCCGGGTCATGGCGAACGACTCGGCATCCCCCACCGCCACGATCTCGTGCGGCACACTCGGGTCGTAGGTGCCGGGCCAGATGTCCTCGCCGACGCCCTCGACCAGGTACGGCCGGCCGGTGCCGCCGCTGTAGACGCTGCCCTCGGGGTCGATCCCGATGATGCGCACGCGGTCGTCCGAGACCTCGCGCAGGTAGCGCCCGGTGCCGGTGATCGTGCCGCCGGTGCCGACGCCCGCCACGAAGTGCGTGACCGTGCCGTCGGTGTCGCACCAGATCTCCGGACCGGTGGTCTCGTAATGGCTGCGGGGTCCGTTCGGGTTCTCGTACTGGTTCGGCTTGAATGCACCGGGGATCTCGCGGGCGAGCCGATCGCTCACGCTGTAATAAGACTCCGGGCTGTCGGCCGGAACGGAGGTGGGCGTCACCACGACCTCGGCGCCGTACGCCCGCAGCACGTCGTTCTTGTCCTCGGCGACCTTGTCGGGCACAACGAAGACGCACTTGTAGCCGCGCTGCTGCGCGACCAGCGCGAGTCCGACACCGGTGTTGCCACTGGTCGGCTCGACGATCGTGCCGCCCGGCTTCAGGTGCCCCGCGGCCTCTGCCGCATCGATGATGCGCGACGCGATGCGGTCCTTCGCCGAGCCGCCGGGGTTGAAGTACTCCAGCTTCACCAGCACCGTGCACGCGATCCCCTCGACGACACGGTGGAGCTTCACGAGGGGCGTGTTGCCGACGAGGTCGACGATGGAGTCTGCGTACTTCATGGTCTCAGGGTACGTGCGCGGATGCCGCGACCGGGCGCGTGTTGCACCCGATCGCGGCATCCGTGGTCGACGGCAGCGGAGTCCGACGGAGGATCAGCCCTTCGTCGACCCGGCCAGCAGTCCTCGGACGAAGTAGCGCTGCAGCGAGAAGAACACGATCAGCGGCACGAGGATCGACACGAAGGCACCGGCGGTGAGCAGGTACCAGCCCTCGCCGCGACCGGTGATCTCGGCGAGCACCTTCGTGATCGGCGAGGCCGCTCCGTCGGCGAACACCAACGCCACGAGCAGGTCGTTCCAGACCCAGAGGAACTGGAAGATGGCGACGGATGCGATGGCGGGCATCGTCAGCGGCAGCACGACGCGGAAGAAGATCTGCCCGCGGGAGGCACCGTCGACGCGTGCCGCCTCGATGATCTCGCCCGGGATCTCCGACATGAAGTTGTGCAGCAGGTAGATCGCCAACGGCAACGCGAACATCGTGTGGGCGAACCACACCTGCGCGTAGCCGCCGGCGACGTCGAGTCCCAGCGTCACCTGCAGGCCGAACAGGTTGATCCCCCGCGAGAACGACGACAGCAACGGGACCAACGCCATCTGGATCGGAACGATCTGGAGTGCGAACACGAAGATGAACAGCGCGTTGCGTCCCTTGAACTCGATCCACGAGAACGCGTAGGCCGCCATCGCCGCGATCATCAGCGGGATGATCGTCGCCGGGATCGTGATCACGATGGAGTTGAAGAACGACTGCAGGATCGTCAGCTGCGTGGTGCCGGACTGCAGCACGGCCACGTAGTTGTCGAGGGTCACCTGCGGGTTGGCGAAGAACGTCCACCAGCCGCTGGAGTCGATCGCATCCCTGTCGCGGAACGACGAGATGAACAACCCGAGCGTCGGGACGGTCCAGACGACCGCGATGAGGATCGCGGCGACGCTGGCCCACGGCCTGCTGAGACGCTTGCGGACGCGACCGGCGGAGGCATCGAGCCGGCCCCCGGTCGTGAGCGCCCGGGTGGAGGTGCCGAGTTCTGACTTCACGGTATCGGTCATCGGATCTCCCGCTGCTTCTTGATCTGGCGCGCGTTGTAGATGACGATCGGCAGCACCAGGATGAACAGGATGACGGAGAGCGCCGCGCTGCGTCCCGCCTCGAACTTGGAGAACTGCGTGTACATCTCGTTCGCGAGAACCGATGTGCCGTAGTTTCCACCCGTCATGGTCCGGACGATGTCGAAGACCTTCAGGGAGGCGATCGAGATCGTGGTGAGCACGACGATGAGCGCCGGACGGATCGACGGGACCGTCACCGAACGGAAACGCTCCCAGGCGTTGGCGCCGTCGAGCTCCGCCGCCTCGAGCAGCTCCTGCGGCACGCCCTTGATGGATGCCGAGAGCACGACCATCGCGAAACCGGTCTGCACCCAGATCAGCACCACGATCAGAGCGAGGTTGTTCCAGGGGCCGTTCAGCAGGAACTGCTGCGGCTCTCCTCCGAACCAGACCAGGATCTGGTTCAGCAGACCGATCTGCTCGAACTCCGGTCCGCGGTAGGCGTACACGAAGCGCCAGATGATGCTGGCGCCCACGAACGAGATCGCCATCGGCATGAAGACCAGGAGCTTGTAGACCTTCTCACCGCGGGTCTTGTCGATGAAGACCGCGTAGGCGAGACCGATCAGCGTGGACAGCGTCGGCACGAGCAGCACCCAGACGATCGTGTTGATCACGGAGGTGACGCCGTCGGACTGCGTGAAGATCCAGAGGTAGTTGGACAGACCGACGAATTCGCTGCCCGTCGAGTTCCAGAACGACGCATACACGGTCTGGATGGACGGGAGGATGAGTCCGGCCAACAGGAGCAGCATCGCCGGGGCCATGAACGCGACGAGCTGGATCAGGTATCCCGCGCCATCGCGGGAGCGATAGTCGAGGAAGAAGAACAGTGCGCCGACGAGGACCGCGACTCCCATCGCCCAGTAATAGGAGTTGAAGAACCACATCACGGCGAGCGGGATCAGCAGGCACATCGCCAGCCGCACCCAGGTGTAGAGCGCGCCCCTGCGCGGCGCGATATCGACGAGAAGCAGGATGATCACCACGACCACCGCGAATGCGATGACCACGGCGACGGCTTGGAGGATCGGCGGCAGTGCCCCGATCCATTGGAAGAACTGAGTCGCGTTCACGGAATCCCCTTCATGAGACGGCTGATCAGCGGGCCGTGCGACGATGCACGGCCCGGGTGTGAGAAGGAGGGCCGCCCCGCGGGGCGGCCCTCCTCATCGGATCAGCTGGAGGGCCAACCGGTCTGGATCTGAGAGAGGACCTCGTCCGTCGACGTCCCGTTGATCCAGGCGACCATTCCCTTCCAGAAGGTGCCGGAGCCGACCGCGCCGGGCATCTGGTCGGAACCGTCGAAGCGGAACGTCACCGAGTCGTCCTGGAGGAGCTTGATCGACTCCTGCAGGATCGGGTTCTCGACCGCGTCGATGTTGACGCCCTTGTTCGCGGAGGTCACGCCGCCGAGTGCCAGACGGCTGTCAGCCCACTCGGGGCTGGAGAGGTACTCCAGGACCTTCTGCGTGGCCTCGGAGTCGCTGAACGCGCCGACGATCTCGCCACCACCTGTGATGAACGTCTCGTCCGGGCTCTTGCTCGGCAGCAGGAACGCCCACACGTCGCCGTCCTCGGCGATGTTGGTGCCCTCGGGGAAGAAGCCAGAGAGGAACGACGCCTGGTGCGTCAGAGCGCAGTCGCCCTTGGCCAGAGCCGGTGCCACGTCACCGAATGCGGTCGAGTTGATCGAACGCACGTCGCCGAAGCCGGCGTTGACGTAAGCCGGGTCGAGCAGGATCTCGCCCGTGGCGTCGAACGCCTCCTTGATCTGCGGGTCGGTGAACGGGATCTCGTTCTTGACCCACTGATCGTAGACATCGGCGCCGGCGTTGCGCAGCACGAGGTCCTCGATCCAGTCGGTGCCGGGCCAGCCGGTCGCCACACCCGACTCGAAGCCGGCGCACCACGGTGCCTTGCCGCTCTTCTCCTGGATGGTCTTCGTGAGCGTCAGCAGCTCTTCCCAGCTCGTGGGCTCCTCGACGCCCCACTCCTTGAACTTGGTCGGCGAGTACCAGACCCAGCCCTTGACGCTGGCCATCAGAGGTGCGCCGTAGAAGGTGCCGTCGTACGTGCCGAAGTCGACCCAGCCCTGGGTCCACCCCTCCTCCGCGTTCTTCTTCACGGCGTCGGGCGCGGGCTTCAGCAGATCGCGCGACGCGTAGTCGGCGAAGAGACCCGGCTGCGGGAAGATGGCGATGTCGGGCGGGTTGCCGCCCTGTGCGCGGGTGCCGAGCTGCGTCTCGAAGTCCTGGCTGCCCTCGTACTTGATGTCGATGCCGTTCTCCTTCTCGAAGTCGGCCCACGACTTCTGAAGGAGCTTCGCCTCGTCGTCGACGATCGTGCCGTAGATGGTGACCGTCTTGTCGTCGCCGCCACCGCCGCCGCCACCCGAAGGCGCACCGCCCGGAGCACCACACCCTGCGATCGCGATACCCGCGACACCCAGCAGTGCGAGCGGCACCAGCCGCCTGGAACGCTGCGAAAGACCCATGTGAATTCTCCTCTTCGAGTTCACGGCCCCTACCTCGTCCGACGCCACCCCCGGCGTCGTTCGGGAACCGATTCCAGGTAAACCTACTGGCCTTCCACACCCGCGCACAATGGGGAAGTATCACAAGCTCGCAACCTTTCCGGATGCCGGAGCGCCGGCGATGGGAGCGCTCCCGCACTTCTTGTGTGGAACCGGTTCCTTTCGGGGCCTGGAACAGCTACCATGACATCCGCGAGCCGCCTTCGGCGCATCGCTCGGCGCGCAGGCGTCACCTGGTCGAGGAGGACCGATGAGCACGATCGCGGACGTCGCCGCGCGAGCAGGCGTGTCGAAGGCGACAGCGAGCCGTGCGCTCAGTGGACGTGGATACGTGTCCGAGGAGACGCGGCTGCGCGTGGTCGATGCCGCCGATGCCCTCGCCTACGTCGCGCACTCCTCCGCAACGAGCCTCGCCACCGGTCGCACGCAGACCGTCGGCATCGTCATGCCCCCGGTCGATCGCTGGTTCTTCGCCGAATTGCTCGCCGGCATCCAGGAATCGCTGTTCGCGCTGGACTATGACCTCTCGCTCTACGGCGTCCCCGAGGGGTCCGAGACCAGAGAGCGCCTGTTCGAGAGCGTGCTGCCCCGCCGCCGCTTCGACGGCATCATCGCGGTGGGCATCCAACCGAGCGCCCGCGAGCTCGAACGCCTGCAGCGCACCGGACGCCCGCTGGTGAGCGTCGGGCCGTACAGCGCCGGGTCCAGCTCGATCTCGATCGATGACACCGCGGCGGCCCGCATCGCCACCGAGCACCTCATCGAGCTCGGCCACAGGGACATCGCCTTCGTCGGAGGATCGACGGACTCGGGCGAGCTGAGCTTCGGCGACGCGCGCCGGCTCGACGGCTATCACGGAGCCCTTCATGCGGCAGGGCTCTCGGCGCATGCCAGGGTCGCCGGTGCGGCCCCGACCATGCCCGGCGGATACGCCGCGGCTGCGGGGCTGCTGGGCGACCGGCGACGGCGACCGACGGCGATCGTCGGCGTGTGCGACGAGGCGGCGATCGGCGCCGTGATCGCCGCCAGACGCCTCGGCATCGCCGTGCCGACCGAGCTCAGCGTGGTCGGCATCGATGACCACGAGCACGCCGAGATGTTCGCCCTGACGACGATCGGGCAGTCCCCGCGCGAGCAGGGGCATGAGGCGGTACGACTGCTGACACTGCGGATGAAGGACCACGACGCGACGCTCGAGCACGTGGCCGCGGCATCCGCTCTGGTGGTGCGCAGCTCCACGGCACCACCGCGCTGACCGCGGGGTCGGCACGGGAGACGCACGAAGGCCCCGGGCGAACCCGGGGCCTTCGGTGAAGCGATGAGACGCCGGGTCGGCGCGCTGGACGCGTCGACCCGGAGACGATTACTTGAGGGTAACCGTGGCGCCTGCCTCTTCGAGAGCAGCCTTGGCCTTCTCGGCGGCTTCCTTGGTCGCGCCCTCGAGCACAGCCTTCGGGGCACCGTCGACGACAGCCTTGGCCTCGCCGAGGCCGAGCGAGGTGAGCTCGCGGACCGTCTTGATGACCTGGATCTTCTTGTCTCCAGCAGCCTCGAGGACGACGTCGAAGGAATCCTTCTCCTCGACCTCTTCCGCGGCGCCTCCACCTGCGCCGGCAACGGCGACGGGGGCAGCAGCGGTGACCTCGAACTTCTCCTCGAACGCCTTGACGAAGTCGTTGAGCTCGACGAGGGTCAGGCCGGCGAACTGCTCGAGCAGCTCCTCAGTGGTGAGCTTAGCCATGATGTATCTCCTAGATAGATGGGGTTAGTAGACGAGATCGCCGGTCGCTTACGCGGCCTCTGCGGTCTCCAGCTTTTCGCGAAGAGCATCGATGGTGGCCGCAGCCTTGCCCATCGTCGCCTTCATCATGCCCGCAGCCTTCGCCAGCAGAACCTCACGGCTCTCGAGCGCGGCGTACTTGTTGACCTCGTCGGCAGAGAGGGCGTTGCCCTCGAAGATGCCGGCCTTGATCACGAGAAGCGGGTTGGCCTTGGCGAAGTCACGAAGAGCCTTGGCAGTGGCGACGAAGTCACCGTGCACGAAAGCGACGGCCGACGGACCCTTGAGGTCGTCATCCAGCGCAGTGATGCCGGCCTTGTTGGCGGCGATCTTGGTCAGCGTGTTCTTCACCACGGCGTACTCAGCGTCCTGACGGATGCTGTTGCGCAGCTCCTTGAGCTGGGCAACCGTCAGACCGCGGTACTCGGTCAGCAGAACGGCGGACGAGTTCTCGAATGACTTCGTGAGCTCGGCAACCGATGCATCCTTCTGCGCCATGGTCACTCCTTGGTGTGTACGAGGCGCCCCACGGTGGTGAGGCGCCGACCCCGACCGCCTGCAAAAGAAAAAGCTCCGGCGCAAGCGCACGGAGCTTCAGAAGTTCGTGACACCTGCGCGGGCCCCTGCGGTGCAGAGTTTCAATCTCCGTGCACTTGCGCGCACGACGATGACCAGCGGTCTTCGGTTGCTACCAGCGTACCCCACCCGCTCCCCTCCCCCAAAATCCGCGCCCGCCCCACCCGAGATCGCCGAGTGCACGACAACGCGTCGAGTGCACGACCTGCCCCCGTCGGTGAGCCGTGCACTCGGCAACAGGCCGTGCACTCGGTTGACCAGGGCGGAGCACGAGTCAGGGAGCACGGATGCCGAAAGCTGCGAGGCGCGCAGCGAGGGCAGCCGGGGTGCCGATGTGCTCGGAGCCCCACCGTGCGAAGCGCCACTGGGTGCGGCCGCGGATCCAGTCCTCGCGCTGCTTCTCCTCGAGAAGCACCTGTTCGAGTGTCTTCCCCGATCGCATCGCCTCGTCGAGGTACTTGGTCTTGCCGTCGAACTCGCCGAAGCTCCGGACCTCAGCGAGACCGAAATCGACGAAGTAGTCCCGACCATGAGGGCCCTCGACACGGACCTGCAGGTCGGGATCGATGAAACCGAGTCTCCGCAACTGCACCCTGCTCACGCTCTCCCCCGGCAGTTGTGCGCGACCGTCCGCGAACTCGGCCACCCACCGTGCCTGACGGATCCCCCTTGCGCCGTCTGCTGCCGCCAACCGCTGCTCCAGTCGGGTCCGCCACGAGAACACCGCGTCGAGGTCCCACTCCCGTCCGCGGTCCGCCATCTGTCTCTCGGCGGCGTCGGCCACAGCCACGGCTGCCTCCAACGGCAGAGTGCGGACGAGGTCGAACACGGTGCGCGACAGGCTCGTGCAGCGGATCCCGTCCCGCAGCGCCAGGTCGGACTCCGGGAGTGGCGCGAGATGCCGCATGACGTCGGGGCCGCTGGATATCCGAGATGGCAAGGCGCAGGTGAGGTGGACGCGCGTGCAGCGGATGCCGTACAGCGGCAGACCCCACAGCACCGCGGCCGAGCTGTGCGACATCACCACCTGCGCCTTCGCGTCTCGCGCGACGGCGATCACGTGTGCGTGATGGCGCTGTTCGGGCCAGAGCTCGTCGTACTCCCGAGAATGTATGAACCATCCCCGACGGAGCGACACGAGCGTTCCGCTCCGCGCGGCCGCAGCGATGGCGCGATCGGTCCAGCCGTCGAGCGCAAGAGCGGCGCGAGACCGCACGAGCTGGGAGATGACGGGTGCTGGCGACGACGGCATCCCTCATCCTGAGCCGCCTCGCCACCCCGCACTCTCACGCATTCCCACGATCCGTGGACATCGCCCCCACCCTCGCTCCCCGTGCAGTCGCACTCCCGTGTCGCGCCACCGCCGCGCCACCCTCGCGCCGAGTGCACGGGCTCCTGCCGAGTGCACGGGGGAGCACCGTTGATAGGTCGTGCATTCGACGCATACCCGTGCACTCGGCGCGACGAGACCTGCGCGCCGCAACGCAGGGGGCGGGATGCGGGGAAGGCGGCGTGTATGGGGAGCGGGGTCCGTGGGCGGGGTTAGGGTCGAGGAGTGAACCAGGACCTCGCCGCACGCATCGTCGCGGACTCCCGCGACCGCGTCGCCTGGCTGCGAGCGCGATCCCGGGGCATCACCGCGACCGACGTCGCCGGGCTCACCAGCGAACGCTCGATCGCCCGCGCCGCCGACGCCAAGCTCGGCGGGGGCCCGCGGTTCGGCGGCAACGCCTACACCGACCACGGCCGGCGCCGCGAGCCCGAGATCGCCGCATGGGTCGCCGCGACCCACGGCATCCTCCCCTCCTCTGCACTGTTCCGGGCCGAGGTCGAGCACCGGCACCTGGCGACTCCCGACGGCATCGCCGTCGACGCCGACGGCCGCGTCAAGCTCGCCGAGATCAAGACGACCAACAAGGCGTTCCGCGGCATCCCCCGCACGTACCTCCGCCAGATCTGGTGGCAGCAGCACGTGCTCGGAGCCGAGCGCACCCTGTTCGTCTGGGAGGAGCACGTCGACTTCGCGCCGATCCACGACGAGCCGCGCTGCGTGTGGATCGACCGTGACGACAAGGAGATCGCGAAGCTGGTCGGCCTCGCGACCGACCTCATCGACGAGCTCTACCGCCGCACCACCGGGCAGCAGATCCCGACGCGGATCGCGGATGCCACGGCTGCCGCGGCGGCGAGTCGGCGCGAGCACCTGCGCGAGCGCGACGCGTTCCGCGCCCTCGCTCTGGCCGACTGACGCCGAGCGTCTGCGGGCAGGCTCCCGCGATGCTCCGCTAGGCAGCGGCGAAGGTGCACGTCGTCGCCCCACCCGCGAGAAGAGCGGCGTACGTCACCGTGATCTTCACCTTGGTCGGCGAGCGCCAGGTGACACCTCCGGCCGTGACCCACGTCGTGCCGAAATAGACGACGTACTGTCCGCCGGTGAGGACGAAGCCCAGTCCACCGAGGAGCCCATCGAGCACGCCCTTGCTCACCGAGGTCGTGTACACGCCGGCCGTCGCGGTCCCCGGTGCCAGGATCGATCCGCCCGAGCCGTCGGCTGCTGAGGTGAGGTACACGTTGAGGGCGGTGTTCGCCGGGTAGCCGGTCGGTGTGGTGGGCCAACGCCACTTGATCGTCAATGCCGTGCCACCCAAGATCGTGCTCAACGGGTTCGGGCAGGTCAGTCCGCCCGGCAACGGCTCCACGGCCGGCGGCAACAGCGCCAGCGCGGTGACCGTCGCTCCCGCGTGCTCCTCGTCCGTGAAGGTCGCCTCGGTGTCCTGCACGGGTGGCGCCACGACCAGCCCCAGCAGCAATGCGAGCCCCGCCGTACCGGCGAGCATCCGTCGGCCGGCACTCCGCATCATCGGGCGTCCTCCTTGTCGCGCACCGTGCGCCGCCGATGATCGAGCACCAGCACGGCTCCGGTCGCGACCAGCAGCGCGCCGACTCCGAACGCCACGGGCACGATGGGCGAGAGCCCGGTCGTCGCGAGCCCGCCCCCGGGGCCGACGACCGCCGACTCCCCCGCGCCCTGCGCGTGCACGCGGACGTCGGTGGTGCCGCCCTCGTCCCCCGTGTTCAGCGTGATGGAGAGCCGGAGATGTGCGACTTCGGTGTCGGCGACCTCGACGAGCGCGATCTCGGAGCCGTCGCGCGGAATGCTCCAGGCCGTGCGCAGCTCGGTCGCGCCGCCGGGGCAGCCGCTGGGCCCCCACGCCCTCATGCAGAGCGAGGCGTCGAGGGTCAGCGGCGCGTCCCCCGTCGCACTGACCGCGATACGGACGGTGCCGGGGTCAGGAGCATCCGCGCTGATCGCGACATCCCACTGCACCGGCTCGCCCGGCAACAGACGGGATGCCGCGTCCCAGTCGGCCACCGAGACCAACCGGAGCACGTCGCCCTGGATCACCTGCGTGGTGGGTGCCGCCCATGCCGCTGTCGGCACCAGGAGCGCACCCCCTGCAGCCAGCGCGGAGAGCAGAGCGATGGACCGGCCTCTGCTCATGGGCTGCCGCCGTCTCTCCCCCGCCGCTCGGCTCGCTCCGCCCTCTCCGCCCGGGGCCAGAAGGCCCAGACGACCACTGTCGTCGCGGCGAGGGTGAGCGCGCCGAGCACGTAGGGGTTGCCCATCCCGGCGATCACCGTGGCGATGCCGGGGATCGAGAACAGCACGGTGCGCACCGATGTCACGGTGTACGGGAACGGATCCTCCTGCGCGTTGGCGTCTCCGCGCATCGTGATGATGCGCTCATCGGCGGTCGCGCCCGGCTCGACCGAGGTGACACGGTGCGTGATCGGCAGCTCATCCGCCCGGTCGACCGTGACGACATCGCCGATCGCGATGTCGGACGCCGGCACACGCTGCACGACGGCGACCGACCCCGCGGGGATCGTGGGCGACATCGATCCGGTGCGGAACATGATCAGGGTGATCTGCGCCGTGAAGGCGAGCACCACCAGCACGATGCAGATCACACCGCCGACCGCCGCGAGCCAGAGCAGCGCATCCGCGATGAGCCGCCCGGGATGCCGTCGTCCGGCGGCACCGGTCGGCACGGCAGGCACGGCGGCGGGCGCGACGGACGAGGGCGACTGCTCGCGCAGACTCCGTCTCGTCACCGGCGTCGCCATCCCGATCCTCCCGTCCTGTGCTGCGCGCGTGTCACGCTCACGTCACTGCCGCCATCACGCTCACGGTGCCGCTGCCGTGCCGAGCACCTGCCAGGTGAGCGTGGTGCTCGCCCCCTGCACCGTGTTGTCCGCGGCCGCCTGGAGGGTCACCGCGATGCAGTAGTTCACCGTCGATCCCCCGTTGGCCGACACCGGCTGCGTCGCCGTGCCGTTCGTGGCCAGCACGGAGAGGTCGGGCACCACCGACGTGCCAGCGGCGTAGCTGGTGGAGGTGCACGCGGTCGCCGCGGGGATCGTGCGCACCCCGTACCGCAGGTACACCGCGAGTCCGGTGGCCGACGGCGTCACGGCGTTCCACTGCAGACTGCCCGCCACTGACGGGTTCGCGGTCTTCACGCTGAACAGCGCATACGTCGTCGCCCCCGGCACCATCGACGACGGGGTGGCCGCGAACGTCAGTGCCGCCGGCGCCCCCGCGGTCGCATGACTGGCGAAGGTCGTGCCGTCGGCCGCGCCGACGATCTCGAAACGACCGGCGGTGAAGGTCGCTGAGCCGTACTCGGAGTCGTTCCAGGCAGCGAGCGTCGCCCCCGCGCCGATGCCGAGCACGAGCCCGCCCGCGAGGACGGCTCGTATGCGGCGGGAGCGGTTGCGCTTCGCCTCCCGCACGCTTCGGCGGGTGTTCATGACGAGCTCAGTTCGTGGAGGTCGCCGTGAACGTCCACGTCGCGGTCGTGGCGAGTCCCTGCTCCAGATTCGCATCGGCAGAGACCGCGAAGCACAGTTGCACCGCTGTCCCGGCCGTCGTCGCATCCGCACCCTCCAGAAGCGTGACGGTCGTCGTGCCGGTCTGAGCGTCGAGCGTCGCTCCTGTCGCGATCGGCGTGCCGGTCGCGGATGCGGCGTTGCACGTCGCGCCCGGTGCGAGCTGATAGATCGCGTACGAGAGGTGCTCGGAGTTCGAGCTGGCCGCCGCATCCGCGGTGGTCCCATCAGCGACGAGGTCGGCACCGGTGGTGGTCCCTGCGGCGAGACGCACCCAGAATCCGGCGTAGACGGAATCGCCCGGCGCCATGCTGTCGACCACACCGGTCGGAAGAGTGAAGGCGAGAGTGGCCGCGGTGTCGCCGTCATCCACGTTGTGGTCGCTGTAGTTCGCGTTGCCGGTGCTCGACCCCTCGAGGTTGAACGTCCCGGCGGTGAACGTTCCCGTCGCGAACTCGGAGTCGTTCCACGCGGCGAGCACGGCAGCGACGCCGACGCCGAGAACGAGGCCGCCCGCGAGCACGGCGAGAACCTTGCGCTGATTCTGCTTTGTGACCATGGCCAATTCCCCCTCAGGAATCCATCGACCGTGCGAAACGCCTGGGAATGGTCGCCCCTCAGAGACCTGCGTGTACAGCCGAACTCAATCCTCTCCAGACGAATCCCAGACGACAAGGCAATTCCGCGCAGGAAGGGCACTCATTGCGCGCAGGCGATCACAACCTCATCACGACGATGGTTGACATACATCAACCAGATATCTATAGTTGACGAAGTTCAACTATCTTGTGGGCGCCAGCGCCGTCGCCACCACACCCGCGACTCACACGAAAGGCCCCGCATGACCACGGATTCCCCCGTCAAGATGACGCATCGCCAGGTGCTCGAAGCCCTCACCGGTCTTCTGCTCGGCATGTTCGTCTCGATGATCGCCACCACGGTGGTCTCGACGTCGATGCCGGTCATCGTGCACGACCTGGGCGGCGACCAGGCCGCCTACACCTGGGTCATCACGGCCACCCTGCTCACCACGGCCATCTCGACTCCCATCTGGGGCAAGCTCGCCGACCTGTTCAACCGCAAGCTGCTCATCCAGCTCGCCATCATCATCTTCGTCGGCGCCACGGCTGCGGCCGGCTTCGCGCAGGACACCAACACCCTGATCGCGTTCCGCGCCATCCAGGGCATCGGCGGCGGCGGCCTCGCCGCCCTCAGCCAGGTCATCATGGCCGACATCATCAGTCCCCGCGAGCGTGGCCGGTACATGGGGCTGTTCGGTGCCGTGATGGCCGTCGCCACGGTCGGAGGCCCGCTCCTGGGCGGATGGATCACGGATGCCGCGAACTGGCGCTGGAACTTCTTCGTCGCGCTGCCGTTCGCGATCGCCGCGTTGATCATCCTGCAGAAGACCCTGCACATCAGCACCGAGCGCACGCGCAAGGCGTCGATCGACTACGCCGGGATCGTGCTGCTGTCGACCGCCGTATCGCTGCTGCTCATCTGGATCACGAACGCCGGCTCGACCTTCGACTGGTGGGGCATCGAGACCATCCTCATGGTGGGCGGCGCGCTCGTCGCGACGGTGGTCTTCATCATCGTCGAGATCAAGGTGCGCGAGCCCCTCATCCCGCTCTCGCTGTTCCGTGGTCGAACGTTCACGCTCTCGGTCATCGCGTCAATCTCGATCGGTGTGGCGATGTTCGGCACCTCGGTCTACCTCGCGCAGTACATGCAGCTGTCCCGCGGCGCCTCCCCGACCGAGGCCGGTCTGATGACGCTGCCGATGATGGCCGGACTGCTGATCTCCTCGATGGTGGTCGGCCAGCTGGTCACCCGATTCGGCAAGTGGAAGGGCTACCTGATCCTCGGCTCCGTGCTGCTGATCGCCGGATCCAGCCTCCTGTCGACGCTGCACTACGACACCGACTTCGTGCTGGTCTCGCTGTACATGTTCCTCACGGGCGCCGGCGTCGGGATGACGATGCAGAACCTCGTGCTGATCGTGCAGAACGTGGCGAAGCCGAGCGAGATGGGCGTCGCGAGCTCGGGAGTGACCTTCTTCCGCAGCCTCGGCGGCACGATCGGCGTCTCGGCCATGGGTGCCGTACTGGCCAACTCGCTCACGACGCTGTTCTCCGACGGCAAGGAGCGCATCGGTGCGGCGATCGCCGAGCTCGGCTCCAAGGGAGCGGATGTCGCGGCGCAGCTGTCCAGCGGCACGATCCCCGAGGTCCGACTGCTGCCTGAGCCCGTGCGGTCGATCATCGAGGACTTCTACGCCCAGGCGATCTCCCACGCGTTCCTGATCGGCATCCCGCTCGCGGTGATCAGCCTCGTCGCGATCCTGTTCCTGCCGAACCGTCCGCTCACGACCATGACGACGACGGAGCGCGCTCAGGCCGATGCGGCGAAGGCCGAGTCCGAGTCCGGCGCCGGTGAGGACGGCAGCCCGGTCGACGAGGCGGCCGATGTCGCGATCGCCGACGCCGCCGCCCTCTCCGGAGCACCGACCGGAACCATCACCGCGGTCACGGGGTCGCATGATGACCGCCGCTGACCACACCTCCGATACCCCCGAGGCGCGGGCCGCGGCGGTGCGCGCCCTCGAGGCGGAGTTCGGCGAGCTGATCACCCACTTCCGCCGACTCATCCTCGAGAACGCCAACCGCGTCAGCCCCGGCATGCTCCCCGGCGCATACAAGGCGCTCACCACGATCGCGCGTTGCGAGCAGGTGACGGCCTCGGCACTGGCCGAACGGATGCTGATGGACAAAGGACAGGTGAGTCGCACGGTTCGCGAGTTGGAGGACCTCGCGCTCATCGAGCGATCCCCCGACCCGAGCGACGGACGCTCCTCGCTGCTGCGGCTGACCGCGCTCGGCACCGAACGGCTCGCCGCGGCTCGCGCCCCCCAGGAGGGGATGCTGATGAGCACCCTCCACGACTGGAGCCTCACCGACATCGGCAACCTCACCCGCCTGCTGCATGCCCTCGCCTCCGGGGTCACGCCCGCGTAGTTCCCGCGGCGCCCGCCGAGTGCACGGGAAGCAGTCGATTGCACGACCTCACGACGCCAGCATCCTGTTCACTGGGCAGGATGCCGTGCACTCGGCGACTGCCAGCGTGTGCGCGCGGGGCTAGGGGCGCAGGACAGTGCGTGCCTCGGCGGCGACCTCGGCGGCGATGGTGTCGAGCAGGGCGGAGCGCAGGTTCCACTGCTGCCAGTACAGCGCGGTCCGCACCGCCGGGCCTCCGAGCCGCACGAGACCGGCGGAGCCCTGCGGGAGCGGCAGCATCCCCCAGCCGAGACCGAGCTCGACCGCGAGCGCGTAGTCATGTGATGCCGGTACGTAGTGACGCGGCACGCCCTGATGCGACACCCCCTGCTCCCGCAGCCACTCGTGTTGGAGCGTGTCGCGTCGGTCGAAGTCGACGAAGGGAGCCCGCGCCAGGGAGTCTGCGGTCGCCCCGTGCGGGAACCAGCGGTCAGCGAAAGCCGGCGCGGCGACCGCTTCGTACTCGAGCACGCCGAGCGGGGTGACCGAACATCCGGCGACGGGCACGCTCTCACTCGTCACCGCTGCCATCACGGTGCCGGACTCGAGCAGCCGTGCGGTGAAGTTCTGGTCGTCGCGGTGCAGATCGAAGTCGATGTCGTGCTGCGCCGACAGCCGAGCGAGCGGGGCGAGGAACCACGTCGCCATCGAGTCGGCGTTCACGGCCAGCGGCACGGTGATGCGCCGCGCGCCGCCCTCGTCATCCAGGCCGACCCCGGCGAGGGCGTCGTGCTCCAGGAGCGCGATCTGGCGGGCCAGCCGCACGACGGCCTCCCCTGCTTCCGTCAGCCGCGCCGGCTTGCTGCGCACGATGAGGATGCGGCCGAGCTGCTGCTCGAGCGTCTTGAGTCGCTGACTCACCGCCGAGGGGGTGATGCGCAGCAGCCGGGAAGCCGCATCGAGCGTGCCTTCGTCGGCGACCGCGGCGACGGTGGCCGCCAGTTCGGGATCGATCCTCACATAAGCGATGCTAATGGTTCGGTAGGAATCCTCGCTGGTGTTGATGTTGTCCGGTTCCTACGCTGGATACATGCTCTCCGTTCTCGCAGGCCTCGGCCTGGGCCTCTCGCTGATCGTCGCCATCGGCGCACAGAACGTCTTCGTGCTCCGCCAGGGCATCCGGCGGGAGCACGTGCTCGCGGTCGTCATCATCTGCGCCGTGTCCGATGCAGTGCTGATCATCGCCGGCGTCGCCGGACTCGGCTACGTGATCTCCGCCGCGCCGTGGTTGGTGGTGGTCGCGCGATGGGCTGGCGCCGTCTTCCTGCTCGTCTACGGGCTGCTGGCGGCCCGCCGCGCGTGGAGGGGCACGGGCGAGGCGCTGCAGGTCGAAGCCGAGGAGGACACAGTCGCCCAGGCGCCGGGGACCACGCTCACCCGCACCCGCACGCGCACTCCCCTGGCCGCGGTCATCCTCACGGTCCTGGCGCTCACCTGGCTCAACCCGCACGTGTATCTCGACACGGTGCTGATGCTCGGCTCGATCGCCGCGACGCACGGGGAGGAGCGCTGGCTGTTCGCCGCCGGCGCTGTGGCGGCGAGCATCCTGTGGTTCACCGCGCTCGGATTCGGCGCGCGCTATCTGGGTCGCTGGCTGCGCACGCCGCTCTCCTGGCGCATCCTCGACGCCGTGATAGCCGTCGTGATGATCGCGATCGCCGTGAGCCTGGTGCTGCCGGTCCTGACCGCCTGAGCGCCACCCCGTCGCCGCCGCGGAGACGCGCGGTGCCGCTCAGATCCCGTCGAGCGGGCGGAGGATGCGGGTGAGGAAGCGCTGCGTGCGCTCGTGCTGCGGCGCCGTGAAGACCTGCTCCGGAGTGCCCTGCTCGACGACGACGCCGCCGTCCATGAACAGCACATGGTCGGCGGCCTCGCGCGCGAAGCTCAGCTCGTGCGTGACGACGGCCATGGTCCAGCCCTCGTCGGCGAGCTCCTTGATGACGACGAGCACATCGCCCACGAGCTCGGGGTCGAGTGCGCTGGTCGGCTCGTCGAACAGCAGCAGGTCCGGCTTCAACGCGAGCGCACGGACGATGCCGACACGTTGCTGCTGCCCACCGGAAAGCTGGTGCGGTCGAGCATCCGCCTTGTCGCTCAGGCCGACCCGATCCAGCAGCGCCAGCGCCTCGGCGACCACCTCATCCTTCGGACGGCCCTGGACGCGCCAGGGACCCTCGATCACGTTCTCCAGCACCGTGAAGTGCGGGAACAGGTTGTGATGCTGGAAGACCATCGCCGAGCGGTCACGCAGGGCGAAGCGCTCCTTCTGCGACGGACGGGTCGCGAAGTCGATCTCCGGACCGCCCTCGACCGAGATCACCCCGGCATCCGGGGTCTCCAGGCCGTTGAGTGAACGGAGCACGGTCGTCTTCCCCGAACCGCTGGGGCCGATCAGCACGACCACCTCGCCACGGTGCAACGTCAGATCGATGCCGCGCAGCACCTCGTTCGAGCCGAAGCTCTTGTGCAGTCCGCGGGCGGTGAGCAGGGGTTCGGCGGGGCTAGTTCGCGACACGGCTGTCCAGCCTCCTCTCCAGGAAACTCTGGCCGGTCGACAGCACCAGGCAGAACACCCAGTACACCAGCGCCGCCGTCAGGTAGACGACCATGAACTGATAGGTCGATGCGGCGATCTGCTGCGACACCTTGAACAGCTCGGTCACCAGGATCAACGACGCCAACGAGGTGTCCTTGACGAGCGAGATGAAGGTGTTCGACAGCGGCGGCACCGAGACGCGTGCGGCCTGCGGGAGGATGACCCGGGTCAGCGTGCGCGTGCGGCCCATGCCCACCGTGTAGGCGGCCTCCCACTGGCCCTGCGGTACCGAGATGATCGCGGCGCGGATGACTTCGGCCGCGTACCCGCCGACGTTCAGCGAGAACGCGATGATCGCGCACGGCCAGGGGTCGATGGTGACGCCGATGGACGGGAGCCCGTAGAAGATCACGAACAGCTGCACCAGGAGCGGCGTGCCGCGGATGATCGAGATGTAGACGCGCGCGATGCCGGAGACGACGGACCGCGTCGAGATGCGCATGAGCGCGACCCCCAGCGCGATCACCAGTCCCAGCGCGAACGAGCTCAGCGCCAGCGGGATGGTGCCGATCAGCCCACCGAAGGCGATCGGGCCCACCGACGCGAGGAACAGCTCCCAGGGCGACATCGACTATTCGGTGACGTCGGCGCCGAAGTACTTCTTGCTGATCTCAGCCAGGGTGCCGTCAGCGCGGAGCTCGTCGAGCGCACCATCGACGGCGTCGACCAGGCTCTGCTTGTCCTTGGTGAACACGAACGCCTGCTTGCCGGCATCCTCGGTCTCGGCGGCGATCTTCAGGCCCGTCGGGCCATCCGTCTTCTCGTAGTCGAGGAACGTGAGCTTGTCGTTGATGGTCGCATCGACGCGGCCCTGGCGCAGCAGCGTGACGGCCTGCGCCCATCCCTCGACGCCCTGGACCTTCGCGCCGGACTCCACCGCGAGGTCGTTCCAGTTGCTGGTCAGGGACTGCGCCGTCGTCTTGCCGTCGAGGTCGGCGAACGAGGTGATCGAGTCGTCGTCGTCCGCGACCACGATCACACCGGGCGACACCGTATACGGGGCGCTGAAGAGATAGGCGGCTTCCCGCTCGTCGTTGATCGTGACCTGGTTGGCGATCACGTCGAAGCGACCGGCATCGAGACCTGCGAAGATCGCGTCCCACTGCGTCTCCTCGAACTTCACCTCGAGGTCGAGCTTGTCGGCGACCGCCTGGATGATCTCGACGTCGAAGCCGGTGAGCTCGCCGCTGCCACCGTCGTCGTGGAAGCTGAACGGGCGGTACGTACCCTCGGTCGCGACCGTGAGCGTGCCATCGGTGACGAGGCCGAAGTCGGACGATGCGGAGTTGTCACTGCCACTCGTCGACTCGGGGGCGCTGGATCCGCTGCAGGCGGTGAGCGCCGCAGCGGTGAGGACGAGAGCCGTGACGGCGATCAGGCGACGAGACATGGGCGGACCCTCCTGGGGGTGCGGATCGCGCGAGTGCTGTGGCACGCGATTGTTGGACTCATCACAGTATGCGGTGCGCTCGCGGACTCCGCATCGCATGACGGCGAGTTTCACCGTCCTGACCACTGTGAACGCAGAAATGCCCCCGGGCGGGCCCGGGGGCATTTCAGAGAGTCAGACTCAGATGGCGTTGACGTCCAGCGGGATGCCGGGACCGAACGTGGTCGACACCGCACCCTTCTGGATGTAACGGCCCTTGGAGCTCGACGGCTTGAGGCGGACGATCTCCTCGAGAGCGGCGTCGATGTTCTCGTTCAGCTGCTCGGCGGTGAAGGAGGCCTTGCCCACGACGAAGTGCACGTTGGCGTGCTTGTCGACGCGGAACTCGATCTTTCCGCCCTTGATCTCCTCGACGGCCTTGGCCGTGTTCGGGGTCACGGTGCCGGTCTTCGGGTTCGGCATCAGGCCGCGCGGACCCAGGACCTTTCCGAGACGACCGACCTGGCCCATGAGCTCAGGGGTGGAGACGGCCGCGTCGAACGCGGTCCAGCCGGCGGCGACCTTCTCGATGAGCTCGGCGCCGCCGACCTCGTCTGCACCTGCGGCGATCGCTGCCTCGGCCGCGGGGCCGGTGGCGAACACGATGACGCGGGCGGTCTTGCCGGTTCCGTGGGGCAGGATGACGGTGCCGCGCACCATCTGGTCTGCCTTGCGGGGGTCGACGGCGAGCTTCAGCGCGACCTCGACGGTCGAGTCGAACTTCGCCGAGCCGGTCTCCTTCGCCAGGGCGACAGCCTCAGCGGGAGTGTAGAAACGGTCTGCCTCGATCTTCTCGGCGGCAGCCTTGTAAGCCTTGGACTTCGTAGCCATGATTATTCTCCTCAGCCCTCGACCGTGATGCCCATGGAACGGGCGGTGCCGGCGATGATCTTCGAGGCGGCCTCGATGTCGTTCGCGTTCAGGTCGGCCTGCTTGGTCTCGGCGATCTGACGGACCTGGTCCTTGGTGATCTTCGCGACCTTGACCGTGTGCGGGGTCGCAGAGCCCTTGGCCACGCCTGCGGCCTTCTTGATGAGCTCCGCAGCCGGCGGGGTCTTCAGGACGAAGGTGAAGCTGCGGTCCTCGTAGACGGTGATCTCGACGGGGATGACGTTGCCGCGCTGCGACTCGGTCGCGGCGTTGTACGCCTTGCAGAACTCCATGATGTTGACGCCATGCTGACCGAGCGCGGGGCCGATCGGCGGCGCCGGGTTGGCTGCACCGGCGTTGATCTGAAGCTTGATCAGGCCGGTCACCTTCTTCTTCGGTGCCATTCTCTTTCCTTTCATCGAATCGGATGCCTGCGCATCCGCTTCTCCCACAGATCCGGCATCTCCGGACCGTGGTCGTCTCTGCGCACGCCGAAGCGGCACACAAACCACGTAAGTCTACCTGACACACGGTCGCATCGCACATCCCGTCAGAGAGGTGACAGCGCGCGGTCGCACAGTGCCGCAACACCCGCGCCCGGGCGACCGTTCGCGACCACTCCCCGCAGGGAGAGGCCGAAGGCTGTCGCCTCGGGCCCGCGGATGCGACCAGTCCCGACCACCACGCTGCGAGCACGCGTTCGCGACCACGCCCCGCACGCGAGAACGGCCGCCCCGGAAGGGACGGCCGTTCTCGTGAAGAGTGTGTCAGATCATCTTCGTGACCTGGTCGAACGACAGCTCGACCGGGGTCTCGCGCTCGAACAGGGAGACGAGCACGGTGAGCTTGCCGCTCTCCGGCTTGATCTCGCTGATCGAACCGGGCAGACCCGCGAACGAGCCTTCCTTGATCGTGATGGTCTCGCCGACCTCGAAGTCGACCTCGGCCGGGAGCGGACGGGCCACGGCCACGCCGCCCTTCGACGCGATGTTCTTCGCGGTGGGAAGGTCCTTGACCTCGACGAGGGACTTCAGCATGTTGAAGGCCTCTTCGAAGCGCAGCGGCGTCGGGTTGTGGGCGTTGCCCACGAAGCCGGTGACACCGGGAGTGTGGCGCACGACCGACCAGGTGTCTTCCGTGAGCTCCATGCGCACGAGCACGTAGCCCGGGATGCGCACACGGGTGACCATCTTGCGCTGGCCGTTCTTGATCTCGACGACGTCCTCCATCGGGACCTCGACCTGGTAGATCTCGTCCTCGACCTCGAGCGTCGACTTGCGCTGCTCGATGTTCGCCTTGACCTTGCGCTCGAAACCGGCGTAGGAGTGGATGACGTACCACTTGCCCGGGAGCATGCGGAGGTCCATGCGGAAGGCCTCGTACGGGTCCTCCTCCGCATCCTCGTCGTCCTCGTCGGCGGAGGAGTCCTCATCGCCGTTGACGTCGGGACCGTCGTAGGGGGTGACCTCGTCGGCCGCAGCGGCCTCCTGGTCAGCCGTCTCTTCGGCCACAGCATCGTTCAGGACCTCAGCGGCGGCCTCAGACTCAGCCGCTTCGTCCAGGTTGAGAGCGTCGTTCACGATCGCGTCCGCCTCCGGGTCTTCGATGACGATGTCGTCATCGGTGTCAGTGTCTTCTTCATCGCCGTCCTCGTCCTCGATGTGCAGAGCGACGTGCTCTGCCGAGGTCACGGAGAATTCTTCTGCGGCGAGGACGTTGCCCTCCTGGGCCTCGTCCTCCTCGCTGGACTGCTCAGCCGCGGTCGCCCAGTCGGCGTCGTCGGAATATCGTTCAGACACGTTGTTTCTTCTCCATAGCTGCGGCGCGAGCCGCGGGCATCATCAGCCGGGGATTCCGAAAACCCAGTGCGTCACGAATGCGAACAGAGTGTCCAAGCCGTAGACGATGCCCATCACGATCAGAACGAAGACGAGCACCACCCCGGTGAACTTGAACAGCTCCTTGCGAGTCGGGGTGACGACCTTGCGGAGCTCGGAGATGACCTGGCGGATGAACAGGGCGATGCCCCCGAAGAACCGGGAGAAGGGGTTGCCCTTCTTCTCGCGGGTGGCGCCAGCCGCGACGACCTCGCCGCGCGGTTCGTCCTGATCCATCCTGAATGTACCTTTCGTGTGTCAGCGTTGCGCTGACGCGCAGGGCGGACAGGAATCGAACCTGCAACCTGCGGTTTTGGAGACCGCTGCTCTGCCAATTGAGCTACCGCCCTAGAGACCGTGTGGCCTCGGGGTGTCCTCCCCACTCTGCCACCGATTCCAGGATCGAGGATCCCAGGCATGGCGAAAGAATGCAGAAAACAACTGCCACATCAGTGTACGGCATCCGTCCGCTGCTGCCGAACCGGGGCATGCCCGCGTGTTGTTGTTAGGCTCGGCGAGCGGATGCATCAGGAGGGAGCGCCGGTGAGCGCTGAAGTACAGCAGTTCCAGGTGGATCTGCGCGGGGTCGTCGATCTGCTCAGCAGGCACATCTACTCCAGTCCGCGCGTGTACCTGCGCGAGCTTCTGCAGAACGCGCGCGACGCCATCACCGCCCGACGCGAGGTCGATGGCGGGGGCGGACACATCCGGATCACCCCGCTGACCGCCGAGAACGGCGAGTTCGTGCTGCGCGACGACGGCGTGGGTCTCACCGCGTCCGAGGTGGCCGACCTCCTGGCGACCGTCGGCCGCAGCTCCAAGCGCGATATCTTCGACCTCCCCCGCAGCGACTACCTCGGCCAGTTCGGCATCGGGCTGCTGAGCTGCTTCATGGTCGCCGACACCATCGTCATCCGCTCCCGCAGCGCGCGCGGCGGGGCCTCTGTCGAGTGGACGGGCAGCTCCGACGGCACCTTCCAGGTCTCCGAGATCGACGAGGAGCTGCCGATCGGCACCAGCGTGCACCTCGTCCCCCGCTTCGACGCCGACGAGCTGCTGCGCCCTGCCGCGGTGCACGAGCTCGCCTCGACCTTCGGCGAGTTCCTGCCGGTACGCGTCACGATCGACGCCCCCGGCGACGACATCGAGATCACCCGCACCCCGCCGTTCCTCGACGTCGCTGACGACATCGACGCGGCCGTGGGCTACGGACGCTCGCTGCTCGGCGCCGGTCCGCTCGACGTCATCGAGCTCAGCGAGCCCGCCACCGGCACGCGCGGCCTGGCGTACGTGCTGCCCTATGCGCCTCCCCCCGGTGCGCGCCAGGCGACCCGCATGTACCTCGGACGGATGCTGCTCTCGGAGCGCGTCGACGACGTGCTCCCCGACTGGGCCTTCTTCGTGCGCGCCGTGGTCGACTCGACCGGACTCGCCCCCACCGCCAGCAGGGAATCGCTGGTGGAGGACGCTGCCCTGGAACGGGTGCGCGAGCAGCTCGGCGCCGGCATCCGTCGCTGGGTGCTCGAGCTGGGCCTGCGGGAACCGCACCGGCTGGCGCAGTTCGTCGCGATCCACGAGGTCGGCCTCAAGTCGCTCGTGCGCCACGATCCGGAGCTCGCGCAATTCATCACGCGCTGGCTGACGCTGGAGACCACGCACGGCACGATCCGCATCGGCGACCTCGTCGAGCGCTACCCGCACGTGCGCTACGCCGCATCCGTCGACGAGTTCCGTCAGGTGGCTGGCATCTCGCCGTCGTCCGAGGTGCTCGTCAACGGCGGCTACCTGTTCGACGCCGACCTGGTGCGGATGCTCCCGGAGCTGTACCCGAACGTCACGATCGAGCAGGTCGACGTCACCGGCGAGCTCGACCGCCTCGACCCTCCCCCTCTCGACGACCGTGACGCCGCCGTCGCCCTGGAAGCCCGTGCCGGCGCGGTACTCGCATCCGCCGAGTGCTCGGTCGTGGTGCGCGCGATCGATCGACCGGAGCTGTCGGCCCTCTACGTCGCCGACCCCGAGGTGCTGCGCGCGATCGACCGCACGCGCACCAAGGGCATCACCGGCGCGCTGTGGGGTGGGGTGCTCGACAAGATCGATCAGACCCGCTCGCTCGGCCGCGACGACGACCTGCGCGCACGGCTGTGCCTGAACTGGAGCAACCGCGTCGTCCGGGCGCTCGTGCGCGTGCAGGATGACGCCGTGTTCGCCCGTACTCTGCAGCTGCTCTACATCCAGGCCCTGCTCGCGGGGCACCATCCGCTCACCGACGCCGACCGCAGTCTGATGACCACAGCGCTCAGCGATCTCGTCTCCCTCTCGGCCGGGCTCGAAGGGGACACCATCCCCTTCGACGAGACCCGCTGACCCCCCACGTACCGACCCATCGAAGGGACCCGTCCATGGCACGTCCGAAGAAGCGCTTCCAGCAGCTGCTCGAAGAGATCGACCGCACCCCGTGGGGTCCTGCCGAGCAGGCTCTCGTCTCCGAGGCCGTCGCCCTGGCGCAGGAGATCGGCGACGAGCGGCTCGAGTACGAGGCGCGCATGCGGCAGACCGCGTCGGCGAACATGAACGGCGCGACCGACGTCATGCTGAACTCCTTCGCCTGGTGCCTCGCGCATCACGACGCCGACCCGCAGCGCTTCCCGAGCGACCTCGACTACGGTGGCGCCGACCTGATGTGGCAGTTCAAGTGGATGGCCTCGTCGCTGCGTTCCTCGCCCGCGTTCTCGCAGGAGCAGATCGTCGCGGTTCTCGACGACATGGAGTCCCACTACCGCACCGCCGGGCTGGGCCTCAGCGGCGTGCTGACGGCGCGTTTCGAAGACGCATGGGACGCCGGACGGATCGCGGATGCCGAGGCGCTGCGCGTGCAGCTCGAAGCCACTCCGCGCGACGAGCACAGCCACTGCGACGCGTGCGGACGCAGCCAGTTCGCGGGCTTCTTCGCCGAGACGGGCCGGGATGCCGACGCCATCCGCCTGGTCGAGGAGATGATCGAGGGCGGTTTCTCCTGCGGCGAGGAGCCGGAGCACGCCCTGTCGCGCGTGCTGCTGCCCTATCTGCGTGCCGGCCGCGGCGAGGAGGCGAAGACCGCGCACCTGCGCAGCTACCGTCTCGCCAAGGACAACCCCGACAACCTCCGCATCGTCGCCAACAACATCGTGTTCGCGGCACTGACCGGCAACGAGGCGCGCGCGCTGTCGCTGGTCGAGCGGCACATCTCCTGGCTCGCGCACGACGGGCTCAACGTCGACGCGCACTTCGCCGCGCTGGCCGCCTTCGCATTCGCCCTCGACCGCGTCACCGCGACCGGTCATGGCGACACCCCGGTGCGCGGCGCCGACGCCCCGGCCCTGGAGCAGTTCTTCGGCGCGCACGATGGCGCCTGGACGGCGCAGGAGCTCGCCGCGACGGCATGGGCCACGGCCGAGCGCATCGGCGCGGAGTTCGACCGGCGCGACGGCACCGACGGCCACGCGCAGGCCCTCGAACGGATGCGGGCCCTGGCGACCGAGCAGTACGACGTGCCGATCCGCTCCGACGCCTTCGTGGCGACGCCCGCGGCCACGAGCCCTGTCGACGCCGACGGCTGGTTCGACCGCGCGATGGAGCTCGCGCAGTACGGCGCCGAGCACGAGACGCTCGAGGCCCTCCCCCGTGCGAGCGGTGTGGAAGACCCCTACAAGCGGGCTCAGCTGCTGTCGATGCGCATCGGCATCCTGGTCGCGCTCGACCGCGCCGAGGAGGCCGCCGAGCTGCTCCCCGCGCGCGTGGCCGCACTGCGCGAGGCCGGGAAGGACGTGCAGGCCGGGCTCGAGGAGCGTCTGGGCCTGGCCACGTTCGGCCTGAACACCCCGGAGACCACCGCGGACCTCGAGGACGCACTGGCCGACGCCGCGTCGCTGCCCGCCTGGTCGCGCGGCGACCTCGCCATCAGCCGCGCGTCACTGCACCTGCAGTCCGACGAGGCGGATGCCGCGCTCGACCTGGCAGAGCACGCCGCGCGGGCGTTCGCCGAAGCGGAGGACACCCGGCTGTCGAACACGACCACGCTCGTGGCGATCCACGCCGTGCTGAGCAAGGGCGACATCGAATCGGGCGCCTCCCTGCTCGATCGCTTCCTGGCGCAGGACGACCTCAGCATCGGCCACCGTGCCCAGGCGCTGCAGACGCGTGCCCGCGTGCGTGGCGGCTCCGATGCCTACGTGGATGGCGCGACGGATGCCGATGAGGCCTGCCGCCTGCTCGCCGGTCTCGGCGCCACCCGGGCTCTCGCCGCAGCCCATCTGCTCGCCGGCGCGCTCTGGGAGGATGCCGGCCAGCCGGAGAAGTCTCTGGCCCGCTACCGGGTGACCGCGCGTCTGGTCGCGCAGGAGGGCGGTGACCTCGCCGGGGCGAACTTCCGTCTGGCGCGCGCCATGCTCGCGGTGGGCGATGCCGAAGAGGCGGCGGAGCTGTTCGGCACGGTGCTCGAGCAGGAGGAGCAGGCGGAGGTGCCCGCCGGCTCCCGCGCCATGACCGCGTCGATGCTGGCGCGGGCCCTGACCGGCGCGGGCGAGTACGGCCAGGCCGTCGGCGCCTTCGGCTACGCGGCCACGCTGTACGGAGAGGCCGAAGAGCACGCGGACCAGGCGATCTCGATGACCGAGCAGGCCAAGATCCTCGCCCGGTTCGACGAGAACGACGACGCGCTCGCGCTGCTGGAGTCCGCCGCGGAGATCGTGCGCCGCGCACCCGATGCGGTCGGCGCCCACGTCGAGGTGCTGCACAACCTCGGCCAGGTCTACGGCGGACGGCAGGACGAGCGCGCGTTCGCGCTGTTCGACGAGGTCGCCGCACTCGCGCAGGAGCACGAGGCCCACTGGCTGCTCGCCGACGTCACCGACTCCCGCGGCCGGGCGCTGGCCGAGATCGGCCGCGTCGACGAAGCCGTCGCCGCCGCGCTGACCGCCGCGGATGCGTTCGCGGAGATCGGTGACACCGGCGCGGCAGGAGGCTCGGAGCTGTTCGTCGCCCGTCTGCTCGTCGGAAACGACCGCGCGGGCGACGCCGTTGCCGTGTACCGCAGCGCTCTCGAGCACGGCGCCGCCCACCCGCCCCTGCGACAGGTGGCCGGTTTGGAGCTCGGCGACACGCTCGAGGCGCTCGGCCGTCACGGCGAGGCCGCGGAGGTGCGCGCGCTCATCGAGAGCTGAGCGCGGCGCCCTTCGTCTCCTCGCTGCGCTCGTCGCTCAGGGAGCGGACTCCGCACCCTGAGCGAGCGGAAGGGCACCCCACCGCCCCGGAGCCAGCGCAGCGCCCTGCGTCTCGCTCCGCTCGCTCAGGATCCGACGAAGGGCACCCCCGCCCGCGCTCTCAGAACAGCTGGCGCCAGTTCGCGCGAGCGAGATCGAGCAGCTCGTCGCCGCGGCCCGACATGACCGTGCGGATGGCGTAGAGCGCGAAGCCCTTCACCTGCGCCGCCTCGATCGCGGGCGGCATCGACAGCTCCTGGCGCTCGGTGACGACGTCGAGCAGGGCGGGACCGTCGTGGGCGAGGACTTCGCGGACGGCATCCGGCAGGTCCTCGCTGCGCTCGACGCGACGCGCGAAGATGCCCATGGCCTCGGCGATCGCGGCGAAGCTCGGGTTCTTCAGGTCGGTGCCGTAGGTGACGAATCCGGCGGCCTTCATCTCCAGCTCCACGAAGTTGAGCGAGGAGTTGTTCACCACGATCGTCTTGACCGGCAGATCGTTCTGCGTCAGGGTGATGAGCTCGCCGAGCATCATCGCGAGTCCTCCGTCGCCGGCCAGGGCGACCACTTGACGATCCGGATGCGCGACCTGCGCCCCGATGCCGTGCAACAGCGCGTTCGCCATCGAGCCGTGGGTGAACGAGCCGATCAGGCGACGGTGCTCGCTCATCTTCAGGTACCGCGCGGCCCAGACGGTGGGTGAACCGACATCGGCCGTGAAGATCGCGTCGTCCGCGGCCTGCTCGTTCAGCAGCCGCGCGAGGTACTGCGGGTGGATCGGACGCCCGGCCTTGGTCGGCACCGCGAGGTCGTCGAGCTTCGCCCTGGTCTTGCGGTAATGGGCGGTCGAGTCGTCGAGGTGGGAGCGGTCCTGCCTCTCGGCCAGTCGCGGCAGGAGCGCCTCGGCGGTCGCGCGGACGTCGCCGACCAGCCCCAGATCGAGCGGATGCCGCTTGCCGAGCTGAGAGCCCCGGATGTCGACCTGGATGGTCGTGGCGTGCTCCGGGTAGAACTGCTCGTACGGGAAGTCGCTGCCCAGCACGAGCAGCGCATCCGCCGCCTCCATCGCCCGGTAGCCGGAGGCGAAGCCGAGCAGGCCGGTCATCCCGACGTCGAAGGGGTTGTCGTACTCGATGAACTCCTTGCCGCGGAGTGCGTGCACGATCGGCGCGCCCAGCCGGTCGGCCAGTGCGATGACCTCGTCATGAGCCCCCTCGACTCCGGCGCCGGCGAGGATCGTGACCTTCTTCGCCGCGTTCAGCAGCGTCGCCGCCTGCTCGAGTTCCGCCCCGCTCGGGACGATGACCGGACGGGCGCGCTCGATCACCACGGCACGGTCGTCGGCGATCTCGGCCAGCGCCACGTCGCCGGGGATCACGAGCACCGCGACTCCGCGCTGCTCGATGGCGGCGCGCATCGCGATCTCCAGGAGTCGCGGCATCTGCTTCGGGTCCGCGACGTACTCCACGTACACGCTGCACTCGCGGAACAACTCCTGCGGATGCGTCTCCTGGAAGTACCCGGTGCCGATCTCGGTGGTCGGGATGTGTGCGGCGATGGCGAGCACGGGCACGCGCGAACGGTTCGCGTCGTAGAGGCCGTTGATGAGGTGCAGGTTGCCCGGCCCGCAGGAGCCCGCGACGACCGCGAGCTCTCCCGTGGTGGCGGCATCCGCTGCGGCGGCGAATGCGGCAGCCTCCTCGTGTCGCACATGCACCCAGCGGATCGTGCCGTCCTTGCGGAGGGCATCCGTGAATCCGTTGAGCGAATCACCGGGAAGGCCGTAGACACGGTCGATCCCGTTGGCGTGCAGAGTCTTGACGATGTTCTCAGCGACATTGGCCATGCTTCGACCCTACGCCCGGCCCGGTCGAGGGGCCTCGGAGTTCTGCCGCGCTTCGGACCCGAACCGGCACTATTCTCCGAGATCCGGTCGATCTCCGAGATCCCGCTGCGCACACACGACAGGGGCGGATGCCATGCAGCATCCGCCCCTGTCGTGAGAAGTGCGAAGACTCAGCCGACACGGATGAGCTTGCGGTTCACGAACTCGTCGGCGGCCAGGTGTCCCAGCTCGCGCGACGTGCCGCTGCGCTTCACGCCGCCGAACGGCAGCTCCGGGCTGTCGGCCAGCACGAGGTTGACGTAGACCATGCCCGCCTCGATCTGGTCGGCCACGCGCTCGGCCTGCTCGGCATCCGTCGTGAAGACGTAGGAGCCGAGGCCGAACGACGTGTCGTTCGCGAGCGCGACCGCAGCCGCCTCATCCGCGACGCGGTAGACGACCGCTGCGGGGCCGAAGAGTTCCTCGCGGTACACGTCCATCTCCGGCGTGACGTCGGCGAGCACGGTGGGCGCGAAGAAGGCGCCGTCTCGGGTGCCTCCGGTGAGCAGCGTCGCCCCCTGCTCCACGGCACGGTCGATCTGCTTCTGCAGGTTCTCGGCCGCGGTCTCCGACGCCACCGGCCCGAGCACGGTGTCGTCGAGGGTGGGGTCGGTCGCCTGCACGGATGCCATCGCCGCCGTGAACTTCTCGACGAAGGAGTCGTAGAGACCGTCGACGATGATGAAGCGCTTGGCGCCGTTGCAGGCCTGGCCGTTGTTGTCCAGTCGCGCGTCGACACCCGCCTGCACCGTCGCGTCGAGGTCGTCGGTGGACAGCACGATGAACGGGTCGGAACCGCCGAGCTCGAGCGCGACCTTCTTGAGGTTGCGACCGGCGATCTCGGCCACCGCCGCCCCCGCACGCTCGGAACCCGTGAGCGAGACACCCTGCACGCGGGGGTCCGCGATCATCGTGGCGATCTGCTCGTTGGTCGCCAGGACGTTCTGGTAGGCGCCCTTCGGGAATCCCGCATCGTGATAGATCGCCTCGAGCGCGGTCGACGACTCGGGGCACTGCGGTGCCGGCTTCAGCAGGATCGTGTTGCCGACGATGAGGTTCGGCGCCGCGAAACGCACGATCTGGTAGGCCGGGAAGTTCCACGGCATGATGCCGACGAGCGGGCCCAGCGACGAACGACGGATGATCGCCGAACCATCTCCGAGGATCGCGATCGGCTGGTCGGCCATGATCGCCTCGGCCTGGTCGGCGTAGTACTCGGCGATGTCGGCGGCGAAGTCGACCTCGCCCAGAGCGGCCTCGCGCGGCTTGCCCATCTCGCGCACGAACACGTCGGCGAGAGCCTCGCGACGCTCGCGGTGCAGCTCGGCGGCACGGCGCAGCAGCGCGGCACGCTCCGCGACGGTCGACGAGCGCGACCACTCCCGGTGCGCGTCGTCGGCGGCCGCGACGGCCTCCTCGATCTGCGCGTCGGTGAAGGTGTCGAAGGACGCCAGCGTCTCTCCGGTGGCGGGGTTGATGACGGCGTAGTCGGTCATGTCTCGTCCTCTCTGCAGGCCGGTCAGGAGACCGGGATCAGCGTGTACTTGGTGGACAGGTACTCGTGGATGCCCTCGAAGCCACCCTCGCGGCCGACGCCGGACTGCTTGACGCCGCCGAAGGGAGCTGCCGCGTTCGACACCACGCCCACGTTGAGACCCATCATGCCGGTCTCGAGAGCGTCGATCATGCGCTGACCGCGCTGCAGGCTCTCCGTGAACACGTACGACACCAGTCCGTACTCGGTGTCGTTGGCCAGGCGCACGGCCTCTTCCTCGGTCTCGAAGGTGGCGATCGCGAGCACCGGTCCGAAGATCTCCTCGCGCAGGATCGCGCTGCCGGCGACCACGTCGGTGAGCACGGTCGGCTCGTAGAAGCTGCCGACGCCGTCGAGCGCCTTGCCTCCTGCGAGCAACGTGGCGCCACGGCCCACGGCCTCGTCGACGAGCTCGCCGGCCTTGGCGACGGCGTCGTCGTCGATGAGCGGTCCGATCGCCACGCCGTCCTCGGTGCCGCGACCGATCTTCATGGCGTCGACGCGCTCGGTGATGCGCTTGGCGAACTCACCGGCGATGTCCTTATGCACGATGAAGCGGTTGGCCGCCGTGCACGCCTGGCCGATGTTGCGGAACTTCGCGGCCAGCGCGCCCTCCACTGCCTTGTCGAGATCGGCGTCGTCGAAGACCACGAACGGCGCGTTGCCGCCGAGCTCCATCGACACGCGCAGCACGCCCTCGGCAGCCTGCGCGATGAGCTTGCGGCCCACCTCGGTGGAGCCGGTGAAGGAGAGCTTGCGCAGACGAGGGTCGGCGATGATCGGAGCAGACAGCGCGCTCGAACGCGAGGTCTGCACGACGTTGACGACGCCGGCGGGAAGTCCGGCCTCCTCCAGCAGCGACACGAAGAAGATGGTCGTCAGCGGCGTGAGTGCCGGGGGCTTGATCACCACGGTGCATCCCGCGGCGAGGGCCGGAGCGATCTTGCGCGTGGCCATCGCGAACGGGAAGTTCCACGGCGTGACGAAGAACGACGGGCCGACCGGACGCTGCGACACGACCATGTGGCCCGTGCCCTCGGGGTTGAGTCCGTAGCGGCCGTTGATGCGCACCGCCTCTTCGCTGAACCAACGGAGGAACTCGCCGCCGTAGCCGACCTCGCCCCGCGCCTCGGCGAGCGGCTTGCCCATCTCGAGGGTCATGAGCAGCGCCAGGTCCTCCTTGCGCGCCTGCACGAGGTCGAACGCACGACGCAGGATGTCGCTGCGCGTACGCGGGGCGGTGGCTGCCCACGAGTCCTGTGCGGCGACCGCGGCGTCGAGTGCACGGATGCCGTCGCCCGGCGTCGCATCCGCGATCGTCCGGATGACCTCGCCCGTCGACGGGTCCTTCACATCGAAGGTGCCGCCGGTCTCGCCGTCGACCCACTGACCGCCGATGAAGAGGCCGGTGGGGATGCTGTCGAGCAGCGCCTGCTCTGCCGGTGCGATCTGAGTGCTCATGGATTCTCTTTCTGTGGGGAGTGGGGGTCAGCGACGGCGGGCGCTCGGCGGGGCGTCCATGCTCAGCGTCTTGCCGCGGAAGAAGTCGGGATTCACGATCCTCTGGACGAGCATCAGCACGGCGCCGAAGACGAGCAGACCGACGCCGATGAAGAACACGATGCCGATGCCGCCCTCACCGTTCGCATCGGCGCCGATGGCGATCGATCCGAAGTCGGGTGCGAGGCTGTCGATCGCGGTGATCACGAAGAGCACCAGCAGGATGACTCCACCGACGAGGGGGCTCGCGAGCTTGAAGAAGAAGTCCTTGCCCGAGTCGAACCACTGGTGACGGAAGTACCACACACACGACAGCGCGGTGATGCCGTAGTAGAAGCAGATCATCATGCCCAGCGCGAGGATCGTGTCCCACAGCGCGTCCTCGCTGAGGAAGCGCATCACGGCGTAGAACCCGCCCGCGACGATGGCCGAGGCGATCGTCGCGAATCCCGGCGTGAAGAACCGCGGGTTGACACCGGCGAATCGCTGCGGCATCGCCCCGTAGTGCCCCATCGCGAGCAGAGTCCTGGCCGGGGAGATGAACGTCGACTGCAGCGACGATGCCGACGAGGTCAGCACGGCCAGCGAGAGCAGGAACGCAAGGCCCCCCATCACCGGGCCGGACAGGGCGAAGAACACGTTGCCGCCGATGTCCTCGTTCATGAGCCCGAGGCCCTCGTCGCCGATGCCGGAGTACATCAGGCTGCTGACCGTGAGCAGCAGGTAGATCGCGATGATCGAGAGCACCGTGAGCATGGCCGCGCGTCCGGGCGTGCGCTCTGGATCCTTGGCCTCTTCGTTCATCGTGAGGGTGACGTCCCATCCCCAGAACATGAAGACCGAGGCGGAGAGGCCCATCACGATCACCGAGATCCCGCCCTGGATCGCGAAGGGGTTGAACCACGAGAGTTCGGGCATGTGCGGCTCGAAGGCGCCACCCTGGACGGTCTGCACGATCGCCATCACGGCGAACACCACCAGGATCACGATCTGGAACGCCACGAGGCCGTACTGCAGCTTCTGCGAGGTCGAGACGTCCCGATACGACACCCAGGCGGCGAGAGCGACGAAGATCAGACACACGGCCACGTTCACGAACGGGTTGCGAGTGATCTCGGCGATCGCCTCATTGCCGGAGATCTGCGAGATGAGCAGGAAGAGGAAGTCCACGGCGATGCCGGCGAGGTTGGAGAGCACCAGGATCGTCGCGACGATCAGACCCCACCCCGCCATCCAGCCGACGTACGGTCCGAATGCCCTGGTCGCCCAGGTGAAGCTGGTGCCCGAGTCGGGCATGGCCTTGTTGAGTTCGCGGTACCCGAAGGCGACGAGGAGCATCGGGATGAACCCGAGCAACAGGATCGCGGGCACTTGGAATCCGACGGCGCCCACCGCGCCGCCGATGCCGGCCGTGTACGTGTACGCCGGGGCGATGCACGAGATCCCCATCACCAGCGCACCGAGCACGCCGACGGTGCCGACGCTGAGTCCCTTGCGGGAGATCCCCCCGGTCACCGGCGCCGCGGCGTCGGTGGCTCCGCCGAACTCGGGCTCCATTGCCCGACCTGTCGTGGTCATCAGAGGGTTCCTCCCTCGCCACGCGTACGCGGGACGACGATCATTGGTACGGGAAGCTCGTGCAGCATCTTCGCTGCCGTGGAGCCGAGGAAGAGCCGACGCGGCTGGGCGAGCCTGCTCGATCCGACGAGGACGACCTCGCCCGGAAGCCAGGAGAGATGAGCGACGGCATCTTCGACGCTGTCGCCGGGCGCATCCACGGAGGAGGCGTCGAGGCCGCTCGGCAGTGCCGAGGCGACCTTGGCGAGCGCCTCATCCGCGTGCGCGTTTCCGACCAGCCGGATGGCGCCGGTGTCGAGCCCCGGGGGGACATCGAACGGGACGAGGGAGACGAGGCGGATGCCGCTGCCGCTGTCCCTCGCGACGGCGACGGCCTCGTCGAGGAGCGCATCGGCGCCCGGACGGGTACCGACGGCGACCGTGACCCGGGAGATGACGTGATCGTCGGTCGAGGCCGTTCCGGCGGGAGCGAGCGCGACGGGGATCGTGGAGGAATGCAGCAGCTCGGAGGCGACGCTTCCGAGGCGGTGGCGCCCGAAGATGCCTCCCCCTGCGGCTCCGACCACGATGAGGCGCGCGCCGAACTCCTCACCGGCGGCGATCAGCCCTTCGGCGAACGACTCGGCGATGCGCACGTGACCGCTGCGAGCGATCTCCTGAGGCAGCCGGACGATGGCGTCCTGCAGCCATTGCCTGGCCTGGGCCTTGATGTGATCCTCATAGGCGCGCTCGGGCGGGACCACCGACGGGCTGCGCGTCCCTTCGGACGGGAGTACGAGCACGAGGTGCAGCTGCGCGCCGAGGCTGCGGGCGAGGCGCGCGCCGAGAGCGGCCGCGTCGGCCCCCGCATCCGTCGCCGTGTAGCCGACGACGATCGACCCCCCGGGCATCAGCTGCCCTCGGCGGAGCCGGCGTCGCGGCTCGACTCCACGATCTGCGAGGCGACCAGGCGCCCCATGCGGATCGCGCCGTCGACGTGCTGGTAGCCGGCTCCGGCCATGTCGCTGCAGGCGAAGCTGATGGGTCCGACCGGGGTGCGCAGGTCGGCACCGTAGCGGTGCAGGCCCCCCATGTCGAAGCTCGCTGCGTAGGCACCCCGGGTCCACTCCTCGCTGCCCCAGTCGCTCTCGTAGTACACGACAGGGTTCTTGGCCTCGGGGCCGTAGTAGTGCGAGAGCGACTCGAGGATGCGCTCCTTGCGCTCCTCCGCCGAGAGCTCGAAGACACCGTCCGCGTTGCGGTCGGAGACGAAGCCGACCAGGGTTCCGCGCTCGTCGCCGTGGTTGGTGTTGTCGTAGGCCTCGTGCGAGAGCTCGTACGGGCTGAACGCGGTGCCGCTCAGACCCTGCTCGCGCCAGAACGGCCGGTCGTAGACGGCGTGCACCTTGATCACGAAGCCCATCGAGAGGTGCTGGTGCAGCTGGTGCTGACGCCGTGGCAGCGGCGGCACGAACGAGATGCGGTCGTACAGCACCGGGGCGTGCGCGAGGATCGCGAAACGGGCGCTGACGGTCAGGTCGTCGGTGGTGGCCCGCACGAACTGGGCCCCTGAGCCTGTCGAAGGGTCGCCCCATTCGAGCGTGCGCACCGGCTGGTTCAGGAACACGTCGTCGCCCAGGCGCTCGGCGAGCCGGATCGGCACCTGCTGCAGCCCGCCCACGACGCGCTTGTCGAGGATGAAGTCCGCGTCGACCAGGTGCGAGTAGGAGCCGGCGGATGCCGCCATCAGCAGCGACTGCAGCAGAGAGAACGCGTGAGTCGGCTTGGTGAGCATCGCGGAGCCGGTCGCGAAGGCCAGGTTGCGCACGGCCTCGTCGTCATCGGTCTGCGCGCGCAGCCAGGCGTCCCAGGTGACGGAGTCCCACTCGGCGGCGTTCGGGTGCTCCCAGGGCTTGTCCGGGTCGATCTCGGCGACCATCGCGTCGAGCCGCTCGGTGATCTCGGCGATCACACGCTCGGTCTCCGCCGATACCGGGAACATCTCACCCGTGAAACGGTGACTCTGGCCGTCGGGTCCGACGTAGACGCTGTCCCCTTCGCGGTAGCGGCTGTACGTCTCCAGGCCGAGCTCGGCGACCGTGTCGATCAGCGCATCCTGATCGGGCGAGACCCACTGTCCGCCGATCTCGAGCATGGCGCCGTCGATGACGTCGGTCCAGAGTCGCCCTCCGACCCGGTCCCTCGCCTCGAGGACGGCGACCGAGAGGCCGGCCTTCCGCAGGTCGTTCGCCGCTGTGAGCCCTGCGGCTCCGGCGCCGACGATGAGCACGTCGCGTGTGATCTCAGCCATCTGCAACTCCTTCGTTGGGAAAAATGCCGGTCGCGACCCGAAATCCCCCGATTGGGGTCGCGACCGGACGTGGGGTGGGGCCGCGCGGGAGCGCGACCTCGGGCTTCTCCTAGGCCGCAGCGAGTGCCGCGGCGACGACGTCGAGTCCTTCGCGCAGGAGATCGTCGCCGATCGCGAGCGGAGGGAGGAAGCGGATGACGTTGCCGTACGTACCGCAGGTGAGGACGATGACGCCCTGTGCGATGCACGCCTTCGCGACGGCCGCGGTGAGTGCGGCGTCGGGAGCGTTGGTCTCGGGGTCGACGAACTCGGCCGCGATCATCGCGCCGTGACCGCGGACGTCGCCGACGCGCGGGTCTTTCTGCTGGATCGCGGTGAGACGCTCGGTGAGGATCGCGCCGATCTCGCGGGCGCGCTCGATCACTCCGTCGTTCTCGAAGACGTCGATCGCGGCGAGCGCCGCAGCGCAGGCGATCGGGTTGCCGCCGTAGGTGCCGCCGAGTCCGCCGGCGTGCGAGGCGTCCATGATCTCGGAGCGACCGGTCACGGCGGCGAGCGGAAGCCCGCCGGCGATGCCCTTGGCCGTCGTGATGAGGTCGGGCTCGATGCCGAAGATCTCGCTCGCGAACATGTGACCGGTGCGGGCGAAGCCGGTCTGCACCTCGTCGGCGATGAAGACCACGCCGTTCGCGCGGCACCACTCGACGATCGCGGGCAGGAAGCCGTCGGCCGGGACGATGAAGCCGCCCTCGCCCTGGATCGGCTCGATGATGACGGCGGCCAGGTTGTCGGCGCCGATCTGCTTCTCGAGCTGCAGGATGACACGGGCTGCGGCCTCCGGTCCTGCGAGTCCGTCGCGGAACGGGTACGACATCGGGGCGCGGTACACCTCGGGGGCGAAGGGCCCGAATCCGCTCTTGTACGGCATGGACTTGGCGGTCAGCGCCATGGTCAGGTTCGTGCGGCCGTGGTAGCCGTGGTCGAAGGCGACGACCGCCTGGCGGCCGGTGTGCTTGCGGGCGATCTTGATCGCGTTCTCGACGGCCTCTGCGCCGGAGTTGAACAGCGCGCTCTTCTTGGCGAAGTCGCCGGGGGTGACCCGGTTGAGCGCTTCGGCGACCTCGATGTACGACTCGTACGGCGAGATCATGAAGCAGGTGTGGGTGAACTGCGCCGCCTGCGCGGCCACGGCGGCGGCGACCTTGGGGTGCGCGTTGCCCACCGTGGTCACGGCGATGCCGGACCCGAGGTCGATGAGCGAGTTGCCGTCTGCGTCGACGACGACTCCGCCGCCGGCGGCTACGGTCGCGACGGGCACGGTGTGACCGACACCGGCGGCGACGGCATCCGCCTTGCGCGCCAGGATCTCGGCCGAGCGGGGCCCGGGGAGTTCGGTGACCAGACGACGCTCCTGGGGGAGGTCGGGTCCGCCGAGGGGAACTGCAACAGCTGCGGTGTCGAGGAGTGCCATGTCGCGAGCGTACGGTCACCCTCCGACATGCCGCATTCGCCACCTTGTACAATCTGACTGTTCCGCTGTACGTCCTGTACAGCGGAGCAGACGCCCAGGAGGAACCATGGCCAGCGCAGAGCAACCGACGCTGCGGGCCCTGCTGTCCCGCCGCGATCTGGGGCTGCGTCTGGTCTCCCCCGACGACTCCCTCCCCGCCGAGGCGCTCGACCGCCCTCTGCGGTGGGTGCACAGCTCCGACCTGGCCGACCCCACGCCGTTCCTGGCCGAAGACCTCGTGCTGCTCACCACCGGCACCCAGTTCGACGACGCCGAGGCGATCGACCTCTATGTGAGCCGCCTGATCGACCGCGGCGTCCTGGGGCTCGGCTTCGGCACCGAGGTGCATCGCACCGGCATCCCGGAAGAGCTCCTCACCGCCTGCGTGACCCGCGGCCTCCCCCTGTTCGAAGTCCCCTACCGCACCCCCTTCATCGCCGTGGCGCGCGCGCACTCCGAGGCGATCGCCGCGCAGGCGTACGCGCGCCGCTCCTGGGCCCTCGACACACAGCGCGGCCTCGCCCTCGCCGCCCTCCGTCCGCGCGGACTCGACGCGACGCTGGACGAACTGGGACGCCGCCTCAGCGCCTGGGTGGGGATGTTCGACGCCGCCGGCGCCCTGGCCGTGACCCATCCACGCGATGCGATCGGACGCGCCGTGCTCGACCGGCTCGGCGAGCGCGTGATGGAGATCCTCGCGCGCGGGCTCGAAGCGGGCCAGTCGCTCACGATCGACGAGCACACCTTCATGCTGTTCACGATCGGACGCGGCGGGCAGTTGCGCGGAGTGATCGCCCTCGCGATCGATGCGCTCGACCAGGAGGCGCGTTCCGTCGTCACCTCGGTGATCGCGATGGCCGGACTCTCGATGGAGCAGAGCGAGCAGCTCGCCCGCAGCCGCCGCCGCTTGAACACGCAACTGCTGGTCTCGCTGCTCGACGACGACCCGACCCTGGCTCGACGGGTGCTCGGCGGACTCCCCCAGACCCCGATGGTCGTGGCTGTCGCGGCAGACGCTCCCGCCGGCCCGCTCGCCGACTGGTGGGAGCGGCAGCGTACCGAGCATGGCACCGCCTACTTCCTCGCCGAAGCGGACGACGGCCTCACCCTCTGCGTCTCCGCGAATGACGAAGCGCTCCTCGACGAGGTCGCGACGCGCTTCGGCGTCCGGATCGGCGTCTCGGAACCCGAGGGCTTCGACGCCTTCTCCCGCGCGCACGCCCAGGCGCTCACCGTGCTGCGCCAGCACGGGACCACCGGCGCCGAGCGCTACGCCGACACGATCGGCGCCAGCATCCTGTCCGCACTGGCCACGGATGAGGCACGACTGGTGGCCGAGTCGCGGCTGGCTCCGCTGCGCGAGCACGATGCCCGCACGGGGTCCGAACTGGAATGGTCGCTGCGGTGCTGGTTGGAGCACGACGCCCGCGCGGAGTCCGCAGCGGTGGTGCTCGGCGTGCACCGGCACACGCTCCGCGCCCGCATCTCCCAGGCCGGCTCCCTCCTGGGCACCGACCTATCGACCTTCCCCGCTCGAGCGGAACTGTGGACGCTGCTGCAGACGGCCAGGGAGTGACCGCGTCCTCAGCGGGCGAGGGCGGCGTCGCTGTCGGCGATGTCGATGACCGACTGGGCGATGAGGGCATCCGCGTCGGCGAAGCACAGCGTGGGGCGCAGGTAGGCCACGAGCTCCACCGCGAGCGTGCGACCGTACAGGTCGACCTCGGTCGCGTGCAGGTGCACTTCGACGCGGCGCTCCCGCACACCGGCGAAGGTCGGGTTGGTCCCGACGCTCACCGTGCCGGCCCGGGGCGTCGGATCATCATCGATCCGCACCCACGCCGCATAGATCCCGTCGTCCGGCAGCTGACCGTCGCGGCACCGCAGATTCGCGGTCGGGAATCCGAGGAGGCGTCCGCGGCCGTCGCCCGGCACGACGTCGCCGCGCAACATCCGCGGGGCCTGGGCGGTCACCCCGGAAGTTCGGATGCCGCGATCGAGCGGTAGCGACTCTGCTGGAAGACCAGCGGCTCGATGTCGTCGAACACGGTGATGTCGGCGATCTCGTAGAGCGCCACCTCGTGGTCGCCGCCGTCGAAGGTGCTGTGCAGGCGGCAGGTGAGCCACAGGGCGGCATCCTGTACGAGCACGGCGCCCTGCTCGCTGCGATGCCAGCCGTGGGCGCCGAACCGGTCGTCCTCCCGCGAGGAGAGCAGGCGGCTGAGCGGCTCGTGATGCGCAGCGAGCACGCTCATGCCGAGCTCGGGCACGGCGCGCAGCACCGGCCAGGTCTTCGAGGTGCGCGCCGCACTGATCGCCACCAGCGCGGGCTCGAGCGAGATCGACGTGAACGAGTTGACGGCCATCCCCACGGCTCGACCGTCGACCTCGGCGGCGAGGGCGACGACACCGGTCGGGTACACAGAGAAGGCACGGCGGAGGGCGCGGTCCCTGGGCAGGGTCTCAGTCGCGGCAGTCGTCATTTCTGCATCCTTTCGTTAGTCAACTTTGACTAGTTCTGATCATAGGCAACTTTGACCATGCAAACAACCACGACTTCCCGCCCCCAGCCGTTAGCATGAGGGCATGTCGACCACCCGCCTCGTCGTCCTCGGCGCCGTGAAGCAGTTCCAGCCCGTGCACGGGTACTTCCTCCGCCGCGAGCTGATGACCTGGCACGTCGACGAATGGGCGCACATCCAGCCCGGCTCGATCTACAACGCCCTTCGCGCGCTCGAGGTCGACGGCTACATCACCGAGAGCGGCACCGAGACCGAGGGCAAGCGCCCTGCCCGCACCACCTACAGCATCACGCCGGCCGGCGAGGTGGAACTGCAGCGGATGCTGCGCGAGAACCTCTGGAACGTCGCCGCCTTCGACACCCAGGCCATCATGACGGTCGCCTCGTTCATGTTCGTGCTGAGCCGGCAGGAGGTGATCGCCGGCCTCGAGCATCGCCTCATCAAGAGCGACGCGATCATCACGCAGAACGGCTTCGACGTGCAGGACACCCTGCGCTCCGAGACCACGCCGAAGTACGTCCGCGAGATCTTCGACCTCTCCACCGCGCGGCTCACGGCGGAGAAGCAGTGGCTGCTCGACCTGCTCGGGCGCCTGCGCGACGGCGAGTACGTGTTCGCCGGTGAGACCGTCGCCGAGACCGCCGCAGCGAGCGAGTAGCCGCCTCAGGCTGGGCCCGAGCCGTCAGCGGCTCGAGCCCAGCTCGCGATCACCGAAGGGTTCAGCGACGCAGTGATTGCCCCGAATCAGAGCTGTCGAGGAGCGAGGGCCTCCGCTCGCAGTTGCCGTCGTCGCTGGACGAACCGAACAATCCCGCGCACCGCGAAGAAGATGATCGCGAAGATTGCTACGACAACGAGCACGGTGATGATCAATCCGGACCAGCTGAAGAGTGATGCGTCCATTTGGTTGCTCCTTACGGCAAGCTGAACGAGCCAGATTTGGTGTAGACAAACGACTTGCAGTCGACCTGCATGTACGCGACCGCTGCCACAACTTTTCCGCTCCGAGCGAAGGACCAGCTGCTTGCCCCGCTTGGAGAGGTGGCACTATACGACCGAGAGTAGACCAACCCGACGAACGGCCACCCTGCCACAGCCCCGAATGCATCGGCTCTCACCGAGCTCGTGATCTTGGTGAGAGCTGCCCCGCCCGTACGCTTTGTCGTCCAGGAAACACCCCAGTTCGCATCCACAATATTGATGCCACCGGTGACACGACCATTCGCGTTTGCAGTAGCACCAGCGCCAGATCTGGTCACATTGAACGGCTGGTTAAGGTTATAGAGAGCAGCGGGAGCAACACTTCCAGACCCGCCGAAAGCAACCGTCTCTATCACGGGTGTCCCGGCGTCAGCGGCAGGCTCTCCATCGATGAGATACGCGCGCAAGAACTCAAGATCTTCAAGACTCGGCGGCTCGCCTTCGACGTAGTCAGTGGCAAGAGCCTCCTTGCGCTCCGCCACCTCAACGGGTGACAGGTCAACGTTCTCGTCGAACGTCACCTCGCTCTGATCGATCGGGGTGGAGAACTCCTCGTAGGTCTCCGCGTCTTCCCCCGTCAACGTGGAAGTCTGGCCGCTGGCCGACACCGCAGTGAACGTTGTGGCCTCTGTGATAATGCCGTCCTTCGCATGTTCAGGTTCATGGGAGACTGACCCGGCCACATACCCTAAGGACGCAGCGGTGAGAACACCCACTGTGAAACAAGCGCCGAGCGTCATCCGACGCTTTCGATTTGAAGCCATATTTCCTTCACCCTCCATTGGCGTCACGAATTTCTCAACCTAGTGACGTGTGAGCAACTGGTGTATCCCCTTCTTCGGGGACCGACCAACTCCTTACAAAGTCGAAAAGCTCGTGCTATCCGCACAGTTGGGGATCCACGACGGCTCAACTCGCCCACCGCGCTTGACAGCAGACCCTGCCAACATGTCTGCGAACTTTCCCCGCCCGCGCCCACTCCGAGCAACGCCACACCCGAAGCGGCCGCCCGCACGCCCGAGCAGGGTCTCGCCGACGAGCGGGGGGCGCGACACCTCGACCACGAGATCGAGGTTCGTGCTCCCCACCACGGCGACGCCCGTGAGGGTGTCAGACACGCGACATCGTCCGCCGGTACTGCGATCCGGTGTGCGTGTCGGCCAGCGCCGGGGTCGGCGTGCCGATCAGGCGCTCGCGCAGCGACTGCGGCTCCGATGAGGGCTCCACGATCGCCCCGCGCTCCTTGAGGATCGGCAGCACGTGCTCGATGAAGTCGACCGTGGATGCCGGAGGGACGACGGGGGCGAACAGGAATCCGTCGAGGTCGGCGCCATCGGCGAGCTCGATCATCCGGTCCGCCACCTGCTCGGGAGTGCCGACGATCGGCCGGGCGCCGACACCGTGCGCGTGCCAATCGCCGAGCACGTCGCCGACCGTCTTGTCGGCGAAACGGGCCACCTGCGTCTGCGACAGCTCGGTGCTCAGCTCGGCCATCGGCGTGCTCGGCGCGTAGGCCGAGAGGTCGAGGCCGGTGAACCACGCGTAAGAGGCGACCGTGACGTCGGGGTTCTGCGCGTCGGCGACCTCGGCGTACTTGCGCTGTGCCTCCTCCTCCGTGCTGCCGATGATCGCGGCGAACGCCGACATGATCTTGACGTCGTTCGCTGCACGGCCGTTCTTCACCGCCTCTTCGCGGATCGCGGTCGAGTGCGCACGAAGCTGCTCGACCGAGCCGCTGCCCACGAAGATCGCCTCGCCGTGCTTGCCGCCGAACTCACGGCCGGCGGGAGAGGCTCCGGCTTGGAAGAGCACCGGCGTGCCCTGCGGCGAGCGCGAGGTGTTGCCGTACCCGTGCGAGCGGAAGTACGGGCCGTCGTGCGCGATGCGGTGCACCTTGGACGGGTCGGCGAAGCGCCCGGACTTGTCCCGCTCCAGCGCCCCCTCCTCCCAGGCCTGCTCCCACAGCTTGTAGACGACCTGCATGAAGTCGTCGGCCATGAGGTAGCGCTCGTCGTGCCCGACCATGGGCACTCCGAAGCCCTGCACCGCCGTGTCGGCCGTACCGGTGGTGACGACGTTCCAGCCGATGCGTCCGCCGGAGAGGATGTCGAGGGTCGCCATCCGACGCGCGAAGGAGTAGGGCGGCTCGAGCAGGGTCGAACCGGTGGCGACGAGTCCCAGACGCGTGGTCTCGGGGATGAGGGCCGCGAGGATGATCGCGGGGTCGAGGCGCGGCAGGTCGAGACCCTCGACCGAGCAGATGTCGGGACGTTCGCCTGCGACGTCGGCCCAGCCCCAGGCATCCGCGAGGAAGAGGAAGTCGAAACCGGCGTCCTCGACCATGCGGGCGGTGTCGCGCCAGTACTCGAACCTGTCGAAGAGGTACCGCTTGTTGTCGGGGTGGCGCCAGGTCGCGGTGCCGGAGTCGTTCGCCTGCGCGTTCTCGAAGAGGCCGAGACGCAGCTGCTTGACGCTGTTCTGATCGGTCATGTGCGGTGCCTTCCTTGTGGGTGGTTCGTGTCGTTTTCCCCTGGCGATGGGCACGCCGGAGGAACCCCGGGGCGGGTGGGGGTCCCGCCCCGGGATGAGGATGCGGCGTCAGCCCTTCGCCGTGACCTCGCCGTCACTCCACCACAGCACGCGCTTGCGCACGACAGCGAGGAGGATGATGAGGAGCACGCCGAGCAGGCAGAGCAGGGCGATGCTGGCCCAGGTGACGGGCAGGTTGGCCTGGGCGGCCGACGTCGTCACGAGAGAGCCGAGACCGGCCTGCTGCCCGGCCGCGACGAACTCCGCGACCGCGGCGCCGACGACGGCCAGCGGCAGCGCGATGCGCAATCCGGCGAACACGTACGGCATGCTGCCGGGGAAGCGCAGCTCGCGGAAGATCTCCCAGCGCGAGGCGTGCAGCGTCTTGAAGACGTCGAGCGCGCGCTGGTCGACGTCACGGAGCCCGGCCAGGGAGTTGACCAGCATCGGGAAGAACACCACGAGACCGGTGACGATGAACTTCGGCACCATGCCGAAGCCGAACGCCACGACCAGCGCAGGGGCGATCGCCACGATCGGCGTCACCATCACGATGATGACCAGCGGCATCACCGCACGCTCGATGATCTGGAACTCGGCCATCACCACCGCGAGCACGAAGCCCGCGAGGATGCCGGCGGAGGCGCCGACCACGACCTCGAGCAGTGTGACCAGGAAGTTCGACCAGTACATGCCGGCGTCGTCGACGAGGCTGCCGCCGATCGCCTCCAGCGTCGGGAGCACGTACGGGTTGGTCCAGGCCACCACCTGCCACAGTGTCGCGGCGATCACGAAGGTGATCAGGGTGGGACCCCAGGAGCCCCAGCGCAGCCACGGCGGGATCCCGCCGCGTCGTGCACCTGCACGCAGCCGCGCGGTGGCGAGCGTCGCGGTCGTGTCGCGGATCGTCATCTCAGACATGGGCTTTCTCCGTCTGCGCGCGCAGAGTGGTGCGCACGACTGCTTCCAGTTCGCGGAACTCATCGGTCGCGTACGCCTCTTCGGTGCGTGGCCGCGGCAGGTTCACATCGATCACCGCGGCGATGCGCCCGGGGTGGGCTGCCATCACGACGATGCGGTCCGAGAGCATGATCGCCTCGGGCACCGAGTGGGTCACGAACATGACCGCCTTGCGGTTCGACTGCCAGAACTCCAGCAGTGCGATCCGCTGCAGGTCGCGGTTCATCTCGTCGAGGGCCGAGAACGGCTCGTCCATCAGCATGATGGCCGGGTCGAACACGAACGCCCTGGCGATCGCCGCACGCTGCTGCATGCCGCCGGACAGCTGCCCCGGGTACTTCTTCATCGCCTGGCCGAGGCCGAACGTCGACAGCAGTTCCTGCGGGTCGCGCAGCGCGCGGCCCCCGTTCGCCTTGCGGTTCAGGCGCACCGGCAGCTCGACGTTCTCCTGCACGGTCTTCCACGGCAGGAGGGCAGGAGACTGCGGCACGAGGCCGATCTTCTTGTCCCTCGACGCCGCGGCGACGCTCTCGCCGTCGATCGTCACACTGCCGGAATCGGCGTCGATGAGACCGGCGACGACCTTGAGCAGCGTCGACTTGCCGCATCCGCTCGGACCGATCACCGACACGAACTCGCCCATGCCGATCGTCAGACTCACGTCGTCGAGCACGGTCACCCGTGCGCCATCGACGCCGAACGTCTTGGTGACGTTCCGGACCTCGACGCCGGCGCCCTGTGCGGCCGACATCACTTCGCCGGCCAGATCAGCGTGTCGCCGTCGTAGAGGTCGGCGACCAGGTCGGCATCCATCATGTCCTCGATCGCGGGGAGGTCCTTGACGTCGCCGTACTTCTCGACGAGCGCGTACTCGGGCTCCCACATCGCGGCGGTCTGCACGCCGGGGTTGCCGCCGGCGCTCTCGCGGACCCAGGCGGACTCCACCTCCCACGTGCGGGCGAGCTGCTCGCGCGGGAACGCCGCACCCTGGTTGTTGTCCTCCGCGAGCTGGGCGAGCTTGTCGATGCAGGCATCCGACTCGTCCAGGCAGTATTGCAGCGCCTTGAGGCTCGCGCGCATGAAGTCGGCGGCGACCTCGCGGTGCTCGTCGAGGAAGCGGGAGTTGACCTCCATCACGTTGTACGTGCCCTCGACGCCGAGGTCGGCGGGGAGGAACTCGCTGAACGGAAGGTCCTGCGCCTTGAGCGACTGCGGCTGGTTGGAGGCGTAGCCGACGATGGCATCGACCTGCCCGCGCACGACCACGGTCGGGTCGTAGTTCGTCATCTTGACCATCTCGACCTTCGAGACGTCGACGCCGGCCTCGTCGAGCATGGCGGAGGCGATCGGGGTGAGGTTGATGAAGTACCCCAGCGATCCACCCTCGAGGTCCTTCAGGCTCTTCAGCTTCTCGTTGCCGAAGATCGAGAACGGCGGGGTGGTGCCGTAGGTGGCGACCGCGGTGAGGTTCTTGCTGTTCGCCGCCGCGAGCATCACATCGGATGCCGACCCCAGCGCGGTGAACTGCGCCTGCCCGGAGGCGACGAGCTGCTGCCCGTTCGCGCCGGAGGCGTTGATCTCGACGTCGAGGCAGAGCTCGTCGAAGTAGCCCAGTTCCTCAGCGAGGAACACATCGAGCTGTCCGGCGCTGGCCGAGTAGCCGTAGCCGGAGATGTAGGTGATCTTGCCGGCATCCTTGTTGCGCTGGCAGGTGTCGGATGCGGCATCCGTGGGGGCGGTATCGCTGCCGGCTGGTTGCGCGGAGCAGGCTCCGAGCGTCAGCGTGGCGGCGAGAACGCACGTCAGGGTGGCGGTGGTGCGGAATCGGGTTTCCGCAGAGGAAGTAGCCATGAGGGTCCCTTCTCGGCCGTTCGTCATTGATGGCTCGTTGAAAGTAACATAGTCAAGATTGACTAAGCAACAACAAACTACTTCTTGACGACGTGCGCACTCCGACGGGCGCGCGAGCGCACGGCTTCGCGCCGAGTGCACGGCTCGTTGGCGCGCCGAAGCCGTGCACTCGGCAGGATGCCGTGCACTCGGCGAACCGCGCGGCGCGAGCGGGCGCGAGCAGGCGCGAGCGGGACTCAGCGCGGGGCGTGCGCCTCCAGGAACTCGTACACATCGGTCGTGTCGACGCCGGGGAACGCACCGGTCGGCAGGGTCGCGAGCAGCGTGCGCGGGGTCTTGACGTTGGGCCAGGAGTGCTCGCGCCAGCGTTCCTCGAGCTCGGCGGGCGCGCGGCGGCAGCACACCTCGACCGAGTGCTTCGAGACGCCGCGGTTGGGGGTGTCGCGACCCACGAACCACTTCGTGTCGTCGAAGCGCACCCCCACGCTCAGCGAGTGCAGCCCCTCGCTCGACGCCTCCACGCGGGCGGTGCACCAGTACGTGCCGTTGCCCGTGTCGGTGTACTGGTAGTACGGGTTGAAGCGGTCGTCCTCGTCGAACACGACGCGACTGGTCCACCTGCGGCAGCACATCTGCCCCTCGATCGCGCCGAGGCGGTCGGTGGGGAAGTTCACGTCGTCGTTCTCGTAGGCCTTCGTGATCGTGCCCGACTCGTGCACCTTGAGGAAGTGCACCGGGATGTCGAGGTGCCGGGTGGCGAGGTTGGTGAACCGGTGCGCAGCCGTCTCGTACGACACCGAGTAGGCGTCGCGCAGGTCCTCGATCGAGATGGCGCGCCGCGCCTTGGCCTCCGTCAAGGCGGGGACGACATGCGCCTCGGGGATCAGCAGCGCGCCGGTGAGGTAGTTGGTCTCGACACGCTGGCGCAGGAACTCCGCGTAGCTGCGCGGTTCGGAATGACCGAGCATGCGACTCGACAGCGCCTGCAGCACTGCGGTGCGCGCATCCCCCTTGGCCTGCACCTGGCTCGACAGGTACAGCCGCCCGTTCGCCAGGTCGGCGACGCTGCGCGTGGTCTGAGGCAGATCGGGGGCGTAATGCAGGGTGAAGCCGAGGTAGGCGGCGATCTCGGATGCCGCGCGCTGGGTCAGCGGACCGCCCGAGTGATCGACCGCCGCGAGGATCTCCGACGCCGTGGTCTCGAGCTCAGCGAAGTGGTTGTCCTGGCGGCGCATCAGGTGACGCAGCTCGACGTTCGCCCGCCGAGCCTCCTCCGGGGTCGCCGCTCGCTCGTCCCCCAGTCGCTCGATCTCGCCGTGCAGCGCGAGCAGTGCCTTCAGCGCATCCATCGGCAGGGTCTTGGCGATGCGGAACGGCTCGATGCCGAGCGCCTGGAAGGTCTGCCCCTTCATCGCCCGTTCGAGCGCGATCTCCACGGCGCTGCGCTCGTCGAGCGGCTCCCCCTCCATCAGCGCGTCGATCGTCACCCCCAGCGCACGCGCGATCGCCTGCAGCTGCGTGAGCTTGGGCTCGCGCTTGCCGGTCTCGATCATCGACATCTGGCTCGGCGCGCGGTCGACCGCGGTGGCGAGCTCCTCGAGCGTCATCCCCCTGGCGGTGCGGAGCTGCCGGATGCGGCGGCCGATCGTGAGGGCGTCGGTCTCTTCCGAGTCCACCGGCGCCCCTGAGCTTGTCGAAGGGTGCATGGCGGTGATTCTGTCACAAAAACAGAATTTCGGTGAAACTTCTCCCCGAGATCGGTCAGTCGAATGCGTGAACTTCACACACAGTGGTCTCAAGCCAGACGGCGTCACAGCCGGACCATCCGAAGAAAGGGCTTCTGATCATGAGCACTCCCACCGTCACCGCGCCGATCCAGACGACCCAGCCGGGTCCGGCGATCGAGGTCACCGGACCGCTGCGCGACCGCTACGACGAGATCCTCACTCCCGAGGCGATCGCGTTCCTCACCGAGTTGCACCACCGGTTCGCGTCGCGCCGCCACGACCGGTTGGCCGATCGCATGCGCCGCCGCTTCGAGATCGGCAACGGGCACGACCCGCGGTTCCGCGAGGACACCGCGCACATCCGCCAGGATGCCGAGTGGCGCGTCGCCGGCGCCGGGCCGGGGCTGGAGGACCGCCGCGTCGAGATCACCGGGCCCACCGACCCGAAGATGACGATCAACGCGCTGAACTCCGGCGCCCGCGTCTGGCTCGCCGACCAGGAGGATGCCACGAGCCCGACCTGGAAGAACGTGATCGAAGGCCAGCTCTCGCTGCGCGACGCGATCCGCGGAGAGCTGTCGTTCACGTCACCGGAGGGCAAGGAGTACCGCGTCACCGCCGAGCGCACGCCCACGATCGTGATGCGACCGCGCGGGTGGCACCTGCCCGAGAAGCACATCTCCTTCATCGACAGGGCAGGGCGCCGCACCTCGGCGTCCGGGTCGCTGGTCGACTTCGGGCTCTACTTCCTGCACAACGCGCAGGCTCTGATCGCCGACGGCCGCGGACCCTACTTCTACATCGCCAAGATCGAGTCGAGCGAGGAGGCGAAGCTGTGGGATGACGTCTTCTCGTTCAGCGAGGAGTACATCGGGATCCCGCACGGCACGATCCGGGCGACCGTGCTGATCGAGACGCTTCCCGCCGCGTTCGAGATGGACGAGATCCTGTTCGAGCTGCGCGACCACTGCGCCGGCCTCAACGCCGGCCGCTGGGACTACATCTTCTCGATCATCAAGAACTACCGCGGTCGCGGTGCGCGCTTCGTGCTCCCCGACCGCAGCGAGGTCACCATGACGGTGCCGTTCATGCGGGCCTACACCGAGCTGCTCGTGCAGACCTGCCACAAGCGGGGCGCCTTCGCGATCGGCGGTATGAGCGCATCGATCCCCAACCGCCGCGACCCCGAGGCGACGGCACGGGCGATCGAAAAGGTCGCAGCCGACAAGAAGCGCGAGGCCGGAGACGGCTTCGACGGCACCTGGGTCGCCCACCCCGACCTGATCCCCACGGCGCTGGCCGAGTTCGACGCCGTGCTCGGCGACCGTCCGAACCAGGTCGACCGCCAGCGGGACGACGTGCACGTGGAGGCGGCGGATCTGCTCGACCTGCACATCGGGCGACCGATCACCGCCCAGGGCGTGCGCGATAACGTGTCGGTCGCGATCCGCTACATCGAGGCCTGGCTGCGCGGGCTCGGCGCCGTGGCGATCGACAACCTCATGGAGGATGCCGCGACCGCCGAGATCAGCCGATCCCAGGTGTGGCAGTGGATCCACCAGGACCGCAGCACGCAGGACGGCACGGCGATCACGGTGGAGTACGTCGAGGAGCTGATCACGCAGGTGCTCGCCCAGGCGACGCGCAGCGCGGGCGACCGCTTCGACGACGCCGCGGACGTCTTCCGGGAGGTCGCGCTGCAGGAGGAGTTCCCCACCTTCCTCACCCTGGGCGCCTACTCGCGCCACCTCATCGAGAACGACTGACCCGCTCATCACCACCACGAAGGACTTGACATGACTCAGTACCAGGACGACATCGACGCCATCCGGGCGCTGAAGGAGGAGCACGGCTCCCCCTGGAACGCCATCGACCCGGAGTCCGCCGCACGGATGCGCGCGCAGAACCGGTTCCGCACCGGGCTCGAGATCGCGCAGTACACCGCCGACATCATGCGCCGCGACATGGACGAGTACGACGCGGACTCCTCCGTCTACACGCAGTCGCTCGGCGTGTGGCACGGGTTCATCGGGCAGCAGAAGCTCATCTCGATCAAGAAGCACCTGAAGTCCACGAACAAGCGCTACCTCTACCTCTCCGGGTGGATGGTCGCCGCGATGCGTTCGGAGTTCGGGCCGCTCCCCGATCAGTCGATGCACGAGAAGACCGCAGTGCCCGCTCTGATCGAGGAGCTGTACACGTTCCTCCGCCAGGCGGATGCCCGCGAGCTGGACCTGCTCTTCACCCAGCTCGATGCCGCCCGCGCCGCCGGCGACGAGACCGCGGCGGAGTTCATCCAGTCGCAGATCGACGACTACGAGACTCACGTCGTCCCGATCATCGCCGACATCGACGCCGGCTTCGGCAACCCGGAGGCGACCTACCTGCTCGCGAAGAAGATGATCGAAGCGGGAGCATGCGCCATCCAGATCGAGAATCAGGTCTCGGACGAGAAGCAGTGCGGCCACCAGGATGGCAAGGTCACCGTTCCGCACGAGGACTTCCTCGCGAAGATCAATGCGGTCCGCTACGCGTTCCTGGAGCTCGGCATCGACAACGGCATCATCGTCGCGCGCACCGACTCGCTCGGCGCCGGGTTGACCCAGAAGCTCGCCGTCTCGCAGGAGCCCGGCGACCTCGGCGATCAGTACAACTCCTTCCTCGACGTCGAGGAGATCTCGGAAGCCGGTCTGAGCGACGGCGACGTGGTCCTCAAGCGAGACGGGAAGCTGTTGCGTCCGAAGCGCCTGGCCAGCAACCTCTACGAGTTCCGCCGTGGGACCGGAGAGGAGCGCGTCGTGCTCGACTGCATCACGTCGCTCCGCAACGGCGCCGACCTGCTGTGGATCGAGACGGAGAAGCCCCACGTCGAGCAGATCGCGGGCATGGTCGACGCGATCCGTGCGGAGATTCCGAACGCGAAGCTGGTCTACAACAACAGCCCGTCGTTCAACTGGACGCTGAGCTTCCGGCAGCAGGCATACGATCTGCTGGCGGAGCAGGGCCACGATCTGTCGGCGTTCGACCGCACTGCGCTCATGAGCGTCGACTACGACGACACCGAGCTCGCCCGGCTGGCAGACGAGAAGATCCGCTCGTTCCAGCGCGACGCCTCGGCCCGCGCGGGGATCTTCCACCACCTCATCACGCTCCCGACCTACCACACCGCGGCGCTGTCGACCGATGACCTCGCTCAGGGGTACTTCGGCGACGAGGGGATGCTCGCCTACGTCAAGGGCGTCCAGCGCCGCGAGATCCGCGGAGGCATCGCGACGGTCAAGCACCAGAACATGGCGGGCTCCGACCTCGGCGACAACCACAAGGAGTACTTCGCCGGCGACGCCGCGCTCAAGGCCGGTGGTCAGCACAACACGATGAACCAGTTCAGCTGACGACGAGTCCGTGACGACCCGCCGACAGCCGGTTCCTCGTCGAAGAGGATTGAGCCGTCACCGCGACACCCCTCGCCCGTTCCTCCACGGTCGAGGGGTGTCGCGTGCCCGCCCCGCCGCCCCGTCACGGGCGTAGCCTGGATCCATGACCGACGCATGGCACGGCATCGCCGAGGAGTTCCTCCACCTCTACCCCGCGGGACGCCGGGTGCTCGCCGTGGCGGGTGCGCATGCCGAGCGCTCCCGCACCGCCGCAGACGCACTCGCGTCGGCGCTGGTCGCCGCCGGCCATGAGGTCGAACGATCGCACAGCGCAGACGGCGACGAGCAGACCCTGCGCACCGACGTCGTGGCAGCGTTCCGGAGCGGTCCGAAAGCCGACCGCGTGCTGGTCGTCTCCGGTCCGGCGGCGCTGCTCAGCCCGAAGGCGCGCGGCATGTGGAACTTCACCCTGTGGCAGCTCGCCGGAGACGAACCGCCGCACAGCGTGGCGTCCGCACTGGTCGACCTGACCGATCCCGCGCATCCGATCCGCCGCACCGCCGACTACTGCGCGCTGCCGGCGTCGTTCGGGGCCTGAGACGACTCCCCCGAGCTTCCGGGCGGGGCGCCGAACCGCACCCGGAAGTCGTGACGGGGCGCTGGGGAGGCAGCCTCGGCTCGCAGGAGCCCTTCCGTCAGAAGCCCGACTGGGGAAGCGGGCAGATTCAGAGTAGGCACACACGGCGACCGCGGAAAGGGCGCAGGAGCGGTCTGTCACCGGATGCCGTCAAACCGGGCACGGGATGACCGACGTGGCACCGGTTGCGCGCTCACATGTCGCAGGATCGCCGCTGCGCTCACCGCGTCGGACCGGTCTGCTCGTCGGTCAGCAGCATGGCCTCGGCGAGCTGCACCGGCCGGGAGCGCGCGGCGAGCCGGAAGGCGCTGGGGCTCCCGCCCACGTGTCGTGAGAACTGCGCGCGCAGCGCCGCCGCATCCACGAACCCCGCCCTCTTCGCCACCACTGCGAGCTCCTGCACGGGGACCACGAGCAGCTCCTCCCGCGCGGTCGTGAGGCGTCGACGCAGCAACTGCGCCGAGAGGCTCTCGTCGGCCCCCGCGAAGAAGCGGAACAGCTGACGACGACTCATGTGCAGCTCTGCCGCGAGCTCGTCGATCCCGAACTCCGGGTCGCGATGCCGAAGTTCGATGATCTGCGCCGCCTCCGCCCTGACCCTGCTGACCCGATCGGTCTCGCCGTCACCGGGGAACTGGCGGAACAACCCGCGCACGAGGGCGACCAGCGCCGCCTCCGTACCCGCCAGCGCACCCGCGGCCTGGTCGGGATCCCGCACCCACTCGTAGAGCATCCGGCCCATCGCGGCCCCCGCCGCACGCGTGAGCGGAGTGTCGGGGAACAGCCCGGCGCCGGCAGCCAGCGTGTGGCGGTATCCGGGGATCGCCGCCACCGGGACCACGACCCCGGTCGTCTCGCTCAGACCGAGGTGCTCGGCGGAGGACGGGCCGACGCTCGACATGAACCCCATCCGGCCGACGCGCAGCTCGTGGACGCCGTGTGCGGTGCGCAGCCGCTGTCCTCCGAGGTTCGAGATCCCGACGATGATGATGTCCTCGTCCTGCGGAGCGCCTCGATCGTAGGTGACGGTGTGCGCCGTCTCGAGCGTGCTGAACAGCATGGTCGTGCCGATGGAGCGACGCAGCAGCGCTGCCTCGAAGGCGAGGGGGTCTGCGGCTTTCATGGTTCCGAAGTTCGACAGCTGCTGCATGCCGATCGGGCCATCCAGCCGGATGACCGCGGACGAATACCACTGCGGTGGGTGCTGGTCGCCGTCTGTCTCCTCACGCCAGAGCCCGCCGGACAGCCGTCGCATCCACGCGGCGCTCTCGCCGGCGGTGATCGCCGTCACGCGCGACGCTCGTGCACGGCGGAGAGGCGCGACTCGCGCACGACGAGAGTGTCGGAATTCCCCAGAGCTTGCACCATCACGGTCCCCCATGTCCGACGCGCGCCGCTCACACGACGCACGCACCCCAACCCCATCCCCGCACACACACTAACGAGGCGCTTCCGGCGCGTGCAATATACGATGCGGCAGCCGGCCGCCCCGCAGCATCGACGCCCATCGGCGTGCCGGAGCTGCACCGCCCCGACTAGCGGAAGGCTGCGGCGACCGAGTTGCGGTGATAGTCGAAGACGATGCTGGTGCGGGTCGACGCGACGCTGCTCTGCGCCGAGAGATGCTCGAGCACGAACTCGCGCATCTGCGAGGAATCCGCCACCGCGATGTGGAGCAGGAAGTCGTCCTCTCCCCCGAGGAAGAACACCTGGATCACCTGAGGCAGCGCGCGCACCCGATCGGCGAACGCGACGATGCTCTCCCGCCGTGCGCTCGGACGCAGGCTGACTCCGATGATCGCCTGGAGCCCCGCGCCCAGCATCCGCTCGTCGACGCTCGCGTGGAAGCCGGTGATGACCCCGCGCTCGATCAGCGACCGCAGGCGCGCGTGCGCCGTCGAGGGAGCCACGCCGAGCGTGGCGGCGAGCTCGGCGTTGGTCATCCGTCCGTCCGCTCCGAGGAGGCGCACGATCCTGGCATCGATCTCATCGAGCGCCGGCGCCCGAAGAGTGTTCGGCGAACCTGCCGCATCCGACTGTTCCATACGAAACATTATTCAGGATTCGCCGCCCTGCCGAATGTTCTGAACAGAATCTGTTGATCAGCCGATGTTTCTGCGATTCTGTGTGCAGCCACACCACACCAGGAGGATCGATGAAGATCGGCGTACCCACCGAGGTCAAGAACAACGAGAACCGCGTCGCGCTGACGCCTGCCGGCACCGACCGCCTCGTCCACGAGGGACACCGCGTGCTCGTCCAGTCCGGCGCCGGCCTCGGGTCGAGCATCACCGATGACGCCTACCGCGCCGCCGGAGCAGAGATCGTCGACTCCGCGGCCGAGGTGTGGGGCGACGCCGACCTCCTGATCAAGGTCAAGGAGCCCATCGCGCAGGAGTACGGATTCCTGCGCCCGGACCTCACCCTCTTCACCTACCTGCACCTCGCCGCCGACCGCGCACTGACGACCGCGCTCGTCGATGCCGGGACCACAGCGGTGGCCTACGAGACCGTGCAGCTGCCCGACCGCAGCCTTCCCCTGCTGGTGCCGATGAGCGAGATCGCCGGTCGGCTCTCCGTGACGATGGGCTCGTACGCGCTGCTGCGCTCGAACGGCGGACGCGGCACCCTGCTCGGCGGCATCGCCGGCACGCCGCGCGCCAGGACCGTCGTGATCGGCGGCGGCGTCGCCGGAGAACACGCCGCGGCCAACGCTCTCGGCCTCGGGTCGAAGGTCACCGTGATCGACATCTCGCTTCCGCGCCTGCGCGAGCTCGAGCACCGTTACGGTGGGGCGCTGGAGACCCGTGCGTCCAGCCGCTACGACATCGCAGAGGAGCTCGCGACCGCCGACCTGGTGATCGGGTCCGTGCTCATCCCCGGTGCTGCCGCGCCCAAGCTCGTCACCGATGAGATGGTCGCGACCATGAAGCCGGGCTCGGTGCTCGTCGACATCGCGATCGACCAGGGCGGCTGCTTCGAGGGCTCGCGCCCGACCACGCACGACGCTCCCACGTTCCCGGTGCACGATTCGATCTACTACTGCGTCGCGAACATGCCGGGCGCCGTGCCCGAGACCGCGACCCGGGCACTGACCAACGCGACGCTGCCGTACGTCTCGGCGATCGCCGGAAAGGGCTGGGAGCGCGCCGCCGCTGACGACGCCTCGCTCGCGAAGGGTCTGAACGTGCAGGGCGGGCGCATCGTGCTGGACGCCGTTGCGCAGGCGCACGGCCTGTGACACGGCGCCGTCTGCCTGGAACCGAAAGAACACAGGATCTTCATGACCTCTCAGCCCTCGCGGGAACGGACGACCCGAGTACGCTCGTAATCGTGACTGAACGCGCTCCTCTCTCCCGCAAACTGTCCGCGATCGCCGAATCAGCGACCCTCAAGGTCGATGCCAAGGCGAAGGCCCTCAAGGCGGAGGGGAAGGACATCATCTCCTACGCCGCCGGCGAGCCGGATTTCGCGACGCCGCAGTTCATCGTGGATGCCGCCGCCGAGGCTCTCGCCGACCCGGCCAGCTACCGATACACCCCCGCTGCCGGCCTCCCCGCGCTGCGTGAGGCGATCGCCGCCAAGACGCTGCGGGACTCCGGTCTGGAGGTGTCGCCGAGCCAGGTCCTCGTGACCAACGGAGGCAAGCAGTCCGTGTACCAGGCGTTCCAGGCCGTGGTGAACCCGGGCGATGAGGTGCTGCTCCCCGCTCCGTACTGGACCACCTACCCCGAGGCGATCCGTCTGGCCGATGGCACGCCGGTCGAGGTCTTCGCCGGCGCCGACCAGGACTACAAGGTCACGGTCGAGCAGCTCGAAGCCGCCCGCACCGAGCGCACCACCGCGCTCGTCTTCGTCTCCCCCTCGAACCCGACCGGCTCGGTGTACACCGCGGAGGAGACCGCGGCCATCGGCGAATGGGCGCTCGAGCACGGCATCTGGATCATCAGCGACGAGATCTACCAGAACCTCACCTACGAGGGCGTCACGGCGACCTCGATCGTCGAAGCTGCTCCCGCCGTCGCCGGCCAGACGATCCTGGTCAACGGCGTCGCGAAGACCTACGCCATGACCGGATGGCGCGTGGGCTGGATGGTGGGGCCGGCCGATGCCATCAAGGTCGCGGGCAACCTGCAGTCGCACCTCACGAGCAACGTGAACAACGTCGCCCAGAAGGCCGCGATCGCCGCGCTCAACGGCCCGCAGACCGAGGCGGAGCAGATGCGCGAGGCATTCGACCGCCGCCGTCGGCTCATCGTCTCGGAGCTGTCGAAGATCGACGGGCTGGTCGTGCCGAACCCGCTCGGCGCCTTCTACGTGTACCCCGATGTGCAGGGTCTGCTCGGCCGCACCTGGGGCGGAGTCACACCGACCACGTCCCTCGAACTGGCCGACCTGATCCTGGAGCAGGCCGAGGTCGCCGTGGTGCCCGGTGAGGCGTTCGGCCCCAGCGGCTACATCCGCATGTCGTACGCCCTCGGCGACGACGCGCTCCTCGCGGGCGTGCAGCGCCTCCAGCGTCTGCTCTCCTGAGACGCACGGGGCTCGGTGACCACGCCGAGGCCCGCCGCACCGAAGAGACCCCCTCCTGCCGACGCGCGCAGGAGGGGGTCTCTTCGTCGTGCGCGGGCTCCCGCACCACCGGTGCTCACTCCTGCGGGTGGTAGCCGATCAGCCAGCGGATGCCGTAGCGGTCGACGAGCGTGCCGTCCCAGTCGCCCCAGGCACGTCGCTGCAGCGGGTCGATCACACGACCACCCACGGACAGATCGGCGAACCAGCCCGTGAGCGTCGACGCATCGGCGGTGCCGAGCAGCGAGAGGAACATGCCGTTCATCTGCACGGCATCGTCGTCGATGCCGGCATCCGCTCCCGACAGTTCGACGACGCCCTGCAACGTCGCGTGCCCGATCGCGTCGCTCGGGCCGTCGTGCCTGTCGAGCTGCGCGTAGTCGAACATCTGCAGCACGCCGCCGAACACGGACTGGTAATGCTGCATCGCCTCGGCCGCATTACCGGGGAAGAGGAGGTAGGGGATCAGTCCGCTCATGCGGCGAGTGTAGCCCCGACCGCCCTCAGAGCTCGACGCCGACCAGGACCGGTTCCGGCTGGAGCACCAGCCCGAACTCCGCGTGGACCCGGCTCTGGATGAAGCGCGCGAGCTCGGCGACCTCGGCCGCGGTCGCTCCCCCGCGGTTCGTGAGCGCCAGGGCGTGCTTGGTCGACACCGCAGCGCGCGAGCGCGGCAGCTTGAACCCCTTGCGGATACCGGCCTGCTCGATGAGCCAGGCGGCGCTCACCTTGACATCGGTGGGACCGCGCCGTGGCGCGGGAACCAGGCCGTCGTAGTTCGCCAGCGGGATGACGGTGATCGCGTCGAGATCGGGGGCGATGGGCCAACGCGGGCACTCCGGCGGCAGCGCGCGGGCGACGGACTCGGGCACGACCGCGTTCTGGAAGAAGGAGCCGACGCCGTGCGTATCGGGGTCGTTCTCGTCGAGCAGCATCCCCTTGGACGCGCGGGTGGCGAGGATGCTCTCGCGCACCCACTGCAGAGACACAGGAGCGTCACTGTCGAGCGCGAGAGCACGGCGGAGCTGCTCCCCGCGCACGATGCGCTCCGGCGTCACCACCAGGTCGACCGTGACGGACAGGATGACGGCACGGCGTTGCGGCTCGCTGCCGTAGTGGTGCTTGAGCACGGAGGTGCGGAATCCGAGTCCGAGTGCAGCGGCCGGAACCGTGGAGATCTCGCCCGTGGTCTCGTCGATCAGCTCGACCTCGACCAGGGTCTCCTGCACCTCCTGGCCGTAGGCGCCGATGTTCTGCACCGGAGCCGCGCCGACCGTGCCGGGGATCCCCGACATCGCCTCGAGCCCCGCGTAACCGTGGTCCACGGCGTAGGCGACGAGGTCGTCCCACCCGTGCCCCGCCTGCGCACGCAGACGGATGCGGCCGGCATGCGGAGACGGCAGCTCTTCGATCCCGGTGGTGAGGATGCGGATGACCGTGCCGTCGAAGGGCTCATCTCCGACGAAGAGGTTGGAGCCGCCGCCGAGCACGAACCACTCCTCGCCGCGTGCCCAGGTGTCACGCAGGGCCTCGACGAGTCCCGCGGTGGTCGTGGCCTCCTGCATGCGCACGGGGGCAGCCCCCGTGCGCAGCGTCGTGAGCTCGGCGAGGCGGATCGGATCGATCTCCCGCATGTCAGGCCGCGATGCGCAGCTGCGCCTTGACGAGCACGGTGGCGTCGCCGAACGTGACCTTCAGGTCGACGCGCGCGGCTTCGTCATCGACGGCTCCGACGGTCGCGGTGATGTGCACGTCAGCGCCGTCCACCGGATCGACGACGACCGGCTTGGTGAAGCGCACACCGTAATCGAGGATGCGCACACCCGGCTCGAGCGCGGCGAGCAGCACCGACGAGGCGATGCCCATCGTGAGCATGCCGTGGGCGAGGACGCCCGGCAGGCCCACCGCGGCGGCGATGTCATCGCGGTAGTGGATGGGGTTGAAGTCTCCGGATGCTCCGGCGTAGCGCACGAGCGACTCGCGGGTGAGGTGCACGGTGCGCTCGGCGAGGACGTCTCCGACGGAATACGGCATCAGCGCGTCCCCTCCTCTTCCTTGTCGTCTTCCCCGTCATCGCCCACCAACAGCACGCTGGTCGCGGTCACCACGTGAGCGCCGTCGACGTCGGTGATCTCGGCTTCGCTCGTGATGAGCGCGTTGCCGGCCATCGTGCGGATGCCGGTGACGCGCAGTTGACCGACGAGTTCATCGCCGGCCACGATCGGCCGCGAGTAGCTGAACCGCTGCTCCGCGTGGATCGTGCGGGCCAGCACGATGCCGGAGTCCGGCAGCGCGAGCAGCTGCTGCAGGGTCAGGTCCTGGATGACCATCGCGAAGGTCGGCGGCGCGACGACGTCGGCGTAGCCGGCCGCGCGGGCCGCCTCGACGTCGGTGTGCTGCGGGGCATCGGCGAAGACCGCGCGCGCGAACTCGCGCACCTTCTCACGTCCGACGAGGTACGGGGCGGTCGGCGGGAACTCCCGGCCGATCAGATCTGTGTTCACTGCCACCCCTCGATCCTACCGAGCATGGCGATCGGAAGATTCCGCGGTCAGCCCTTGCGTCGACCTCGCACTGCCTTGAGCGCCATCTGCACGGAGATCACCACGAGATATGCCGCGAAGAGAATGTTGCCGGCCGTCGGGTCGATCAGGGTCGCGATCCATGCGCCGAGAGCCGTCGTCGTGCAGGCGGAGACGCCGATGAGCACGGCTGCTCGCAGGTCGACGTTGCGGGTGCGCAGGTTGCCGATCGTGCCGGACACCGCGGTCGGGATCATCATGAGCAGCGACGTGCCCTTGGCCACCAGGTCGCTCGTGCCGAAGGCCAGCATCAGCACCGGGACGACGATCACGCCGCCGCCGACGCCGATGAGTCCGGCGAGCACGCCGGTGCCGAGCCCCACGCCGACCAGCGCGAGTCCGGTGAGCAGCGTGAGGTCGAAGGCCGCGTCGCGCGAGGGGATGACCAGGAACAACGTGATGATGACGACGACCAGGAAGCCGACGAAGCCCCAGCGCAGCGCGGTCTGGGAGATGCGCGGAAGGAGTCGGGTGCCGATCTGCGCGCCGACCACGGCGCCGGCCGCGAGGATCAGCGCGGGGATCCACGCCACAGAGCCGGAGACGGCGTAGGAGATCACGCCGACGCTGGCCGTCGGCACGATCGCGGCGAGCGAGGTGCCGGCGGCGATGCGCTGGTCGAAGTGCAGCAGCAGCACCAGCAGCGGCACGATGACGGTGCCACCACCGACGCCGAAGAGCCCAGAGAGCAGCCCGGCGAGCAGGCCGATTCCGATGAAGGCGGCGTATGCTCGCGGCCCTCGGCGCAGACCTGCCGCGACTTCGTTCACGCTGCGTTCCTCCCACGCGACGCACGACGGCCGCACCGCCGTCCAGCCTACTCCCGTGACACGAGCTTCCCGACGGCCGTGACGACCGAGACGACGACGAGGACGGCGGCGACGGCGACGAGCAGAAGACCCGATCGCGGGGGGAGCCGCGATCGGGCCTTCCGGTGTGCCTGTGCATCGTCACGCGGTGGGAGTCACGCGACAGCTGCGATCAGTTCACGAGAAGCGCGGCACGGTGGGGAATGGGGAGATGTGTGCGCCTCTCGCTCCCAGAACAGCACACCGGCTCGCGCGCGTCACGTCTCCCCCGCATGATCCCCCAGTTGCGGGGTACGCCGCGTGAGGTCGGCCCGCACGCTCGGTGCGATCTACGAACACCCTGGGACGCAGTGCCGTGATATGCGAGACTGGATCGCGACACCGGCGATGGCGCCGGCATCGACCGGATCGAAGGAGATCTGATGGTTCGCAGTACGTTCCCAGACCTGGAGATCCCCGATGTCTCCGTGTACGACTTCCTGTTCGGCGACCTCGACGACGCACGGCTGGACTCCGTCGCGCTGATCGACGGCATGAGCGGTGCGACCACGACCTATCGCCAGCTCGTGGCGCAGATCGGACTGTTCGCCGGCGCCCTCGCAGCACGGGGCATCGGCGTCGGCACACGCGTCGGCGTGCTCTGCCCCAACATCCCCGCATTCGCGACGGTCTTCCACGGCATCCTGCGCGCCGGAGCCACCGCCACCACCATCAACTCCCTCTACACCCCCGACGAGATCGCGAACCAGCTCACCGATGCCGGCGCGGAGTGGCTGATCACCGTCTCCCCTCTGCTGCCGGGAGCGACCGCCGCTGCGGCTGAGCTCGGCATCGACGCCGACCATCTGATCGTGCTCGACGGGGCCGAAGGACACCCGTCGCTCCCCGAGCTCCTGGGCGAGGGACGCGCAGCGCCGGACGTCTCCTTCGACCCGGCGACGCATCTCGCCGTCCTCCCCTATTCGTCGGGCACGACCGGCCGCCCGAAGGGGGTGATGCTCACTCACCGCAACCTGGTCGCGAACGTCACGCAGTGCCGCTCGACGATCTCGCTCGGCGATGACGACCGGGTGCTGGCCGTGCTGCCGTTCTTCCACATCTACGGCATGACGGTGCTCCTCAACTTCGCCCTGCGGCAACGCGCCGCGCTCGTCACCATGCCGAAGTTCGACCTCGTCGAGTTCCTGCGCGTGGTGGCCGAGCATCGCACCAGCTGGGTCTTCATCGCCCCGCCGATCGCGGTGGCGCTCGCGAAGCATACGCTCGTCGATCAGTACGACCTCTCGGCGATCAAGGTCATCTTCTCGGGGGCCGCCCCTCTGGACGGCACCCTCGCCTCGGCCGTCGCCACGCGCCTGGGGTGCACGGTGTGCCAGGGCTACGGCATGACCGAGACCAGCCCGGTGACCCACGCCATCCCCTACGACCGCGATGACATCGATCGCTCCTCGGTGGGACTGCTGCTCGCCGGCACGGAGGCGCGTCTGCTCGACGCGGAGACCGGCGCCGAGGTCGAGATCCCCACCGACGGGGCGAGCGAGCCGGGAGAGCTCCTCATCCGCGGACCCCAGGTGATGAGCGGATATCTGAACCGGCCGGATGCCACCGCCGAGATGCTCGACGCCGACGGATGGCTGCACACCGGAGACGTCGCCACGGTCACCCACGACGGCATCTTCCGCATCGTCGACCGGCTCAAGGAGTTGATCAAGTACAAGGGCTACCAGGTCGCCCCGGCGGTGCTGGAGGCGGTGCTGCTCGAGCATCCGTCGATCGCGGATGCGGCGGTCATCGGCGCCCTCGACGAGGACGGGCAGGAGGTGCCGAAGGCGTTCGTCGTCGTGCAGCAGAGCGCGGAGCTCGACGCCGACGCCGTGATCGCCCATGTCGCCGGGCGCGTGGCGCCGCACGAGAAGGTGCGTCAGGTCGAGTTCATCGACGCCATCCCGAAGTCGACGTCCGGCAAGATCCTGCGCAAGGACCTGCGCGCCCGCTGACGTGGGGCCGCGCACTGCCTGACGATTCACGGAGCATGTGACGATCTGCGGGCGTCTCGGCGCCGGATGCTCCGTGATCCGTCCCGACGTCCGTGAATCGTCACGGCACCCCGCTGCCGTCCGGCATCACCCCGGACATGATGAAGCCCGCCACCCCGGAAGGGCGGCGGGCTTCATCATGAGCGCGAGTGATTACTCGGACTTCTCCTCGGCGGGAGCCTCGGTGGTCTCCTCAGCAGGAGCCTCCTCCGTGGCAGCCTCGGGAGCCTCCTCGACGGGAGCCTCCTCGACGACCTCGGCCGGCTTCTCAGCCTTGGCGGTCTTCTTGGCCGACTTCGGCTTCGGGTTGACGGGCTCGAGGACGAGCTCGATCACGGCCATGGGGGCGTTGTCGCCCTTGCGGTTCCCGACCTTGGTGATACGGGTGTAGCCACCCTCGCGGTCCGCGACGAGCGGAGCGATCTCGGCGAAGAGCGTGTGCACGACGCTCTTGTCACCGATGACGGCCAGCACGCGACGACGCGCGTGCAGGTCGCCACGCTTGGCGAAGGTGATCAGACGCTCAGCGAGCGGGCGGAGGCGCTTGGCCTTCGTCTCGGTCGTCTTGATCGACTTGTGGGTGTAGAGCGCCGCTGCGAGGTTCGCAAGCATGAGGCGCTCGTGTGCGGGGCCGCCTCCGAGGCGGGGACCCTTAGTGGGCTTGGGCATAATCGTCTAGCTCCTGGTCAGAAAGGTCGGGTATCAGAAGGACTCGTCTTCGCTGCCGCCGTAGAAGTGGGCGCCGTCGAAACCGGGCACCGAATCCTTGAGCGACAGACCGAGCGAGATGAGCTTGTCGCGCACCTCGTCGACCGACTTCTGGCCGAAATTGCGGATGTTCATGAGCTGCGTCTCCGACAGGGCGACGAGCTCAGAAACGGTGTTGATGCCCTCACGCTTCAGGCAGTTGTACGAACGGACCGACAGGTCGAGGTCCTCGATCGGCATCGACAGCTCGCTGGAGTTGACTGCCTCCACCGGCGCCGGGCCGATCTCGATGCCCTCGGCCTCGACGTTCAGCTCGCGAGCGAGACCGAACAGCTCGGTCAGCGTCTTCGCAGCCGAAGCGACGGCGTCGCGGGGGCTGATCGACGACTTGGTCTCGACGTCGAGGACGAGCTTGTCGAAGTCGGTGCGCTCACCGGCACGAGTCGCCTCGACGCGGTAGCTGACCTTCAGGACGGGCGAGTAGATCGAGTCGATCGGCACCTGGCCGGCCTCGGCGTACTCGTTGCGGTTCTGCGTCGCCGAGACGTAGCCACGGCCACGCTCGATCGTCAGCTCGAGCTCGAACTTCGCGGTGTCGTTGAGCGTCGCGATGACGAGCTCGGGGTTGTGGACCTCGACACCGGCCGGAGCCGAGATGTCAGCGGCGGTCACTTCGCCCGCACCGGTCTTACGCAGGTACGCCGTGATGGGCTCGTCGCGCTCCGAGGAGACGACCAGCTGCTTGATGTTGAGGATGATCTCGGTGACATCCTCCTTCACGCCGGGGATGGTGCTGAACTCGTGCAGCACACCGTCGATGCGAACGCTGGTGACCGCGGCGCCGGGGATCGACGACAGCAGGCTGCGGCGCAGCGCGTTGCCGATCGTGTAACCGAAGCCGGGCTCCAGAGGCTCGATGATGAACCGGCTACGGTTCTCGACGATCTTTTCCTCGGTCAGTGTGGGACGCTGTGCAATAAGCACTCTGTGTTCCTTTCGATCACATGCCCGCTATATGACATGTGGTGGGTGAGGTCTTGAGTTGTGGAAGTCGATGCCCGCATGCGGGCGGAGAGCCGCTCGGCGCTTCAGTATGTCGAAGGCACGAGCGGCTCAACCAGCCGGATCAGACGCGGCGACGCTTCGGCGGGCGGCATCCGTTGTGCGCCTGCGGGGTGACGTCCTGGATCGAGCCGACCTCGAGGCCTGCGGCCTGGAGCGAACGGATCGCGGTCTCGCGGCCGGAGCCCGGACCCTTCACGAGGACGTCGACCTTCTTGACGCCGTGCTCCGCAGCCTGGCGGGCAGCGGACTCGGCAGCCATACCGGCGGCGTACGGGGTCGACTTGCGGGAGCCCTTGAAGCCCACGCCACCCGACGATGCCCACGCGATGACGGCGCCGGACGGGTCGGTGATCGAGACGATCGTGTTGTTGAACGTCGACTTGATGTGGGCCTGGCCCAGCGCGATGTTCTTCTTTTCCTTGCGGCGCGGCTTGCGCGCGGCGGCCTTGGGTGCAGCCATGAAAGTGTTCTCCTAGTCCCTGGGGCCCCGCTTAGCGGGCCTTCTTCTTGCCTGCGACGGTGCGCTTCGGGCCCTTGCGGGTACGGGCGTTGGTCTTGGTGCGCTGACCACGGACCGGGAGACCACGACGGTGGCGGATGCCCTCGTAGGAGCCGATCTCGACCTTGCGGCGGATGTCTGCGGCGACCTCGCGGCGCAGGTCACCCTCCACCTTGTAGTTGCCTTCGATGTAGTCGCGGAGGGCGATCAGCTGGTCATCGCTGAGGTCCTTCACGCGGATGCTCTCGTCGATCTCCGTTGCCTTGAGGATCTCGACCGAGCGGGTACGGCCGACGCCGTAGATGTAGGTAAGGGCGATCACCACGCGCTTATCGCGCGGGATGTCAACGCCGGCAAGACGTGCCATGCGGTTCTCCTGGGTGTTGTGGAGGTGTGGGACAGGATCGGTGCCCGGGCCTCCGCCCGAGGTGTCCCCCTTCTGAGCTCCTGAGCCTGTCGAAGGGCGCGGGAGGGAAGGGTTCTGATCCTGCCGTATGTGTATTCAGTTATGAGATGTGCGCGAGCGGTGCCGCGCAGCGCAGGTGCTTAGCCCTGGCGCTGCTTGTGACGCGGGTTGCTCTTGCAGATCACCATGACGCGGCCGTGACGGCGGATCACCTTGCAGTGATCGCAGATGGGCTTGACGCTGGGGTTGACCTTCATGATGTTTCCTGTTCGCTGTCTTCGTACCGCCCCGATGCCGAGGCAGGCCGTTACTTCTCGACCGGTCAGCGGTAGCGGTAGACGATACGGCCGCGGGTGAGGTCGTAGGGGCTGAGCTCCACGACCACGCGGTCCTCGGGGATGATACGGATGTAGTTCTGCCGCATCTTGCCGGAGATCGTTGCCAGGACCTTGTGTCCGTTGCTGAGCTCAACGCGGAACATCGCGTTGGGCAGTGCTTCGGAGATCACGCCCTCGATCTCGATGACACCGTCTTTCTTAGCCATAGCCTCGCTGACGCTTCTGCAGACCGGTCGATCTGCGGTGGGTGATTGGATTGTGGTGCTGCACCGCCGGACACGCCGAATCAAGGCACAAAGCACCAAAGATCTATGTTAGACGACGACGAGGGCTTCGGCAACTTGATCCGTCACCGAAGCCCTCGTCTTCGCGTTACTGCATACGCTGCCCGTCAGCGAATCGGCTGTGCGTCGGTGACCCACGTCACATCGCACGCCTGGAAGTTGAAGCTCACCGGCCCGCTAAGCGTCTTGTAGTTCCACTTTTTGGATGGCCAGCACTGCCACATGACCTGAAACTTGCTGTTGGTGCAGGTGCCGAGGATGTTCTTGCCACTCCATGTGAATGACGAGCAGGTCGCGAGACCTGCGGCTTGGGCGGGAGCGGCCACCCCGATCGGCACCAACAGCCCCAGCGCTAGGGCGGCGGCCGCGCCTACCCCCGACAGTCGCCGAGTTGCATTCCTGCGTCGCGTTTTGGGCGTGCGGTCTCCGGCACTCGCTGAAACATCCATAATGCATCCTCCAGTTCGGTTACTACATTGAGGACAACCTAGGGGAAGGACGCGGATCTTTCCATGTGCTTCGACGGTTCGGTTGAGTCCTCTCGACCGGGTATCGAGCCGCGCGGGCAGCCTGCGCCTTCGATCTTGCCGACTCAAAGCCAGTTGAGATGCGCTGTACGTGGCGTCACGACCTCGCCTCTGGCACGAGAACCGATATCGACTATCCAGGTCGGTGAATGCCTTGAGGTCGGCAGCGTCCTGGAGGTTCAGTCACTTACCGTTCGCCTCGACCGTCGCGGTTCCCGAAATCCCGTGACTCTGCGCCTGCACGCCTGGCCAGACCTCTTGTAGGCCGAGTCGATAACGCAAGAGCCAGACTCGGGGGCGATGACTCGAGTGGCGAACGGTGCGAGTCTGATCGTGACGTGCCGGAACCGCAGAAACGAGGCACAAAGCACCAAAGACGCTCCGGAGCCATCCGGCAACGTGAGAGCCGGGGATCCGCGGGTCAGCCGATGAGATCGGTGAGCTTCTTCAGATCCGCGGAGTCCTGGAGATTCAGTCGCGTGCCGTTGATGTCCACCGTCGGCGTGCCCTGGATGTCGTGCGACTTGGCCTGAGCGACACCGAACTTACGGTACGTCTCGTCGCTGATGCACGAGACCGCATCGTCCGCGCCCACCTGCGTCGCGAACGCCGCGAGTTCGTCGTTGGTCAGACCCGAGGAGTTCTCCGCAGGCTGGTTGTCGAACAGCGTCTTGGCGAAGTCGAGGTACAGATCCGGGTTCGACTCCGCGACACAGACAGCGGCGCCGGCCGAGCGCGACGAGTAATCGGTCCCCTGCGAGAAGCGGTCGAGGATGGCGATCGGGTGGTACTCAAGAGTGATGCGGCCATCCGCGGCTGCGGCTTCGAGCTGCGGACCGAACTGGTCCTCGAAGCTCTTGCACACCGGGCACTGGAAGTCGACGAACACGGCCACGGTGTCTTCGCCGTCGCCGAAGGAGATCGCTCCGGTCTCGGCGTCGAACGCCTCGTTGCTGCTGGGGGCGGCGCCCGGAGCCGTGGCCTGGTTGTTCAGGAACACCACGAGTCCACCCAGGACCACCAGAATCACGACCACGGCGGCGGAGACGCCGATCGCGAACCAGTTGGTGTTGCTCTTCGCCGCTGCCATTGTGTTCCGTTTCTCTCGGTATCGCCGCACCTCATGCAGGCGCATGTACCTTTGGATTTTGCCGTATCAGCCTATGCGGTTCGTGTGAGGGATATGCGGTTCGTGTGATGGATGTGCAGCGGATCAGGCGACGGGTACCGGCACGATGCCGAACGGCGCGAGACCGGCGGCACCGCCATCCGCCGCCGTGAGCACCCAGATCCCGCCCGCGTGACGGGCGACGCTGTGCTCCCAGTGTGAACCATCGCTGCCGTCGACGGTCGTGACGGTCCAGTCGTCGTCCTCGATGTAGGTCGCCTCGCCGCCCGCGGTCACCATGGGCTCGATCGCCAGGACGAGCCCGTCCTTGATCTCGGGGCCGGGATCCGGCGTGCGGTAGTTGAAGACGCTCGGCGCCTCGTGCATCTTGCGCCCGATGCCATGGCCGACGTACTCGCGGAGGATGCCGTAGGTCTCCCCCGACACGGCCGACGGCCCCTGAGCCTCGATGTACTCCTGGATGGCCGTGCCGATCTCGCCGATGTGCGACGCCGTGGCCATGGCCGCGACACCGGCCCAGAGCGAGCCCTCCGTGACACGCGAGAGCTCCTCGCGCCGGGCGACGAGTTCAGGACGCTCGGGGTCGGGAACGACGAAGGTGACGGCGCTGTCGCCGTTCCACCCCTCGAACTGCGCACCGCAGTCGACGGACACGATGTCGCCCGGCTGCAGCACGAGCTCACCGGGGATGCCGTGCACGACCTGCGCGTTCACCGACACGCAGATGGTGTGGTGGTAGCCGCGCACGAGCTGGAAGTTGGACTCCCCTCCGCGCTCGACGATCACACGGTTGGCGGCCTCATCGAGCTCGAGGGTCGTGATACCGGGCCGGATCAGCGGACGCACCGCGTCCAGCGCAGCCGCGGTGATGAGACCGGGCTCGACCATCGCGCGCAGCTGAGCCGGGGTCTTGTAGATCGACCGGCGGAACATCCCCCGGCCCTCAGGCCGCGAGACGCAGACCGCGAGCGGTCAGCGCAGCGAAGACGCGGGACGTGATCTCCTCGAGCGAACCGACGCCATCGATCCGGTCGACGATGCCCTTGGCGCCGTAGACCTCGATGATCGGAGCCGTCTCGCGCTCGTAGATGTCCAGGCGGTGACCGATGGCCTCGGGGGTGTCATCCGAACGCCCCTGCTCCGTCGCACGCAGCGTGAGCCGGGACAGGCTCTCCTCACGCGGCACGTCGAGCAGGATCACGGCGTCGAGCGCCTCGCCGCGCTCGGCCAGGAACGCCTCGAGGTGCGCGACCTGCGCCGTGTTGCGCGGGTAGCCGTCGAGCAGGAAGCCGTTCGCGGCGTCCTCCTGCGACAGGCGGTCGCGCACGATCTCGCTGGTCAGCTCGTCCGGCACCAGATCGCCCTTGTCGAGGATCGCCGTGACCTGCTGGCCGAGCGGCGTCCCCTCCTTGATGTTCGCGCGGAAGATGTCTCCCGTCGACACAACAGGGATGCCATACGACTCGGCGATGCGCACACCCTGCGTGCCCTTGCCGGAGCCCTGGGGGCCGACGATCAGGAGGCGTGCGGATGCTGTCATCGAAGAAGCCCTTCGTAGTGGCGCTGCTGCAGCTGCGCGTCGATCTGCTTGACCGTCTCGAGACCCACACCCACGATGATCAGGATCGAGGCGCCACCGAACGGGAAGTTCTGGTTGGCGCCGACGGTGGCCAGAGCGATGAGCGGAATCAGCGCGATGAGACCCAGGTAGATGGAACCGGGGAGCGTGATGCGCGTGAGCACGTAGTCGAGGTACTCGGCGGTCGGGCGTCCGGCACGGATGCCCGGGATGAAGCCGCCGTACTTCTTCATGTTGTCGGCGACCTCGACCGGGTTGAACGTGATCGCGACGTAGAAGTACGTGAAGCCGATGATGAGCAGGAAGTACACGGCCATGTAGACCGGGTGGTTGCCCGTGGTGAAGTTCGCGCTGATCCAGGAGACCCATGCCGGCGGAGTCGATCCGTCCTGCGGGGTGTTGAACTGCGCGATCAGCGCCGGGATGTACAGCAGCGACGAGGCGAAGATCACGGGGATCACACCCGCCATGTTCACCTTGATCGGGATGTAGGTGTTCGTCCCGCCGTAGGTGCGGCGTCCGACCATCCGCTTGGCGTACTGCACCGGGATGCGTCGCTGGGACTGCTCGACGAAGACGACGAGGCCCATCACGATGATGCCGACCAGGAGTACGAGGAGGAAGACCTCGAAGCCCTTGCTCTCCCAGATCATCCACATGGCGCCGGGGAACGTCGCGGAGATCGAGGTGAAGATCAGGAGGGACATGCCGTTGCCGATGCCGCGCTCGGTGACGAGCTCCGCGAACCACATGATGAGACCGGTACCGGCCGTCATCGCCATGATGATGAGCAGCTGCGCCCACCACACGTCGTTCGTCAGCAGGTTCTGGCAGGCAGCGACATCCGTCGTTCCGAACAGCTGACCGCTGCGGGCCACCGTGATCAGCGTCGTCGACTGCAGAAGCGCGAGGGCGATCGTGAGGTACCGCGTGTACTGGGTCAGGCGGGCCTGACCGGCCTGGCCCTCCTTGTGCAGCGCCTCGAAGTGCGGGATGACGACGCGCAGCAGCTGCGTGATGATCGTCGCGGTGATGTACGGCATGACGCCGAGCGCGAAGATCGACAGCTGCAGGAGCGCACCGCCGGAGAAGAGATTGACCAGGCCGAGCAGTCCGTCGGTGCCCGCGTTCTCCGCGAGGCACTCCTCGACGTTCGGGAAATGCACGAACGGAGCCGGGACGTTGGAGCCGAGGCGATAGATGGCGACGATCGCCAGAGTGAAACCGATCTTCCGACGCAGGTCGGGCGTGCGGAAGATCCGCGCGATGGCGCTAAACAAGGACGTTCCTCCTGAAAGGGTTGCCGAATCCCGAAGGGCGGCTGAAAGACCAGGGTAACCTACCCGGACGAGCCGGAGAGACTAACCACAAGAGGGGCCGGAGAATCTCCGGCCCCTCTCGCGTAGTGGTTACTTGACGGATCCGCCCGCGGCCACGATCTTCTGCTCGGCAGAACCCGAGACCTTGTCGACCGAAACAGTGAGCTTCACGGCGATGTCGCCGTTTCCGAGAACCTTGACCTTCTCGTTCTTGCGAACGGCACCCTTGGCGACGAGGTCGCTGATGGTGACGTCGCCACCCTTGGGGTACAGCTCCGCGAGCTTCTCCAGGTTCACGACCTGGTACTCCACGCGGAACGGGTTCTTGAACCCGCGCAGCTTCGGGGTGCGCATGTGCAGAGGCATCTGCCCACCCTCGAAGCCGACGCGCACGGTGTTGCGAGCCTTCGTACCCTTGGTACCGCGACCAGCGGTCTTACCCTTGGAGCCCTCACCGCGACCGACACGGGTCTTCGCGGTGTTGGCGCCGGGGACCGGACGCAGGTGGTGCACCTTCAGCACGCCGGGGCGGGATGCCGGAGCATCCTTCTTCGGCGCAGCCTTCTTGGCAGCGGGCTTCTTGGCCGGAGCCTCAGCCTTGGCGTCGGAGGCGGCGGCCTTGGCCGGTGCCTTCTTCGCTGCGGGCTTCTTCTCGGCAGCAGCCTTGGGAGCGGCAGCCTTCTTCGGGGCCTTCTCGGCCTCGACGGCGTCGTTCTTCTCAGCCATTAGTCGATCTCCTCAACCTTGACGAGGTGGGCGACGGTCTTGACGTAACCGCGCGTCTGCGCGTCGTCGGGGCGAACGGTGCTGTCGCCGATTCGCTTGAGACCGAGGCTGCGCAGCGTGTCACGCTGGTTCTGCTTCTCACTCACCTTGGACTTGACCTGCGTGACCTTGAGGCGCGAAGCCATCAGGCACCTACCTTCTGTGCGGCGATGGCCTCGGCCTCCGCACGGACGAGACGCGCCGGAGCCACCTGGTCGAACTCGAGGCCACGACGTGCGGCGACCGCACGGGGCTCCTCGAGCTGCTTCAGAGCAGCGACGGTCGCGTGCACGATGTTGATCGTGTTCGACGAGCCGAGGGACTTCGACAGGACGTCGTGGATACCGGCGCACTCGAGCACGGCGCGGACGGGACCACCGGCGATAACACCGGTACCGGCAGCGGCGGGACGCAGCAGAACCACACCGGCGGCCGCCTCACCCTGCACCGGGTGCGGGATCGTGCTGCCGACGCGCGGAACGCGGAAGAAGTTGCGCTTGGCCTCTTCGACACCCTTCGAGATCGCGAGGGGAACCTCACGAGCCTTGCCGTATCCGACACCGACGAGACCGTTGCCGTCACCGACGACCACGAGAGCGGTGAAGCTGAAGCGACGTCCACCCTTCACGACCTTCGAGACGCGGTTGATGGTGACCACACGCTCGAGGAACTGGTTGTCCCCGCGATCGCGCGAGTTGCGGTCACGACCGCCACCCTGGTTGCGATCGCGTCCGCCGCCACGGCGGCCTTCGCGAGCAGGCTCGGCCTGGGTCGTACCGGCGGCCGTCTCAGAGACGACAGCGGCCGCCTCAGGAGCGGCAGCAGCCGTTTCGGTCACTTCGTTCTCCTTGTTGTCACTCACAGTGCCAGCCCCCCTTCACGGGCGCCATCGGCGATGGCCGCGACACGACCGGCGTAGCGGTTGCCACCACGGTCGAACACTGCCTCGGAAACGCCGGCAGCCTTCGCGCGCTCGGCGAGAAGCTCGCCGACCTTGCGGGCCTTGGCGGTCTTGTCACCCTCGAGCGAGCGCAGGTCGGTCTCGAGCGTCGAAGCCGACGCCACGGTGTGACCCTTGCTGTCGTCGACGAGCTGCACGAAGACGTGGCGAGCCGAACGGTTGACGACGAGGCGCGGACGCACCTCGGTGCCGACGACCTTCTTGCGAAGGCGGGCGTGACGACGCGCGCGGGCGTCAGACTTTGACTTGAGAGCCATGGTTACTTACCACTCTTTCCGGCCTTGCGACGCACGTTCTCGCCGGCGTAGCGCACACCCTTGCCCTTGTACGGCTCGGGCTTGCGGATCTTGCGGATGTTGGCAGCTGCCTCGCCGACAGCCTGCTTGTCGATTCCGCTGACGGTGAGCTTGTTGTTGCCCTCGACCGTGAGCGTGATCCCGGCGGGCGGGTCGATCAGGACCGGGTGCGAGAAGCCGAGTGCGAACTCGACCGAGCTGCCCTTCTGAGCAACGCGGTAACCGGTTCCGACGACCTCGAGACCCTTGGTGTAGCCCTGGGTCACGCCGATGATGTTGTTGTTGATGAGCGTGCGGGTCAGGCCGTGAAGCGACCGCGACGCGCGCTCGTCGTCGGGACGGGAGACCAGAATCTGGTTCTCCTCGACCACGACCTCGATGGGGCTGGCCACCGTGAGGGTGAGTTCACCCTTAGGGCCCTTCACCGCGACCTCACGGCCGTCGACCGAAACGGTGACGCCCGCAGGCACGTCGATGGGAAGTCGTCCAATACGCGACATTTCGAATTACCACACGTAGGCGAGAACTTCTCCGCCCACGCCCTTCTGCTCTGCCTGACGGTCGGTGAGAAGACCGGAGGAGGTGGACAGGATGGCCACGCCGAGACCGCCGAGGACCGTGGGGAGCTCCGTGGACTTCGCGTAGACGCGGAGACCGGGCTTCGAGACACGCTTGATGCCTGCGATGGACCGCTCACGGTTCGGGCCGTACTTCAGAGTCAGCGTCAGGTTCTTTCCGACGCGAGCGTCAGAGGTCTCCCAGCCGGCGATGTAGCCCTCCTGCTGGAGGATGGCGGCGATGTTCGTCTTCAGCTTGCTCGACGGCAGGGTCACGGAATCGTGGTGCGCCGAGTTCGCGTTGCGCAGACGGGTCAGCAGATCTGCGACCGGGTCTGTCATTGTCATGGTTTTGTTCCTTTGTTCATGAGGTTCCGGCTGCCGTTACACGACAGACGGCCTGCGATGAGCACGCAATCTTCAATTGTACGTGCACATTGGCGATGAATTCGACAGGCTCAGAAACCCGAGGGTTCCTGAGCCTGTCGAAGGATCACGCCTGTGCGTCTTCCGAGCGGAACGGGAAGCCGAGGTGACGGAGCAGTGCCCGACCCTCGTCATCCGTCTTCGCGGTGGTGACGACGGTGATGTCGAAACCGCGAACCCGGTCGATGCGGTCCTGATCGATCTCGTGGAACACGCTCTGCTCCTGGAGACCGAAGGTGTAGTTGCCGTTGCCGTCGAACTGCTTGCCCGAGAGGCCGCGGAAGTCGCGGATACGGGGCAGTGCGAGCGAGACGAGGCGGTCCACGAACTCCCACGCGCGGTCACCGCGGAGGGTGACGTGCGCGCCGATGGGCTGGCCCTCGCGCAGCTTGAACTGCGCGATGGACTTGCGAGCCTTCGTGACGATCGGCTTCTGGCCGGTGATCTTGGTGAGGTCGTCGACCGCGCCATCGATCACCTTGCTGTCGCGAGCTGCCTCGCCGACACCGGTGTTCACGACGACCTTGACCAGTCCGGGGATCTGCATGACGTTCGCGTAACCGAACTCCTCCTGCAGAGCTTTCTTGATCTCGGCGTTGTACTTCGCCTTCAGGCGGGGCTGGATCTTGCCAGCCACCGCGGCATCGGTGCTTGCCATCAGAGGTCCTTACCTGACTTCTTCGCGAAACGCACGCGGACGTTGCGCTTGACGCCGTCCTTCACCTGCTCCTCGACCCGGTGGCCGACCTTGGTCGGCTTCTTGGTCGAAGGGTCGACGAGTGCGACGTTCGAGATGTGGATGGGAGCCTCGACAGTCTCGAGGCCACCCGTCTTGGTGCCACGCTGCGTCTGACCGACGCGCGTGTGCTTGGTGACGTAGTTCACGCCCTCGACGATGATGCGGTTGCGCTCGGACAGGATCTCGAGGACCTTGCCCTGCTTGCCGCGGTCTCCGCCACGCTCCTGCTTGGCTCCGGTGATGACCTGAACCAGGTCACCCTTCTTGATCTTCGCCATGATTAGATGACCTCCGGCGCCAGCGACACGATCTTCATGAACTTCTTGTCACGAAGCTCACGACCGACCGGCCCGAAGATACGGGTGCCGCGGGGCTCCCCGTCGTTCTTCAGGATGACGGCGGCGTTCTCGTCGAACTTGATGTACGAGCCGTCGGGACGGCGCGTCTCCTTCTTGGTGCGGACGATGACCGCCTTGACGACGTCGCCCTTCTTGACGTTTCCACCGGGGATCGCGTCCTTGACGGTCGCGACGATGGTGTCGCCCAGGCCGGCGTAACGACGCTTGGAGCCACCGAGCACACGGATGGTGAGCAGCTCCTTGGCACCGGTGTTGTCGGCGACCTTGAGTCGGGATTCCTGCTGAATCACTTGGCCTTCTCCAGAATCTCCACCAGACGCCAGCGCTTCGTGGCGCTCAGCGGGCGGGTCTCGTTGATGAGGACCAGGTCGCCGATGCCGGCGGAGTTCGCCTCATCGTGCGCCTTGACCTTCGAGGTGCGGCGGATGACCTTGCCGTAAAGCGGGTGCTTCACGCGGTCCTCGACCTCGACCACGATGGTCTTGTCCATCTTGTCGCTGACGACGTAGCCACGACGCGCCTTGCGGTACCCGCGGGCATCCACATCGCGGACGTCGTGAGCGGCGTGCTCAACCTCGACGGCTGCTTCCTTCTTGGTGGCCATCACTCAGCCTCTTCCTTCACGGCGTCGTCGGCGGAGTCCGCCTTCTTCGCCTTCGACTTGGTCGCCTTCTTCGCCGGGACCTCGACCGGAGCGGGCGTCGCACGGATGCCCAGCTCGCGTTCGCGGATCACAGTGTAGAGACGCGCGATGTCGCGCTTGACGGCGCGGATGCGGCCGTGGCTCTCCAGCTGGCCGGTGGCCGACTGGAAACGGAGGTTGAACAGCTCCTCCTTGGCCTTACGCAGCTCCTCGACGAGGCGCTGGTCTTCGAACGTGTCGAGCTCTGTAGGAGCGAGCTCCTTGGTGCCGATCGCCATTACGCGTCGCCCTCCTCGCGCTTGATGATGCGTGCCTTGAGCGGCAGCTTGTGAATGGCACGGGTCAGTGCCTCGCGAGCGAGTTCCTCGCTCACGCCGGCGACCTCGAAGAGGACGCGACCCGGCTTGACGTTGGCGACCCACCACTCGGGAGAACCCTTACCGGAACCCATGCGGGTCTCAGCAGGCTTCTTCGTGAGCGGACGGTCCGGGTAGATGTTGATCCACACCTTGCCGCCACGCTTGATGTGACGCGTCATGGCGATACGAGCGGACTCGATCTGACGGTTCGTCACGTAAGCGGGCGTGAGCGCCTGGATGCCGAAGTCTCCGAAGGAGACCTTGGTGCCACCAGTAGCCTGACCCGAACGACCGGGGTGGTGCTGCTTGCGGAACTTGACCTTACGGGGGATGAGCATTATGCCGACGCTCCTTCTGCGACAGGTGCTTCGTTGCGCGGCGCGCGGCGACGGTCGCCACCACGGTCGTCGCGACGGGCCTTCGGTGCGTTGGCCTGCTCGCGAGCGAGCTCCTTCGCGGTGAGGTCGCCCTTGTAGATCCAGACCTTCACGCCGATGCGGCCGAAGGTGGTCTTGGCCTCGTAGAAGCCGTAGTCGATGTTCGCGCGCAGCGTGTGCAGCGGCACACGACCCTCGCGGTAGAACTCCGAACGGCTCATCTCGGCGCCGCCGAGGCGGCCGGAGACCTGGATGCGGATGCCCTTGGCGCCAGCGCGCTGCGCGCCCTGGAGACCCTTGCGCATCGCACGACGGAACGCCACACGAGCAGAGAGCTGCTCGGCGATGCCCTGCGCGACGAGCTGAGCGTCAGCCTCGGGGTTCTTGACCTCGAGGATGTTCAGCTGGATCTGCTTGCCCGAGAGCTTCTCGAGGTCGCCACGGATACGCTCTGCCTCTGCACCACGGCGACCGATCACGATACCCGGACGGGCGGTGTGGATGTCGACGCGGACGCGGTCACGGGTGCGCTCGATCTCGATGTTCGAGACACCGGCGCGGTCGAGCTGCGTCTTCAGCAGGTTGCGGATCTTGATGTCCTCGGCGACGTAGTCGGCGTAGCGCTGACCCGGCTTCGTCGAGTCCGAGAACCACCGCGACACGTGGTCAGTCGTGATACCGAGACGGAAGCCGTACGGGTTTACCTTCTGTCCCATTACTTGCTCGCCTTCTTGTTGCTGTCGCCCGTGGCGGCCGGAGCTGCCTCAGGCGTCGAGAGCACGACCGTGATGTGGCTCGTGCGCTTCTTGATCTGGAAAGCGCGACCCTGTGCACGGGGCTGGAAACGCTTGAGCGTCGTGCCCTCGTCGACGTAGGCGTTAGCCACGTACAGGTCCTGCTCGTCGAGGTACTCGCCGTCGCGATCTGCCTTGACCTGCGCGTTGGCCATGGCCGACGCGACAAGCTTGTAGATCGGCTCACTGGCGCTCTGCTGTGCGAACTTCAGGATCGCCAGAGCCTCCTGGGCCTGCTTGCCCTTGATGAGCGCGACGACACGACGAGCCTTCTGAGGGGTCACGCGGATGTGTCGCACGCGTGCGATCGATTCGACCATTAGCGGCGCCGCCCCTTCTTGTCGTCCTTCTCGTGGCCGCGGAAGGTGCGGGTGGGCGCGAACTCGCCCAGCTTGTGACCGACCATGGTCTCGGACACAAACACAGGGATGTGCTTGCGACCGTCGTGGACCGCGATCGTGTGACCCAGCATGGCCGGGATGATCATGGACCGGCGAGACCAGGTCTTGATGACGTTCTTCGTGCCCTTTTCGTTCTGACCGATCACCTTGCGAAGCAGGTGCTCGTCGACGAAGGGGCCCTTCTTAAGACTGCGAGGCATCTTCTCTTACTCCTACTTACGCTTCTTGCCGGCGTTACGACGACGCACGATGTACTTGTCGCTTTCCTTGTTGGCGTGACGGGTGCGACCCTCAGCCTGGCCCCAGGGGGAGACGGGGTGACGACCACCGGAGGTCTTACCCTCACCACCACCGTGCGGGTGGTCGACCGGGTTCATGGCGACACCACGGACGGTCGGGCGGACGCCCTTCCAGCGCATGCGGCCGGCCTTACCCCAGTTGATGTTCGACTGCTCGGCGTTGCCGACCTCGCCGATGGTCGCGCGGCAGCGCGCATCGACGTTGCGGATCTCGCCCGAGGGCAGACGCAGCTGGGCGTAGGGGCCATCCTTGGCGACGAGACGGACCGAGACTCCGGCCGAACGTGCCATCTTCGCGCCGCCACCGGGGCGGAGCTCGATCGCGTGGATGACGGTACCCGTCGGGATGTTCTTCAGCGGGAGGTTGTTGCCCGGCTTGATGTCAGCCCCGGCGCCCGACTCGACGATGTCGCCCTGCTTCAGCTTGTTCGGCGCGATGATGTAGCGCTTCTCGCCGTCGAAGTAGTGCAGCAGCGCGATGCGTGCGGTGCGGTTGGGGTCGTACTCGATGTGAGCGACCTTGGCGTTGACGCCGTCCTTGTCATTGCGACGGAAGTCGATGACGCGGTACTGGCGCTTGTGTCCACCACCGATGTGACGGGTCGTGATGCGGCCCTGGTTGTTGCGACCACCGGTCTTCGAGAGCGGGCGCAGCAGCGACTTCTCCGGCGTCGATCGAGTGATCTCGGCGAAGTCAGCCACCGACGAGCCGCGACGGCCCGGGGTCGTGGGCTTGTACTTGCGAATAGCCATTATTGTCCTTATCCCCCGGGTCAGCCGATTGCCGTGAAGATGTCGATGGTGCCCGACTTCAGGGTGACGATGGCGCGCTTGGTGTCCTTGCGCTTGCCGGTTCCGAAGCGGGTGCGACGAGCCTTGCCGACGCGGTTGAGGGTGTTGACCCCAGCGACCTTGACGCCGAAGATCTTCTCGATGGCGAGCTTGATCTCGGTCTTCGAAGCGCGCGGGTCGACGAGGAAGGTGTACTTGCCTTCATCGATGAGACCGTAGCTCTTCTCGGACACGACCGGCTTCAGGATGATGTCGCGCGGGTCCTTGTTCAGGGCCGTCTGGAGAACAGATGCCTGCTCGCTCATGCGGAGACCTCCTGGTTGGCGCCGGACTTCGAGGCGATGAAGCCCTCGAGCGCGGCCTGGGTGAAGACGATGTCGTCGGAGACGAGCACGTCGTAGGCGTTGAGCTGGTCGAACGTCAGCACGTGCAGGTTCGACAGGTTGCGGATGCTCTTCAGCGTCACATCGTCGCCCCGCTCGATCACGACGAGCACGTTCTTCGACGAGACGACGTTGGTGAGGAAGCTCACCGCGGACTTGGTCGAAGGCGTGCCGTCGATCCCGAAGGAGTCGATGGCGTGGATGCGGTCACCGCGGAAGCGGTCGCTGAGCGCGCCCAGGAGGGCGGCGGCGATCATCTTCTTGGGGGTGCGCTGCGAGTAGTCGCGCGGCTTCGGTCCGTGGACGATGCCACCACCGGTCATGTGCGGCGCGCGGATGGAACCCTGACGGGCGTTACCCGTGCCCTTCTGCTTGAAGGGCTTGCGGCCGGCACCCGAGACCTCACCGCGACGCTTGGTCGAGTGCGTTCCCTGGCGAGCCGCCGCGAGCTGCGCGACGACGACCTGGTGGATGAGCGGGATGTTCGTCTTGGCGTCGAACAGCGCGGCGGGAAGCTCGATCGAGCCTGCCTTCTTGCCGTCTGCCTTGAGGACGTCGAGCGCGAGAGTGGAGTCAGCCATGTTCAGGCACCCTTCACTGCGTTGCGGACATAGACGATGCGGCCACGAGCACCGGGGACGGCGCCCTTGACGAGCAGCAGACCCTTCTCGATGTCGATGGCGTGCACCGTGAGGTTGAGGACGGTCACACGCTCGCCACCCATACGGCCAGCCATGCGCATGCCCTTGAAGACGCGGCTCGGGGTCGACGATGCGCCGATGGAGCCGGGCTTGCGGTGGTTGCGGTGCGAACCGTGCGATGCCGAGACACCCTTGAAGTTGTGACGCTTCATGACACCGGCGAAGCCCTTGCCCTTGCTCGTGCCGACGACGTCGACGAGCTGGCCGGCTTCGAACGTGCCGTCGACCGTGAGCTCCTGACCGAGTGAGTAGTCAGCAGCATCCGCGGTGCGGATCTCGGTGACGTGGCGACGCGGCGTGACGCCGGCAGCCTCGAAGTGAGCCGTGAGGGGCTTGTTGACCTTGCGCGGGTCGATCTGGCCGTACGCGATCTGCACGGCGTTGTAGCCGTCCTTCTCGGGGGTACGAACCTGAGTCACCACGTTGGGCGCGAGTTCGATGACGGTGACGGGGATGAGCTTGCCGCTCTCGTTCCACACCTGGGTCATACCGAGCTTCGTGCCCAGCATTCCCTTGGAAATCTTTGCGTTGATGTCAGCCATGTCGAACCTCAGAGCTTGATCTCGATGTTGACATCGGCCGGGAGGTCGAGACGCATCAGCGAGTCGACAGCCTTGGGCGTCGGGTCGACGATGTCGATCAGACGCTTGTGGGTGCGCATCTCGAAGTGCTCGCGGCTGTCCTTGTACTTGTGGGGCGACCGGATGACGCACACGACGTTCTTCTCGGTCGGAAGCGGCACGGGGCCGACGACGGTCGCGCCCGCACGGGTCACGGTGTCGACGATCTTGCGTGCCGACGAGTCGATGACCTCGTGGTCATACGACTTCAGGCGAATGCGGATTTTCTGTCCCGCCATTGTCTGCTCACTCTCTTTAAGCGTCTTACCGACCTGGGCCGGATGGCCCAGGGGCATTGGACGCACGTCGGCGCTGTTCGCGCCTCGGCACTCGAACGGCTCTCGCGAGTCGATCTGCTGCACCACTGTTCTTCTGTCAGCCCGGACGCCTCTCAGCGACCGGGATGCCGACGTCTGCCGCACATGGCGGAGCCTTCATCGTGAAGGTGTCGGGGGTTGTGTCCTGCTACCCGCGGCCTAGAACCCTGCATTCCCCGGAGGAGACGCCGTCTATGCACTGCCCTGGTAGTGATCCGGCACACGCATAGCGCGCCGAAATGTCGAACCTGTCTATTCTGCCATGGCTGATTTCACTTGCGCAAACCCGGGCGTGTCGCGCGTCGGATGCGCACCATCGAAGGGAGGTTCGTGCCCTCCCCCGCGACCGTCTGCGGCCTCCCCTTCGGGGGCGGATCGGTCGATCAGCGCGCGAACTGCAGGAGGATCGGCGACGTGCAGGAGGAACCGGCGGCATGTCATCCGGCCCCTCGCGATCGTTCCTGCAGGTGGCGGTGAGCCAAAGCGTATCTTGCAGGGCCGCAGCCGCCTGAGTCCCAGGACCGGGAGCGATGGCCGACGCCGAACCCCGATGCCGGTGCGTCCGACGAGACGGCGGCGTCAGGCCGCAGGAGATAGCGGGGCGAGGCATCCCCATGCCTCGCCCCGCTTGGGGAGGGCGTTCAGTGCGAGGGGGCACACCGAACGCGAGGAATCCGGCGTGAAGGGACGCCAGGATCCTCGTTCGAGGGCGCGACGGAGGACCCGCCGCGCGAGCGGGGCGGAACGGCGGCGCACAGACGGCGCGCAACGCACGATGATCCCCAAAATCAGTTCCCCAGTTGTGAGCACGGCGACAGCCGTGCAGCTTCGGTGCTTCGAACCCCTTCGAAGTACCAGGTCGCAAGATCCCCAGGCGACTCAGCACAGTCTACGGGTTCAGCATCACGGATGCGAGCTTCCAGACCAACGAGTCTGCTGCGAGAACGCGGAAGCGGCGACCCACCGCAGTGGATCGCCGCTTCCGTGACGCTCTTGTCGTTCCCTACTCGTTGCCGACAGCCTTGTCGGCACTGTCGCGGATCTCGTCGATCTTGTCCGCAGCCCCCGGCGCGATCTTCTTGGCGAAGTCGGCGACGCCGTCGAGCACCTTGTCGCTGATGTCCTCGGCCTGTTCGCTCTTCACGGCCTCGGCGATCTTGTCCTTGTTCTGCTCGAAGAGATCCTTGCCCTTGTTGACGGCGTCCTCGATACCCATGTCGTTCCCCTTAGCGGTGTGTGCTGCCGACCGTTCAGGTCGATCACCCTCATTGTGCATGCCCGCATCGGCGAACGGAACCCTCAGTGATGATTGCTGCTTCAGAAGTCCCCGCACATCGGCCGTCAACGACAGCAGGGCCGGACCCGAAGGTCCGACCCTGCTGCGAGAAAGCAGATGCTTACTTGATGATCTTCGTGACCGTACCGGCGCCGACGGTGCGTCCACCCTCACGGATGGCGAAGCCGAGGCCCTCCTCCATGGCGATCGGCTGGATCAGCTCGACCGTCACGTCGGTGGTGTCGCCGGGCATGACCATCTCGGTGCCCTCGGGCAGCGTGATGACGCCGGTGACGTCGGTGGTGCGGAAGTAGAACTGCGGGCGGTAGTTCGTGTAGAACGGGTTGTGACGCCCACCCTCATCCTTGGACAGGATGTACGCGGTGCCGGCGAAGTCGGTGTGCGGCGTGACCGAACCCGGCTTGACGATGACCTGACCGCGCTCGACGTCCTCACGCTTGGTTCCACGGAGCAGGAGACCGCAGTTCTCGCCGGCCCATGCCTCGTCGAGCTGCTTGTGGAACATCTCGATACCCGTGACCGTGGTCTTGACGGTCGGACGCAGTCCGACGATCTCGACCTCGGAGTTGATGGCCAGCGTGCCACGCTCGGCGCGGCCGGTGACGACGGTTCCACGACCGGTGATCGTGAAGACGTCCTCGACGGGCATCAGGAACGGCTTGTCCTTGTCGCGCACGGGGTCGGGAACGTTGTTGTCCACGGCGTCCATGAGGTCGAGGATCGACTGCGTCCACTTCTCGTCGCCCTCGAGGGCCTTGAGAGCGGAGACGCGGACGACGGGAGCGTCCTCAGCGAAGCCCTGCGAGGCGAGCAGCTCGGAGACCTCGAGCTCGACGAGCTCCAGGATCTCCTCGTCGTCGACCATGTCGGACTTGTTCAGCGCGACCAGCAGGTACGGCACGCCGACCTGCTTGGCGAGCAGCACGTGCTCGCGCGTCTGAGCCATCGGGCCGTCGGTGGCGGCGACCACGAGGATCGCGCCGTCCATCTGAGCCGCACCGGTGATCATGTTCTTGACGTAGTCGGCGTGGCCGGGAGCGTCAACGTGCGCGTAGTGGCGCTTCGGGGTCTCGTACTCGATGTGCGAGATGTTGATGGTGATACCACGCTGGCGCTCTTCCGGCGCCGAGTCGATGGAAGCGAAGTCGCGCTGCACGTTGGTGTCAGACGGGAACTTGTCAGCAAGCACCTTCGAGATCGCTGCGGAGAGCGTGGTCTTGCCGTGGTCAACGTGACCGATGGTTCCGATGTTGACGTGCGGCTTGGTCCGCTCGAACTTGGCCTTAGCCACTGGGTCCTCCTCAGGACGTCATGTAGAGGTTGCCGGGCACTGGTTTGCGACCGGTTCTCTACGGGTGTGAATCTCAGTTTAGTAGAGAGGGAATGTGAAGTTGTAGGGGACCTGAGAGCCGGGCCGTGACCCGGCTCTCAGAAAGACGATTACTCGCCCTGGTTCTTCTGGACGATCTCGTCAGCCACCGCGCGGGGAACCTCAGCATAGCTGTGGAACTCCATCGAGTAGACGGCGCGACCCGAGGTCTTCGAGCGCAGGTCGCCGATGTAGCCGAACATCTCGGACAGCGGGACGTGTGCACGGACGACCTTGACGCCGGCGGCGTCCTCCATCGACTGGATCTGACCGCGACGCGAGTTCAGGTCACCGATGACGTCACCCATGTACTCCTCAGGAGTACGCACCTCGACCGCCATCAGCGGCTCGAGGAGCACGGGGTTCGCCCGACGAAGAGCTTCCTTGAAGCCCATCGATCCGGCGATCTTGAACGCCATCTCCGAGGAGTCGACGTCGTGAGCGGCACCATCGACGATGGTGGCCTTCACGCCGACGATCGGGTAGCCGGCGAGCACGCCGACGTTCATCCCGTCCTGGAAACCGGCATCGATCGATCCGATGTACTCACGAGGGATGCGACCACCGGTGACGGCGTTCACGAACTCGTAGGTCTTGTCGCCGTCCAGGTCGAGAGGCTCGATGTTGAACTGGATCTTCGCGAACTGACCCGATCCACCCGTCTGCTTCTTGTGGGTGTAGTCGTACTTCTCGACGGACTTCTTGATCGTCTCGCGGTACGCGACCTGGGGCTTTCCGACGTTCGCCTCGACGTTGAACTCGCGCTTCATGCGGTCGACGAGGATGTCGAGGTGCAGCTCGCCCATGCCCTTGATGGTCGTCTGACCGGTCTCGGGGTTGAGCTCCGTGCGGAAGGTCGGGTCCTCCTCAGCGAGCTTCTGGATGGCGACACCCAGCTTCTCCTGGTCGGCCTTGGTCTTCGGCTCGATCGCGACCTCGATGACCGGCTCCGGGAACGTCATCGATTCGAGGACGACCGGCGCGGCGGGGTCGGTGAGGGTGTCGCCCGTGGTGGTGTCCTTCAGGCCGATGACCGCGTAGATGTTGCCGGCGGTGACCGAGGGGACCGGGATCTCCTTGTTGGCATGCATCTGGAAGATCTTCCCGATGCGCTCCTTCTTGCCCTTGGTCGAGTTGACGACCGCGGAGCCCGACTCGAGGTGACCCGAGTAGACGCGCACATAGGTGAGGCGACCGAAGAACGGGTGCACCGCGACCTTGAACGCGAGGGCTGCGAACGGGTCGTTGGCGTCGGGGTGACGCTCGATGATCGTGTCGTAGTCCTTGGGGTCGTGCGCCTGGATCGAGCCCACGTCGAGCGGGTTCGGGAGGTAGTCGACGACCGCGTCGAGCATCGGCTGGACGCCGCGGTTCTTGAACGCGGAGCCGCACAGCACCGGGTAGATCTCGGAGGCGACGGTCAGCTTGCGGATCGCACCCTTGATCTCGGCGACAGTGAGCTCTTCGCCACCGAAGAACTTCTCGAGCAGGACGTCGTCGGTCTCGGCGACGGTCTCGAGGAGGGCCTGACGGTACTCGTCGGCCTTCTCCTTGAGCTCGGCCGGGATCTCCTGGACCTCGTAGGAGGCACCCATGGTGACATCACCCTTGGAGTCTCCGGCCCAGACGAGTGCACGCATCTCGACGAGGTCGATCACACCGAGGAAGTCGTTCTCCGCACCAATCGGCAGCTGGATGACCAGCGGCTTGGCGCCGAGGCGGTTGATGATCGTGTCGACCGTGAAGTAGAAGTCCGCGCCGAGCTTGTCCATCTTGTTGACGAAGCAGATGCGGGGGACGTTGTACTTGTCGGCCTGACGCCACACGGTCTCGGACTGGGGCTCGACGCCCTCCTTGCCGTCGAACACGGCGACAGCACCGTCGAGGACGCGGAGCGAGCGCTCCACCTCGACCGTGAAGTCCACGTGACCGGGGGTGTCGATGATGTTGATCTGGTTCTTGTTCCAGTAGCAGGTCACGGCGGCAGACGTGATCGTGATGCCGCGCTCCTTCTCCTGCTCCATCCAGTCGGTGGTCGAGGCGCCATCGTGCGTCTCGCCGAGCTTGTGGTTGACGCCCGTGTAGAACAGGATGCGCTCGGTCGTCGTGGTCTTGCCGGCATCGATGTGCGCCATGATGCCGATGTTGCGGACCTTGCTCAGGTCGGTGAGCACGTCTTGTGCCACAGGAGTGTCCTTATCTGTCGAGCAGTGGTACTGCGAAGAGTGGGTGCCCGCCCCCGGCGAGTGGCCGGGGGCAGGCGAAGCTGTTTACCAGCGGTAGTGAGCGAACGCGCGGTTCGACTCGGCCATCTTGTGGGTGTCTTCACGGCGCTTGACCGCGGCACCCAGGCCGTTCGACGCGTCCAGGATCTCGTTCTGGAGACGCTCGGTCATCGTCTTCTCACGACGACCCTTGGCGTAGCTGACGAGCCAGCGCAGCGCGAGGGTGTTCGCGCGGTGCGGCTTGACCTCGACCGGAACCTGGTAGGTCGAGCCACCGACGCGGCGGCTGCGGACCTCGAGGGTCGGGCGCACGTTGTCGAGCGCCTTCTTGAGGGTGGCGACGGCATCCTGACCGTTCTTCGCCTCGACGCCGCGGAGGGCGCCGTAGACGATGGACTCGGCCAGCGACTTCTTGCCGTCGACGAGGATCTTGTTCACCAGCGAGGTGACGATCGGAGCGCCGTATACCGGGTCGTTGACGACGGGGCGCTTGGGGGCGGGACCCTTACGAGGCATCTAACTCAACCCTTCTTCGCGCCGTAGCGGGAACGAGCCTGCTTACGGTTCTTGACAGCCTGGGTGTCCAGGGCGCCGCGGACGATCTTGTAACGCACACCGGGGAGGTCCTTGACACGACCGCCACGGACGAGCACGAGCGAGTGCTCCTGCAGGTTGTGGCCCTCACCGGGGATGTACGCGGTGACCTCGGTGCCGTTGCGGAGCTTCACACGAGCGACCTTGCGCATCGCCGAGTTCGGCTTCTTCGGGGTGGTGGTGTAGACGCGGGTGCAGACCCCGGCCTGCTGCGGGTTCGACTTCAGGGCGGGCGCCTTGGTCTTGGTGACCTTGGGCGAGCGACCCTTGCGAACCAACTGCTGAATGGTTGGCACGTTCTCTCCTCATAGTGCTGCACGGTGACAGCGTGATGGGTTTCACATCATGACCCACCGGCACGCCGGAATCGACGCGCTTTGTGGTGTGGTGGGTATGCCGTGGAGGCGGACCGGCAAGGTGCCGACGCCCAGCGCACACGTCAAGACGTGCACACACCTGATCAAGTGTAATGGCGCGTAACGTGACGGTCAAATGGGAGCGGACCGGATGCCGGTGATCCCCCACCGTTCCCCGGCCCCACCCGCCGGTGCAGTGTTCAGGGTGTGTCGGGGTCGAACGGCGAGTCGAGCGATTGCGTCAGCTCGGCCAGGAGCGCCTCGATCTGCGGCTCGACGTGCGTCGAGATGGCCGCCTGGATGGACAGCCGGTACCGCAGCAGCAGACCGCAGACCTCGCGCCCGACCATGTTCGCGTACTCGTCGGCGAGGCCGACCTCCTGGCGCAGCGCGGCCTTGGCCTCGTCGGACAGCGGGGGCAGCGGTGGCAGCTCGGCTGAGGCGTCGTCGGCGAGTCCCGCGATCGTGAAGAGGAAGGGTGCGCCGGCGACGGGTTCCGGATCGAGCGGCAGACCGTCGAACTCCGGATCGAGGTTCTCGTTCGGCCGATAGGCGCGGGCACGGTTGCGGTCTGCCTGCTGATCGAGCTCGCGCTGCAGCGTCGGCAGGTTCCGCGCGGTGTACTCGGCGACCGCGTGGTCCACGATCGTCTTGATGCGGGTCGAGAGCCCATGCTGCACACCGTGCGGGACATCCGCGCCGATTCCGGCGGCGGAGAGGATCGGCGACCCGAGGCAGCGGCGGCACGGAGCGACACGGCCACGGTGCGTGGCCGGCTCCCAGCGCGGCACCCAGCGCAACCAGGACTCGACGGCCTGGTCGACCTGCGCCTCCAATGAACGCTCCACACCGACAGCGTACGGCGCTGACGCCCCGGGCGCGCCTATTACCGCGGTCACGGCGGGGCGTCACTCCTCTTCTTCGCGCTCCCAGGGCCAGCGCGGCCGCTCGGAGCGCGTGCGACGCAGGGCGATGCCTGACCAGGCGGCGATCGCGGCCGCCACGATCAGCACGGCGCTCGGACCGCCGCGGACCAGGTCTCCCGCCACGGCCGTGGCGGTCACCAGTCCCCCGGTGCCGATGAGCACCGCACCCCAGACGCCGATCAGATGACCGAGTGCCGTGGCCAGCGCGATCGCGAGAGAGGCGACGTACGAGGGGCGTGATCGACGCAGCGTGAGCCCCAGCATGAGCGCGAACACGAGGAGGGCGATCAGCATCCCGGTCACTCCGGGCCCCTGCCCCAGACCGGGGACCGAGATGATGTCGGTGTCCGTCGCCACGCTCACCGCGCCGAGCCCGAAGACCGCGAGCGCGAAGAAGCCCGTGGTGGCGAGCACCAGCGCCAGGACAGCCGAAACCCCCGCGGACTCGGGTCCGCGGGGGTTCGGCGTGGTGGCGTTCGTGATTACCTCGCCAGCGTCGGGCCGGCCTCGAGCGTGCGCTCGTACTCGCGCTGCGCCTCGGCGTTCTGCTCGGTCTTTCGAGCTCCGCTGCGCGCGACCCAGGCGCCGAACCAGATGGTGAGCTCGCGGGCGAAGATGAAGGCCGCGATCGCGAGGGGCGCGAGCAGCTGCTCGCCGACGAGTTCGGATGCGGCGGAGGGGGTGAGCGTGAGGATGCCGGCCTCGAAGATCTGACCGAGGATGTGCCCGCCGTATGCGATGGCGCCCACGATGATGCCGAACACGACCCACAGACCCCAGCGGCCGCGGTTGATGATCGCGCCCAGCAGCCAGAAGCCGATGAAGAAGACGACGACCGGCGTCCAGTACCCCCACGTCGCGAGCGGCGCGAGTGCGGACTGACCGATGTTCTCGCCGGTCACGTCTCCCGCGAGAGCGCCCAGGCCCAGCGTCGTGCCGAGGTACAGGACCGCGAAGACGAGTGTGGCGAGCAGGCCGATCGCACCCGCGGTCCCCCGGTTTCCCCGGTCGCGCGGCGGCTCGGGAGCCTGCACGAAGATCGGCTGCGGGAGCTGCGATCCTGCGGCGACGAGCAGGGGCTCGGACGGGACGATCTGCGTCTCGGCCGCGCTGTAGGCAGGCGTGTACGCGGCATCGGCCACGGACGGCTCCTCGACGTGCGAGACCGGAGCGGAGAAGACGGCCGTCGCCTCCGGATCACGGTCGGCGCTGACGGCTGCCGGCGGTGCCGCAGCGGCTGCCGGCGGCGCGAAGGTGCCGGGGTAGGACCGCTCGGCCTCTTCGAAGGCGGCGAGGTCGGGGTCGACGACCTTCTCCTCGACCGGACGTGCGGCGGCGTCGGGCTCGTGAACGGCGCCGGGGACGTCGGCGCCCGCTGCGGCTGCAGCGTCCAGGCCGGCGTTCGCGCTGCCGACGACGTCGTCGACGTCTGCCGGCTTCTCGGGCTGGGGAACGTCGGGGTCACTCATGGGGTGCGCCTCTCATCGGATGTCTGCGTTCTGAGGTTACCGCCGGGTGTCGCGGCGCTCAGGGAGGCGTGCCGACGTGTCGCCAGACCCCTGACGCCCGAACCGCGTGGGCGATCAGGGCAACGCGCTGCGCACGGCCGTGTCGGCGAACTCGGCGAGCAGCGGGAGCATCGGGAGGGAGAGCCAGAGCAATGCCACGATGACGCCGGTGCAGAACACACCGGCGATCCAGCTCATCGCCAGATTGCGCCCAGCCACCCGTGCCATGCCCCCACCGTACGACGATGGCCGGCCGCGACGCGGAAGCAACGCCGATCATTCGGGCGCGTCGCCCCGATCAGCGCGCCGTGCGACCCCGCAGTCGCCAGAGCAGCCAGAGCCCGGATGCCGGGATCAGGACCAGCCCGAGCGCGATCACGCCGAACCAGATGACGTCGTACCACGCGGGCAGCAACGGATTCGCGACCGGCGGCGGCGTCCCGGTGCCGGAGGAGCTGCCGCTCGTCTCGGCGACGGCGAATCCCTGCATGGTCGTGACCAGGATCGCCGCGACGACGAACACGCTGAACGGCACCACGATGGCGACGACCTTCTCCCACGTCTTCCACAGCGCGCTGAGGCTGACCAGCACCGCGCCGACGAACCAGCCGACGACGGGTACGACGATCCCGCCGAAGCTCAGGGTCAGCGCCGCCGCGATCGCGAAGCCGCGCGTGGAGGTGGTCGGTGGACGGGGAACCTCCGGGGCTGGCACCGGCGCCGCCACGACGAAGGTCGGTCCGGCTGGCGTCTCATCCTGTGCCTCGCGCGCGATCGCGACGGGATCGCCCAGCTGTGCGATCCGCTCTGCGGTCGCTGCGGCATCCAGACCGTGCAGCTCTTCGGCGATGCCCCCGCGGATGTCGGCGGCGACACCGTGCGGCAGTCCGCGCATGGCCTCGTCGAGTCGGGCGAGGTACTCCTCGCGCAGGTCCTCAGCGGTGGTCTCGGTCATGCTCATCCCTCTCCGACGATGCCCGTGACGACACGGGCGAACGGGGTCCACTGCGCACGGAACCGGGCGAGCTGCTCGATTCCGGCATCCGTGAGCCGGTAGTACTTGCGCACCGGCCCGCTCTCCGAGGGGAGGTCGAACGTGCTGACCCAGCCGTTGTCCCTCAGCCTCCCCAACAGGGGGTAGAGCGTGCCGATGCTGGCGATCAGGCCCGCCTGCGTGAGCGCGTCCGCCAGCTGCCAGCCGTACATCGGCTCGCGCGAGAGCAGCCCGAGCACGCAGTACTCGACTACCCCTTTGCGCATCTGCGCGCCGATGTCAGCTGTCATGCATCACAAGGTAGCATGCGTGGCACGCTAGTGCCATCGTGTCTCAGCCCTTGGTGGCCCCTGCGGTGAGACCGCCGACGATGTACTTCTGCAGGAACAGGAACAGGATCATCACCGGGATCGCCGCCATCACCGCGCCGGCCGAGAAGGCCGACCAGTCGGCGTAGCGCGGGTTGGCGACCAGCTTGGTGAGACCGACGACGAGCGTCTGCTGCTCCGGCTCGATCAGGATGACGCTCGCGATCACGTACTCGTTGACCGTGCCGATGAACGACAGGAGCCCCACGACCGCGAGGATCGGGGCGACCAGGCGCAGGATGATCGTGAAGAAGATGCGGGCGTGGCCGGCGCCGTCGATGCGCGCGGCTTCATCGAGCTCTTTCGGGATCGTGTTGAAGAAGCCGTACATCAGATACGTGTTCACACCGAGCGCTCCACCGAGGTACACCAGGATCAGGCCCGTGTGCGTGTTCAGCCCGATCGCGGGGAACCAATCCCCCAGCGTCGACAGCAGCAGGAAGATCGCGACGACGGCCAGGAGCTGCGGGAACATCTGCACGACGACGATCGTGACCAGTCCCACCCGACGCCCGGCGAAACGCATGCGTGAGAACGCATATGCGGCGCAGGCGCCGATGAACACGGTGACGGCCCCGGTCACCAGCGCGATGAGGAGGGTGTTCCCGAACCAGCGGAGATAGGGATTCTGCGGATCGGTGAGGATACGCACGTAGCTGTCGATGCCGATCGCGGAGAACAGCTGGTTCGATCCGGTCAGCGTGCCCTTCGGGTTCAGCGACGCCGAGACGACGTAGAGGAGCGGGAACAGCGCGAACGCGCTCACCACGACGGCGACGACGTGGCGCCATCCGGTGTCAGCGAACCAGGCTCCGACGCTGCGCCGGCGCACGGGGGTGTCGATGGTGCTCATCAGTTCAGCTCCTCGAGGGCCTTGGTCTTGCGGAAGCTGATGATCGAGATCGTCGCCACCACGATGAAGATCAGGATCGTGAACGCGGAGGCGAGACCGTAGTCGCGCGTCTGCCCGGTGAAGGCCACCTTGTAGACCATCGAGATCAGGATGTCGGTGTGACCGACCGGGATCGACACGTCGCTGAAGCGCGGGCCGCCGTTGGTCAGCATGTAGATCAGGTTGAAGTTGTTGAAGTTGAAGGCGAACGACGAGATCAGCAGCGGAGCGACCGTCACCAGCAGCAGGGGCAGCTTGATGCGTCGGAACACCTGCCAGGGGTTCGCACCGTCCATCACGGCCGCCTCGTTCACGTCCTCGGGGATGCCCTGCAGCGCTCCCATGCAGACCAGGAACATGTAGGGGAACCCGAGCCACAGGTTCACGATGAGGATCGAGACCTTCGCGAGCGTGGGGTCGGTGAGCCACGGGATGTCCGCTCCCCCGAAGATGACCTGGTTGATGAAGCCGAAGCTCTCGTTCATCATTCCCGCCCACACCAGCGCCGAGAGGAAGGCGGGGAACGCGTACGGGAGGATCATGATGATGCGGTAGCCGTTGCGGAACCGCATCCGGGTGTTGTTGAACACCAGCGCCAGGAGCAGACCGAGGAAGAAGGTCGTGGCGACCGAGATGATCGCGAACACGAAGGTCCAGATCGTCACCGAGATCAGCGGGCCGCGGATCGAGGCGTCGGTCACGGCGCGCACGAAGTTGTCGAAGCCGACGGTGACCTGCCAGCCGGGGAGGAGCTCTTCGCCGTTCTCGGCGGTGAAGGCCCCGGTGCCGATGTCGGAGTAGACCGTTCCGGTGCGGGTGTCGGTGATCGCATCCGCGTCGGAGTCGTACTCGAGCGTCGAGACGTACAGGTATCCGCTCTGTCCGTCGGGGGCGCGGAGGCTGCCGTCGTTCGGATCTTCACTGAACGGGACGGCGAGGTTTTCGAGCTGCTCGGAGAGCGTGAACACCGTGGCGAGCGGGAGCGTCGTCCATCCGTCGACGGCGACCGCCTTGCCGCCGTCGAACTCGGCCTGCACCTGCTGCAGCGGCTGCTCGGCCGTGCCCAGCAGCGCATCGCCGGAATCGGGATCGGTCACCAGCAGGCCGTAGGTGCCGAACTGCTCGACGACCGTCACCGGGTAGGTCGGGGAGTCCTCCACGCGCTCCTGCGCAGAGGCGAGCAGGGAGGAGATCGCCTGGTCCTTGGACCCGTTGTGGCCCGTGCCGTAGTTCGTGAAACCGATGTACCCCGTGTACAGCAGGGTGAAGACCTGGAACACGACCAGGAAGATGATGCCAGGGGTGAGGTACTTCGCCGGTACGCGCCGACGGGAGAAATAGATGTAGTTGACGAAGACCGTGACCGCGACCACCAGGGCCAGGATGAGCCACTCCTGGTGCATGTACAGCACGAACGCCGCGTAGACCGCGATGGCATCGACGACGGCCAGCAGCAGGATCTTCAGCAGCAGCCAGCCGATCGGGCCGGATGCCGCTTCGGCGATCGTGGCGGCCTGTCGCTGGCGTTTGGTCGGAGGAGCCGTGGGCTCGACGGTGTCTGTCATCTCGTCCTCGTCAGGGTTCTGCCGGGGCGGGCGCGCAGCGCCCACCCCGGCAGGGTCGGTACGTGAGGTGTTACTTGATCGCGGCGGTCACGTCGTCGACGAGCTTCTGCCACGTCGACTTCGGGTCCGCGCCGTTGATGATCGCGGCCTCGGCCACGCCCCAGTACTGCCAGACAGATCCCATCGCAGGGATGGCGGGCATCGGAACCGCGTCGGCGCCGACGGCCTGGAAGCCGGCGATGATCGGGTCGGATGCCGCGGAGTCCGCTGCTGCGGTGAGGGCGGGAAGCACGTTGCCCGCCTTGAAGAGCTCGAGCTGCACCTCTTCGGTGCCGAGGTAGTTCACCAGGAAGTCGTTCGCGGCGACCTTGTTCTTGGACTCGGCGCTGACGAAGAAGCCCTTCACGCCGGCGAACGGCGAGGCCGTCTCGCCCGTGGGGCTCGGCACCGGGTCGATCGCGACGTTGATGCCGGCGTCCTTGGCAGCTCCGACGTTCCACGGACCCGTCAGCCAGAAGGCTGCGGTGCCGTCGAGGAACTGCTGCTTGGCGATCTCGCCGTCGATGTCGGTGTTCAGCGTGCCCGCTGCGCCCTGCGCGGCGAGCCAGTCGGCGAAGGCGAAGCCGCCCTCGCTGCCCAGCTGGAGGTCGGTGGAGTCGTAGCTGCCGGACTCGTCGGTGCCGAAGACGGGGGCGCCGAACGCGGTCTGGAACGGGTACAGGTGGTACGGGTTGCCCTCAGCGCCCTGCTCGACCACGAACGTGCCCTTCGACACCATGTCGTCGAAGCTGGTGGGAGCGGTGGGGACGAGGTCGGCGTTGCGCAGGATCGCGATGTTCTCGACCGCGTACGGAAGCATGTAGACCGTGCCGTCGTAGGTGGCGGCCTGCAGCGCGACGGGCAGGTAGTCCGCGGAGCTGTCGCCGAGCTCGATCGGCGCGACGACACCGTTGGTCGACAGCTCGCCCAGCCAGTCGTGAGCGCCCATGACGACGTCGGGACCCTTGCCGGTCGGAACCTGCTGGATGAAGTCATCCTTCATGTCGTCGACCGACTTGCCGACGAGCTCGACCTTCACGCCGGTCTTGTCCTGGTAGGAGTCGGCCGCGCCCTGCAGCGCATCGACGCGCTCTGCGTCGACCCAGACGGTCAGCGTGCTGGCGCTGCCGCTGTCGGAGGAGTCGTCGCTGCTGGTCCCGGTGGAGCAGCCGGCAAGCGACAGAGTGGAAACGATGGCGATGGCGCCTGCGGCGACGATGCCCCTCTTGTTCACCTTCATTGGTGTGTGCCTCTCTCAGTGCTGATGGCCTGCGATACTGCAAGCGCTTACAGTATGCAACGAGTTCCGCCCGAATCGCAACGGAGCATCCCTTCGATATCAAGCTGTGATGCCGATCCGCAGCGCGCGAACGAATGAAAGCGTTTCCAGATGGGCGGCGCTCGGCCAGGCTCGGTACACTTCCTGTATGGCTGACAGTTCCTTTGACATCGTCTCGAAAGTCGACCACCAGGAGGCGGAGAACGCCCTCAACCAGGCCCGCAAGGAGATCGAGCAGCGCTACGACTTCAAGGGCACCGGGGCGTCGATCGCGTGGAGCGGCGAGCAGATCCTGATCATCGCCAACTCCGAGGAGCGCGCCAAGGCGGTGCTCGACGTCTTCCAGTCGAAGCTCATCAAGCGCAGCATCTCGCTGAAGAGCCTCGAGTCGGGCGAGCCCTTCGCCAGCGGCAAGGAGTTCCGCATCGTCTCGACCATCAAGGACGGCATCTCCTCCGAGAACGCGAAGAAGATCAACAAGATCATCCGCGACGAGGGCCCCAAGGGCGTCAAGAGCCAGATCCAGGGTGACGAGCTGCGCGTGCAGTCCAAGAGCCGCGATGACCTGCAGTCCGTGATCGCGCTGCTCAAGGGCTCCGACCTCGACGTCGACCTGCAGTTCATCAACTACCGCTAAGCGCCGGCCCGCGGTTCACACGTCCGTCGTGTGCCGATGACACACTTCGTCCGACCGATGCTGTGCCGGGGCGACGCTGACTCGGGCGTCCGACCTCGAATAGCCTCGACGGCATGGACCTGGACGACTTCCGTTCCGTCGACCTCGCGTCGGTGCGATCCACGTTGGGCGATCCTTCCGACGCCGCCCTCATCAAGATCACCGATCATCTCGACGAGAACTGCTTCGCGTTCCTCGCGCACTCGCCCTTCTGCTGCCTCGCGACGACGGACGACGAGGGAAACTGCGACTGCTCGCCGCGCGGCGACTACCCCGGATTCGTCCGCGCCCTCGACGCCCGCACCCTCGTGATCCCCGATCGGCTCGGCAACAAGATCGCCGATTCGATGACCAACATCACCCGGAACGGCCACATCGGACTCCTGTGCTTCGTGCCGGGGATGACCGAGACGTTGCGCATCAACGGGATCGCCAAGATCACCGACGAGCCGAGCGTGCTGGCGATGCTCGAACAGGACCACTCGGTCCCCGACCTGGCGATCGTCGTGCGCACGGAACAGGTGTACCTGCACTGCGGGCGCGCGCTGCTGCGGGCCGGACTCTGGGATGCCGACATGCAGGATCTCGCGGCGGAAGTGCCCTCCTCCGGTCAGATCTGGGCGGGCATGTCCGGCTGGGACAGCACGGTCGGCGACGTCATCGACGACGCGATGGCCGGCGCGTACGGGAACCTGTACTGAATGCACAGTCGCCAGGGGATGACGCCGCTCGTGGTGCGCGAGATGGTGCGCGAGACGCCCACGATCATGAGCATCCGACTCGAGGACCCGGACGGCGCTGTACTGCCTCCCTGGGAGGCCGGCGCTCACCTCGACGTGCAGCTGATCACCCGGCACGAGCGACAGTACTCGCTGTGCGGTGATCCCGCCGATGTGCACGGCTATCGCATCGCCGTCCGGCGCGAGCCGCTCTCCCGCGGCGGATCGCACTACATCCACAGCTTCCTCCGCGTCGGCAGCCGCGTCTGGGTGCGCCCGCCGCGCAACCTCTTCGCCCTGGCTCCCGCCCCGTCGTATCTGCTTCTGGCCGCCGGGATCGGTGTGACGCCGATCCTCGCCATGGCTCGCCACCTCGCGGCGGACGGTGCAGACTGGCGGATGCTGTACCTCTCACGTCGCGCGGAGGACGTCGCGTTCGCGAGCGAGATCGCCGCGCTCGGCGACCGTGCGCGCGTGCACGTGAGCGGTGAGCAGGGCCGCCTCGACCTCGCCGCTGTGCTCGCTGAACTCGCCCCCGGCACCGATGTGTATGCGTGCGGTCCGCAGCGATTCGTCGACGCGCTCTCGGACCTGACCGAGGTGCTGCCGGAGGGCAGCCGTGTGCACACGGAGAGGTTCGAACCGAAGAAACGCGAGTTCCGGCCGAACGAGCCGTTCTCGGTCGTGTGCGCGCGATCGGACGTCACGATCGAGGTGCCGGCCGACCGCTCCATGCTCGGTGTACTGGCGGGCACCGGAGTGCCTCTGGAGGGGTCGTGCCTGCGCGGCGTCTGCGGCTCGTGCGCGGTCAGTGTGCTCGACGGCACACCCGAGCACCGCGACTCGCTGACGAGCGACGAGGCATCGATGACGATCTACCCCTGCGTCTCGCGCTCCCTCACCCCGACGCTGGTGATCGACGCGTAGGAGAACGCCGCCGCACGCCATGCGGCCCGCACGATCTCGGCCCGGCTGCGACAGTCGACAGGCACTGGGGGTGCGGCACCGATCACGGCGTCGTCAGTCCCCGCCCGCCACAGCATCCCCGGAACTAGGGGATTTGGAAGACGTCGCACTCCGAATCCTCACCATCCGAGGAATTGCATACCGATATACGGGTCGCTATCACCAAGACTGTATGAGGCCGCAACCGCAGGCGGCCGATGACGTGGGCGTCACATGCTCCGCTGCCGCACTTCGGCGCCGCGGTCTCGGGATCACGGAACCGACCCAGTGGGGAACGGGAAACCGGCAGCCGCATGTGCTCGCGTCGTCCGTGACCGGCGGGTGCCCTCAGGCGCCCTCCGGTCACAGAGCGGTCACGCACCCCGTGCGTCCCACCGTTCGGGTATTGGCACTGCACACGATTCATGATGTAGTTGCCCTCCCGGGCGAAGATTCATGGGGTGCCCGGGAACAGAAGGACAAAACTGGGGGCAGTTCCATGAGCATCACGGAATCCAAGAACATCGGTGAGAGCAAGCAGCTGTTGGCTGACGAGGTCTTCCACCACATCGGACAGCAGATCATCGACGGCGTCCTGCCGCCACAGCATCGGATCCGTGACGTCGAGGTCGCCGAGGAGTTCCACGTGTCGCGCACCCCCGTGCGCGAGGCGCTCCAGCGGCTGGAGCGCCTCGGCCTTGTCATGATGTACCCCAGCCGGTACACCGAGGTCACGACCGTGACAGCGGAGATCGTCGAGCAGACGCGCGTGTTCGCCGGCTACCAGGCCGGGGTCTCGGCCCGGATGGGCGTCCCCCGCATCACGGCGACCCAGCGCACGCACCTCGCGAAGCTGGTCGACGACATGCACATCGCGCTGGAGGCCGACGAGGCGACGACCGAGAGCCGCTGGGCGGTGTTCTCGTATCTGAGCGACCACAGCGGCAACGCCCAGCATGTCTCCCTGATGACGGATGCCGAGGTCGCCCTGTTCCGCAACCTGCGCGACTGGCGCGTGCCGAGAGAAGATCACGAGCGCATGCACACCACGTACGCGAGCTTCCGGGCCGCCATCCTGCGTGGCGATGCGGATGAGGCGGAACGTCTCTCCCGGGCGATGTACTACGTGTGAGCGACGCTCACCACGTCGCTCGCCATCCCGTGACCCAGGTGGCGAGCCGACGGTACGCGTCCTCTCGCGCATCGTGCCGTGACAGGAAGATGTCGTGGAGTGCGCCGTCGACGCGCTCGACGGTCACGGTCGAGCCGAGCTTGAGCGATGCGCGCGCGATGTCGTCCACCACGAGCACCGAATCGGCCCTGGTGAGCTCGTCGGACCACCGTGTAGGCGTCGCCGAGCGGGCGGAGAGCAGCACGCACACGGGCGCGGAGATCGAGAGCCCGGCCGCGACCGTGTTGTGCCCCGAGAGAATCGCGCTGAGCCACCCGGCATAGACCGCCATGGTCTGCACCGGCCGCCATTTCAGATTGACCTCCATCGGGTCATCCGGATCGACGACCTCCTGCTGCGCCCGCGTGTAGAAGCCGAGATCCACCTGGGGCGCGACCTCGAGCGGACGCAGCCGCGCCGTCAGCTCGACCATCGGCGCGATCGCCGAGCGCACCGATGCGAACTGGAACTCCAGCCACGGGCTGTTCAAGATCACGGCATCCGCCACGTCCGGATGCCGTGATGCCCAGAGGCTCAGTGTCAATCCGCCGGTCGAATGCCCCAGGAGCACGAGTTTGCGCGTCGAGTGCTCTCCATCGTCACCGCGCCCCATCCCGTCGAGGGCGGCCGCGATGTCCTCGTCGTAGGTGCGGAGATCGGTGATGTACCCCGGTGTCTGTCCGTCACGCAGGCTGCGGCCGTACTTGCGCAGATCGAGCGCGAAGAACCGCGCACCGCGTGAGGTCCAGAAACGCGCCAACCGCTTCTGGAAGAAGTAGTCCGACCACCCGTGCACATACAGCACGTCGACATTCTCGAGTGGTCGCCGAGCGCCTCGGAGCCGGTCCCACCAGCTCGACGGCGCCGGCAGCGCCCGCACGAGCGTAGCGACCACCGGGCCCTGATCGTCTTCGCCGAGGTCGAGCGTCAGCTGCTCGAACTCGTCGCCGAGCACGTCCGGAGTCCAATCGACCATGTCGCCAGGCTAGCCGAGGCGACCTGGCAGACGGTGCCGCAGGCCCGTTCGGGCCGGTTCCTCACTCCCCGCGGGAGACCCGGACCATCTCGTCGCGCGGCACGACCTTGATGCGCGCACGCTCCTCGGGAGCGCCGAGGGCGATCTCGTGCTCGTCGAGTCGGTGCCAGCCGTCGAGGTCGGTCCACTTGACGTCCCGCTCCTTCAGCAGCGCGGGGATCGCCTCTTCCGAGGGGTCCTCCGGGTGCCACCAGGAGCCCTGGTCGTTGATGATGTGCCGCACGGTCTCCATCGCGTCGGACTTGGTGTGTCCGATGAGCCCGACCGGTCCGCGCTTGATCCAGCCCGTGGCGTAGACACCCGGCAGCTGCTGGTTCGAATCCTTCGCGAGCACCTGGCCCTCGCGGTTCGGGATGACGCCGTGCTTCTTGTCGAACGGCACGCCGGGCAGCGGTGAACCGAAGTAGCCGATCGCGCGGTACAGCGCCTGGATCGGCACCTCGCGCATCTCGCCGGTGCCGATGGCCCCGCCCTGCCCGTCGGGCTGGGTGCGCTCGTAGACGAGGGCGGCCACGCGACCGGCGTCGTCCGTGCGCACCTCGACCGGGCGTGCCCAGAAGTGCAGGTGGAGTCTGCGCGAGGCCGTTCCGCCGGCGTTGTTCACGGAGTCGCGCTTGCGCCACGACTGCAGCACCCGGTCAATGACCATGACCTGCTTGTTGCTGGCGACGGCATCCTTGGATGCCTCGTCGTAGTCGAAGTCCTCGTCGTAGACGACCATGTCGACGTCGCGCAGCTCTCCGAGCTCACGCAGCTCGAGCGGTGTGAACTTCACCTGCGCCGGTCCACGGCGTCCGAACACGTGGACATCGGTGACCTCGCTGGCCTTGAGTCCCTCGTAGACGTTCGCCGGCACCTCGGTGACGAGCAGATCCTCGGCGTGCTTCGCGAGCATGCGGGCGACGTCGAGCGCGACGTTGCCGTTGCCCAGCACGGCGACGGAGGGCGCATCCAGCGGCCACTCGCGCGGCACATCGGGGTGTCCGTCGAACCAGCTCACGTAGTCGGCTGCGCCGTAGGAGGCGACCGCATCGATGCCGGGGATGTCGAGGGAGGTGTCGTGGATCGCACCGGTCGCGAAGATGACCGCGTTGTAGTGGCGCTTGAGGTCTTCGAGGGTGATGTCCTCGCCGAAGCGGACGTTGCCGAACAGGCGGATGTCGCCCCGGTCCAGCACGTCGCGCAGAGCCGTGATGATGCCCTTGATGCGCGGGTGGTCGGGGGCGACGCCGTAGCGGACCAGACCGTAGGGTGCGGGGAGCTGCTCGAAGAGATCGATGGAGACGTCGAACTTGCGCTCGGCCTTCAGCAGGATGTCGGCGGCGTAGATGCCGGCGGGCCCTGCTCCGACGATGGCCAGTCTGAGCTTGGTCATAGGGGGTCCTTTCGTGTGCCGTCGCATCCGCCGCACGCAGCCGAGGAGGCCGCGCCGCGGTCAGCTGGAGCGTTCGACGAGGGTCTCTGCGAAACGGGTGAGCGCGTCGCGCACGGTGCCGCGCGGGAGCGGGGCGAGCGCGTCGATCGCATCCTGGGTCCAGGTGTGCGCGAGCGCGAGCGTCTTCTGAGTGCCGGTGTGGTCGCGCAGCTCGGTGAGCGGTCCGTCCAGGATCGCGGGATCGGCGCCCTCAGCGATGCGTGCGACGCCGTCGTCGATGCGCGCGGCGAGCTCGACCGACGCCGCATCCGACTCGGCCTTCAGCAGCAGGTAGGGCATGGTCGGCACACCCGCGCGCAGGTCGGTCCCCGGCACCTTGCCCGTGTCCTCGGGCTTGGCGGACAGGTCGATGACGTCGTCGAGCAGCTGGAACGCGACGCCGATCTTCTCGCCGTACACGCGCAGCGGCTCCTCGTACTCGGCGGGCGCGTTCGAGAAGATCACGCCGCCCTGCGTCGCCGCGGCGATCAGGGAGCCGGTCTTGTCGGCCAGCACCTGGATGTAGAACTCGATCGGGTCGTCGTCGGGCTGCGCACCGAGGGTCTCGTGCATCTGCCCGAGCACCAGACGCTCGAAGGTGTCGGCCTGCAGGCGGATGGCCCGCTCGCCGAGGCGCGACATCAGCTGGCTCGCCCGCGAGAACAGGATGTCCCCCGTGAGGATGGCGATGTTGTTGCCCCACACCGCGTGCGCGGCGGGCACGCCACGGCGGCGGTCGGCGCCGTCCATCACGTCGTCGTGGTACAGCGAGCCGAGATGCGTGATCTCCAGCGCCTTGGCGACGTCGATCACGGCCTCGGTGTTGCCATCGCCGAGCTGCGCGGCGAGCAGCGTGAGCACCGGACGGATGCGCTTGCCCCCGGCCTCGTACAGATAGCGGCTGGCAGCGTCGGCCAGCGGATCGGCGACGCGCACGTCTTCCGCCAGTCCCGTCTCGACGAGCTCCAGCCCGTCTTCGATGGACTGGGCGATTCGCCGTGCGGCGGGACCGATGAAGACGCGGTCGCTGAAACCGAGACGGCTCGCCAGTCGCGAACCCGGGGCTACGCGGCTCGAAGTCACGACCCCAGCCTACCGTCGTCGCGCAGGGGTGATACGTCCATGCGACTACTCCGGCTTGCGCGCACGGTGCAGGGCGACGATGCCGAACGTGAGGTTGCGGTACGCGACGTCGGTCCAGCCCGCATCGCGGATCCAGGCCGACAGCTTCTTCTGGTCGGGCCAGTCGCGGATCGACTCGTTCAGATAGTCGTAGGCATCGCCGTTCGTGCCGGCGACGCGGGCCACCCGCGGCAGGACCTTCGCGTTGTAGAAGCGGTAGGCGCTGCGGAAGAGCGTGCCGGGCGGGGTCGAGAACTCGTTGATCACGAGGCGTCCACCGGGCTTGGTGACACGGAACAGCTCGCGCAGCGCCTGGCGCGGGTCGCTGACGTTGCGCAGGGCGTACGACATGGTGACGGCGTCGAACTCCGCATCCGCGAAGGGCAGGTTCGTGGCGTCCGCCTCGACGAACGACAGATTGCGCATCGCGCCGTGGCGGCGCTGCCCCTCGGCGAGCATGCCGGGCGAGAAGTCGGCGGCGACGACCTGGGCGCCGCTGCGAGCGAGCGACGCGGAGGACGAGGCGGTGCCTGCCCCCAGATCGAGGATCCGCTCCCCCGGCTTCGGGGCGACGGCACGGGTCGTGGCGGCACGCCACAGCGCATCGTTGCCGAAGGTCATGGCCGTGTTGGTGCGGTCGTAGCCGGCCGCGACCTGGTCGAACATGCCGCTGACGCGGGCGGGGTCCTTGCCGAGATCGGCGCGATTGGGCTCGTTCGGGGTCACCTGACCCAGTGTAGGTGTCACGACCTGGGTGCGAGCCCCAGCGCCTCGAGCCGATCGAGCCAGACGTCGGCGGTCGCGTCGTCGAAGGGAGCGATCTGCCGGCGGACCCTGTCCTCGAGGTCGAGCGCGAGTGCCTCCAGCCGCGACATCACCTCGGCGGGATAGCCGTAGCGGATGCTGTGCTCCGCCCACTCGTCACGGTCGTCGACCCAGGTGCCTCGCTCGCCCTCCACCCGCACAACGTCGAGGTCCATGTCGATGCCGGTGGCCAGCAGCGGGTCATCCGACCACCGCACGTCCCACCCCAGGTCGATGTAGATGCGCATGCCTTTGGGATGGTCGCGGTTGACGGTGAGGGCGAAGTCGCCCTCCGGCGCGACGAGCGTGACGTTGGGCCCGGCGGCCACGAAGGCGGCACCGGGTCGCGCACTGTTCCACCCCACCGGCTGCCCGACCCAGTCGCCCCATCGGTCGGCACCGAGGTACACGCACTCGTGCCGCCAGTGCGGCGAGCCGTCCCACTTGCGCCACTGGAAGATCATCTCGGCACCTGCTGCGGGACGTGCGTCACTCATGCGCCCACCCTAGGACGACGCGCTGTGCCCGATGGCGTCCCGCCCACAGCGCCGAGTCTTAGGCTGGAGCAGTGAGCAGCACGCTGGTCGTGGAGACCCGAGAGATCGATCCGGTCGAGGATCTTCTGGCCGCGGCAGACCCCGCACGACCGCTGGCCTGGTTGCGACGCGGCGACGGCATCGTCGCGGTGGGAGAGCCGCTGCGCGAGCTGCGCGCGTCGGCCGGCTCCACCGGGCTGCGCAGTTCCGCCCTCGCGACGGCGTGGCGCTACCTGGCGTCCGGAGCCCGGATCGACGACCCTGTCGGCCTGCCCGGTACCGGGCTGGTCGCCTTCGGCGCGCTCGCCTTCGACGAGAAGTCGGCCTCCGACAGCGTGCTCGTGATCCCGTCGCAGGTCATCGGACGACACGGCCACACCTTCTGGCGCACGACCATCCGCGTCGCGGACGGCCCCGCCCCCGTCGTCGCCGACGACCAGCCGTATGGGCCGCACTGGGCCGGCACGGTCGGTCCTGGCGCGCAGAGCCCGCAGGGCTACCAGGACTCGGTGCGACAGGCGCTCGGGCGCATCGCCCAGGGCGAGCTCAGCAAGGTCGTGCTCGCGCGCGACCTCACCGGGACCATCCCGGCCGGTTCCGACCTGCGGCGACTGGTGCGCGCTCTCTCGACCGGCTACCCCGACACCTGGGCCTTCGCGGTCGACGGACTCATCGGCGCGAGCCCCGAGACCCTCGTCACGGTGCAGAACCGCACCGTCACGGCGCGCGTGCTCGCCGGCACGGTCAGTCGCGGGGCGGATGCCGATGCCGACACCGCCGCTTCGGCTGCGCTGGCATCCAGCACAAAGGATCTCGACGAGCACCAGTACGCGGTGCAGAGCGTGCTCGCCTCCCTCCGACCGCACACGCGGGCCCTCGCCGCGAGCGAACAGCCGTTCCTGCTCAAGCTGCCGAACCTGTTCCACCTCGCGACCGATGTCGAAGGAGAGCTCGCCGAGGGCGAGTCGGCGCTCGACCTGATCGGCGCCCTGCATCCGACCGCCGCGGTCGCCGGAACTCCGACCACGATCGCGATCGGTGTGATCCGCGAGCTCGAGCCCTTCGACCGCGGCCGCTACGCCGGACCGGTGGGCTGGGTCGACGCAGCGGGCAACGGCGAGTGGGCGATCGCGCTGCGGTGCGCGCAGTTCGAGGCAGGAGTCGACGACATCCACGTCACCGCCTACGCCGGAGCCGGGATCGTCGCGGGTTCCGACCCGGAGTCGGAACTGCTCGAGACGCGCGTGAAGTTCCGCCCGCTGGTCGACGCGCTGGCCTGAATCGGTCCAGGAGCCGGGGGCGCGACCTCCACAACTCAGGCACACCGGGACCGGCGACACCCGAATCCGCCGTTTCCGACGCGAGCGGGGCCGATCGTCCTGAGTTGTGGCGGGGCTCGGCGGTCAGCTCGCCTCGAGGCGCTTCTTCTCGGCCTCGACATCGAACTCCGCGACCGGCCATTGCGGATCGATGTCCTCCAACGCCGCGAGCAGCAGCTCCTGCACGGCCAGTCGCGCATACCACTTGCTGTTCGCCGGGATCACGTGCCACGGCGCCACCTCGGTCGAAGTGCGGTCGAAAGCCGTCTGATACGCCTCCATGTACTGCGGCCACAGCAGGCGCTCGTCGACGTCGCCGGGGTTGTACTTCCAGTGCTTGTCCGGCCGGTCGAGGCGCTCGCGCAGGCGCGCCTTCTGCTCGTCGGGCGAGATGTGCAGCATGACCTTGATGATGCGCACGCCGGATGCCGCGACCTGCGCCTCGAACGCGTTGATGGCCTCGTAGCGGCGCTCGATCTCGGAGGCGTCGGCGAGTGCGCGGACCTTGCCGATCAGCACGTCCTCGTAGTGCGAGCGATCGAACACGCCGATGAACCCCGGCTCGGGGAGGCGCTTCTCGATGCGCCACAGGAAATCGTGCTCCCGCTCCTCGGGGGTAGGGGCCTTGAACGCCGCGAGCGCGACGCCCTGCGGATCGACGCCTCCGACGACGTGCCGCACGATGCCGCCCTTGCCCGCCGAGTCCATCGCCTGCAGCACGAGCAGCACGGCGTCCTGCGCGACACCGGCGCGGCTCTCGGCGAACAGCCGTTCCTGCAGCGTGTTCAGCGACGCGAGCCCCTCGTCGAGGTCGCGCTTGCCGTGCGCCTTGCCGTGCTCGTAGCCTGGCGTGCTCGCGGGGTCGACGTCGGCGAGCCGGAACCCCTCGTCGACCCGGAGGATGTCTGCCCAGCGATGTGCGTTCATCATGTGCTCATCCTGCCCACTCTCGGCCGGATCCGCACGTGCGCGCGTCAGCGCGGCAACGGCACCTCGATGAGCTGGCGGCCGCCGACGGGTGTGGTGAGGACCTGGTCGAGCGCCGTGCGGGTGGTCACCCTCTGATACTCCCAGCCGTAGGCGAGGGCCAGGTGCTCCAGTCGCACGGTGTGCGGCGTGTAGAAGGCGCGGTCCAGATCGGCGGGTGCGGCGGAACCCGCGACCTCGAGCGAGTCGAAGATCGTGCCGCCCCCGTCGTTGCCGACGATGACCTGCAGTCGCGGCTCGGCCTCGTCCGGCGGCAGCAGCAACGAGCCGACGTCGTGCAGGAAGGTGAGGTCGCCGAGCAGTACCCGGGTGACACCGGGAGTGCCGTCCGCCTGACTCGCCAGCGCGATGCCGGTCGCGGTCGCGATCGTGCCGTCGATGCCCGCGAGACCCCGGTTGGCGTGCACCGGCACCTTCTTGCCGCCGAGCACCGCGTCCGCCACACGCACGAGCCGCGAGGACCCGAACATCAGCCGGTCGTGCGGCCACGTGGCCCGCCACACCGAGTCGACGAGCAGCTCCCGATCGAGCGGTCGGCGCACCGCGTCGAGCTCGGCGCGGACGGCGTCGCGTCGTGCCGCGAAGTGCGTGGAGGAGAGACCGTCCTGGTCGGGCGCCGCCTCGCTGAGGTCGACGGCCGCCGCGGCAGAGGCCTCGAGCCAGGAGCCGAGCCACTCCCGGTCGGTGGTGCCCTCGGCGACCGCCACGGACGCCACCGCGATCGTGCGGTGGTTCAGGTCGAGCCCCTCGCCGCCGCGCCGCACCGCCACGACATCGACATCCGCACGGGAGAGCAGCGCCGTGACCTCCCGGCTGAGCGTGGGGTGCCCGAGCACCACGGCGCGCTCGACGCGACCGCCGAGGTCGTCGCGGCGCAGGAGCCCCCGGTAGCCGTGCACGATCTGACGCCCGAACCGCGCCCCGCTGACGATCTCGGCGATCAGCGGCCAACCGCCGGCATGTGCGATCTCCTCCGCAGCGGCTCCGGCATCCGCCCCGGCGATCACGACCGTGCGTGGCCCTCGCTCCAGCACGAGCGGTTCGCCCGCCACGATCACGGGGGCCGGCCCCGGGACCACGGCGGGCGCGGAAATTCCTCCGGACAGCGGCTCGCGCGAGGGCAGGTTGAGATGCACGGGGCCGGCGACGCCGGCATGACCGAGCGCCGCGTCGGCGCCGAGGGCAGCCGAGACGACGCGCGCGGCCAGGCCCGACCATTCGTCGCCGCCCACCGGGACCGGTGCATCGATCTCCTCGCGTGCCCAGGAGGAGAACATCCCCGGCTGCGCGGTGGCCTGGTTCGCCCCGACCCCCCGAAGCTCCGGAGGGCGGTCGGCGGTCAGCAGCAGCAGCGGGACACCGGAATGGAAGGCCTCCATGGCCGCGGGCAGGAGGTTCGCCGCCGCGGTCCCGGAGGTGCACAGCACGGCGGCCGGGAGCCCGGTCTCTCGCGCGATGCCCAGAGCGGTGAACCCGGCGACGCGCTCGTCGATGCGCACGTGCACGCGGAGCAGTCCCTCATCGGCCCGACGGACAGCGGCGAGCGCGAGTGCCTGGGAACGTGAACCCGGCGACAGCACGAGGTCGCGCACGCCGTGCTCGATGAGTTCGGCGATGAGCGATGCCGCCGCATCGGAGGCGGGCGACGCGGTCACGCGCGAGGTTCCGGCGCCGGACCTTCGTCGGTCTCGTCGTCCAAGCGGGCGAGTTCCTCTTCGAGACGGCGGATGCGGGCATCCTGCTCGGTCTTGCTGATGCTGCGCAGGAACGCGGGGTCGTCATCGGGGGCGAGCATGCGGGGCACGCCCTGGTCGTTGGCGCGGCGGCGTCCGATGACGAACCACAGGATCCCGCCGATGACCGGGATCAGGATCACGATGATCAACCACACCGGCTTTCGCACGCCACGATGCCGCGTCGCCGGCTGCACAGCGCAGTCGACGATGCTGAACACCCAGAACACGGCGGCGAGGAAGCCGCCGATGATCAGTAGTCTCGCCACCCTTCCAGTGTAAGCGGGTCGCAGACGGCCAGGTCCGTCTCCCGCTGCCCCCTGAGCCGTCGTTGCTAGACTGCCCGGGAAATGCCGCCCTCGCTCCCTCGTCTTCCGCTGCGAGCGCGGACCGAGCAGATGCTGTGGGCGAAGGTCGTCACGGCCCTCGGTCTCGCGCTCCTGCTCGTCGTGGGCGCCTGGTCGACCTCGCGCGGGGACGCCGACGTGCATGCCGCGCTCTGCCTGGCTCCTGGCGTCTCCGCCCCGGCTGCCGCGGCGGGAGCCGAGCACCACGACGACGTCGCCGCCGTCGATGTGCTGTCGTCGGATGCGGCACTCTGCGTGATCGCCGTGCTCTGCGGTGTCGCGCTCGTGCTCCTGCTGCGCCGTCTGCTCACGCGCGGCCGTGGCGTTCCCACGGCACGAGCGCCCCGGACGGTCCCGCCCGCGCGCGCGGGCCCGCGCCGGCTCCCCTCCGCTCTCACCCTCGCCCAACTCTCCATCTCCCGTACCTGAACGACAGCGCGTCGAACGAGCCGCCGCGCGCGGCACCCTTCCCCTGTCGTTGCACCTGTACCTGGAGACCCCTATGAGAACCTCTGTCAAGGCGACCCTGATCGCCATCGCCGTCGCCATCGTCCTGCTGATCGTCGGCATCGTCTTCGCCATCAACCAGCGCGCTGCCACACCGGAGCCGCAGGCCGGAGAGAAGCTGCAGACCGTCCGCGCCGACTCGCATGTGCTCGATCAGGGCGGTGCGGATGCCGTCACGGTCGTCGAGTTCCTCGACTTCGAGTGCGAGGCGTGCGGCGCCTTCTACCCGATCGTGGAGGAACTCCGCGAGACCTACGCCGGAGACATCACCTACGTGGTGCGGTACTTCCCGCTCCCCGGCCACATCAACTCGACCCAGGCCGCACTCGCTGCGGAGGCCGCAGCCCAGCAGGACCGGTTCGAGGACATGTACCACCGCCTGTTCGAGACTCAGGCGCAGTGGGGCGAGGGTTCCGAGGAGACCCCGGCCGTGTTCCGCGCGTTCGCCGAGGACCTCGGTCTCGACATGGCTGCGTACGACGCCGCGATCGCCGACCCCGCCACGCTGCAGCGCGTCGAGTCGGACAAGGCCGACGGCGAGAAGCTCGGCGTGAGCAGCACGCCCTCGTTCTTCATCGACGGCGAGCCCGTGGTGCTGCAGGAGTGGGGCGACCTCGAGCAGGCGATCGAGAAGGCCGTGAACGGCTGAGCCCCCGCTTCCCTGTCGGCGCCCGGTGCGGCGCCGACAGGGGTGCACGCCGTGTTCCGGGGCCGCCGATACGCTGGGGGCCACACCGTGGAAGGGACCCTGGACGATGGACGTGACCTCTGTGCTGCCCGTGACGCACAACTCCCGCGAACTGTCGGGACTGCCGACATCGGACGGAGGCACGGTGGCATCGGGCATCCTGTTCCGCTCGGATGCATTGGGCGCACTCACCGACGAGGGTATGCAGGGGCTGGTCGATCTCGGCGTCGGCACGGTGATCGATCTGCGCACGGACGGCGAGCGCGCCCGGTCGGCCGATCGTCTTCCGTCCGACGGCAGCATCACGCTCATCCCCCTGTCGGTGCAGGGCGGGGCCATGGACGAGATGGTGCAGAAGCTGCTGCCGGCCGCCGACGGAACCCCGCTCTCCGAGGCGCAGCTCGCGGACGTCCTGGACCAGGTGCCGACGCTGGAGGACCTGTACACCGCGATCCTCGGAGGCAGCGCCGCGCAGTTCGCGACGGTAGCCCGCGCGGTGATCACCGCATCCGGCACAGATCGTCCCGGCGTGCTGTTCCACTGCACCGCCGGGAAGGACCGCACCGGGCTCGCAGCGGCGCTGCTGCTTCAGGTCGCCGGGGTGCCGCGCGAGGTCATCGTCGAGGACTACACGCAGACCGGGAAGAACCTGGCGCGGGGCTTCGCCGAGGCGCTGACGGGTCTGATCACCGCGATCGGCGTGCCGCTGACCCCGCGCCTGAAGACCCTCGCGACCGAGTCGCCCGCGTCGGCCATCGAGGCGGCGCTCGATTGGATCGCCACCGAGCACGGCGACGCGGCCGCGTATCTGCGCAGCGGCGGCCTGACCGACGACGAGGTCGCCGCGCTACGGCGGGTGCTGCGCGGCGAGTAGTCCTCGGGCGGAGGTCACTCCACGTCGAGGCGGAGGATACGGTCGTCGCCGTCTGAGGGATCGCCGCGGCCGTCCGTGTTGTTCGTGACGATCCACAGCGCGCCGTCCGGGGCGACGACCGCGTCGCGCAGGCGGCCGAGCTCCCCGCGGAACCACTCGGATGCCGTCGCCGGATCGCCCAGCGGCACGACCCGTAGTCGCTCACCCCGCAGGTTCGCGATCATGATCCGGTCGTCCAGCACGGCGATGCCACTCGGGCTGGCGTCCGACGGCGTCCACTGCTGTACGGGGTCGATGAAGTCGTCGTCACCGGCGATGCCTTCGACGACCGGCCAGCCGTAGTTGCCGCCCGCCTCGATCACGTTCAGCTCATCCCACGTGTCCTGCCCGAACTCGCTCGCGTACATCGTGCCTGCCGCATCCCAGGCGATGCCCTGGGGATTGCGGTGACCGTAGCTGTACACCGACGAGCCGTCGAACGGGTTGTCCTCCGGCACGGCGCCGTCGGGGGTGAGCCGCAGGATCTTGCCGGACAGCACGTCGGGGTCCTGCGCGCTGTCGCGGTCCCCGGCATCGCCGGCCGTGACGTAGAGCATCCCGTCGGGCCCGAACGCGATGCGGCCGCCGTTGTGGGTGCCGGCGGACGGGATGCCGGCGAGCACGGTCTCCGGTGCACCGAGAGTCAGCGCGCCGGGGTCGCCGAGGATCGCGCGCTTCTCGATGCGGTTCCCGTCGTCGGCGGTGAAGTACGTGTAGAGCTCGTCGTCGTGCACCGCGAGGCCGAGCAGCCCGCCCTCGCCACCGGCGGCGACGTCAGCGATGAGGGCGACCTCGCGGACAGCGCCGTCGTCGCCGAGTTCGAGCACGCGTCCGCTGTCGCGCTCGCTCATCAGGGCGATGCTGCCGTGGAACGCGATCGACCACGGCGCCTCCAGCCCCTCGGCGATGACCTCGGGCGACGGCTCGGGATCGGTGCTGACCGGCCCAGTGGCGGCAGGGACGGATCCCGGCTGCGGCGTGCACGCGGCGAGCGCCAGCATCGTGGCGATGGTCGCTGCGAGCATCGTCCCGCCCCGCCTGACCGCCATGTGTCCTCCCTCCTCCATCCCACACCGAACGGCGCGTTCAGGGAAGGGCGGATGTGTGCCGCCGCCGCCCTCGCTACGCTGAGCGCATGACCGAGGCGCGAACGCACACGCCGAACCGCGTGCTCTCCGTGGTGAGGCGCATCCCGGCGACGCTGTCGATGGTGCTGCTGATCCTGGCAGTGGGCGTGATCTGGCACGGCCTGTGGGCCCCGTTCGAAGACACGGCTCTGTTCCGCAGCGTGGCCTACGGCCTGCCGAACCTCGCCGACGGCAAGTGGTGGACCCCGCTGACCGGCACGTTCTTCGTCAACCAGCCCTGGGTGTACATCTTCACGATCACCGGCTTCTGGGGCATGGCCTACCTGGAGTTCCGACGCGGGTCGCGCGTGGCGCTCGCGTACTACTGGATCGGTCAGCTCTTCGCGATCTTCGCCACTGCGCTCCTGCTTCTCGCGCTCTCGCAGTTCCCGTGGGCGTGGGCCACGGCACAGGCGCAGGCGCTCGACGTCGGAGCATCGGGCGGCACCATGGCCTGCATCGCGGCGGCGGTCGGCCTCTTCCGTCCGCCGTGGCGGGTGCGCGGCTGGTTGATCCTGCTCGGCTTCGTGTTCATCGCGATGCTGTTCTGGGGCAAGCTCGCCGACCTCGAGCACCTGCTCGCGGTGCTGCTGATCCTGGTCATCGACCGGTCGCTGCGCGTGCGCCGCACCACGGTGCGGGAGCAGCGACTCATCGCCGTGGTGGCGATCCTCGTGCTGGGAGCGGTCGAGATCATCACGACCTTCGTGGCGACCGACGGCCCCTTCGGCCCGACCGACCCGGCATCAGGCGGGTTCATCGATCTCGCGATCGACCTCGTGGTGATCCTCGTGCTGGTGAACGGTCTGCGTCGGGGCCGGCGCTTCGCCTGGGTGCTCGCGATCCTCCTCGGTCTGTACAACCTGCTGGGCGCCGCACTGGTGCTGACGCTCATCATCCTGACCAGCCAGGCCGAGCTCGATCTGCGCTGGGATGGCGAGACCGAACTCGTGATGGCCAACGGATTCCTGTGGCTGGTCATGCTGGTCTACCTGGTGTGGGTACGGCGCGCATTCCGAGCCCGCCGGAAGTCGACTCTGGGGAGCCAGCCCTCACCCACGGTCGACGCGGTGAAGGAGGAGCTGCGCGCTCACGGCGGCGGGACCCTGTCGTGGATGACGACGTGGGACGGCAACAGCTATGCGCGGGTGACCGGCGGCATCGTGGCCTACCAGCGGCGCAACGGCGTCGCGCTGGCGCTCGCCGACCCCATCGGTCCCACGCCGCTCCGGGCCGCCGCGGTCGACGCCTTCATCCGCGACGCGGAGCATGCCGGACTCGTGCCGTGCTTCTTCAGCGCGGATGAAGCCACCCGCGCCGCGGTGCCCCCGACCTGGCGCAGCATCGTGGTCGCCGACGACACGATCGTCGACCTGCCCGGTCTCACCTTCACCGGCAAGCGATGGAACTCCGTGCGCACCTCGCTCAACAAGGCGGGTCGAGAGGACATGACCTTCCGGATGACGCACCTGAAGTCGGAATCGTGGGGCGTGCAGCAGCAGCTGCGTGCGATCTCCGAGGCCTGGGTCGGCGATAAGGACCTGCCCGAGATGCGCTTCACGCTGGGCACGCTGGAGGAGGCGGAGGACCCCGAGGTGCGACTCGCACTGGCGCTCGCGCCCAACGGCGACGTCGACGGCTTCCTCTCGTGGCTCCCCGTGTACGGCGAGGGCGGCACGGTGCGCGGCTGGACGCTCGACCTGATGCGGCGCCGCGAGGGCGGCTTCGGTCCGGTGATGGAGTACCTGATCGGATCGTCGGCGCAACAGTTCTCGGAGGAGGGTGCCGCGATCATGTCGCTGTCCGGTGCCCCGCTCGCGCACGACTATCCGCCGGATGCGGGAGTGATCGCCGCGCTGAGCGATCGGCTCGCCGAGGCGCTGGAGCCGGTCTACGGCTTCGGATCACTGCACCGGTTCAAGCAGAAGTTCCACCCGCGCTACGAGACCATGTATCTGCTGTTCCGCGACGAGAGCGACCTCACCCGGATCGGCGGGGCGCTGACGCGGGCCTTCCTGCCGGATGCGACGCTGCGGCAGTTCGCTGGCGCCGGCCTGGAACTGGTGCGCGGCGGCGAGAAGGACTGACAGCGACCGGGTCAGGCGCGCACGACCGCGTGCGACCGTGTGCGACCGCGTGCTGCCGCGTGCGACCGCGTGCGACGTGCAGGAAGAAGTGCGAGATGCAGGAGCATCCGCCCCCATTTCGCCCCGCACGTCGCGGATGATCCTGCAGGTCGCGCCGGGAACGAGGCGGGTGTGAGCACGCCGGATGCCGGCCGTCAGGAATCGCGCGGACGCTGACGCAGCTGCTTGACGTCGGTGCGTCGCTGCTTCGCCTTCAGGCGACGCTCCTTCGCGCCGCGGCTCGGTTTCGTCGGGCGACGCGGCGGGGACGGCGGGCGCAGAGCTTCGGCCACCAGGGCCACGAGCCGCTCCCGCGCGGCGTCCCTGTTGCGCAGCTGGGCACGATGCTCGGACGCGGCGATCGTCAGCACGCCATCGACCAGGCGCCCGGCCAGGCGCTGGAGCAGCCGCTCCCGCTGCGCCGGAGATAGCGCGGTCGAGGCGGCGGCGTCCCACACGAGCTCGGCGCGGGAATCGGCCGTGTTCACCCCCTGTCCGCCGGGGCCGGATGACCGCGAGAACCGCCACGACAGCTCCGCCTCGGGGATCGTGAGACCCGCCGAGACGCGCAGACCGGGGCGGTGGGCGGAGGGCATGAGTCCATCATCCTCCGCCCACCACCCCGGCGGCCAGCCGGGGCTCAGGCGAGAGCGTCCGCCCGCTCGACGTGCGCCTCGTTCGGCGCGACCTTCGCCGTGTTGGCGATGTGCGCGCGGGCGACCACGATGGCGGCGACGACCATGAGCGCGGCCCCGAGCCAGTACGGAGCCGCGTGGCTGACCGTGACGTACAGCGCTCCGGCGATCAGCGGGGCCGCGGTGTTCATAGCTGCGGTCAGCGACTGCGTCGCCCCGCCGAGCCAGCCCTGCTCGTCGTCGCCGACCGCATTCGACATCGCGCCGTCCATCGCGGCCGTCGATGCGCCCTGACCAGCGGCGAGCATGAGCGCGCCGACGATGAAGACCCAGGGCTGGGCGAAGACCGAGGCGACGACCGCGAGAGCGATGAGACCGATCATCTGCGCGATGATGGCGCTCACGATCACGCCGCGCTCGCCGATGCGCGGGAGAAGGATGCCGAGCAGCACGCCCTGGATCAGGATGTCGATGATGCCGACGGCCGCGGTCAACAGCCCGATCTGTGTCGGGCCCCACTGGATCGCGTCGAACGCGAGCACGCTGAAGTTGTTGACGAAGAACCCGAACGGCAGCGCGAGGATGCCGAAGCCGATCATCAGACCGCGCAGCTCCTTGCGACCGAACGCCTCCTTGAAGACGCCGAACGGCTGGATCTCGCGCAGCGCGATGCGGGGGATGCGGTTCTCGGGCTTGAGGCTCTCGGGGAGCAGGAAGATGCTGAGGATCGCGATCACGAGACCGACGCCGGCCGTGACGAAGACCGGGAGCTGGATGCTGACCGCTGCGAGCAGCCCGCCGACGGCCGGGCCGACCATCATTCCGATACCGGTGAGGGCGCCGAGCAGACCGAATCGCTTGGCGCGCTGCTCCGGTGGTGTGATGTCGGCGAGATAGGCGAACAGTGCCGGCATGTCACCGGCGGTCAGGCCCTGGATGACGCGGGCGAGCACCAGCACCCAGAGGGCTCCGCCGATGCCGAAGAGCGCCATCGAGAAGGCGGCGCCGAACGCGGCGCCGATGATGACGGGGCGACGCCCGAAGCGGTCGGAGAGACGGCCGAGGAACGGCGCGACCAGGAAGGCGCACAGGCCGTTGACCGCTTCGAGGATGCCGACCCAGACCGCGAGGTCCTTCTCCTCCGAGACGTACTGGAGCACCACGAAGGGAAGAACGGGGAGGACGACGGTCATGCCGATGACGGTCAGCATCGTCAGCACGACGAGCATGACCCAGGCGCGGTTCACGCCGCGCACGGAGGAAATGAGTGAAGTCATACCGAAAGTGTATCGATACCAGTTTTGGTGTCAACCCAGTTTTGTATCGAGTGCGCGATAGGCTGGGGAGATGAGCAGCACTGAGCCGATGGGGCGCCGTGAGCGGAAGAAGGCCGCGACCCGCAAGGCGATCTCCGACGTCGCGACGATGATGTTCCTCGAGCGCGGCTTCGACAACGTGAGCATCCGGGAGGTCGCGGATGCCGCCGACGTCTCCCCCACCACCGTCTTCGCGCACTTCCCCCAGAAGGAGGCGCTGGTCTTCGACGAGGACGACGAGCAGCGGGACCGGCTCGTCTCCGCCGTGCGCGATCGCCCCGATGGGAGCACGATCAACCGCGCGATCCACGACTTCTACGCCACCGAGCTCCGCGCCAACGTCGATGAGCACGGCGACGACGTCACCCGCATCTTCATGACGTTCCTGAACGAGACACCGGCACTGCGGGACTACGCGGCGCGCATGTGGCTCCGCCACGAGGACGCCCTCTCGGACGCGATCGCGGACGAGCTCGGGCTGTCGGAGCCGACCGCCGAGATCCGGGTCTACTCGCGCTTCATCCTGCAGATGCAGCTGCTCGTCAACGACACGGACGACCAGCTCGGCACGCTCGACGCCGGATTCGCGATCCTGGAGAGCGGATGGTCGCCGATCGAGGCACGATTGGCGCGCACGACCGACGAACACCGATGAACTCATACCGGCAGGATGATTGGGAGGCGAGCCCGGAGCTCGCGTCGACCGTGGTCCCGCCGTACCTCATGGGAACGGGGGTCGTCACCGGGGAGGACACCGGCACCCGCCCGCTCTCCCCTCCGCACTCCCACGCCGACGCGATGCTCGCCTGGTGCTATCGCGGCACCGTATGGGTGCACCTGCAGGACGCGATGTGGCGCCTCGCTCCCGGCCAGGGCGTGTGGATCCCCGCGCGGACGCCGCACACGGCACACCACGAGCGGGACTCCGTCGGCTGCTACACGTACCTGCCCGCGACATCCGCGATCACACCGATCGACGACATCACCCGGGTCCTCGTGCCGCGGGCCGTGCAGGAGATGCTGCTGCACCTCAGCATCAACGACATGCCCACCGATCTGCGCGTGCGCATCCAGTCCACACTGATCGAGATGCTGCAGCAGCCGGCTCCTGAGGCACTCGACGGCTGGGGCGAAGTGCCGCTGCCCACCGACGAGCGCGTGCGCGCCCTGGTGCAGGCGGTGCTGGACGACCCGGGCGACCCGCGCAGCGCCGGCGAGCTCTTCCTCGCCCACGGGCTGCACGAGCGCACCGTGCTGCGCATCTTCCAGAACGACGTCGGCATGACGTTCGGCCGGTGGCGCACCGGCGTGCGGATGACCCTCGGCGCCCGCCTGATCGTCGACGGCACCCCGATCGGCGCTGCCGCTCACCGCTGCGGCTACGCCACGACCAGCGCCTTCTCCGCGAGTTTCAAAGAACGGTTCGGACTCACGCCGCGTCAACACGTCGCCCGCGTGCAGGCCGACTCCGCGCACCACCTCTACTGGCGCTGACGTTCGCGCCCATCCGACGCGATCTGTCCGTTTCGCGACACAAGTCGTCCGTCGATCGACACTGGCCGCGGCATCCGCGTTCTAGCATCGTTCTGTTAGGGCATGCTTACCTAACTTCTCGCCGCGTCGACGCGGCACTCCCCTCCCCATCTCTCTGAAGGAGAACCATGTCGCACGCTCTCGCGCGCCCGAAGATCCGACGAGGCTCTGCGCTCGTCGCCGCGGCCATCGCCGCCGCCCTCACCCTGGCCGGGTGCTCGACCACAGGCGAAAACGCCGAATCCGCCCCGTCGTCGACGTCTACCGACGGCGTGGTCATCGAGCACGGCCACGGCGAGACCGTGATCCCCGAGAAGCCCCAGCGCGTCGTCGCCCTCGGCTGGATGACGCCTGACATCGTCGCTGCCCTCGGCACCAATCCCGTCGGCATCGAAGAGGTCTGGGGCGCCGGCGAGAGCGGCTACCAGCCCTGGTTCGAGGACTTCGTCACCGAGGAGTACGGCGAGACCCCCGAGATCATCCCGTTCACCGAGGACGGCCCCAATTACGAGGCGATCAAGGCCCTCAAGCCCGATCTGATCCTCAGCCTGTACTCCGGCGTGAGCGACATCGAGTACGAGCGCCTCAGCGAGATCGCGCCGACCGTGCCGTACATCGAAGGCCCTTGGAACCCCGGCACCTGGGAGGGGATGACGCGCACCGTCGGCAAGGCTCTCTCGGAGGATGCGAAGGCCGAGGAGCTGATCGCCGAGACGGAGGAGCAGATCACCACCCTCGCCGGCGAGCACCCCGAGTTCCAGGACAAGACCTTCGTGTGGGGCCTGACCCTGAACGAGGGCGGCACCGATCTCGGCGTCTACCTGGAGTACGACCCCCGCGTGCGCATCACCGAGGCGCTCGGCTTCACCTCCACCTCCTCGATGGACAGCTTCCTCGCGAGCGCCGAGGGCGACAACTGGTACACCGGCGTCAGCCTGGAGAAGCTGTACGACGTGCAGGCCGACCTGTTCGCCGCCTGGGGCAGCACCGCCGCCGAGGGCGAGTACACGGTCGAGAACAAGGTCGTCTCGCGCTGGAACCCGATCGCCAACGGCTCCTACGTGATCTACGCGGATGCCGCAGAGGCCTCCGCGATCAGCGCTCCGACCGTGCTGTCGCTGAAGTACATCCTCCCGACGTACGTCGACGACCTCGCAGCCGCGCTGCAGGGCGAGCCGACCATCGCGGGAGAGTGACGCGCGAGATGTCCCTGGCGACGGAAGACGGCACGGACGTCTCGAACACAGGTGCGGGTGGTCGTGCAGACGGCTCCCCGCACCGGCGCGGGACGATGGTGGTGGGACTGATCGTCTCGGCGGTGGTGCTGGTGCTCGCCACCGTCGCCTCGCTCGCGGTCGGCAACCGCGCGATCGATCCCGTCACGGTGCTGCAGTCCCTCTTCGCCTACGACGATGAGAACGCGCTGCACCTCATGGTCATGGAGCTGCGTGTTCCCCGCACGCTGCTCGGCATCGTCGTCGGCGCCGCTCTGGCGGTGTGCGGCGGTCTCATCCAGGCCTTCACCCGCAATCCCCTCGCCGACCCCGGCATCCTGGGTGTCAACGCCGGTGCGTCCTTCGCCGTCACCTTCGCGGTCGGCGTGCTCGGCCTGACCACGCCCGGCGCCTACGTGCCCTTCGCTCTGGCCGGCGCCTTCGTGCTCACGATCCTCGTCTACACGCTGGGCTCGTTCGGGGCCTCCGGCGCCACGCCGATGAAGCTGACGCTCGCCGGGGTCGCCCTCGGGGCCGCCTTCACGGGCCTCACCACCGCGATCGTGCTGCGCGATCTGGGCACCCTCCAGGTCATGCGCTTCTGGGGCGTCGGCTCCATCGGCGGGCGCACCCTCGACCAGCTCGCCTGGGCGGCGCCGCTGATCGTCGCCGGCCTCCTGATCGGGCTGCTGTGCGCTCGCTCTCTGAACGCGCTGGCACTCGGCGACGACCTGGCACAGGCGCTGGGCGCCCGCGTGCAGGTCACGCGCGTGCTGGTGATCATCGCGGTCACCCTGCTGGCCGGCACGAGCGTCGCCGCCGCCGGTCCCATCGCCTTCGTCGGACTGATGATCCCGCACATCGTCCGCTGGTTCACGGGCCCGGATCAGCGCTGGGTGCTGACCTACTCGATGATCATCGGTCCATCCTTCCTGCTGTTCGCCGACATCATCGGCCGCATCGTGCTTCCCAGCGGCGAGCTCCGCGTCGGGATCGTCACCGCGCTGTTGGGCGCCCCGCTCCTGATCGCGCTCGTGCGCCGCAAGCGGGTGAGCGGACTGTGAGCATCGATCAGCGCCCCACCGCCGCCACCGCCACCGCAGCCGCCACCACCGCAGCCGCCACCACCGCAGCCCCCGACGGCGCGGAGTTCACCCCCGTCGATCACGGACGCCGGCAGATCCGGATCGAGACCGCGCGCATCGCGACGCTCATCCCGGTGCGCTCGATCGTGGTCTGCGCCGTGCTGGCCGTCGTGATCATCGCCGCGGGTCTCGCGTCGATGACGATCGGAGCCTACGAGGTGGACTTCGGCTCGGTCATCCGCGCCATCGTCGACCCGTCCTCGGACCCCGACATCCGCCAGGTGGTGTTCGAGTGGCGGCTGCCGCGCGTGCTGTTCGCGGTGCTCTGCGGCGCGGCTCTCGCCCTCGCCGGCGGCATCTTCCAGTCGCTCACCCGCAATCCGCTCGGCTCCCCCGACATCATCGGCTTCGGCATCGGCGCGCAGTTCGGCGTGACGCTCATGATGGTGGTGCTGGAACTCAACACCTACATGTTCAAAGCCGTGGGTGCGCTCGTCGGCGGTCTGATCACCGCGCTGCTCGTGTACGTGCTGGCGAACAAGAACACCCTGTCGTCGTTCCGCCTGATCATCGTCGGCATCGGCGTCTCGGCCGGGCTCGGATCGCTCACCTCCTGGATCCTGATCTCGGTCAGCGTCGAGAAGGCGATGATGGCCGCGACCTGGGGAGCGGGTTCGCTGGCCTCGCTCGGGTTCGACCAGCTGATCCCCGCCGCGATCGTGTTCGCGATCGTCACCCTGCTGTCGCTGCCGCTGAACCGCACGCTGCCGGTGCTCGAGATGGGCGACGACGCGGCCACCGCGCTGGGTATCGGCCCTGGTCGCACCCGGCTCGCGGCGATGGTCTTCGGCGTCGCCCTGGTCGCACTCGTCACCGCGGCCGCCGGTCCCATCTCGTTCATCGCGCTCGCGGCTCCGCAGATCTCGCAGCGCCTCACCCGCTCGAACACCCCGATGGGCACCATGCCCGTGATGCTCACCGGCGCCGCCCTCGTCGTGGTCTCCGACGCGGTCGCCCAGCTCGTCGCCGTCCCCGTCGGCGTCGTGACGGTCTCGGTCGGCGGACTCTATCTCGCCTGGCTGCTGGCCGCCCAGTACGCGCGCCGCACCTGAAAGGAACACGCATGACCGCTTCGCTGCTGGCCCGCGACATCACGCTGGGCTACGGGGACACCCCGATCATCTCCGACCTGTCGCTGGAGGTGCCGGACGACTCGTTCACGATCATCATCGGACCGAACGCATGCGGCAAGTCGACCCTGCTCCGCGGGTTCGCCCGGCTGCTGCGTCCGACCACCGGAGCCGTGCTGCTCGACGGCGCCGAGCTGCGCTCCCTCAAGCCGAAGGAGGCGGCCCGCAAGCTGGGCCTCCTCCCCCAGGCATCCATCGCCCCCGATGGGATCACGGTCGCCGACCTCGTCGGACGAGGACGGTTCCCGCACCAGAGCGCCCTGCGCACCTGGAGCAGCGCCGACGAGCGCGCCGTCTCCGAGGCGATGGCGGCAACCGGGGTGACCGATCTGTCCCGCCGACTTGTCGACGAGCTCTCGGGCGGCCAACGACAGCGCGTGTGGGTGGCGATGGCCCTCGCCCAGCAGACCACGCACCTGCTGCTCGACGAGCCGACGACCTTCCTCGACATCGCGCACCAGATCGATCTGATGGAGCTGTTCGCGGATCTGCACCGCAGCGGCACCACCCTGGTGGCCGTGCTGCACGACCTCAACCACGCCGCGCGCTATGCGACCCACCTCGTGGCGATGCGCGACGGGGCCATCGTGGCGCAGGGCGACCCGCGCGAGATCATCACGGCTGAGCTCGTGCAGGCGGTGTACGACCTGCCGTGCAAGGTCATCACCGACCCCGTCTCGGGCACGCCGCTCGTGCTCCCTCTCGGTCGGAGGACGCCGTGACGAGCACCCCGCGGCGGCTCTTCGGGATCGCGCTGAAGGCGGAGGGACGCGGCATCGCCCTGGCCGGAGCGACGGCTCTGCTCATCGTGCACGCACTGGCGGAGGCCACGATCCCCGTCATCATCGGTGCGACCATCGACCGTGCCGTGCTGCCAGCCGATCCGGTCGCGCTCGCGCTCTGGATCGGCGTGCTGGTGGCGACGTTCCTGGTACTGACCGCGAGCTACCAGTCGGCATCGCGCCTGATGGTCTCGATCTACGGGTACGGCGAGCAGGCGCTGCGCCACCTCACCCTGTCGCGGATGCTGCGCCCCCGGCTCTCCCGCCGGGCGATGACGCCCGGCGAGGCGCTGACCTTCGTGACCTCCGACACGTATCGCGTGGCAGGTGTCGCCTGGTCGGTGGCGCAGCAGTGCTCCACGATCGCCGCGATCATCGGAGCCGGGCTGGCGATGCTGGTGATCTCGCCGGTCGCGACTCTCGTGGTGTTCGGCTCCACGATCGCGATGATGTTCGTGATGCAGGTCGTGTCGCGTCCGCTCGAGCACCGTGGGTTCGCCGAGCAGCACGCGGCCACCGAGGCCGGGGCCGTCGCCGCCGACTTCATGAGCGGCTTCCGGGTGCTCGTGGGCATCGGCGCCCGCGAGGAGGCCGTGCGGCGCTACGTCGCCGCGAGCGATGCCTCCCGTCGCGCTGCCACCGCCGCCGGTCGGTCCCTCGCCTCGTACGAGGCGATCAGCAGCACGCTGGCCGCGGTCGCCACCACAGCACTCGCCGGCATGTCGGCCTGGTTCGCTGCCGAGGGCCGCATCAGCATCGGCGAGCTGGTCACCGTGCTCGGCCTCGCCCAGTTCATCAGCGGCTACCTCGCCTACGCCGGTTCGTTCCCCTCGAACTGGATCCACAAGCTTGCCTCGGCCAAGAGACTCGCCGAGGTCATCGATGCCGGGGACCTGCTCGATGCCCCGGTCGCACACGAGGGTCGCGCAGATCCGGCGGATGACATCGTGCTGGCCTTCCGTGCGGGCGCGGCGTACGAGTCGCGCGTGGAGGTGCGAGAGGGGGAGCTGCTCGGCATCCGCCCCGCCGACAGCGACAGCGCGCGGGACCTCTCCCGGGTTCTCGGCCTGCGCACCCCGCCTCAGCGCGGCCGGGTCCAGCTCGCCGTCGACGGCGAACGGCGAGACCTGACGGAGTGGGATCCGGTGGAGTACCGCCGCCGCGTCGTCGCTCCGCCGCACGGCCAGACGATCGTCAGCGGCACGCTGCGTGAGGCCGTGCGCGGACACGGTGTCGACGGAACACCGCACCCCGCACTCGTCGACATGGCGGCGCTGCAGGACACCGTCGTGCAGGTCGGCGGGTGGGAGTCGCAGGTGGGCGAAGCCGGTCGACGTCTCTCCGGCGGACAGCGTCAGCGCATCGGGATCGCGCGGGCGCTGCATGCGGATGCCGACGTGCTCGTGCTGGATGAGCCGACATCGGCGGTGGACGCCGTCACCGAGGCGCACATCGCGCGAGCGCTCGCGGCACACGCCGACACCGTCATCGTGATCACCACGTCACCCGTGCTGCTCGGCGCGTGCGACCGGGTCATCGAACTCCCCGCTCACGGATCGGATGCTCGGCATGAGTGACGCCATCGACACCCCCGCACCCCTCTTGCCGATCGCCTCCGGCGCCCGCGTGCGCGCCGCGGTCGGGACGCTGCTGCGGCAGCATCCGGGCAGGGCGACCGGCGTCGCCGTGTTGTTCCTCGCCGCCTCCGCTCTCGGGATCGTGATGCCGGCGTGCCTGGGGCGAATCGTCGACGCCGTGTCATCCGACGCCGGGTTCGCGACCATCACCGGATGGGTCGTGGGCGCCGGCGCCGGTGCGATCGGTGCCGCTGTCGTGATGCTGTGGGCGGTGCGGGTGCTCACCGGTCTCGTGCAGGACATGCTGGCCACCCTGCGCGAAGACGTGTTCACCTCGGCCATGCGCCTGCCGGTGAGCACGGTCGACGACGGCGAGAGCGCCGACCTGCTCTCGCGCGTCACCGGCGACGTCGACGCCGTAGCCGAGGCCGGAGGGAACGTCGCACCGACCCTGTTGTCCGCCGCCTTCGCGATCGCCGTCTCGGTGGTCGCGCTGACCGCACTCGACCCCTGGCTCGCGCTGGCGGGCGTCGCATCCGCGCCGCTCTACGTGCTGGGCACCCGGGCGTTCCTGCGCAGGTCGCGCGTGGTGTTCCGCGAGGTGCGCGTGCGCGAGGCCGCGCGCAGTCAGGCCGTGCTCGACGCGGTCGAGGGCATCGACACCCTCACCGCGTTCAACGAGCAGGAGCACGCACTCGCCCGCGTGTCCGAGCGGGCTGAGGCCTCGATCCGGATGCAGATCGAGGGCGTGCGCGTGACGAACCGGCTGTTCCGGTGGATCAACGGCGGCGAGCTCGTCGGGCTGGCCGCGATCCTCGGCACGGGGTTCCTGCTGCAGTCGGCCGGCGCGGTCACGGTCGGCATGGTCACCACCGCCGCTCTGCTCTTCCACCGCCTGTTCGGGCCGGTCGGTCAGCTGATCTTCGGGCTCGACGACATCCAGCGCGCGACGATCGGGCTCGCCCGCCTCGTGGGCGTCATCGATCTCGCCCCGGCGAGCTCGGGGGCGCAGGCCGCCGACCCGGATGCAGCGCCGACGGCATCCGCCGGCATCGAGGTGCGCGACCTCACGTTCCACTACCCCACCACCGGTCGCGGCATCAGCGACGTGACCCTGCACGTCGCACCCGGCACGACCGCTGCGCTGGTCGGCCCCTCGGGGTCGGGCAAGAGCACCCTCGCCCGGGTGATCGCCGGCCACCACCCGCCGACCTCGGGCAGCGTGCACCTGGCCTCGACCACGGACGCGCCGTACTACCTGTCGCAGGAGCTGCACCGGTTCCGCGGCACGATCGCCGACAACCTGCGACTGGTCGCGCCGAAGGCGAGTGATGACGAGCTGGTCGCCGCGCTGCGGGCGGTCGGGGCGGAGTGGGCGGTCGACGCGCTGAACCGCGGGGCCGGCGACGCAGACTCGTCGGATGAGCCCGCAGTGCCGATGGACGAGGGCCGCATCCAGCAGCTCGCCGTCGCACGGGCGTTCCTGGCCGACCCCTCCGTGGTGATCCTCGACGAGGCGACCGCCGACGTCGGACTGCATCACCGCGACGCGGTCGAAGATGCCATCTCGGCGCTGCGCAGAGGCCGCACGGCGCTGCTCATCGCGCATCGGCTGCAGCAGGCCGTCACGGCCGAGCAGATCGTCGTGTTCGCCGACGGGCGCCCGACCCAGCGCGGCACGCATGAGGAGCTCCTCGCCACCGAGGGGCTCTACCGCGACTCCTGGCTCGCCCAGACCGCGCACGCCCCGACCACCCCCACTCACTCCCCCACCCCGAACGAAGAGACGGAGACTCCGTGAGCATCCACCGCGGCATCGTCAGCAGCACGGCCACCCTCACCCCGAACCTGGTGCGCATCACCCTCGGCGGCGAGGGCGTCGCCGACTTCCTCAGCACCGGCATCGGCGACGAGTACGTGCGCGTGTTCTTCCCGCATGGAGAGGATCCCACCGACGTCTCGCTGCCCGTGCCGGCCGGCGACTGGTGGGAGACGCCGGAGGGGGCGCCGGAGGCTCCGATGCGCACGTACACGGTCAGCGGCGTGCGGCCGGATGCCGGCGAGCTCGACATCGACTTCGTCATCCACGAGGCGGGGGTCGCCGGTCCGTGGGCCGCGCGCGCGAAGCCCGGCCACGTGCTCGGGCTGAATGCGCCGACCGGCCTGTACGCACCCCCGGCCGACATCACCTGGCAGGTGCTCGTGGCCGACCTGACCGGTCTGCCCGCGGTCGCGCGCATCGCCGCGGAGGCACCGGAGGGCGTGCGCACCCGGATCGTGCTCGAGGTGCCCAGCGCGCAGGATCAGATCGCGTTCGAGGTCGGCGGCGACGTGGAGGTCACCTGGGTCGTCGGCGGCAACGGTCACGGGCCGAGCGCGCTCGGGCAGCTGGTGCGCGGCATCGTCGACGAGCGCCTCGCCCTCGACGAGGGATACGTCTGGGTGGCCGGCGAGACGGTCGCGCTGCGCGATGTGCGCAAGTACCTGCGCAAGGAGCTCGGTCTGCCCGCGACGCGTTTCAAGGTCGTCGGCTACTGGACCCCGATCGCCGCGTGGGACGAGAAGTTCGCCGCGCTGCCCGCCTCGGTGCAGAAGGAGCTCGACGCGATCTGGAGCGAGATCGAGGATGACGAGCCGGAAGACGTGCAGGTGCGGTTCGAGGAGAGGCTCGACCAGCTCGGGCTCTGAGGTTTCGGCGGCACTGAGGCTCTGTGAGGCGCCGCGCCGGCATCTGTTGCTGCGCGCGGCGCCTTCGCCGTACCGTTGTCGCACACCCGACAAGCCCATGGAGATGACATGTCCCTCGTCCGCGTGCACAACTTCTCGGTCTCGCTCGACGGCTTCGGCGCCGGCGAAGGGCAGACCCTCGAGGCGCCGTTCGGCCACGCCGACTCGCGCCTGATGCAGTGGGCGTTCGGCACGCGCACGTTCCGCGAGATGGGACTGCCGGGTCCGACCCCCGGCTCCACCGGCGTCGACGATGCGTTCGCCCGCCAGTGGGGACCCGGCATCGGCGCGGAGATCATGGGGCGCAACAAGTTCGGCCCGCAGCGTGGACCATGGGAAGACGAGGAGTGGCAGGGGTGGTGGGGCGATGAGCCCGTCTTCCGCACCCCGGTCGTGGTGCTGACGCATCACCCGCGGCCGACGCTGGAGATGGCGGGTGGCACCACGTTCCACTTCGTCGATGCCGACCCCGTCGACGCACTGGCCCAGGCGCGTGCTCTGGCCGGCGATGGCGACATCCGCATCGGCGGAGGCGTCGACACCGTGCGGCAGTTCCTCGCTGCCGACCTGATCGACCACCTGCACATCGTGCTCGTGCCGATCGTGCTCGGCCGAGGCGAACGCCTGTGGGACGGACTGGAAGGACTCGAGGAGCGCTTCGACATCGAGGCGACGCCGTCACCCTCCGGCGTCGTGCACCTGGTGTTCACGCGGCGATCCGCACGGTGACGACCTGACGACCGGGAGGGGTCGTCAGGTCGCGAGGCGTCACGCCACCCGTGGGTGGTCGCGGTGTTGCTGCGACCACCCACGGAACGTCAGGGCTCGTTCACGCGAGCCCTGACAGGTCAGGCCGTCACTGCCTTGGCGTTGTGAGAGCCGACCGAATCGATCTGGATCTTGCGCGGCTTGGCACGCTCGGCGATCGGGATCACCACGCTGAGCACGCCGTTGTCGTATGTGGCGCTGATGCCCTGCGCGTCTACGTCGTCACCGATCGTGAAGCGGCGGACGTAGGACCCGAACGGGCGTTCCTGTGCCAGCCAGCGCGAGTTGTCACGGTTCGCCTCGGTGCGTTCTGCGCGGATCGTCAGAAGGTGGCCGTCGACGTCGACATCCACCGACCCTGGGTCCACCCCGGGGAGATCGGCGTTGAGGACGTAGCGGTCGCCTTCACGGAACAGGTCCACAGGCATCAGGCGCGGTTGCCGACTGGTGTCGAACACGCTCTGGGCGATTCGATCCAGCTGGCTGAAAGGATCAAATGACATCGACATGGTGAAAGATTCTCCTTCCAATGGAGGACGGCGTCAGGAGCCGTCCGGTCGTAGCGGGTGATGAGAACGGCCGCGCGCGGCGGCCCCACGCGGAGGCGCCCTCACCCGTTCGGACAGCGCGCGGACCCACAGATCCACGACCGGTGCTGTTCGGCGGCCCCGGAGAGCACCGCGTTCGTCTGCGGGGCGCGGCACGGTGGCGGTCGCCGTGGACTCGGCCACCAGGACGGCCACGATCTGCGCGAATTCCGACGCGACCCACTCCGCATCCGCGGACACGATGTCCGCGAACGCGTCCTGCGCAGCAGTCACCTGCATGTCATCCGCCTGGCACATCGCCGCCATACGCGATCACCTCCATACCTGTCGTCGCCTGCCGTCGCGGTGCCCGTGAGTCGTGGCATCGCGACCCGGATAGATCTGGATCAACTGATGCATATTTTCTACACCGAGGTTTGACGAAATGCAAGCCCATGGGGGATGCTCTCTTCATGGACCCGACTTCCCGCGCCGTGCCGGTGTACACGATGAGCGTCGCGGCCGAGCTCCTCGACCTGCCCCCGGCGACGCTGCGGCTGTACGAGCGGAAGGGACTGGTCCTCCCGGCACGCACCGACGGCGGAACCCGGCGCTACAGCGCGGATGACATCGACCGCATGCGCCGCATCGCCGACCACCAGACCGACGGCATCAATCTCGCCGGCATCAGAGCGGTCATGGGCCTCGAGGATGAGAATGCGCAGCTCAGGGCGACGCTCGACCGACGAGATCCCCGACCCGACGCCCTCGACCAGGACGACCCCGCCCCCCTGACGCGACACCGGGAGAAGCGGGCGGATCGACGGGTCAGGGTCGCGCGGACGACGGAGGGCGCGCGGCCAACGTGATCGCCACCGCAGTCAGCACCACGGCGGCGATCAGGAGGGCCACCCCTCCTCCGAGCCGATGAGCGGCAGCTCCCACCACCGCGCCACCCGCGAGCGATCCCCACAACAACAGGGGACGCTGCCACGCGGTACGCGAGCGTCCTGTGACCAGCGCCGCGAGCGCCAGCCCGAGGCTCACGAGCGTGCCCGTGGCATAGGTGATCGCGACCCGCGCTCGCCCCTCCGAGAGGTACAGGGTGTTCAGCGCCCCCATCGCCGCTGCGAGCAGCAGGAACCGCCACGGTCCGTCGGGCAGCAGGAAAGAGAGCGCGGCGCTGAGCGCGACGGCGGCTGCGGATGCGGCCACGGGGCCTGCGCGCCGTTGCCCGTGCCGACCGACGAGCGCCCCGGCGACGACGCCGACGACGAAAGCCGCGACGAGCGAGAGCGGCAGAAGCACGACCGCCGCGCCCTGCGCGATGACCTCGACACCCGCCTGAGTGGAGTTGCCGCTCATGAACGAGACGAACAGGCCGCCCGTCTCGATGAACCCGATGGCGTCGACGTATCCCGCGATACCGCCGAGCAGCAACGAGAGCAGCAGGCCGCGACGTGTCACGTCTCTCATGCCAGGAGCCTCATGCTGCGAGTCTAGGAGTCCGTGCCATCGCAGCCGTCGAAGGAGAAAGCCCCGCCGCCTGAACCGACAGGACGAGCGGGGCTTCCGAAATGGACGCGACGGCGGGAGTCGAACCCGCAACGCCACCAGGTATGAACTGAGGCCCGGGACCGCCCGGATCGCCGCGATGAGGACGACGTTACCGGGCCGTGATCTGCAAAGCCAGGGACGACGCCCGAGATAACGCCATGAGTCGACGGATGACGCAGGGTGTCATCGACCGGGACGGGTCGGGCACCAGCGCGCGGCATCCGGACGGGCGGATGCCGCGCGCCCGCTCAGTCGGCGAGTGTGATCACGGTCTTGCCGCGGCTCCCTCCTCCGGCGAGCCCGGCCAGCGCTTCCGGCAGTCGCGCGAACGGATACGTCTGCGCGACCACCGGCCGCAGCACGCCCTGATCGACCAGGGCGGCGATCTCGCCGAGTTGCGCGCCATCGGCCCGCATGAACAGGAACTCGTACGTCACACCGAGCTTCTTCGCGTGCCGACGGATCTTGCGGCTGAGCGCGGCGATCGCCAGCCGCAGGAACGGATTCATGCCCCGCGCGGCGGCGAACGCGGGATCGGGCGGTCCGGAGATGCCGATCGCCGTGCCGCCCGGCTTCAGCACCCACAGCGACTTCTCGAGGTTCTCGCCGCCGAGGCTGTCGAGCACCAGGTCGTAGCCCGACAGCTCCTCCGCGAAGTCCTGCGCGCGGTAATCGATCACGACGTCGGCGCCGAGCTCGCGCACGAACTCGGCGTTCGCCGCGCTCGCCGTGGTCGCCACCGTCGCCCCCAGATGTGCAGCGAGCTGGATCGCGATCGAACCGACTCCCCCCGCACCCGCATGGATGAGCACCTTCTGCCCCGGACCCACCCCGCCGCGCTCCACCAGTGCCTGCCACGCCGTGAGCGCGACCAGCGGCAGCGAGCCCGCCTCGACCATCGAGATGCTCGTCGGCACGACGGCGAGGTCGGCCTCCGCGACCGAGATCCGCTCGGCGAAGGTCCCGATGCGGGAGTCGTCCGGGCGCGCGAAGACGCGATCCCCCGGCTGGAAGCGCTGCACCAGCCGGCCGACACGGATCACCGTGCCGGCCAGGTCGTTGCCCAGGACCACCGGCAGCGCGTAGGGCAGGATCTGCGCGAACTCGCCGCTGCGGATCTTCTCGTCCAGCTGGTTGAGACTGGCCGCTTCGACCCGCACCAGCACGTCCCGCTCCCCCACGACGGGTTCCGGAACGTCTCTGAGGACCAGGGGCTGCTTGTACTTCTCGACGACGAATGCGCGCATGACTCCGTACTCTCCCGTGCTCGATCGACGGTGGCGGCTCAGGCCGACGCAGCCCGGAGCTGCGGGTAGAGCGCCTCCAGCGGCGCGCTCAGGCCCGCCTTGACCTGTACCGAGGTCTCGTCGGCGAGCACTTCGTACTCGCCACGCTCGGTCGCGTCCAGGACGGCGCGCACCAGCTCGGCGGGGTCGGTCTTCGGGTCGTCGACGTGCGCGGCCATCGCGGTGTCGACGTAGCCGACGTGCACTCCGACGACGTGCACCCCGGCCGGCGCCAGCTCGAGGCGCAGCGAGTTCGTCACCGACCACAGCGCCGCCTTGGTGGCGCTGTAGATGCCGGCGACCGCGAACCACGAGAGCGCGGAATGGATGTCGATGATCGTGGCACCGGGGCGACCGGCAAGGAACGGGGCGTAAGCGCGCGCGAGGAACAGCGGCCCGAGAAAGTTGGTCTCGACGTTGCTGCGGATGTCGTCATCCGAATGGGTCAGGATGCCGGGCGTGGACACGGACGCCCCCGCATTGTTGATCAGCACGGTCACGTCGGGGGCCGCCTCCACGACGGCACTGATCGATGCGGGATCGGTGACGTCGAGGACCAGGGGCACCACCCGCTCGTCCTCCCAGGTCCGCGGCGTGCGGGCCGTGGCGTAGACCTTGGCGGCACCGCGCGCAAGCGCCTCGGCGACGAACTGCGTGCCGATGCCTCCGTTCGCTCCGGTGATGAGGACGACGGCTCCGGTGAGTGAAGGCATGGACTGTTCTCTCTTCTTTGCGACAATGGATATCTGAGTGCGCACGTAAGCGACTCCACTCATAACTGAGCGCACTCAGTTTCTATTCCCGGAGGTTCCATGTCGTCCGACGCAGCCGTGGGCCGCCGCGAGCGCAACAAGCAGCAGAAGCTCGCGCGCATCACCGCGGCAGCGTCCGAGCTCTTCGCGGACCACGGTATCGACGACGTCACGACGCAGCAGATCGCCGAGCGGGCGGATGTCGGCACCGGCACGCTGTTCCTCTACGCCAAGACCAAGGGCGAGCTGCTGCTGCTGGCGCAGAACACCCACTACGCCGTCGCGCTCGAGTCGGGGATCGCGATGGCCGCGCGCATCTCCGATCCCCTCGACGCGCTCATGGCCCTGCTGCGTCCGATCATCGAGTGCAACCGCGTGCAGATCGACAACGGGCGCGTCTACCTGCGCGAGATGGTGTTCGGCGATCCATCGGACGCTCCTCACGCAGAAGCGCTTCGCATCGTCGCGGCCACGGAGGATGCGGCAGCCGCGATCCTGCGACGCGACCCGGCGGTCGGTGAGGACGACGCCGCATCGCTGGCGCGGATCATCTCGGGCATCATGTTCCTGACACTGGGAGCAAGCCTCAACGTCGGCCTCACCGTCGACGAACTCGCCGACGACGTGCGCCGACAGATCGGCGCCCTGCTCGCCCGCTAGTCACCTACCGTCGGATCGAGTCCTGGAAGGGGTTCGGTTCGAGCGTGTAGTCCGTGGACGCGTCGGACCAGGTGCCGCCGTCGGCCGACTGACGTCTCCGGCGCACCGCGGCGAGCGCACCCGTGACCGGAACCCCGACCGCGAGTGCCGCTGCTCCCCGCACGGTGCGGTCTTCGGCGCCGAGCACGCTCGCCCGATGCCACGCCTCATGCAGCGCGCCGCCGCGTGCCGTCGGCACACGCTTCGCGGGCAAAGCCCCCGCGCGGCGGAGGGCGACGAGCTGCTCGACGCGCTCCCACCATGTGGAGTCGGATTCGGGGTGGAAGTAGTTGTCGCGCAGCCAGTCCGGATGCGGATGCCGGAACCTCCCCGCGACGACCTCGCTCCGTCCTCCGAGCAACCCGCTCCCCACGAACACCGTGTTCAACAGGCTCTTGCTCACACCGAACGAGTCGAGCGCGATCACCGGGATGCCGAGCGCCGTCGCCTCGATCGCGGCCGTCGAGCTCACGGTGACGAGCCCGGCCGCGCTGTCGAGCGCCGAGGCCATCGAGTCGTACGAGAAGACCAGGTTGTCGGGGAGCCGCTCCGGCAGCAGGTCCGCATACGGGGTGCGTTCGAGATGCGTCTCGGACTCGCCGGGTCGTGAACGCAGTTTCACGACCACGCGTCTTCCCGGATCGGCCTCGGCGGTGCGCACCAGCATCGCCGCGATCTCCGCACGCTCCGCGCGCTCGACCGGCACCAGTGCCTGCGCGGCGAACACGATGTCCGTCGCCGCCGGCCGCACCGCGACGGGGGGCGACGGACGCTCGGCCACCACGACCCCGCCCTGGCTCGTCGCCACCGAGTCCACGCGGACCTGCTTCGGGGTGAGCATCCGCTGTCGCCGCCGCGCGAAGGGCAGTGTCGCGAGCGCGGTGGGGAGCGTCACACCGATGCGTCGCCCCAGCTCCGCGAAGGCGCGCTCCTCGCGGTGGGAGTGCAGGATGAGCAGATCGGTGTGGCGGCGGTAGTCCAGCGCGCCACGCTGCGCGGGGATCGCCATGCCGGGAAGCCCGGAGATCGTGACCGGCCGGTGTGTGAGCGCGTCGATCACCCGCCCCAGCAATCGTACGAACGGCCCGCGTCCGGCGAGCAGCACGACGTCGGGCCGCTGCCCTTCCAGCCAGGCCTGCACGTCGGTGAAGCGCACCCGCGTGACCGCCTCGGCGGGCAGCCCGGTGCCGGCCAGAGCGGTCCGCTGCTGTGCCACGCTCGCGGCGAGAGGCGTGCGCACCAGCAGCAGGTGCGCACGGATGCCGGGCACCGCACCGAGCAGCGACGCCGACCACTTCACGAACGAATCGGCATCGGCGATCGCGACGACCCGCAGACCGTCGCGACTCCAACCGTCGCCGCTCAGGCGCTCTCCGCTCATGCGGGGACGCGGCGCAGCTTCGCCATGGGGGCCAGCTCGCTGTCGAAGACGCGCTTGACGCCGTCACCCAGGGCCGTCTCGATCACGCGGATGTCGCGCACGAGGTGCTCGAGTCCGGTCGGCTCCAGCGAGGCCGCGTGGTCGGATCCCCACATCGTGCGGTCCAGAGTGATGTGACGCTCGACCGCCACGGCGCCGATCGCCACGGCGGCCAGCGAGATCTGCAGTCCGCGCTCGTGGCCGGAGTAGCCGATCGGGATGCCGGGGTAGCGGTCGCGCAGCGTGGCGATCGCCCGGAGATTCGCCTCCTCCGGCTCCAGCGGATACGTCGAGGTGGCGTGCATGAGCACGACGCGGTCGGTGCCGAGCGTGTCGAGCGCGCGGTCGATCTGCGCGATCGTCGACATGCCGGTGGAGAGGATCACGGGCTTGCCGGTCGCTCGCAGCGCCTGCAGCAGCTCGATGTCGGTGAGGCTGGCCGAGGCGACCTTGTGGGCCACCACATTCAGATCCTCCAGGAAGTCGACGCTCGGAACGTCCCACGGCGAGGCGAACCAGTCCAGGCCCTGCAGCGTCGCGTGGTCGCCGATCGCGACATACTCATCGCGCCCGAACTCCACCCGGCGGCGGTAATCCAGGTAACTCATCGTGCCCCAGGGGGTGTCCCGCGGCACGTCGCGCATGTGCTCCGGCGTGGAGATCTCGGGGGTGCGCTTCTGGAACTTCACCGCATCCGCGCCCGCTCGCGCGGCGACGTCGATCAGTTGCTTGGCGATGTCGACATCGCCGTTGTGATTCAGGCCGATCTCGGCGATGACGTAGGCGGGACGTCCGCCTCCGATGACGCGCGATCCAATGCTGACAGTCATGATTCCTCCGGTCGTCGAGCGGTCTGAATTCCCCGCCCCTCCTGGCTACGCCTCGCGGGTGAACGACGTGCGACCAGAGGGTGACCGGCACCGGTCAGCTCGACAACACCCGCTCGATGAGCTCGCGCACGGCCCCGTGCCCACCGCGGCGGGTGAGCACGATGCGCGCCTCCTCGAGCACGAGCGGATGCGCGTCGGCGACGGCCGCGGGCCACCCCACGATCCGCATCGCCGGAAGGTCGTTGACGTCGTTGCCGAGGTAGGCGATGTCACTGAGCGCGACACCGACCTCCTCCGCCCATCCGCGCAGTGCCGACTCCTTGTCGTCGATGCCGTGCAGCACGGGCACGCGCAGTTTCTCGGCCCGCGACCGCACCACCGGGTTGACCTCGGTGGAGAGGATCAGCATGGGCAGTCCCGCCCGCCGCAGCAGCGCGACCCCCATCCCGTCCTCGCGGCTCACCCGCACACGTTCCCGCCCGTCCGCATCGATGAGGGCGGTGTCGTCGGTGTGCACGCCGTCGAAGTCGGTCACCACCGCCTGCACGCTGATCGCCTCGACCACGTCATGCCGCACCGCGAGCGCCCGGGCGATCCCGAGCTGCTGCTCGTCGTCGATCTCGATCGCCGACCACTCCGGCACCTCGGCGATGCGGACCCGGCCGAAGAAGCGATGCCGGCTCTCACGGAACCCCTCGGCCCGGAACACGTAGAACGCGCCGGTCTCGAGGTGGTGCGGCTCCCGGTCCTGGCGTCGGGGGCGATGGGCGGCCTCATGGTTGAGCGCGACCGCCTGCGCGTCGGCAGCCTGGCGCCAGAGGAATCCGTAGGTCTCGTACGCCGAGAACACGCTGTCGGCGCGGTCGGCCGCGACGTCGGCGACGGCTGCGGCGAGCGCGTCGCTCGGGATGAACGGCGACGTCGCCTGCAGGAACGCCACGATGTCGTAGTGCTCGCCGCCGTTCTCGAGCTCGTCGAGGGCGTGCAGGATCGCGCTCTCCGACGACGCCGTGTCACCCGAGATCTCGGCGGGGCGACGGATCACGCGTGCGCCCGCGGATGCCGCGACACCGGCGATCTCCTCGTCGTCGGTCGACACGACCACCAGGTCGACGCCGGCCGCAGCCGCAGCTCTGACGGCGCGCGCGACCAGTGCCACGCCGCCCACGCGCTGCAGGTTCTTGCGCGGCACCCCCTTCGAGCCGCCGCGCGCCGGGATGATCGCCACCGTGCGTGCAGCCGTGGTCCTCGTGGAGCCCGCCGAAGCGTCTGTCATCATCGTCCTCGTATCTCCCGCCATGCTCGCCGGGCACGGTTCCTGACCCCCACGGCCGTCAGTCGCCAGCGCTCGACCCGTCCCACACCGCCGCTGCCACGTCGCATCCGCCGTAGCCACGCCTCGACGGGGGCACCCGGGAGGCGCAGGGCGGACAGCCTCTCCGGCGTGAAGTAGCGATCGCGTTCCGCCGGCGCCGCTTCACGGAGAAACGCCTCCGCACGGGGCCTGAGATGCGCGGCGTTCTCGGGCTGCATGACGTACCCGACCGCGTCGATCAACAGCTGGAGCCGTGCGGGGTCCGCGTAGGGAGAGGCCTCGCGGGTGAGCGCATCGACGATCACGATCGGCACGCGATTGTTGTTCTCGAAGGCGGTCAGCGCGGTCAGCAGCTCGGCGGTTCCGGCGGATCCGATGGCAAGACCGAGCGCCGCACGCGCTGTGGGCACGGCAGTCGAGAACACGGCGACGACAGCGGTCGCCCCGATCCGTTCCGCAAGCACCTCGGCGCTGAGCGCACCGCGGTACTCGGCGAACTCCACACCGTGTGAGAGCGCCCGGTCGCGGACGACGTCGTTCTGCAGAGGAGGCGCTGCCGGGTGCGGTTTGAACACCACGCGCCGCGGAGACCAGCGCATGGCCTGATCGATCAGGTCGCGATGCAGCGTCGCCTCCTCCTGGATCGTCAGCAGGCCGAGCGCGGACAGGTACTGGCCGAGCACCAGCACGGTGGGAACATCGTCGTCCAGGACCGCACCCGCCGAGTCGGTCACCGGGTCGCCATCGTCGGTCTCCCGCAGCACCCGCTGCAAGGCGGCGGCGGGAATCGGGCGCGGTGTCGCGGTGGTCCCGCCGACCAGAGGGTGCACCTCCGGCACGACGTCGGCGTAGACGACCTGCCCGATCCGCGCGGCGACCGAACGGCCGAGAGCCACGCGCATCGGCGAGTAGGTCATCAGTCCGTCTCCGACGACCGTGATGCGCGCCAGCGGGAAGATCGACATCAGCGTGCGAGCGGGCGCGATCTGCGGACTCTGCACGAACAGCTCGACGTCGTCGGGGTCGATTCCCCAGACGCGGGTGAGCAGCTTCTCCAGCATCGGCAGGTCCGCGTCACTCGGCCGCCATTCATTCGGATGCAGGGGCCCGAGCAGGGCGCCGAGGTCTTCGATACGGTCGAACCGTCCGCGCAGCGACTGCAGTGTCGGGTCGACGCCGATACCCACCACGGTCTCGGGGACGCGTGCGGAGTCGATCGTCACGAGAAGGCGATCGTCGGATTCGCCGAGCACTCCCTCGTCGAGCGCCGCGACGGCCGTCGCGAGTCCGTAGGCGCTGTGCAGCGCGAACACCTGGGTCATCGCGTGTGCCCTGCTCTGCGCAGGCTCGGGGCGAGCACACGTCGACGGGATCCCTCGAAGCGTTCGACCGCCGAGACGACCTCGGCATGGGGCAGCCGCTCCAGGAGGTCGCGGATGACGGCACGCATCTCGGAGCGCAGCGCCCGGGGCATCTGTCGCGAGCGCACCAGATGGTGACAGCTGAGCGCGAGCGCCGTCCAGACCGCCTTGGGCAGGAACCTCTCCGCTTCCGGATCGATCTCGACCAAGTCGATGACCTCCTTCATGGCCGTGGCGAAGTCCAGCTGTCGCCGGTCGTGCACCTGGGTGAGCGAGGTCGCGACGCCGCGACGATAGAGCAGGGCGGGGGCATCCACCACCGCGAAGGACTCCGCCTGCAGGTGCAGCCGCCAGATCCAGGGCCGGTCCTCCGCAGTAAAGAGTCCGGGCGAGAACCCGGCCAGGCCGTGATCGATCACACGGCGATGGAAGATCCCCGCCCACGCGAACGGGTAGTCCACCATCGTCGACTCCGCGTCCGGAAGGATCGCCTCGCGCGGCGGCACGACCTGCTCGCGCCACGGGTGCGGTGCCCGCACCAGCGCGCGCACCCCGTCACGCACCGTGACATGGTCGGTGCGGAGGAAATCGGCACCGAGGTCCCGCAGCCGCGCCGCCAGCACCGACAGGCGCCCCGGCTGCATCCAGTCGTCACCGTCGACGAAGCAGAACGCCTCGGCCTCGACCAGCGCGAGCCCCTGGTTGCGCGCGCTCGCGAGACCCCGCGGTGCAGGATTCACGATCACCTCGGAGTTCGGGAAGCGGGCCGCATAACGACGCATGAGGTCGCCGGTCCCATCGCGAGAACCGTCGTCGATCGCGATGAGCTGGAGCGCAGAAGGATCCTCGAACTGCCGCAGCAGGGTCTCCAGCGTCGTCGCGATGTAGGCGTCGGCGTCCTTCGCGGGGAGGATGACGGTGACGAGCGGTCTGCGCACGGGACTCCCGGGGGTTGACGGTGTCGGCATGTTCCCAGCTGTGCATGGCCGGATGCCGACGCCGCGGTGAACACGGGGTGTCCTGGTCCCGGGACCCGCACGGATCGGCGACGATGGACAGATGCTCTGGTCTCGGCACTCGCACGGTCGCCCGATGCGGCGACGCGTGCGCGAGACGGACGAGTTCCGCTGGGTGACCGCCCGCGCCTGGACCACCCGCTGGTATCCGCAGGGAATCGACGTCGGTTCCTGGCGCGGTCGACGCACTCTCGCGGTGAGCTGGTTCCGGCAGGACCGCAGCGGCAGCCACCTCGCCTCCCGTGTCGTACTGATCGATCTGCAGCGCTCCCGCCACATCGACATCGCGCTCGCGATCGAAGAGGACGGAGAGCTGCAGCCCGCCCGCATCCACACCGGCGGGATCGCGTGGTTCGGCGATCGGCTGTTCGTCGCAGCGACCAAGCAGGGCATCTGGGAGTTCGACCTCGGCGATGTGCGCGAGGTGCGGGGCGCCGTCGCCCGACGTGTGCGCGGGATCTCCGGACGCCGCCCCGGCGCGAGGTCGCTCGTGGCAGTGCGCACGCGGGTGCACCCGGTCGCCCTGCGCTGCTCCTTCCTCGGCCGCCTCTACGACGAGGACGGCACCTCCCCGCCGCAGGTGCTGATCGGCGAGTTCTCCTCGGACGACCGCGGACGTGTCGGCGAGTTCACCCTCCCCGAGGGCGTGGAGGGCGGCTTCGAGGAGAAGGACCGGTTCGTGCCGGGCATCGGCCACATGCAGGGTGCCGTGCGCTGGGGCGACCGGGTCTTCGTGTCGCAGTCCGACGGCATGCGACCGGGGACGCTGTGGTCAGGACCGGTCGGAGCCCTGACCCCGCACACGTACCGGCTGCCCGTCGGCTGCGAGGACCTGGCGCTCGACCCCGAGGGGCGGATGCTGTGGTCGCTGGGCGAGCATCCGCGCAAGCGCGTGGTCCGCGGCATCCCCTTCGCACGGATCGGGCTCGAAGGCTGAGCTGTGGCCGCGCGTTTAGACTGGTGGAGTGAAGCCTGCACCTCTCCTCGTCTACACCGTGCTGCGGCTGCTGGCGTTCCTCATCCCCCTCGCGATCATGTGGTTCTTCTTCCCGATCTTCCGGGAGTTCTGGTGGCTCGCCGCGATCTTCGCCGCGCTGATCGGCACCAGCATCTCGATGCTCTTCCTGCGCGCGCCGCTGTCGAAGGCATCCGCCGAGCTGCATGAGCGCCGCGAGGGACGCACCTCCGCACGCCAGGCCGACGCCGATGCAGAGGACGCCGCCGTCGAGGACGCGGCAGCCGAAGGCGCGGCCGCCGAAGGTGCCGCAGCCGAGGATGCCGTCGTGGAGGATGGCACCACTGCCCGCGACTGACCGGTTGCGCTACCCGCGACCGACTGGTCGCACATCGTCGCATCCGCACCCTTGTGGCGACCATTCGCGACCACTCCCCGAGCCCACGGGACTCAGCTGGTCGCCATCAGGAGCACGAAGCGGCCGGTTGCGCCCAGTGCCCCGCCTCGGCGAGGCAGGATGCCGCTGCCGCAGCGCGTGTCAGCCGGCGAACGCCCAGAACAGCGCGCCGGCGTAGAGCAGTGACGTCAGCGAGGTCAGCGCGAGGGCGATGACGAGCTCGCGCGGCTGACGGTACGTCCAGACGATCAGCACCGCGGGCAGCCCTGCCAGCAGCGCCAGGAGCGAGATCCAGGCGATCGGGAACACCAGCGCGAGCACCACGGCGATCCCGAACGGCGCCAGGAGGAACAGCGTGAACAGCACCTGGGTCGCGCGGCGGCCGATCAGCACGGTGAGCGTGCGCTTGCCGACCTCACGGTCCTGATCGATGTCGCGCAGGTTGTTGGCCAGCAGCACGGCGCAGGCGAAGAGGCCCGCGGCGACCGCTCCGAGCCAGGCCTGCTGCGGCAGCTCGAAGACCTGCACCCACGTGGTGCCGAGGGTGGCGACCAGGCCGAAGAACACGAAGACGAAGACCTCGCCCAGACCCGCGTAGCCGTAGGGCCGCTTGCCGCCGGTGTAGAACCACGCGGCCACGATGCATGCCGCGCCGACCGCCAGCATCCACCACTGCTCGGTGCGCACGACGATCGCGAGGCCGACGAGAGCCGCGAGGGCGAAGAAGCTCAGCCCGATGATCAACACGGTGCGGGGCTTCACGCGTCCCGAGGCGGTCAGTCGCGCCGGCCCCACGCGCACGGCGTCGGTGCCGCGGATGCCGTCGCTGTAGTCGTTCGTGAAGTTCACGCCGATCTGCAACAGCACCGCGACGGCGAGGCACGCGAGGGCGATCACCCAGTGGAACTCCGGGCCCGTGCTGCGCGCCGCGCCGGAGCCGATGATGACCGGAGCCGCGGCGAGCGGCAGCGTGCGCAGTCGCGCAGCGCCGATCCAGTCCCCCGCCGTGACCGGTCCGGCTTCGACGATGGGGCGTCGGGCCGGGTTGCCGCTGGTGCGACTCGGGGTACGCGGGGTGCTCTTGGTGCGCGCAGAACTCTTGCGCTTCGACGATGCTGCCACGCTCGGAATCCTACTGGGCGCGCTGATGACGCCCCTCGACCGAGACGCGGCTTCGCGCGCGGACTCGGCGCGCGACCTCAGGCGTCGGGGTTGAAGTCCTTGCCGTCGAGCCAGAGCGTGTCGCTCTTGTCACCGTGCGCACCGGGCTTGCCGACGTGCTTTTCGCCGATCTTCGGCCCCTTGGTGATGACGTGCACGAGCGCCATCGCATGACCCTGGCCCAGCTGGTACTCCTCCTTCAACCACGCGACGATCGGCGTCGCCTTGGTCGTCTCGTCGAAGCCCTTCTCCTTCGCGAGTTCGATGAACTGGCGTGGGGTGAGGCCGGTCTTGGTCTCGATGTTGTCGAGGTAAGCCTGGAAGGACATGAGGTCTCCTGTGTTCAGCGGTGCGACAGCCATCATGGCCGAGTACGCAGCGGATGACAATGCCGACAGAGCACCCGTCAGGCCTCGATCGCGTCCTCGGCGCCGAGGGGCAGGATCGGCCGGTGCTCGTAGTAGGTCTGCAGCACGACGGTCGTGCGAGTGCTGACGGATGCCGCCGTGCGGATGTCGCGGACGAGCTCCTCCAGCGCGCGCGGCGAAGCCACACGCACGAAGAGCATGTAGCTGGCATCACCGGCGATGGAGTGGCAGGCCTCGATCGCGTCGAGGTGCTCCAGCAGCTCGGGGGCGTTGTCGGGCTGCGCAGGGTCGAGCGGGGTGATCTCGATGAAGGCGGAGAGGGGCGTGCCCACCAGCTCGGGGTCGAGGATCGCGCGGTAGCCGGTGATCACGCCGCGGGTCTCGAGCCGCCGGAGCCGCGACTGCACGGCCGACACCGAGAGGCCGACGGCATCCGAGAGCTGGGAGAGCGTCGCGCGTCCGTCACGAGCGATCTCCGCGACGATCGCGCGGTCGACAGAATCATCCATGGATGTAAGATTATCGTCAGTATCCCGTTATGACCGGAAAGTTTCCGGCATGCCGCATGATCGGAGGTCCCGATGTCCATCATTTCCGCCCACAGCTCTGCTGCACAGGCCATCGTCGGCGAACCCGAGGTCGTCGAGGATGCCTCTCTCGCCGAGCAGTCGAGCGCCTGGGCCCAGCTCAAGGACGCCGCGATCGCGATCCGCGAGTTCCAGATCAAGGACGGCTCCATTCCGGATGCCGCGCACCACGCCACCGCACGCGATCTCGTTGGCGCCATCACCGCAGCCATCCGCGCTCTCGCCCCCGCCTTCCCGCACGACGCGGAGTACCTGTCCGCCTCGATCGTCGACTTCGACCGCTGGGTGGCCTCGGGCTTCGGCGTTCCGGACTTCCTCGACTCGCTCATGGCCTTCCAGCCGCAGCAGCACCGCGTCGACGGCATCCGTCACCTGGTCGTGTTCCCCATGTACACGCAGAACGGATCCAGTGACCGCCTCGTCGAGGCCCTGATCGTCGAGACGATCTGGCCGGAGTTCATCGCGGCGCTCGAAGCCGGCGACTACGGCAACAAGCTGTTCGTCTCGCTGCGCCTGGTGGACTTCACGCCCGGCTACGACACCAACTCCGCCGTGCTCTTCCCCGAGACCGTCGCGATGCGCGAGATCCCGTCGTTCACGTGGGGCGCGATCTTCCAGGACCGCGAGGCAGCCCGGTACCGCCGGGTCACCCGCGCCGCCGCCGAGATCACGAATCTCGATCTGCCGGAGCGCGCGGCCGCGATGCTCGACGATCAGCAGGTGGCCGAGAAGACCTTCGTGATGTGGGACATCATCCACGACCGCACCCACATGCGCGGCGACCTGCCCTTCGACCCGTTCATGATCAAGCAGCGGATGCCGTTCTTCCTCTACTCGCTGGAGGAGATGCGCTGCGACATGACCGCGTTCCGCGAATCGGTGAAGATCGAGCGCGCTCTCGCCGCCCGCATCGCCGCCGGCGAAGAGCTCACCGAGACCGAACAGGAGATGCACGACTACGCGCACCTCGTGCAGTACGCGGTGATCTTCGACCGCATCTTCCGCTTCTCGATCACGGGCACCCGCACCCGCAACTACGACGCGGTCGGCGGCCAGCTGCTGTTCGCCTGGCTGCACCAGCGCGGCGTGCTGCACTGGACCGACACCGCTCTCGCCTTCGACTGGGAGAACGTGCCGGACGCCGTCGTGGCGCTGGGCGACGCGATCGACGACCTGTACTGGCACTCGATCGACCGTCCGAAGGTCGCACATTGGCTCGCCGCCTACGAGCTCGTCCGCGGCACGCTCACGCCACACCCGGCGTCGCAGTGGGCGCGCGGCCTGTCCGACGAGATCCTCGCCGGCGCGCCGAAGGGCTATACGGATGCCGTGATGGACGACGAGTTCCCGCTGTCGATGTTCTTCGAGACCCTCGACAAGAAGATGAAGCCCGTCATCGAGTCGACGGTCGGCATCCGCGGCACCGACGACTGACCGTCACGCGCCTGAGGCGCGTGTGAATACGGCGCTGGGGGCGCGCTGTTTCTGCGGCCGGAACCACTTTCTGCGGATCACTCCGCCGGTTCTGGCCGCAGAAGCGTCTTCCATCCGCGAAAGTGAGAGACATGACTGAGCACGAGGACCTCTCCGGGCGCACGGTGCTGCTGGCCGGGGCGACGAGTGCGGCGGGGCTCGCGGTGACGCGAGCGCTGCGGGCCGCCGGAGCCGACATCATCGCGACCGGCCGCTCGGCGGAGCGGCTGCAGGAGCTCGCGGATGCCGGTGCGCAGGTCGAAGTCGCCGATGCCACCTCTCTCACCGAGATGACCGACCTGGCTGCCCGCATCGGCCGCGTGGATGCCGTCGTGCCGCTGGTGGGCGGATGGCGCGGTGGCGGCGGGCTCGCCGGGCAGAGCGACGAGGACTTCGCCGCTCTGCTCCCCGCGCTCGAGGCCGTGCGCGCGACCAGTCGCGCGTTCGACACCGCACTGCAGGCGTCGGAGGCCGGACGCTTCGCGATCGTGTCGTCCACCGCTGTCGCCCGGCCGCTGGCCGGAGGCGCGAACTACGCCGCGGTCAAGGCCGCGAGCGAGGCATGGGCCCGGGCCGTCGCACAGGGCTTCGCCAAGGCGGCCCGTGAGTCCGGAGAACCGCTGCGCGCGGCATCCGTCGTGTTCCGGGCGAAGGCTCTGGACCCGGAGAGCCTCGCGGCGCGGATCGTCGCACTGTGGGACACGGATGCCGCAGACCTCAACGACCGCGTGATCGACCTGGGCTGACCCTCCCGCTGCGTTCCTTCGTCACGGGCATCGTCACCGGGTGTCCGGAGGCATCCCCGGAACGATCGGTGGAGCGTCGAACCTCCTGGCTCCCTCGCTCGGTTGCCGCCCCGACGACACGGCATCCGGCAGCTCGCTCTCAGAGACACCCGGATCTCGATCGCTCCCCGCATCCGTCTCGTCGTCACGCTCGGGAGCAGGATCCGGCGCGTTCGCATACAGCTCGGTGAGCCGTCGATAGGACTTCGTGAAGAACGCGAGCGTGCCGACCACCACCATGATCAGACCTGCGAACAGGCAGATCAGGGCGATACCGCGGGCCTCGCCCTCGCCGAGGAGCCACCCCCACTGCTGCTGCCCCTCGCGCGTCTTCATGTACGGGATGATCAGGAACTCGGCGATCGGGGCGATCAGGAACGCGGTGATCGGCGCCGCGGCCGCCTCCATCGCGGCCGCGACACCGAACACGCGGCCCTGACGCTCGAACGGCACGACCTTCTGGATCACGGTCTGCTCGGCCGCCTCGACCGGCGGCACCAGCGCCATGTAGACCCACATGCCCAGTACGTACAGGGGCCACCACTCGCGCAGCATGAACACCGAGCCCAGAAGCCCCATCGCGATGACGACGAGCAGCATGGTGCGCATCGGCTTCGCGCCGAGACCGAACTTCGCGACCACCAGGCCGCCGATCAGGAACCCGGTCGAGGCGAACGCCAGCGCGAAACCCCACATCTGCGCGTTGAAGAGAGTGAGTCCGTAGGGATCCATGAGCGCCATGTAGACGCCGCCGATAAGGTTGTTGAAGGTCGAGAAGATGATCAGCGCGAACAGTCCTGGCGCCGACCGGATCGCCCGGACGCTCCCGTGGAAATCCAGGGCGCTCTTCGCCTCGGGGTCGACCTCGGGAGTGCCCTCCGGGATGCGGATGAACAGCAGGTGCGCGAAGGTCAGCACCATGGCGGCGATCGCGATCGCGAGGGTCCACCCCATGCCGAGGAACCCGATCGAGAGTCCCGAGAAGACGCTCGTCACCAGGAAGGCGAGCCCCTGGACCGTGCCGACGAGGCCGTTGGCGTTCGCCCGTTTCTCCTCCTCGACCAGCAGCGTGACCGTGGTCGAGAGGGCGATGTTGCGCAGCTGCTCGATCACGCCGCCGAACAGGATGACCGCCGAGAACAGCCAGAACCACGGGCCGCCGAGGTCGAGCAGAGCGCTCTCGGGCTGCGAGACGTACAGCACGCCCGCGAGCAGGAACGCGATCGCGGAGATGACGCTCGAGAGCAGCATGACCGTGTGCTTGCGATGCCGGTCGACGATCGTGCCGAAGATCATCGCGAAGAACGCGATCATGAGCATGTACGCGCCGCCGATGATTCCGGTGGCCAGCACGGACTCCGTCTCGATGTACACCCAGAACGTGAGAGCGAACCACAGGAAGCTCGTCGTGACGTTGGCGATCAACGTGTTGACGAGGACATTCGCGAAGGCGGTCTTCGCTGCGGTGCGCTGCATGTTCCGAGGGTAGAGCCCGCCTCCGACATCCGGAACCCCTCCCTGCACCGACGGCCTCACGGACGAGTCGGAGCCGACGATCCACGGAGATCAGGACGATCGGCGGAGGTTCTCCCGTCGATCGGTCCGTGATCCGTCCGTTCGTCCGTGATCCGTCCGTTCGTCCGTGATCCGTCGGCAGCTCGACGAACCCGTCCGCAGCTCGACGACCCCGCACCCCCGGCCAGGGGGAATCGGGCGCCCGTCCGCCGGCCGCAGCGGGCCGGGGCCGTAGGCTGTATCGGTGACCATCCAGCATGACCCCGCGATCCGGGGCTTCGCCAGCGACAACTATTCCGGCATCCACCCCGAGGTCCTCGCGGCCATCGCGGAGGCCAACGACGGGCACCAGGGTGCATACGGCAGCGACGTCTACACGGCACGCCTGCAGGAGGTCTTCCAGGAGCAGTTCGGCGAGGGCGTCGAGGCTTTCCCCGTGTTCAACGGAACCGGGGCGAACGTCACCGGACTCCAGTCGATGCTGCCGCGCTGGGGCGCCGTGATCGCGGCCTCCACGGCACACATCAACGTCGACGAGGGCGGTGCCCCTGAGAGGATCGGCGGCTTCAAGCTGCTCACGGTCCCGACCGACGACGGCAAGCTCACCCCGGAGCTGATCGACCGCGAGGCGTGGGGCTGGGGCGACGAGCACCGCGCACAGCCCCTCGTCGTCTCGATCACGCAGTCGACCGAGCTGGGCACGCTGTACACCGCGGAGGAGATCCGCACGATCGCCGACCACGCCCACGAACGCGGCATGAAGCTGCACCTCGACGGCGCACGCCTGTCGAACGCGGCCGCCGCGCTCGACCTGCCGCTGCGCGCGTTCACCCGCGACGTCGGCGTCGACGTGTTGAGCTTCGGCGGCACCAAGAACGGCGCCATGCTGGGCGAGGCGGTCGTGGTGCTGAACCCCGCGGCATCCGATGGGCTCGTGTACTCCCGCAAGTTCAACATGCAGCTGTCGTCGAAGATGCGCTTCGTGTCGGCGCAGCTGATCGCACTGCTCGAGGGCGACCTGTGGCTGCGCAACGCCCGCCACGCGAACGCCATGGCAGCCCGCCTGCGCGGCGAGATCGAGACCGCCATCGCGGCAGGCTCCATCACCGGCGTCTCGTTCACGCAGCCGACGCAGTCCAACGGCGTCTTCGCGACGGTCCCCGACGGCGTCGCCGACGCGTTGCGCGAGTCCTTCCGCTTCTACGACTGGGATGCCGCGCGCAACGAGGTCCGCTGGATGTGCAGCTTCGATACGCACGAGTCCGACGTCGACGCGTTCGTCGCGGAGCTGTCGCGCCTCACCGCCGCCTGACCAGAGGCGGCACCCCACCGTCGAGTGCACGGCTTCGTGCCGAGTGGACGGCCTGCCTACGGCGGCATCCCGTGCACTCGGCAGCATCCCGTGCACTCGGCGGATGCCTCGGCGGCATCCCGTGCACTCAGCGCTTCGACTTGCGGTACCCCGCCTTGATCGCGGCGCCCTCCGAGGAGAAGCACTCCTCCGGCTTGGTGCGCGAGTAGTACTGGCCGGACGGCACGTGGAAGATCATCGAACTCGCATTTCCCTTGATGGGCGCCCAGGCCGGGCAGTTCCAGGTCGACACGGGTGTCGTGCGGGAGGGGTAGCTCACGGCTCCGGTCTTCGCCGAGGTCTTGGCGGCCGTCACATACCCGCTCTTGGTTCCGGTCACCCTGACGGTGATGTTCTTCTTCACCATGGCCGCGGTCACGACCAGCGACGACCCCGTCGCCCGTTTGATCGCCGTGCCGTTCGCGTACCACTGGTACGTGAGCGTGGTGCCGCTGGTCCAGGTGCCGGTCGACACGGTCAGCCGCGAGCCGACGACGGTCGATCCCTTGATCTTCGGGGTCGACGCCTTCAGGATGCCCTTCACGACCGCGGTGGCCTTGGACTGCTTCGACGCGGTCGCGTATCCGGACTTGGTCCCCGTGACCACCACGGTGACCGTCTTCAGCGTCGCCGAGGCAGGGAGAGTGAAGGAGGCCGCCGTGGCCTTCGCGACCGCGACGCCGCCGATGTACCACTGGTACGCCAGCCTGGTCCCGGTCGTCCAGGTGCCCGGCTTCACCGTGAGTTTCTGGCCGACCGTGGTCGTGCCCGTGATGGTCGGGACGGGAGCGGTGAGGGGACGCCGGACGGCCGCGGTCGCGGCGGACGTCTCGGACTTCGTACCGAACCCGGCCTTCTTCCCGGTGACCCTGACCGTGATCTTCTTGCCGGCGACGGCGGCGGGAAGCTTCAGCGATGCGGCGGTCGCCTTCGCGATGGCAGCCCCGTCGGCATACCACTGGTACGTGAGTGTCGCTCCGGGAGTCCACGCCCCCGTTGCGGCCGTGAGTGTCTGCCCGACGGTGGTCGTTCCGCTGATCTTCGGAATCGAGGTGTCGAGGATGCCGAGCGCCGCGAGCGTCACGTCGGCAGTCGCGACCTGCGCCTCCCCCAGCCGGATCGAGCGCGCCTTGGCGAAGCTGGGCGCGTCGTTCCACCATTCGGATGCCGCTCCGGCCGCCGCCGAGACGAAGGCCAGACGGTAGTCACCGGCGGGCAGGCCGCCGACCGCATAGGCACCGCCGTCCGCGACGTAGTTCGCCGCCACGGCGAGCCCCTCTGCGCCACCCGCGGGATAGACGACCGCCACGACCTTCTGCCCCGCGATGCTGACGGGGGCGCTCACTGCACCGGTGATCAGCGCGGACCGGGCGAGCGTCGGACTGAACTCCAGGCCGTCCGCATCCAGCACCCTGATGTCGTCTGGACTGGATCCGCCTGCGGACGCGCCGCCGATGTCGAACACCGCGCGCCTTTCGGAGAGCACGGCGAGGACGATGTCGCCGACGGGCGCCCAGAACGTGTAGCTGCCGTCCGCTGCCACCGGTGCAGCGGCGAGGGGTGATGAGGTATCGGCGTTCGTCGCGTAGGCGGCGACGACGGTGCGCCCCTTCGTCAGGTCGACACCGACCGGGAAGTGGACGATGCCGGACACCGGCGCGGTGCCCTCCGGCGGCTCGGCGGGAGACTCGGCGGCGACGGCGACGGCGTCGGAGAGGGCGACGGGCAGACGGTCGGCGACACCGGCGTGCGCGGGGTCGACGACGGCGGTCGTCGGCGCGACGGATGCCGACGCCGGCGCGGCGACCGCGACCAGCATCGACGCCAGGAGCGCCGCGGCGATGGCAGCGGCGGCGGAACGCGCTGACCGGGACAGGGCGGGGAACACCATGAGGGCATCCTCTCGGGCAGGACGCGGCCGGGCGACCGCACAGGAAAGGGCGGTCTGAGCAGATCCCCTCCGTCATGCATACACGGGAACCGGCGCGGGCGCCACACTCCCTGGACATATGCCCACCGCACGCAACGCAGCTACGAGTGCACGGCTTGGTGCCGAGTGGACGGCGTACGTGCGTCGCCAGGTCGTGCGCTCGGCAGCATCCCGTGCACTCGGCGGGATCAGGCGGGGCGGGGTCAGGTGGGGCGGGGTCAGGTGGGGCGGGGTCAGCGCAGCAGGCCGAGGTTCGCGAGGGCCTGACGGATGAGCGTGCCGCGGCCGCCCTCCATCTCGGCGGCGACCGCGTCGGAGCCTGCGGCCTCCGGCGAGAACCAGGTGACCTCGAGGGCGTCCTGGCGCGGCTCGCACGTGCCGGTGACGGGCACGACGAAGGCGAGCGACACCGCGTGCTGACGGTCGTCGTGGTAGGCGCTGACTCCGGGGATGGGGAAGTACTCGGCCACCGTGAACGGGAGCGGCTGCGGCGGCAGCAGCGGGAACGCCATGGGTCCGAGGTCGTTCTCGACGTGACGGAAGAGCGCATCGCGGATGGTCTCGCCGAAGCGCACGCGGCCGGAGACGATGGTCCGCGTCATCTCTCCCATCGGAGTGGACCGCAGCAGGATGCCGATCTCGATCACCTGACCGGAGCCGTCGGTGCGCACCGGGATCGCCTCGACGTAGAGCATCGGCAGGTGCCGGCGCGCCTCCGCGAGCTCGAACTCGCTCAGCCAGCCGGGGTTGGAGTCCCGGGAGGGCTGCTGCCCGTCGCCGAAACCGCCGAGGCCGTCGTCGGGCTCAGGATCGGGATCAGGTGTGCGAACGGCCATGCGTCCTTTCTACCAGCCACACCTCTGCGCCGACACAGCGTGCGCGTCGGAGGCCCCTGGCAGGATGAAGGAGTGAGCGAGAATCTGACGATCGACGACACCGCGACACGCTGGTCGACCCGCGACCGCGCCGGGATGCCGCTGGTGGTGCTGCTGCATGGCTACGGCGCAGACGAGCACGACCTGTTCGGGCTCGTCCCCCACCTGCCGCAGGGCATCGCCGCCGCGTCGGTGGCCGCGCCGCTCACACCGCCGTGGCCCATGCCCGGCCGCTCCTGGTACCCGATCGAGGGCCTCGACGGCCGCAGTGCGGACGCCGTGACCGCAGCCGCCGACGCCTTCCTCCGGTGGCTCGACACCGCGGCGGCGGAGGCCACCTCGGTCGCCCTGCTCGGTTTCTCCCAGGGTGCAGCCGTCGCGCTGCAGGCCCTGCGACTGGCGCCGGAGCGCTTCGGTGCCGTGGCCGCCCTCAGCGGTTACGCGACACCGGGCGAGCTGCCCCTCGACGACCACCTGAAGGAGCTCCGTCCCCCGGTGTTCTGGGGGCGCGGCTCGCACGACGACGTCATCCCCCCTGCGCTGATCGATCACACCGCGCAGTGGCTGCCCGAGCACTCCGAGCTCTCCGGCCGCGTCTACATCGGCCTCACCCACAGCATCTCCGAGGAGGAGCTCGCCGACGTGCGGCTGTTCCTGACCAAGTGGGTCGAGGGCATCACCCCCTGACATCGCGGTCGATCGCCGGCCCGCGATACGACACGCCCGAGGGTTGCGATACGCGACACGCCCGGGTATCGTCGGGGAGTCCTGTCCGCCGTGTCTGGAAGTCCTTTGATCTGATCCGTCGCCTCCGCGCCTCTCTTTCCGCGCGCTGACCCGACGATCGCCGACTCACACGGCCCGCACCGCCCTTCGAGGGCGTCGATTCCCGACGACCCCACCGGTGTTCCGGTGTCAGTGCACCCTCGCACTCGACAGGAGACTCCATGTCCACCCCCGCACTTCTCGCCTCGATCACCCTCGACGGCCTCACGTTCACCTGGCCGGACGGCTCGACCGCGCTGGACAGCGTGTCCGGCTCCTTCGGCACCGGCCGCACCGGACTCGTCGGCCGCAACGGCTCCGGCAAGTCCACACTGCTGCGTCTGATGGCCGGTGAGCTGACTCCGACGTCCGGCACCATCAGCAGCAGTGGAGACATCGCCTATCTCCCGCAGCGGCTCACGCTCGACGTCGACCGTCGGGTGTCCGAGCTCCTCGGTGTCGCTCCCGCGCTCGACGCGGTGCGTGCCATCGCCGCGGGCGACGTCGACCCCGCGCACTTCGACACCGTCGGCGACGACTGGGACATCGAGGCGCGCGCCGAAGCGTCACTCGCGGAGGCGGGGCTCGCCCCGGACTTCCTCGACCGTCGGGTCGGTGAGCTCTCGGGTGGTGAGGCGGTGCTGGTGGCGATCGCCGGCATCCGCCTGCGCCGCGCACCCATCACCCTGCTCGACGAACCGACCAACAACCTCGACCGCGACGCGCGCGCGAAGCTCGCCGCCATGGTCGCGGCGTGGAAGGGCACCCTGATCGTGGTGAGCCACGACGTGTCGCTGCTGGAGCTGATGGACGACACCGCCGAGTTGTACGCGCACACGCTGAGCGTGTTCGGAGGCCCGTACTCGCAGTGGCGCGCCTGGCTGGATGCCGAACAGGATGCGGCGAAGCAGGCGGAGCGCGAAGCGGCGCAGTCCGTGCGCAAGGAGAAGCGGCAGCGCATCGAGGCCGAGACCAAGCTCGCGCATCGAGCCCGCACGGCGAAGAAGGCCGAGCGGGAGAAGCGCGTGCCGAGGATCGTGGCGCACGGGCGCAAGATGGCCGCCGAGGTCTCGGCCGGCAAGCTGCGCACGGAGGTCGGCGCGAAGGAGGATGCCGCGCGCGCCGCGCATGACGAGGCGGGCCGTCGCATCCGCTCCGATGCGTCGATGAAGATCGAGCTGCCGGATCCGGAGGTGTCCCGTACCCGCCGCATCGCGACGATCGGCGACGCCGAACGGTCGTGGGTGCTCCAGGGGCCGGAGCGTGTCGCTCTGGTCGGGCGCAACGGCGCAGGCAAGACCACGCTGCTGGAGCGTCTGGTGGCGAGTGCCGGTGCGGTGTCCGGCGACGCGGTCGTCCCCAACTCAGGAGAATCGGAGCCTCGGAGCCTCGAAACGCCCGGTTCGGGCGACACCGACGCGGATGTCCTGAGTTGTGAACGGCCGCCGTTGCAGGCGCACGCGCACACCGCGCTGGTCGGCTACCTGCCGCAGCGCGTGGACGGGCTCGAGGAAGGCCGCTCGGTGTTCGAGAACATCGCCGCGGCCGCACCGCACGTGCCGGAGAAGGAGCTGCGCAACCGGCTCGCCCGCTTCCTGATCCGCGGTGCGACGGCCGACCGACCGATCGCCTCGCTGTCGGGAGGAGAGCGGTTCCGGGTGGCGCTGGCGACACTGTTGCTCGCCGATCCGGCACCGCATCTCGTGGTGCTCGACGAACCGACCAACAACCTCGACCTCGACACGGTCGACCAGCTCGTCGATGCACTGCGCGCCTATCGCGGAGCGGTGCTCATCGTGAGCCACGACGACGCGTTCCTCGCTCGGCTCGACCTGGATCTGCGGCTGGAGATCGACGCCGACGGCGCGCTCCGGGAGGTCGATGCGCGCTGAGGCGGTCCGCACCGGGCGACGGTGTGGCGGGTCAGTACGACAGCGGCGAAACTGCCGGCTCCCTGGTGACACCCGTCACACCGTCCCCCGCGTCAGCGCGGAGAGGGCGGCCCGATTCGAGTCGAACTCGACGACGCCGTCCAGCAGATCGAACTTTGCGAACCGCTCTCGCAACCCCGGGCGCAGACGCGACACAGCGATCGTGATGTCGGCACCGCGCAGCGACCGCTCAATCCCCCGCAGCGCCTCCGCCCCTGTGACATCGACGTCCGTGATGCCCTCCGCGTCGATCACGACCGCGTGCAGACCGGACCCGGCAGCGTGCACGATCTCGGCAACGCGGTCGACGAGCACGGCACCGTTCGCGAAGAACAGTGGCGCCGCGAAGCGGATCACGAGGACGCCGGCTACACCGGCCGTCGGCACTCCGACGACAGGTGTCTCCTGCGGATCCTCGGACGCGTGGAGCACGTCGATCTCCGGATTCGACGCTCTGCGCGCCAGGTTGACGAGCGCCAAGAAGAAAGCGAGGAACAGGCCGCCGAGCGGTCCGATGATCAGCACCCCGAGCAGGCAGGCCACGGCGATGCCGAACTCGTAGCGCGAGAGCCGGAAGAAGGCGCGCAGCTCTCCCAGCCCGATCAGCTTGATCACGGCCACGGCGACGACCGCACCGATCACCGGGGACGGTATCTGGGCGAGAAGTTCGGTGCCGACCAGCAGCAGTATCAGCGATCCACCCGCCAGGACGAGGCTCGGCAGCTGCGTGCGCGAGCCGAGTTGATCCATCGCCGCCGTCCGTGAGGTCGAGGACCCCATCGAGAAGGACATCGATATCCCCGCCGCGACATTCGCCGCGCCGAAGGCGAGCAGATCGCGATCAGCGGACACTGGATACCCGCGTGTGTCCGCATACGACCGCGATATCAGCACGCCCTCCGCCATCGTGATCATGGCCAGCGCAAGGGCAGAAGGGACGAGCGCCAGCCATTGCGCCCATCCCAGTGCGGGGAACGCGAACTCCGGCGGACCTCCGTCGATGACGCCGAGCACAGCGACTCCTGCCTCGTCGAGGCGCAGCGCGACGGTGAGGACCGTGGCTCCCACCAGTACGACGAGCGCACCGGGAACGGACGGCACGAACCGTCGTCCGAGAAGCAGCAACATGACGGCCGCCGCGCTCATCGCCAGGGAGACCCATGACGTCTCCCCGATCCGCAGAGCCAGATCGAGCGCCTGCGCGAAGAACTCCTCGTCAGCCGCGAGACGGATGCCGAGCATCTTGGCGACCTGGCTGAGGAGCACCTCCAGCGCCAGACCCGAGACGAAACCGACCAGGATGGGCCGCGAGAGGAAGTTCGCGAGGAACCCCAGACGCAGCACCGACGCCGCGACCAGGAAGACGCCGCACAGGATCGCCTGTGCGGCCGCCATCGAGGCGAAGTCATCACCGGCGATGCCGAGCCCGGTCAAGGATGCGAATACGAGAGCGGCTGCCGCGGCGTCCGGCGATGCCACGACCTGTCTCGATGAGACCAGCAGGGCGTAGACGATCGTCGGGACGACGAGGGCGTAGAGCCCGGCGACCGGGGCCAGCCCGGCGATCTGTGCGTAGCCGATGTTCAACGGAACGGCGATCGCGAGCAACGTCACGCCCGCGAGCGCTTCTCGCACGAAGTTCTCTCGTGTCACACCGGGCAGGGGGGTCCGCATCGGCTGCGCCTCCTCAGAAAAAACGACGGGCCGCCGGTCGCGTTCCCCCTCCACATTGCTCCGCGGGGACCGTGACCCGGAAGAATCGAGAGCCGATCTCATCACCTAAGGATGAGGGCATCGGTGTCGCGGCTCGTCCCAGTCCGCCCCTCGACCGACCGCAGATCGATATCATGTGGCTTTATGGATGGCTACCCCGCGACTCTTCGGGCACCGTCTCCGTGGTTCCTCACCTCCCCACCGCAGACCACGGCGGGGACCATCGCGCGCACGCGGCTGCTTTCCCTGCTGTCCGATTCTCTCGCCACCAGTCAGGTCACTCTGCTGGCGGCACCCTCCGGATACGGAAAGACCGTCCTGCTCGCGGAATGGGCACGCAACCACCCGTCCACGACGGCCTGGCTCACGCTGACCCCGCACGATCACGGGGATGACACGCTGGTGCTCTCCGGCATCCTGAGCGCGATGCGACGACTCGCCGAGCTCGCCCCCGACGCCGCCGTCCGAGGAATGCCGGCACCGGATGCGGATGCCCGCGCCATCATCGGTCGGATCGCAGAGACCATGGGCGCACTCGATGAGACGACCGTCGTCGTGATCGATGACGCACATCACGCCGGCCCCTCGCTCGCCGCCGGGGTGGTCGAGGTGCTGCGGACGCTGACAGCGGGACGGCTCCGTTTCGCCCTCGCCGGCACCCCTGAACTGTCGAGCTGGTTCTCGCGGTCGCTCGTGAGCCGGGAGGCCGCCGTCCTGACCGGTGCCGACCTCGCGCTGACCGCGGCCGACATCCTTCAGGACGATGCCCCCGCCATCGACGAGGCCGATACGGAAGCCCTGCTCGACGCGACAGGAGGCTGGCCGATCGCGGTGCAGCTTCGCCGGCTCGCCGGCCACGCCGGCCCCGCGCTGATCGGTTCCGATGTGCTGCTGACCGACTACATCGCCGGGAACGTGCTGCCCCGCCTGCGCCCGGACCTGGAACGGTTCGTGCTCGCCACGAGCGTGTGCTCCCGGCTGACGCCGGCTCTCGCCCGCGCGCTCAGCGGTGTCGATGACAGCGAGTCGCTCCTCGAAGAATGCATCGCACAAGGGCTCTTCCTCGACCGCTACCTCGACCCCGACGGCGCCCGCGTGTACCGCTGGCATGATGAGTTCGCCGCGCGCTGCCGGGAGATCCTGACACGCGCGAGCGGGGCGCGTCGACGCGCTCTGGAGGCCATCGCGGCGCGCTGGATGGCACCGTATTATCCCGCGGAGGCTGTCGGCCACGCTCTGCGGGCTGACGAGCCCGCCCTGGCGATCGACATCATCCGTTCGTCCTGGCTCCGGGTGATCGTCGAGGACGGTGCGAAGGCGCTGCGCACCCTGTGCGTCGCACTTCCACCGCATCTCGCCGAACATCCGGAGATCCTGCTGATCCGCGCCTGTTGCCTGGATCAGCTCGACGACCGGACCGGCGCGGCCCTGCTCGCCTCGAAAGCGGCCACGCTCGGGGCACTCGCTCCCGCCCATGAGGCGACCAACGCGTTCGCGGCGCTGTTCCTCGCACACGAGCACACCGCACTGTCCGCGGCCGCCGACAGCGCCCGCGCAGTGCTCGAGCGCGGTGACATTCCGGCGTCGATGCAGGCGTACTCCCTGTTCCTCCTCGGCTGGGCCGAGTTGCGCCTGCGCCGTGACCCGCCGCGCACCGTCCGACTGCTCGAATCCGCGAAGCAGGAGGCGATCGCCACCCGCCGCGCCGTCCTCGCCAGGCGCGCATCGACCAATCTGCTCTTCTCCCTCAGCTACGGCGGCTCCCTCTCCGCCGCACGACGGCTGATCGAGGACCACCGCGCGCGCGACGACGACGCCGACGACTGGCAGTACTACGACGGCGGCATCGAGCTGTTCGCCCGTGCATTCACCGACTACTGGCAGGACCGGATGGCGGATGCCGAGGCCGGTTTCGGCGTGCTGGTCGCCGGGGGCGGGCACGACGCGTCGTACACCGCCCTCGCCCGGGTCTACCTCGCGTTCTGCGCCGCACGGGAGGGGAGCCCCGCAGCACTGAGCGCGGCGCGAAAGCTGATCTCGCGCGTGAGCACGCGGGAGACGCGCGGCGTGCCGTGGCCCGCCTACCGGAGCATCGCGAACGCCGCGCTGCTCGCGTCCGCCGGGGATTTCGACCGCGCGATGACGGCGATCGAACCCCTCCGTCCGCTGAAGAACATCCCCGGCGTTCGCATCGAGGCGGCCGAGATCGCTCGTCGTGCCGGCCGTTTCGCCGATGCCACCGAATTGCTCGCCGCACTCACCGCTCCGGAGCTGTCGATCTCGTATGTGGCCGCGTCGGCCCGGGTCACGGCCGCGCTCATCGCCGACGAGCGCGGCGACCCGCGTCAGGCGCACCGGCGGATCGAGAGCGCTCTCGACGCCGGTGCCGCCGACGGCGTGGTCCTGCCCTTCTCCCGGAACGACGGGCGCCTGAGGGAGCTCCTGGTCCGGCACGCCGCCACCGGCACCGCTCACGAGGCATTCCTCGCCGCACGTGTCGCCGAAGATGACCGGCGAGCGCCTGCGGCTCTCGATCTCGGGACCATGCTCTCAGCACGCGAGTGGGAGATCTACGCGTATCTGGGCACCACGATGACGGCGATCGAGATCGGTGCTGCGTTATTCGTATCGGTCAACACGATCCGCACCCACCAGCGGTCGATCTACCGCAAGCTCGGGGTGGCGAACCGCCGTGAAGCCGTCCGTCTGCGACTGCGCGAGGGCATCACTGCGCGCGCAGCGGCACCCTGACGTCGCCGCCGGCTTCTTCGGTGATACGGGCCCCCATCTGCACGAACGTCGGCTCGGAGATGAACCCGCCGGCGAACAGAGCCTGCCCCTGCACGAAGCCGGAGGAGCGGCGGATGGCCTCGTCGGATGCGAAGCCGAACACGTCGGCGATCTCCGCGAGGTCGCGAGGCGCGTTCACCCTCATCAGCGCGAGGTTGTCGCACTGCGAGAGCACGTTCGGGTGGATCTTGGTCGGACGCTGAGTCGACAGCAGCAGCCAGAGCCCGAACTTCCGACCCTCCGCGGCGATCTGCACGAGCTGCGCGGTGAGGGCCCGCTCGACGGCGGTCTGCGGGTTCGGGGAGCAGATGTTGTGGGCCTCGTCGATGACGATCAGCACGGGACGGCGTTCCTCCCGGCGCGCCCAGAGGTGCTCGAGCACCGCGAGGGCCGCGACCTTCGGCTCGACGGGATGCGCGAATCCGCCCAGATCGAGGACGGTGGCATGAGGACGTTCGTCGATGGTGTCGAGCACGGTCGATGCTCCGCGTGCCCACAGATCCCACTCCAGCACCTGGAGATTCTCCATGCGGTTCGCGAGCCGCGCCTGCCCCGGATCCCCCGAGGCGCGCAATCGCGACAGCAGATGCCCGGGGTCGAAGTCCTGGGCGTCCGCCCCGGCGTGCAGCAGCACGTTGTACTCGTCGGCATCCGCGATCGGATCCAGCTGGAGCACCGCCGCCTTCGACGCCACCGAGAGCTCGGTGTAGCGCACGTGCAGGGGCTCGCCGTCGGAGGGCCCGGAGCGGAAGACGCGGATGTCCCGCTCGGAGATCGTCGACGCATCGTCGCCCTGCGCCGATGGACGTGTCTCGCGCAGCCGGGTGTAGTCGCCGTTCGGGTCGAGGATGAGCAGCGGCAGCTCCGTCTTCAGCAGGAGCTGCTCCAGCACCACGCCCAGCGCGTAGGTCTTGCCGCTGCCGCTCTGACCGCACCAGAAGGTGTGCCGGTTGAACCGTCGGGCGTCGAGCTGCACAGGGATCTCGGGGTCGCCGAAGGCACTCCCGATCGTGAGATTCGTCATCGTGCGATGTGCCTTTCGTTCGCGCTGCGCACCCCAGTACATCCCGTGCGACTGCGCACTCACCAATTCTCCTGATCGAGATCATCCTCGTTTGATGATGCGCACGCCACTGCGGATACCCCAGGATGGTCGCACACCCGACGAAAGGCCGCCATGTCCGACTCCTCCGTCCACGTCACGTTCGAGAACTTCGTCCGCGTCGAGAGTGCCCGCATGTTCGCCGGCATCGCCGCGGCAGCCGGCGGATCGAACATCTGGAACCACTACCGGACGCCGACGCCGATCGACCAGCAGACCGTCATCCGCATGAATCGCGACACGCTCTACAGCGCCGCCATCATCGATGTGTCCCAGGGCGCGACCATCACGATCCCGGATGCCGGTGAGCGCTACATCTCGGTCATGTTCGTGAACGAGGACCACTACATCAACCTCGTACTGCACTCCGGCGGCACCTACGACCTGACCGCTGACGCGCTCGGCAGCGACTTCGTGCTCGCGGCCGCGCGGGTGCTGGTCGACCCGGAGGATCCGGCGGATGTCGCGGCCGTGAACGCGCTGCAGGATCAGCTCGCGCTCTCCTCTGTCGCGGGCGGGCAGTTCACCCCTGCCCCGTATGACGAGGTCTCCTTCGCGGCGACGCGCGGCGCGATCCTCGAGCTCGCGAAGGGACTGGGCGGATTCGACCGCGCCTTCGGCAGGAAGGAGGACGTCGACCCGATCCGCCACCTCCTCGGTGCCGCGGCAGGATGGGGCGGCCTGCCGGAGACCGAGGCGTTCTACGTCAACGTCAACCCGGAGCTGCCGGTCGGCGAGTACACGCTGACGATCGGAGACGTCCCGGTCGACGGCTTCTGGTCGATCTCGCTGTACAACGCCGACGGCTACTTCGAGGCGAACCCATCCGGCGCCTACAGCGTGAACAACATCACGGGGCAGCGCGAGGACGACGGCACGATCACGGTGCGCTTCGGCGGCGATCCGTCGGCGCCCAATGCGCTGCCGATCACGGAGGGCTGGAACTACCTGGTGCGGTTGTATCGCCCGCGCCCCGAGGTGCTGGACGGCTCCTGGACCTTCCCTGGCATCGCGGGAGCCGGATCATGACGTCATCCGGGTTCGCCTATGGTCCGATCGAGGTGTATGTCGTGGAGTTCGAGGGAGAGGGCCTCGCCCCCGCCGTCCTCGATGCGCTCCTGACGCTGTCGGCATCCGGCACAGTACGCGTGGTCGACCTCGTCGTGGTCGCCCGGCGCGCAGACGGATCGGTCCACCTCACCGAACTCCGGGAGGATGCCGCGCACGCGCTCTCGGGGATAGGACTCGAGCTGGAGATCGAAGGCCTCATCGGCGAGGACGACATCGCGGAGTCCATCGCGCACACCGCGCCCGGTATCGGTGTGGCCATCGCCGCGATCGAGATGCGCTGGGCAACGGAACTCGCCTCCCGACTCGCCTCCGAGGGCGGGCGAGTGGTGCGCACGGAGAGAGTGCCCGCGCCATTGGTGAACGAGCTCGTATCGGCCGCCCTGGTCGCCACCGGAGAGGACATCTGACATGCCATTGATGCGAAGAGGAGGCCGCCCCGGTCTCCTGGGGATGGCCGCGCGGACGGCCGTGGTCGCCGGAACCGCGACAGCGGTGAGCGGTGCCGTCGCCCAGCGCCAGCACACCAGAGCCGCCGAGCAGCAGGCACTCCAGCACCAGCAGCAGGCCGCATACGCACAGCAGGCGGCCGCCGCTCCCATGGCCCCACCCGCACCGGCACCCGCTGCCGCAGCCGCTGTTCCGATCGACCTCGTCGCGCGGCTCCAGCAGCTCGCCGAACTCCAGCAGCAGGGCCTGCTGTCCGCGGACGAGTTCGCTCTGGCGAAGCGTCAGCTTCTCGGTTCCTGAGCAGAGCGGACCGAAGATGCTGGATGTCCTGGGCACTACGCTGCCCTCTGCGGTCGCGATCGCGATCAGCCCCCTCCCGATCATCGCCGTGATCCTGATGCTGATGTCCCCTCGGTCGAAGCAGCTGGGACTCGGCTTCCTGCTCGGCTGGATCGTCGGTGTACTCGTCGCGACGACGACGTTCGTGCTGCTCGCCGGCGCCGTGCCGGAGCCGGACGCATCGGGAGGATCGGAGCCGGTCATCGGGACGTTCCAGCTGGTCCTGGGCGCGCTGCTCCTCCTGCTCGCGGTGCGCCAGTGGCGGTCGCGTCCCGCTCCGGGCCTCACCGCGGAGCTGCCCTCGTGGATGTCGAAGATCGACTCGATGAAGCCGCTCGCCGCGATCGGTCTCGGCTTCGCGCTCGCCGCCGTGAATCCGAAGAACCTGATGATGGCGGCTGCAGCAGGAGCCACCATCGGACGAGGCTCGCTCGATGCCGGCGCGATGGCACTCACCACCGTGGTCTTCACGGTGATCGCCGCGCTCAGCGTGACCGTGCCCGTCCTCACCGCGGTCGCGGCTCCCGCTCGAGCAGCCACCGTGCTCGCCGGCATCCGCATCTGGCTCACCGCGAACAACGCGACCATCATGACGATCCTGTTCATCGTGCTCGGCGCGCAGTTGCTGGGCAAGGGCATCGCCAGCTTCTGAGTCCCCGACCACCCGGATGTCGGTGGCAGGCGTGATGATGGAGGGATGAGCGACGTGCTCGACCGCTTCACCCCCGCCACGCAGGACTGGTTCCGGGGGGCGTTTCCCGCGCCCACACCCGCGCAGGCCGGAGCGTGGACGGCGATCTCGGCCGGCAAGCACGCCCTCGTCGTCGCCCCGACCGGGTCCGGCAAGACGCTCTCGGCATTCCTGTGGGCGATCGACAGCGTGTTCCGTGAGCGCACGAGCGCGACAGAGGCCGGGATCGAGGCGCCGGCGAAGGGCGAGCCCCGCACACGCATCCTCTACATCTCGCCCCTCAAGGCCCTGGGCGTCGATGTCGAGCGCAACCTGCGCTCCCCCCTGATCGGCATCGGGCAGTCCGCCCGGCGCCTGGGCATCCCGGCGCCCGCGGTGACGGTGGGGGTGCGCTCCGGCGATACGACGTCGAGCGATCGGCGCAAGCTCGTCTCCGATCCGCCCGACATCCTGATCACGACACCCGAATCGCTGTACCTGATGCTCACCAGCCGCGCGGGCGAGACCCTGCGCGGCGTGCACACCGTCATCATCGACGAGGTGCACGCGGTGGCGGCCACCAAGCGCGGCGCCCACCTGGCCGTGAGCCTGGAACGCCTCGACGCGCTGCGTCGTTCGCACGGCGTCGAGACGGCCGCCCAGCGCATCGGGCTGTCGGCGACGGTGCGCCCCATCGACGAGGTCGCCCGGTTCCTCGGCGGGTCGGCGCCGGTCGAGATCGTCGCGCCGCCCGCATCCAAGACCTTCGAGCTCTCGGTCGTGGTCCCGATGGACGACATGACCAATCCGCCCCCGCCGCCCGGCGCCCCACCCGAAGCGCCCGGCGTCGATGCGGAGTACACCGAGGTCACCGGCTCGGTGTGGCCGCATGTCGAGGAGGCGATCGTCGACCGCATCCTCCAGAACAGCTCGACCATCGTCTTCTCGAACTCGCGCCGTCTGGCCGAGCGGCTGACCGGCCGTCTGAACGAGATCTACTCCGAGCGCATCGGGGCCCCGCTGCCCGAGTCCGCCATGCCCGCGCAGATGATGGCGCAGGCGGGGGCGACGGCCGGCGCCGACCCCGTGCTGGCCAAGGCCCACCACGGCTCGGTGTCGAAGGAGCAGCGCGCCCTCGTCGAGGAGGAGCTCAAGTCCGGAGTGCTGCGCTGCGTGGTGGCGACCAGCAGCCTCGAACTCGGCATCGACATGGGAGCGGTCGATCTCGTGATCCAGGTCGAGGCCCCTCCGTCCGCCGCATCGGGGCTGCAGCGCGTGGGGCGCGCAGGGCATCAGGTCGGCGAGATCAGCCGCGCCGCGCTGTTCCCCAAGCACCGTGGCGATGTGCTGCACACCGCGATCGTCACCGAGCGGATGCTGGCGGGCAAGATCGAGGCGATCCAGGTGCCGCGCAATCCGCTCGACATCCTCGCGCAGCAGACCGTCGCCGCGAGTGCTCTCGGGGCGATCAGCGTCGAGGAGTGGTTCGAGACGGTGCGCCGTTCCGCCCCCTTCCAGTCGCTGCCGCGCTCGGCGTACGAGGCGACGCTCGACCTGCTGGCCGGGCGCTTCCCCTCCGACGAGTTCGCCGAGCTCCGCCCCCGACTGGTGTGGGACCGCGACGCCGGAACGCTCACCGGCCGCCCCGGCGCGCAGCGCATCGCCGTGACCAGCGGGGGCACCATCCCCGACCGCGGTCTCTTCGGCGTCTTCGTGGCCGGCGAGACCACCGGCGCCAGGGTGGGCGAGCTCGACGAGGAGATGGTCTACGAGTCGCGCGTGGGCGACGTCTTCACGCTCGGCACCACCAGCTGGCGGATCGCCGAGATCACGCACGACCGCGTCAACGTGATCCCCGCGTACGGCCAGCCGGGCAAGGTGCCGTTCTGGCACGGCGACGGCATCGGCCGCCCGTTCGAACTCGGAGAGGCGCTCGGCAGGTTCTCCCGCGAGGTCTCCACGGCCACCCCGGAGAAGGCCGCACAGCGCCTGATCGAGGCGGGGCTCGACGAGCAGGCCCGCACGAACCTCATGGCCCACCTGACCGAGCAGCGCGAGGCCACGGGGACGCTGCCCACCGATCGCACGCTGACGGTCGAGCGGGGGCGTGACGAGGTCGGCGACTGGCGCGTGATCCTGCATTCCCCGTACGGCATGAAAGTGCACGCACCCTGGGCGCTGGCCATCAATGCCCGCGTGCGCGAGCGCCTCGGCGTCGAGGGATCGGCTGTCGCGAGCGATGACGGCATCATCGTGCGCATTCCGGATGCCGAGACCGAACCCCCCGGTGCGGAGCTGTTCGTGTTCGACCCCGATGAGCTCGAGCACCTCGTCACCGAGGAGGTCGGCGGCTCAGCGCTGTTCGCCTCGCGCTTCCGCGAGTGCGCCGCCCGCGCGCTGCTCATGCCGCGCACCAACCCGAACCGGCGGTCTCCGCTGTGGCAGCAGCGGCAGCGCTCGGCGCAGCTGCTCGAAGTCGCGCGTCGGCACCCCACCTTCCCGGTGATCCTGGAGACGCTGCGCGAAGTACTGCAGGACGTCTACGACCTCCCCTCCCTGCGGCGCCTCGCGACCTCGATCGCCGACCGTCGGGTGCGCCTGGTCGAGACCCAGCCCGCCCAGCCCTCCCCCTATGCGCGCGATCTGCTGTTCGGCTACGTCGGCGCCTTCATGTACGAAGGCGACTCTCCGTTGGCCGAGCGGCGGGCGGCGGCGCTCTCGGTCGACCCCGCACTGCTCGGCGAACTGCTGGGCACCGTCGAGCTGCGTGAGCTTCTCGACCCCGAGGTGATCGCGCAGTTCGAGCGCGAGGCCCAGCGTCTCGACCCCGAACGCCGGGCGCGCGGTCTGGAAGGAGTCGCGGACCTCCTGCGCATGCTCGGACCGCTCGACGCGGTCGAGGTCGCCGCCCGACTCGCCCCCGAGAACGAGACCGATGCCGATGCCGTCCGCATCGACGACGCCGCCGCGCACCTGGACGCCCTGATCAGCGCCCGCCGGGCGATCCCGGTCACGATCGCGGGCACGACCCGCATCGCGGCGATCGAGGATGCCGGGCGGCTGCGTGATGCGCTCGGCGCCGCGCTCCCCACCGGCATCCCCGTCGCGTTCCTCGAACCGCTCTCCGACCCGCTGGGCGACCTGGTCGCCCGGCACGCCCGCACCCACGGCCCCTTCACCACGGATGCCGTCGCCACCCGTTTCGGCATCGGAGCAGCGGTCGCCCGGCACACCCTGCAACGACTCGAAGCGGCGGGGCGTCTGACGAGCGGCTACTTCCTGCCGGACCCTTCGTCGGGCTCAGGGGGCGGTTCAGGCAACGACATCGAGTGGTGCGACACCGAGGTGCTGCGGCGGCTGCGCATGCGGTCGCTCGCCGCGATCCGGGGCAGCGTGGAGCCGGTCTCGCCTGAGGCCTATGCACGCTTCCTGCCCGATTGGCAGCATCTGGGGCGTCCGCTCGAGGGGCTCGACGGGGTGATCAGCGTGATCGAGCAGTTCGCGGGCGTGCCGATCCCGGCGAGCGCATGGGAGTCGCTCGTGCTCCCCTCGCGCGTGCGCGACTACTCGCCCGCGATGCTCGACGAGCTCACAGCGGCGGGCGAGGTCATCTGGTCCGGCCACGGCACGCTGCCCGGACGCGACGGTTGGGTGTCGCTGCATCCCGCCGACCTCGCCCCCTTCACGCTTCCCGAGCCCGACGCCGAGATCGCCGTCGACTCGCTCGAGGCCCGACTGCTCACGGCGCTGCAGGCGGGAGGGGCGTACTTCGCCGCCCAGTTGAGGGACATGGTCGAAGCGGACGACGCCGTTCGTCAGGCTCAGGATCCACAGTCCGTGCTGGAGGCCCTGTGGTCGCTGACCTGGTCGGGGCACGTCACGAACGACACCTTCGCGCCGATCCGCTCGCTGCTCGCCGGGGGCTCTCAGGCGCATCGCGTGACCCGCAAGGCGCCGCGCACCCGCACGTACCGCGGCATGTCGCTGACCCGCACCGCTCCCCGTCCCGGCCCGACCGGCGGCCGGTGGTCGCTGCTGCCGACCGTCGAGACCGACGCCGCCCGCCGGGCCACGGTCACGGCAGGGCTGCTGCTCGACCGCTACGGCGTCGTCACCCGCGGCGCCGTGCAGGCGGAGGGTGTGCCGGGAGGTTTCGCGCAGGCCTATCGTGTGCTCGCAGGCTTCGAGGAAGCCGGACACTGCCGCCGTGGCTACGTGATCGAGAAGCTGGGTGCGGCGCAGTTCGCGGCATCCGCCACGGTGGATCGTCTGCGTACTTTCGCCGGGCTCGCCGACCCCGCTCCCCGTGCGGCTGTGACCCTGGCGGCCACCGACCCCGCGAACCCCTACGGAGCCGCGCTCGGCTGGCCCAAGCTCGACGAGGTGTCGCACCGCCCCGGCCGCAAGGCGGGTGGACTCGTCGTGCTGGTCGACGGATCCCTCGTGCTCTACCTCGAGCGGGGCGGGCGGACCGTGCTGTCGTTCAGCGACGACGGCGACGTGCTGCGCGCCGCGGCATCGGACCTCGCCGCGACGGCACGGAGCCGGCGGCTGGACACGCTCACGGTCGAGAAGGTCAACGGCGAGGGCGTCTACGGCACCGAACTCGCCCTGGCCCTGCAGGAGGCTGGTTTCGTGGTCACGCCCCGCGGCTACACCCTGCGCAAGGCGGCCTGACCCTGCGCGCTCCGCTCCGGCCCGAAACGACAGGCCAGCCCGCGTCTTCTACGCTGAGAGCCATGATCCGAGAGTTCAGCACCGGCGTGCGTCTCCTGCTGCGCGGCTTCGGACTGTGGCGCACGCGGCCGGGGCTGATGGCGCTCGGCCTGATCCCCGCGGTCATCGCGGTCATCGTGCTCGCTGCCGTGCTGGTGCCCCTCGTGCTGGGGACCGGGTCGATCTCGACCTGGCTCACGCCGTTCGCCGACGGCTGGATCGAGCCGTGGCGCGGGCTGCTGCGCGGAGCGGTCAGTCTCGTCCTCATCGCAGCCGGTCTCGCCCTCGCTGGCGCCGTGTTCACCGCCCTCACCCTCACGATCGGCGACCCGTTCTACCAGCGCATCTGGCACGCCGTGGAGCGCGACCTCGGCGATGCGCCTCCGGCCGACGGCGGCAGCTTCTGGACGACGGTCGGCGAAGGCCTCCGTCTCGTGCTGCTGGGCCTGTTGATCGCGATCCTCGTGCTCGTCCTCGGACTGGTCCCCCTGATCGGCGGCTTCCTCGGCCCCGTCGCCGGCATCGTGCTCTCGGGGCGGATGCTGGCACGCGAGCTCACCGGTCGCGCCTTCGACGCGCGCGACTTCAGCCCCGCGGACCGTGCGGCGCTGTTCGGCGGCAGCAGGGCGCGCGTGCTCGGCTTCGGTGTCGCGACCCAGCTGTGCTTCCTCGTCCCCGGCGGCGCGGTCGCGGTGATGCCCGCCGCGGTGGCCGGCGCCACGATGCTCGCCCGCACCATGACGGAGCGCACGCCCACGCCGGCGCCGGGCTCGTCGCCCTTCGTCGAGCTCAGGGCCCCGGGCTCAGGGCCCCACGAACCGCCGACGGGACTCCGCTGATGCCCGAGGGCGACACCGTCTTCCGCACGGCGCGACGACTCGACGAGGCACTGGCCGGCGCGACAGCCACCCGCTTCGACCTGCGCGTGCCGCAGGCGGCCACGGTCGATCTGACCGGTCAGCCGATCCACGGCGTGGCGGCGCGCGGCAAGCACCTGCTGCTGCGGATCGGTGACAGCACCCTGCATTCGCACCTGCGCATGGACGGCGCCTGGTTCGTCTACCGGCCGGGCGAGAAGTGGCGGCATCCGGCCTTCAAGGTGCGCGCGATCGTCGGCACCGCTGAGCGTGAGGCGGTCGGCGTCGACATCGCCGAGATCGAGGTCGTGCCCACCCGCGACGAGAGTCAGCTGGTGGGCCACCTGGGTCCCGATCCTCTGGCTCCGGACTGGGACGCAGCCGAGGCCGTGCGCCGGCTCAGCGCCGACACCCGCAGCATCCATGTGGCGCTCCTCGATCAGCGCAACGTCGCGGGCTTCGGCAACGAGTACGCCGCAGAACTCCTGTTCCTCCGCGGAATCCTGCCGACCACCCCGACGCCGGAGGTCGACACCGCCGCACTGATCGACCTCGGCGTGCGCACCATCCGCGCCAACCGCGACCGCTCCGGGCGCACGTTCACCGGCATCGATCGCCCCGGCCAGGCCACGTGGGTGTACGGCCGCGCGGGCAAGCCGTGCCGGCGCTGCGGAACCCGCATTCGACGGGGTGAGCAGGGCGCGGATCCGACCCGCGAACGGATCACCTTCTGGTGCCCCTCCTGCCAGCGGTGAACAGCATCCCCGTGAGGGAATGAATTCACCAGTCCCATGGTTGTGCATATATCCGGGGAATCTCCGGAGCACGGGAGGAATCGTGGGCAAGAACTACATCGACATCGAGAACGACCAGGGCGCCACGCTGCGGTACCGCAAGCACGCGAACGGTCGAGGTCTCGTCGCGCACGGCGCGAAGGTGCACCCCAAGGCGCACATCGAAGCCGGCGCCTACATCGAACCGGGCGCACGCATCGGCGCCGGGGCGACGATCGCACGGGGTGCGTGGATCGAACCGGATGCCGTGATCGGCGAAGGGGCGCACATCGAGGCGCACGCCCACATCGGTCAGGGCGCGGCGATCGGCGACAACGCGTATGTCGGAGTCCGTACCGAGGTCGGCGCCGGAGCACGCATCGTGCGCGGAGCCCGCATCGGCGACGACGAGACGGTCGCGGCCGGTCTCACGGTGGCCACGAACCCCAAGGGTCTCTGGCTCGCCGCCTGAGTCACTCCGCCCCGGGGCACGGCTGCTACAGCAGCCGTCGCTCCGAGGCCCACACCGTCAGCTCATGTCGTGAGGAGAGCTGCAGCTTCCGCAGCACCGCGGACACGTGCGTCTCGACCGTCTTGATCGAGATGAACAGCTCTGCGGCGACCTCCTTGTAGGCGTAGCCGCGGGCGATGAGCCGCATGACCTCCTGCTCGCGCGCCGAGAGCCGGTCGAGCTCGTCGTTCGCGGTCGCGGTCTCACCCGACACCGCGCCGAACGCGTCGAGCACGAACCCAGCCAGCCGCGGCGAGAACACCGCATCGCCGCCGGCCACCGCGTGCACGGCGCTGCTGACCTCGACGCCGGAGGACCCCTTCGTGATGTAGCCGCGCGCGCCGGCACGGATGACCCTCACCACATCGGACGCCGCGTCCGAGACGCTCAGCGCGAGGAACTTCGACGTCGTGGGCGCGCTGCCACGGATGACGGCTTCCCCGCCGCTCGCGTCATCGCCGCTGCCACCGGGGAGGTGCACGTCGAGGAGCACGATGTCGGGCGCCGTCTCGCGGATCACGGCGATCGCTGAGGGCACGTCGGACGCCTCCCCCACGACGTCGACGCTGTCATCGAGATCGGCGCGGAGGCCGGAGCGGAAGATGGAGTGATCATCGACGATCACCACGCGCACGCGGTCAGCCACGGTTCTCCCCCGTCGTCGAGAAGGTCAGGTGCACCTCGGTGCCGCTGTCGGTGCTGCGCACGGTGGCGCTACCGCCCGCGCGGCGCATGCGTCCGATGATCGACTGTCTGACGCCGAGCCGATCGCTCGGAACCGCGTCGAGGTCGAACCCGGCACCACGGTCGCGGATGAACACGTCGACCCCCGAGACGCTGCCCTCGATGTAGACCGAGATCTCCCCGCCCGCGTGCCGCGCGGCGTTCACCATCGCCTCGCGTGCGGCGGCGGCCAGCTCGCCGCTCGCGCGCTCCGCCGACAGTCCGGCGGAGACGACGTCGATCCGCACCGGATAGTCGAGCTCGAGCGCGCCTGCGTAGTCGCGCAGGTCGGTGGGCAGGTCGCTGTCGGCAGGCGCATCGCCGTCGTACAGCCAGGCGCGCAGCTCGCGCTCCTGTGCCCTGGCCAGGCGAGCCGCCTCGCTCGAGGCTCCGGCCCGGTTCTGGATGAGTGCGAGCGTCTGCAGCACCGAGTCGTGCAGATGCGCGGCCATCTCACTGCGCTGCTCCTCGCGGATGCGACGGGTGCGCTCTCCTGCGAGCTCCCGCCAGCGATGGATGAGCGTCGATGAGGCGACGGCCAGGATGCCGGCCAGCGGCAGCAGCGCGATCAGGAACTCGATGCCGCCGGTGGCGCGGGACAGCAGCACGAAGAAGAGCACCACGAGCAGCGCGACCGCGAGGATGCGGACGACGGCGGTGTGGCGGGGCCCACGAGCGGTGTCGGTGCGATCGATCAGCGTCGCCCACAGACCGGCGGCCGTCGCGAGCACGACCGCGCCCGTCGCCGTCAGCACGGCCGGTGTCTGCGAGAGCACGGTTCCGGTCGGGCTTCCCCCGACGGACCATGATGCGAGGAGCAGTACCCCGAGCGCGGCCGGCGCCAGCAGCATCCACGCCACCGGAACCCTCCGTGACGGCGCGGATCCCCCGGCCGACGCTGCCGGCGTCAGCTCGCCGTCGGGGGCTCCCTCTGCCGCCTCCGTCGCAGGCTCCTCGGTCCACGGCGTGAACACCCAGCACCAGGCGTACAAGAGCACCCCTGCCCCGCCGCACAGCGTGAGCGCGACGAACAGGGCCCGGATCATCCACACCGGTGCGCCGAGGTGGCGCGCGAGGCCCGCGCTGACGCCCGACACCAGGCACTCGCGGTCCCTGGTGAGCGCCGGGCGCGGAGGCGCGGCGACACGGGGAGGGCGCGCGGAGGCGGGCGGCGCGGAAGAGGACATGTCGCCCATCCAATCACCCGCCGGCACCCTGGGGGGATTCCCGCGGACAAGATCAGGGGTCGCTCAGGGGTTCACCCCATGGTCGGCGCGCCCCTGTGGCGGACAGTATCGAAGCATGACGATTCCGACAGCGCCTCCGCCTGCCGCCGACGCGACCGATCCCGCCGCCGGCACCCGCACTCCGCCCGCCACCTCTCCCTCCGCCGAGCGCTTCTTCCTCTGGTTCGCCGGTCTCGGCATCGCACGCTCCGACGGCTGGCTCGGCGGCATCGCCGCAGGCATCGCCGCCCGACTGCGCATCGATCCGCTGATCGTCCGCGGTGTGCTGGTGATCGCCGCGCTGTTCGGGCTGCCGGTGATCTTCCTCTACGCCCTCGCCTGGGCGCTGCTGCCGGATGCCGACGGGCGGATCCACGCCCGCGACCTGCTCAACCGGGACTTCCAGCCCGTGCAGCTCGGCATCCTCGGCATGGCCGTCGTCGGCCTCATCCCGACGGCACCCTTGAGCGGCCGCCTGTTCGGCCTCGGCTACGAGAGCTGGTCGGCCCTGTCCGTGTTCGGCTGGATCGCCGGACTGGTCGTGGTCGGCGGCCTGCTCTTCCTGATCGTGCGTGCTGCGAGCCGCACCCCGGATGTCTCCGCGTCGAGTGGGCAGGCTTCGCCCGACTCCGCGGCTCCGGGAGCATCCGCGACCCTCGGCGATTCGGGTACCGCCGAGGGCGCGGGTGCGACACCGCCGCTCCCCCTCGCCCCGGCTCCTGCGCCCGACGCTGCCGGAGGACACACGTTCCCCGCCACCGAGCGTCCGATCGCCCCGACGCCGCTCCCCGCGAGCAGCCAGAACCCCGAAGAGCTCGCCGCCTGGCGCGCGCAGCATGCGGCCTGGCGCGAGCAGGATCAGGCCTGGCGCCGACAGCAGCAGGATGCCGAACGTGCCGCGCGCGACCAGATGCGCCGGGAGCGCCAGGCCGCCGCCGCGACCTTCGCGACCGAGGCAGCGGAACGCCGCCGCCTGCGCCGGGCGTCGAACCCGCGCGCGAGCTTCGCGTTCGTCGCGTCCGCGATGGGCCTGGCTCTCGCGGTCGGTGCGGCCGTGGGTCTCACCGGCGGGCCCACCGCCGGCGCGCTGGGACTGTTCAGCGCCGCGCTCGTGCTCGCGGTGGGAATGATCATCGCCGGCCTGTTCCGCCGTCGGAGCGGCTTCCTCGCCTTCCTCACGATGCTCACGCTGGCCGGAGGCGTGACGGCGGGCTCGTTCGCGACCTTCGACGATCTGACCCTCGGCTGGGCCTCGGTGTCGAACGTGCAGTCAACTCACGTGCGTCAGCCGTTCGGCGACCTCAACGTCACGCTCCTGCCTCACGACGACGCACCGCGTCCGATCGTGATCGACAAGGGGACGGGCCAGACCTGGATCGACGTGCAGCCCGGAGTCGAGCTCGACCTCACCGCGACCATCGACTCCGGCCGGGTGACCTGGATGCGCGTGGATGCCGAGGAGGGCACGATCCTCGATTCCGGCACCTGGCCGCTGGTGGGGCAGCAGGACGGAACCCAGACGGCCGTCGCAACAGCGGCCGCCGAGAACACTCCGGTGCGGACGCGACAACCGGTCACGATCACCCAGACCTCCGGCGACGTGCAGGTCACCATCTACGACAGCACGGAGGAAGAGCGATGAGCGCCGACACCACCCCGACCAGCCCCCTGGATGACGCCGCCGACGAGACGGATGCGACTACCGCGACGCCCGGACCGATCGCGGACGCCGCCGCTCCGCCGTCCCCCACGCACGACGACACGCAGGACGACGTGCAGACGGAGTACGCACCCCCTCCCGCCGACGACGGAACGGCGCACTCCGCCCCGGTCGCGGCCACGGCTGCGGTATCATCCGCCGCGAGTCCCGTCTCCGCAGCCGCGGCTCCCGCCGAACCGACGCCGCCGCGCACGCGCGGTGCGGCGATCGTATGGGGACTGCTGTTCGCCGCCATCGCCGCCTTCGGGATCTGGACCCTCACCGACGACGATCGTCGTGAGGGCACGGCGGGCTGGATCACGAGCCTGACTCCGAACACGGTGTTCTCCCTCGTGCTGCTGACGATCGGCGTGCTGGTGCTCGTGGGCGGCGCGGTCGGCCTCATCCGCCACGCCCAGCGCCGCGCTGCTCCTCAGCGATGACGCGGGTGCGCCGCCCGGCGACCGATACTCTGGATCGCATGGCGACTCAGGGACGGCGACCGGCGCGGCGCACCGGCGGAGCGACGCCCGCGCGTCGCGGCGCGGCGGGGGCCGCGAAGAAGCCCAGCGCGAAGTCCCGCTCGAAAGCGCAGGACAAGGTCGTCTTCGACGCCCCGCGTACTGCACCGGAGGAGCCGCGTCTCTTCCGCCTCGGGGCGGTTCCCGGCGCCACTCCCGGCCGCTGGATCGACGCGTGGAAGCAGCGGATGCCCCACGTGCGACTGGAGCTCGTGCCGATCTCCGCCGCCGAGCAGCGCGCCGCACTCGCCGATCTGGATGCGGCCCTGGTGCGGCTGCCGCTCGTCGATCCGACGCTGCACATCATCCCCCTCTACGACGAGGTTCCGGTCGTGGTCGCCGGCGCGGACTCGCACCTCCTGGCGGTCGACGAACTCTCCAGCGCGGATCTCGCCGGCGAGGTCGTGATCGTCCCCGGTGACGATGTGCTCGGTCCGCTCGATCTGCCCGACACGCTCAGTCCGAACTTTCCGGCACTCGACACGACGGCAGACGCGATCGCGACCGCCGCCTCCGGAGCCGGCGTCGTGATCGTGCCGATGTCGCTGGCACGTCTGCACCACCGCAAGGACGCCGACTACCGCCCGCTGATCGACGGCCCGTCATCGACTGTGGCCCTGGTCTGGCCCCGCGACCGCACCACGGACGACGTCGAGACGTTCGTGGGCATCGTGCGCGGCCGCACCGCGAACTCCTCGCGCTGACCGCCCGTTCACAACTCCTCAGAAGTGCGTTCACAACTCTTCGTCCACGGTGGCGTTCCGCGAGAAGCGGGCCCTCGTGACAGCACATCAACGATGTTTTTGAGGAGTTATGGACGCTGGCACCGGGCGTCACGGCGATTCTCCCGCCCCGCCGATCGTTAGAATCGCCGGATGGCATCGCTTCTCTACGTCTGCGTGCGTCCTGAGCGCGGGGCGGCGGATGCCGAACACGCATCATTCCGTCGTGCGCTCGGCGCCGAGGTGGTCGATCGGCTCGATCTGCTCGACGAGCCCCTCGACCCCGCGCGTCTCGCGCGCTACCGCGGTGTGGTCGTGGGCGGCTCCCCGTTCAACGTCAGCGACTCCGTGAAGGGCGAGGTGCAGCTGCGCGTCGAATCCGACCTGCGCCGCATCGCGCGTCGGGCGATCGACGGTGACATCGCTGCCTTCTTCACGTGCTTCAGCATCGGCGTCGTGACCCGCATGCTCGGCGGCGAGGTGACCACCGCGACCCCCGAGGCCGCGAGTGCCACGGTCATCCGCACCACGGCCGACGGCGCAGTCGACCCGGTCTTCGGTCCCAGCTCCCCCGCTCTCACGGTCTTCACCGCCCACAAGGAGAGCGCGGTCGCGCTGCCCGCCGGTGCCACTCTGCTCGCGACCAACGAATCCTGCCCCGTGCAGGCCTACCGCGTGGGCACACACCTGTACACGGCACAGTTCCACCCCGAGCCCACACCCCGTGACTTCGCCGACCGGATGACGTTCTACCGCACGACCGGCTACTTCGACCCCGAGGAGTTCGACCGCGTGCAGAACCAGGTGCTGTCGGCATCCGTGACCGAGGGCGCTGCGCTCCTGCGCCGGTTCGCCGAGACCTTCGCCTGAGCCGGGCCCCCAGCCCGACGACGTTCGCCTGAGCCGGGCCCACAGCCTGCTCAGCCTGCTCAGCCCGTTGCGCCCCGCAACAGCTCGACCCGCTCACGCAGATATGCCTCCAGCGGCATGTACCCTCCGGCCGCACTCCAGCGCACTTTCGGCACCCCGTCGATCAGGGCGAGCGGACCGGAGGATCCGCCGGCATCCACGGCATCGACGTCGATGATGCTCCAGCCGACGTGCACGACCTCGCCCTCGTCGAAACCGCCCCGCAGCGCTTCCTGGCGACGCACGGCACGCTCACGCGCAGACTCCGCGGTGTAGCCCCGCCGGCCCGGATCCGCCGCGCGCAGCACCTCGGCGGTCGCCAGGGCGTGCGTCTCGGTGAGCAGCAGCACGCCCAGGTGCCACGCGGCCCCGACCCGCACGATACGGCGACCGCGCCACCGGGATTCGCGTTCCTCACCGAGCCCCTCCTGTGGGGCGCCGACGAGGTCGCGGGCAGCCTGGGTCAGCAGAGCGGATGCCGTCATCACAGTTCTCCTTGCGGAAGTTCATCGGCGGGGCGTCGGCCGGCGATCCGGTCGCGGTCCCCGCGCAGCAGCATCCCCAGCACCGGGAAGAACAGCACCGAGAGCATTCCGGCGCCGACGAGAGCGGCCGCTGTGCCCGTCCCGATCATCTTCTCATCCACCCCGATCGCGGTGACGGCGACGATGATCGGCAGGCCCGTCGCCGTGAGCAGTCCGAGAGCCACGCGGTCGCGCACCGTTGCACGGTCCGGTGCGGAGAACTGAGCGGCGGACCCGCGGATCACCAGCAGCGCGATCAGGAACAGCGGCACCAGCGCCATCGCGGCCGGCGAGCTCAGCAGTGCCCGCAGATCGAAGTTCACGCCGGTGTACAGGAAGAAGATCGGAACGAGGAACCCGAACGCGATCCCCTCGAGCTTGCTCTCCACCGCCTCGGCATCCTTCTTCGGCGCGCGCGCCATGATGATGCGCCACACGGCACCGGCGACGAAGGCACCGAGCAGCATGTCGAGGTCGAGCATCACGCTGAGCCCCACGAGCGCCGCGATCAGCAGCAGCACGAACCGCACGCCGAACTGATCTGAGGTGTGCAGCGTGGCGCGCACGATCGCGTGCAGGCGACCGTGCGGCACACGGTGGGCCGCCACCACCGCCAGCACGGCGAGCAGCACGAAGGCGAGGAGCACGGCTGCGGCGACCGGAGTCGTGCGGGTGCTGAGGAAGATCGAGATCGCGATCAGCGGCAGGAACTCCCCGACCGCTCCGATGGCGGTGAGCGCCTTGCCGAACGGTGTGTCGAGCTCGCGCGCATCCCGCAGGATCGGCATCAGCGTGCCGAGGGCGGTGGAGCTGAGCGCGATGCCGATCACCACCATGCCCTCGCCAGGCGCGAAGAAGAACCCGACGCCGATGCCGAGGGCGACACTCATCACCCAGCCGAGCGACGCGCGCACCACGGGTCGTCCGGCCACGGCCCGGAAGTCGATCTCGGAGCCGGCGATGAAGAACAGCATGGCAAGGCCGAAGTCGCTGAGCTTCTCGAGCAGGGCGTGCGGCTCGACCCAGCCGAGCACAGCGGGTCCGACGAGGATGCCGAGCACGAGCTCGAACACGATGATCGGGACCCGCACGATCGGCCGGACGCCGCGCGCCAGCAGCGGTGCGGCGACCGCGAGCAGAGGGATCAGCACCAGTCCTACGTCGCCCGCGTTCACGGACTCAGGGTATCGAGTCGTCCGCGATTCGTCCGGCGACGCGCATCCACGGCAGAATCGAAGCACACCCCCGAGGAGCGTTCATGTCACAGCCCGATACCGCCCGCCTCCTGATCGCCTGCGACGACCAGCCCGGCATCGTCGCGGCGGTGGCCGGCGTGCTCTCCGCGCACGGCGCGAACATCATCTCGCTCGACCAGCACTCGACCGACTCCGAAGGCGGACGCTTCTTCCAGCGCACCGTCATCCACCTCGAGGGCTTGTCGGCCGCGCGCCCCGCTCTCGAGGCGGACATCGCCCAGGTCGCCGAGCGCTTCGGCATGGAGTGGTCGCTGCACGACACCGCCCGTCGCAAGCGGGTGGCGATCTTCGTCTCGAAGTACGACCACTGCCTGATGGAGCTGCTGTGGCGCACGCAGCGCGGGCAGCTCGACATCGACATCACCATGGTGGTCTCCAACCACCCCGACCTCGCCGAGTCCGTACGGTCGTTCGGGGTGCCGTTCGTGCACATCCCCTCGGGCGACAAGCAGGCCATGGAGCAGCGTCAGCTCGAACTGCTGCGCGGCAACGTCGATCTGGTCGTGCTCGCGCGCTACATGCAGATCCTCACCGACGACTTCATCCGTCAGCTCGATGCCCCGGTGATCAACATCCACCACTCGTTCCTGCCCGCGTTCATCGGAGCGAACCCCTACGCCAGGGCCAAGGAGCGCGGCGTGAAGCTGATCGGCGCCACCGCGCACTACGCGACCGCCGACCTCGACGAGGGGCCGATCATCGAGCAGGATGTGACGCGCGTCACGCACTCCGACTCGGCCGCCCAGCTGCAGAGCCGTGGAGCCGACGTCGAGCGTCTCGTGCTCGCCCGCGCCGTGCAGTGGCACGCGGAGGACCGGGTGATCGTGCACGGCAAGTCGACCGTCATCCTCTGACGACGACCGACGCGCACGGTCACCGGGCGGGAACGCCCTCCACGAGCTCGGCGAACGCCTCGGCAGCCGTGCCGTAGCGTGCGAGCGGCGCGGCCTGCCCCATCCACAGCGACTGCAGCTCACCCAGGTTCTGCTGTCCCGCCGCGGCGCGGAACTTCCCGGTGAGCCAGTTCTGCATCGGGAACGGGGCGATCGTGCCGCTGGCCTCGATCGCGCGCACGGCGCGGTTACGGGCGCCGCGGGCGAGACGTCCGCTCATCGCCCTGGTCAACACCGTCTCATCGGCCGCCGTGCGGCGGATCGCCTCGCGGTGCGCGTCGGTGATCGCGGACTCCGCGGTGGCGAGGAAGGCCGTGCCGATCTGAGCGCCCTGCGCGCCCAGGGCGAAGGCGGCGGCCACACCGCGGCGGTCGGAGATGCCCCCTGCCGCGATGACGGGCACGTCGACCGCGTCGACCACCTGCGGCACGAGCGGGAACGTGCCGACCAGCGACTCCTCGGCGGCGCGCAGGAACGAGACCCGATGGCCGGCGGCTTCCGCGCCCGTCGCCACGACGGCATCCACCCCTCCCTCGGCGAGCGCCACCGCCTCCGCGACCGTGGTCGCCGTGCCGATCACCCGGATGCCGCGGCCGTGCGCCTCCGCGATCAGGGCCTCGGACGGCACCCCGAACACCACGCTGAGCACGGCCGGTGCCACGTCCCAGATCGCCTCGAGCTGCTCGTCGAGCGACGGCAGGTACGCCTCCGGTCGTGCGGGGAGGTCTTCCCCGACCGCATCGAAGAAGGGTTGCAACGCCTGCGCGAAGATCGCGTGCTGGGCGTTCGGCGCGACCTCGTCGCCCACGGGGAGCCAGATGTTCAGCGCGAAGGGCTTCGATGTCGCCGCCTGGAGCTCGGCTCCGGTCTGCCGGATGCGATCGCCGTCGTAGCCGTACAGCCCGAACGAGCCGAGGCCACCGGCCTCGCTCACGGCCGCCGTCAGCGGCACGGACGACAGGCCGCCGAAAGGGCCGAGGACGATCGGATGCTCGACGCCGACCAGGGCACGCAGATCACTCATGCTTCGAGGCTACGCCGCGCTGCACGCCGGGGCTCCGACCGTCACGCGCATCTTCCGGTCGCGACCGGACGACCCGGCGTCCCGCACCCGGTGCTACCCTCTCAGCAGAGGGGAGAGCGCACATGAGCGAGTGGTTCGGACAGATGCTGAGCATCGTCCTCACGGCGCTCGGCCTCGTCTCCGTTCCCGATGCCGCCGCTCTCGGCCTCGCGATCGCCCTCATCGCGGTGACCGCTCTCACGCTCGCCCTGGTGCTGAGCCTGCAGCAGACCACGGGCCGTACCGCGCCGCATCCCTGGCGCGCCATCGACGTCTCCACCCTCCTCTCGCAGAGCGATCCGGATGCCGCGGGGCACCCGCGTCCGCGAGCGCCGGGAGTCGCGACCGCCGCGTAGTCCGTTCCGACCGGGACCGCGCGGCTTTCGCCGACCCTTCCCGACCTCTCGAACGGACATCTGATGGACTTCTTCGCCTTCCCGCCTCTCGCTGCCCTCCTGGACGCCGCCTACGGCGCCCTCGCCGGGCTCTCCTCCCTGCTCGAACCTCTGGCCGGCGGCGCCGCATCCGCCGCCGCCGTGATCCTCGTCACCCTCCTGGTGCGCGCTCTGCTCATTCCCGTCGGCATCTCGCAGGCCAAGGCGGAGCAGACCAGGGCGCGCCTCGCCCCGAAGCTGCGCGAGATCCAGCGCCGCCACAAGAAGAACCCCGAACGGCTCCAGCGCGAGACGCTCGCGCTGTACCGCGCCGAGAACACCTCGCCGTTCGCGGGGATGCTGCCCGTGCTGGCACAGGCCCCGGTGGTCGGCATCCTGTACACGCTGTTCATCCGCCCCGAGATCGCCGGGCACCCCAACGAGCTTCTCACCCATGACCTGTTCGGCGCGCCGCTGGGCACGAGCCTGGTGTCCGCGATCTTCGGAGGCACCGCGACACCCGCCACGTTCCTGGTGTTCGGCGTGCTGCTGGCGATCATGATCGCGGTCGCCGAGGTCACCCGACGGGTGTTCCGCCCCGCACCGGTCGAGGACGATTCACCGCTCAACTCTCCTGCGATGCTGCGGATGATGAGCGCTCTGCACTACCTGACCGCGGTGTTCGCGGCGTTCGTTCCGCTGGCCGCCGCGCTGTATCTCACGGTCACCGTGGTGTGGACGCTCGCACAGCGGGCGATCCTGCGCCGCCGCTACCCGCTCAAGGTGGCGACGCCGGCACGCGTCACCGCCTGACGGCGACTCGGGCCGCTCAGTCCGGCAGGGGGATCGGCCCGGTGAAGACGGCGGGGGGTTCGTCCTCATCCCGGGAGTCCGCTCGGGTCTCCTCGGCATCCGCTCGTGCACGGCGGCGGATGCCGAGGGTCGCCCCGACACTCGCGGCGACGACCAGGGCGATCGCGAGCATCCGCAACGGCGTCGCGCTCTGGCCGAGGATCAGCCACCCGGCGAGCGTCGCGAAGGCCGGCTCCAGGCTGAGCAGCACCCCGAACACGCGCTGCGGCAGCCGGCGCAGCGCCGCGAGCTCGAAGCTGTACGGGATCACCGAGGACAGCACCGCCGTGACGGCCGCGAGCAGCAGCAGCTGCATGTCGCCCGACACGGTGACCGCGGCGGGCACGCCCACCGGCACGAGCAGCAGCGCCGCGACGAGCAGCCCCATCGCGAGTCCCCCGCTCCCGGGGATCAGCGCCCCCACCCGGGCGCTCATGCGGATGTACATTGCCCAGAAGCCGGCGGCGATCAGGATGAACACGACGCCGATCGGGTCGAGCGGCTCCGCGTCGATCAGCCCGTCGACACCGAGCAGCACCATGCCGACGAGAGCCACGCCGACCCACGCGAAATCACCGAGACGCCGGGTCAGGACGGCAGCGAGGAGCAACGGTCCGAGGAACTCGATCGCGACCGCCGGCCCGAGCGGGATGCGGTCGATCGCGGCATAGAAGAACCCGTTCATCGCGGCGAGCGAGACGCCGAAGAGCACCGCCGCGATCCACTGCGGCCTGGTCCAGCGCTGGGGTCGCGGGCGCACGATGACGAGCAGGAGCAGCGCGGCGATCGCGACACGCAGCGAGGTCACGCCCCAGGGGCCGAGCACCGGGAAGAGCTGCGCCGCGACGGCGGCCCCGAAGGGCAGCGACAGGCACGAGCCGATGACGAGAGCGACGCCGACGAGAGGACGGGACGACGCTGACTGCTGCACGTACTCCAGCGTGGGGCATCCGCATCGCCCGCGTCCACTCGACACTCAGAGGTGCTTGCCTCCTGTCACCGGGAGCACAGCCCCGGAGACGTACATCGACTCGTCCGAGGCGAGATAGACGTAGGCTCCGGCGAGCTCGGCCGGCTGCCCCGCGCGTCCGAGCGGAGTGTCCTGTCCGAAGGTCGCCAGCCGCTCGGCGTCCCATCCGGTGGCAGGGATCAGCGGCGTCCAGATCGGGCCGGGAGCCACCGCGTTCACACGGATGCCGCGCGGCCCCGCCTCCTCGGCGAGCGCCTTCACGAACGCCACCTGCGCCGCCTTGGTCATGGCGTAGTCGATGAGTCCCGGCGAGGGCTGATACGCCTGCACCGAGGCCGTGACGATGATGCTCGCCCCCGGTGCGAGGTCGGGGTACGCGGCACGAGCCGTCTGCACCAGGCCGATGAGGTTGGTGTCGAACACCCGCCGCATGTCTTCGGTCTTCAGGCTGTCGAAGCCGTCGATGTCGTGCTGGTAGGCGGCGTTGAGCACGAGGATGTCGAGTCCGCCGAGCGCTGCTCTGGTCTGCGCCACGATGCCGGTCGCGAAATCCTCGTCACGGAGGTCGCCCGACAGGCCGAGCGCCGTGGGTCCCGCGTCGCGGATGTGGGCGATCGTCTCGTCGGCGTCGTCCTGCTCTTCCGGCATGTGCGTGATCGCGACATCGGCGCCCTCACGGGCGAAGGCGATCGCGACGGCGCGGCCGATGCCGGAGTCGCCTCCCGTGATCAGCGCGCGGCGGCCGTCCAGCCGACCGTGACCGCGGTAGCTGGATTCGCCGTGGTCGGGAGTGGGGGTGGTCTGCGCGGTGAGCCCTGGCTGCGCCTGCTGCTGGTCGGGGAAGCCGTCTTCGCGATGGGCATGACGGGGGTCGACTGGGGTGTCGGTCATCGGGATCTCCTTCGTCGAGGTGTCTTCCGACTCTCGACGAAGGGGCCGTCATCGCCCAGGGGGTTGACAGCTTCCGCTCCCCGCAGCGATGGTCCTCGCCCGCCCCGCGTGCCGGCTGCTCAGCCGGGCAGGCCGACCGGTGTCTCGCCGGTCCTGGGCGTCTCGCCGCCCTCGGCCGGCTCCGGCGCGAGGTAGAGGCCGGACGGCGCGTTCGCGGTGAAAGCGAGCGCTTCGATCCACGCCCGGTTGATGGAGGGCTGGCGACTGCCGAAGTACTTGAACACGAGGGAGCTGCCCGGATGGATCCACACCGTGGTGCGTCCTCCGCCGACGCTCGCGTCTTCGCGCCAGCTGAACGGGAACGGCTCTCCGCGACGGAGCTTCGCGGTGATCACGAGCTGCAGGTGCGTGAGAGCGCGATCCTCGATCTCGGTCTTCACGCCGCCTTCGTAGATGAACTTGCCCATGCGGAATGATCTCTTTCTCTGGCAGGGCTATTTCGGCCGGTCGGACACTTTCCCCTCTGGGTAGCGTAAGTGCTGTCGCGACATCCTGCACTACGCGCGGGGAGCCGCGCGCGTCGCACCCCTGCCCGCGCCCGCGTTCAGGCAGAGCGACCATGACGCCATCACGGCGCGAAGTCAACCCCCTCCATCCGCATCGCGGCTGCCCCTAGAGTCGGTGATCCACCAGCCGAGGAGGCGATGAGGATGAGCGATCCGCAGACACCCGAGCAGGGGTACACCCCGACCACCACCCACGCGGAGTGGGGCGCCGGAGATCCGCGCCTGCGCATCACGCGCGACGAGGAGCGCACCGAGTACCTGCTCGACGTGGATGTCGTGCGCATCGGATCCGCCGAAGGCAACGAGCTGCGGCTCGCCGACACCGACCCGGTGCACGCGACCATCACCCACGATGAGCGCGACGAGTACGTGCTGACACTGCATGGCGAGGGCAGCACCAGCGCCAGCGCCGGCACGGACGGCACCCACCCCGGCGAGGACGCGCAGACGCTCCGCACCGGGGCGCAGTTCACCGCCGGCCCCTGGACGTTCGTGTTCGCCCGTGAGGAGTTCGCCGACCACGGTCGCCCGTTCGGCGGACGCAAGGGCGGCGAGTACGACGACCAGGAGCTGCAGCCGCCGCGCCCCGACTACAGCGCCGAGGCGGCAGCCGACGACCGCACCACGTGAGCCGGGATCCAGGCCTTCGCGCTGTCTACAGCTCGTGCGAGGGGAAGGCCGCCGGGCGCCGCTCGGCGAACGCCGCGAGGCCCTCGCGGGCATCCGGGCTCGTGAACGCCGCCTGGCCGAGCACGGCCTCCAGGCGGAAGGCCTCCCCTTCCGGAAGGTCGGCGAGCGCGCGCACGGCGCTCTTGACGGTCGCCACCGCTGTCCGGCTGCGCGCGAGCAGGTCCTCAGCCACGGCGAGCGCGGAGGACTCCAGCTCGGCGGCGGGCACGACCTGATTCAGGATGCCGTAGCGCAGCGCCGTCGCGGCATCGATCTTCGTGCCGCGGAGCATCAGATCCATGGCCCAGGCGTAGGGGATCTGTCGGATCAGCCGCACGAGCGTGCCCCCGGCGGGGACGACTCCGACGCCGGTCTCCGGCAGAGCGAACTGCGCCTCCTCCGAGGCGAGCCGGATGTCGGTCGAGAGCAGGATCTCGAAGCCGCCTCCGAGGCACAGTCCGTTCACGGCGGCGACGACCGGCTTGTCGAGGGTCGCGTGCTTCTGGTGCGCGGCATCCCACTCGCTGATGTCGAAGCGCCCCTCGGTGAGAGCGGGGATCGACTCGCCCAGGTCGGCGCCCACACAGAACGCGCGCTCTCCGGCACCGGTGAGGATCGCCGCACCGATGCGGTCGTCATCGCGCACCTCGGCGAACGCCGCGCCCAACTGCTCGTACATGGCGAGGGTGAGGGCGTTGAGCTTCTCGGGGCGGTCGATCGTGATGACGGCGAGAGCTCCGTCCCTATCGAGGCGGATGCGGCCCATCAGATCGTCCCGGCGGCGCGGAGCTCGTCGATCTCCTCGGGGGTGTAGCCCAGGAGATCGCGGAAGATCGCGGCGGTGTGCTCCCCCGTGTCCGGGGCGATGCCGCGGGCCCGGGGTGGCGTGCGGTCGAGCTTGACGGGCGAGCCGAAGGTGCGCAGCGACCCGTAGCCTGCATACTCGGCGTCCACCACCATGTCGCGCGCGGCGATCTGCGGGTCGGCGACCACCTCGGCGATGTCCTTGACCGCGCTCAACGGCACGAGGTCGCCGGCGAGGGCCTCCAGCTCCGCCTTGGTGCGGCTCGCGAACCAGCGCTCGACCATGGGCTTGACCCGCTCCGCGTACACGACGTCGTCGAACCGGGTGCCCATCTTCTGCAGGTCGGGGTTGTCGTCGAACTCGCCGGGCGCTCCGAAGATCTCGCAGGAGATCTTCCAGAACTTGTCGGTGTAGCCCCCGAAGAACACGAACCCGTCCTGGCACGCGAACAGCTCGTAGGGACGCACGAACGGATGCTGGTTGCCCAGAGGCTCCGGCACGATCCCCTCGGTCGTGTAGGAGACGACCGCGTTCTCGGTGAGAGTCAGCACGGAGTCCTGCTGCGACACGTCGACGAGCTGTCCCTCTCCGGTCCGCTCGGCGTGGCGGACGGCGGCGAGCACCCCGATCACGCCGTACAGGCTCGCCGCGAGGTCTCCGATGATCGTGCCGACGCGGGTGGGCGGCCCGCCGGCCGGGCCGTTCATCGACCACAGTCCCCCGGTGGCCTGCGCGCTGTTGTCGTAGGCGGGGCGGCCGCGATAAGGACCGGACTGCCCGTAGCCGCTGAGCGCCGCGTAGACGAGGCGCGGATTGACCTCGCGCAGCCGCTCGTGCCCCAGGCCGAGGCGGTCCATGGTGCCGGGGCGGAAGTTCTCCACCAGCACGTCCGCCTGCGCGACCAAGCGTTCCAGCGCGACCTTGCCCTCGGGGTGACGCAGGTTCAGGGTGACGCCGAGCTTGTTGCGGTTGTACTGCGCGAAGAAGCCGCTGAATGCGTCGGCGCCATCACGTTCCAGCATCGGCGGGAAGGTGCGCGTGTAGTCGGGGTCGTCCGGATGCTCGACCTTGATCACGGTCGCACCCAGATCGGCGAGGATCATGGAGCAGTACGGGCCGGCGACGACGCGCGTCACGTCGATCACGACCACCCCGGCGAGCGAGCCGGGACCGGCATCCAGTCCTCCGAGAGATTCCAGTCGGGCGCGGAGCTCGTCGTCGATCATCGTGTGGTCCCTTCTGCGACGCGCGCTCCGGCGTCGACGGTGGAGCGGCGGGTACGGCCGTCCGCCCAGCTTCTCAGTGCGGATGCCGAAGGCATATGTGACAACCGCACACAGCGCACCGCGACTTCCGGGTCGAAGCGACCATATCGCGGGTGCACCCGTCCGGCCGCGCCCGGCTGTGGAGCGGAGGCCCGGCTCGGGCGTAGGCGATTCCTCCGGCGTAGGCGAATCCAGGGTGTCTTCGCCTACGCTCGCGCATTCGCCTGCGCCCGCACCCGGGTGCGCACCGACCCGCCACTCACCGACCAGGGATGACTCCGATCCGCAGCGGCGCCCCCGGCGCAGCCGCGGCGAGCAATGCCTCGTCGAGATCGGCCAGCGCCCGCACCGCTCCCACTGCGTCGGCGAACGGATACGCTCGACCGCGACCGGCGAGGAACCCGACCGCGGCAGCCAACTCGGCGCCGGTGTAGTTGTGCACTCCGGCGATGGTGACCAGACGTCGCACGATGCTCTCGGCATCCAGCGGCACCGGATCGGCGGGGAAGACGCTGCCGACCAGCACCACGGTGCCGCCGACCGCGACCCCGGCCAGCGCTTCGGCGACGGCATGGCCCGAGGCCTCGATCACGACTTCCGGCTCTCGGTCGAGCGCGGTCGCCCCGAACCGCGTCGCCAGCGCGCGGCGCTCGGGATTCGGATCGAGCACCTCGACGAGCGCTCCCTGATCCGCGGCGATCGCCGCAGCGGACAGGCCGACCAGTCCGGCGCCGTGGATCCGCACCCTCGCCTCCTCCAGCTCCCTCCCCTGCGCCGCCCTGGCCACCGCGGCCCAGGCGGTCGCGGTCGCGCAGCCTGCGGGAGCGAGCACCGCGGCAGGCAGCGCCTCGGGCACCCGCACGATCGCGGTCCCCGCGCGCAGCTGCACGTGACTGCCGAAAGCGCCGGTGAGGTCGCCGTGCACGCCGATGCGGTCGTGGCCGTATTTGCCGAGGTCCCGGCACTTCTGCGGCATCCCCGCCAGGCACCGGTCGCAGCGCCCGCACGACACGGTCACCGACCACACCACGCGATCTCCGATGCGCAGCGGCGTGCCGTCCACGGCGAGCGCGCCCTCGTCTCCGATCGCGATCACGCGTCCGACGCTCTCGTGGCCGAGCACCAGCGGGGTCGGCGCGGAACGACGCCCCTGCACGGTGTGCACATCCGATCCGCAGATCGTCGACAGCTCCACCGCCACCAGCGCATCGGCATCACCCAGCGCGACACCCGGCACGGCGATCATCTCGTGCGGATGCCCCTCGCCGATCCACACCATCGCCGTCGCGGCGGGGCGCAGGGCGACATCCCGGCGATGGCCGGGTGGTCTGATCAGCAGCGTGCCCACGAGGTGCTCCCGGTCACGAGGTCGCGACGAGGGGCAGCAGTCCACGTTCGGCGAGCGCTCCGCGGAGTCCGGTGACGTCGCGCAGCACGGCATCCGCGCCCGCCGCGACCAGCGCCACGCGGTCGTGCGCGCCCGTGAGCACACCGGCGACGAAGCCGGCCCCGGCCCGACGTCCGGATTCGACGTCGCTCACGGTGTCGCCAGCCACGGCCACGGCGGCGACCGCGGAGGTCTGCGTGCGCAGCAGCGCCGCCAGCACCAGGTCGGGAGCAGGACGCCCGCGACCCGCATCCACGGGCGAGAGCGCGAGGTCGACCAGGCCGCGCCAGCCGAGGCCGTCGAGCAGCGCGTCTCGCGTCACCGGTGCGAATCCGGTGGTGAGCACCACACGCAGCCCCGCGTCCTTGAGCGACTGGATCGCATCCGCGGCGCCGGGGATCTCGGCGACCCCCTGCTCCTCGACGATCTCGGCGTAGGCGCCTTCGAAGGCGGCGGTGGCGTGGGTGGCCTCGGCGATGTCGCCGCCGGAGAGGTGCGTGAACACGTCGATCTTCGACTGCCCCATCGTCATGCGCACGTAGTCGAGGGCCTCGGCCCACGGCATCCGATCCGCGACGCCGGTGCGCTCGGCAGCGCGCTGGAACGCCTGCTCCACGACGCCGTCGTCGAGCACAGTGGTTCCGGCCATGTCGAGCACGACAAGTTCGAGAGGAGTGGTCATGAGGTTCCTTCCAGTGCGGGTGCCCACCCGAAGGCGGCGGTGAGATTCTCTTCTGCGAGCCCCAGACCCGTGGTCATGCCGATGCCGGTGGTCGCTGCGAGCGCGAGCGCTCCCTCGTCGCCGCGGTCGATCAGGAACTCGGTCGGTCCCTTGGCGTAGACGCCCTGCCAGCGCTCGAGGACCCGCGGCGTCGGCATGTCGAACAGCGCCTCGGCCTCGGTGAGGAACGCCGTAAATGCGGCCTCGGGCTGGAACGGCGCCGGCTGCACGGCCGAGGCGTGCGAGTCTCCGATGATCAGAGTGCCATCCGGGAGCTGCGTGTACATCTGGTTCAGATCCAGGGCGGCGAGGTCGGGGCGTTCCGTGTGCAGCCGCTCGCGCAGGCGCGCCGCCTCCGGGCTGTCGGCGAACCGGCCGTACCGCACCAGCGACCACCCGGTGAGCAGCGGCGCCGACAGCGGATGCCGCAACGACACGGCCGCGCGCATCATGTCGAGAGCGCAGCGGACGATGCCGTGCCGCTCGGCGACCTCGGGCAGCAGCTGGTCGAGGTCGTGGTTCACGGCGACCACCACGTGTCCGGCCGCGATCGCCCCGCGGGTCGTGTCGACGCGCTCGGCGGCGAGCCCTGTCACCGCGGTGCGGAACCGGAACTCCACCCCGAGGGAGGCGAGGTGCCCGACGATGGCGTCCGCCGCAGCACGCGGGTCGGTCTGCAGGTCGGTGGCGATGTGGGCGCCGCCGAGCACGACGTCGGGACGCACCGGCGCGAGGCGCAGCAGCTCCTGCGCATCCAGCATCCGGATGCCGTCGTCGTCGCGCGCGGCCGCCGCGAGCACCGCGATCTCCTCCTCGGTGCGTGCCGCCACGAGCGTGCCGGACTCGCGCAACCAGAATCCGGCGTCGTGGGACAGTCGCAGCCACAGCTCGCGCGAGGCATCCGCGTAGCGACGCGCCTCGCCGTTCTGCGCGCCGATGCAGAGATGCCCGAAGTTGCGGATCGTCGCGCCCACCGGAGACTCCGTGCGGTCCACCACGATCACGCGCAGACCGCGACGTGCGGCGGCGTAGGCGGCGCCGAGCCCGACGATGCCGGAGCCGACGACCACGACGTCCGCGCTGTCGCCCCCGGCGTGCACCGTGTTCATCGGAACACCTTCCGCATCCACATCGCGAGACCTTCGACGACCAGCACGGTGGCCAGGATCATCAGCACGATCGCGGTCACGGTCTCGTAGCGCGAACCCTGGCTGGCGTTGAGCAGGTAGTAGCCCACTCCGCCTCCGCCGACGATGCCGAGGATGGTCGCGGCGCGGATGTTGGTGTCGAGCATGTAGAAGCTGTGCCCGATCAGGGCCTGCATCCCTTGCGGCACCGTGGCGGCGGTGTAGGTCTGCAGCCGGGTGGCGCCGACCGCGCGCAGGGCCCGCTCCGGGCCGCGATCGACCTCTTCGAACGAGTCGGCGATCAGCTTGCCGAGCAGACCGATGCCGCCGATCGCGAGCGCGATCACCCCCGCCTGCGGTCCGAGGCCGGTGATCACCACGAGCACGATCGCGAGGATCAGCTCGGGGATGCCGCGGATGCCCACGAGCAGGAACCGCGCCGTGCCGCGCACCCCGGCGCCGGGGGCGACGTTGCGCGCCGCGAGCGAGCCCAGCACGAGCGAAGGCAGCAGCGTCAGCACGGTCGCAGCGAGCGCGATCGCCACGGTGTCGCGCATCGCATCGATCATCGCCGTGGCGTCGTAGCTGCCGAAGGAGGGCGGCCAGAACTTCGCCGCCACCTCGGGCAGCTTGCCCCAGAAGGTGACGAAGTCGAGCCAGTTGATATCGCTGACGATCACGCCGCCGAGCACGACCAGCACCGCGAGCACGCCGGCGGCGGTGTTCCGCACGCGCGCTGCGGTCCAGGGGCGGCGCACGGCCGTCTGCGGGCTCGCAGCCCACGCCGGACGACCGGCGGATGCCGCGGCCGAGGCGCCGCCGAGACGCGGATGGATGAGCCGGTCGATCCAGGAGCGGGTCTGGCGCTCCTGACCGAGCATCGCCCCGCGCACCAGGCTGGAGACGATCTCCATCGCGACGCAGAGCAGGAAGATGACCAGCGCGATGCCGAGGCCTTTGCCGTAGTTGAGCGCTTTGAAGGCGTATGACATCTCCAGGCCCAGACCGGCGACGCCGACGTAGCCGAGCACGACGCTGCCGCGCAGGTTGATGTCGTTGCGGTGCAGCACCGTGGCGACCCAGCTCGGCAGCACCTGCGGGAGGATGCCGGCGCTGAACTCCTGCAGCTTCGAACCGCCGGCCGCGCGGATCGCGAGCCGAGGCCCCTCGTCGATCTGCTCGATCGCATCGGCGAACATCTTCGAGATCATGCCGATCGAGTGGATGCCGATGGCGAGGATGCCGGGCAGCGTGCCCAGTGAGAACATCAGCACGAACGCCATCGCGAGCACCACGTCGGGCAGCGCCCGCGTGAGCACTCCGATGAAGCGGGCGGCGGCCCGCCATGCGTTGCCCGGGGTGGTGTTGGACGCCGCGAGATACGCGATCGGCACTGAGAGCGCGGCGGCCAGCAGCGTGCCGACCAGCACGAGGCCGACGGTCAGCGCGATCAGCCAGGCGAGGTCGCCGGGCTCGGGGAACGAGAGCCCGCCCACTCGGGCCATGAAGTTCTCGGCGTTGCCCCAGCTCTGCACCATCGCGGGGATCGAGATGCCCACCTCGTTCACCGCGAGAACGCCGAGGACCACGAGGGCGAGCAGGGTCAGCGAGGCCGCGATCCGCTCCGGGGAGATCGGGCGCTTCGGAGCGCGTTCGGTGATCGGGCGGGGAGCCGGGCGGATCGCCCCTGTCCTCCGGTCGACGATGAGGGTCATGCGACAGGCGCCTTCGTCGATGCATCCGATGCGGGCGCTGTGTCCGATGTGGGCGCTGTGTCCGATGTGGGCGCTGTGTCCGATGCGGGCGCTGGGGAAGATGCCGCATCGACCACCGCATCCGCCAGCTCGACCACCGCGTCCGCCAGCTCGACCTGCACGGCTCTGAGCTCGGCGGTGGTGGTCGCGACGCGGCCGTAGATCTCCATGACCTCGGACTTGGTGAGGTCGGTCGTGGGGGTGTCGAGTACGATCTCGCCGTGTCGCAGACCGACGATGCGGTCGGCCCAGGTGATGGCCAGATCGACCTGGTGGAGGCTGCAGACGACCGTGAGCCCCTCGTCAGCAGCGATCTCGCGGATCAGCGCCATGACCTGGTCGCTGGATTCCGGGTCGAGCGACGCCACCGGCTCGTCGGCGAGCAGGATGTCGGGCTTCTGCATCAACGCGCGGGCGATGGCCACGCGCTGCTGCTGTCCTCCGGAGAGCGTGTCGCTGCGCTGATACGCACGGTCGAGGAGGCCGACCCGCTCGAGGTGCTCGAGCGCTTGGATCTTGGCGGTCTTCGCGTATCCCCAGAGTCCCAGGCGCGGTCCGCGCACCCGGGAGAGCGATCCGGTGAGCACGTTCTCGAGGACGGTGAGCGAGGGCACCAGCTCGAACTGCTGGAAGATGAATCCCACCCGGCTGCGCAGTGCGCGCAGCGCTTTGCCGCGCAGGCTCGGGACCGCGGCGCCGAGCACCTCGACGTCGCCCGAGGTGGGGACTTCGAGGCCGTCGAGATGGCGCAGCAGCGTCGACTTGCCTGACCCGGAGAGCCCGAGCAGCACGACGATCTCGCCGCGCGAGACCTGGAGCGAGGCATCCTTCAGCGCGATGGTCGACCCGAAGGTCTTCGTCACACCGGTGAGGCGGATGAGGGAGTCGGGGGCGGGATTCATGGATTCTCCTGCGGAGGTCTGTGTGGTGCAGAACGGGAAGGGATGCCGCGGCTCCTGAGCGGGCGATGCGAGACGAAGGACGTGTGCGCGCCCTTCGTCTCGTCGCTTTCCCGAGCGAGCGATGCAAGACGAAGGGCCGCTCAGGAGCCGGGCCTAGACCGGATGTGTCAGGCGGTCACGCCTTGCACTGCTCCGCTTCGGTCTCCTTGCAGATGTCGCGGATCAGGTCGTAGTAGGCGTCGTCGACGGGCTTCGTGGCGTAGAAGACGCTGCGGAACGAGTCGGTGTCGGCGCCGTCGATGCCGGCGGCGATGATGTCGTCGATCGTGATCTCGGACAGACCGTCGATGAGCTTCTTCGAGACGTCATCCGGGAGGGTCGACGAGTACACCAGCGGGGCTCCGGGGACCATCGTCTCGTCGATGACCTTCACCTTGTCGGACTTCTCGACCTCGGAGTCCTCTGCGAAGCCGACCTCGCACTCGACGCCTTCGCCGACCTTCTGCACGCTCACGTCGTGCTTGCCCGCGAAGACCGGGGTGATGTCGGTCTGGGGGTCGATGCCCGCTTCGAGCAGGTTGTACGACGGGAACAGGTAGCCCGAGGTCGACGACGGGTCGACGAAGCAGACCTTCTTGCCCGCGAAGTCGGCGATGCTCGAGATAGCGCTGGCCGCCGGCACGATCGCCTGCGAGAAGTAGCCGGGCTCCTGGCCCTCTTCCGTGACGATCGAGGAGATCGGCGTGAGCTTGGCGCCGTTGTTGGTGGCGGTCACGTACGTGAAGCCGGAGAAGGAGGCGACGTCGACCTTGCCGGCGACAGCAGCCTCGATGAGCGCGGCGTAGTCGGTGGACTCGTGGTATTCGACGGTCTTGCCGGTGATCTCCGCGATGTAGTCCATGAGCGGCTGGTAGTTGGTCTCGGTGTCGACCGAGTCGGGGACGACACCGAAGACGAGGGTGTTCTCGTCGACGGCGAATCCGCTGCCGGCAGACGTCTCGTCAGCGCCGGGGGTGCCGGTCGCCTCGGCCGAACCGGAGCAGGCGGCGAGACCGAGCGCGAGTGCCGCGACACCGACGAGGGCGGGGAGAGCACGAAGCTTCATGAGGACCTTTCAGGGGGTGGGAGGGGTGATCCACGGAAGACTCTCTCAGCCGGAGCGCCGAGAAATATACCTATCTCGGAAGAGTTCAGCCCTCGTTCACCGAGCATTTCCCTGAGTGAACGGTGACCGAATGCCCGCGGGCAGGCAGAAGTGATCAAGTAATGTACCTATGTGACCGAAGCTGTGTACACCCAGATCGCCGAAGACCTGCGCGCGCAGATCGCCGCCGGCACCCTGCGTCCCGGAGACGATGTTCCGACCGAGGCGGAGCTCGCCGCGCGGTGGCGCACATCACGGGGACCTATCCGCAACGCACTGGCGGCGCTGCGAAGTGAAGGGCTGATCGAGACCAGCAGGGGCCGGCCGGCGCGGGTGGTCGCACGCAAGGCGAGTCAGGCCGTCGATGTGTCGGTGCCGTTCACGCGGTGGGCCCGGGATCTCGGCGTCACCCCGGGTGCGCAGACGCAGGAACTGAGCCTGCGGCGGGCGGGCGCACATGCCGCGGCGTTGGGCGTGGAGGCGGATGACACGATCGTCAGCGTCGTACGGTTGCGGTCGCTTGACGGGCGCCCGACCATGCTGGAGCGACTGTTCTACACCGAGGCCGCGGGACGGCGGCTGTTCGAGGTCGACCTCGACGAGGTGTCGATCACGGAGTACCTCGCTTCGAAGGGGCATCCGATCGTGGGCCTACAGCACGTGATCGACGCCGTGGCGGCGGATGAGCAGGATGCCGCGCTGCTGCGGGTGCCGCAGGGCACGCCGATCCTGCGGCTCAGCCGCACCTCCCGCGATGCGGAAGGTCGGATCTTCGAGGCATCGGAGGACCGGTATCTCAGCGAGGTCGTGCGCTTCACGGTCGCCGCCTCGGGCATCTCGACCGATGGTCACTACATGCGTGCGGTCGGCGGGTAGGCGGCTATGCTCCCCGGATGACGATGACGCGCACCGAGGCCCGGCACAGCGGTCTTCCCGTGGCGCTGCTCATGGCTGCACTCATCCTCGTCGCCGCCGTCTCCGCATTCTTCGTCTGGTTTCGCGCCATCAGCATCCCCCACTGCGGCCCGCGGTGCGATTTCACGACCTTGCACTGGACACCCATCGTCTTCGCGATGTTCGCTGCCATCGTCGTCATCGCCGCGATGGTCCTTTCGTGGGCATTCTCCTCGCGTCGCCGGGTGTGGTGGATCCCCGTCGGGGGCATCGTCGTGACTCTCGCGGGCGCGCAGATCGCCCATGTCGTGAGCGATCGCGCGCTGCTGTTCTGATCCGGGGACGTGCGGACTGCTCCGCTGCGTCGCGTCCTCCCGGAGGCGGTTCTGCGCCGACGGCGTTTCGGCGTCGCAGGCTCGACGTAGAGTCGAAGGGACTCGATACGCATTCGGAGGGACTCTGATGGGGATGCGCGCGGCCTACACACTCGTGGACGAACTGACACTCGACCGGCTGGTGTCGCTCGCGCCCGAGGTGCTCGTCTCGACGCTGGAGGATCTGGAATCGGGCGGCTCCCCGACCGTGTACCTCGACAAGATGTGGGACGGACTGCACTTCCTGCTCACCGGTGTCTCGGCAGCCTCTCCGCGCGATGACGACCCGTTGAGCGAATGGGTCGTGGGCGTACACGTCTTCGGCGGCGAGGACTTCGTCGGCTGCACCGAGCACGACGAGCTGCAGCCGATCATCGACGCGTTGGACTCGTTGGATCGAGACGAGGTGATCAGTGCCGCGGACTTCACGACTTTTGCGAAGGCCGGCATCTATCCGAACATCTGGGGCGATGATCCTGCGATTCTTCGACGCGAACTCACCGAGGCCTGGGATGCCCTGGCCTCCGTGCACCGCAGAGCAGCCGACGCGGGGCATCACCTCGTGATCAGCATCTTCTGACACGGCGCGAGACGGTGGACCCCGTCGGTGCGGCCGATGCGGAAGGGCTCGTGGAACGGTCAGAGCCAGTCGGCTCGACAATCGCTCGCGCGCAATGTCACGCACACCATCGTCTATCGCGCCGCCGTCCGCATCCACAGCGTCATCGACGGGACGAGCAAGCTCGGTCAGGCCTGAGCCGACTGGTCCGACTTCAGCTTCGCCATGATCGCTGCGAAAGCTCCCGCCCACCCGCTGGCGACTGCCGCGAACATCGCACTGGCCGCCGCCATCTGACCGCCAGACGCATCGGCGGCAGCGAACCCGAACCAGACGACGGCAAAACCCGCACCGACGATCGCAGCGACGCTGGTGAGCCGCAGCATCAGCCGCAACCGCCGAACACCGCGCACATCCACTTCTCCTCGTCGAAGCATCGATTCCATGATCCAACTGCACCACATGCGCCGCGACCACACATCCCCCTGCAGACGGACCCCGACCACGGGCACGCGAACCCTCTACGAAGACTGACGAACTCTTTGTCAGACACGTCCTGGGCGTCTCGGCTCTCACCACCTCAGCGCTCACCGTCGCTTCTCGGCGGCGAATGCGACGTCGCGTGTGGGTCGTGGTGTGCGCCATCGTCGTGCGGGGTCCCACCAGGCGGGTCCGCGGACGATGGTGAGACCGTTGTCCATACGGATCTCCCACCCCGACGAGTCCAAGGTGCGGTGGTGATGCCAACACAACGTCACACCGTTGTCGGTGTGGGTCGGTCCGCCGCGGGAGTGTTCTTGCACGTGGTGGATCTCGCACCACGAGCCGGGTACGTGGCATCCGGGGATGAGGCACTCTTTGTCGCGGAGGGTGATCGCGCGTCTCTGGTGGGT
>NZ_JBIUWU010000004.1:0-173665 GCF_044743625.1 Microbacterium sp. NPDC087591
AGCGCCGATGGTACTGCAGGGGGGACCCTGTGGGAGAGTAGGACACCGCCGGACTTCTTTTAAGCAAATGGCCACCCATCGATGGGTGGCCATTTCGCGTTAACGCAGAAGTGCAACGAAGCAGATGAAGAGCCATCCCTCGCGGGGTGGCTCTTCGTCGTTAAGGGCGATGCGTCGTTAAGGGCGATGCGTCGTTAAGGGCGATGCGTCGTTGAGATGATCCGTCGTCGAGGCGGTTCGTCGCCACGGCCGCTGCGTCAGTGACGGATCGGCAGCCGCAGCGTGAGCACGGTGCCGGCGCCCTCGGCCGAGCGGACCGACACATCGCCGCCATGATGCCGCATCACGGTGGCGACCAGGGTCAGCCCGATGCCGGAACCGCTCACATCACGAGCGTTCTGCGCACGCGCGAGCTCGTCGAAGACGGTCGGCAGATCCCCGGCGGGGATCCCGCGTCCGGCATCCGCCACATCGATGACCGCCCAGCCGTCCTGCTCGCGCAGTCGTACCTCGATGGGCCCCTGCGTCGAGTACTTCGCGGCATTCGCCAGCACGTTGTCGACCGCGAGAGACAGCAGATCCAGGTCCGCGGTCAGCGGTGGTACCGGCCACGGCACCCGGGTGACGGTGAGTGAGATCCGTGCGCCCGCCGCCGGGTTCTGGATCGACAGAGCGGTGATGGCCTCGGCGAGCATCTGCTCGAGGTCGACCACTTCGCGTTCCAGGGGGCGGGTCTCCAGCTCCGCCAGCTTGCGGAGGTCTCGGACCAGAGCGCTCAACTTGGTCGCCTGAGCGTCGATGACGTGCCACTCGGCGACAGCGGAGTCTCCCTGCGCTGCGGCTGCGGCTGCGGCTGCGGTCGCGCGGATCGCGGTGAGCGGGTTCTTCAGTTCGTGGTCCAGACGTGCAAGGAACCGCTGATGATGGGCGCGCTCCTGCAGCGACGCCTGGGTCACGGCCTCGGTCACGGCGGTCTGCACTCGGGTCCGCGCCCGTCGTCGCGCGCGGTGGACGATCAGCATGACCGCCGGGATGGCCGAGACGAGGGCGCCAGCGATGAGCACGGCGCCGGGTAGCGCGAGGTCGATCGCCAGAAGGCGCGGATCACCCGCCGCGGCCATGGCGCCGGCGGTGATCGCGCACACGCCCACCGGCACGGCCGTCACCACTCCGAGTGCGAGACTGCGGCGGTCGGTCATGCGGACACCACCCGCGGCACGAAGAGGTAGCCCATGCTCTGCGCGGTCTCGATGAATCGTGCCTCCCCGGCAGAGTCGCCCAGCGCGCGCCGCAACTCCGCGATCCGGTGATCGACCGCACGGCTCGATGAGGCGAAGTCGAAGCCCCACAACGCGGACAGGAGCCGCTCGCGGGAGTGCACCTCCTGCGGATGCAGCATCAGGTACTCGAGCAGGGTCAGCGCCTTCGGGGTCAGTGTGAGTTCGATGTCGCCGCGCCAGACGCGGCGGGCCGTGCGGTCCAGGGTGACGTCCAGTGCACGAAGGCGCTGGGACGCACGGAGAGATCCGGCACCCTGTGAGCTGCGACGCAGCACGGCGCGGATGCGCGAGATCAGCTCGTGCGGATCGAAGGGCTTGTTCAGATAGTCGTCGGCGCCCTCGTCGAGCGCGGCACTGCGTTCCCACGACTCGCCGACCTGCGTCAGCAGGATGATGGGGAGCCACAGCTGACGCCCGCGGATCCGTCGGACGAACTCCCGCCCGTCCACATGGGGCATGATCACGTCGCACACGACCAGGTCGGGAACGTCCCGTTCCACTTCGGCCAGGCCTGCGCGCCCGTCTTCGGCGACGCGTACGTCGAAGCCGCTCCGCCCGAGGAACGCGGCCAGGGCACCGGTGATGGCCTCATCGTCGTCGACGAGCAGGATCCGCGGGCGCTCGGTCGCTTCGGCGATCATCAGCCGCGCCCGAGGGAGTTCGCGCTCCCACTGTCTTCCAGCACCGGCGTCGGCCCTGACCAGATGACCTGATTGGCGCTCCCGGAGACCGTCGCCGTGCCGATGGTTCCGGCGAAGACCACGGTGCCGGAGCCACGCAGCTGCAACCGGTCGACGTCGTCGGCGATCACGGCGCCGGCATCGATATCGATCACGAGGTCCGCGCACGCGCCCTCGACACGGATGATGGAACCATCCTGATCGAGCGGTCCGCGGGGGCAGGTCATGGTGATCGTGGCGGCCGCGGTGAGCCGCTCGCGTTCGGCCGCATTCGGCGCAGAGAGTTCCGACGCCTCAGCCGCGTCATCCGTCTGGTCCTCGCGCGGAGTCGTGCGTGGTGTGCTCTCGGTCTGCGGAGTCGAACCGGACTCCTGTGGTGCGGTCGCACGGTCACCCTCCGCGGCCGGATCGACGATGCTCACCGTGCATCCGGTGAGCAGCATCACCGCGACCACGAGGGGAGTCGTCGCGGCGATGTGCCGGGCTGCAGCGCGCATGTCATCCATCCTCTCGTGTCAGAAGGTCGCCGGGATGAAGATCTCGACGCGACGGTTGAGCTGGCGCCCTGCGGGGTTGTCGACGCCGTCGATCTCGTTGGCGGCCACAGGGCGGGTCTCGCCGAATCCCTCGGCGGTCAGCGCGGTGTGCACTCCGCGGTCCGTGAGGCCGTCGACCACGGCATCCGCACGGCGCTCCGACAGCGTCTGGTTCTCGGCGTCCGATCCGATGGCGTCCGTGTGGCCGGAGACCGATGCCTGGGCGACATCGAGCTCGGTGAGCACGTCGGCGACGGCATCCAGGGTCGCGGCGGCGTCGTCGCGGATGTCGCTCCTGTCGAAGTCGAACAGCACTCCGTCCTCGAACGTGAGCGTGGTTCCGCAGGACTCCAGCGGGGCGAGCGTGCCGAGCGGAGGGAACACGCCGAGCGTCGGCACGACCGGCAGCGGCTCCGCCTTCACCTGCTCGCCGTTCACCTGTGCGGTGCCGTCGCCGAAGTTCTGGATCGTGATGTCGCGGCTGGTGTAGGTGCCGGACCCGTCTCCGAAGTTCTGGATGGTCACGGCTCCCGCGTCGTAGTTGCCCGACCCGTCTCCGAAGTTCTGGATCGTGACCTCGCCGTCTGTGTAGTTGCCGGACCCGTCTCCGAAGATCTGCACCGTCTTGGTGCCGTCGGTGTAGTTGCCCGACCCGTCTCCGAAGTTCTGGATCGTGACCTCGCCGTCTGTGTAGTTGCCCGACCCATCGCCGAAGTTCTGGATCGTGACGCCGTTGATCGTGGACGTGCCCGATCCGTCGCCGAAGTTCTGCACGGTCCCGTCCGGTCCGGTGAAGGCGCCGGAGCCGTCGCCGTACAGCAGCGCGGTGCCGTTGCCGGAGATCACGGTTCCGCTCGCGTCACAGTGCGCCGGTGTCGCCGTGACGCCGGGGATGTCGTCGAGTGCGTCGTTGACCTCGATCGCGAACGCGGAGGCAGAGGAGTCCAGCAGCGACAGGTCGGGCAGGACGAAGAGCGGCACCGGCGGGAACTGGCCGACGTCGTAGCCGGGGACCGTGGCGACCGCGGATGCCGGCGCAGGGGGGAGCGTCGGTGTGGTGCTCGGCTTCGGTGCGGCGGTCGGCGTCGCGGCGCAACCGGTGACGACGAGGGCGGACAGGAGCCCGAGCGCGACGCCCTGGCGGCGACGGCGAGCGGCAGGCGAGGCGGTGCGTGCGGCGGTGGTCATGGATCGAGCGTATCCAGCCGTTGTGGCGACGATGTCGCGGACATGTCGCAAGCCTGCGACATCCGCACTCATCGCTTCACCCGCGACTCCAGCACCCCTGCGGTCTCGATCACGGCATCCGCCAGGGCCCGCTCCTCGAGTCCTTCGCCGCCCCAGGTGACCGCCACGGCGGCGACCGGCCATCCGGCGTGGTCACGAACCACGGCGCCGACAGACCGGAGCCCGTCGGCGACCTCGCTGTCTTCCACCGCATAGCCGCGTGCACGCACCTCGCGCAGGAGCTCGCGCAGTTCGGTGGGGCGCCGCGGTCCGAGCCCGGTGCGGTCGGGGAACGCCGATGCACTCGGGTACAGCGCGCGCACCTGCTCGCGGGGGAGGGCAGCCAGCATCGCCCGGCCGCTCGCGGTGAGGTGGGCGGGCAGTCGCACACCGACATCCGTCACGAGGGCGGGACGCCGGGGTGCGCGCTCCTCGACGATGTAGAGCACATCGCCCCCGCTCATCACGGCGAGGTGGGCGCTCTCACCGAGGCGGTCGGACAGGGCGGCGATCAGCGGCCTCCCCAGCCGGGCCAGCGGCTGCTGGCGGGTGTAGCCGCCCGCCAGCTCGAACGCCGAGGTACCGAGTCCCCACCGCTGCTCCTCGCGGAAGTGCAGCACGAAGCCGTGCGCCGACAGCGTGGTGAGCAGGTGATAGACCGTGGAGCGCGGCAGGTCGAGCTCCCGCGCGATCGCGGATGCCGCCACCGGCGCCGGACGCCCCGCCAGGTAGCTGAGGATGCGCAGCGTGTTCTCGGCCGCCGGTACCTGAGGCTCGGCCGCGCGTGCGGCAGTGCGGATGGCCGGGGCACTGTCTGGGATCACAGACACAGGATGTCATGATCCGCTGTCGCCGTCGACACGGCGGGTGTGGAATCAGAACATGACTGATCTTGCCCCTGTTCTCGTCGGTGCGGCGCCCCTCGCGCCCGCGGATGTCGTCGCCGTCGCACGGCTGGGCGCGCCGGTCGTCATCGACCCCGCAGCCCTCGCCCGTGTCGCCGAGACCCGCAGCGTGATCGACGGTCTCGCTGCGGACCCGCATCCGCACTACGGCGTCTCGACCGGTTTCGGTGCGCTCGCGACCACCTTCATCGCTCCGGATCGCCGTCTGCAGCTGCAGGCCAGCCTGATCCGCTCGCACGCGGCCGGCACCGGTCCGGAGGTCGAGCGCGAGGTCACGCGCGGGCTGCAGCTGCTGCGTCTGCAGACCCTCACCTCCGGGCGCACGGGTGTTCGGCCCGTCGTCGTCGAGACCTACGCCGCGATGCTCAATGCCGGCATCACGCCGATCGTGCGCGAGTACGGCTCGCTGGGATGCTCCGGCGACCTCGCCCCGCTCGCCCACATCGCGCTCGCGGCGATGGGTGAAGGGGATGTCCGCAACGCAGACGGCGCACTCCGGAGTGCCGCTGACGCGCTGCGCGCCGCCGGTATCGAGCCGCTCACCCTCGTCGAGAAGGAGGGCCTCGCCCTCATCAACGGCACCGATGGGATGCTCGGCACGCTGGTGCTCGCGCTGCACGATCTGCAGGAGCTGCTCCTCACCGCCGACATCGCCGCGGCCATGTCGATCGAGTCGCAGCTCGGCACCGACGCCGTGTTCGCGGCCGATCTGATGGCGCTGCGTCCGCAGACGGGACAGACGGAGTCCGCAGCGAACCTGCGCGCCTTCCTCGGCGACTCGCCGATGGTGGCCAGCCACAAGGGCCCAGACGACGGACGCGTGCAGGACGCCTACTCGCTGCGCTGCTCGCCACAGGTGCACGGCGCCGCGCGTGACACCATGGCCCACGCCGCCATGATCGCCGGCCGTGAACTCGCCAGCGTGATCGACAACCCGGTCATCACTCTCGACGGCCGGATCGAGTCCAACGGCAACTTCCACGGAGCGCCGGTGGCGGCGGTGCTCGACTTCCTCGCGATCTCGGTCGCGGATGTCGCGTCGGTCTCGGAGCGCCGCACGGACCGCGCCCTCGACCCCGCGCGCAGTCACGGGTTGCCGCCGTTCCTCGCCGATGAGGTGGGTGTCGACTCCGGGCTCATGATCGCGCAGTATGCCTCCGCGGGCATCGTCTCCGAGCTCAAGCGCCTCGCCGTGCCGGCATCCGTCGACTCGATCCCCTCGTCGGCGATGCAGGAGGACCACGTCTCGATGGGGTGGGCGGCCGCGCGCAAGCTGCGTCGCGCGATCGACGGCCTCGGCCGGGTGCTCGCGATCGAGATCTTGACCGGTGCGCGGGCGCTCGACCTGCGCGCACCGCTGCAGGCGGGGCCGGCCACCGGTGCCGTGCGTGACCTCGTGCGCACCGTGGCTGCCGGCCCCGGCCCTGACCGCTTCCTCTCGCCCGAGATGGAAGCCGTCGCCGAACTCGTCCAGTCGGGCGCCGTCGCCCGCATCGCAAAGGAGCACACCCATGGCTGAGTCCCCCGTATCCGGTCCTCGCGTCGTCCGCGCCGCGCGCGGCAACCAGCGCACTGCCAAGAGCTGGGGTGCCGAGGCCGCCAAGCGCATGCTGATGAACAACCTCGATCCCGAGGTCGCCGAGCACCCCGAAGACCTGGTCGTCTACGGCGGCACGGGCAAGGCCGCGCGCAGCTGGGAGGCGTACGACGCGATCGTGCGCACGCTCGACGAGCTCGAGCCGGACGAGACGCTGCTGGTGCAGTCCGGCAAGCCGGTCGGCGTGTTCCGCACGCACGAGTGGGCACCGCGCGTGCTGATCGCCAACTCGAACCTGGTCGGCGACTGGGCGACGTGGCCCGAGTTCCGCAAGCTCGAAGAGCTCGGCCTCATCATGTACGGGCAGATGACCGCCGGGTCCTGGATCTACATCGGCACCCAGGGCATCCTGCAGGGCACCTACGAGACCTTCGCCGCGGTCGCCCGCTCGCTCGGTCACGACTCGCTGCGCGGCACCCTCACCCTCACCGGCGGGGCCGGCGGCATGGGCGGCGCGCAGCCTCTGGCGGTGACGCTCAACGACGGGGCGGTGCTGATCGTCGACGTCGACGAATCGCGGCTGGCGCGTCGCCTGGAGCACGGCTACCTCGACGAGTACACGACCGACCTCGACGCCGCCGTGGCCCGCGTGGTCGCAGCCAAGGAGGCCGGCGAGGCGCTCTCGGTGGGCGTGGTCGGCAACGCCGCCGAGGTCTTTCCCGAGCTGCTGCGTCGCGGCGTGCCGATCGACGTCGTGACCGATCAGACGAGCGCGCACGACCCGCTGGCGTATCTGCCGATCGGCATCACGGTCGCGGACTGGAAGGCCGAGGCGGAGCGCGACCCGGAGGAGTTCACCCGCCGGGCACGCGAGTCGATGGCCGCTCACGTCGCCGCGATGGTGGCGTTCCAGGATGCCGGTGCCGCGGTGTTCGACTACGGCAACTCGATCCGTCGCGAGGCGGAGCTGGGCGGGTTCGACCGGGCGTTCGAGTTCCCCGGCTTCGTTCCGGCCTACATCCGTCCGCAGTTCGAGGAGGGACGCGGACCGTTCCGCTGGGCCGCGCTGTCGGGCGACCCCGAGGACATCTACAAGACCGACCGTGCGATCGCCGAGCTGTTCCCCGAGGATGCGGCGCTGCACCGCTGGCTGGAGAAGGCCGGCTCGACCGTGCACTTCGAGGGGCTGCCCGCCCGCATCTGCTGGCTCGGCTACAAGGAGCGGCACCTCGCCGGGCTGAAGTTCAACGAGATGGTGGCGTCGGGTGAGCTGTCGGCGCCCATCGTGATCGGCCGGGACCACCTGGACTCCGGTTCGGTCGCCTCGCCGTACCGCGAGACCGAGGCCATGAAGGACGGCTCCGACGCGATCGCCGACTGGCCGCTGCTGAACGCCCTGCTGAACACGGCCTCCGGCGCGTCCTGGGTCTCGCTGCACCACGGCGGCGGCGTCGGGATCGGCCGCTCGATCCACGCGGGTCAGGTCGCGGTCGCCGACGGCACCGCGCTCGCGGCCGAGAAGCTCGAGCGCGTGCTCACGAACGACCCCGGCACCGGCGTCATGCGCCACGTCGACGCCGGATACGAGCACGCTCGGGAGGTCGCGCGTGACCGCGGCCTCACGATCCCGATGCTCTGACACACTCGACATGATGATGAGAGGTCGCACCCTGCCGCTTCGCTCGTTCTGAAGCGGCAGGGTGCGACCTCTCACGGGGAGGAAGCGCCATGACCACGCTCATCAGGAACATCGGCGAACTGACGACCAACGTCGCCAGCGCGGAAGATCCGTGCGGGACGCTGCGGGATGCAGCCGTGCTGATCGACGGCGGGCGCATCGCCTGGGTCGGGGCGGCAGCGGATGCTCCGGTCGCCGACGAGTCGGTGGATGCCGGCGGCGCGGCAGTGATCCCCGGCTTCGTCGACAGCCACAGCCACCTGGTGTTCGGTGGCGACCGGGCGGCGGAGTTCGAGGCGCGCATGGCCGGGCAGAAGTATGCCGCCGGCGGCATCCGTTCCACCGTGGCCGCGACGCGGGCCGCGAGCGACGATGAGCTGCGTGCACGGCTGCGCGGATTCCTCGACGAGATGCTCGCGCAGGGGACCACGACCGTCGAGATCAAGAGCGGCTATGGGCTCAGCGTGGTCGACGAGGAACGACTTGTGCGGCTGGCAGCCGAGGTCACGCCCGAGGTCACCTTCCTCGGCGCGCACGTCGTGCCGGCGGAGTACGCCGACCGCCCCGATGACTATGTCGACCTGGTGACGGGACCGATGCTCGACGCCTGCGCGCCGCACTCCCGGTGGATCGACGTGTTCTGCGAGAGCGGTGCGTTCACGGTGCCGCAGTCCCGGCGGGTGCTTGAGGCGGGGAGCGCCCGCGGTCTCGCTCCCCGCGTGCACGCCAGCCAGCTCGGCCCTGGTGAGGGCGTACAGCTCGCCGTCGAGCTGGGCGCGGCCTCGATCGATCATGGCACCTACCTGACCGACGGCGACATCGCGGCGCTCGCCGCCTCCGACACCGTGCTCACCCTGCTCCCCGGAGTCGAGTTCTCGACGCGGCAGCCGTATCCCGATGCGCGCCGGCTGATCGACGCCGGCGTCACCGTGGCACTGGCGTGCGACACGAACCCCGGGTCGAGCTTCACCTCGTCCATGCCGTTCTGCATCGCGATCGCGGTGCGCGACATGGGGATGACGCCGGCCGAGGCCGTGTGGGCGGCGACCGCGGGCGGGGCCAGGGCGCTCCGCCGCGACGACGTGGGCCTGATCGCCCCGGGATCTCGCGCCGATCTGGTGCTGCTGGGTGCGCCGACGCGGATCCACCTCGCCTACCGCCCGGGCGTGCCACTGGTGCGCACGGTGTGGAAGGACGGCGTCGCCGTCGTGTGACCGGGACTCACGCGTCCGGGGCACCCGTCATCACCGGACGGCGTCGCTCAGAGCCTGCAGACGTTGCACCGGATCGCCGGTGATCACCAGGCTCCGTCGTACCGCGCCGTCCTGCTCCAGATCATCGAGCAGCTCGAGGAGCACGTCATCCATGGCCTCGCGAAGCTCCGGGTCCTCCTCAACGGGGACTCGGATCGGACGCGCGGCATCCAGGGGGACGACCGCGACCAGATCCACCGTGGCCAGCGACCGCTCGACGATCTGCGTCGCCCGTGCCAGAAGGGAACCACCGCTGCGTCCCAGCCGGTCCAACGCGGTCAGGTAGGCGAGGAAGTCCAGCGGCCCGCGCTCCGCGATCACATCGGACGCATCGGCCGTCGCCTCCAGGCGGGCGGCGGTGAGTCGCAGCTGCGCGGCGAAGCTCGCCTCGCCGGAGGGATCGTCGAGGTCGAGGTCCTCGAAGGGATCGCCCAGCACGCGGTAGTGCGGATGCGCGGCGTGAAAGTCCGCGATGAGAGTGCTCTTGCCGCTCCCGTGCGTGCCCGAGACGACGATCCTCATGGCCGCGCGGCCTGCCCGGCCAGCAGTTCCAGCACGCAGAGAGCAGCGAGGCGGACGGTGCGGGCGTCGTCGGTGTCGGCGGTCGCGTCGACCTCGGCCAGGTCGGCGCTGACCACGCGCGGGTCGGACGCCACGGCGCGGGTGAGGGCGCGCAGCTCCCACGCCTGCAGGCCGCCGGGCACGCTGGCCGGGCAGCCGGGGGCGACGGAGCGGTCGCACACGTCGACGTCGATGTCGAGATGTACGCGCGGGCCGGCACCCGCACCGGCGATCTCGAGAGCCTCGGCCACCACATCGTCGATGCCGCGGCGCCGCAGCTCGTCGAGTGTGATCACGCGGATGCCCCAGTCCGCCGCGCGCTGGGCGTAGGCGGCGGAGTTGGCGAAGTCCGCGATGCCGATCTGCACGATGCGCGTCGGGTCGATGCGCGCCGTGTCGAGCGCCGACGTCACCGGGACGTCTTCGACCAGGCGCCGCACGGGCGTGCCGTTGGAGATGCCGTCGCGCAGATCGAAGTGCGCGTCGAACGTGATGAGTCCGGTTGCCTGCGCGCCCAGCGCGACGGGGTAGGTGAGCGAGTTGTCGCCGCCGAGCGCGATCACGAGCCCGGTCGCCGCCGTGAGCTCGCGCACCCGTTCGATCACGGAAGCCTCGCCCGCGTCGCCGTCCGGCTCGGCGATGTCGCCGGCGTCCGTGATGCGCAGCCGCTCGTTCAGATCGACGATCGGCGGGCCCATCAGCGTGCTGCCGTACCGGGGGAGCGCATCGCGGATCGCCGCGGGCGTCGCGTGTGCGCCGGTCGGCGAGAGCGAGGTGCGCCAGGTCGGCACACCGAGCAGCACGGCATCGGCCGCACCGTCGAAGGCGGGCCAGGAGCCGGCGCGCGGCCAGAGAGCGTCGTGCGAGAGGGCCATGTCAGACTCCGGGGATCAGGGCGTGGGCGATGGTGAAGATCGCGAGGCCGGCGAGGGCCCCCACGAACGTGCCGTTCAGGCGGATGTACTGCAGGTCGCGACCGACCATGAGCTCGATCTTCTCGGTCGTCTCGGCGGGATCCCAGCGCTCGACGGTGTCGGTGATGATCGAGGCGATGTCGTGGCGGTAGCGGTCGACCAGGAAGACCGCGGCATCCGAGATCCAGGTGTCGACCCTGGTCTGCAGCGCGGCATCCGTGGTGAGGCGCTCGCCCACCTCTTGCAGCGCCTGCACGGCCCGGCGGCGCAGGCCGCTCTCGGGGTCGGTGAGAGCGGTGAGCAGACCGTTCTTCGCCGTGTTCCACGCCTCCGCGGCGAGGGCTCCGACGCGGGGGCTGTCGAACAGCGACGCCTTCGCGTTCTCGAGCTTGGCGCGGGTGGCGGGGTCGTTCTGCAGACTGTCGGCCAGTCGTGCCAGGTACCCGTCGACCGCGAGTCGCGCGGGGTGGTGCGGGTCGGCCTGCACGGCGTGCACGAACTTCACGGCCTCGTTGTAGACCGTGTCGTCGACGAAGCGGTGGGCGAGGCGCGGCACCCAGGAGGGCAGGCGGCGCGACACCAGGCCGCTGAACGACTCGGCGTTGACCTCCAGCCAGCGCGCGATGCTGTCGGCGGCGAGGTCGACGGCGCCGTGATGGGCGTCGGCCTCGACGATCTTCTCCAGCCACGCACCGGCGGGCGGGCCCCACTCCGGGGTGACGAGGTGCTCGCGGGCGAGGTCGGAGATCAGGTCGCGCACGTCATCGTCGCTCAGCGCATTCAGGATGGCCGTGGCGATGGTCGCCCCCTCGGCTCCGACGCGTTCGGCATGCGGGGCTTCGCGCAGCCACTCACCCGCGCGCTGGGCGATCGCCGTGCTCGACAGCTTGGTGCGCACCACGTCGGCGGCCAGGAAGTTCGTCTCGACGAACTCGCCGAGCGTGCGGCCGATCTCGTCCTTGCGGTTCGGGATGATCGCGGTGTGCGGGATGGGGAGCCCGAGCGGTCGGCGGAACAGCGCGGTCACGGCGAACCAGTCGGCCAGCGCGCCGACCATGCCGCCCTCGGCCGCGGCGCGCACGTACGCCAGCCACGGCTGGCGCTCCTGGAACATGAACGCGATCACGAACGCGACAGCCATGAAGAGCAGGGCGCCCAGCGCCACCGCCTTCATGCGGCGCAGCGCGCGCAGTCGGACCTGGTCGGAGGGGGACAGCATCGCCATCGGTGTTCGCGGCATGCCGCCATCCTCGCACGCGGGTGCGACGGTTGCGGCCGGCATCCGCGAGGCGGAGTCTCGTCGGCGAGACGTCTATAAAACTCAGGACGGAAGAGAGTGGAGGGGCCCATCGGCCGTGGTGTGCGGGATCCGCGGGCGGGATGTCCTGAGTGGGGGACGACGGAGGTGCCGATCCAGGTCGTGCGTCGCGGAGTACCCTCGGAGGGTGATCGAAGACATCAAGAAGCGCGCCCTGCACCGCACCAGCATCCTCGAGGGTCAGATGCGCGGCGTCGCGCGGATGATCGAGAACGAGGAGTACTGCATGGACATCATCACGCAGTCGCGTGCCATCCAGCGCTCTCTGGAGTCCCTCAACCGCCTGCTGCTCGAGAACCATCTGCGCACCCATGTCACGCACATGTTCGAAGAGGGTGGCGAAGAGCGGGACAAGGCGGTCCTCGAACTGCTCAAGGCCTTCGACTTCGACCGCAAGTAGGGCATTCGGAACCGGGCACGACACAGCGCCCCGACTGGATCGTCGAGGCGCTGCGCGGTGATTCACTTGCCGCTGTCGAAGACCTCGCCCTCCATGGCGTCGTAGCCCTCGGCCTGCGGGTCCCCGTGCGAACCGCCCGAGAGCGCGTACTCCTCCTCGGGAGAGAGCACGAGGCGGTGGCGGAAGAACAGCGCGAACCCGAGCAGGATGACGACGTAGACGATCGCGATCGCGATGATCGCCGGTCCGAAGGTCGGGTTGAGCAGGAAGCCCACGAAGATCAGCGCGGCGATCACCAGCGCGACGGCCGCACCGGGGATGCCCCACGGGCTGCGGTACGGGCGGTCGACGTCCGGGTACTTCTTGCGCAGGATCATGAACGAGATCAGCTGGAGACCGTAGGCGAGCACGGCGCCCCAGACGGCGATGTTCAGCACGATCGCTCCGGCGACGGTGCCCGCCCCCTCCGCGTCGACCGCGGCGAGGACGTCGAGCACGATGAGGGCGACGAAGCCGATCGCGGCACCCACGACGAGGGCGACCCACGGGGTCTGGCGCTTGCCGGTCAGCGACAGGAAACGCGGGTAATAGCCGGCGCGGGACAGCGAGTACATGTTGCGGCCGTAGGCGAACATGATCCCCTGCAGCGACGCGAGCAGACCGATCAGCGCGAACAGGGCGAGCACGGCGGCGAGCTGGTCTCCGACGATGGCGCGGAAGCCGTCGAGCAGCGGCTCCCCGGCCGTCCCGGTCGCCTCGGCGCCGATGACACCCGTGTTGAGGAACAGCACCAGGAGTCCGGTGACGATGAGCGTGCCGCGTGCCCAGAATCCGGCCTTCGGGATGTCGCGCGTCGGGTTGTGCGACTCCTCGGCCGCGAGCGGCAGCTCCTCGATGCCGAGGAAGAACCACATCGCGAAGGGCAGCGCGAACAGGATCGGCAGCACACCGTGCGGCAGGAACTCGGTCTGTCCCTCATCGGGGACGATGTCCCACAGGGCATCCCAGCTGAACGCGCCGGAGAAGATGGCCATCAGCGAGAACACCAGGATGATGCCGATCGAGATGATCGAGACCACGATCGCGAAGCGGAACGAGATCGCCGCTCCCGCCGAGTTCAGGGCGATGAAGACGATGTAGAGGATGAGGTACCAGGCCCATCCCGGCAGTTCGAGACCCAGCAGCTCGCTCGTGATGCCGTTGGCATACGACGCCGAGAAGTAGACGATCACCGCCGTGGTCGCCACGTACTCGATGGTCTCCGCGGCTCCCGTCACCAGGCCGCCCCACGGGCCCATCGCAGAGCGCGCGAACGAATAGGCGCCGCCGGTGTGCGGCATTGCGGCCGCCATCTCCCCGATCGCGAAGATCATGCCGTAGTACATGACCACCAGGATCACGAAGGCGATCAGCATGCCGCCGAAGCCGGCGAAGTCGATGCCGAAGTTCCAGCCGGAGAAGTCGCCGGAGATCACGGCGGCGACGGCGAGGCCCCACAGGCCCCAGACCCCGGCCGACCGCTTGAGGGTCCGTTTCTCGAAATACTCGCTGCCGGCGCGTGTATAGGTCGCTCCGGCGACCTTGCGGGCACCGCTGTTCTGTCCAGACATCCGTTCTCCGCTCGCTGAAGTACAGGCGCCGGGTGCACCTTGGGCATGATTGTGGCAGTCAATGGTGGTTTCGTCTACCTTTAAACGCGACAGTGATCTACTCTGATGGCGAAGCCGGTCGGTCGATCGCTTCACCACGACGACGGGAGCGAGAAGATGTCGGGAAACCTCAGCATCGAGCAGCTGGATGCCGGCATCGCCGCCGGCGAGATCGACACGGTGATCGTGGCCTTCGCCGATGCGCAGGGACGACTGGTGGGAAAGAGGGTGTCCGCTCGCCTGTTCCAGGAGGACATCCTGCATCACGGCGCCGAGGCATGCGACTACCTGCTCTCGGTCGATGTCGACATGAACACGGTCGACGGCTACGCGATGTCGGGGTGGAACCGCGGCTATGGCGACATGGTGCTGCGTCCCGATGTCGCGACCCTGCGGCGGATGCCGTGGCTCGAGGGCAGCGTGCTGATCATGGCCGACCTGGTCTGGCAGAACGGCGACCCCGTCGGGCCCTCGCCGCGCGCGATCCTCGACCGGCAGCGCGACCGACTCGCCGAGCGCGGATGGACGGCATTCTCGGGCACAGAGCTCGAGTTCATCGTGTTCGAGAACACCTACCGCGACGCCTGGGCGCGCAAGTACGAGGGACTGACGCCGGCCACCGACTACAACGTCGACTACAACCTGCAGGCCTCGACCCGCATGGAGCCCTTGCTGCGCGACATCCGCCTCGGGATGGACGGCGCGGGTCTCTACTGCGAGGGCGTGAAGGGGGAGTGCAACCTCGGCCAGCAGGAGATCGCGTTCCGCTACGCCGAGGTGCGCGAGACGGCCGATCAGCACGTGATCTACAAGAATGGGGCCAAGGAGATCGCCGCCCAGCACGGGCAGTCGCTCACCTTCATGGCGAAGTTCAACGAGCGCGAGGGCAACAGCTGCCACATCCACCTGTCGCTGCGTGCCGAAGACGGGACCCCGGTCATGGCCGGCGACGGCGAGCATGGCTTCAGTCCCGTCATGGAGCACTGGATCGCCGGGATCCTCGCCACTCTGCGCGAGTTCACGCTGCTCTATGCGCCCAACATCAACTCCTACAAGCGCTTCGCCAAGGGCAGCTTCGCCCCGACCGGCGTGGCCTGGGGCATCGACAACCGCACCTGCGCGCTGCGCGTGATCGGCAGCGGATCGGGGCTCCGGGTCGAGAACCGCGTGCCCGGCGGAGACGTGAACCCGTACATGGGCATCTCGGCGATCATCGCCGGTGGCCTGTACGGCATCGAGAACGAGCTGGCCCTGCCCGAGCGCTTCGAGGGCAACGCCTACGAGGCCGGCGTCGACCACCTGCCGACGACCTTGCGCGAGGCGGCGCAGCTGTTCAGCGAGTCGACCATCGCCAGGGCGGCGTTCGGCGACGACGTCGTGGACCACTATCTGAACCAGGCGCGCATCGAGCTGGAAGCCTACGATGCCGCCGTGACCGACTGGGAGCGCGTCCGTGGCTTCGAGAGGCTCTGAGAGCGCGCCGCTGGTCGGCATCACCACCTACCTCGAGCGGGCGCAGCAGGGCGTCTGGGATGTGCGGGCCGCATTCCTGCCCGAGCAGTACCTGACCGGCGTGACATCGGCCGGCGGCATCGCGCTGCTGCTGCCGCCACAGGACCCCGATACGGCGGATGCCGCGATCGCCGGGCTCGACGGCCTGATCCTGTCGGGCGGCGCGGACGTGGCGCCCGAGCTGTACGGCGCGGAGCGGCATCCGACGACCGATCCCGCCCGCGTCGACCGGGATGCCTGGGAGCTCGCGCTGTTCCGTGCGGCGGAGCGCCGGCGCATCCCGGTGCTCGCGATCTGCCGCGGGCTGCAACTGGTCAACGTCGCCCGTGGCGGGACCCTGCAGCAGCACCTGCCGGAGTCGCTGGGCACCGAGCGCTACCGGATCGGCGGAGGGGTCTTCGCCGAGAACCAGGTCGCGGTCGCCCGAGGCACCGCGCTCGCCGAGGTGCTCGGAGAGGACTCCGTCTCGGTGCGCAGCTACCACCACCAGGGCATCGACCGGCTGGGCGAGGGGCTCATCGCCGCGGCGCACTCCGACGACGGACTGGTGCAGGCCTTCGTCGACACCCAGGGCGGCGGCCACGTGGTCGGCATCCAATGGCACCCCGAGGAGGATGCCGAGGACCGGCGCCTCTTCCAGGATCTCGTCACACAGGCCCGCGCGTTCGCGCGGCAGAAGGAAGGCACGTCATGACCGCGTTCACGGTGATCAACCCGTCGACGGGAGCATCCATCCGCGAGGTGGCCCGCGCGGGAGTGGCCGAGACGGATGCCGCGATCGCCCGCGCCGTCGCGGCGCAGCGGCGTTGGGCGGCGCTCGCCCCGGTGGCGCGCGCCGATGCGCTGCGCGCGTTCGCCCGCGCGGTCGAAGGCGCCACCGAGGAACTGGCGCAGCTCGAGGTGCTCAACTCCGGGCATCCGATCGGGTCCGCCCGCTGGGAGGCCGGACACGTCGCCCAGGTGCTCAACTACTACTCCGCCGACCCCGAGCGGCTGTCCGGCCGCCAGATCCCGGTGTCCGGCGGGCTCGACGTGACCTTCCACGACCCGTACGGCGTGGTGGGGGTGATCGTGCCGTGGAACTTCCCGATGACGATCGCCGCGTGGGCGTTCGCGCCGGCGCTCGCCGCGGGCAACGCCGTGGTGCTCAAGCCCGCAGAGCTGACGCCGCTGACCGCCATCCGTCTCGGCGAGCTCGCGCACGAGGCCGGGCTGCCGGAGGGCTTGTTCGAGGTCGTCACCGGCTCGGGTTCCGTCGTCGGACAGCGTCTGGTCGACCACCCCGATGTGCGCAAGGTCGTGTTCACCGGCTCCACCGAGGTGGGCATCGAGGTCGCCGCCGGATGCGCGCGGGCGCTGAAGCCGGTGACCCTGGAGCTCGGCGGCAAGAGCGCCAACATCGTGTTCGAGGACGCGGATCTCGAGCGCGCTGCCGCGGCGGTGCCGGGGTCGGTGTTCGACAACGCCGGTCAGGACTGCTGCGCCCGCAGCCGCCTGCTGGTGCAGCGCTCGGTCTACGACCGGTTCCTCGAGCTGCTCGAGCCCGCGGTCGCCGCCTGGCGCGTGGGGGACCCGGCCGCTGATGACACCGATATGGGACCGCTCATCTCCGCAGGCCACCGTGACACCGTCGCCGGCTTCCTCGACGGGGCGGACATCGCGTTCCGCGGGACGGCACCCCAGGGCGACGGCTTCTGGTTCGCGCCGGCCGTCGTGCTCGCGCAGCCGGGAGACCGCATCGCGCAGCAGGAGATCTTCGGTCCCGTCGTGGCCGTGATGCCGTTCGAGGACGAGGCGGATGCGATCCGTCTCGCCAACGACACCATCTACGGTCTCGCGGGTTCGCTGTGGACCGAGAACCTCGGGCGCGCCGTGCGCGTGGCGCGCGGTGTGCGCAGTGGCGTGCTGTCGGTGAACTCGCACTCCTCGGTCCGCTACGCGACCCCGTTCGGCGGGATGAAGGCCTCCGGCCTCGGGCGCGAACTCGGGCCGGATGCGGCCGAGCATTTCACCGAGACCAAGAACGTCTTCTTCGCCACCGACCCCCACTGATCCCCGACCCCACTGATCCCCTCTCGGAGGAACCATGAGCATCGATCTGACCCAGCGACTCCGCGACAAGGTCGCCATCATCACCGGCGGGGCGAGCGGCATCGGCTTCGCGACCGCGCAGCGCTTCGCCGCCGAAGGCGCGTTCGTCGTGATCGCCGATGTCGATCCCACGTCCGGCGAGGCGGCGGCGGCGCAGGTCGGCGGGGTGTTCCGTCCCGTGGACGTGGCGGATGAGGCGAAGGTGAACGCGCTGTTCGACGGCGTCGCCGCGGAGTTCGGCCACATCGACATCGCCTTCAACAACGCCGGCATCTCGCCCGCCGACGACGACTCGATCGAGACGACCGAGCTGCCGGCCTGGGACCGCGTGCAGGACGTGAATCTGAAGAGCGTGTACCTGTGCAGCAGGGCGGCGCTGCGCCACATGGTGCCCGCCGGTCGCGGCTCGATCATCAACACCGCCTCGTTCGTGGCGCTGCTCGGCTCGGCCACTTCGCAGATCAGCTACACCGCTTCGAAGGGCGGAGTGCTGGCCATGTCGCGCGAGCTCGGGGTGCAGTTCGCCCGACAGGGAGTGCGCGTGAACGCGCTGTGCCCCGGGCCGGTGAACACCCCGCTGCTGCAGGAGCTCTTCGCGAAGGATCCTGAGCGTGCACAGCGGCGCCTGGTGCATGTGCCGATGGGGCGGTTCGCGGAGCCGGAAGAACTCGCCGCGGCGGTCGCCTTCCTCGCCTCGGACGACTCGTCGTTCATCACCGCGAGCGCCTTCGTCGTCGACGGCGGCATCACCAACGCCTACGTCACCCCGCTGTGAGATCCGCCCACCTCGCTGTGACAAGGTGAGAGCATGAGCGAGCACCCCGTGGACGGCGACCTGGTCGAGGTCCGTCGCGCGGTCTACCGGCCGCTTCGCCGGGGCAACGCCCTGGAGGACACGGTGGCGCGACTCGTGCAGACGATCCGTCTCGGCGTGGTCGCTCCGGGGGAGTCGCTGCCCCCGGAGCGCGAGCTCGCCGCCTCGTTCGAGGTGAGCCGCGACACCGTGCGCGAGGCGATCAAGGAGCTGGCCGATGCGGGCTACCTGATCGCGCGGCGCGGCCGCTACGGCGGCACGTTCGTGGCGGATCCGCTGCCGCAGCCCGCGGAGTCCACCGGGGTGACGGCCGCGGAGCTGGATGACGTGCTCGGGCTCCGTCGTGTGCTCGAGACCGGTGCCGCACGGGCTGCCGCAAGCCGCTCGCTGGACGCGGCGACCAGGGCGGATCTGTGGGCGCGCCACGAGGCCGCACTCCCGGCCGGGCCCGAGGAGTACCGCCGCCTGGACACCCTGTTCCATCTCGCGATCGCCGAAGCCGCCGGCATCCCCTCGCTGGTCGCGCTCGCCGCCGAGAACCGCGCCGATGTGAACGCCTGGCTCGACACCTTCCCCCTCATGCCGCGCAACATCCAGCACTCCGGCGAACAGCACGAGCGCATCGTCACGGCGATCCTGGCCGGGCGGCCCGAAGCGGCCGAAGACGCCATGCGCGACCACCTCGCCGGGTCCGAGGCACTGCTGCGCGGCTTCCTGGTCTGAGCCGACCCGGTCGGGTGAGGTCGGTCGGTGTTGGTCGGGTGGGTCCGGGCGCTGTCGGCGACGAATCGCTGAGGGGATGACGATACGCGGATGTCTGCATGCGGATCTCTCGGCGTATCGTCACAAGCTCCGCGGATCGTCGGGTCGAAAGACGGGAGGCAGCGCTGCGCGACCTCCTGGTCTGAACCGACCAATCGGTAGTCGGTTCAGTGATCCGCAACGGATATCGTTGCGATTCGATGAAGCGACTTCTGATTTCGCTATACCTCGGGCCGTTCCTATGACAGACTCGCCGCAAGTGATTCTCAATGGGGAGGTTTCATGCCCGGCACTCTGCCCGCATCGACGGCGACGCCCGAGGCGCCCGCCGCCACCGGCGCCGTTCACATCGACGGCGTCACCAAGCGCTACGGACCGGCCGTCGCGGTCGACGATCTGACCCTCGACGTGCAACCGGGGGAGTTCCTCTCCCTGCTCGGCCCCTCCGGCTGCGGCAAGACCACCACGTTGCGCATGATCGCCGGCTTCGAGTACCCGGATGCCGGCGACATCCGCATCTCCGGACGCAGCGTGCTGAACCTGCCGCCGTATCGGCGCGAGGTCAACACGGTCTTCCAGGCATACGCGCTGTTCCCGCACCTCACGGTCGCCGAGAACGTCGCGTACGGCCTGCAGCAGCGCCGTGTTCCCAAGGCCGAACAGCGCGAGCGGGTGAGCGAAGCGCTCGACATGGTGCAGCTGCGCAGCTTCGCCGACCGCAAGCCGACGCAGCTCTCGGGCGGTCAGCAGCAGCGCATCGCGCTCTCTCGCGCCCTGATCAACCGGCCGAGCGTGCTGCTGCTCGACGAGCCGCTCGCCGCCCTCGATCGCCAGCTGCGCGAGGAGATGCAGCTCGAGCTCAAGCTGCTGCAGGCGCGGCTGGGCACCACGTTCGTGTTCGTCACGCACGACCAGGCCGAGGCCCTGTCGATGAGCGATCGGATCGCGGTGATGCGCGCTGGCCGGATCGAGCAGCTCGACGCCCCGGCCGCGATCTACGCCGAACCGGCATCCGCGTACGTCGCCTCGTTCATCGGGCAGCAGAACTTCGTGCACGGCACGGTGCGTGCAGACGGCGATGCGGTCGACACCACGATCGGTGCGATCGCCGGCCGCTGGGGCGGGGAGCGGGTCGCCGCCGGACAGCCGGCCGTCGCCGCCATCCGTCCGGAGTACGTGCGCCTGGAGCACGGCGGGGGTGCGGGAGTGCCCGGGCGCGTGCTCGGCGTCTCGCACCTCGGCGAGACGCTGCAGGTCGCGGTACGCGTCGCGGGAGACGCGACGTTCCTGTCGCGGATGCCGGCGCCCACCGCCCCGAGCGTCGAGGTCGACGACGAGGTGCGCTGCCTGTGGGATCCGGCCGACGCGCGGCTCTTCGCCGCCGACGGCATTCCCACCACCGCCACGCACGTGATCGCGCTGCCGAAGGAGGGCGGCCGGTGACCGGCGCGCCTCCGGTCCGCGTCCTCGCGCACCGGAGTGCCGCGCGGGTGATCCGCACCGAGCTCACCCGCCGCGGATTCCTGGCGACCGCGCTCGCCGCCGGCGGGGCGGTGCTGCTCTCCGCCTGCACGCCCGGCCAGAACGCCGCCGCGGTGCACGCCAAGGGCGGACCGCTCGAGGACCGGCTCTCGATCTACAGCTGGGGCGACTACGACGCCCCCGAGGTGCTCGAGCAGTTCACCGCCGAGAGCGGACCGCGCATCGTGCTCGACGCGTTCAACTCGAACGAGGAGCTGATCGCCAAGCTGGTCGCCGCGCGCGGCACGTCCGGTTACGACATCGTGGTGCCCACCGGCGTCTTCGTCGGGCCCATGGCCGAGAACGGGCTGCTGCAGAAGTTCAACCTCGATCTGATCCCGAACATGTCGCACGTGGCGCCGGAGTTCCGCGGACGCTCCTGGGACCCGGGCAACGAGTACTCGGTGTGCAAGGCGTGGGGCACGACGGGCTTCGTCTATGACCGCTCGGTCATCTCGCGCGAGCTCACCACCTGGAGCGACTTCATCGATGCCGCGCAGAACGAGGCCTCCGGGTCGACGTCGGTGCTCGACGATCCGGCCCCGCTGCTGGGCATCTACTTCTGGGCCAACGGCATCGACTGGACGACCACGGACCCCGACGACCTCGATGCGGTCGAGAAGTTCCTGGTGAAGGATCTGGCTCCGCACGTCTCGGCCTTCGACTCGTACCCGGGTGGCTCGTCGATCCCGCAGGGCTCGCACGCGCTGCTGCAGTCGTACAACGGCGACGCGCGCCTGGGCATCTTCGAGTCGGGCGACCCGGACCGCTGGCAGTGGGTGCTCGGCAGCCCGGCGACGGAGCTGTGGATGGACAACTGGGCCATCGCCGCCGGGGCTCCGCACCCCGAGGCCGCGCACGCGTTCATCAACTTCGTGCTGCAACCCGACGTGCAGCTCGCCCAGGTCGACTACATCGGCTACGACACCGGGATCAGCGGCATCCGCGACGAGGCGGAGGCCGCGGGGCTGGAAAGGCTCGACATGGTGTTCTTCGACGAGGAGCAGGTGGCGACCATGCACGAGGGCAAGCTCACGGAGGCGCAGGACCGCGTCGTCTCGATCTGGAACTCGATGAAGGCGGCCGCCGGTGCCTAAGCTCAAGTTCGGTCTCGCCATCCCCGCCTGGGCATGGCTGCTCGTCTTCTTCGTCGCCCCGATCCTCATGGTCGTGGTGTTCAGCTTCGGCTACAAGCCGAGCATCTTCGCCACGCACGCGCTCGACCATCTGTCGTTCGACCGGTACCTGGAGGCGCTGTCGCCGACGTTCTTCAGCACGTTCCTGAACACGCTGTGGATCGGCATCCTCGGCACGGTGCTGTGCCTGGTGATCGGTGCCCCGGTGGCGTACTGGATCGCCGTGAAGGCGCCGCCGTCGAAGCGCGGACTGCTGCTCGCGCTGGTGATGGTGCCGTTCTGGACGAACTTCCTGGTGCGCACGATCGGATGGCAGGTGATCCTGGCGCCGGAGGGGTGGCTGTCACAGCTGCTGCAGGGCATCGGGGTGATCCCCGGTCCACTCGATCTGCTCTACTCGCGCGGTGCCGTGCTGCTGGGGGTGGTCTACAACTATCTGCCGCTCATGATCCTGCCGCTGTTCGTCGCATTCGATCGGGTGTCCGGTCCACTGCGCGAGGCCAGCAAGGACCTCGGCGCCGGGAGCGTGTCGACGTTCCTGCGCGTGACGGTGCCGCTGGCCCGCCCTGGCATCATCGCCGGCGTGCTGCTGGTGTACATCCCGCTCATGGGCGACTACATCACCGCCACGGTGCTCGGCGGCGCGAAGGGCAACATGATCGGGCAGGTCGTGGCGAGCCAGTTCCAGACCGCGCAGAACTGGGCACTGGGCTCGGCGATGGCCGTGCTGCTGATCATCGTCATCATGCTCTCGATCGCCGTGGCCGCCGGACTGCTCTGGCTCGTGACGCTGCCGCTGCGACGACGGAACCGACTCGTCCTGGGGGAGGGATCATGACCGCCATCAAGACCACCGCGGTGCCGGCGCGCGCTCGCCGGGGTGCCGGACGGTTCCTGCTGCCGATCTGGGCCGCGCTCGTGTTCGTGTTCCTGTTCCTGCCGATCCTGGTGATCATCGCGTACTCGTTCAACGTCGGGCGTCTGCTGGTGTCGTGGGATCACTTCGGCTTCGAGTCGTTCCTCGCGATCGTCGAGAAGCCGGCGATCCGCGACGCCGTGCTGGTCTCGGTGCGCACCGGGCTGCTCGCAGCCCTCCTCGCCACGGCGCTGGGCACACTGGCCGGCATCGCGATGGCCCGCAACCCCGGCAAGTGGGTGTGGTGGTTCCTCGGCCTGCTCCTGCTTGTCTCGGTCACCCCCGAGATCGTGGATGCCGTCGCACTGCTGCCCTGGCTCGTGTTCCTCGGACAGGACGTCGGGATCGGACTCTTCAACGACGGCACGATGCGGCTGGTGGTCGGACAGTCTCTGTTCTCGATCGCGATCGTGTCGTACATCGTGCGGGCGCGCCTGGTCGGACTCGACGCACGGCTGGAGGAAGCGTCCGCCGACCTCTACGCCCCGCCGGTACGGACCTTCCTCAAGGTCACGCTGCCGCTCGCGATGCCGGCCGTGCTCGCCGGGTTCCTGCTGTCGTTCACTCTCAGCCTCGACAACACGGTCGTCTCGGCGTTCGTGCAGGTCTCGGGCACCACACCCTGGCCGGTGTACGTGCTCAGCGCGCTGCGCAGCGGACTGCGCCCGGAGATCGCGGCGGTCTCGACGATCATGCTGGTGCTTACGCTGCTGGCGCTCGCGCTGGTCGCGGTGGTTCTGAAGAGAGCGGGAGACTCGGCCACCGAGATCGCCCGCACGATGGCAGGAGGATGACGATGGTCTTCGCTGATCTGGTGTTCGCGGGTGGCGCGCGGGGTGGTCGGGTGTTCCTGTCGGACGGAGCGCGCACGACCGCGCGGGCCGTCGCCGTGACGGACGGGCTCATCACGGCGGTCGGTCATGACGTCTCGGCGCTGATCGGCCCCGACACCGAGGTCGTGGACCTGGCCGGCGGGCTGCTGGTGCCGGGGTTCCAGGACGCGCACGTGCATCCGGTCTGGGGTGGACTCGACATGCTGCGCTGCGACCTGTCGGCGCTGGCGACGCGCGAGGAGTACCTGGCGCGGATCGCGGAGTACGCGGCGGAGCACCCGGATGACGAGTGGATCCTCGGCGGCGGCTGGCAGATGTCGGCGTTCCCCGGCGGCACACCGACCGTGGCGGACCTGGACTCCGTGCTGCCCGATCGCCCGGCGTTCCTGCCCAACCGCGACGGGCACGGCGCCTGGGTCAACTCGCGGGCGCTGGCGCTCGCCGGCATCACCCGCGACACCGCCGACCCCGCGGACGGCCGGATCGAACGCGACGCCGACGGCGCTCCGAGCGGCACGCTGCACGAGGGCGCGATGGGGCTGGTCAACCGGCTCCTCCCGGTCGAGGCGCCCGAGCGGCTGGTCGAGGCGCTGCTGCAGGGGCAACGGCACCTGCACTCCTACGGCGTGACCGCGTGGCAGGACGCGATCGTCGGCACCGAGTACGGCGATGCGGGAGATCCGCTGCCCGCCTACCTCAGCGCCGCCGCATCCGGTGCACTGACCGGCAGGGTCGTCGGCTCGCTGTGGTGGGACCGTTCGCGCGGGCTGGAGCAGATCGACGACATCGTGGCCCGCCGTGACGCCGGCACGGTCGGGCGGTTCCGCGCGCGCAGCGTGAAGATCATGCAGGACGGCGTCGCCGAGAACTTCACCGCTGCGATGCTGGAGCCGTACTGCGACGGCCACGGGCATCCGCGCGAGGACTCCGGCATCTCGTTCGTCGAGCCCGAGCTGCTCAAGGAGGCGGCGACCCGGCTCGACGCCCTCGGCTTCACGCTGCACTTCCACGCGATCGGCGACCGAGCAGTGCGCGAGTGCCTGGATGCGGTCGAGGCGGCGCTCGTCGCCAACGGCCCGCGGGGGAACCGGCACCACATCTCGCACATCCAGGTCGTGCACCCCGACGACATCCCCCGCTTCCGCGCGCTCGACGTCACCGCGAACATGCAGATGCTGTGGGCGACGCTGGAGCCGCAGATGGTCGACCTCACCCTCCCGTTCCTGGGGGAGCAGCGCAGCGGGTGGCAGTACCCGTTCGGCGACCTGCTGCGCTCCGGCGCCGCACTCGCCGCCGGCAGCGACTGGTCGGTGAGCACACCGAACCCGATGGCCGCGATCCACGTCGCCGTGAACCGACGCTCCGCGCCCACCGAGTGGGAGGGCGACTACGAGCCGTTCCTGCCCGAGCAGTCGATCGATCTCGCGACCGCGCTCGCCGCGTACACCGCAGGTTCGGCGCGCGTGAACCACCTCGACGACACCGGCACGATCGCGGTGGGGATGCGCGCCGACCTCGCCCTGCTCGACCGGGATCCGTTCGAGCATCCGGCCGAGGAGATCGGCCTCACCGAGGTACGCGGCACCTGGGTCGACGGGGTGCGGGTGTACGACTCGGGGGAGTGAGGTGGGCGGCCGGGCCGGTGACGAATTTCGGAGGATGTGACGAATCACGGAGACTTCGGTCGAATCGGTCCGCGAATCGTCACCGGCTCCGCGTTTTGTCGGGTCGACACGGCGGATGCAGGAAGGGCCCGCCCTCGTGAGGACGAGGACGGGCCCTTCTGCGCGGATGCTCAGCCGGCGGCGGCCTCGTCGGCCACGGCCAGTGCGCCGTCGATCGCGGCCAGGCCGCGCACCAGGTCGTCCTCGCTGATCACGAGCGGGGGAGCGACATGCACGCGGTTGAAGTGCGTGAACGGCCAGACGCCGGCCTTCTTCGCCGCCGCCGCGAACGCACCCATGGGGGCGGCATCCGCTCCGGCGGCGTTGAACGGCACCAGCGGCTCGCGGGTCTCGCGGTCGCGGACGAGCTCGATCGCCCAGAACAGACCACGCCCGCGGACCTCGCCCACGCTCGGGTGCGACTCGGCCCACGCGCGCAGGGTCGGCTCGACGATGCGCTCGCCGAGGTCGCGCACGCGCTCCAGGATGCCGTCGCGGCGGAACACTTCGAACGTGGCCACGCCCGCGGCGCACGCGAGCGGGTGGCCCGAGTAGGTCAGCCCGCCGGCGAACGGCATGGTGTCGAACGCCGCGGCGATCCGCTCCGAGATCACGACGCCGCCGAGCGGCACGTATCCGGAGTTGACGCCCTTCGCGAAGGTGATCAGGTCGGGCCGTCCGTCGAACGCGTCGACGCCGAACCACTCGCCCAGTCGGCCGAAGCCGACCATGACTTCGTCCGCGATGTACACGATGCCGTAGCGGTCGCACAGCTCGCGCACGCCCTGCAGGTAGCCGGGCGGCGGCACGAGCACACCGTTGGTGCCGACGACCGTCTCGATGATGATCGCCGCGATGGTCTGCGGCCCCTCGAGCTGGATGGTCTGCTCGAGGTGCGCGAGCGCGCGCTCGGACTCCTGCTCCGGGGTCTCGGCGTGGAACGGCGAGCGGTACAGGTAGGGACCGAAGAAGCGCACGGTGCCGTTGTCGACACCGTCGTTCGCCCAGCGGCGCGGATCGCCGGTGAGCGAGATCGCGGTCGAGGTGGAGCCGTGGTAGCTGCGGTACATCGACAGCACCTTGCGTCGGCCCGTGGACTGGCGGGCCATGCGCACCGCGTACTCGTTGGCCTCGGCACCGCCGTTCGTGAAGAAGACCTTCTCGAGTCCGTCCGGTGCGACCTCGGCGATCAGGCGGGCGAGCTCGCCGCGCACGTCGTTCGCGATCGACGGCTGGATGGTGGCGAGGCGCCCTGCCTGCTGCTGGATCGCCGCGACCAGGTCGGGATGCTGGTGCCCCAGGTTCAGGTTCACCAGCTGGCTCGAGAAGTCGAGGTAGGCGTTGCCCTGGTAGTCCCAGAACGTCGACCCCTCTCCCGCCGCGACGGGCAGCGGATCGATCAGGGCCTGCGCGCTCCAGGAGTGGAAGACGTGGCCGCGGTCGTCGGCGCGCACCTGCGCCTCCGCCTCGGGGGCCGGCAGCGGGTGCGAGATGCCGTGGCGGTCGGTGAAGTTCGTCATCGTGGTCGCTCCTGTCTCCGTGGTGGACATCAATGGTTGCTCGGGAAGCCGAGGTCGATCTGCGACGGCGTGTGGTCGGGCCAGCGGGTGGTGACGACCTTGGACCGCGTGTAGAAGTGCACGGACTCGGGGCCGTAGATGTGCGAGTCGCCGAACAGCGAGTCCTTCCATCCGCCGAACGAGTAGGCGCCGATCGGCACCGGGATCGGCACGTTCACCCCGACCATGCCGACCTCGATGTCGAACTCGTACTGCCGGGCGGTGCCGCCGTCGCGCGTGAAGATCGCGGTGCCGTTGCCGTACGCGTTCGCGTTCACGAGGGCCACCGCCTCGGCGTAGGTCTCGACGCGCACGACCGTGAGCACCGGCCCGAAGATCTCGTCGTCGTAGACCTTCATGCCGGGGGCGACCTGGTCGATCAGGCTGACACCGAGGAAGAAGCCCTCGGACTCGAACTGCTTCTGCGTGCCGTCGACCACGACCTTCGCGCCTTCGGCCTCCGCACCGGTGACGTAGGAGGCGACGCGGTCGCGGTGCTCGCGCGTGATGAGCGGACCCATCTCGCTGGCGGCATCCGTGCCGGGGCCGATCTTCAGTCCGTCGATGCGGGAGGCGATCGCCGAGACCAGGTCGTCGGCGATATCGCCCACGGCCACCAGCACCGAGACCGCCATGCAGCGCTCGCCGGCGGAGCCGTAGGCGGCGGAGACCGCGGCGTCGGCGGCGCCGTCGATGTCGGCATCCGGCATCACGACCATGTGGTTCTTGGCGCCGCCGAGGGCCTGCACGCGCTTGCCGGCGGCCGAGGCGCGCTGGTAGATCGAGCGGGCGATCGGGGTCGAGCCGACGAAGCTCACGGCCGAGACCTGCGGCGACTCGAGGAGTGCGTCGACGGCCTCCTTGTCGCCGTGCACGACGTTCAGCACGCCGTCGGGGAGACCCGCTTCGGCGAAGAGCTTGGCGATCCACACCGCGGCGGACGGGTCCTTCTCGCTGGGCTTGAGCACGACCGTGTTGCCGCAGGCGATCGCGGAGGCCACCATCCACAGCGGCACCATCACGGGGAAGTTGAACGGGGTGATCGCGGCGACCACGCCGACCGGCTGCTTGACCGAGTGCACGTCGACGCCGCGTGAGACCTGCTCGCTGCGCTCGCCCTTGAGCAGGTGCACGAGCCCGGCGGCGAACTCGACGTTCTCGATGCCACGCGACACCTCGCCAGCGGCATCCGAGAGCACCTTGCCGTGCTCGGAGGTGACGATCGCGGCGAGCTCGGGGGTGCGGTCCTTGAGCAGCTGGCGCAGGCGGAAGAAGACGTCGGCGCGCTTGATCAGGCTGGTCTCGCGCCACGCGGGTGCCGCGGCTGCGGCGGCGGCGATCGCGGAGTCGACCTCGGTGGTCGAGGCGAACGCGACCTGCTTCGACACCTGACCGGTGGCGGGATCGAAGACCTGGCCGGTGCGAGCCGCCTCGGCGGTCTCCACTCCGTTGATGACGTGACGGACGATGTCCACGATGTTCCTCCGACTGCTGAAGAATGCGGGCTCGAACACTCTGACCGGTGTTCGATAGGCTTGTGCTCCTCAATGATCACAGAGCGAAGGAGCCGGACGTGATACCAGAACGTCAGGACTTCCGCTCCAGCCGGACAGATCGTCCGACGCGGGACGATGCGCTGCTCACGGTGGCGGATGTGCTCGCAGAGCCCGTGCTGCAGGCCGGTGATCCCGAGGTGATCGTCGGCGGCCGCACGCTCGATGCCGCCGTGCGCTGGGTGCACGTGTCCGACAGTGCCGGCGTCGCCCGACTGCTCGATGGCGGGGAGCTGCTTCTCAGCACCGGAGCCGGCTGGCCGACCGCTCCCGAGGAGCTGCGGGACTTCGCCGTCGGGCTGCATCGGGCCGGGATCGCGGGCGTCGTGGTCGAGCTCGGTGCCGGACAGGGTCGCATCCCGGATGCTGTCGTCGAGGTGTGCGCCGAGCGCGAGCTCGCCCTGATCGCGCTGACCAGCGAGGTCAAGTTCGTCGCCGTCACCGAGGCCGTGCACCGGGCGCTGATCGCCGCGCAGACCATGGCGCTGCGTGAGCGTCAGTACCTGCACGAGCTGTTCACCGCGCTGAGCCTGCGGGGAGCCCCGGCCGACGTCGTCGTCGCCGAGACGGCTCGCGCGCTCGGCGCTCCGGTCGTGCTCGAGAACCTGGCACGCGAGGTGATCGCCCACGAGACCCTGCGGATGCCGGTGGCCGAGGCGCTCGGAAAGCTGCGTTCCGCTGACCGTGTGCCCGTACAGGCGCGCGGCGTGCGGTGGGGAACGCTGCTCGCGCTGCCCGGTCCGGTGCACCCGGCCGGTCGTGTCACCGTGCTCGAGCAGGGAGCGACGGCCCTCGCGTTCGGATGCCTGGCGGACGGCGGCGATTCCGAGTGGTCGCTGCTCGCGCAGCGCGGCCTCATCGACGACCTGCTCGGCGCGCGCTTCGCGAGTCCGGATGACATCGCGGCCCGCCTCGCGACCAGCGGCTTCGTGCTCGCCGGGCGGCACTGCCACGGCATCGTCGCCCGGGGTGCCGAGTCCGCCGCGCAGCTCGCCTACCGTGCGCGGCAGGCCGGGGCGGCCGTGGTCGCCGCACGGGTGGGGGACGACGACGTCGCGTTGCTGTCGCTACCGGCATCCGTCCCGCTCTCGGACACGATCGCCGCGCGCATCGCCGGCCCCGATCGCACGGTCTTCGTCGGGCCTCCTGCGGATGACGTGCTCGGCCTGCTCGCCTCGCTGCGTGCTGCGCGCGACCTGGCCGCGAGTGATCGTTCGGATACCGGCCCGCGCGTGCGGCGCGTGGATGATCGCCCGCTGGAGCGCTTCGTCGCCTCGCTGCGCGACGATCACCGGTTGCTCGCGCACAGCGAGCGGATGCTGGCGCCCGTCATCGCCTATGACCGCGAACGCCGCGGCGACCTGCTCGACGTGCTCACCGCGCTCGTCATGCATCCGGGCAATCGCTCGGCCGCTGCCGCCGCGAGCCATCTCTCCCGGTCGGTCTTCTACCAGCGCCTCACCCTGATCAGCGACCTGCTCGACGTCGATCTCGACGACGGTGAAACGCTCGCCGCGCTCCACCTCGCGCTGCTCGCCCGCCGGGGAGGGATGCCGTCCTGAACGGGGCGACGGCTCGATTCGCGCACTCGCCCCGTCTCGCGTAAGCTGTTCCGCGGTGACGTGTCCGAGCGGCCGAAGGTGCAACTCTCGAAAAGTTGTGTAGGGTAACCCCCTACCGTGGGTTCAAATCCCACCGTCACCGCCATGGAAACCCCCTCCTCGTGAGGGGGTTTTCCGCTTCCCGGGGTTACGACTACGTCGTCTCTCCACGGACGAGCTCTGTGCTTCACGTCGGATGCCCTCGAGACGCGGAGGCACGAACGGGTCGAGGCGCTTGTCGTCGAGCGCCGTACGGGCTCCGGACCGGTGACTGTCATGGCCTCCACTCCGGGAACTGTTCCCACCGGGGTTCCGGGGGATCAGCCGTTCTCGCCGGGGTCGATCCCAGGCGATCGAGCAAGCACGGCGCTCTGCGCCGGCCGTAGGTTGGTGAGAAGCTCCTCGACCAAACCGCTCCATTCGGCCCGCCCTCTCTCATCGAGATTCCCGCCTGTGCGCCGGTACCAGTGTCGGCCGATGACGACCAGTCCTGCGGTCAAGAACTGGACGAGCAGTTCGGAGTCGAGGGGATTCGTGTCGGGGTGCTGGCGACGGATCTCGTCGGTGAGGCCTGTCGTGGCGCGTTCGAGCGCGGCCTGGGAGAGCATGCCTCGGCGTGCCCCTTTGCTGCCGGGCGCGCCGAGGGTGCGGACGACTTGGACGATGACCGGCGGTATGTCTATCGAGCGCATGGCCCTGGCGATGTCGTCGTACATCGAACGTGGTGATGCTTCCCCTGCGGGCGGAGAATCGACCGCGGCACGGAACTGATCCACGACGACCAGGATGTCCGATTCGCACACGGAGATGAGCACGTCATCGAGCGAGGCGAAGTGGTTGAACACGGTGCGCCGTGCGACGTCTGCCCGGGCGGACAACTCGTCCACTCCGAAAGAGGGCCCTCCACGGTTCTGGATCAATTCCCGGGCTGCGGAGAGGATGGCGTCTCTGTGGCGCGCTTTCAGCGCGGCACGACGATCCACTCCGGTGCTCATCGGATCAGGGTATCTGCTTCGGGAGCCGTGCCGCTGGCGAGCCCGGGCTCGTTGCTTCACAGCTCGAGAGTGTCGACGAGAAAGCGGTGGATGCGCGCCAGGGACTTTCGCCCTTCGGGAGCAGGCAACTGGATGAAGCCGTGTGCGCCTCCCGCGACTTCGATGAGTTCCGCTGCCACACCGTCTTCGAGGAGCTGCTGATGCACCGCGCGCGCATCCTCCAGCAGGGAGTCGTGGGTGCCGACGAGGACGAGGGTCGGAGGGAATCGGGCAAACGAGCCGAACAGGGGCGACAGGAGCGGGCTGTCGAGCGCGATCCCTCCCGCGTAGAAGCGGGCGCTGCGGGTCAGACCTTCGCGGGTCAGGATGTCGCGTCCATGGTTGAGGTCGTAGCTGGCGCTGGTCTGGGTGAGATCAGCCCACGGCATGATCGCGGCGACTCCGACCGGCATCGGCAATCCTTCATCGCGGATGCGCTGGGTGAGCGCGAGCACAAGACCGCCCCCGGCAGATTCGCCGATGATCGAAACGGGCCCCTTCGCGGCCAGTGACCGGTACACCGCGAGGGCGTCATCGACGGCGGCGGGGTACGGATGCTCCGGTGCGAGCCGATAGTCGACGCTGACGACGTCGATCGGATACCGGCGCGCGAGGCCCGAATGCGCACGTCCGAAGGTCGCGCTACCGCCGACGTAGGCACCGCCGTGAACGTGAAGCACCACCCCGGAAGCCTGACCTCGTGAGTAGCGGTGGACGGGAACGCCGTCGATGGTCTCGCGGAGTTCCTGCACGCCCGAGGCGACCCTGAGCCGGTTCTCCATGCGGTGGGTGATCGCCCGCGACTTCTCGAGCGTCGGAGACGACTTCGCCATCCTCCTGCCCATCGCGAGCATGAGCCCCTGGCTCGCACGAAGGCGCAGACTCGGGGGCACCTGGCCGATCGCCCCGCTCGCATCCGTAGATCGCAGCCGAACGAAGAGGCCGAGAATCGCGAATGCGATGCAGATTCCACCGCAGATGGCCCATACGGCGGTGAACTGAACGACGGTGGGTCCGCCCTCCACCAGCGATGCCATCACGAAGGCGAAGAACGCGCCGGCGATCGCGCCGGCTGCGGCGCGTGCGGTGTTGTAGAGCCCGGAGGCGATACCCACCGCATCTGCAGGAGCGACGCGAACGATCGCCGCCGGCACCACGCTCAGCAGCAGCCCGTTGCCGAGACCGGTCACCACGGCAGCAGCCAGGAACACCGCGGTCGAGCTCGACCACAGGAGCAGCAGCAGATATGCGCCCGCAACGAGCATGCCGGAGACGAAGATCGTCGCGCGCACTCCGATCGCGCGGGCGACGCGGTCCCCGGTGAATGCGGTCGCGATGGTTCCTGCTGTCGTCAGGATCACGATCAGCCCGGCGGTGGTCGGCGTGAACCCGAGCCCGAAGCCCTGAACGGCGGGATCGGACAGTGCGAAGAGAGTCGTTGCGGTCGTGCTCCCGAAGAACTGCGCGCCACCGAGGAAAGCGATCAGCAGAGGCACGCCGACCCCGCCTCTCGTCAACACCGCGAGATCGACGAGGGGGCTGCTCACCCGGTTCTCGACGAAGCCCCATGCGACGAGGATGACGAGTCCGATCCCGATCCCGCTGAACGTCCGCACGTCAGTCCACCCCCACGAGGGTGCATTGGCGAAAGCTCCCAACGTCAGGAGCAAGCCGATGCCGAGCAGGCTCGCACCTGCCCAGTCGACTCCGCCTGTCGACCGTACAGCCGTCTCCCTGACGAAGAAGATCAGTCCAGGGATACATGCCGCGATCACTGCGACGGGTATCCAGAGCGTCGGGCGTAGATCTCCGAACATCTGCAGAACGAGACCGGCACCGATTCCCCCGAGCGCTCCGCCGATCGTGGCGGAACCGACGAGGCTGCCCACTGCCTTCCCGGAAGACTCGCCCGCCCGCTCTCGGACGATCGCGAACGCAAGCGGAAGGAACGCGGCGAGAGGCGCCTGCAGGGCGCGGCCCGCGAGCACGACGCTGAACGATGGGGCGAGAGCGATGAGGGCGGTGCCGGCCGTGACCGCGACTGCGGAGTAGATCGACAGCCGACGATGGCCGAACACATCGCCGAGCTTGGCGAGAATCGGCACCACGACGACCGTGGCGAGCATGTAGCTCGCGTTGACCCAGTTCAGCTCGGCGTCGCTCACATCGAACTCGCGCCCAATCTCGCTGAGCAGCACGATGTACCACGCGCTCAGCAGTCCCGTCGCGAACTGCAGGAAAGGAAGAAAGCCCAGAGCTGCCCGCGAGGAGGGGGAGGGCACGCGAGGCTCGGCCTGGTGATCTGACATTAGCGTCTCCGATCGGTTGTCGGTTCACGGGAGTGCGCACATCGACTCCGCGACTGTGATTACACTAAATGCAACGTTGCGCTGAGTGCAATTACTCTTTTCCCGAGTCGTGCAGAGTTTCGCGACGCGAAGAGTTCCTGTCGTCTCCCTTCGATGCGATCGCGGACCACGACTTCACCCGCGGCGGAGCGGAGTTGCTGGCCGAGTGCGACGTCGTGCTCACCGGCGGCCATCCCGCGTTTCCGATCCCGATACGATCAGTGCGGTGCTCCTGCACCGCGCCACGCAGTCCCCGGAAGCAGTGAATGAAATTCGTCGAAGTCCCCATGCTCCCGATCGTGATCCCCTTCGGAGTCGTGATCTTCCTCGTGCTCCTCTGGGTCCTCCGCTCCCGCGGGCGTGTCACGCTCGCCCGGGCGAGCGTCGCCGCCGTCCTCGCCGTCTACGCGGGCGGAGTGATCGCCAACACGGTCTTCCCGATCTTCCTCCGCTACGGGACGGGGTTCTATGACGGGCCGCGCCCGTTGCCGCTCTACCTCGTGCCGTTCGTCGACTACGGGCTCGAGGACGCTCTCATCAACATCGCGGTGTTCATCCCGCTCGGCATCCTGTTCCCCCTGCTCATCACGCGTCCGCGCTGGTGGAAGGTGCTGGTGATCGTCGCCGCCGCGAGCCTCGCCATCGAGCTGCTGCAGATGGCCGCCGCACGGTTCGCGTTCAGCGGACACCTCGCGGACATCAACGACTGGCTGACGAACATCCTGGGCGGGATGATCGGCTACGGCCTGTTCCTGCTCTTGACGCGCTCGACGTGGATCGCCGGATTCGTCCAGCAGTTCCGGTGGCCGGCGCGTGAGCGCGCGGGCGTGGACGGGTAGAACGCGGTCGCTGTTCGAAGCGCTCGACCCCCTGAATACAGATCTCGGCCGCGCCCGGGCGAGACTCTTCTCGCCGGTGCGAGTACCCAGGGCGATGAGAGCGACGGCCTGGAGCGGCTTGCACGCGCGTATCGTCTGAGTGCCTCCGCCGCCCGCGAGGAACGAGGGCGAGGTATCGCGGCACAGCGGGGCTGAGATCGCTTCCACAGTCATTTCGGCATTCGTCCCACGCTGACGAGCGCACGCTACCTATGTGGGGAGGGGGACTGAAGTGATCTCGACGTCACTACTGAAGCCATAGATGACGAGGGTCGTTGCGAGAATCCAAGCGAGAGAAATCGCGATGACTCCGCAATCCAGGCCGCTTGAGGCCTCTCGTTCGTCCGAGGCATCTCCTGATGTCACACGTTGTCTTGTCCCACCTGCTCCGTGGCGTTGGCCGCCGCCGGTGACAGCGAACCGAGCAGGAAGAGGACGGATGCCGAAGCCACCGCAGCGGCGGCCTTTGCGTTTCGATTCAGAGTCATCATGATCCACCGTTCCACACGCGCGCTCGCGTCTGTCCCCAGTACTGATGGCTTGACGAGCCACCGGTTCTTGTTTCCCGGGAGACGGGTCACACGGAGGCTGATGGCTCCGGGGGTCGATCCTGCGCATACATTCACGCCACCGGGACCGGCCAGCGCACGCCTTCGGTCGTGTAGATGCCCTCGCCGCCCCACTGCACGCTGACGGCGTCCAGACCCTCGGGGATGAGGAAGGTCTTGCACCCCTGGTAGACGTCTCCGACCTCCTGCGGGAACTCGGATGCTGCCGGCTCCCGTGGGCACAAGGTGTCGGTGGTCGACGAGCCCATGCCTCCGACGATGATCGGGATGTCGGCGATGGATCCGTCGGACAGCAGAAGCTGGATGCCCGTCGTCGCCGGATACATGCGCTCGCCTTCGAGGAGAGCGAACTGGTAGTCGACGTAGAGCGGGGTGACGGCGCCCAGCTTGGCTCGCTCATCGTCAGGCAGATAGGCGAAGTCCCTCTCGAGGTCGCCAGCGGTGGCGGAGACGGGCACGACGCCGACGGTCATGGTCGTCTGATCCGAGGCCCACTCGCGACCGACGACCGCCCACTCGCCCGCGGCGAGTTCTGTGCCGGCGGGCGTGGTCGGCGTTGCGTTGGGAAGTGGGGTGATCGGGTCGACGAGGGCTTCGAGGCGCTCCTCGGCCAGCTGCGCCTGATACCGCTCCTCGTCGCTCGCGGTCGGACTGGCATCCGGCGCCGGTGCCGACGGCGAGCAGCCGGCCAGGAGCACCGCGACCGTGATCAGCGCGGCTCCCCTCATCGCTCGTCCTGCGAAGTCACCGGTCGTCTTCTTCGAATCGCTCATGACTCCACGCTATCCACCCCGGTTTTCGTGGCCGTCTTCCGGCTCTGTCGTGGCCGTCGGCTAGCGTGGGGGCCATGTCCTCCTCGTCACATGTCTCCCACCGCCATACTGCGGGCGGTAGGTCATGAGCGCCGACGTGTGGTTCCTCGCGGCCAACGCCTCGTTCGACGAGTTCGTCGCCGCGTTCCAACCCGGCGACGCCGTCCGTGATTTCGGCGAAGGTCAGACCCTTCTGCACCGTTCCCTGACGAACGGCGACCTGTCAGCACGCGTGGCGATCAGCTCGTTCCTGCTCGATGAAGGGGCCGACCCCGCCGCTCTCTCCGGGGTGGGTGGCGAGCGGGACACCGTGCTGCACGCTCTGCTCGGCCGTGGCACGCATGACGTCCCCGCAGAGGCTCCGTTGCTGCGCCGGCTCATCGAGGCGGGTGCCGACATTAACCACTTCTCCGGTCGTTTCCGCACCCCGTTGCTCACGATCGCCCGTCAGGCGAAGTTCTCGGATGCCACGCTGGCACCGTTCTACGACGTGTTCTTCGCACAGCCGCACCTCGATCTGCGGGCCACCGCGAAGGACGGACGCTCGGTGTACGAGAGCATCCAGCTCATGGGCGAACCGCGTCGTTCCGATCTGAAGGCCCGCGCGGCCGACTACCTGGCGACGCGCGGCCACTGACCGTTCGAGAATTCCACCCCTGATCTGTCGGGTCGCGTACACGATCACAGATCCAGTACGTAAGCGGAGCCACCGGTTCGCCATCTGGCGCGTGCGCTACGGCATCGGAGCCGATCACTACCGCAACGGCGCAGACCGTTCGTGAGTCGCCCCCACTCTGGTTCAGTACCGCGCTGGGGGCGCCCCGGGGCGGAGCCATGTGCGCGGGCCGCGGTGAGAACGTTCCTGCCGGCCTTTCGCAAGGGCATCGAAGAAGCGCAACGCGAGACACGATCCAGCCAGGCGGGTAGTCGCTGTCCTCGTTGCCGAAGTTAGGGGGGTCTGACTTGGTGGTCAACGCGGGTTCGAAGGCGCTGGTCTCGACGGAGAGACGGGCGACGCGCAGAGTGAGCAGGGTCGTCGGCATCCTGATCGCTGCTGTGCTCTGCGCAGGCACGGCCGTCGTGGCGCAGACCTCTGAGGCGGCTCAGGCTGCCGAGCCGTCGATGATCACGAACACGTGCTCGACCGGTGGAACGACGAACGCGGACTCGTACGGGTACTGCTGGTTCGATTTCACGGGCCTCAACACGGCAGGCAGCACGGGGACGATCACACAGCCGTTCACGCAGCTGATCGGCAACTCCGGCTTCAAGATGTCCTTCACCGTCACGATCTCGCAGCACTCGTCGAGCGGCCCGCTGCCGATCTGGAGCGCGCGTTCGACTCCCACCTGGGGGTCGGCCATGTTCGGCAACCCGAGCAAGAACACGGTGCCGGTCCCGGGCAGCCCGACGATCAGCAATCAGTCGACGTCGGATCCCGAGAAGGGCTTCCCCGGAGGGTCGGGCGACGCGGCGATCGGTATCAGCGGTATCAAGCTGCTCGACCCGGCCGGTCAGGAGATCACGTCGTACTCGCTCGCGCTCGCCGACGCCGAGACGTCGAACGCCGGTGAGACCTGGCAGTGGACGACCGACGGTGAGCCATGGAAGGTCCAGAGCCTCGTCGACCCCGACTCCGGTGCCGGCGCGTGTCGCGGACCGGCCGACACCACGAATCTCGCCGCACTCACCGGCGTGGGCACTCAGACTCTGACCTGCGTCGGTTCCAGCAACAGCTGGGGGGCACTGGTGGCGACCACGGGGTGGAGCCCGAAGCAGATCACCGCCGTCAACACGGAGACCAACACCGGTCGCCAGGCGCTTGCGATCGGAATCAGCACGGCATCCCTGACCTTCAAGAAGACGATCGCGAGCCGCGCGTCCGCCGGTGACCAGTTCGGGCTGAGGATCACCGACGGGTGGGGAACCCAGATCGGTCCTTCGCCGGTCACCTCGGGCACGGCGAAGAACGCATCGACCGGAACGCTCACGGTCCCGGTCAGTTCTGCCTGGTACGACCTGCGCGAGACCGCCGCAGGTTCGGCGTCGCTGTCCAACTACGCGCAGAGCTGGACGTGCACGAGCGCGACCGGAAAGGCGGTCGGACTGCGACCGGACGGGAGCGGCGGAATCAACCAGCCGGTGCAGCTGCCCGGTGTCGATCAGGTCGCGTGCACGCTCGTCAACACCGCCCTCTCGAGCAAGGTCACCTTGACGAAGCAGTGGAAGGACGCGCTGGTGGGATCGACCGCCACGCTGGGCATCGACGCCGCGGGGATCAAGAACCGAGTCGGCGCGACGTCGAGTGCAGGCACCGGACCGAATCCGGACACCGGCAATGTCGCGAGCGCAACCGTGGCGGCGGGGACCGTCGTGACCCTGTCCGAGACGACGGGCGGCACGCCGGCCGACTACGCGCAGAGTTTCTCCTGCGTGCAGGTCGGGACGTCCTGGACCTCCACGGGGCCGACGTTCACCATGCCCAGCACCGCGGGGCAGATCGACTGCACCGTGACGAACTCGACCAGCGCTCAGCAGGTCGTGGTGATCAAGAAGTGGGTCATCAAGAATGCCGCAGGCACGGTGCTCGGCACCCACAGCATCCCTGCGCAGAGCGGTGACAGCGGTGCGCTGCCCGACGGGTTCTCGACGGCGCTGACGCTGCCGGGTCAGACCGACCCGCACTTCGGACAGACCTACGGCGGCTACGTCAACGGGCAGAGCGTCTCCATCGGAGAGAAATCGGTCACCGTGCCGGAGGGCTGCGAGATCAGCTCGCAGTCGGTCACGGAGGTCAACGGCACCGCCGTGACCACAGCCAACACGGTGCCGTACACGGCAACGTTGTCTGCCTCCCCGACCACGAACACCTTCACGATCACCAACACCGTCACGTGCGAGGTCTCGACGTTGACGCTGGCCAAGCAGGTCGCGTTCGGCAGCCTGCCCGCGACGAGCTGGACGCTCAGCGGTGCGGGACCGGCTGACGCGCTTCCCGGCCCGACCGGTCCGACCGCGTCGACCGGTGCCACCGCGGTCACGGTGACGCCCGGCGTGCCGTATGCGCTGGCGGAGACCTCGACCACGGCGGGCTCCGAGAACTACGTGCCGACCTCCGACGGCTGGGTGTGTGCGACGGATACGGAATCCGTGCCCGTCTCAGACTCGTCCGTCGTCGTCGGCTACGGGCAGAACGTGACCTGCACGATCACGAACACGACGGCGAAGATCACCGTCCTCAAGCACATCGAGGGCGCGGGCGGTCTCACCGCGGGGCAATTCGCGCTGACACTCACCCCCGCAGCCGGACTCGGATCGGCTGTCACGTTCGACGGGGACGAGGTGGCGACCACCGCGAACAGCTTCGAGGTGAAGCCGGGCTCTCCGTACTCGCTCGTCGAGCAGTCCCTGTCGTCGAAGACGGCGTACCTCCCGCTCGGTCTGCAGCGATCCACCGACGGTGGCAGCACGTGGACCGCGGTGTCCGGCAGCCAGTTCACACCAACCGCCGGGGCGACAGTCCAGTACCGGTTCGTGAACCAGGCGGTCCCCGCTCTCATGCTGCCGTTGACCGGCGGGGTGGGTGTGGACGTGATCGCGTACTGGTCCATCGCCCTTCTGGTGGCGGGAGCCGCCGCACTGATCTGGCTGCTTCGGCGCCGAGCCCGCCGGGCATGAACTCCACAAGACCCCTCCGAACCCTTCCCAACCGCACCATAGAAAGAGATCCGATGAAGAAGATACGCAACATCCGGCTGATGGCCGGTCTCGGCGCCGCCGCTCTGGCGCTCCTGACGAGCGCCGTCGCCGCGGCACCCGCCAACGCGGACACGGCTGGTGGGAACGTCCCGTCCGGCCCGTACACGCTGACGATCACGAAGCTGGAGAACCCCGCTGCGGGCGGAACGCCGACCGACGGCACCCCGCAGTCCCTCACGGGCGCGACGCCGATCGACGGCGTCACCTTCAGCATCGCGCCCGTCGAGGATGTCGACCTGTCGACGTCGGCCGGCTGGCTGACGGCCGGCGAGCTGAAGGTCGACAACGCAGGCGTGGTCGTCGACAAGGCCGGCACGGTGTACACGACCGGGCCGGCAGAGGCGCTCGATCCCACCGACGGCGCCGGAGTGACGAGCTACTCGACCACGACTGCGAGCGTGTACCTGGTCACCGAGACCAGCGCGCCCGACGGCGTGCAGATCGGCGCGCCGTTCCTGGTGGAGCTGCCGATGGCGCAGTCCAGCACCAACGGCTGGCTGACCGACGTGTTCGTCTACCCGAAGAACACGAAGCTCGGCGCCCCGGTGAAGACCGCGGATGACTCGAAGGCCCACGCCGTCGGCGACACGATCGACTGGACCGTCACCGCCACGGTGCCGAACCAGGCCGCAGGCAACCCGCTGGTCGCGTACGCTCTCTCGGACGAGCTCGACTCGCGCCTGACCGCACCGGCCGCGTCTGCCGTGACGGTGTCGCTCGCCGACGCGGGCGGCAGCGCGATCGCACTGGATGCCGGCGACTACACGGTCGACGTGACCGGCCAGCGGATCGTGATCGACTTCACGGCGCCGGGTCTCGCGAAGCTGACGGCGAACCCGTCTTCGGTGGTCACCGTGGCGTTCTCGGCCGTCGTCAACGCGATGGGCGATGGCACGATCACGAACGTTGCGATGCTGACCAGCCAGTCCAAGAGCCAGGCCGACAGCAACACCCCGCCGACCGTGACCCCGTCGAACGAGACGAAGAACACGTTCGGTGACGTGACGCTGCACAAGCAGGACACCAACGGCGTCGCGCTGAAGGATGCCGAGTTCCAGGTCTTCACCTCGCAGGACGACGCGAAGAACCTCAGCAACCCGGTCTCGATCGCCGGTGCCACGACGTTCACATCGGTCGCCGACGGCACCGTGAAGATCAGCGGCCTCAAGGCCCAGAACGACGGCCAGGGTGCGAGCCTGACGTACTACGTCGTGGAGACCAAGGCTCCCGCAGGGTTCGGCATCGCCACGGCCTGGTCGCAGGCTCAGGGCGGAACCGCCGTGACCGTGAACCCCGGTGGCGTCGACGAGAACGGCGTCATCACCGTGACCGACCCGCAGGCGCCGGCGATCTCGCTGCCGCTGACCGGATCGACCGGCACCGCGATCTTCCTCGGCGGCGGACTCGCCGTCGCGGCGCTCGCTGTCGTCGTCGGCACGCTGATCGTCCGTCGCCGTCGCGACGCGGCGGTCCAGGCCGAGACGGTCTGATCCCGCAGTACGACAGGGTCGGCCACGGGCGAGGACGCTCCTCGTCCGTGGCCGACCCCTTCTCGTCGAATGGAGGCTCCCCGATGATCAGCACCCCGCTCCCCGCTCCCACCACGGGGACGCGCCGGGAGACCCGCCGCGCCGCGGGCCGCCGGCACCCGCGCAGATGGCGACTGTCCGCCCTGTCCGTGGTCGTGGCCGCCCTCTGCCTGAGCGGTGTCAGCGTCGCGCTCTACCCCGCGACGGCACAGTGGTTCAGCGCCTCGGAGCAGGCGGAGCAGATTCGCGACGGCGTCAACGATGTGCACGTGATCGGTCCGGCGAGTCGGGTCACGGCGCTCGAACAGGCCGAGGCCTACAACGCGCTCCTCGATGCCGGAGCCGCGGTGCAGGCGAACGAGCGTCTCCCCGTCGACGCCGGTGCGACGCTGCCCGGTGGCTTCGACTACGCCGACCTCCTCGCCGCGAACAAAGACGGTCTCATGGGGCGCATCGTCATTCCCGCCATCGGCGCAGACCTCCCCATCTACCACGGCACCAGCGACGCGACGCTCGCCGAAGGCGTCGGCCATCTCGAGGGCAGCTCGCTCCCGGTCGGTGGCACGGGCACCCACGCGGTGCTCGCCGGACACCGGGGCCTCGCCACCTCCGCGCTGTTCACCGACCTGGATCGGGTCCGCAACGGCGACACATTCAGTCTCTACGTGTTCGGCGAGACGCTCACCTACAAGATCAACAGCATCAGGGTCGTCGACCCCGATGACTCGAAGTCCCTGAATCCCGTCGCCGGCAAGGACCTCGTCACTCTGGTCACCTGCACCCCCATCGGGATCAACAGCCAGCGCATCCTCGTCACGGGGGAACGGGTGACGCCGACTCCACCGAGTGCGATCGCCGCCGGGATGGAAGGCGCCGCAGGACCGGGGTTCCCGTGGTGGGTCGTCGGCTTCGTCGCGACGCTCTCGGTGGCCGGCTGGTTCGTCTGGTGGTGCGGGCTGCCCCCCACGTCCGCCGGCGCCACGCGGGCCGCCGGCGCCACGCGGGCCGCCGACACCGGACGACGTCGACGTCGGCGAGCCCCTGAACCGAACACGGGGAGCGCGTGATGGGCAGGGCGGCGCGCGCCGCGGTGCGCTCGAAGCGGCAGCTCGGGCCGGTACGGCTCATCATCGTGACGGTGTTCTCGCTCGTCGCGGTGATCGCGGCCGGCTGGACGGTCCATGCCTCCCTCGCACAGCAGGATCAGCCCACGGACATGCGCGGCAACCCCGTCGTCTTCCCCGCGCCTTCGCCCGAGATGCTCGCGAGGATCGATGCCGTCCCGTCGGAAGGCGGGATGAGGCTGAACGTGCCTGCCGCAGCGCTGGACGTTCCCGTGGGAGCGATCAATCAGGTCGACGGCGTCATGGATCCGCCCGGCTTCGCCTCGGCGTACCTCGTGCGCAACTACGGTGCGAACCTCGCACACGCCACCGTGGGCACCGTGTTCGTCGTCATGCACTCCTGCCGGGGCGGCGCCGTCTGCCCCGGCAACTACCTCATCGACATCGCGGCCGGCACCGCGGCCGTCCCCCAGGGCGCGGACGTCTACCTCGGCGACCTTCACTACCGGGTGACCGGGTGGCAGAAGGTCGACAAGCCACAGGTCGGTGCTACGGCCGAGATCTGGGAGAACGTCCCCGGACGTCTCGTGCTGCTCACCTGCCTGCAGAACAGGACGCAGACGGCATCCACGCAGAACATGATCATCACTGCACAGCTCGTCGGAGGCGACGAGCCCGGGTCCGCGTAGACGGACACCTCGTCTTCCGTCCGTCGGCGCAGCGGATACGCGCGCGGAGACCGGGTCTACTGCATTCCGCGCGATCCGCTACGGCGGAAGTCGCGGGGGCTACTGCGCGGACGAATTCCGGACCGAACCGGCGCCTATCTTCGACTCAGGCCGCTCGTCGAGCTGGATCTCGTCCAGCTCGCGAGGCCCGAGCGCATGCTCTCCCCAGTGTGCGTCTGGCCGATCGATTTCCCAACGGTCGGCTCGTGGCTCCGCAGGTGCACCTGCGGAGCCACGCCTCCCTCACCGCGGACGTGCCCGCTCTTCGAGCGTCGAGGCGGATCCGGATGTTCGTGCTCGGACGGTGAGCGGGAACCGGGCCGTGCGCCGAGTCCGCAGGCGTTCGCGGGAGCGGCGGATCGGCGTGCAGGGGAACGTCGAGCAGGCTTTCACGGCTATTGCGACAGTCAGAGGGCGGGGCTACTTTGGAGGCACCTGTGGGACAGAGGACACTGACGGTGATAGGTCGAGAGAACCATCTGGCGCTCTGCATCGCCTTGCTCGAATCCGGTTCGAGCGTGGACATCGTCGGGAGCCGCGGGAGCGGACGATCCGCGATGCTCGACGAACTCCGTCAGCGGTTGGAACGGCGGGGCTGGACCATCGTGACCGTTCAGGGCGTCGCATCGTTGCGCACCCACCCGGTCCTTCCGCTGCGGCTCGCCGGAGCGACAGCTGGTACGGAGTCCGCGGTCCCGCTCATCGAGCGCACCGCCCGTGCTCTGCACGACATGCTGCCCGGGGCGAAGTCGGCGATACTCATCGACGACTGGGATGACCTGGATGAGACGACCTGGGGACTCATCGAGTCGACTCGACGCTCCGCCGGCGTTCCGATCGTTCTCTCACGTCTTGCGGGCCTGCAGGCGCGACACACGCCGACCGGCCTCAATGCGACGGCCGCCGAGCCGTCCTTCGTGGTCGACACCGGGCCGCTGACGTACTTCGAGCTCGAGGCGATCCTTCAGCAGCGCCTGGAGGCTCCGGTCAGCGCCGCGGCGGCGAGTCGCATCTACGAACGATCCGGTGGCATCATCGGACTCGCGCTCAGCATGGTCGAAGCCGCGGTGCACGAGCATCGCATCCATCGGGAGAACGGTGTCTGGGTCACGAACCGCGAGATGTGGAGCCCGACCCTGCGGGGAGTGATCGAGACTCATCTCGAGCCGCTGTCGGTGCAGGAGCGGGAAGCGCTCGAAGTGCTCGCGCTCGTCGGAGTCGTGGAGCTGCGCACAGCGAAGGACCTCATCGACACGGCTGTGATCGAGCAGCTCGAGGCGTTCGGAATGATCCAGCTGCAGACGGTGAACTCCCGGCAGCTGGTGACGGTCATGCCCCCGCTCATCGTCGACATGTTCCATCACTCGCCGCTGGCTGCGCGTCGGGAGCGCCTGACCGAGCGCATCGCCCAACGGCTGGGGATGAGCGAGCTCCTGCATCCGCTGGTTCCGGCCGCCACCTCGGCAGCGTCCACCTTCTCTGCATCGGAGGCGGTCGCGGTGCGGATGCTGAAGGAGCACAACCGCTCCAGACGATTCGTGGCCGAAGCCGAATGGCAGCGGGAGAAGAGCGCGTCCACCGCGCTGCCGCTGTTGGGCGCGATGCTCGCCGACCTCGCCTCGCGACGGGAGTTCGAGAAGGTCCTCGCGGAGACACCCACCGAACGCGATGACGAGTTCACCAAGGTCGAGTACGCCGTCGCGCTCGCCGCATGGCGGATCTACATGGACGACGACGTGGCGGGAGCGCTGGAAGACCTCCGTCAGGCGGAGGCCGACAATCCCCGATACGGACGCGGCGCCGCTGGCTGGGCCGCGATCATCTCGACCTACTTCTACGCCACTCCGCCGGAGTTCGCCGATCGGCTCGAAGTGCACGACGATCTTCCGGTGTCGGTGAAGACCCAGCTCTGGGGATCGCAGATGATCGTGCTCCTCGCGCTCGGGCGCTTCAGCGATGCGCGTCGTGCCTACGATTCGATCCGGAGGAGCGACAAGACCGCGATCGGCTCGCTGCCGAACATCCTGCACACGCTTCTCCTGCTCGGGGAGGGGGACCATGCGGCCGCCCTCGCCTGGGCTCGCAGCAGCTTCGACGAGGCTCAGGGGTCGTTCGACGCCGAAGCCGCGCGCGGATACGCGTACGGCGCAGCGCTGTGCCTGACGCTGCAGGGCGACTACGGGGCTGCGGAGCAGATCCTCACCACGGTGCTCAGCGTCGGCGAGCTGCCCCGGTTTCCGCTCGGGAGTCAGCTCGGCATCCTCACGCTGCGGACCATCGGGGCCCTCCGATCCGGAAGGCTGCAGACCGCGGAACGTTATGCACGCGCCGCTGACGAGCTCCCCGTGCCGGACGGCCCGTTCCCCGGACAGTCCCGAGCCTGGTCGGCCGCGCTGAACGAGCTCGCGGGCGGTAAGAGCCTGCAGGACTGCTCGGACGAGCTGTGGAGGGACTCCCTCACGCTCTGGGAGAGAGGCGCTCGGTTCGGCGGAGCCTTGGGCATGCTGTTCGCGCTCGAGATGCACATGACCTCGGAGAGACTGGCGACCGCGAACGCGTATGTGGGTGAGATCGACGGGAAGTTCTTCCCCGCGTTCCTGCAGTATCTGAACGCCCGACACCTCGACGACGCCGACGCTCTCGTCGCGATCGCTCCGGACCTGCGGACGACCGGTCAACCCGGTCTCGCCGTGCGGGCGCTCACGGAGGCGACGGACCTCTATCGCGCCCGCGGCGATGAAAGTGCGGCCGAACGCGCGCAACGGTCGCTCCAGCGTCTTCGCGACGCCTTGTCGGAGGTCGAGTACGACACCAACCGGTTCGCCATCAACCCGCAGCTGACGGCGCGCGAGCTCGAGATCGCGCAGTTCGTGTCTGCGGGGATGACGAACCAGCAGATCGCCACGCGACTGGTGCTCAGCGTGAGGACGGTCGAGAGCCACCTGCTCCGGATGTCACGCAAGCTCGGGGTCCGCACCCGGCACGACATCGCAGCACAGGTCGAGCAGCTCTCCGCCGAGTGACGAGGTGTGCCGGAGTTCCTCAGCTCCGCGACTCCGCGTGCCCCAGGGCGTCGACGCTCGTCGCGATGATCTCGTTCCGCCAGGGCGAGGCGTTGTCGCACCGACGTGCTTCGAGGGCGAGGATGCCGAGGGCGACGAGCGCTCCGGTGACGCGGATGCGGCGGGCCTCCGAAGGGGGAGCGTCGTCGAAGGCCTCGAAGAGCAGGTCTCCGAGGTCCTCGAGCGGGGCGGTGTCGTCGTCGCCCATCGGCACGATCGTGCTGAGGAGGAGGCTGACGAGTCCGGGGCGGGCCAGCGAGAGGTCGACGAGCAGCTCGATCGCCCGTCTGTCCCGTTCCGCGCCGATCGGGAGTTCGGCGACGCGGTCGCGGACGCGGGCGGTCTCCGTTCTGCAGGCGTCGACGACGGCCGCGTGGAGGGCGAGCTTGGTGGGGAAGTGGTGGAGCAATCCCGCCTTGGAGTACCCGGCGGCGTCGGCCACGGCCTGCACGCTGGTGCGCGCGAAGCCGTGTCGCGCGAACAGGGAAGCTGCGGCGTCGATGGGTCCTGACAGATCCGCGGTCATCGTCGTCATCCGTTCTTCCTAGTGTGCGATCGGTTCGGCGGCGGGGTCGATCTCGACGACACCGCGGCGGAACAGGAGCACCGAGACGGTCGCTGCGACCACGTAGAGCGCGAACGCGGCCCACAGCGCGGCCTGGTAGCTCTCCACCGTAGCCGAGGCGCTGAGTGTGGCGGATTGCGGCGCCGCTGCGACGAAGGCCGCAGCGGCTGCAGCGGCGAGCGAACTGACGAGCGCCGTTCCGGCCGCGCCGCCCACCTCCTGGCTGGCGTTGATCATCGCGGATGCCACGCCGACATCGCGGCGCTCGGCGCGGGCGGTCGCGGCCTCCTGAAGTCGACCGAACACGAGGCCGAGCCCGAGTCCGTACAGCGTCAGCCCCGGAAGCAGGTCGGGCACGAAGGCGCTGTCCAGCCCCGCGGTCGTCTGCCAGACGAGGCCGAGCGCCGCGATGACGCTGCCGGTCGTGATGACGGATCGGGGTCCGAACCGGGCCGCGACAGGCGACCCGGCAAGCGTCGAGGTCGCGATGATCCCGGCCACGACCGGGATGAAGCTCAACCCCGTCTGCAGTGGGGAGTATCCGAGACCTTCGGTCAGGTAGTACGTGCTGAACAGGAAGACGGCGAAGAGCCCGCCGTTGACGAGGAGGCCCACGAGGTTCGCTGCACCCCGATCGCGGTCGAGGATGACGCGGAGGGGGAGGAGCGGATGCGCGGCCCTCCGCTCGATGAGCACGAACACGGAGATCAGGATCACTCCGGCGAGCAGCGGGCCGAGCGTCGCGATGCTGCCCCATCCGTTGTGCTCGGCCATCGCCAGGCCGAAGACGAGCGCGACCATGCCGAGCACGGAGGTGGCGGCCCCCGGCAGGTCGAGCGGGGTGCGACCGATCACGGGCTGCGTGCGGATCAGCCACATCCCGGCGAGGGCCACCACCGCGATCGGCAGGTTCACCCACATGCACCAGCGCCACGAGAGGTACTCGGTCAGCAGTCCGCCGAGCAGGAGGCCGACGGCGCCACCGGCCGAAGACACGGCGCCGAAGACGGCGAAGGCACGAAGGCGGCTCTGGCGGTCTTCGAAGGTCGTGGAGACCAAGGACAGTGCGGCCGGCGCGAGCAGCGCACCGAACGCGCCTTGCAGCACGCGCGCCGAGAGCAGGGCGGGGAGTCCGTCGGCGAAGCCGCCGAGAGCGGATGCGAGGGCGAAGCCGACGAGTCCGATCACCAGCATCCGCCGGCGCCCGAAGTAGTCGCTCAGGCGGCCGCCGATCAGGAGCAGGCTGCCGAACGCCAGCGCGTAGCCGGTGACCAGCCAGTGGCGGCCCTCGTCGGCGAATCCGAGCTCGGTCTGTGCGGAGGGCAGTGCGATGTTCACGATGGTCACGTCGAGCACGACCATCAGCTGACTCAGGGTGAGGATGCCGAGCGCCCACCAGCGGCCTCGGGGGGACGGGGTGTCGGACGTCATCTCGGTCTCCTCACTCGTGCCGCGACGTGGGGCGGCCATGAGGGAGCCTATATCGAGGCCCGACCGATTTGGCTGTGAAACCGACCAGAATGGTCGGGAGCGTCGCTGCGCTCAGGCGGCGACGAGGCGGGAGGACAAGGCGCGGATGCGCAGGCAGAGGGCGTCGAAGGCGGCGTCGAAGGCGGCGGCGGTGCCGACGCGGGCGGGGTCGCGGATCGACCAGTGCAGGTCGTCTCCGTCGCGCAGCCGTTCGTGGGCGTCGTCGCAGACCGTGATCACCAGGTCGCCATCCGCGCGGACGTCGTCGATGTGCTGCGGCGGGTGGGCGGGGCGCATGGCGAGTCCGTGCCGGGCTGCCGCGGCGATGGCCTCGGGGTTCACCTCCTCGGCGGGACGGGTGCCGGCGGAGGCGACATCGACCGCGCTCGCATCGCGCCAGATCGTCTCGGCGAGCTGGGATCGCGCGGAGTTGGCCGTGCAGACGAAGAGGACGCGCCGCGGGGGGATCACGCTCGGAGGAGCGAGAGTATCGAAGACCTCGGGGCGCAGTCCGATATACGTGCGTCGCCGGTCGAACTCCGACCGGGTGCGGGCGACGATCTGGGCGGATTCCAGGACGCCGAGGTGATGCGCGATCAGATTCGAGCGCAGATCGAGGGTCGCGCCGATCTCGGAGGACGACAGATCGCCGAGCGTGAGCAGGTCGACGATGCGCAGGCGCGTCTGATCGGCGAGTGCGGCGAAGATCCCCGCGCGGCGTTCCAGATCGGTCATCGACTCCATCCCTACCACCTCGCAGCAACTATGTCCATGAGGATTGACTCAACGCCGATTGACCTTAAGGTGTCCCGTGCGGGCCGCAGACGCGGCCCCGGAGAGGAAGCAGCATCATGGGTATCGGAACCGGCATCGCGCTCATCGTCATCGGAGCGATCCTCGTCTTCGCGCTCAACATCGACACCGGAGGGTTCGTCGACCTCGATCTGATCGGCTACATCCTCATGGGCGCCGGCGTCCTGGTCTTCCTGATCAGTCTCGTCCTGGTGATGCGCAGCCGTCGCACCGAGTCTGTCGCGCGCACCGCGGTCGACCCCGCCACGGGTGAGCGCGTGACGCGCCGGAGCATCCGCAACAGCGATCCTCTCGCCTGAGCCCCGCGTGTCCGACGTCGCCCGTCGCCACGCGGCGCTCCTCGTGGGCATCGCCGCCACCGTCGCGTTCGTCGCGCTGCGCGGCATCGTCGCGGTCGGCGGGCACGAGCCGCTCGGGATCGACGTGTGGTGGAACGACCTCATGCGGGCGACGACCGGCGACGTCGGGATCATCGTCGCCTGGGTGCCCGCCGTCGTCGGCGGCACGATCGGCATGATCGTCGTGGGGGTCCTGTTGATCGCGTGCCTGCTGTGGCGTGGCCGGAGAGCGGATGCCGCGACGCTGGCGATCGCGATGGTGGTCGTCGTCGCCGTCGGCGCGACCATGGCCGCCGTCATCGGTCGTACGCGCCCTGCGGATTCACTCGCCGAGAGCGTGGCGACCTCCTTCCCCTCCGGTCATACGGCTGTCGCCACGACGGTGGCCATCGTCCTCGGCATCGTGCTCCGCCGCTGGTATATCTGGGCGGCGGGTGCGGTGTGGGTCGTCACGATGATGTGGAGCCGCACCTCCCTCCACGCGCACTGGCTGAGCGACGTCGTCGCCGGTCTGCTGGAGGGGATCGCCGTCGCGACTGTGGTCTGGGTCTGCGTCGAGGCCGTCCGCGACCGCCGTGCGATCCGCGCGGTCGGCACCCCGTCCCCCGCACACTCGAACGAAAGCGTGAGCTCCTCATGAACATCTCCTCGTCCGCTTCCTCCACCGCCGCGGCGGCCCAGGATTCCCGGGCCTTCCGCACCCTCGCGCGGATCGGCTACGTCGTCCTCGGCATCCTGCACATCCTGATCGGCGTCATCGCCATCTCGATCGCGATCGGCGGGGGCGGCGGCGACGCCGACCAGGGCGGGGCGCTGGCGCAGATCCAGCAGGCGCCCGCGGGAGTCCTCCTGCTGTGGGTCATCGTGCTCGGACTGTTCGCGCTCGCGATCTGGCAGATCGCCGAAGCCGTGGTCGAGCGCGACCCGGACTCCACGAAGAAATGGGGTCACCGGGCGAAGTTCCTCGGCACGGCCGCCGCCTACCTCGCGATCGGCGCGACCGCTCTCGTCTACGCCCTCGGCGGTCAGTCGCAGTCGTCCGAGTCGTCGCAGTCGTTCAGTGCGCGTCTGCTGGCGGTGCCTGCCGGCGTCGTGCTGCTGGTGGTCGTCGGCCTCGGCGTGGTCGCCGTCGGCGTCGCGTTCATCGTGCGGGGGATCACCCGCGCCTTCGCGAAGAGTCTCGCGCTGCCGGCCGGGGCCGCGCGTTCCGGGATCGTCGCCTTCGGCATCGCCGGCTACATCGCGAAGGGGATCGCGGTCGCGGTGGCCGGCGTGCTCTTCGTCATCGCCGCCGTCACGCACGACCCGGAGAAGGCCGGCGGACTGGATGCGGCGCTGCGCAGTCTGGCCGGGCTGCCCTTCGGCGTCATCATCCTGTGGGCGGTCGGAGCCGGCCTCGCCCTCTATGGGGTGTTCTGCTTCGCGCGTGCGCGCTACGCACGGATGTGAGCGTCGGGGTTCTCGGCGCGCCGGCGTACGCCGCATGACGAAGGCCCCGGCTCCCCGGAGGACGGGGGAGTCGGGGCCTTCGTCATGCGGTTACTGCTGACGCATACGTCGTCGGGTGAGCAGCAGCCCGCCGAGCGCCAGGGCTGACAGCGCGATCCAGACGGCCGGCACGAGGAGCTCGCCACCCGTCTGCGCCAGATCGTCGGCGTTCGCGCCCTGCGTGGCGGTCACGGTGAGCGCGACGCGCAGCGGCGTGCCGTCCGGGGTGACCACGACGAGCGTGTGCGCGCCGGCCGAGACGGATGCCGGGATCCGGACGGTGGTGGAGAACTCGCCCGCCGCCGAGGCCGTCGCGGTGCCGAGGACCACGGGGGTGGAGTGCAGCTCCAGTCGTAGCTCGGCGCCTGCGGCGAAACCGGTGCCGCTGACGTCCAGAGTTCCGCCCGCGACGACCGTGGTCGCTCCGAGCGTCACGGTCGGCTCCGGCACCACGGGCTCTTCGCCGGCGACGGTCACGGCGGCACTGGTCGCCGACGCCGGCGCGTAGCCGTCGAGGGCGCCGTCGACCCGCACGGAGAGCGCGTGGCCGGCGAGTGTCGACGGGATCGACAGTGTGGCGGACGTCGCGCCGTCGATGGGCTGCCCGTCGGAGAGCCACTGGAAGGTGAACGCGGTTCCGGTCGTCCACTCGCCGGGTGCGGCGACGACCGTCTCCCCGACCTTCGCCGTGCCGGTGATCGACGGGCTACCGACCACGAGCTCACCCGGTTCCTGGGCGGCCTGGCAGGCCTCGCCGCAGACGACGAAATCGGCCTGCAGACCCTTGTGGTCGCTGGTCCACAGCGTCAGCGGGGTGAAGATCTCCTCGTCGGAGACCGGAGGAGCCTTGGTGCCGCGCACGACGTCGCCCACCGGTCCGACGATCCGCGTGCCGGTCAGGCTCAGCCGGTCGTCCGGGGCGAAGAAGACGTAGTCGATCCGGTCCCGCTCGTCCGCCTCCGGCGCCCAGGCAAGCTGCGAGACGTCGACGTTCGGCGTGGCCGCCGGCCAGGTGAAGCCGGGGTGGGTCACGGGATCGGGGTACATCGCCCGGTACGCGTCGACGAGTCCGCCGTCGCGCAGGATGCTCGTCGTCTGCCAGGGGGCGACGACGCCGTTGTGGTCGTAGAGGTGCGCGGTGCTCTCGGTCCAGTCCAGCACGGACGGCTCGTTCATGTCGGCGCCCATCATCGTGAGTCGTCCCGCCGCGCGCTCCTCGGCCATGTCGGCGATCAGCGCCGCCGCTGCCGCCGGTCGGCTGGAGGCTTCATTCGCCGCGAGGATCTGCGGCACATCGGCCACCGGGGCGTTCAGCTTGTCCCATCCGCGCCACTCGGCCGGGAAGCCCGGGGCGAGCACGTCACCCGCGTAGCCGCGCGGGAGGTAGGTGGCGTAGTAGCGGTACTCCAGGTGGCCGCCGTACGCGGCGATCTGCGTGTCGCCCACCTGCACGATGGCCTTCATCCAGCCGCCCTGCGTGCCGGGCACCGTGACGACTCCCGCATCCACGATCGGATACCGCGAGATGACGCCCGCACTGCCACCGGTGGAGTGGTGGTCGAAGCCGAGATCCTTCGCCACGGCGGACGCCGCACGCTGCGCCTCCTCGACGAAGATCAGGTCGGCGCCGATCTCCTCGAGCATCGCCGCGTCGGTCGTCTTGCCCCAGACGTTCAGCTGCACGACCGAGAGGTCGATCGGCTTCGTCGGGTCGACATCCGGTCCCTCGTAGGGGTCCTCGCCCGCCGGCTCGCCGTCGATGGTGAACGCGGCCGGCGCGCTGACACGCGTGTAGCCGTCGTTGTAGAGGTACTCGACCCGGTAGCTCCCCGCGGGAAGCGGGTTGCCCGCCCGGTCGTTCGTGGGGAGCTGCACCGACCCGCTCGCGCCGGGGGCGTAGGCCCAGGCCATGCCGCAGGCGTCGCAGGGTTCGGGCTTGGACTCCGGGTAGATCGCGACCCAGTTCTTGGCGCTGGGGCGATCCGTGGCGAAGTCGACGGCGATCGTGTCACCGACGGAGACCTCAGTGTCGGCGAGGGTGATCTCGGATGCCGCGGCGGCCGCGGGGGAGGCGAGTATCAGGGGTGCGGCGATGAGCGCTCCCGTGGCGATGAGCGCCGTGAGCAGGGGGATGCGCCGGCGCCGGTGCATCCCGAGAGCGGGGGACGAAGACATGTCTGCGGTGTTCCTTCCAGAGACGAGGTCGGCGCCCCGTCCGGGGGCCGGCGGAAGGCGCGAATGTCCTTCCTCGACGCGACAGAACAGCCGGAAGGTGACCGCAGGGTGAACGTGGTCGGTCCGAACGGCGGCGTCGAGCCGAACCGGGCAGAATACCGGGGCCCACGACGCACACCTGTCCAGGATGCGTGTTTTCGCGCAGCTCAGCCGGCCTGGCGCGTGAGCGACATCCCCTGCAGCGAGGCCTGCACCTGGAACGACATGACGTCGGGCAGGTAGCGGTCGTCGCCCGTCTCGATCGCGCGGCCGTCCGAGGCGTAGCTGACGCGCTTCACGCGCAGCAGCGGACTCGACCGCCGCACGTCGAGCAGGCGGGCGTCGTCGCTGGGCGCGGCGATGGCATCGATCGAGTGCTCGCCGTGCACCATCCGCACGCCGCGGGCCTCCAGAGCGCCGACGACCGACGGCTCCTCGGGGGACAGGTCTTCGACTAGGGGTGCGATCCACGAGGGATAGGCGGTGCGTTCCAGCATCATCACGCGCCCGTTGAGCAGACGCAGGCGGACGACCTCGAGCACCTCGCCGATGCCTCGACCGCCACGCAACAGCCGCACCTCGGCCGCAGTCGCCGCCCGGCGCTGCTGCGCGACGACGCGCCCGCCCGGCTCCAGGCCGCGGCTCCACGCCCACTGCGCGAACGAGCGCATCTCCGAGAAGCGCTGACTCTGCACGGCCGTCCGCACCAGCCAGCCCGAACCGCGTCGGGGTGCGATCGCGCCCTGCCGCGCCATGAGGACCAGGGCATTGCGGACCGTGCCGCGCGACACCTCGAAGGCGATCGCGAGCTGCGCCTCCGGCGGCAGCATCCCGGTGGCGTCGAACGCGCCATCGGCGATCTGGATCGTGAGGTCGCGGGCGATCTCCCGGTAGCGGTGCACGGCGGCGGTTCCCTTCTGCGGCGGCTCCTCAGGGTGGAGGTGCGGTCGGTCCGCCGCCAGCGTATCCGCGGCTCGGTGCCGGGAATCGTCCGCTGCCCGGCATCCTGCACATCTGCGCACACCTGTCCGCGGGGTTTCCCCGACCGGCCCTCCGGCGTTCACCCGCCGTTCGCTCGCGGGCCGGGTGCCGTCCGTCTCGCCCCGGCGTGATGGAGGCGGCGGTCCGTTCGAGATCGACGTGACCGGAGGACACCATGACGCATGCCCGCTCGCTCCCCTGGGGAGTTCTCAGCGACATGGACGGCACCCTGCTCGACACCGAGAGCACCTGGTTGCGGGTGGTGGAACGGTTCGTCTTCGATCATGACGGAACGGATGCCGCAGGCGTCGCCGCGGCTTCCGAGGGGCTCGACCTCGACCGGGCGGCGGTGCTGCTTCGCGAGCGGCTCGACCTCGTCGCCGCCCCGGCAGACATCGCCGCCGACCTCGACCGTCGGGCGCTCGCCGCCTACGCCGATGCGGTCACCTGGCGACCGGGTGCACCGGAACTGCTGCGTGCTCTCGTCGACGCCGATGTGCCGCTCGCCCTCGTCACGTCATCGCCGCGGCACTGGGTCGACGGATTCGCTCAGCGCGTCGACTTCTCGGCCTTCCGCGCCGTGGTCACCGCCGACGACACAGCCCGCACGAAACCTGCGCCCGATCCGTACCTCGACGGAGCGGCGGCGCTCGGGCTCCCCGCTGCACGCTGCGTCGCCATCGAGGATTCCCTCGTCGGGGCCTGGGCGGCCGTCTCGGCCGGGTGCGTGACCGTGGTCGTGGGCGACCCCGCACGGAGTCTGCCGCCCGGCGTCCATCGGGTCGCGTCGCTCACCCAGGTCGACGTGCCGATGCTGCGCCGGATGACATCCTGGTAGACCAGAGCCGTCGCCTCGCCTCATCGGGGAGGTCGGCAGTTCGCGTATCCGGAGGATTCACATGCACAGCAGGACGAAGGCGCCCGTCCCGACCCCGGTCGTCACCGCGCTCGTGGAGCAGCATCTCGGCGCCTCGGTCGCCGGTGTCGACGAGCTGGCGGACGGCATGTACAACGCGGCGTATCGCGTCGCGCTCACGGATGGCGCGCAGGTCGTGGTGAAGGTGGCGCCCCCGGACGATCTCCCGCGCCTCGGCTACGAAGACGGCCTGATGCGTTCCGAAGTGTCGTACTACGCCCACGCGGCAGGGCGAGCACCCGTTCCGGAAGTGCTCGCCGAAGACTTCACCCGCCGTCTGATCGATCGCGATGTGATCCTGCTGTCGTTCCTCGACGGTGCACCGCTCCAGCGCATCGGGCGCGACCTGACGGCCCTGGGGCGCGCGACGGTACGAGCCGAACTGGGTACCGCCGTCGCGCGGTTGCACGAGGTGCGGGGCGAGTCCTTCGGCTACGACCGCCCGGACGGCGACTCCCTGCAGGGCGACACCTGGAGTGAAGCCTTCGGCCGCATCTGGGACGCGGCCGTGGCGGACCTCATGCGGTACCGGGTGCGCATCGGCCCGTCCGAGGAGCTGCTCCGCTCGACCGTTCGGCGCCACCGCGCCCTGCTCGACGAGATCTCCGAGCCGGCGCTGGTGCACTTCGATCTCTGGGACGGCAACGTGTTCGCGGATCACGACGGCGACTCCGCCCGCCTGACGGGGCTGATCGACGGCGAGCGGATGTTCTGGGGGGATCCCCTGGCCGAGCTGGTATCGACGTCGCTGTTCCGCGAACCGGCAGAGGACGTCGCGTTCAACGTCGCCTACGCGCGCGCCGGAGGAGGGGAATGGACCTTCGACGAAGACCAGCGCACCCGCTTGGCGCTGTACGACGCCTACCTGTGCATGCTCATGCTCGCGGAAGCCGTTCCGCGCGGCTATCGGGGCATGAACGCGGTGATGTCTCAGCGGTTCAGCCGCCGCCGTCTCCGCACCACGCTGCGGCGGTTGCACAGCTAGCGGGGCGCGGAGTCGCGCTGGTCGTCGCGCGGAGGCGTCGAGCCGGCGCGGGCCCCCTGGGGCGGGGGTCGGTCTCTGGGGTACGTTCGGATTCAGGCTGTCCTGAGGGCGATCCGCTGACGTATCCGCCCCGACGATCCGGAGGAGCGACACGTGACCGCGAACACCAGCAAGGCCCGCCAGTCGACCAACCTCGACCCCACTCTGAGCATCAACCCGGTCTTCGTCCGTCCGGGAGAGGCCACCGAGTTCGACAGGTTCACGCTGCCGGCGGGGCCGAGTCTGCCGGAGACGGCGTATCAGATCGTGCACGACGAGTCGATCCTCGACGGCAACTCGCGGCTCAACCTCGCGACGTTCGTCGGCACCTGGATGGATGACGAGGCGAAGAGGCTGTATCTCGAAGCCGCCGACAAGAACATGATCGACAAGGACGAGTACCCCGCCACGGCGGCGATCGAGGACCGGTGCTGGCGCATCCTCGCCGATCTGTGGAACGTGCCGGACAAGGACGACACGATCGGCACCTCGACGATCGGGTCGTCGGAGGCATGCATGCTCGGCGGCCTCGCGCTCAAGCGGCTGTGGCAGGAGCGGCGCAGGGCGGAGGGCAAGTCGACCGAGAAGCCGAACCTGATCATGTCGGCGGCCGTGCAGGTGGTGTGGGAGAAGTTCTGCAATTACTGGGATGTGGAGCCGCGCTACGTTCCGGTCACGCGTGAGCACATCACCCTCGACGGCTACCACCTGGAGGACTACGTCGACGAGAACACGATCGGTGTGGTCTCCATCCTCGGGCAGACCTTCACCGGTCTCTATGACGACACCATCGCGATCGCGAAGAAGCTCGACGAGATCCAGGCGAAGACCGGACTCGACGTGAAGATCCACATCGACGGCGCATCCGGTGCCATGGTGGCGCCGTTCTGCCAGCCCGATCTGGTGTGGGACTTCCAGCTCGACCGGGTCAACTCGATCTCGACATCCGGCCACAAGTACGGTCTGGTCTACCCGGGGGTGGGCTGGGTGGTGTGGCGCAACACCGCGGTGCTGCCCGAGAGCATGATCTTCCACGTCAGCTACCTCGGGGGCGACATGCCGACCCTCGCGTTGAACTTCTCGCGCCCTGGCGCCCAGGTGCTGCTGCAGTACTACCAGTTCCTGCGCCTCGGGTTCGAGGGCTATCGGGCGGTGCAGCAGAACTCGATCGACGTCGCCACCTACCTCTCGAGCGAGATCGCGAAGATCGGTCCGTTCGAGCTGATCAGCACGGGCGACACGATCCCGGTGTTCGCCTGGGTGCTCAAGCAGGGCCACACCGACATCTGGACCCTCTACGACCTCGCCGACCGTCTGCGCATGAAGGGGTGGCTCGTGCCCGCGTATCCCATGGCGGATGACATGGCCGATGTCGTGCTGCAGCGCATCGTGGTCAAGGTCGGGCTCAGCCGCGACCTCGCCACGGCGCTGCTGGCCGACATCCGTGGCGAGGTGGCGTTCCTCGAATCGCTGACCACGCCGTTGCCCGACAGCGCCAACGGGTCGCACTTCCACCACTGAACTTCCACCACTGATCAGCGCAGGGCAGGCCGCCGTGTGGCATCCCCCTACTCGTAGCGGAGCGATTCGACGGGATCGGCTTTGGCGGCGCGGGCTGCCGGGAGCGTGCCGGCGAGGAAGGCGATGACCATGACGAGCACGATGATCGCACCGATCGACGCGGGGTCGAACGCGATGAGGGTGAGCCCGGGAAGGTCCGCCAGGAAGCCCTCGGAGAGCGCGCTGCTGATCGCGGTGCCGGCGAGCATGGCGATGCCGGCGCCGATGGCGCTGCCGAGGAATCCGAGGAACGCCGCTTCGAGGCTGAACAGGGTGAAGACGCGCCCTGATCCCATTCCCATCGCCTTCATGAGCCCGATCTCTCGGGTGCGTTCCTGCACGGACATGTAGAGCGTGTTCACGATGCCGAAGGCGGCTGCCAGGAGCGCGATGATCGCGAAGGCGTTGAGCACGAGCACGATGCCGTCGATCACGGTGGTGACCATGCCGAGCTGATCGGCGATCGTCGTGCCGGTGTAGCCCTCGTCGGCAAGCGCATCCTTCAACGCCGTGATCTCCTCGTCGGATGCATCGGGATCGAACCAGACGGTCGCGCTCGCGTACAGGTCGGCCTGTTCTGCGGTGAGACCGGTGCTTTGAGCCGCGAACAGCGCGTCCTCGAGCGGGCCGTTCACGAGGATGCTGGAGCCTGCGGCACTGGCGAGGCCCTCTTCGGTGATGCCGACGATGGTGGCGTCCACGGTGTGCGAGGTGCGGTCCGCATCGGTGATCGCGATGGCGACGCTCTGTCCGATCGCGTCGTCCTGGTCGTCGAAGCCGAGGGGCTCGACATAGGCGACGGGAAGGGCCACCTCGAAGGAATCGGAGTCGGCGTCCGGCTCGTGCCCGACCGCGAGGACGACGCTCTGCCCCGGGATGAGGCTGCCGATCGAGGCGACGAGCCGAGTGCCGTCGCCGACCTGGATGTAGTCGGGGGTGATGGTGCGCACGGGCTCGGCGCGGAGCACGCCGTCGATGTTCTCGATCGTCGTGATGTCGTCGGGCGTCAGCGCGCTGACGGTTCCTCCGGGGACGCCGCTGGAGACGGCGTTCGGATCGTACTCGCGCGGCTCGGACGCGCTCTGTCCCGGTGAGCCGGCTGCGCTGTCGTCGGCCTTGGTGACGGTCATCGCATCCGAGGCGCCGATCCCGGAGACGGTGTCGTCGATGTAGTCGTTGATGCCGGTGCCGAGTCCGCTGGTCAGCGTCAGGGTGAAGGCGCCGACGAAGATCGCGAGCACGGTGAGGATCATGCGCGTCTTGGAGCGGAAGGTGTTGGAGACCGCCGAGGCGATCAGGTCAGAGGTTCTCATGCGGCGACCTCCGTCGAGGTGTCTTCGATGATCTGGCCGTCGCGGATCACGATGCGGCGATCGCAGCGCGATGCCAGGTCTTCGTCATGCGTGACGACGATGAGGGTGATGCCGTGTTCTCGGTTCAGGGTGAACAGGATGTCTTCGACCGTGGCGCCCGTCTGGGTGTCGAGATTCCCGGTGGGCTCGTCGGCGAAGATCAGACGCGGATCGTTCACGAGCGCGCGGGCGATCACCACACGCTGCTTCTGTCCGCCGGACAGGTTCGCGGCCTTGTTCTTCGCCTTGTCGGCGAGTCCGAGCTGTTCCAGGGCGGCCATCCCGCGACGACGGCGCTCGCCGCTGCGGACGCCGGCGATCTTGAGCGGCAGGACCACGTTGTCGAGGACGCTGGTGTTCCCGGTGAGGAAGAACTGCTGGAAGACGAATCCGAAGGTCTTGTTGCGGGTCTTGTTCAGGCGCGAACCGCGCAGACGCGCCGTGTCGGCGCCTGCCAGGGCGATGGTGCCCGAGTCGGCGACGTCGAGCAGCGCGAGCAGGTGCATCAGCGTGGACTTGCCGGAGCCGCTCTTGCCGATGATCGCGACGGATTCGCCTTCGCGGATGTCGAAGGACACGCCTTTCAGCGCGTCGAAGCGGTTCTGGCCGCGGCCGTACGACTTGCGCACGTCTCGGACCTGGAGGATGGGGGTCGGCATCGGAGGACTCCGTTCGATGAGGGTGCATCCACGATCTCGTCCACGGGGCCCGCGCACATCCCGCAGCCGCAGACACCGCGTACTGCGCCTGCGGTATCCGCCGGTACCGCGTTCAGCGGATGGCACCGGTACCCGGGGCGCGGCACACTGGGGGAGTGTCCCATCTGACCGATCTGCCGGAAGCTCCCGCAGATCCGCGCCCGAAGGTGCCCCGTTGGGTCACCGAGATCGGCATCGGCGCTGTCGTTCTGGTGCTCGCGTTCGCGCATCCGCCATTCCCGTACTTCCAGACGACGGGTCCTGTCACGACCGCGCTGATGCTCGCGCCGATCGCGATCCTGCCGTTCCGCCACCGGTGGCCTGTGCCGGTGTTGATCGTGCTGCTCGGGCTGTTCGGTGCCACGGCGGCAGCGGGGACGCTGTCGATCGGTGTGGGCATCGCCGTGGGGGTGGCGATGTTCCAGGTGTCCTTCCGAGGGCCGCGGACCAGAGCGCTCCTCATCGGCGGGGCGGCGGTCGTGGCGATCATCCTGCTCACCCTGCCCGCCGCCATCGGAAGCGTGATCGACCCGCGCGTGTTCCAGTTCGGTCTGATCGTCGCGTTCGCAGCCGCAGCGGGCGATGGCGCGCGATCGCGGATCGCCTACATCGCGGCGATCACCGACCGCGCCGAACGTGCCGTCCAGACCAGAGAGGCAGAGGCGAGGCGGCGCGTGAGCGAGGAGCGGCTGCGTATCGCCCGAGACCTGCATGACACCGTGGCCCATCAGATCGCGGTCATCAGTCTCAGTGCCGGCGTGGCATCATCGACCATCGACACTCACCCCGACAAGGCGAAGGAGTCGATGGTGACGATCCGCACCGCCGCACGGACCGTGCTCAGTGAGATCGGCGACCTCCTCGCAATGCTCCGCGCGGACGACGACTCCGAGGGGGCGGAGACGCCGCAGACGGGGCTGGATCACCTGGATGATCTCGTCGCGCAGTTCGCGGATGCCGGGCTCGAGGTCACGACCCGTATCGAGGGCGACCTGAACCGGGCATCCGGCGTGGTCGGCCTCGTCGCGTACCGGGTCATCCAGGAGGCGCTCACCAACGCGCACAAGCACGGATTCGAAGGTCGGGCGCATGTGCTGGTCGCGGTGGGGGAGACGGATGTCGTGATCAGCGTGACCAACCCTCTGCGCGACGAGCCTGCCGACGCGCACGGGGAGACCAGTTCCGGGTTGGGCCTGATCGGGGTGCGCGAGCGTGTGGCATCCGTGCGCGGAACAGTCGAGGCGGGACGCGCGCCCGGCGGGTGGAAAGTCGTGGCGAGCGTGCCGCTGGCGAAGGAGACCTCATGACCACCGTCCTCGTCGTCGACGATCAACCCCTGGTCCGTCATGCCGTGGCCGACATCCTGTCGGCGCACGACGACATGGAGGTCGTGGGTCTGGCAGAGAACGGACAGGAAGCGGTTGACGCGGCAGAGGCGCTCCACCCCGATGTGGTCGTCATGGACATCCGGATGCCGGTCCTCGGCGGAATCGGCGCGACCGAGAGGATCTGTGCCGCGCCGGAGCTCCGCGACACGAGGGTGCTGATCCTGACCACTTTCGAAGAGGACGAGAACCTCGTCGCCGCGTTGCGTGCGGGAGCGAGCGGATTCGTCGGCAAGGGGGCTGAGCCGCAGGAGATCGTTCGCGCCGTGCGAGCGATCCATGCGGGCGACGCACTGCTCTCGCCCGTGGCCACCCGGGCGTTGATCGACCGGTTCGTGTCGGCACCCGCACCGCAGCGCCTGCCGGCGCCGGAGCTGGATCACCTCACCGAGCGCGAGCGCGAGGTGCTCCTCATGGTGGCGAAGGGGCGCTCCAACCAGGACATCGCCGACGAGCTGGTCATCTCGCCGCACACGGCGAAGACGCATGTGAACCGCATCATGGTCAAGACCCACGCGCATGATCGCGCCCAACTGGTGATCCTGGCGTACGAGTCCGGTCTCCTCGTACCCGGGGCGTGAACGGCGGGACTGCACCATCGGACGAGAGCGGATCCACGCGCGTGTGCCCCCAGGATGCCGTCGATCGGCCGGAGCCGTCCGCCCCGCACGGCAGCGATCGGCTCTGGGGAACTCCTGAGGATCGCGTCGTAGGGTGAGCGACATGATGTCTGTCGACGGATCCGCCGCGCGCCCCGATGGCGTGCGCGACGACTCCGGCGACGACGGCGGGCTGGGCCTCGTGCTCAGCGGCGGCGGTGCGTTCGGCGCCGCGCACGTCGGTGTGCTGCAGGTGCTCGCCGAGCGCGGCATCCGTCCGGGGATCGCCGTCGGGACGAGCTCGGGCGCCCTGGTCGCCGCGGCCTATGCGGCCGGGTTCTCCGTCGAGACGATCGAGCGGGCGGCTCGCGCATTCCGGTGGCGGCAGATCGCGCGGTGGTCGGGGGCGGCGCGGTGGGGCCTTCTCGACACGGTGGCGACGCGAGAGGCGGTGCACCGCATCTTCGGCGCTGATCCGCTGATCGAGGAACTCCCTCGTGCTTTCGGCGCCTATGCGACGAACCTGCGCACGCGTGAAGGCGTCATCCTCGACCACGGTCCGCTGAGCACGGCGCTGCGATCCACGATCGCCGTGCCGGGACTGCTGCCGCCGGTGCGCCACGAGGGAATGCTGCTCGCGGACGGCGGGATGATCGACAACGTCCCTGTGGCCGCGGCGCGCGCCCTCGGCGCGGAACGTGTCATCGTGGTGCGACTGCATGCCAAGTGGGAGAACGTGCGCATGATGAGGACCGTGACGCGGACGGCTGCGCTCGCCGCCGACGAGTCGGTGCTGCTGATCCAGCCCGAGATGCAGCGGCGCGCGCAGTGGACCATGCGTGACGTGCCGCTTCTCATCGCGGAAGGGCGCCGGGCGGCCGAAGAGGCAGTGCACAAGGCCGCTCTTCGCGGCGGCGCAGACCGCATCAGCCCCCTCCTCCGCTGACGCCGGATTCCTGCCGTCGCGCGCGGGGGAATCGGGTTCCTCGGCGCGGAACTCTAGACTTGATGCGTGGGTGTTCTTCTGGTGAGACGTGCGACGATCGAGGATCTGGACGCCGCCGCCGACACGCTGGCAGAGGCGTTCGAGGGCTATCCCTGGACCCGTCACGTGCTGCCGGAAGAGGGCTACGAAGAGCGACTCCGGGCGCTCCAGCTGCTCTACCTGCGGTACGCCCAGGCGCACGGCATCGTGGTCGTCACGGATGCCGCCGACGGAGTGATCGCGCTGCTCCCACCGGACGCGCCGGAGCCCGACGACGACATGGTGGAGCAGATCGTCGCGCTGTATGGCGATCGCCTCGATCGCCTCGATCAGGCTCCGTCGCCGTCGGATGCCTGGAGGCTGGAGACCCTGGGAGTGCGGCCTGCGAGCCAGGGCCACGGCGTCGCTGGGGCGCTGCTCGACTTCGCACTCGCCGCGATCGCGGAGAGCGGTGCGAGCGAGGTGCGGCTGGAGACCTCGGATCCGCGCAACGTCCGTCTCTACGAACGCCACGGCTTCCGCGTGGTGTCGCATTCCGAGCCCGCGGAGGGCCCGCAGCTCTGGCGCATGACAGCCGGTGTCGGCCTCCGCCGGGAAGACAGAGGAGAACCCGTTCCATGACCCGTCCCGCTGTCGCGCTCGAGCAGTACCTCGACGCCACGAACTCGCACGATTTCGACCAGGTCGCCCGCGTCCTGGCGCCGGAACCGGTCTACTTCTTCGGCGACGCCACCTGCATCGGACGGGCCGCCGTGCGGGACTACTTCGAGCGCACCTGGGCGCTGATCCCCGATGAGCGCTACTGGGCCGAGGACATCGAGTGGGTCGTCGACGGGAGTGATGCGGCCGTCGCGATCTACACCTATCGGTGGAGCGGCACGGTGCAGGGCGCCCCGGCCAGCGGATCCGGGCGCGCGACCAACGCCTTCGCGAAGACAGACGACGGGTGGCGTCTCGTGCATGAGCACCTCAGTGCGCTCGCGACGCGCGCCGCGGACGCCGGCGCCGAGAGCGGATCGGGCGGCGTCTGAGCGGGGCCTCCGGCAGCAGGATGTGAACCCCGGGTGCCGCCGACCGCATCCGCAGCCGGCGGCACCCGGCGGTATCAACGCGTGATGCCCTCCCGAGCGTTCATGCGTGCCAGCTCTGAGACGGTCGGGCTTCCTTCCCAATCGCCGATCGCCGTGCATGCGTAGGCGCCGGCGGCCGCGGCGCGACGAATGCGATCCGCCATCGTCGATTCTCCGTCCCAGAGGCTGAGGTAGCCGGCCACGAAGGCGTCGCCAGCCCCGACGGTGTCCACCACATCCACGGCGTAGGGCGGCTGCAGACAATGCTGGCTGCCGTCCAGGCCGATGGCCCCGAGCTCGCCCCGCTTGATCACGACTTCGCGGGGACCGAGGTCCCGCAGGCGCTGAGCGAGCTCGGCCGGTTCCCCGTCTCCGACGAGCAGGGCGGCCTCGTCTTCGCCCGCGAACACGAGGTCCGCCGATTCGACGAGTTCGGAATACGCCGGACGAGGGTCGCGTCCGTGCCACACGGATTCGCGGTGGTTGATGTCGAACGAGACCGTGACCCCCGCCGCCCGAGCCCGCTGAGCGGTGGCCAGCGCGCAGGCGCGGGCGTCGGCGGAGAGGCCGGGGAGGATTCCGGTCAGGTGCACGAGGTCGGCGCTGTGCAGCAGTTCGTCGGGCACATCCGACAAATGCAGCGTCGACGCCGCGCTCCCCGTCCGCCAGAAGCGCACGGTGGCCGTCGAGGTCGTGCGACGGTGCTTGTGCATGAGTCCGGTCGGCAGCTCGGCATGCCGGGATGCATGCACATCCACCCGTTCCGCGCGCAGCTCGCGGGAGATCAGGTCCCCCAGCGGGTCGTCGCCGAGGCGACTGACCCACGACACCCGAGCGCCCAGACGGGCGAGCGCGATCGCCACGTTGCTCTCCGCGCCGCCGAAGCTGAGCGAATGCGCGCGAGCCGTCGACAACGGTCCAGGGCGGTCGTTGGCGAACAGCCCCATCGTCTCGCCGACTGTCACGACATGCAACGGCGCCCTCGTCATGCGGCCCTGCCCGTCGCGACGCCGGCGAGTGCCCGCCGTGCGCGCTCCTTCAGCGCGTCGAGGCTTCCACCGGCGAAGGCGTCGCCGATGAGCGGCCCCCCGAGGCTCACCGCGACGCACCCGGCCCTGATCCACTCCGGTATCTCTTCGAGCGTGACCCCGCCGGAAGGCAGCGTCAGCAGGTGGGGCAGAGGCCCGGCCAGCTGGCGTACGTAGTCGGAGCCGACGGACGCCGCGGGGAAGACCTTCACCGCGGTCGCGCCGCGCTCCCACGCCGCGTGCACCTCAGTCGGAGTGAGCGCACCGGGATAGACCGCTGCGCCGAACGAGCCCGCGATGTCGATGACCTCTGGCGACACTGTCGGAGAGACGAGGAAGCGTGCCCCCGCCTCCAGTGCCGTGCGGGCGTCGTGCACCGTCAGCACGGTTCCGACGCCGATCTCCGCCTCAGGGACGGCGGCGATCAGCTGCGGAAGCATCTCGAGGGTTCCCGGTGTGGTCATCGTGAGCTCGATGCAGAGCACTCCGGACTCGGCGAGTGCGGTCACGACCGGCTCGTACAGCCGTGCGTCGGCGGCCCGAAGCACCGCGATCACCCCTGTGCGCGTGAGCGTGTCAGAAGGGGCCGAGCGCATCGGTCACGCCTCTCGGTGCGGGTCGAGTGGGAAGGGCGGCGGCTCGCTTCGTCATCATCGGGCGGTCACGGCGAAGTCCGGCCGGGTGCCGTAGCGTGCGAGCGTGTCTTCGTCGAGGGCCACGCCGAGACCCGGCTTCGACGGGATGTCGAGGAAGCCGTCCGCATCCAGCTTCCAGCCCCCGCTGATGAGGTCGTCGACATACGCGGATCCGGTCTTGTACTCGACCAGGTCGGTCGAGGCGAGAGCCGAAGCCAGCTGCAGATCCGCCGCGAGCCCGATGCCGGTGTTCCACCCGTGCGGGATGAGGCGGATGCCGCGGTCCTGAGCCGCCCATCCGATCCGGCGAGACTCGCTCAGCCCGCCGCCCTTCGTGGTGTCCGGTTGCACGATGTCGAAGGCATGTCTGTCGAGGTACGGCCGGAAGCTCTGGCGTCGCGTGAGCACTTCGCCGCCGGAGATGCGCACGGGCGACGACGCGCGGAGTTCGGCGAACCCGTCGATGTCGTCGGGGGCGAGTGCTTCCTCGAACCAGGCGACGTCGTAGTCGGCGAGCATGCGGGCGGTGCGTTTCGCCCAGGCCAGGTCGCCGGGGAAGAAGGCCTCGGAGCCGCCGGCGTCCACGGCGAGCAGGCGATCGCCCACCGCGGCCCGCGCTGCGGCGACCGTGGCCTCGTCGGTCGCCGCATCCACGCGCCCGAACTTCCACCAGCCGATCTTGAACGCGGAGAAGCCGGTCTCGACGAGCTCTTCCAGGTTCTCGGTCATGGGGCCTGCTTCGTCCATCAGCACCGACGCGTAGGGGCGCACTCGTTCTCGGTGGCGGCCGCCGAGGAGCCGGCCGACGGGCTGGGACGACGCCTGTCCGGCGAGGTCCCACAGCGCGATGTCGATCGCGCTGGTCGCGTGTGTGAGCGAGCCGCCGCGTCCCATCCAGAAGGCGGTCTGGTGCAGGGTCTCCGTGAGGCGCTCCACCTCGAGAGGGTTCTCGCCGATCAGGTGGGGGGAGAGCAGATCGATGGCGCCCCGCACCAGGTTCTCGGACGTGAACGCGCTGCCGACGCCCACCCTGCCGTCGTCGGTGTGGACCGCGACGAGGGTGTGGACGATGTCGTCGGGCTGCAGTTCGTGCGACCACCCTCCCTCGGGCGTCGCACCCCGCAGGCCGCACGTGTCGATTCGGAGGATTTGCATGAAGACCTTCTAACCGTGATGAGGACGGGAGAACCCCGCTGCCAGAATTCGAAGATAGTCGATTGTCGACAACGGGGCAATCTCCGGGTATTGTCTGTTCCTGCACCCCTCAGCGGTGCGTCCACAGACCCACAGCGTTGTGCACGATGGCAGCGCCGGAGGCCGAACCCGAAAGGCATCACAATGAAGTTGACGCGCATCCTTGTCGGCGTGGCGGTAGCCGCGACGAGCGCCCTCGCCCTCGCCGCGTGCACCTCGAGCGGGAGCCCGGGGGCGACAGCGCAGGAGAGCACCCTGACGAAGGTCCTCGAGAAGAAGACACTCGTGGTCGGCGTCTTCGCCGACGCGCCTCCCTACGGAGTCATGGCCAGTTCCGGCGAATACGAGGGCTTCGACATCGACGCCGCGCAGGCGCTCGCCGACTCCCTCGGCGCGAAGATCGAGTTCGTCTCCACCACGAACGCCAACCGCATCCCCCTGCTGGAGACGGGCAAGGTCGACATCATCGTCGCGGCCCTCACCAACCTGAACGAACGCGCACAGAAGGTGGCCATGTCGCGGCCGTACGCCGCCGAAGGCCAGGTCGTGCTCGTCCCCGCCGGCAGTGACATCACGTCCTATGACGCGCTGTCCGGACGAACCGTCGCGGCGACGCGCGGCAGCGTGCCGGCCACGATCCTCGAGACCCGATTCCCCGAGGCGAACGCGAGCCTGTTCGAGGCCGTCGCCGACTCGATCCAGGCGCTGCGCAGCGGCAAGGTCGACGCGCTCATGGAGAGCAACTCCGTGGCACAGGGGATCCTCGACGACTCCGGCAGCGAGTTCACCGTCGTCGACGCGCCGCAGCTGAGCCCGTCCGTCGTCTCCATGGGGCTGAAACAGGGCGATCAGCTCTGGCTCAACTATGTCGACAACTTCATCCTCAACTACAACATCAGCGACGCCGCGAACGACTCGTACAACGAGTGGCTCGGCACCGACGTCCCCGAACTGATCAAGTAGCGACGATTTCTTCGGCTGCCCCGCCTCCATGGCGGGGCAGCCCGAACGGACCTCTCATGCAACTCTTCTTCGGGGACCTGATCCCCTACGCTCCCGAGCTGCTCGCCGGTCTCGGCGTGAGCGTGCTCATCACCGTCGCCGCCGTGCTCATCGGTTCACCGCTCGGCGTCGGCGTCTACCTGTTGCGTGCGGCGAGCAATCCCGTCGCGCGAGCCGTCGGCAGCACCTATGTCGAGGTCATCCGCAACACCCCGCTGCTGCTCCAGCTCTACCTCATCTACTTCGCGCTGCCCTCCGTCGGGGTCAACTTCGATCCCATCACGGCGGGGATCATCGCGTTGAGCGTGAACAACTCCGCCTATCTCGCGGAGATCTACCGGGCCGGGTTCGAGGCGATCCCGAAGGGGCAGATCGAGGCCGCGGATGCACTCGGGCTGTCACGGCGGACCACGTTCTTCCACGTGCGGCTGGTGCCGGCGCTGCGCAACGTCCTGCCGTCGCTCACGAACCAGGTGATCCTGCTCTTCCTCGCCTCCTCGATCGCCTCCATCGTCGCCGTGCCGGAGTTGATGCACGTGATGATGGGCATCACGACGAGCACCTTCCGCACCATCGAGACGTTCGTCGTCGGCGGACTCCTGTACTTCATCGTCGCGTTCCTCATCGCGGGAGCATCCCGTCTCGTCGAGACGCGCGGCATCCGCTGGAAGGTGGCCTGATGTTCACATCCTTCGATCTCCCCGACCTGCTGCTCATCCTGCAGGGAGCGTTCGTGACGCTGCAGATCTGCTTGCTGTCCGTGATCCTCGGCGGCGTGGTGGGCATCGTCTCCGGCATCCTCGCCGCGAGCCCGTCCGCTCCGCTGCGCTGGATCAGCGCGATCTGGGTGGGCGCGATCCGGGGCGTCCCGGTGCTGCTCATCATCTTCTTCGTCTACTTCGCGCTGCCGCTGATGTCGCCGGGAAGCAACGTCCCGGATTACTGGGCCGCAGTGCTCGCCCTCACGATCTTCGCCTCGGCCTACATCAGTGAGATCGTCCGAGGGAGCATCCAGGCGATTCCCCGTGGCCAGTTCGAAGCGGCACAGGCCCTGGGGCTGTCGTGGCCGAAGCAGCTGCGCCACGTGGTCATGCCGCAGGCCGCGCGCATCATGGTGCCGCCCGGTATCGGGTTCCTCGTGGTGCTGATCAAGGACAGTTCGCTCGTCGCGGTGATCGGACTCATCGAGCTCACCCGAGCGGGCAACATCGTCGCTTCGCAGACCGGACAGCCGATCCTCGCCTACCTGGTGGTCGGTGCGGTCTACTTCGTCATCTGCTTCGCCCTCTCCGCCGCCGGCCGGCGGTACGAGAGGCGACTGACCATTCACGCGCGGGCGCCCCGAGTGGAAGACGCGCTCACCCCCTCACGAGGAGACTCGAAATGATCACTGTCAACGACCTGCGACTCAGCTTCGGTTCCACCGAAGTCCTGCATGGGATCACCTGCGATGTCGCGGAAGGCGAGGTGGTCTGCATCATCGGGGCATCCGGCTCGGGCAAGAGCACGCTCCTGCGCTGCATGAACGGCCTCGAAACCCCCAGCCACGGCAGCGTCGAGGTGAACGGGCACCTGCTCACCTCGAAGGAGCGCCGAGCAGATCTCGCCGCTGTTCGCCGCGATGTCGGCATGGTGTTCCAGCAGTTCAACCTGTTCCCTCACCTCACGGCGCGGGAGAACGTCACGCTGGCTCCGCGGAAGGTGCTCGGGTTGAGCGCCCAGGAGGCCGACGAACGTGCGGGCAGGCTCCTGGCCAAGGTCGGGCTCGCCGCGAAGGCCGACGCGTTCCCCGGCAACCTGTCCGGGGGCCAGGCGCAGCGCGTCGCGATCGCGAGGGCGCTCGCGATGCAGCCGAGCGTGATGCTCTTCGATGAGCCGACCTCGGCACTGGATCCCGAGATCGTCGGCGAGGTTCTCGCGGTGATGAAGGAACTCGCGGCCGAGGGGATGACGATGGTGGTCGTCACACACGAGATCGGGTTCGCGCGCGAGGTCGCCGACCGGGTGATCTACATGGACGACGGGCGCATCGTCGAGAGCGGTGCACCGCAGGAGCTGCTCTCGCACGCGAAGACGGAGCGTGCGCGCGCGTTCCTCGGCAAGGTTCTCTGATCTCGTGATCGACGTGCTCATCCGCGGCGCGAGCGTGATCGACGGTTCCGGCGCCCCTCCCTTCCTGGCGGACATCGGGATCACCCGTGAGCGCATCACGTTCGTCGGTCGTGACCAGGGCGCACGAGCCGCCCAGGAGATCGATGCCGCGGGACTCCTGCTCACCCCTGGCCTCATCGATCCCCACAGCCACAGCGACTGGTCGATCCTCGGGAACCGCGACGCGCTCAGCACGGTGCATCAAGGAGTCACCACCGAGATCGTCGGCAACTGCGGCGTCACGTATGCGCCGATCGCGGAGGGCGACGAGGAGACCGCCCGTCGTGCGCTGGCCGCGTTCGGGTACGAGGGCGAGGTGCGGTGGCATTCCTTCGCCGAGTTGCTGAGCGTCGTGCACGGCGGAGGCACCGCGCAGAACCTGGCGTGGTTCGTCGGCCACACCGGTCTGCGCCGGGCTGCCGAGCGAGAAGGTGGCGACCTGGTCGTCACCATGGAGCGGCATCTGCAGGAGGCGTTGGAGGCGGGAGCGCTCGGCTTCAGCTCCGGACTCGAGTACGGTGCCGGTCGGAACGCGGAGACCGCAGAGCTGGAGGCCCTCGCGCGTGTGGCGGGCCGACACGGTGCGATGTACGCCAGCCACATCCGCAACCGCGACGCGGCACTCTCCGAAGCCGTCGAGGAGTTCTTCCGGGTCGTGCACGCCGGAGGGCTGCGTGCACAGCTGTCGCATCTGAACGTTCGGCACCGGACGGGGGCGTCGGACGGAGCCTGGGCGGAGGCGGTGTCGCGGCTGGAGCGCGAGCGACGTTCCGGCGTCGACGTGCTGGCGGACATGACCCCCTATCCGGACGGCATCGGGCTCGCCGCCGGGCTGTTGCCCGAGTGGCTGCTCTCCGACGGGGAGCAGTCGGCTGCCGACGCACTCCGGGATCCGGAAGTGCGCGAGCGCGTCCGCGCGGACTCCGATCGCTACTGGCGATTCGTGCACAGCGGCCAGTGGGATCGGGTCCGTCTGGCGGTGAGCCCCGCCACGCCCGAATGGGAGGGCCTGACGTTCCCGGAGATCGCCGCCGCCAATGGGACGGACGAGTGGGACGCCTACTTCGACGTCATCGCGGCGTCCGGCGCCGATCTGGGAGCGGTGCAGTTCATGGGGGCGCTGTTCGCACCCGATCATGTCGCCGAGGCGGTAGGCCATGACCTGTTCCTGCTCGGTGTCGACGGCTTCACCTCCCGCCGCGACGGCACTCTCGGCGCGCGGACGCCGCATCCGCTGTTCTTCCACGGATACCAGCACTTCCTGAGCCATCATGCGCTGCGGGCGGGGACGCTGACGCTCGAGAGCGCCGTGCACAAGATGACGGGGGCGGTCGCGGCGCACTTCGGCCTCCGCGACCGGGGGCGCGTCGTGGAAGGGGCGTTCGCCGACCTGGTGCTCTGGGATCAGCGACTCCTGCGCGACACGGACACCTTCGTCATGCCGGAGCGCTACGCCACGGCGGCCCGCCATGTCTGGGTGAACGGCACGCCGGTGGTCACGAACGGAGCCCGCACCATGCACCGACCTGGAAACCGATTGGAACGAGCAGATGTCACCTGAAACCTCACCCCCTGCCCTCGGCCCCGCGCCGACCCGCCGGAGCGGCCGCAGGCCCGGAGCCACTCCGGACAGCCTGGGGGAGAGTGGACGCCTCACCCCGGCCGTCACCGGCTTCGCGGTCGCCGCGGCGGTCGGCGGCTTCCTCTTCGGTTTCGACACCGCCGTGATCAACGGCGCGGTCACGGCGATCGAGGGCAATCTCGGCCTGGACGCCGTCGGCCTCGGCGTCGTGGTCGCGGTGACGCTCCTCGGCGCAGCGCTGGGCGCGCTCGGCGCGGGGTGGATCGCGGACCGCATCGGGCGCCCTCGCACGATGCTCGCCGCCGGCATCGTCTTCTTCATCGCGGCGATCGGATGCGGCATGGCCCACGGCGTGTTCGATCTCGCCGCGTGGCGACTCGTGACCGGTGTCGCGGTCGGGTTCGCCACAGTGCTCGGTCCCCTCTACATCTCGGAGATCGCCCCCGCACATGCCCGTGGGCGACTGGCCTCGATGCAGCAGATGGCGATCGTGCTGGGGATCTTCGTGGCGCTCCTCTCCGACAGCGGCATCGCGTTGGCGCTGGGCGGTGCGGATGCCGAGCTGTTCCTCGGGCTCCCGGCGTGGCGCTGGATGTTCATCGCGGGTGTGATCCCCGCACTGATCTACCTGGTGCTCGCGCTCGTCGTCCCGGAGTCCCCGAGGTACCTGGTCGCGCGTGGGCGGGTGGAGGCGGCCCGTCGGGTGCTCATCCGACTGCAGCGCGTCGATCCGGCCGAGGCACGCATCCTTACCGACCGGATCGAGGACACCCTGCAGCACAAGGAGTCCGGTCGGTTCCGCGATCTGCTGGACAGACGTCGTGGCCTCCTCCCCGTGGTCTGGGTGGGCATCGGGGTGGCTGCGTTGCAGGCGCTCGTCGGCATCGACGTGATCTTCTACTACTCCACCTCGCTCTGGGAATCGGTCGGGTTCGAGGAGTCCGCCGCGTTCGGCTTGTCGGTGCTCAGCTCCTTCATCAACGTGGCCGCCACCGTGGTCGCCATCGTGCTCATCGATCGCGTCGGGCGCCGCGCTCTGCTTCTCACGGGGTCGGTGGGTATGTTCTTCAGCCTCGTCGTCGTGAGCATCGGTTTCTCGACGGCGCGCATGGTCGACGGGTCGCCTCAGTTGGATGGTGCGTGGGGACCGATCACCCTGGTCGGCGCGAACCTCTTCGTCGTCGCGTTCGCCGTCTCCTGGGGGCCGGTGGTGTGGGTGCTGCTGGGTGAGATGTTCCCGAACCGCATCCGCGGAGTCGCGCTGTCGGTATGCGCCTCGGCGAACTGGTTCGCGGGAGTGGCTCTGAACTTCTCCTTCCCGAGCCTGCGGGACATCTCCCTTCCCGGCAGCTACGCCCTGTATGCCGTGATGGCGGCATTGTCGTTCCTGCTCGTGTTCTTCTGCGTCCGGGAGACCAACGGCCGCTCCCTCGAGGAGATGCACGCGGGCGGGGGAGGCCGTGAGGGGGAGGAGGCGGGGCGATGACGCCGTCATCGTCCCGAACGGCCCGCGTAGACATCCCGACGCCGGCGGCGGAGGTCCTCGTGCTGCGCGCCGGCGGCGCTCGGGTGTCGATCGCGCCGGCTCACGGTTGCGTGATCCAGGCGATCGACCTCGGTGAGGGCAACATCCTCTGGACCGACGGGCGTCGGCCGCGTGCACTCGAGCAGTCGGACGCGGTCGGTGAGGAGTCGGCCCGCGAGTTCGACGAGGAGGTCCTCATCGGCGGCTGGTTCCCTATGTTCCCCAGCGCGGGCGTTCCCACCGCGACGACGCAACAGCATGGCTGGGCGCCCCGCGTGGCGTGGGCGGTGGTCGAGCGCAGCGCGACGAGAGCGGTCTGCACGGCGACGGGGCCATTCCTCGACGGAGGCATCGCGGAGGTGACTCGGACCGTCGAGCTCGAACCCGATGCCCTCACGGTGTCGAGCACCGTGCGGAACGCGGGCTCGGGGGTGCGATCGTTCACCTGGGGAGAGCATCCGTGCTTCTCGCGCGACCTCTTCGCCGGGGGTCATGCCTGCTTCGCCGGGGAGCAGGTGGCGGCGGTGCCCGCATACGCGAACCGCGCCGCAGGGCATGACGCCCGCAGTGTCGCGGGCGCAGCGGCCGGCGTCGTCGGCCGGAGCCTCACGATCGCTCTGAGCGACGAGGCCGGCACGCTTCCGCACTGGCTGTACTGGTACAACTACGCGGCCGCCGAGCTCCCGCGCGCAGACACGCTCGCATGGGAGCCCTCGACAGCGGCGGGCCTGAGCGTGGGTGACGCGATCGCTGCAGACGCGGTGGAACGACTGGGCGCCGGCCAGAGTTTCCGTGCCTCCCTGAGATGCGAATGGACTTTGTCGACAATCGCCGATTCGCGGGTACGATGACATGATGAGCGCTCTCTCCTCCCTCCCCTCCGTCCCTGCCGCGTCGCGTCGTGAGCGCGTCGCGGAGATCCTCCGCGAGGCCATCACGACCGGGGAACTGGAAGTGGGGCAGAAGCTGACCGAGCTGGAGCTGGCGGCACAGCTGGGCACGAGTCGCGCGCCGGTCCGCGAGGCTCTTCGTCAGCTCGAGCAGGAAGGGCTCGTCGTGTCGTACCCGTATCGCGGGACCGAGGTCCTCGGCGTCTCGCAGGAGGAGATCGAGAACGTGCTCGTGCCGATCCGCGTCGCGCTCGAGCGCTTCGCGTTCGACAAGGCGATGTCGGTGGTGACGGACGACGATATCGCCGGCCTGGAGAGCATCATCGACAGCATGGACGCGGCTGCGTCCGCGGGTGATCTGGCTCGTCTCGCCGACGACGACATCCGGTTCCATGAGGCCATCGTGATCCTGTCCGGCCAGCAGCACTGCCTGCAGATCTGGCGCACGATTCAGCCCCGCGTCCGTGCGTACTTCCGCCGTGACGCGAATTACTACGGCGACTCGCACGCTGTGGCGGAGCAGCATCGGGACCTCATCCGTGCGCTGCGCAGTGGTGACAGCGACCACGGCCTGCAGGCGATCACGGAGCATATCCGCACGCACTTCTCCTCTGCCGCGGTGCCGGAGAGCGACCGGTGAGCGCGGTCGTCGTCACGGGAGCCGCATCTGGGATCGGGCGAGGCATCGCCATCGGAGCGGCGAAGCGAGGAAGACACGTCGCCCTGCTCGACATCGACGAGCAGGCGCTGGCCGACGCGGCATCCGCGGTCCTCGCTGCGGGCGCGGCATCGGCCCTTCCGCTCGTCTGCGATGTGAGCGATGAGCGTGAGGTGGACGCCGCATTCGAGGCGGTCGCCGATCGGCTGCCCGCCATCTCGGGCGTCGTGGCCAATGCGGGCATCGAGGTGAGCGAGTCCCTCGCCTCCGCGACCGTGGAGTCCTGGGATCGTGTGATGGCGGTGAACCTCCGCGGAACATTCCTCACGTCTCGGGCGGCCGTGAACCACTGGCGCGCGCAGGGATCGGGCGGATCGCTGGTGTGCGTCTCGTCGCCGTCGGCGTTCGTGGGCTTCGCCGGAGGCGCGAACACCGCATACGGTGCATCGAAAGGCGGCATCTCGGCATTCGTGCGCGCAGCCGCCCTGGACGGCGCCCCCGACGGAGTGCGCGTGAACGCGGTCGTGCCCGGGGCCACCGACACGGACATCCTCTACTTCGGGTTGGAGGGGGAGGCGCTGCTGGCCCGTCGTGCCGAGCTCGCGCAGGCGGCGCAGCGTCAGATCCCCCTCGGGCGGATGGCGCGGCCGGAAGAGATCGCGGATGCAGTCCTCTGGCTCCTGAGCGACGAGAGCGCCTATGTCACCGGCAGCCATCTCGTGTGCGACGGAGGCCTGCTGGCCAAGAGCGCGAACACGTTCTGAGCTCGCGTTCGAGGGCGCCGCTCGGTGCCCGCGAACGGTCGGAGTGACGCCCTTCGATAACAGAGGGATCACGGTCTGAAGATCATTGTCGACAATCGACTAGAGTCGATTCGTCGGCAGGGTTGCCGGCATTCAGCTACCGAATGGGCGGAAGGCGCGAACACTATGGAACGACGACTCTGGGGTCGGCGCGGAACAAGCATCACCGTCGCGGCACTCGCCGCGCTGGCTGTCACCGGGTGTGCGGCAGAGGGGTCGCCGTCCGCGGACGGCTCGACGACGATCACCTACTGGACTCATGTCAACGCTCCCGCGCAGGCGGTCGAGCGCGAGCTGATCGCTCAGTACGAGAAAGACCATCCGGGCGTGCGCATCGACTACCTGCCCATCGAGTTCGGGACCATGGCCGCCAAGCTCAACGCCGCGATCGCGGCAGGCGGCGGGCCCGACCTCGTCAACTACTTCCAGTCGTATGCCGCCGGCCTGATCGGCAAGGGCTACCTCGCCCCCGTCGACCACGAGGCCTACGGAATGACCGCCGACGAGCTCGCGGCCCAGTACACCGAGGCGATCGGGGCCGGATTCTCCGCCGACGGAGAGTTCATCGGTATCCCGCACGAGATCTCCACCTATCAGTTCTGGGTCAACGATCAGCACTTCGCCAACGCCGGCCTCGATCCGGCGAAGGACTTCCCGAAGACGTGGGCCGACGTCGCGACCGTGGGGGCGCTGGTCCAGGATGCGCCGGGTGGTCCGGCCGAAGGGGTTGCGCTGTCGCTGAACAACCAGGTGCGTGATGTGCTCGTGCTCGACGCCATGACCAGGCAGGCGGGCGGAATGCTGTTCGGTCCCGACGGCTCGGAATCGTTCGTCAACTCGCCGGAGGCCGTCAGGGCGCTGCAGACCTGGGGAGATCTGGCGAACGATCACGGCATCAACGACCCCGCGCTCGGGCCGACCGCATCCACCAATGCGGAGGACCTCTTCGGCGACGGGACCGCGGCGATGGTCAACACCGGCGGCTCCTGGTTCATCCCCACGCTGGAGGGAACCTATCCGGACATCGCGTGGACTGTCGGCCAGTACCCCACGTTCGGTGGGGAGCCGGTGGGCGCGGATCTGTACGGCTATGGACTCTACGTGCCGGCGACCAGCGCGCACCAGAAGGAGGCGTGGGAGTTCGCGCGTTACCTGGCCGATGCTTCTCCCACCTACTTCGCGGAGGCCGGGATCTGGCTCGGAGACAACGACGTGCTGACCGATGAGGCCACCGCCGAGGTTCCGAGCTGGGACGTGTTCGTCGAAGGGTTCGCTCGCGGCAACTTCCTCCCGCCGCTGAGTCAGTACAACGAGATCAGCCAGATCCTCGAGAGCGCCATTCAGCGAGTGGTCGTCAACGGCGACGACGCGCAGAGCGCGCTCGATGCAGCGCACGCCGCGATCGAGCCTCTGCTCGACAACTGAGGCCTCGGGGTGCGGTCGATGCGTCGACCGCACCCCGAGGGAACGGAGAACCATGGATGACTCAACCTCCGCGATCGTGACACCGCATCGACGCGAACGCCCCGCCTCTCTCCCTCGCCGCGAAGCGCGTGTCGGAATCGCGTTCGTGGCGCCGACCTTCATCTGGCTCACGGTGTTCGTGCTGGGTCCGTCGGTCGCCGCGATCGTGCTCAGCTTCACCGAGTGGTTCCTCGTGGGGACCCCGAAGTTCGTCGGCGCGGCCAACTACCTGGCTCTGTTCGAGGATTCGGCCTTCGGGCAGGCGCTGATCGTGACATTCCAGGTCGCGGCCGGCGTCGCACTCCCCGGTTCCGTGCTGGCACTGGTCCTCGCTCTGCTGATGAGCAACGTCGCTCGCGGGCGGGCCGCCTATCAGGCGGTCTTCTACCTGCCTCTGGTGATCCCGAGCGTGGTGTCGTCCATCATCTGGGGTGCCATGTACCTGGGGCAGGGGGTGATCAACACGCTGCTCGGGACGCAGATCAAATGGCTCGCCGATCCGGTGTGGGCACTCGTCTCGATCCTCATGCTCATGGTGTGGACGAACGTCGGTTACTACACCATCCTCGTGTTCGCCGGTCTTCAGGACATCCCCGCCGAGATCCTGGAAGCGGCCAGCATGGATGGTGCGGGGCCCCTGCAGCGATTGGTGCACATCATCGTGCCGTTGCTGCGCCCCGTCCTCCTCTTCGTGCTGGTGATCGCGACGACGGAGGCCCTGACCTTGTTCGTCCAGCCGTACCTGCTGACTCAGGGAGGGCCCGGCGGTGCGACGCAGACGCTGTCGCTGTACATCTACCAGGTCGGATTCTCGTTCGGAAACGTCGGCAAGGCCTCGGCGATGGCCGTCGTACTGCTGGTCATCGCCATCCTCTTCGCCATCGTCCAGTTCCGCGCACTGAGGAGTTCGCATGACGACTGACACCCGTTCGATCCGGATCCTGCGCCGATCCGGCCCGCATGTGCTGCTCGTCGGGGCGGCCCTGCTCGTCGCGACGCCGCTGATCTGGGCGGTGAAGTCGTCCTTCACTCCCACCGGGGAGGTGATGAGCACGGGGCTGTTCCAGCTGCCCACTCGATTCACCGTCGACAACTACGTGCAGGGATGGCAGTCGTCCCCATTCGTGACCTACTTCGCGAACAGCTTCCTCGTGGCGATCGCTGTCACGGCTCTCACGCTGGTGGGCAGCGTGACGGCGGGCTACGGGTTCGCGCGCTTCTCGTTCCCGGGGAGACGAGTGCTGTTCGTTCTGACGCTCGCGGCGATGATGATGCCGTTCCAGGCCATCATGATCCCGCTCTTCATCCAGGTGCGCACGCTGGGGTGGCTCGACAGCTTCGCGGGGCTGATCATCCCCGGCGCGGTCAGTGCGTTCGGGGTCTTCCTGATGCGGCAATTCCTCTCGGGGCTGCCGCAGGCGCTGTTCGAAGCCGCACGCATCGACGGCGCGGGTGAACTGCGGATCTTCCTGGGGATCGTCCTGCCCCTGGCGCGGGGACCGCTGGCGGCTCTGGGGGCGCTCACCTTCCTCGCGAGCTGGAACAACTTCCTCTGGCCGCTCATCGTGGTGGGAAGCACAGGGATGACGACGGTGCCCCTCGGGCTCTCCCAGTTCCGCGGCTCCAACGCCACCGACTACGGCCAGGTGCTCGCCGTCTCGATGCTCGCGGCGATCCCGGTGATCCTGGTCTTCCTCGCACTGCGTCGTCACATCGTCGCGAGCTTCGCCTCCAGTGGCCTCAAGTGATGCTCGACGTGCCTGCATCCACCTCCCGAGAGAAGGAATCCTCATGACGAAGCGAACCCCTGATTTGTCCGCACTCTCCGTCCTCGCCATCGGGGCCCATCCGGATGACATCGAGATCCTCTGCGGCGGGACGATGGCGCTGTATGCCGAAGCGGGAGCGAAGGTGACCTTCGCGATCGCCACCAACGGCGAAGTCGGGGGAGGGGGCGCCGACCCCGCGAAGATCGCCGCGCAACGTTTCGACGAGGCCGAGGCTTCCACCTCACGTCTGGGGGCCGACTTGATCTGGATGGGCTTCCCGGACGAGATGCTCTTCAACGACCGCACGAGCCGAGTGGCGTTCATCGACGCGTATCGCCAGGCGCGAGCCGACGTGGTCTTCGTGCACTCCACCGACGACTACCACCCCGATCACCGCATCGCGGGCCAGATCGCGATCGACAGCCGCATCCCTGCCGCTGTGCCCCACGTGCGCACACGGTACCCGGCACTGGACAGGATCCCGCATCTGTTCGTGATGGACACGCTCGGCGGGATCTCGTTCGAGCCCGAGTTCCTCGTCGACATCTCGCGACACCAGGCGCTCAAGGAAGAGCTCTTGAGGTTGCACGCGAGCCAGGTGGAATGGATGCAGCGCGCGTACGGTGATGACTACATCGCGGAAGCCAGGAAGCAGGCGGAAGTACGAGCTGGGCGAACTCGATGGGACTTCGTCGAAGGCTTCCGGAGCGTGCCCACCTATCCGGTCACGGGCGGAGCAGAATTGCTTCCCGGCGACTGGCGTGCGGCGGCGGAGTGAATCGACCCCGGCCCGGGGTCAGCGCACGAGCGTCGCCGTCATGCCGGCCGCGCGGGCGGCATCCGCGCCGATCGTGCTGTCTTCCACGGCAAGGCATCGCGACGGCTCCACCTCGAGCAGATCCGCCGCGAGGAGATACAGATCGGGCGCGGGTTTGGGGCGACGACCCTGCCTCCACCCCACCAGCGGTTCGGCGGACAGCAGCGGCGCCGCGCACAGGATGGTGAACTCGAGCCGGAGCTGTTCGCTGTTGCTCACGACCGCCACCGGGACACCGCATCGTCGGAGTTGCACCGCAGCCTCGTACACCGGCGTGATCGGCTGGAGCTCTGCGCGATAGAGGCGGCTCAGCCGGGACCAGTAGGTGCGGTAGAGCTCCGCTGACGGGGGCAGCCCGGGATGCTGTGGGCGGAGCGCGTCGACCCTCTGCTCGAAGCTGGAGCCCACCGCCGAGACGTCGGGAGTGCGAGGGAGGCCCAGGTCGTCGGCGACGGATCTCCAGGCCCGGTCGCACAACGGTTCCGAGTCCACCAGGGTGCCGTCGCAATCGAAGAGAACCGCGGAGAACGCGCCGCGTGCGGCCTGTTCCGCGAGGTGGTGCCAGTGGTGAGGGGAGGTGTGCATGCATGCGTCCGATCCTGGAGTGGCGGATGCGCCGCGTCTCCGGCCCGGGTGGCGGCCATGGTCGGGGCGCTTCTCCGGCATCTTATCGTCGATTGTCGACAATTTGCGGTATGTCTCGTAGGCTCTCCCCACGCACACCGAGGGGTCGGCGGGTGATGTGCCGTTCGGACAGCGCGAACCCGAGTGGCCGGCACCGGAGCTGGGTGCTTGCCTGTCGGTACTTCGCTGCGGGACGACGTCTCCCGTGAGTTCCGCGGACCATTACAGAAGAGAGGCTCAGTGATGAGTAGATCCGTCAGATCCGTCGCCGCGGTCGTCGCTGCGCTGCTCGCAGTGGTGCTGCTGCCCGCGCCCGCGGCTGTCGCCGCAAGCCAGGTCGACCTGCCGATACAGCCGGATGTCGAGATCGTGTCGCCGGAGAACTCCGACTGTCTTCCCTGGGACATGACGAAGAGCCGAGAGGACAACGAAGTCGTGGACTGCGGATGGTTCCCCTCTGTCGCGCGGCTGGCCGACGGACGGCTCTTGATCGCATACTCCGACTCCCCGAGCCATTCGAACTACAGTCGCATCGCGATGCGGACATCCGATGACGAAGGTCGCACCTGGTCGTCGGCGACGACGATCGTCGACACTCCGGGCGTGCCCGACGAGAAGGAGCCGAACGTCACGGTGCTTCGAAACGGCGACGTCCTGCTCTGGTACTACGACTTCAACAATCCGCACCGCCCGAACAACCGCACGATCAACCTCATCCGCAGCACGGATGACGGCGCGACCTGGTCCTCCCCACTCGTCCCCGCCACCGTGGCTTACACCAGTCCTTACGGATACGCGGCAGGGAACGGCGAACTCATCGAACTGGACAACGGAGACCTGCTGCTGCCCTTCACGGCGATGCGTGATCGCCGTGGCCGCGAGGGCGCCCCCGCGGCGCACGTGCTCCGCAGCTTCGACGGCGGCGCGTCCTGGGATATCGCCGACGAGCGGACTGTGATGTGGTCAGGTCCCGACTACTACGTGCCGGGCACCACCACCCCGGCGACGTGGTACGTCGAACCTGCGCTGGTAGATCTCGGCGCCGGGGAGATCATGATGGTGGCCCGTACGTCCTACAACCCTCAGGACGCCGTCATGAGGGTGAGCTATTCGTCGGACTACGGCGACACCTGGACGTCACCGGTGGACATCCCCGGGCTGAAGGGCGACGCTCCGCACCTGCTCCGTCTGCGCGACGGCAATGTGCTCCTCACCTGGGGCGACCGATCACGAGCCTGGGGGCAGGGGCGTCCCACGGCGGGATTGATCTACGACCCCGCGCACGGGTGGGCTGGTGCCGAGCAGACGCTCATCTACCGCGGTCCTCGCGATTTCGGCGATCAGGCGTACTCGGGATCCGTGCAGTTGGCCGATGGTGGCGTGCTGACTGTCTACTACGACCGGATGGCCGGCACGATCGGGGGGACCTTCCTCGATCTGGACGCCGAGGGCATTCCGTTGGGCGCGCTCGTCGCGGACGGTGACGCCACGATCACCACGACGATGAATCACACCGCCGCAGGGTTCTCGCCGTCCGGGCCGGTGGACGGCGTCGTGGACTACGGCACGATGGCCGTCGCGAACACCAGCGTGAACACGCACGGCACCCCGCACGTATGGCAGGCCGATTTCTCGGAGCCGCTGAGGGTCGGTGAGATCGGAGTCGCGTTGAAACCCGGATATCGCGAGTCCGCGGTGGTCGAGGTGGCGACGGGGGCCGGCAGTGCGCAGGTGTGGACGCAGGTGCGCGACTACCAGGAGGCCAGGGTGGACGCGCTGGACTGGTTCGGCGTCGGACACGACCTGAACGCGACAGGGATCCGCGTGACCATCACCGCGAGCGAGGGATGGGCAGGGCTGGCTGGCGTCGCGTTGCGCGCTCCTGCGACGGGTTTCGATCGCAGAGCACCGGGACAGGACACCGTCGCGCCGTACGTCCAACTCAGCCCGGTGGAGCCCGCATCCGGCTGGTTCTCCTCCGTTCCCGCGCAGATCGTCCTGACGGCGCACGATCGTCACGATTCCGCGCCGACTGTCGAAGTGGATACGGGGAGCGGCTGGCAGCCCGGCACGACCTCTGTCGCCGTCGACACGTCGGGGTATGCCGAAGGGCTCAACTCCTTCGTCTACCGGACGAGGGACGATGCGCTCAACACCTCCACTGTCCGGATGGTCAGCGTCAACGTCGACCGCACTGCGCCCACGGCGAGCGCCGCCCTGGCAGCGACCGGCGATCCTGCGACTCGACGCCTCACGATCACGGGTTCCGATGCGCTCTCGGGGGTCAAGACGATCGGCTATCTGCTCTCCGGCGCGTCGAGCTGGGTCACGACGACGTTGCCGACGCCGCTGGGCGTGAGCAGCGTCTCCGTCGACGTTCCGGTCGGAACGACTGTGCAGTATCGCGTGTACGACACCGCGAGGAACACGACGGGGATCGTGTCGGTCGCGATCACGCCCTGACCGGTCGATGTCCCCGGGCGGAGAGGCGCGGATTCGGCGGGTGCGAACAGCATTCGGCCCCTTCGCTCCCTCCGCACAGGATCGGTGACGTACATATTCGTCGACGCACTCGATCAGAGCGTATGTGAAGCCTGATGGTGCCCCTGAGGAAAGGAAGAAGATGAGGATCGCTCGAATCGGCGTCCCGGGCGCGGAGCGCCCTGCTGTGCTCGTGGGGGAGAAGGAGTACGTCGACGTGTCCGACCTCGTCGACGACATCGACGCGACGTTCTTCGAGTCGGGCGGAAGCGAGGCTCTCGCGCAGATAGTCCAGCAGCGCGTGTCGGAGAGGCGCACGTCGCCGCTGGGTGAGCAGCGGATCGGTGCGCCGATCGCCCGGCCGCACCAGATCGTCTGCGTCGGCTTGAACTACGCCGACCACGCAGCGGAGAGCGGGATGGCGATACCGGAGGAACCGATCCTCTTCACCAAATCGCCGAACACCCTCATCGGGCCGTACGACGACGTCCGAATACCTCGAGGAGGCACCAAGACCGACTGGGAGGTCGAACTCGGCATCGTGATAGGACGACGTGCCAGCTACATCGAGTCGTCGGAGCAGGCAAGGGAGCATATCGCCGGATATGTGCTCGTCAACGACGTGAGCGAGCGTGCGTTCCAGCTCGAGCGATCGGGACAATGGCTCAAGGGCAAGTCTGCCGAGACCTTCAATCCGGCGGGGCCCTGGTTGGCCACGCCGGATGAGCTCAGCGATGTGCGAGCCCTGCGCATGTGGCTCGACGTCAACGGTGTGCGCCGGCAGACCGGCATGACGTCCACGATGATCTTCCCGCCGGACGAGCTGGTGCGATACATCAGCCAGTTCATGGTGCTGGAACCCGGCGACCTCATCAACACCGGAACACCGCCTGGAGTGGGCATGGGGCATGTGCCCGCGGTGTGGCTCCGGCCCGGCGACGTGATCGAACTCGGTATCGACGGCCTGGGCGCACAGCGCCAGAACGTCGTGGGACCCCGATGAACGCCGAGGGAAGCGTGCGGGGCGGGGCGACCAGACGACATGCGATCGTGACCGGAGGCGCGAGCGGGCTGGGCGCCGCATCCGCGGCACGCCTCCGCGCAGCCGGGATGCGGGTGACGACGGTAGATGTGATCGGACCCTGCGACGTCCACCTCGACATCACCGATGGCCAGGCTGTGGCGGCCGCCTTGGAGCACCTGCCCCCGGTCGATGTGCTCGTCAACTCGGCCGGTGTCGTCGGTCCCAACCTCCCGCTCGTGCAGACCACGCCCGATCAGTGGCGGGCTGTGCTCGACGTGAACGTCATCGGCACGGTCCTGATGATGCGGGCGTGCATCCCCGGCATGGTGGAACGCGCCTGGGGACGGGTGATCAACCTCGCGAGCATGGCGGGCAAGGACGGCAACCCTCAGTTGTCGGTCTACTCGGCATCCAAGGCCGCGGTCATCGCTCTCACCAAGGCAGCGGGGAAAGAACTGGCGACGACCGGTGTGCTCGTGAACGCGATCGCCCCCGCGGTGATCGCGACGCCGATGAACGCGACCACGGAACCGGATGTGCTCGCGCACATCACCAGTCTCATCCCGATGCGACGCGTCGGCCGGCCCGAGGAGGTCGCGGAGCTGGTGTCCTGGCTGGCCTCCGACGCGGTGAGCTTCTCGACCGGTGCGGTCTACGACATCAGCGGGGGACGGGCCACCTATTGAGCGGGTTCGGCACTGCCGAACCTGAGTTGTCCGCGCCGAATGCCGATGGTCGAATCGCACCACTCGAGATTCCAGGGAGTACATGTGAGCAGTGAAGCCGAACTCCTCCTGCAGGGAGGGACGCTCGTCGACGTCGTCGACGGCGGTCTGCGCGCCGCCGACATCGCGCTCGTCGGGGGACGGATCGGCGCGATCCTCCCGCCGGGATCGCCGCTGCAGGCACGGAGGACGCTCGACTGCACCGGCCTGCTGGTGTCCCCGGGATTCGTCGACATCCACACGCACTCCGACCTGAGCCGACTCGTCTACGAGGGGCAGGAGAGCCGGATCACGCAGGGGATCACGACAGAGATCGTCGGGAACTGCGGCATGACTCCGGCGCCGTTGGTCGGCACGGCCGAGCGCACGCGCGAGGTCATCGGCCCCGTCGACGTCGTCGATGCGGGCCGGTGGGAGTGGACGGACGCGCGCTCGTGGCTCGACACCCTCGAGCGGAGTCCGGGAGCCACGCACGTCGGGGCTCTGATCGGGCACGGGACGCTTCGTGCCGCGGTCGCGCACGATGCCTCAGCGACGAGCGTGGATCGTCGCGATCTGATCGGAGCGGTCCGTCGTGCACTCGACGCGGGATGCCTGGGCGTCAGCCTCGGCCTCATGTACGCACCCGGCCAGGCAGCCGATCCCGAGGAGCTCCGCGCGGTCGCGGAGGCTGTGCGGACAGCGGACGCCCTCCTCGCGGTGCATTTGCGGTCCTACTCCGAGGGTGGGGTCTTCGACGCGGTCGATGAGGCGCTCGGTCTCGCCGAATCCACCGGGGTACGTCTGCAGCTGTCGCATCTGCGCATGATCGGCGATGATGTCGGACGCTACGACGACGTTCTCGCGCGCATCGAGACGGCGCGGCGCAGTCTCGATGTGGCGGCCGATGCATACCCGTACCTCTCCGGCCACACCACCCTCGTGCAGCTGCTCCCTTCCGCGATGCGCGCAGCGGGGGAACGTGCATGCGCAGTTCTGCCGGTGGCGAAGATCGCCGAAGGGCTGGAGCGCTCCGGGTTCGCTCCGGACGCCATCACGGTGATGAAGGCGCGGGCGACGCCGGAAGCGGTCGGGCGTCGGCCCGATCCCGGCGATCCGTGGAGCTGGCTGGCCGGACTCCTCAAGGAGAACGACGGCGCGGTCGACGTCGCCGTCGTGGGCTCGACCGAAGCGAACCTCGAGACGGCGATGCGCACCCCGTGGATCTCGATCGCATCCGATGGAGCGGCGCTCGCCTCCACGCACACCGAGAGCGCGGCGCACCCGCGTTCATGGGGCACGTTCCCGCGCGCATATCGCCTGATGCGCACGGTCGGTCTGACTCCGGCACAGGCGCTGCGTCGATGCACACACGACCCCGCGATGCGGGTGGGTTCGCGGGCTGTGATCGAGGAGGGCGCTCGGGCAGACCTCGTCGTCTTCGACGAGGCCGCGCTGCGTGACCATGCGACGGATGCCGCTCCAGCGGCGCCGGCGACGGGGATCGCTCATGTCGTCGTGGGCGGTCAGCCGGTAATCGAGCACGCGGTGCAGACCGCGGCCCGGCCGGGCCGCATGATCAGGAGGAGGTCGGCCGGTGGGCGGTGAACAGCAGCAGACGGGATTCGCGATCGTCGGAGCGGGAGGCATCGCGCTTTCGCATGCCGATGCGCTCGCCCGCTCGACGCGGGGGCGCCTGGTGAGCGTATGCGACACGAACGCACGGGCAGCCGCGCAACTGGCGGCCGCGCACGGCGCTCGCCCGGAGACGGAGTTCTCGGCGGTGCTGACCGATGGGGATATCGATGCGGTCATCCTGTGCACGCCCAATCGCACGCACGTCCCGCTGGGCCGGGCGATCATCGAGGCGGGCAAGCACCTGCTCCTCGAGAAGCCGCTCGCCCTGACGTCGGCGGATGCCGAGATGCTCGTGCGTCGGGCCGAGGATCTCGGCCATGTGCTCGTGGTCGGACACACCCATCGACACAGCGATCAGGCGCGCGCGATCGCTGAGCTGGTGCACGGGGAGGAGATAGGCGACGTCCGCTACATCCACATCGTGATGAACGGGGGCTGGCTCTGGGGCGGGTGGTCTTCCTGGGTGCTCGACAGGGCGCAGTCCGGTGGCCACGCGCTCCACAACGGCGTGCATCTGATGGATCTCGCGGCGTGGTGGATGAACGACCGCCCCATCGCAGTCCGTGCTGTCGGCCAGAAGGTCACGAGCGCCGCGCTGGCCATCCACGACTACCTCGTCATCGACCTCCGCTTCGCGAACGGTGCCGTCGCGCGGTGCGAGATCAGTCGCGCGGAGATCCCCCGCGACTCCTCGTTCACCGAGATGCGCGTGGTCGGATCTGCAGGAACGGTCGAACGCCGCTGGGATGCGGAGGGCCTTCTTGCATGGACCGATCGGGCACAGGGCGCGTGGTCGCCGGGTGGCGCAGTCGCACGTTCCTTCTCCGGGCAGATCGAGAGGTTCATCGACACGATCGCGGACGCGAGCCGGGCCTTTCCGCCGGCGCGTGACAGCCTCGAGGTGATCCGTTGGGCAGAGGCCGCAGAGGAGTCTCTCGCCACAGGTTGCTCCATCACGATCGGAGCTCTGCGATGACTCGTCTCCTGTTGGCCGGCAGCGACGGGCTGCCCAGCCAGGACCACCAGCGCGACATGTGGCTTCCCGCTGTACGGCGCACCGGGGCAGATGTCGTCTCGATCTGGGCCCATCCTGCCGCCGAGCCGGCGGAGGTCGACCGTGTCGAGCGGCTCTCTGCGGCTGAGGGGATCGCGCTCGTCCGGGATCCTCTCCCGGACCTGCGGGGCGTGGACGGCATCATCTGCTGTCAGCGCGGCGCGCGGCGCGAGATCGTGCTGCGGGCGGCGCGGGACGCGGGCGTACCGGTGCTGCTGGACAAACCGACGCTCGACGCCACCGACGCGCTCGATGCGCTCGCGCTCTCTCTGCCCGGCATGACTCTGCTGGCGGGGCATCACTTCGCCGCTCACCCCTCGTTCCTTCGCGCGCTGCGCGCGGTGCGCGCAGGAGAGATCGGTCTGCTGCGCGCCGTACACGCGGAGCTCGTCGTCGCGCGTGGGGATGGCCCCGCCGCCGGCGGCGAACTGCGCAACCTGGTCGTGTATCCGACCGATCTCGTGCGGCGCCTGGTGGGGGCCGCCGAACTGCGGGTGAGCGCGGACGCGTCCCACAACACGCAGGGCGACGAGCAGAGCTGGACGCTGCTGGCGCAGAGCGAGCGTGATGTCGTCGTGGGAATCCATGTGACGCGAACGGCTGATGGTGCCCCCGAGGTGCTGTCCAGCCGCGTGCGCATCCTCGGCTCACACGGCTCCCTGCTGGTCGACCTCACCGCACCTCATGTGCGGGTGCGCAGCGGACGGGGCACCACGGACCGACCGTACGGTCCCGGCTCGGTCGACATGCTCGTCGCGGGTCTCACAGACACGGACGCCCGTGCAGAGCTCGAGGTGAGTCTTCAGGACCTCGCGGGGCTCTCTCGCTTCCTCGACGTCGCGTCGGAGTGCGCGGTGAGCGGCGAAGTGGTCGGAGCGCAGTGGTGACGGAGACCGAGAGAATGCGAGGAACAGAACTGTGAAGTACGTCAGCTTCGATCACGACGGGGAACAGCACCACGGACACCTGGACGGCACGGAGATCGTCGTCCTCGGTCGCGGGTACCTCGATCTCGCCGCGGGCGCCCCCGGAGACCGACCCCTCGGTCGCGTCCCGGTCGCGGACGTGCGGCTGCGGGCTCCCCTGACCAGGCCGGGGAAGATCATCGGCGTCGCCGCGAACTACCAGGAGCACGTCAGAGAAGGAGGGGCCGAGGACCGGGTCAAGGCCTTCAGCACCCCGCGCCTGTTCCTCAAGCCGGACACGACTCTGGCGGGCCCCGGCGACCCGGTGCCGCTGCCCGGTATCACCGCATCCCTCGATTGGGAGGCCGAACTCGGAGTCGTGATCGGAACCGAGGCCAGGGATGTGTCGGAGAGCGAAGCCCTGGCGCATGTCTTCGGGTACGTCACCTCCAACGACATCTCAGCGCGTTCCTTCGATTTCGGGGTCGAGCGGGACGGTCAGCAATGGACGGTCTTCTTCGACTGGCTCGCGGGTAAGTGGCTGGACGCATCAGCTCCGATCGGACCCTGGCTCGTCTCGTCGGACGAGGTACCGGATCCGCAGGATCTCGACCTCACGCTCGAGGTCAACGGAGTGATCCGACAGCACTCATCGACCGCCGCGATGATCTTCTCGGTTGCAGAGCTCGTGTCATTTGCGTCGCGACTGATGACGTTGCGACCCGGCGACCTGCTGCTGACGGGCACGCCGGCCGGCGTCGGTGCCGCGACGGGCGAGTTCCTCGCGGCAGGCGACGTGATGGTCGCAGAGGTAGCCGGTCTGGGCCCGTTGCGCACACCCGTCATCGCAGGCTGACCGCCCGGTCGCCGCCCCATACCCCGCACGACCCGACACCTGAGAGAAGAGGTACCTATGCGAAATCAATCCATCATGCTGCTGGCAGCTGCGACTGCCGTCCTGCTGGCCGGCTGCTCGGCCGGGAGTCCACCCGATTCCGATTCGAACGCCCCGACCTCCGCGAGCGTCTATCTCTACCAGGAACCGACCTCTTTCAACCCCCTGAAGCCGTTCGCCGGCGGCGAGCAGCTCGCGATGTCGCTCCTGTACGACAACCTCGTCACCACCGATCCCGATTCGGAGTACATCCCGCGTCTGGCCGAGTCCTGGGAGGTCGACGACGACGCGACGACCTACACGTTCCATCTCCGCGAGGGGTTGAAGTGGAGCGACGGTGAGCCGTTCGACGCCGAGGACGTCGTCTTCACCTACAACCTCTATGCCGATCCGACGGTGGCGAGCGCGCAGTCCTCCCGGTTGTCGCAGGTCGTCGGATACTCCGAGTATCAGGACGGCACGGCTGATGAGCTGGCGGGGATCACTGCTGTCGACGACACCACGGTGCAGATCGAGCTCGAGGCCTCGAACGCCGGGTTCCTCTCTCTCATCGGCTATGGACCGGTCTTCTTCATCCTCCCCGAGCACATCCTCGGCGACGTGCCCGCAGACCGGATCATGGAGGACGATTTCTTCTCGGCTCCCACAGCAGGCATGGGTCCGTACACCCTCGAGGAGTACAGGACAGACCAGGAGCTCGTGCTGGCAGCGAACGAGAACTACCGCTCCGGGGTCGGTATCGACCGGCTGTACCTCAAGCTCGTCACGAGCGACGTCGCCACGTCGCAGCTGTCGACGGGGGAGATCGACATCGTGCAGGTCTCGCCGAGCGACCGCGCCGCTGTCGAGGGCATCGCAGACGTGAGCGTCGCGTCCGCGCCTTCCCCTGGCTTCACCCGGATGGCTGTAAATACACAGAAGGGGCTTCTCGGCGATGCGCGCGTGCGCCAGGCGATCGTCACGGCGATCGACCGTGAGGGCATCATCGACGGCATCCTGGGCGGAGCGGGGACGGCGTTGAACAGCACGTTCCTCTCGGAGTGGGCTCTCCCTGATGGGCTCGACGACTACGCGTACGATCCCGATCGTGCGATGGCGCTGCTGGCGGATGCCGGGTGGGACAGCACGACTCCCGTCAAGATCACGTGGATCAACGGTCAGCGTGATCGCGACCTCGCCGTCGATGTCATCGTCGAGAATCTGAAGGCCGTCGGCATCGCCGCGAGTGCGAATCCCGTTGATGCCGCGGGCCAGTCCGCGCTGCTCGACTCGCAGTCGTTCGATCTGCTGCTCTTCGGCGGCGGCGTCTACTCGATGGATCCCGCCAGCTCCGCCCCTGTGCTCTCGTGCGACGCCCGCTTCCCGGCCGGATCCAACCTCTCGTTCTTCTGCGACGAGCAGCTCGACGCGCATGCGGCAGCTGGCGCGGCGACCAGCGATCGGAACGCCAGGGCCCTCGCCTACCAGGACGCAGCGCGCATCGACAACGCCGAGGTGCCTTACATCTGGTTGAACCGTCCCGACACGATCTGGGCCGTCAGCGATCGGGTGTCCGGCTTCGTGCCCAACGGCGACGCGACGAACGGTTTCTGGAACGCCGCCGACTGGACGATCTCAGGCGAATAGGAGAGCACACGTTGATCAGGTCACTGAGCGTTCGTCTCCTCTCGAGCATCGCGATCTTCCTCGCGATCGCCATCGGATTGTTCGCACTCGTCCACGCTGCTCCCGGTGACCCCGTCGAGATGACGGTGCCGCCGGAGCTGGTGGGCGCTGACAGGGAGGCGTACATCGCGGCGCGGCGGAGGGAACTGGGCCTGGATCAACCGGTCGTGGTGCAGTTCGTCCGGTGGATGACCGGCGTGCTCTCCGGAGACCTGGGCTATTCATACTCTTCCGGACAGCCGGTCGGTCAGGTTCTGACCGACCGGCTGGGTCCCACACTCCTGCTGATGGGCAGCGCACTCGTCATCGGTGCGCTCATCGCGGTCCCGGCGGGCATCCTCGCGGCGACGAGGCGCAACACCCCGATCGACTATGCGATCAGCACGGGAAGCGTGCTGGCGATCTGCTTCCCCGGTTTCTTCCTCGCGATGCTCGGCATCTACGTGTTCGCGGTGCAGCTCCGTGCGCTCCCGAGCGCCGGAATGGTGTCGTCAGGCGGCGGCGACGTCGTCGATGTGCTCCGCCATCTCATCCTGCCGGTGTCTCTGCTGTCGTTGACCGTCGCGGCGCCGTTCACGAGATTCGTGCGCGGAGGGATGCTCGAGGAACTCGGCAAGGACTACGTGCGGACCGTCATCGCGAAGGGCGGCGGGCAGATCCGCGCTATCGGACATGCCCTGCGCAATACGTTGCTCTCGCTCATCACGGTCCTCATGCTCTACATCCCCGTGTTCTTGGCGGGCGCAGTGGCCGTCGAGCAGGTCTTCGCATGGCCGGGCATGGGGCAGCTCTCGATTCAGGCGGTGCAGGCGCGCGACTACCCCGTCGTCATCGGCTTCGGCCTGTATGTCGCGGTGCTCGTGCTGGTCTGCAATCTCCTCGCGGACCTCGCCTATGTGATCCTCGACCCCCGCGTTCGGAGGCAGAGATGACCATCGCAGACACGCCACGCCGAGTACAGCGGATTGCTCGCCGACGGCCACTGGACACCTCGCCGGGCGCGCTCGCGAGACGTCGGTTCCGCAAGAACGTCCTGGCCGTCGCAGGTCTCCTGACGCTCGTGCTGATCGCGATCGCGGTCATCGCCGCCCCGCTTCTGACGCCCTACGCGCCGGAGGAGATCGATTTGACAGCCGTACGCCAGGCGCCGGGTCCGCAGCACCTCCTGGGCACAGACTCGGTCGGTCGCGACGTGCTCACCCGGCTGCTCCACGGTGGAAGGGTCTCCCTCGTCGTCGGCCTCTCCGCCGCCGTCATCGCGGTGACGGCGGGCACGATCATCGGCGTCATCGCCGGCTGGTTCGGCGGCTGGGTGGACAACCTCATCACACGCGTGATCGACGGGTTCCTCGTCATGCCGGCCGTTCTCGTCGCGATCGTGCTCGCCGGAGTGCTCGGGCCGAACATCACGATGCTGATCGGTGTCATCGCCGGGCTGTCCTGGCCGTCTTCTGCGCGCATCGCCCGCAGCATCGTGATCGGGCTGCGACGGGAGGAGTTCATGCAGGCCGCCGAAGTCATGGGATCGCGGAATCTCTTCATTCTCCGCCGGCACCTCGTGCCCTTCGTGCTGCCGCACGTGACGGTCGCCGCCACGCTCCTGGTGTCGGAAGCGATCCTGCTGGAGGCCGCGCTCTCCTTCCTGGGCGTCGGCGTTCAGCCTCCTACCCCCAGCTGGGGGAACATGCTCACAGAAGCCCAATCGATCACGGTGCTGTCATCGATGCCCTGGCTCTGGATCCCCACCGGGCTCGCCATCGCCCTCACCGTTCTGGCCGCGATGGTCATCGGTGATGGCATTCGTGACGCTCTCGACCCGAGGAAGGCACGATGACGATGACCGATGAACTGCTGAGGGTCGACGACCTGGTCGTCACATTGCCCACCGCCGATGGCCCCCGCGCGCTGCTCGGTGGTGTCGATCTCCACGTGGGTCGTGGCGAGATCGTGGGCGTTGCCGGCGAGAGCGGATCGGGGAAGAGTCTCACCGCGCTTGCGATCATGGGCCTGCTGCCCGGAAATGCGACGCGCGGGGGGTCCATCCGTTTCGATGGTGCGGAGCTGCTGGACCTGCCGGAGCGTCGGATGCGGTCGTTGCGCGGTAGCCGCATGGGCATGGTCTTCCAGGACCCGATGACGACTCTCAACCCGCTCTTCCGCGTGGGAGACCAGATCGCCGAGGCCTATCTGATCCATCACCCGCGTAAGGGGCGGGCGGTGGCACGTGCCCGTGCGCTGGAGGTGCTCCGGCTCGTGGGGGTCCCCGAGCCGGAGCGGCGCGCGCAGCAATACCCGCACCAGTGGTCCGGCGGCATGCGACAACGCGCGGTGATCGCGATCGCGCTGGCGAACGACCCCGAGCTGGTGATCGCGGATGAGGCGACGACCGCGCTCGACGCGACGATCCAAGCCCAGGTCGTCGACGTGCTCGTGCGCGCGAGGGATGAGCTCGGTGTGTCGGTGCTGTTCATCAGCCACGATCTCGGCCTCATCGCTCAGATCGCGGATCGCGCCGTCGTGATGTACGCCGGGCGCGTCGTGGAGGGCGCTGCGGCGGACGAGATCTTCGAAGACAGCAGGCACCCGTACGCGAGGGCGCTCTTGGCGAGTCGTCCGGGGTCGTCAGCACCGGGTACGGTCCTGCCCACGATCCCTGGACAACCCGCGAGGCCCGGACTCCTCCTTCACGGCTGCCCCTTCGAACCCCGGTGCCGCTACGTCCACCGATCCGAGAGGTGTCGCGACGAGACCCCGCACCTCCTCGCCTCGCAGGACGGGAGAGTCAGCGCGTGTCATTTCCGCGACGATCCCCGGATGGAGGTGGGGTCATGAGCGATCCGCTGCTCGTCGTCGATCAGCTTCAGGTGCATTTCCGAGCAGGGGGACGCGGAAGGGGCGTCGTCCATGCGGTCGACGGACTGGACCTCGTCGTAGGGGTCTCGGAGTTCGTGGGGATCATCGGCGAATCCGGATGCGGGAAATCGACGCTCGGCAAGACGCTCGTGCACGTGAACCAGCCGACATCCGGACGCATCCTTCTGCGCGGCGACGACGTCACCTCCCCCGATCGCGAGCGACTGCGCCGTCTCCGCCGGGAGATCCAGTTCATGTTCCAGGACCCGCATTCGTCCCTGAATCCGCGCTTCACGACACGGGAGATCCTGAAGGAGCCGCTCATCGCGAACCGGATCTCCGCGACGGACAAGGACCTGGCGCGAATGCTCGACCGCGTCGCCCTTCCCGAGAGTGCGCTCGATCGCTACCCTCACGAATTCTCCGGTGGCCAGCGCCAGCGCATCGGTCTGGCGCGCGCGATGGCGCTCGACCCCGACCTGCTGATCCTCGACGAGCCCGTCTCGGGCCTCGATGTGTCGGTCCAGGCCCAGGTGCTCAATCTGCTGAGTGAGATCCGGCGCGAGGGGAATGCGGCGTTCCTGATGATCACGCATGATCTCGAGGTCGTGAAGCACTCCGCCGACCGCGTGGCCGTGATGTACCTGGGCGTCATCGTGGAGGAGGGGCCGGTGGCCGAAGTCCTTGACGATCCCGCGCATCCGTATACCCGGGCGTTGGTGTCGGCCACGCCCTCCGCGCCGGGCGCTCGAGAGCGAATCGTCCTGGCCGGGGAGCTTCCGTCGCCGTTGAGTCCCCCGAGCGGGTGCCGGTTCCGCACGCGTTGTTGGAAAGCCCGGAGTATCTGCGCCGAACGGACTCCTGCGCTCGAGGCCGCCGGTGCGTTGCGGCGCGTGGCCTGTCACTTCCCGGAGACACGACCTGACAGCGCGAGTGATGAAGGAGTATCAGCATGAATGCAGAGGAGTTCCCGGCGGGGATCACGATGGCGGATCTCCCGACGCCTGCGCTCGTCATCGACCTCGGTCGTCTGCACCACAACATCCACCGCATGGCGGAGTTCGCGAGTGGGGCGGGCGTCGCCTTGCGGCCTCATTGGAAGACGAGCAAGAGCCTGCACATCGCGAGCCTCCAGGCTGCGGCGGGCGCCGTCGGGTTCACCTGTGCAACCGGGCGAGAGGCACGCGTGCTCGTGAGTGCGGGGTACGACGTCTTCTGGGCGTACCCGCCTGTCGGTGACGCCCGCGTGGAGGCCGTGATCGACCTGACCAGGCGCGGACGTCTCATGGTCGGCCTCGACTCGGTCGAATCCGCACGCACGCTCAGCCGTGCCGCGGTCGACGCGGGCGTGCAGGTCACGGTGCGGCTCGACATCGACACCGGTCTGGGGCGGACGGGGGCAGCGCCTGCAGAAGCCCCCGCCGTTCTCGAGCAGATCGCCGAGCTCGATGGACTCCACGTCGACGGTATCTTCACGCACGAGGGACAGCTTGCCGCGCATGGGGTCGACCGCGTGGCGCGTCGCGCCGCGGGACGGGCTGTGGGGGAGCTCATGGCTGCTGTGGCGGAGAGCGCCCGCACGCGTGGCGTGGTCCTCGCGACCGTGTCCGTCGGATCGACACCGGGTGCAGACAGCGCACCGACGATCGACGGCATCACCGAGATGCGACCGGGCACCTACGTCTTCGGAGACGACAACCAGCGGTTCACGGGTGCGGTCGACGACGACGAATGCGCGCTCACGGTCCACTCGACCGTCGTGAGCGTGCAGCGCGGCGAGACCGTCATCGTCGATGCCGGGATCAAGGCGATGAGCAGCGACGGCAGTGCGCGCAAGGACGGACGCATCGGCACGCGGCTCGACGGCCCCGGCATTCTGGTCACCGGACATGAGGAGCACGGCTTCCTGTGCGGTGCTGAGGACGTGCGCCTCGGAGACCGCATCGTGGTGCTCCCCAACCATGCGTGCGGCACAGTCAACATGTTCTCCTCGGCCTGGGTCGTGCGGGACGGTCGCGTGGTCGACCAGTGGCCCATCGAGGCGCGTCGATGACCGGCGGTGATGTCGTCGTCGGCGCCTATGCGGCGCTCAGTGCCGCGGACGGCCCCGATGTGGCCGCTGCCTTCGTGCGCGCCGTGCTCGCGGTGGACGGCGTCGACGGGCTGGAGATCCCGCTCGGACTCGCCTCGGACCCGTCGTGGTTCGAGTGGGCGGTCGAAGGACGCGGGCACGTGGTGACGGCGGTTCCTGTGCTCGCCGTCCGTACGCGCGCCGAGTCGGAGTTCGGTCTCGCGTCGAAGGACCGGCGTGGAAGGCGGGACGCGGTCCGGGTGGTATCTCGGCTCCGTGACGCGATCGCGCACTGGCGTGGTGAGGGACGGGACATCACGACCCTCGCATTGTCCAGCGGCGTGCCCGGCGGGGATGGCGCCGATGCGCGTCTCGGCGAGAGCCTGAGCGAGATCCGCTCCTGGGAGTGGGGCGGGGTGCGGATCGCTGTCGAGCATTGCGACGCCCATATCGGCGCCGGGACACCGGACAAGGGGTACTTGCGCCTCGAAGACGAGCTCGCGGCGATCTCCCGCAGTGACGGGGCGGGCGATGCCGTGTGCGGGATCACGATCAACTGGGGCCGATCCGCCATCGAGTCGCGTGATCCCTCCGGAGCGGCAGCACACGTGGACATGGCCGGCGATCGCCTCATCGGCTACATGCTCTCGGGAGTCGCATCGGAGGCGGGACCATACGGCCCGGCCTGGACGGATTCCCACACTCCGGTGGTCGATGCGGCTGATCCGGCTGTCTCGATCCTGACGCGCGAGCGGGCAGCGCAGGCGATCACGCCGGCGGTCCTGCGCGCTGCCTACCGGGGAGTCAAGACATCCTGGCGTCCCGCAGGAGAGGACATCTCCACGCGGGTCGCTGCGCTGCAGACCGCCGTCGACCTGCTGACACCAGCATCCACGAAAGGAAACACATGACCATGCAGACCTTCCTCACATCGCAGGCACCTGCGCCCGTCGGACCCTACTCGCAGGGCGTCGCCGCGGGCGGACTGCTCTTCCTGGCCGGGCAGGGGCCGTTCGACGAGAGCGGGGCGCTCGTCGGTGAGACGTTCGCCGAGCAGGTCCACCGCACGTTCCAGAACCTGGCGGCGGTCGCGGCGGAGGCGGGGACGGACCTCGGTGCCGTCGTGCGGCTCGGTGCCTACCTGAACTCGCTCGACGACTTCGCGGAGTTCAACGCCATCGCGGCGGAGTACCTGCCGCAGCCGTATCCGGCGCGAACCACCATCCAGTCGGACCTTCTGGGCTTCCTGATCGAGCTCGACGCGGTCCTCGTGCTCGACGATGACTGATCATCGCGCAGATGCGGGGGCTCTCCTCGAAGGAGGAGACCCCCGCCGTCCGCGAGGCTCAGCCGACCGCGCGTCGCAGCAGCGCAAGCTGCGCGTCGAGGAAGGACTCCGTCTGAGGGTCGATCGCGTAGGTGACCGGTCCCCGCATCCGCGCACTGGTGAACACGCCCTGCGCGACGAGCATGCGCTTCTCGAACGCGACGTATCCGTCCAAGCCGGGCACCATCGAGATCAGGGCGGTCAGCGGGTTGCTGATGGCGAGAGCCCGTGCTTCGTCGCCGTTCTCCAGCGCCGTCCACAGCGCTCGTACCGCCCAGACGAGATCGGGGCCCGGCATCGTGCCGACGATGCCGCGGGCGAACGTGTCCATGAGCGCCACGCCCCCCGAGCCGTCGAAGATGCGCGCCTGGTCGCGGGTCGCGGTGCGCAGTTCGGACGCGCGCTGCCCCAACGGCTCCGCCTCGGGCTTGAGGAGCAGCCGCTCCGCGCCGTGACGGCGCAGCAGCGATGCCTGCAGGTCGACATCGATGGAGGCTCCCACGTAGCCGCTCGCGTCTTGCAACACCACAGGCAGGTCGCACGAGTCGATCACCGCACCGAGATACTCTTCGAGCTGTCCGGCACTGACGACGGCGAGCAGCGGCGGCGTCACCATGACGGCTGTCGCTCCGACATCCCGGGCGTGGGCGGAGATCTCGCACGCGGTCTTGGTGCTCTCGGCACCCACACTGGCGATGACCGGTCCGCGTCCTGCCGCGAAGTCCACCGCGAGAGCGTTCAGCGTCATCCGCTCCTGGGTGTTCAGGCGCAGGATCTCCGAGACCATGGCCACCACGATGCCGTCCGCGCCGTTCGCGAACAGCCAGTCGATCTCTTGTTCGAGCTGAGCCGCGTCGATCTCCCACTCCTCGTCGAAGGGGGTGGCGATGACGGGCAGGACGCCGCTGAGCTGGTCGGACACGTGTTGCTCCTGTTCGTTGGGACAGTCGTCTCTTCGGTGCTCGCCACGCTAGGGAGTCGGGGAAGGCAGAGCCAAAAACCGTGCGGTCAGACCGAATGGTGCTTCTGCGCACAAGGTCAGAGGGGGAGAAGATGACCGGACAAGGTCCGAAGAAGGCGTCGCGGGTCCAGAGCGTCGAGCGAGCCATCGATATCCTCGACGCCCTGATCGTCTGTGCCAGCGGCGCGACGGTGACGGAGGTCGCTGCCCGTGTCGGAGGCTCGAAGAGCGCGGTGTTCGCGACGTTGCAGACTCTGTGTGCACGGGGACTCGTGCGTTCAGCGGGTACCGGAATGGATCGTCGCTACTGGCTCGGGCTGCGCCTGACGTATCTCGGCGAGATCGCGCTGTCGCGGGTCACGCTGAGGGATCTCGCCATGCCGCATCTGCGAGCGCTCACCGACGAGGTCGACCTCACCTCGCGTGTCGCGACGCGCGTCGACAACTACGTCGTCGTCGTCGGTCGTGTGGAAGGTGCCAGCGGCATCCGGTTCGAGCTGCACATGGGGCAGAAGGAGTATCTGCATTCCTCCGCCGTCGGGAAGGCGATCCTGGCGACGCTCTCGGATCAGGAGGTCGCCCGGACGGTGGCACTGACGCCGATGGTGCGCCGCACGGCGAAGACGATCCCCTCCGTGCCCGCGCTGCTCGTGGATCTCTCGAAGATCCGCGAACGCGGATTCTCGATCGACGACGAGGAAGACGCGGACGGTGTCGTCTGCATCGGGGCTCCGATCCTGGACCGGTCAGGGCGCGCTGCCGGTGCGATCAGCGTCACCCGGTTGAAGGCCGGTCTCCGCAGGGAGGAGATCGTCCGCGTGGGGAGAGCGGTGGCGGACCACGCGAAGCGCATCTCCTTCGCGCTGGGCAACGTGAACCCGGCGTTCGGAGTGGACGAACGGGGCTTTGACTGAGCGGATGCCTGTGGTGGCATCATCCTGATGAAGAGGAGACTCACGTGATCGTCGACGTGCACGCCCATCTGTTCGATCAGCACCGCCATCTCGGGGAGACATTCGTCGCCCAGGCGGGCAAAGCCGCCGGCCACGAGGTGGACTTGTCGACGCACTGGTCGGGATACTGGGAATCGGCACCGGATGACACGGTGGCCCTCGTCATCGGAGGCAAGGCGAGGCTTTCGGGAATCTGGGTCGAGGATCGCGATGTCGCAGAGTTCGTCTCCTCCACGAACGGGCGCGCGGTCGGCTTCCTCTCGCTCGATCCGACGCAGCGCGGCTGGCGAGAGGAACTCGAGTTCGCGCATCAGGAACTCGGGCTGCGTGGGATCAAGCTCATGCCGATGTATGCGGGATTCGATCCGGCGGCGGAAGAGTTCGATCCGCTCTGGGACTATGCAGAACGCAACGCGCTCCCCGTGCTCATGCACACAGGCACGACGTTCATGAGCCAGGCCGTCCTCGCCTATGCGCGTCCCGCCATCGCCGATGACATCGCCCGGCGGCACCCGGAGCTCCGGCTCATCCTCGCCCACATGGGTCACCCGTACGAGGGGGAGTGCATCGCCGTCATCCGCAAGCATCCGCACGTCTACGCCGACATCAGCGCCTTGCACTATCGGCCGTTCCAGCTGTGGAACACGCTCATGCTGGCGCAGGAGTACGGCGTGTGGCACAAGCTGCTGTTCGGCAGTGATTTTCCCTTCACGACCGTCGACGACACGATCGCAGGCCTGCACAGGATCGCTCGTGTCGATGCGCGCGGATTCGATCCGCTGTCGATGGATGAGATCGACGCGCTCATCCATCGCGATGCGCTCGGACTGCTCGGCCTGGCCCTTAGATGATCGAGGACAGCCGCTTCTTGCGCAGGTTCTCCTTCACGATCCATGCGACATCGGGGTCTTCCGACGGGAGTTCTCGGAAAGCGGCGAGGCCGGGGTCGGGGTCGGCGGCGATGGCGATGCTCCAGCAGTAGCCCAGCGCCTGTCGGAGGTTCCTCGCGGCCGGTTCGGACCGGCGCTCGCGGGGAAGGGCGGTCAGGTGCCGAGTGGTTCGGCGGCAGATGTCGAGGGCAGCGGCTGCGGCTGCGCCGGAGAGCAACAGCCGCGGTTCGCAGATCGCCGCGGTCGCCGCGCGCTGGACGTACAGGTCGGGATCGTCCGCCCAGGCGCGCACGGTCGCGATCAGCGCGTCGGGCGACTCGTCGCCGAGGAGCTGCAGGCCGATGACGACGCCCTCGCGCACACGCCACCGCTCATCTGTCGCCAGGGTGCGCGCCTGCGCCGCGGATGCGGGTTCGGCCGCGCGTCGAGCGATCGCCGCCGCCGCGCACATCATCGGGTACTCCCCGCCGTCCGCGAGCAGGGCGTCGATGGCGGGGGGATCGGCGATGCGAGCGGCCGCGTCCACGAGCGTGAGGTTCGCGCGCGGGCCGGGGAGTCCCGAGCGGGCGGTGAGGAAGTCCGGCCATCGCTGCGGATCCAACTCGCGCAACTCGCCCTGCAGCACCTGTGACGTCGACATGCCCCGAATGTACTCCGCTGTCGCCCGCTCGGCGGGGATGCCGGCGCTCAGCGCACCGAGGCCGTCGCCGGCGCGTCCACGATCCGTCCGTCGACGAGGTGGCAACGGGTGCGGGCGCGCCGCGCCACGCTGGGATCGTGTGTGACGACGACGAGCGTCGTCCCCTCGGCGTTCAGCTCGTCGAACACGGCCAGCACCTCCTCGACGGACTCGCTGTGCAGCGCGCCCGTCGGCTCATCGGCGAACAGGATGCGGGGCCGGTTCACGAGGGCGCGGCAGATGCCGACGCGCTGACGCTGGCCGCCGGACAGCTCGTGCGTGCGGCGGTCGCCGAGGTGTCCGATCCCGAGGCGCTCCATGAGCCGCGCGGTGTGCGCCCGTGTCTCGGTGGGAATCCGTCCTCGCCGCCGGTGCGCGGGGAGCAGGATGTTGTCGAGCACGAGCAGCTCGTCGAGCAGATCCGTGCGCTGGAAGACGAACCCGAGGGTCGTGCGTCGGGTGCGCGCGAGACGACGGTCGTCGAGGGTCGCGAGGTCGGTGCCGGCCAGTCGCACCGAGCCCGATGTCGGATGGTCGAGGCCGCTGAGGCAGGACAGCAGAGTGGTCTTGCCGGATCCGCTCGGACCGGTGAGCGCGACATAGTCTCCTTCCTCGATCGCGAGATCGACACCGTCCAGCACCGTCGTGCCGTCGTCGCCGGCTGCGGGGAACCACCGGGTGAGGCCACGGGCGTCGATGAGAGGGGAGCGTGTCATGATGCTCAGCTTTCGTTGCGAAGGGTCGGGAGAGCGAGGGAGGCGATCGAGGTGCCGACCAGCACCGCCGCCGCCACGCTCGCCGCGGCCGCGACGGGCAGGATGTTCGGCGGGGTGAGCGCGGTCGTCCCGCCGCCGAACGAGGAGAGCATGGCGCCGAGCACCGAGGGGCCGAGCGTCTCCGCCACGACCCCGCCGAGGAGGAGCCCGAGCGCGGCGACGATCGCGGCACGGATCAGCGGGACGGTGCGCACCGCGCCCCCGGGCCATCCGAGCAGCCGCAGCAGCCGCAGGTCCGCCTCGTCACGCGCGCACTCCAGTCGCCCCCGGAGTGCGAACACCAGGAGCATCACCACGATCGCTGAGCCTCCGGCGACCATCGACGCCGCCTGCATCCGCTCGACCGTGTCGCCGAGGGTGTACTTCACGAAGCGATCCAGTTCGGTGAAGGACGCCGCGGGATGGTCTCCCGACAGCGCCGTGGCCTTCGCGTGCTGATCCACTCCGTCGCGCACGTCGATCAGCACCGTCCGCCACAGCGGCGCTCCCGCGCCCTCGTCGAACGACGCGGCCTTTCCGGAGCGTCCGCCGTTGGTGATGTCGTGATAGATCGCCGTGACCCGGAAGCTGCGGCTGGCGTCGCCGGAGGTCACCTCGACGGACTGCCCCACCCCGACTCCCGCCTTCTCGGCGGCGAGCGTCGACAGTGCGATCTCGCCGGGGAGGCTCGGACCCGTGCCCTGCACGTAGGCGACGGGGAAGAGAGAGGTATCGCCCACCTCCAGCGCGATGGTCTCACGGTCGTTCCCCGCGACCACGTCGACCCGGTAGCTGGTCGCGCTCACGAACCGTTCGATGTCGGGGTCCTGGTCCAGCGACCGCTCGAGTCGCTCCGGTGCCTCCGCGTCGCCACCTGCGCGGAGGAAGGCTCGGATGTCGCTCTGTCCGACCCCCATGACCGTGACGAAGTCCGGTGCCGCGATCGTCTGGGTCACCCGCAGCGGCAGGGCGGACAGCGTGACCGCGCACGCGACCATCGCGATCAGCAGCACGGCGGCACCGGGTCGCGACGTCAGGCCGCGCAGGGCGAGGCGCAGGGGGACGGGCGTCGGGAGATCCCACCGGAGTCGTCGCGGGCGGCGCCCGGTCTGCGGCGACACCTGCGGTCGGGTCAGCGCAGCCAGCGGGCTGATGCGGCGGATGCCCCGCAGCAACTGCGCGGCGACCAGGACCGGCAGGATGGACGTGACCACCACGGTGATGATCGTCGCGGCCGACACGACTCCGCCCTGCGGGCCCGTCAGCGTGGCGCTCGCCTGGCTCGTCAGAAGCGACGACACCGGCCAGACGAGGAGCAGCGCCACGATCGATCCCGCGGCGGCATGCACGGCGTAGCCGATGAGCAGGGTGCCTCTCACGTCGCGGTGGGAGAAGCCGATCGCGCGGAGCACGCCGATCCCCCGTGCATCCTCCTCGAGCGCGGTGAGCACCATGATCCGGAGGCAGAGCAGCGTGATCGACAACAGGATCAGGCTCAGCAGGATGGTGACGATCGCGACCATCCCGTCGGACAGCGCGGTGATCAGGCGCAGGAGAGCGCCGTCGACGGCGGCGCCGTTCGCGGGCAGCTGCGCGAGGCGATAGGCCTCGGCGAACCGGTCGCCCGCACCTTCGACGAGGCGGAAGGTGAGGATGTGCTCTTCGGGAAGGCTGCCGGAGAGTCGCTGCCAGTCGCCAGGGGAGATGACGAAGCGTTTGGAGTTGACCAGGCTAGGGCCCATCTGGGCGTCCTGGACGACATCCGACACCGCGTACGGCCGTGCCACCCCGTCGATGACGAGCTCGACCGTGTCGCCGGGGGCGAGTGCATAGGCGCTGGCGTAGTAGCTCGGCACTGCGATCTCGCCGTCGCGCACGGTCGCGGGATGCCCGTCCGAGTCCAGCATGAGATCGAACCGCGGGCTCTGCGTGACCAGCAGCAGATCCATGACGCCCGCTCTGGCAACGTCGGATTCCCCGTCCACGCGCAGCGCCAGGTTGTCGAGCTGGAGCGCGATCTGGGCCTGATGGTCGCGCACGATGTCGGTGTTCGCCGCGGCGAAGGAGTCCAGTGCATCGGTGTCGATCGTGCCGACGTGCATCTGCACGGCATCCGGCGCCTGGGCGAGGCGGAAGAGCCGGTCGGTCGCGCCGATCGACGAGGTCAGGGCGAAGACGCCCGCGCCTGCGGTCGCCGCACTGATCGCGATCAGCAGCATCAGCGCGATGCTGCTCAGAGGGTTCCGTCGGATGCGGGCGGCGGTCAGGCGCCTCGTGCTCGTGAGGTCCATCAGGGTGCGGACGGCGGCGAGAAGCTCCACCCGTGCAGGATCGCCGTGACGCCCGCCTCGAACTGCCGCTCGGCGGAGGGAGCCCATCCGGCGGCGATCACGCGTCCGAGATGGGGCAGCGCCGCGAGGAGCTCCGCCTCGTCGTCGTGCTCAGCAGGGTTCCCCTCCGCGTGCGCGGCATCCGCTTCTGTCGACTCGGTTCCGGCCGGCGCCGCGAACTCTCCCATCGCCGAGGCGACCGTCACCATGACGAGCACGTTGACGAGGTCGCCGAGCGACGGATCGACCGGAGCGCCTCGATCCAGCAGTGCGCCGACGGCCTCGTCGGCGACCGTCAGGGCCGCCGGTGACGTGATCGGATGCGTTGAGACGATCGGGATGAGGCCCGGGTGCGCCGCGAGCTCGGTGCGGATCGTGCGCATGAGCGCCAGCGCGTAGGAGCGCCAGTCCGCGGACTCCGCGGGGGAGGGGAGAGAGAGCCCCACCCAGAACTCGTCGGCGAGGGCCGCGGCGATCTCGGCCTTGCCCGCGAAGTGCCGGTAGGCGGTCATCGGGTCCGCGCCGATGGCCGTGCCCAGACGCCGCATCGTCAGCTGCTCCAGGCCCTGCGCATCGACGATCTCGCGGGCGGCGGAGAGCACGTCGTGGCGGGACACCCGCTCGGGTCGGGGAGTCATCATGAGGTTCCTTTCCGTGCACGCAGCGCGAGAGCGAGCGCGGCGAGCACTGCGAAGCTGGTGGTGAAGGCCAGGAGCGTCAGCACGGGCCCGGCGACATCGTGCAGGTCCGCCCGATCGAGGGTGATCGCACTCATCGCCTGCAGGGCCCAATAGGCCGGCGATGCCGGCGCGATCGTCTGCATCCACGTCGGAAGGGCGTCGACCGGTCCGAACGCTCCACCGACACCGGCCATGAGCATGGCGATGACATTGCCGATGACCAGCGCGAACTCGAGCGAACGCGATACCGAGACCAGCAGCAGCCCGAATCCGATCATGGCGGCGGAGAAGGCGACGAGCACGAGGGCGAGGGCGGGAAGGGAGCCGGTCGGGCGGAACCCGAAGAGCAGCGCGCCTCCGACGAGCACCGTGACCAGCTGCAGCAGCTGTGCGCCGAATGCGGTCAGGGACTTCCCGATGAGCAGGTCGGTGCCACGCGCCGGAGACGTCCGCAGCCGATCCCACGTGTTCCACTGGCGTTCGCGGAAGAACGCCGTGATGACCTGCTGCACGCACAGCAGAGCGAACAGGACCGCCAGGCCGGGCACGGCGTACTCGACCCCCGAGGCGGAGGGATAGCCGGCGGCGACGAGCTGGGCGCGCGCTCCCGGAGTGAAGAACGGCACGAAGACGAGGGGGATCACAGTCATGACCACGACCGGTGACGGGTCGCGGAGGAGGATGCGGGCGTCGATCGCGGCGACCGCCAGGCTATGCCGCAGCATCGTGCACCTCCGTGGTCGAGATCGATCGGGGCTCGTGCTCCCGGAGGATCCGCAGATAGGCGCTCTCGAGCGTCGGACGGGAGAGCTGCACATCGGTGATGCCCCCGGCGCGCTCGCCGAGCCCGGTGACGAGGTCGGCGAGGAGTTCTCCCGTGGTGCTCGGCGCCGGCGCACCGACCAGCCACTCGCCCTCGCGCACCCACCCGGCCGGTGCCGGCGCATCGCCCGGCACCCGCACGCGCAGTGCGCCGCCGCCCTGGGCGTGCACCACGTCGTCGACCGTGCCTCGCTCTTCGAGGATGCCGTTGTGCAGGATCGCGATGCGGGCGGGGAGCTGCTCGAGTTCGTTGAGGTAGTGCGTCGTGTACACGACGGCGGCGCCCTCGGCGGCGATCCGGCGGACGAGGTCGAGGATCTGCCGACGCGATTCGACATCGGCGCCGACCGTCGGCTCGTCGAGGAACAGCAGGCGCGGCTCGTGCGTGAGCGCCATCGCGAGATGCAGACGCCGCTTCTGGCCTCCGCTCAGGTGCTCGGCAGCGAGGCGGGCGCTCGGTGCGAGTCCGAGGCTCTCGATGACCTCGGTGCATCGCGCGCGCAGCGCGCGGCCTCGCAGGCCGTGGAGCCGGGCGAACGCCCGCACGTTCTCCTGCAGGCTCAGCGTCGGATAGATCCCGAGGCTCTGCGGTGCGCTGCCGATCACGGAGGCGGCGGCTTCCCGATGGGTCAGCAGGTCGATGCCGTCGACCGTCACCGAACCGGCGTCGGGGGTCGACGTGCCGTCGGCGATGGCGATCAGTGTCGACTTGCCCGCGCCGTTGGGGCCGAGCAGTCCCAGGATCTGTCCGGGTTCCACTCGCAGGTCCACGCCGCGCAGCACCGCGCGCTCGCCGAACGATCTGCGGATGCCGCGCATCTCCAGTCGTGCCGGTCTCCTCGCCCTGTTCATATTTCTACACTGTAGAGTATGAATCCCGACTTCGGGAAACCGACGTGGCGAGAGAAGGCGTGTGCTTACCTGCTCGTCCGGCGCTTCACGCGCTGCATGGATGTCACGACGATCGCGACGAGCGCCGTCGGAAGAGCGAGGCCGAACACCGCTCCGAGTGCGACATCGTGCAGATAGTGCACGCCCTGGGCGACCCGGCCGGCGGCCACGAGTGTGGCGAGCGCGGCACCCGTCCACACGATCCATGCTCGGCCGGCGGCGAAGGCGATGACGACCAGCGCGCCGAAGGCGAGGGTCGCATGATTCGACGGCAGTGACCAATCGCCCGCCGGAGGGCAGTCGCCGGCGATGGCCCACCGCGAGCACGGACGGGCCTGGGCGAAGAGCAGCTTGGCGGCCTCGCTCGCGGCATAGGCGACGACGACGCCGAGCGCCGCGACGCTGGTCGTCAGCCGGCGTTCGGGATGCCGCAGCCACGAGAGGACGATGGCGCCGGCGGTGGCAAGCGCGAGCGTCGCCAGTCCGACCTCCGAGACGAGGTCGATGTGCGCGAAGTCGGCACCCAGGCCGGCGAGCGATCGTGTGGCCACGACGCTCAGGCTGCCGGGCACGGGAACGACGAGCACCACAAGCGCGGTCGCGCCGACGGCGACGAGGGGCAGGAGCAGGCGACGAGGAAGCGCACGGGGAGTCATGATCTCGACGGTAGGGCGGCGAGGAGGCGGTGCGCATCGGCCTCCGGGGGTATCAGGCGTTCATCCCGGAGAGGGATGCGCGTCTGCTCGAGCCATGATTGCATCGATGTACAGCGACCTCCGCTGAGCGCTGCGCGACTCGCGCTTCGTCCCGACGATCGAGAGGGTTCTTCTTCCCATGACCTCGCCGCACGACACGACCACAGCACTGCACGACGCCGCCCTGGATGCGGGCTTCAGCGGAGTCATCCGCGTCGACGCACCCGATGCGGAGCCCTTCGCCCGCGCCTACGGTTCCGCCGATCGCGCTCGTGGCATCCCCATGACGGTGGACAGCCGCTGCCTCGTCGCCAGCATCGGAAAGGGGTTCACCGCGCTGGCGGTGGGGGCGCTCATCGATGACGGCGTCCTCGCGCTCGACACTCCGGTGCGCCCTCTTCTGGGCGATGATCTTCCGCTCGTCGACGACGCCGTCACGGTCGACCACCTGCTGTCCCATACCTCGGGCATCGGGGACTACATCGATGAGACGACCGGATCGATCACGGACTACGTGATCGATCGCCCGCTGCACGAGCTCGATAACACCGAGGCGTTCATCCCGGTGCTCGACGGGCATCCGCAGGTCAGTACGCCGGGGGAGCGGTTCGCATACTGCAACAGCGGTTTCGTGCTGCTGGCGCTGATCGCGGAGCGGGCGTCGTCCGTGCCGTTCCACGAGCTGGTGCAGCAGAAGGTGTTCTCTCCCGCGGGGATGACATCGAGCGGCTACCCGCGGACGGATGACATGCCCGGCGATCTGGCTCTCGGCTACCTCGGCGACACCGACGACAGGACGAATGTGCTGCACCTGCCGGTGCGGGGCAACGGAGACGGCGGCGCTGCCACAACGGCGCGCGATCTGCATTCCTTCTGGGCGGCGCTCTTCGCCCACCGCATCGTCTCCGAGCGCACGCTGCGCACGCTCACGGAACCTCTGCACTCCGTCGACGACGAGGAGATGCGCTACGGTCGCGGCTTCTGGCGCGGCTGGGAATCCGAGACCGTTCTGCTCGAGGGGTACGACGCCGGCGTCTCGGGCCGCACCTGGCACGACCCCGTCTCGGGTGTGACCGGAACCGTCATCGCGAACTCCTCGGAGGGGGCGTGGTCGGTGCTGGGAGCGATCGAATGGTCGTGACCGCCGCATGCCGGCGGTGACTTGACGGTGCAGCAGGAGGCCCCGCCTCCCCGGAGACGGGGAGGCGGGGCCTTCACCGCTGCGAGACGAGGATTCGGGTCACATCTCGCAGCCGCTGATACGGAGGGGGATGCCGTATCAGCCGACTCCGTCCATCGCCGACGTCTCGGTGTTGCCGATGCGGGCGATCACCTCGGGCTGGCGGGCCTTGAGGTACCAGTACCGGGTGAGCGCGGCGAGCACGCAGACGATGAACACGTAGGGGATCACGTTGAACGGGAACGCCGGAACCGGGAACACGTTCGCGAAGAAGACGTAGGCCATGGTGGCGACCGCGATGGTCGCGCAGACCCAGACGAGTCCGTTGCGCATGCCGGCGCGCTGTGTGTAGACCACGCACGCGATCGCGACCAGCGCGTACGCGACCATGTAGCCGTAGGTGCCCCAGGTGTTGACCCAGACCAGGATCTCCATGGGGTCTGCACCCGCGATCAGGAACACGATGTCGACGACGACGGCCAGGGCGCCGGCGGCCAGCAGCACGCGGTGCGGGGTGAGGTGGCGCTCGTGCGTGCGGCCGAACCGCTCGTGCACGACGCCCTCCTTGCCCATCACGTAGACGATGCGGCCGATGACGTTGAGTGGCGCGACGACCACGGCGAAGAACGACGCCGCGACACCGAACGTCAGCACCGGGGCGAACCAGGCCGGCATTCCGATGAGCTCGGACATGCTCTCCAGCGGGCTCGCCGCGGTGGCGAGGTCATCGCCGAGGACGGCGATCTGGGTGTACGCCGCGAAGACGTAGAGGATGCCGACGGTGAGGGCGCTCCACATGATGGCGCGGGGGATGGCCTTGTACGGGTTCTTCGCCTCGCGACCGAGAGCATCCGCCGAGGAGAAGCCGACGAAGCCGAGGATTCCGAGCACCATGCCGGCGGCGATGCCCTGGAAGGAGGACCCCTCGGCCAGCAGCTGTGCCGGGTCCCAGGCTCCGGGGCCCGCCCACACGAGCGCGGAGATCAGCAGCACCAGGATGATCGCGACCGACAGGAGCTCGAGCACGAGCGACACCCGCGCCGAGAGCCGGATGCCGCGGATGGTGAACAGCGTCGCGAGACCGCCGAGCACGATCGCCAGCCCGATGCTCCAGCCGAGGCCGGATGCGGGAACGCCGAGCAGTGTCAGGAACTGGCTCATGTACGAGACCGACCCCATGAGCGATGCCGCCGCGATGCCGAAGCATCCGATCAGCAGCGTCGCACCGGCGAGGTACGCGCCTGCGGGGCCGAGGCCCTTCGACACGTAGGTGTAGAGCGAGCCGGCGGAGGCGTGCTTGCGAGCGAACACCACGACGCAGTAGCCGACGCAGAGGATCACGATCGTCGCGAGGCCGAACGCGTAGATGGTGCCGTTGCCGGCGCCGAGGAAGATCGCGGCGGCGGTGAACGCGATCACCGCACTCGGGGCGATGTTGGCGATCGCCTGGGCGGCCAGCTCGGGGCCGCTCATGACGCCGCGGCGCAGGCCCGCGTCGGTCGGCGCGCCGGGCGGTTGCTGGTGGGCTGTCGTGGTCAAGGGGTGCTCCTTCGTATCGGGTCTTGTCGGAGTACGGATGGGGGAGGGAGTGCGGGTCAGGGGATGAGGAGGGTGCGCAGCGCCTGGCCGGATTCGAGCTCGGCGAACGCCTCGGCGGCCTCGGCGAGGGGGCGGCGCGAGGAGATCAGCGGATCGAGGATCAGCTGCCCGTCCATGTACCGGTCGACGAGAGCCGGGATGTCGATGGCCGGACGCACCGACCCGTAGTTCGAGCCGAGGATGCGCTGGTCGGCTTCAGCCAGCACGAGCGGTTCGAACGAGGCGCGGGCCCCGGTCGGGGGCAGCCCCACGATCACGGCGGCGCCGCCGAGACCGAGCATCTCGATGGACTGCTCGGTCGTGACGGTGCGGCCGATCGCGTCGAAGGCGTAGTCGACGCCGTCGGGCAGGAGGGCACGCAGCTGTGCGACCGCGTCGCCGTCGGGGGCGACGATCTGGTCGGTGGCGCCGAACTGCGCGGCCAGGCGGGTCTTGTCCTCGCGGACGTCGATCGCGACGATCCGCTCGGCGCCGGCCAGGCGCGCACCCTGGATGACGTTCAGGCCGACGCCACCGCATCCGATCACGGCGACGAGCGCACCGGGTTCGACGCCGGCTGTGTTCATGACCGCGCCGACGCCGGTCGCGACCGCGCACCCCACGACGGCGATGACATCGAGCGGAGCGTCGTCACGCACCTTGATGGCACCGGAGGCGGGGACCACGACCTCCTCGGCGAACGAGGAGACGCCGAGGTAGTGGTGGATCGTCTCGCCGTCCTTGCTCAGGCGCGAGGTGCCGTCGAACAGCACGCCGTGCGGGGCGACGACCGTCGCCACCTTCTGGCAGCGTGCTTCGTGGCCGGAGCGGCAGTAGCGGCACTCGCCGCACGGCGGCACCCAGCTGAGCACGACATGATCGCCGACCGCGAGCGAGGTGACTCCCTCGCCCAGTTCCACGACCACGCCCGAGCCCTCATGGCCCATGACCATCGGTGCCGCTGCTGTCCACTCTCCGCGCTTGACGTGCAGGTCGGAGTGGCAGACGCCCGCGGCGGCGATCTTCACGCGCACCTCGCCGGCAGCCGGTGGGGCGAGCTGCACCTCGGTGTGCTCGATCGGGCTGTCGGTGTCGCGGAATACGATGGCCTGCATGTGGCCCCCTTCGTTCGTGTAGGTCGGGCCCCATCGTAGGAACGCGCGCGCCTCCGTGTCATTCATCAAAATGATGAGTGCGAGTGGATGAGATCGACATTCCTTATACTTCGGGTATGGCCCGAGACCTGGCGTCGATCGCCCGCCTCCTGGGCGGGACCCTCGTCGATGGTGGTGCGCTGGGTGCCCGCGCAGCCGTGTCGAGCGTCGTTCCGCTCGCGGACTTCGCGGTCGTGCCGCATCCGCAGTTCGCGACCCTCGTCGTCGGCGACCCTGCGGACGTCGTCGCCGCTCTCGACAGCGACGACCGTGGCGCCCCGCTCCGGCTCGCGGTCGTCGTCGTGACGGGGAGCCTCGATCCGGTGCCCGATGGCGTCACCGCGATCATGGACCCCGCCATGGAGCCCGCGGTCGTGCTCCCCACCCTGCAGGCGCTGCTCGCGACGGATGCGGCGGCCGAGGACCGCGCTGTGCTCGCCGCGACGAAGGTGCTGGCGCTTGCGGCGCGCCGCAGTGGAGTGGCCGGCGTCGTCGCAGAACTCGCCAGACGTCTCGACGGATGGGCGGTGCTGCTCGACCGCGACGCGCAGCCGATCGCCTCGGCCGGTGCGGGGGCGCTGCATGTGGGGGATGCCGTCGCCGTCGCGTTCAACCGTCCGGTGCGGGTGCGCAGCCGGGCGCTGCAGGTGCACCCGGTCGGCACGGACGAGGACATGTCGGCGTTCCTGGTCGTGACCGCTCGGAGCGGATCGACGAGCCGGGCGCGCGACCTGAGCTCACAGGCCGCGGCTCTGCTCGACCTGCTGCTGCGCACCCATGACGGCAGTCGCACGGAACGGCTCGGCCGGGCCACGATGATGCGTGTCCTCGAAGAAGGCGGACCCGCCGCCCTCACGCTGGCGAAGGACTGGGGCGTGCGCGATCGCACCCTGGCGGCGTTCGCGCTCTCGGCACGCTCATCCGACGTGGATGCGGAGCGGGTCGTCATCCACTGGCTGGAGGATCTCGGTGCCCCGCACCTGCTCTCGCCCTCGCAGGGGGTGGTGGCCGGTTTCGCGCGCGAGGAGCATGTCGAGGAGATCGCGCGGCGGGCTGCGGCGTTCTCGGTGCCGCTGCACCTCGGCCTCGGATCTCCCGCCCCCATCGACGCGCTCGCCGGCTCGGCGGAGGAGTCGCGACGCGCACACGAGGTCGCCGTCGCCGAGGGGCGAGGGGTGGTGCGCTATCGCGGCATGCCGACCATCGACCTGGTGCTCGACCGGCTGTCCCCGCCCGATGCGCGTCGCCTGGCATCGGTGCTGGAACCTCTCCGCGACGATGACCTCATCGACACGCTGCGGGGTTTCCTGGCCGAGAACGGCGCGTGGGGCGCGGCGGCCGCGCGACTCGGGGTCCATCGCCAGACGCTGGCCGCTCGGGTGCGCCGGATCGAGCAGCTCACGGGGCTGTCGATGTCGAGCCCCGACGACCGGGCCGCCGCCTGGATCGCGCTGCGCGCTCAGGCGTAGGCGGCGCGTGGCAGTGGCGGCGGACGCACCATGACCTGACCCCTTGCGGGCCTCGTCCAGGGTGACGAGGCCCGCAACGGGGTGTTCCGCGATGGGAGATCGGTGTCGCTCGGGTGCGCACCGACCGTCGCGGGGAACAGGCGCCCCTCTCGAGTTCTCCGGCTCCCCAGCCGGATTCTCGAGGGGTGCTGCCACCAAGGGGTGGCGCCTCTGTTCCTTGCTTGTGGGTTCTGCGCCCCAGACGCTTCACCCGTGTAGCCCCAGCTACGTTGATCGAGAATAGCGCGAAAACTCGTGTCCCCCAAATGGGGGACACGAGTTTTTGCTGAGAGTTTCCTGAGGGTCGAATTTCCCCCGCTCGGGCGCGGTGCTTCCGAGTGGATAGCGCCTTGGCTAGCGGCATCCGTCGCCCCTGGCGTGTCCCCGCGGTAGGCGAATCCGCCAGCGTAGGCCGCGTTGCGGCGAAATCTCCTCCTCGACGCATTCGCCTTCCTGTGGTCAGATCGTTGCTCGGGGTCCATAGTTGCCTTTCTGCAACTAATAGGCGTATAGTTGATTCTTATCAACTTTCTATGCAGGAGCTCTTCCCCGTGACAACACCTTCTTCCTCTCCGGTCTCCGAGGCGACGCGTTCGCCTCGCGAGGTCTTCACCGCGATCTCCGGCCTCGTCGTCGGCATGTTCGTCGCGGTGCTCTCGGGCACCGTCGTCTCGACCTCGATGCCGGTGATCATCGCCGACCTCGGCGGTACCCAGTCCCAGTACACCTGGGTCATCACGGCGAGCCTGCTGGCCACCGCCGTGTCCACCCCGATCTGGGGCAAGCTCGCCGACCTGGTCGACCGCAAGATCCTCGTGCAGCTCTCGCTCATCATCTTCACGGTCGGCACCGTGGTCGCCGGCTTCTCGACCGACACCAACATGCTGATCGCCGTGCGCGTCGTGCAGGGCATCGGCGTCGGTGGCCTGATGTCGCTCGTGATGATCGCCGTCGCCCTCATCATCTCTCCGCGCGAGCGCGGCAAGTACATGGGCGTCGTCGGCGGCATCATGGCCCTCGGCACCATCGGCGGCCCGCTGCTCGGCGGACTCCTCACCGACGTGTGGGGCTGGCGCTCCAACTTCTTCGTCGGCGTCCCGTTCGCGATCCTCGCCCTCGTGCTGCTGCAGTTCACGCTGCATCTGCCGAAGCCCCAGCGTGACACCAAGGTGTCGATCGACTACTTCGGCATCGTGCTGCTCGCGGTCGGCGTCTCGACGCTCCTCATCTGGGTCTCGATGGGTGGCAGCCAGTTCGACTGGGACTCCTCGACGAGCATCATGCTCGCGGTGACCGCCGGTGTCGCGATCGCCGGTTTCATCGCGGTCGAGTTCTTCGTCACGGAGCCGATCGTCCCGATGTCGCTCTTCAAGGGCCGCACCTTCACGCTGTCGGTCATCGCCTCGATCGCCATCGGCGTCTCGATGTTCGCCACCTCGGTGTTCCTCGCGCAGTACTTCCAGCTGGCCCGTGGTGCCACGCCCACGGAGTCGGGCCTCATGACGATCCCGATGATCATCGGTCAGATGGGCGCGTCGATCATCATCGGTCAGCTCGTCAGCCGCTTCGGCAAGTGGAAGGGCTGGATGCTCACGGGCGCCACTCTCACCACGATCGGCGTCAGCCTGATGTCGACGCTGCGCTATGACACCCCGTTCCCGCTAGTCGCCGTCTACATGTTCGTCCTCGGCGCCGGTCTCGGCATGGTCATGCAGAACCTCACGCTCATCGTGCAGAACGACACGCCTCCGCAGCAGCTCGGCGCGGCGTCGTCGAACGTCAACTTCTTCCGCACGATCGCCGGCACCATCGGTGTCACGGTCATGGGCGCCATGCTCTCGACGAGCGTCGCCAGCTACATGACCGATGCTCTGAAGGGGTTCACCCCCACGACGCAGGACGAGGTCGACGCGCTGCAGCACCTCGCCTCGGGTGATGTGCCGAAGGTGACGCAGCTTCCCGACACGATCCGCGCGATCGTCGAGGGGGCATACGGTCACGGCATCGCCGACGCCTTCATCATCGCCATCCCGCTCGCCGTGATCTCGATCATCGCCATCGCGTTCATCAAGAACAAGCCGCTGTCGACCAAGAACGCCGCCGAGCAGCTGCGCGAGCAGGCAGAGGAGTCGGTGATCGAGGTCGCCGAGGCCGAGGTCGGCGCCTCGATGGCCACCGGCTCCATCCGGATCGCCGGTGCCGAGTCGACGTCGACGCCCACCGCATCGGTGACCGTGCTCGAACGCGAGGACCGGGAGCCGGGGCGCTGACATGGTCACCTCGGAAGCGGCGATGTCGTCGGACGTCGACTCGGCCCTCAGCGACCTGCAGACCCATCTGAACCTGATCTTCGCGCGGACGCGGACGCTGTGGAAAGAGTCGGCGGCCCGCATCGATCCGGAGCTGCAGGTCGGCGGCTACAAGCTGCTGACGTTCATCGAACGTGCGGAGCAGGCGAACGCCCACGAGCTCGCGGACAAGTTCGAGATGGACAAGTCCGTCATCAGCCGCCAGGTGCGGATGCTGGAGGAGCTGGGGCTGCTCGAGTCCCGACCGGATGAGCGCGACGGCCGCCAGCGCGTGCTGACGGCGACGCCCGCGGCGTGTGCCGCACTCGCCGAGCTGCGCCGCGACCACGCCACCCGCCTGCGCACGGTCGTGGCCGGGCTCACGCAGGACGAGATCGCAGCCGCGTCGAAGGTCTTCCGGCTGCTGTCCGAGGTGTGATCGAAGCCCCTGCCGTCTCTCCGACGGCGGGGGCTTCGCCGTATGCTGGCGAGCATGAGTGCCGCGTCCGACGACCCCGCCCGCACCGACGCGCCGGACTCCGCCGAAGGCTCCGATCTCGACCAGGCGGTCTCGCGCGTCGAGCACGAGCTGGGGCGCCTCTTCGCCCGGATCCGCGTGAGCTGGCGCGAAGCCGCGGCCACCGTGCATCCCGATCTGCAGCCCCTGGGATACCAGGTGCTGACCTCGATCGCGACGGGCAAGGCCACCTCTGCCGGAGCCATCATCGAGCGGTTGCAGACCGACAAGTCTGCGGTCAGCCGCCACGTGCGTCAGCTGGAGCAGCTGGGACTGGTGGAGAGCGTCCGTGACCCGGAGGACCGCCGGGCGCGCGTGCTGGTCGCGACCGAGCTGGCGCAGGAGCGGGTGGCGCTCGCGCGGTCGCGGTACGAGGCACGCCTCGGGGAGCGGTTGCGGAGATGGTCGGCCGCTGACCTCGATCACTTCGCCGAGCTGCTCGCCGCGTTCGGTGACTGAGGAGATGCTGCGCAGGGCGTGGGGTGCCCCGCGCCCTGGTCGCCCCTCCGTGATCCTGGAGTGGTCGCGAATGGTCGCGTCCCCGGCCGGGAGGCGACGATCTGCGACGCCTCCCGGTGCGCGGGCGTCGTGAGTGGTCGCATCCGCGTCCGCGAAGCGACCATGTGCGACGCCTCCGAAGCCGGCGCGCTGCGCGCCGGTGCCGGGAAACTGAACGTCGGCAGTACGAAGGGACGGAACCATGGACGACCGCATCGGATTCATCGGGCTCGGAGTCATGGGGCAGCCCATGGCCCTCAACCTCGCGCACGCCGGCATCCCCCTGCTCGTGTGGAATCGCACGGGTGCGCGCACGGAGCCGCTGCGCGCCGCCGGTGCGGACGTGGCCGCGTCGATCGAGGACGTGTTCCGCCGCACATCCACGCTGTTCCTGATGCTCGTCAACGAGCGCGTCACCGATGAGGTGCTCGGTCGCGGGACGGATGCCTTCGCCGAACGGGTCGCTGGGCACCTGATCGTCTCCACCGGCTCGACCTCGCCGGAGTACTCGCGTGGCCTCGCGGCCGACATCCGCACTGCGGGTGGGAGATTCGTCGAGTCTCCTGTGTCCGGGTCGCGGATTCCGGCGGAGGCGGGCCGGCTCGTCGCACTCGTCGGGGGCGCCGCAGACGACGCCGCGGAGGTCGCGCCGTTGCTCGAGCCTCTGACGAAGACCGTCATCCACTGCGGTCCGGTCGGTCACGGGCTGCTCATGAAGCTGGCCGTGAACCACTATCTCGTCATCAGCATCGCCGGTCGCGCGGAGGCCGTGCACTTCGCCGATGGGCACGGCCTCGATCTCGACGTGCTGAGCGAGGCGCTGAACTCCGGTCAGCTCGCCAGCGACATCACCCGCGCCAAGCTGCCCAAGCTCTCCGCGCGGGAGTTCAGCGTGCAGGCGGCAACCGAGGACGGCCTGGCCAACGCGCGCCTCGTCTCAGAGGCCGCGCGGGCGCAGGGGGTCGCGAGTCCGCTGCTCGACGTCGCCGAGGAGCTGTATCGCGAGGCCGTCGACCTCGGCAACGCGCGCATCGACATGAGCTCGGTGATCGACGCTGTCGCGGCGCGGGATGCGGCAGGGCACACGGGGTCGTGAGGGTCGAAGGCCGCGCAGCGCTCTGCTCCGGGCGTCGCGAATGGTCGCATCCGCAGCCCTGAAGCGGCGTTCCGCGACGCCTCCCAGACCGTGGGTGGTCGCGAACGGTCGCCTCCGCAGGCTGGTGGCGACCATTCGCGACCACTGCGACACCTGCGCGAGGGAGGATGGATGCATGACGTCCCACCCGTACGACTCCCGCCCGTGGCTCAGCTCCTATGCGGAGGGGGTCCCCGCGGAGATCGAGCAGCCGACACAGACCCTGCCCGAGATGATGGCGGCGAGCGTGCGCACGTTCGGGCGACGCCCCGCTCTCGAGTTCTTCGGCGCCGTCACCACCTATCGGGAGCTCGGCGAGCAGATCGAGCGTGCGGCTGAGGGGTTGCGGCGCCTGGGCGTCGGCGCGGGGGACCGGGTCGCGCTCGTGCTGCCGAACTGCCCGCAGCACGTCGTGGCCTTCTACGCGACGCTGCGCCTGGGGGCGATCGTGGTCGAACACAATCCGCTCTACACCGCCCGCGAGCTGCGGCATCAGTTCGAGGATCACGGCGCTCGGGTCGCCATCGTGTGGGACAAGGTCGCCGATACGGTCTCCGGCTTCCCGTCCGACCTCACCGTCGAGCACATCGTGAGCGTCGACCTCACGGCCGCGATGCCGCTGTCGAAGCGTCTGCTGCTGCGCCTGCCGGTGCCGAAGGCCCGCGAGTCGCGCGCCAAGCTGACCGCTGCTCCGAAGGCGCGGCATCTGGTCGCCTGGAAGAAGCTGGTCGATCACCGCAGGCTCTCGCGCCGCATCCCCGGGCCGACGCTGAGCGACACCGCGCTGCTGCAGTACACGAGCGGCACCACCGGGGTGCCCAAGGGCGCGATCCTGACCCACGCGAACCTGCGCGCCAACGCGATGCAGGGGCGCGCCTGGGTGCCGGGACTGGTCGACGGACAGGAGACGTTCTACGGGGTGCTGCCGCTGTTCCACGCCTACGGCATGACCCTCTGCCTCACCTTCGCGATGAGCATCGGCGCGAAACTGGTGCTGTTCCCGACGTTCGACCTGGGGCTGGTCACCGCTGCGGCGCGGACGAGTCCGCCGACGTTCCTCCCGGCGGTGCCGCCCATCTACGACCAGCTCGCCCGCGCGGCCGCCCGCGGAACCATCGACCTCTCGACCGTCCGGTTCGCGATCTCGGGCGCGATGAGCCTTCCGGTCGCGACGGTGCAGCGCTGGGAGGAGGCGACCGGTGGCCTGCTCGTCGAGGGGTACGGCATGACCGAGAGTTCGCCGGTGGCGCTCGGCAATCCGATCGGGCGGACCCGTCGTCCCGGCACCGTCGGCGTGCCATTCCCAAGCACCGAGATCCGCGTCGTCGATCCGGATGACACCGACATCGACCTGCCGACCGGGGAGCGCGGTGAGCTGCTCATCCGCGGTCCGCAGGTGTTCCAGGGCTACTGGGGGCGGCGCGGTGAGACCGCCGATGTGCTGCTCGCCGACGGATGGCTGCGCACGGGGGACATCGCCGAGGTGTCGGAGGACGGGTTCGTGACGATCGTCGACCGGCTCAAGGAGCTCATCATCACCGGGGGCTTCAACGTGTCGCCGAGCGAGGTGGAGGACGCGCTGGAGGCGCATCCCGACGTCGTCGCTGCGGCCGTCGTCGGGCTGCCGCGATCCAGCGGAGGCGAGGAGGTCGCCGCAGCCGTCGTGCTGCGCGACGGAGCCGAACTCGACGTGAGTGCGCTGCGCGACTTCTGTCGCACCCGGCTCACGCCCTACAAGGTGCCCAAGCGCATCGTCGCGGTCGACGACCTTCCCCGCTCGCTGATCGGCAAGGTCCTGCGGAGGCAGGTGCGGGAGCGGATGCTGGACGGGGAGTGACCTGGTCTGCGGCGCAGGACTCCCGTGGGCGCGAACGGTCGCATCCACGTCCATGAGGCGACCACCTGCGCCCCCTGCCCGAACGCAGTGGGCGCGAATGGTCGCATCCGCAGCGTCGAAGCGGCCATCTGCGACGTCTGCGAGACCAGGGGGAGGAGCCAGAGACCAGGGGGAGGAGCCACCGCGCAGGGAATACTTCACGCCGCCTGTGCCTTACCTCCCACTGTGAGTCTTTACGAGCCCGCCGTCTTCGGCGCCCTGCAGCTGTCCAACCGCGTCGTCATGGCGCCGCTGACCCGCACGCGTGCCGACGCCGACGGTGTGCCGACCGATGTGATGGTCGAGTACTACCGGCAGCGCGCCGGCGTGGGCCTGATCATCACCGAGGGAACGTGGCCCGCTGCCGAGGGCAAGTCGTACCCGGGACAGCCGGGCATCGTCACGCCCGCGCAGATCGAGGGATGGCGGCGCATCGCGGATGCGGTGCACGCAGCCGGCGGCACCGTCGTGATGCAGCTCATGCACGGCGGACGCGTCGGTCACCCGGCGATCTCGGGGGAGCCGCGGGTCGTGGCACCCAGCGCTCTCGCCGCGCCGGGGCAGACCCGCACACCCGAGGGCAAGGCCGACCTGCCCGTCGCGCACGCCCTGACCGCCGAGGAGATCCCCGCCGTGATCGAGCAGTTCGCGCAGGCCGCGCGCAACGCGATCGCCGCCGGACTCGACGGTGTCGAGGTGCACGGCGCGAACGGCTACCTCGTGCACGAGTTCCTGTCGCCGGTGTCGAACGTCCGCGACGACCAGTACGGCGGATCGCCCGAGAACCGCGCGCGCTTCGCGATCGAGGTCACCACGGCGGTCGCCGAGGCCGTGGGGGCGGACCGCACCGGCATCCGCCTCTCGCCGCAGCACAACATCCAAGGCGTGCTCGAAGAGGATGACGCGGATGTCCGCGCGACCTACTCCGCTGTCGCCGAAGGACTCGCCCCGCTCGGCCTCGCGTTCGTCGACGTGCTCCAGGCCGCGCCGACCGGCGAGCTCGTGCAGCACATCCGTCGTACCGCCGGAGCGCCCCTGATCGTCAACACCGGGTTCGCCGTGCCGACCTCCCGTGTCGAGGCGGAGGAGCTCGTTGAGGAGGGCTGGGCGGATGCAGTCGCCGCCGGGCGTCCGGTCATCGCCAACCCCGACCTGGTCGAGCGCTGGCTGCAGGATGCGGAGCTCAACGAGCCCCGCCCCGAGCTGTTCTACGGCTTCACCGCCGAGGGCTACACCGACTACCCGTTCCTCGAGACGGTGCGCGCGGGGGCCTGAGCGCGCGAGGGCCTGAGCTCTCAGCGGGCCGGAGCGCTCAGCGTCGCACGCGGGCGCGGGTCTTCGCGACGCTTCCGAGCGTCGCCCGCACGGGAGTGCCGAGATAGAGACCCAGTGACGCGCCGGAGGCGAGCCCGACGCCGATGATCGCGGCGTAGATGAGCGAGCTGCCGGCGCCGACGACATCCGAGGCGGAACCGTCGGTGTGCACCATCTCGAGCAATCCCTGGAACACCGCGACACCGGGAACCAGGGGCACGATCGCCGCGGTCGTCACGGCCACCGACGGCACATGCAAGTTGTGCGCGATCAGTACGCCGATGAAGCTCGCCAGCAGGGCGCCGATCGCGCTCGCCGCAGCCGGGTGCAGGTTCAGAGCGGTCGCGAGCGTGTAGCCGGCGATCGTGATGGCACTCAGCAGCGCGCTCACCAGGATGATCCGGATACCGGCGCCGTTGAACACGGCGACGGCGACCGCGATGATGATCGCGCCCGCGAACACGCTCGGCAGCGGGCCGAAGGGTGCCGGATCATCCGGCAGTTCCATCGTGAAGCCGAGCACGGTGCCCAGCTCGAGCCCGACCAGGATGCCGATCACCACGCCCAGGGTCTGCATCGTGAGGTCGAGGATGCGGCCCCCGGCGGTCAGCGCGAACCCGTCGATCGCATCCTGCGCCGCACCGACCACGGTGAGCCCCGCGAGCATCAGCACGATGCCCGAGGCGACGATGATCGAGGGCCGGATGTCGACGAACGGTTCGATCCCCGCCGCCCCCAGCGCCGACACGGCGACCGCGACGACGGTGGTGACGAACCCTCCGGCGATCTGGCTGAAGAACAGCGGCACGCGCAGGCGCGCGAGCCCTGCCTGGGTGAGCGCGGCGGCGAGGGCGGCGACGAAGGTCAGGCCCACGATGAGCGGCGAGGCGCCGAGCAGGATGCTCACCCCGACCGCGAGCATGGCGCGCGCGACCACGACGACCGGCTGCTGGTAGCGGAACGGCACGCGGCGGATGACCCGGAACGCGGTGCGGGCGGACTCCAGGTCGAGGCCGCCGCGGATGTCCGAGACCAGCGCCTGCACACGCTGCAGCTTCGCGTGATCCGGCGCCGCCACACGCACCACGCGCACCAGCGTCTCCGGCCACACCTCGCCGCTGAGGTGGAACGACACCGTGATCGAGTTGTACGTGACGTCGACCTGCACGCCGCGGAGCCCGTAGGCATCGCACACGCGCGTGATGGCGAGGGTGACCTCGTGCGCGGAGGCGCCGACCGCGAACATCGACTCGCCGATGCGGGTCGACAGATCCAGCACCTTGGGCACCATGCCCTCGTCGATCACGGGCATCACTTCGGTGAGTGCGACGGACGAGGGGTCGCTGTGCACGATCCTGCCGAGGGAGGCGAGCAGTCGCCGCGGGGACTTCGGGGACATGCTTCCATTGTCTCCCGCGCGTGCTGTCCCGCGTCGGCGCGCGCCGAGTGCACGGGTTCCTGTCCACTGCACGGGGTATCCGCGCGGGGAGGCCGTGCACTCGACGCGAAGTCGTGCACTCGACGGCGCGGGGGCGCGGGCTACCGCGCGAGTGCGGCGAGCTCGGCGCGGTTGCGGGCGCCGGTCTTGCGCAGCAGTTTCGACACGTGGAACTTGACCGTGTGCGGGCTCACGCGCAGCGCGGTGGCGATCTCGGCGTTGCGCGCGCCGGTGCTCAGGTGCCGCAGGATCTCGCGCTCGCGGTCGCTGAGATCCACATCCTCCTCGACCGAGTGCGTGGATGCCGACGGCGGATCCAGCGGCAGGGCGATGGTCAGGTCGCTGCCCCAACCGAACGTGGAGGCGACGCGGAACGTGCCGTCGTTCGCGCTGACCTGTTCCGCGATGCGTCGCAGGGCGTCGTCGTGCGCGTGCAGGTCGCCGCGACCGTCATCCCGGATGCCGATCAGCAGGTTCAGGCCGTCGCAGTCCCACTGGATGCGCACGCGGCGCGCGTCGTCGGCATCCGCGAAGGCCAGCACGGCATTGCGCACGATGGCGCGCGCCGACAGAGCGACCGCGCCGGGGAGTGCGCGTCCGTTGGCCGGCGGCTCCACGAACTGCACGTCGAGCTGCCCGAACCGCACGAGCGGGCGCAGGTCGGTCTTCAACCGCTCGAACGCCCCCACCACGGGTTCGAGGAAGTCGTTCTCGCGCACATCCGATGCCGTGCGCAGGTCGACCAGCGCGGCCGCCGCCACGTCGATCGCGGTCTGCCGCGCGGCCTGATCGCTCAGGCGCGTCGAGCGCAGCACAGCGAGCAGCGACTCGAGAGTGACCGCGTGCCGGTCGGACTGCTCGGCGAGGAGCCGCGCCTGCTCTGACGTGCGCACGCGGGCGGCCTGGGACGTGACGGTGGTGACCATGCCGTGAGACTAGCCGATCGGGCAGTGCTAGCCGAACGGCTAGTTCTTCCAGACGTTCGGCGGAGTCCACGGCGCGGCTGTCGTCTCGATAATCGGAGGATGAGCACCGCCACCCTCCTCGCCGCCGACGCGCTGCGCACCGTGCAGAGCGAGGTGGATGCCGCCCTGCGCTCCCTCGCCGATACCGACTCCGCGGCCATCTCCGCGCTCGCGGATGCCGTGCGCGGCGCCGACCGGGTGTTCCTCCTGGGCGCCGGTCGGTCCGGGCTCGCGCTGCGGATGACGGCGATGCGGCTCATGCACCTCGGGCTCACCGCGTTCGTCGTGGGAGACACCACGACGCCCGCGATCGCACGCGGAGACCTGCTGCTCACCGCGACCGGCTCCGGCACGACGACCGGCATCGTCCGCGCGGCGACCACCGCGCACGGGCTCGGTGCCGCCGTCGCGACGATCACCACCGCGCCCGGATCACCGGTCGCCGCGCTGTCGTCCGTGGTCGTGACCGTGCCAGCCGCCGGCAAGCTCGATCGTTCCGGCGCGGCATCCGCCCAGTACGCCGGCAGCCTCTTCGAGCAGACCGTCGTGCTGCTCGGCGACGCCCTGTTCCATGCTCTCTGGCAGCGCAGCGGCCTCTCCGCCGACGAGCTGTGGCCGCGCCACTCGAACCTCGAATGACCCTGGCTGCCTCGAACGACCCCGCCTCCCTCGAACGGCCCGGCCTCCCTCGAACGGCCCGGCCTCCCTCGAACGGCCCGGCCTCCCTCGAACGACCCCGCCTGCCTCGAACGACCCCGCCTCCCTCGAATGACCCCGCCTCCCTCGAACGACCCGGCCTCCCGGCCGACCCCACATGAAAGCAGGAACATGAAGATCCAGTTCGCCATCGACACCCTCACCACCGCCGCGGCGCTCGACCTCGCCGCCGCTGCGGCCCCGCACGTCGACATCCTCGAGCTCGGCACTCCGCTCATCAAGAGCGAGGGTCTGTCGGTCGTCACTGCGATGAAGGCCGCCCACCCCGACAAGGTCGTGTTCGCCGACCTGAAGACCATGGATGCCGGAGAGCTCGAGGCCGAGATCGCCTTCGCCGCCGGCGCCGACCTCGTCACGGTGCTGGGCTCCGCCGACGACAGCACGATCACCGGCGCCGTGAAGGCGGCGACCACGCACGGCAAGGGCATCGTCGTCGACCTGATCGGCGTCGCCGACAAGGCAGCGCGGGCGAAGGAGGTCGTCGCCCTGGGCGCGGTCTTCGTCGAGATGCACGCCGGACTCGACGAGCAGGCGAAGGAGGGCTACTCGCTCGACGGTCTGCTCGAGGCCGGTCGTGCCGCGGGCGTGCCGTTCTCGGTGGCCGGAGGCGTCAACGCCTCATCGATCGCCGCCGTCCGTGACTCGGGTGCGCAGATCGCCGTCGCGGGTGGGGCCATCTACGGCGCGCCGGATGTCGGTGCCGCGGCCGCCGGTCTGCGGGCAGCCCTGGTCTGACGTTCGACCTCACGACGCCGCCCGCCGGACTCTCGGCGGGCGGCGTCGTCGTCGGTGGCGTCGGTGCCGAGTGCACGGGGTGCTGCCGAGTGCACGGGGTGTCGGCGTCGGGCGGTCGTGCACTCGACGCCAGGTCGTGCACTCGACGCCCGGTCGCGCGAGGTCATTGCTCAATGTATCGCTCGCGGAATACTGCATCCGGGCTCCGTGCGGCAACCCCCTCGCTCCGGCTCGGGTGCAGACCTATGGTCAACGGTGGAGCCGCGGATGCTTCGGGAGGGTGCGGCATCCGCGTGGGTTCCGCCCGCCGGTGGTCCGCCGTCGTCCTCAGGGGGCGACTCGGGCCATCGGCGGTTGCCGGTCGTGGTTGTCCTGGCCGATCCCGGCCGCCCTAGGTCGCGCGACATGCAGGAGATCTCGCGACTTGCAGGGAGGTTTCGCGGGATTCATCCTGCATCCCGCGCTTTCTCCTGCATCCCGCGCTTTCTCCTGCATGTCGCGCGATGGCCCGCGATGGCCCGCGATGGCCCGAGATGGTCCGCGATGCTCCGCGACGGTGCGGCCGGACGGGTCAGTCCGCGTCGTTGCTCAACCCCAGGTCGGGGTCGACGTTCGCCTCGTCACCCTGCTCGAGCGGGTCGAGGCCGTCGCTGTCGTCGTCGGCGCCGTCATCGGCGGTGAAGACCTTCTCGTCATCCGGCGCCTCTGCGGCGGCGTCGAACGGGCCCTGGTCTTCGGGGTAGGAGCGGGGGTCGGACATGGTGTCGCCTTTCTGGGGGGATGCCGCACCGATCGGATGCGGCACCGATCGACGACGGCCGATCGGATGCTCAGCTTCACGCACCAGCCGCAGACCCGCGCGCCCGTTGACAACGTGCGCGTCCCGTGGTCACAGTGCCAGGGGCCGACCCCGCTCACTCCGCGCAGGTCTCGAACACGTACGCCGGGTCGTCCGGCGTGACCAGGTCGCGGTCGCGCAGCACCATCGACGCCGGTGACTCCGCATCCGCGCACATCTCCGCGAAGCTCCGCGGCAGCTCGTCGCTGTACTCGATGTCGATCACATGCTCGCCGTAGACCTCGGCGTAGACGTCGCACTCTGCGAAGACGGCGCACTCCTCTGTCACTGCGAAGTCGAAGCCCGCCTGCTCGTGCAGCTTCACGGCGTCTTCGGCGGCGTTCTTCTGACCGGCCGCGAGACCGGCACCGTGGGCGGCGTCGACGAACAGTGCGGCGAGGGCGAGGTTGTCGTCCAGCGAGAGAGCGTCGTCCGACCGGGTGTAGGAGTCGAGGTTGTCGAACTCGACGGCGGCGAACCCGTCATCCGCGCAGCCTTCGATCCAGGGGATGATCTGAGCGGCGATGCGCTCGCGGCGGTCGGCGGTCGACGTGTCGAGCAGCGCCTCGTCCGGCCAGTCCGGGTCGAAGACGGTCTCGCCGTCGTGCTGCAGCAGCAGATCGGCATCCCAGGTGTCGAGTTCGCCCGGCTGCGTCTGGAACCCGTTCACGTAGCAGATCGAGTAGACGTCGGCTGCGGGCTCCGCCGACCGATCGCGGCCGACGATGCCGACCTCGGCTGCCGGGTCGTAGGCTCCGCCGAGCTGATAGTCGGGCACGGCACCAGCGGGCGGCAGCCCCCAGTCTCCGTCGGCGGACGAGTCAGCGGGGGCGTCCGGGGTATGCCCGGAGTGCGTGACCGTCGCCGCCCCGGAGGTGCAGCCGGTGAGCGCGAGCAGGGTGATGAGCACGGCGACGCTGCCGCGTGCGCCAGGACGGTCTCGTGCGGGCATCGTTCGAGCATACGGCTGCGGTGGCGGCGCAGGTGGTGTCATCGGGCCGCGGGCACCGGTCCGCCCGGGGCGGGCGCAGGCACGTCTGCGGCCTCGACGGGGTTGCGGCGGATGCCGATCCACGACACCACGCCGCCGAGCACGAGCAGAACGGCGGTGACGATGGCGGCGTTGTGGAAGCCGCCGAGATCGAGCGACCCGCCCACGATGGTCGACAGCATCGCGACCACGAGCAGACCGGCGACACGGGAGACGGCGTTGTTCACGGCCGAGGCGATGCCGGAGTGCTTCTCGTCGATCGCACCGAGGATCGCCGCGGTGAGCGGGGCGACGGTGAGCGAGAGGCCGAGACCCATCACGATCATCGCCGGCAGCACCTGCCACCAGTACGAGAACTCGGTCGACACGAACAGCAGGAGCAGCGCGCCCGCCGCCATCAGCAGGGGGCCGACGGTCATGAAGATGCGGGGGCCGAAACGTCCGGCCCACTGGCCGGCGCGGGAGCTGAGCAGGATCATCAGGATCGTCATCGGCAGGCTCGCCAGGCCCGCGGCGGTCGCCGAGAGGCCGGCGCCCTGCTGCAGGTAGACGCCGATCACGAAGCCGCTGAGCGACAGCGCGGCGTAGACGAACAGGGTCGCCAGGTTCCCCCAGCCGAAGTCGCGCACGCGGAACAGCCAGAGCGGCATGAGCGGCTCGGCCGCACCCCGCTGGCGCAGCAGGAACCAGATGAACAGTGCGGCGCCGACTATGCCGGGGATCCAGATCGCGGGGGAGCCCCAGCCGAGGTTGGGCTGCTCGATGAGCGCGAACACGACCGCACCGAGCCCGATCGCGCACAGGGCGCCGCTCCACCAGTCCACCCGCACTCCCCGCGGATGCTCTGGCAGCCGGAGCCGGGCGAGCAGCAGCAGGGTCACGCCGATCGGGATGACGTTGATCAGGAAGACGAAGCGCCAGGAGAGGTAGTCGACGAACAGTCCGCCCAGGAGCGGTCCCACCAGCTGAGCGCCGGTGGTGAACGCCGTCCACACGCCGATCGCCCTGGCCTGCACACCGGCGCGCATGGTGGCGGTGATCAGGGCGAGCGAGCTCGGCACCAGCAGCGCACCGGCCGCCCCCTGCGCGGCGCGCGCGATGATCAGCATGAGCGGATCGATCGAGGCCGCCACCGCGACCGAGGCGATGCCGAACGCGATCAGCCCCACCCGCATCACGACCACCCGGCCGAAGGCGTCGGAGACCGATCCGGCGAGCAGGATCAGCGCGCTCAGCGTGATCAGGTACGAGTCCACGACCCACTGCTGGGTGGTGATGCCGCCGCCGAGTTCTTCGCTGATCGCGGGAAGGGCGACGGTGACCACCGTGCCGTCGAGGAACGTCACGAACGAGGCGAGCACGGCGATCGAGATCACGAGCCGCTGGAGAGGGGCGAAGGAGGCCACAGCCCGACCCTACTCTCGGCCGGCGACCTCGGGGGCGGAAGGGGCGCTGCTCACGCTGAGGTCGCCGCCGTGCTCTGCCGGTAGAGCTCCCTCAGGCCGTCGATCCCTGCGCGGGCGAAGACCCTCCGCTGTCGCTCGGCGCCCGTGCCGTCGGAGCGGATGCGCGCCATCCGCTCTTCCACGAACGCGCGGTCGTCCGACTCGTCCAACGCGGGTCCGACGGCTTCCAGCAGCAGGTTCGCCGCTGTCGCCGTGTCGACGACCTCGTCGGAGGCGGGGCACAGGATCCGTGCTCCCATCCCATGGCGTGCGGCCGTCCACAGCGATGCGTCGACGGCGTCGAGGTCGACGCTCGACCACGAGGGTGCGTCGGTGAGGGCGATCGCCCGCACCAGCGCCGCGGCGAGCACGCTGTCCTCGGGCGCGAGCTGCGCATCGAAGACCCGCACCTCGACGGTCGGGAACCGCTCCGAGAGTCGGACGGCCCACGACAGGGAGGCGGGTTCGCCGATGGCCCCGAGCGCGACGAGCTGGTCGATGTGCGCCCGATAGTCGTCGATGTCGCGGAACGCCGGGGGACACCACGATGACGGGAGGCGCCGGATCAGGATGCTGCGCCAGCTGTCGAAGCCCGAGTCGAGGCCGTCGGCGAACGGGCTGTTCCCGCTGAGGGCGAGCAGAAGAGGAAGCCAGCCCCGGATGCGGTTGAGCACCCGCACGCGTTCCTCGTCGTCCGGCACTTCCACGTGCACGTGCAGTCCGTTGACCTCATGGCCCCTGGTGATGTGGTTCAACAGCGCGGCGACCTCGTCGTAGTGCGGTGAGGCCGAGACCTCGACGGTCCCGGTGGTCGCGAAGGGTGTGCCGGTGGACGCGGCGACGGCGCCGCCGTCTGCCGCGTGGCGGGCGATCGCGCCACGCAGGCTGCGCAACTGGGCGATGGCGTCGGCGCGGTCGCTCGACGGATCCGTCGCGCACTCGACCTGACAGGTGAGGTACTCGGGCGTCACGCGTCCGGCGGTCGGGGAGGTCTCCATGCGGCGCCGCGCCTCCGCATCGATCGAGGTCGGCACGAGCGCCCCGCCATCGAGGAGGATGAACTCCTCTTCGATCCCGAACCGCGCCATCAGGGGCGCCTAGTGGTTCCGGAGCGCGGAGATCAGGTCCGCCTTGCGCAGGCGGCTGTATCCGGTCAGGCCCAGCTCCTTCGCGCGGGTGCGCAGGTCGGCGACCGTCCAGTCCTCGTAGTCGCCGTGCTCGCCGCCGCGCCGGCCGATCGTGCTGCGGCCCTCCTTGGCAGCGGCATTGGAGATGCGCGCGGCCTTCTCCTTCGAGGCTCCGTCCTGGCGGAGTTCCTCGTACAGCTCCGGATCCTTGAGCGAACTGTTCCGGTTTCCTGGCATCTTCTCGGCCTCTCTCGCATCTCGGAGGTGTCCACGTCAACCCCCTCCCAGGATCGGACAGGCGCGATTAGCGTGATGAACCGCAATCGGGGTGCCCAGCCCCGGAAGAAGGGAAGACCGATGAACATCCTCCTCATCATCGTCATCGTCATCGCCGTGATCCTCGCGATCACCGGCGGACTGGTCCAGTCGCTGCAGTTCCTGCTCTGGGTCGGACTGGTCCTGCTGGCGATCGCTGTGATCGCGTGGTTGATCCGGAGCATCTCCGGCAGCCGCAAGGTCTGACCTCAGCTGTGGGTCCGCCGGATGGCGGGCCCCCTCCTGAATCGAGACTCAAGGAGTGAGACCCGCCATCGGCGAAGGTCTCACTCCTTGAATGCGTCTCGGACGTTCTCGCCCGCCTTCTCGGCGGCATCCTTCACATCCTGGCCGGCCTGCTTCGCGGAGGCCTTGACCTGATCCGCTCGGCCTTCGGCCTCGAGCTTCTCGTTGTCGGTGACCTTCCCGACGTTCTCCTTGACCTTGCCCGCTGCCTTCTCGGCGGCGTTCTTGATGTCATCTGCAGCGCTCATGGCGTGTTCCTCTCGTCGAAGCGTCGATGGGACTGCCACCATCGCATCCCCCTCCCGACCCGGCCACGGGATTGACAACCGGCGCTCGCCGTGACACTGCACCGGTGGGACCGGGCGGGGGAGACAGGGATCGATCGCGTCCCACGCCGATCCGGCCCGCCGCTGCGCGCCCGAACGCGCCGTGGCTGCCGTGTGCACAGCACATTCATGTCCCCCTTGTGTGGGTTGTCGACCCATGGCTGCCCGGCGACGGGGATGTCCACACTGAGCTATCGCACACAACAGGACGGAACGGAGTGTCATGGAGACGTTTGAGGTGGCAGTGGTGGGAATGGGCGCGCTGGGCAGCGCGGCCGCGTATCACCTGGCTCGCCGTGGAGCGCGGGTCGTCGCCTTCGAGCAGTACGAGCTCGGCCACGTGCGCGGCGCCTCCCACGACACCTCGCGCATCGTGCGCACTTCCTACGGCGCTCCCGAGTATGTGCGTCTCGCCCAGTCCGCCTACCGCGACTGGGACGACCTCCAGCAGGAATCCGGTGAGCGGCTGCTGACGATCACGGGCGGCGTGATCTTCATCCCGACCGACGGCCCGTACTCCGCCGCCGACTTCACCGCGGCGCTCACGGAGTGCGAGGTGCCGCACGAGCTCCTCACTCCCGCCGAGGTGCACGCCCGCTGGCCGCAGTTCCGCATCCCCGAGAACGTCGAGACCGTCTACACACCTGACTCCGGCATCGCCCACGCCTCTCGCACCGTCGCGACCCTGCAGCTGCGCGCCAGGGCCCTGGGCGCCGACATCCGCGACCGCACCGCCGTCGAGGCGCTGGAGCCGGACGGCGACGGCGTGATCGTCCGCACCGCGAACGGCGCGGTCCGCGCGCAGAAGGTGATCGTCGCCGCCGACGCCTGGACCAACACGCTGCTCGAGCCGCTCGGCGCCGCGATCCCGCTCGACATCATGCAGGAGCAGGTCACGTACTTCCGTCCGGAGGATCCGGAGCCGCTCGGAGCCGACCGCCTCCCGGTATGGATCTGGGAGGACGACGAGTGCTACTACGGCTTCCCCACGTTCGGCGAGCCGACGGTCAAGGCCGCGCGCGACGTCTCGGAGAACCGCATGACGCCGGCCGAGCGCACCTTCGTCCCCTCGCGGAAGCTGGCCGACGAACTGGGCGAGTTCGTGCGCGGCGTGCTCCCGGACGCGGGGCCCGAGCTGCGCACCGTGACCTGCCAGTATGCGCTGACGCCCGACCGCCGGTTCGTGCTCGGACCGCTCTCGGAGCACCCCGACATCATCGTCGCGCTGTCGGCGGGGCACGGCTTCAAGTTCACCCCCGCGTTCGGGCGGATCCTGTCCGAGCTCGCGCTGGACGGCGAGACCTCCGACGACATCTCCGCGTTCGCCGCCCCCGCTCCGACCCGCTGATCCGCCCCGGCTTCCCGACAGCCGCCGATATGGAGGTTTCACCCATGACGCACCTGGTTCGCTGGGTCGACACACCGTTATCGGTGGGCTGGCGTCTCGATAGCGTGACGAGCATGTCACCGAAGACGGGCTGCTGAATGGCGCGCTACATCCTCACGCGGGTCCTGTCCTCCCTGTTCGTGCTGCTCGTGCTGTCGGTTCTCGTGTTCTCGATGGTCCGGATCATCCCGGGCGACCCGCTCGCGGCGTTCGCGGATCCGGCCAACCCGGACCCCGCGGCCCTGGACGCCCTGCGGCACGAACTCGGACTCGACCAGCCCGCCATCACGCAGTACTTCGTCTGGCTGGGCGGGGTGCTCCGCGGTGACTTCGGCGCCGCGATCACCGTGCCGGGCCAGGTGTCGGACATGATCGCGACCCGCCTGCCGCTCAGCCTCACGCTGGCCGTGATGGCGACCCTGTTCGGCGTCATCCTGGGGCTGCCGGCCGGTATCCTCGCCGCGACCCGCTGGCGCCGTCCGAGCGACCACATCGTGCGCGGCACCTCGTTCGTGCTCCTCGCCACCCCGCCGTTCGTGCTCGGCGCCGTGCTGATCCTGGTGAACTCGCTCACCCTGAAGCTGCCGCTGGTGGGGTACTCGGGTGCGGCGGGCAACCCGCTCAGGGCGATCGGGGTGCTGATCCTGCCCGCTCTGCTGATCGGGATCGTGCTGGCGGCGATCATCGCCCGCTACACGCGCGGCACGCTGCTCGACACGCTGGGTCAGGACTTCGTCCGCACGGCCAGGGCGAAGGGGGCTTCCCCGTCGCGGCTGGTCGGTCGGCACGCGCTGCGCAACGCCCTGATCCCGGTCACCACCGTCGTCGGCATCGAGCTGGCGGCGCTGGTCGGCGGCACCGTCGTGATCGAGCAGGTGTTCTCGCTCCCCGGAATGGGGCAGCTGCTGCTCACCGGCATCCGCAGCTCGGACTACCCGATCATCCAGGCGACCGTCCTGCTGATCGGTGCGGTCTACGTCGGCATCAACTTCATCGTCGATCTGCTGTATCCCCTGATCGACCCCCGAGTGAGGGTTCACACGCGATGACTGTCACCCGCGAACTCGCCCTGGCCACGACCGCCGGTCGCCGTCGTCGTCGTGCACGCCTCGGTCCGTCGTTCTGGGCCGGCGCCGGCATCCTCGCCGGCGTGCTCCTGCTGGCGGGATGGATGACGCTGTGGCCGCCGTACGATCCGCTCGGCACGGCCGGCCCGCCGATGTCCGGCCCCTCGGCGACGAACTGGCTCGGAACCGACAACCTCGGCCGCGACACGTTCACCCGTCTCGCGCTCGCCGCCCGCACCAGCCTCATCATCTCGGGCGCCGGCGCCCTGCTCGGCGCGATCGTGGGCACCACGCTGGGGCTCATCGCCGGCTACGTCGGCGGATGGGTGGATGCGGTCATCATGCGCATCGTCGACGCCCTGCTGGCCCTGCCGGCGATCCTGGTCGCCCTGGTCGTCGGCGTCGTGATCGGCAATGGCGCGGGCCCTCTGATCCTGGCGCTCGGTCTGGTGTTCGCCCCCGGCTTCGCCCGGGTGATGCGCGCTCCGGTCATCGCGATGCGCGACCGCGACTTCGTGCTGGCCGCCCGCCTCTCCGGCGTGCGCGGCCCGCGGATCGTCGTGGAGCACCTGCTCCCGAACGTGCTCACCCCGCTGTTCGTGCAGTTCGCGTCCGTCGCCTCGCAGATCGTGCTGATCGAGGCGGCGCTGAGCTACCTCGGCCAGGGCGTGCAGGCTCCTGAGCCCTCCGCCGGCCGCATGATCAGCGAGTTCACCCGATTCATGCAGGTGCAGCCGCTCCTGATCATCCTGCCGTCGCTGGTCATCATCCTGCTCTCCGCCGCGTGGAACCTGCTCGCGGACGGACTGCAGGACTGGCTCGCCCCGCGGCGGGAACCCGCCTTCTCGCTCGGTCGGAAACGGACGGACCGGGCGCGGAAGAACAGCACCACCCGAGAGAACAGCGTCACCCGAGAGAACAGCGTTACCCACACAGAAGAGAGTCAGCTATGAAGAAGCCATACCTCTACGGCGCGGCGGTCGTCGTCGGCGCCTTGGCGCTCACCGGTTGCACGTCCGGGGGCGAGACCCCGAGCAACGGCGCGGAGGGCGAGCCCGTCGCCGGCGGCACCCTGACCTGGGGTGTTCCCGCCGAGCCCTCCGCCGGTGGTCTCGACCCGATGGTCGCCTCTGCGATCGCCGCCGAGATCGTCGACTCCATCGCGTACGACACCCTGCTCACCCGCGAGAGCGACGGCACCGTGAACCCCGCGCTCGCCACCGAGTGGTCGCAGCCCGACGAGCTCACCTGGGTGTTCGAGCTGCGCGACGACGTCACCTTCGCCGACGGCACCCCGTTCGACGCCTCCGATGTCGTGTACTCCTTCGAGACCCGCAAGGACGGCGGCACCAACGCCACCTACCTCGTCAACATGGAGAGCGTCGAGGCCACGGGAGACCACGAGGTCACGTTCCACTTCAGCCAGCCGGACGGCACGTTCCTCGATGCCGTCTCGGCGCGTCAGACCTTCTTCATCGTGAGTGAGGACGGATACGGCAAGGCGTCGGAGGAGGAGCGCCAGACGCAGACCTTCGGCACCGGTGCCTTCCAGGTGTCCGAGTGGTCGCAGGGCGTCAGCATCACCCTCGACAAGAACGAGAACTACTGGGGTGAGGAGCCGAACCTCGACTCGATCGTCTTCGAGCTGTACCCCGACGAGAGCACGCTGCTCGCCGCCGTCCAGCAGGGCAGCGTGCAGGCCGCGTCGTTCATCGACGGCAGCCTCGCCGGGCAGGCCGAGTCGGCCGGATTCACCCTCGGCGACCCGCCCTTCCGCCAGAACCTCGCGATCTACATCAATCCCGAGGCCGGCCCCCTCGCCGACATCGACGTGCGCCGTGCCTTCTCGCTCGCGCTCGACCGTCAGGCGCTGGTCGACACCGCGATGCTCGGAAACGCCGGTATCTCGTTCGTGCCGCCGGCCGGCGACCCCGGTGCCCCGGATGCCGGCGACCTGCCGTACTACACGCGCGACGTCGACGAGGCGAAGAAGCTGCTGGCCGCTGCCGGTCAGCCGAACCCCGAGATCACGCTCAGCTACATGGGCGATGTGGCGCAGTCGCACCACCCGGTCTACGAGATGATGCAGCAGCAGCTCGCCGAGGCGGGCATCACGCTGAACCTCAAGGCGACCCCGCTGTCGGAGATCGCGCCGATCTTCACCACGGGCGAGTCCTGGACCGACCTGGTCGCGATCCCCGGAAGCCCCCGTGCGTCCGCGGCGTTCTACCTGCAGCCCGTGCTGCTCGAGGGCGGCGTCTACAACCACTGGGACGGCAACCCCGACGCCGACAAGGCACGCGACCTGCTCACGAAGGCGATGGCGGCGCCGTCGCCCGAGGAGTACAACGAGCTCATCGGCCAGCTGGCCGAGGAGGCGGCCTCGCAGGTGCTCGAGATCGTCCCGGCCGCGGTGCCGGTGTACTTCGAGGTCTGGGACGCGAACAAGCTGCACGGCTATGAGAGCGACCCGTTCTACTCCCGCTACAAGCTCGACTCGGCCTGGCTGACCGAGTGATCCCTCGCCCCGGCGTCCCCGTCATGGACATCCCCTCACGGTGGGGGATGGGCGGGGACGCCGGGGCCGACAGACAGGAAAGAGCGCGCATGACCGACGCCACCGACGCCCTCTGCGTCGAAGACCTCAGCATCGCCTACGGCAGTGCACCGCCGTCCGTCACCGAGGTGTCGCTCCGCGTGCGTGCGGGGGAGATCGTCGGCGTCATCGGGGAGTCGGGCAGCGGCAAGTCCAGTGTCGCCCTGGCGATGATGGGACTGCTGCCCGACTCCGCGACGGTCACCGCGCAGACGATGACCGTCGCGGGGTCGGAGATGAAGGATGCCGCCGAACGCGACTGGGCCGGAGTGCGCGGCGTGCGCGCCTCGATGGTCTTCCAGGAGCCGATGTCCGCGCTGAACCCGTGCATGCGGATCGGTGCGCAGATCGCCGAGGTGCTCCTCATCCACGGCATCGCCGACAAGAAGGCGGCGCGCGCCAAGGCGCTCGACATCCTCAGGCTCGTGCGCATGCCGGACGCTGAGAAGCGCATGGCCTACTACCCGCACCAGCTCTCGGGCGGTCAGCGGCAGCGTGTGGTCATCGCGATCGCCGTGGCCGCGAATCCGACGCTGCTGGTCGCCGACGAGCCGACCACGGCCCTCGACGTGACGGTGCAGGCGCAGATCCTCGATCTGATCCGCACCCTGCGCGACGAGACCGGGATGGGAGTGCTGTTCATCAGCCACGACCTCGGCGTGATCGGTCAGCTCTGCGAGCGCATCGCGGTCATGTACCGCGGGCGCATCGTGGAGTCCGGCACGACGCAGCGCGTGCTGGAGGATCCGCAGCATCCGTACACGAAGGCCCTGCTGGAGAGCATCCCTCGTCCGTCGGTGCCCGTCCGTTCCGCGCTGGCGGTCATCCCGGCCGACAACGACTTCGACGCGGTCCCGGCCGTCCTGGAGGAGGCATCGTGAGTGAGGGCATCGGGAATGAGGTTCCCATGGACGGCGGAGTCGGGGCGGATGACGTGCTGCGCGTGAAGAACGTGACGCAGCGATTCGGTCACGGCGACAACGCCATGGTCGCGCTGGACGATGTGAGTCTGCACGTCCGGCGCGGCGAGACGCTGGGGCTGGTGGGGGAGTCCGGCTCGGGCAAGAGCACGCTCGCCAGGGCGATCCTGCTGATGCGCAGGCCCACGTCCGGCACGATCGAGTTCGACGGCGCAGACGTCACCGGGCTGCGCGGCTCGGCGCTGCGCCGGCACCGCCGCCGCGTGCAGATGGTGTTCCAGGACCCCAACGACTCGCTCGACCCGCGCTTCGCGATCGGCCGCTCGGTCGCTGAACCGCTGGTCGCGGCCGGCATGGCGCCCAGGGACCGCACGTTGCGCGTGTACGAGTCGCTCGAGCAGGTGGGCATCCCGGCGGATGCCGTGAACCGCTTCCCGCACGAGTTCTCGGGCGGTCAGCGGCAGCGCATCGCGATCGCACGGGCCATGGCCGCCGATCCCGAGTTCATCGTGCTCGACGAGCCGACCTCCGCTCTCGACGTCTCGGTGCAGGCGCAGGTGCTGAACCTGCTCGTGCGCCTGCAGGAGCGCACGGGCGTGACCTATCTGTTCATCACCCACAACCTCGCGGTCGTGCACCACATCGCGCATCGGGTGGCCGTGATGCATCAGGGCAAGGTCGTCGAGCAGGGCACCGGCGAGCAGGTCATGAACGCGCCGCGGCACTCCTATACGCGCACGCTGCTGGAGTCGATGCCGGTGCTCTACCGCTCGTAGAGGCTCGGGGATTCGTCCGAAACGCAGACCGTTCCGGTCGAGCGCGGTGTGTCGCCTCTCGACGGGCATCGTCTCCGCCTCGCGCGGGCCGAGGCGTCAGCGCGCCTGCAGCCGGTCGCGCAGCTCGTCGAGCCGCACGGCGATGCCGATGCGGAACATCCGCTCGTCGTCGCGCCACGACGCCCCCAGCACGTGGTCGAGCCGGTCGAGCCGCTGCAGGATCGTGTTGGTGTGGAAGTTCAGCGCACGGGCCGTGCGCGTGGGGCTGGCGTTGTTGCGCACGAAGGCGCGCAGCGTGCCGAGCAGATCGGCCCCGCGTTCCTCGTCGTAGCGACGGACGGCGCCGATCGTGTCGCGCAGGAACGCGCTGAGCGCCCGCACGTCGGTGTCGAGGATGGCCGAGTAGGGCAGGAAGTCGTCGACCTGGGCGGTGACATCGGTGAGTTCGAGGGCCGTGATCAGGCGGGCCGTGCGCATCGCGGTCTGGAACGCCTCGGGCAGCGCCCCTGAGGCCGGGCGGGGCACCACGACGGAGACCGGATGCTGGATCGCGGAGGCGACATGCGTGCGCAGGCGCTCGACGTCGACCGCACTGCGCTCCGCGTTGTAGGCCGCGACCACGAAGCCGCGGTACTCGCCCACGAGCGAGCGGTCGTCGAGCTGTCGGCTCAGCTCCCGCAGTGCCCCGGTGTGCTGGTCGCCGGGGACCGAGAGCAGGATCAGCGAGTCGAGCACCTGCAGGTCGACGCCCAGTCGGCGCGCGCGTCGCTCGACGTCGGTACGGCGCTCCGGCACATCATCGAGCAGGTCGGCGACCAGCTCGCTGCGAATGCGCAGGTCGGCGCCGGATGCGGCCTCCTGCTGCAGCTCGAGCAGGGCGCCCACCTGTGCCGCACGCTCGATCGTGCGCAGGTCGACGGCGCCGAGCTCGAAGTCGCCGTCGCCGAGCAGCAGCGCGCCGAAATGGCGACTGCCGGCGGACAGGGCGGCGACGGCGCGCACGCCGCCCTCGGGCACCGCGACGCAGTAGCCGGAGCGACGGCTCTCGGCGATCGCCTCGCGCACGGGCTCCGGCAGCGTCAGCATGCTCGGAGCCAGGGGCAGACCGGCTGCGGCGATGATCTGCTCCTGCGCGTCGATGATCGCGACCGCTCTGCCGAGCGCCGAGGCGAGAGTCTCGGCGACGGGGCCGAATCCTCCGCCGGCGAGCACGGCCTGCACGAGTTCCCGGTGCACGGTGTTCGCACGGTCGCGCTCGACGAGGTGCGCCGTGAGGCTCGCCAGGGTGGTGCGGCTCTCGTCCTCCGACTCCTGCAGGTCGCGGAGCGTCTGCGTGGTCTGCAGGATGATCGAGGCGTGGTCGGCGACCGCGGTGAGCAGCGCGACCTGGTCGGGGCTGAAGCTGCGCGCCTCGCGGTTGGCGACGAACAGCACGCCCAGCACGTCGTCCGAGGTCACCATCGGCACCCCGAGGAGCGACACCAGCCCTTCGGACGACACCGCGTCGTCGATCCCCGAATCGTGGCGCTCCTTCGCATACTCCGAGTAGTCCGACACCCACTGCGGCATGCGCGACTCGACCACCACGCTCGCCAGACCCCGACCGGGCGGAACGCGCAGCGTCTGGAACGACGCGCTGACGGAACCGCTGGTCTCGCGCACTCGCAGTTCACGCGTGTCGGGGTCGAACTCCGACAGGTAGGCCAGGTCGACACCCATCATGGTGTGGGCCCGCTGCACGAGCCGGGCGAGCACGGCATCGCTGTCGCGCAGCTCCGCGAGCTCGCGGGCGCTGGAGAACAGGGCCGAGAGCTCGTGCTCGCGCCGGCGCAGTCGCGAGAGCTCACGCTGCGAGCGGTGCACGAGCTCGGCGATCTCGGCCGCGTCCCCCTCCGAGGCACCCAGCTGAGCGAGGGCATCGCTGACCGCGGTGGGGCCGACCAGATCGCTGTCGTGGGCGGCATCGAGCAGGGTGGCGATCGCGTCGGATGCGCGGCTCATGAGAGCTCCTTCGGCGTTCGGGGGCGCGGGAGAGCGTAGGTCTTCAGTGTCGAGCATGGGGGAGATCACGCAGGTGTGTCAATCGCATACACCGGCCTCCGTTCGCTGAGTGATCCGCCCATCGTCGGCGACGGACGCCGCTTCTAGTGTCGTCCTAGAACCGCGGCGCCGAGGATCCGGCGACCGCCCGTCAAGGAAGGTCGCCGATGACGATCAACAGCCGAATCTCAGGTCTGCGCGACCACACCCCGGACGAGCGCCTGACCCTCGTCGCCGGCGGAGCGGGACTCGCTGCGACGGCCCTGGAAGCGCTGCAGCCGCACGCCGGCCTGTCGCTGGCGCAGGCCGACCACATGATCGAGAACGTCGTCGGGCTCATCGGCATCCCGGTCGGCGTCGCCACCAACTTCACGGTCGACGGTGTCGACCGGCTGATCCCGATGGCCACCGAGGAGCCCAGCGTCGTGGCCGCCGCGTCCAACGCGGCCCGGATGGCGCGGGTGCACGGCGGCTTCACCACTTCCTACACCGGCGATGTGATGATCGCCCAGATCCAGGTGCTCGATGCGGTCGACCCGCACGGCACCCGCTTCGCCCTGCTGGAGGCCCGCGAGGAGCTGCTCGCCCTCGCCAACGAGCAGGATCCGGTGCTCGTCTCGCTCGGCGGCGGCGCCTTCGACATCTCGGTGCGCGTTCTCCCCACCCGGGTCGGCGCCCAGGTGATCGTGCACCTGCACGTCGACGTGCGCGACGCGATGGGCGCGAACGCCGTGAACACCATGGCCGAGGCCATCGCTCCCCGCATCGCCGAGCTCGCCGACACCCGCACGCTGCTGCGCATCCTCACCAACAAGGCCGAGCTGCGGCTCACCCGCGCCCGCGCCGTGTTCGACGCCGAGCTGCTGGGCGGCGCGCAGGTGGTGTCCGACATCGTCGCGGCCAGCGCCTTCGCCGAGGCCGACCCGTACCGCGCGGCCACGCACAACAAGGGCATCATGAACGGCATCACGGCCGTCGTGCTCGCCACGGGCAACGACACCAGAGCCGTGGAGTCCGGATGCCACTCGCACGCCGCGCGCCTGGGTGGATACTCGGCGCTGTCGCAGTTCGAGCAGGATGCCGCAGGCAACCTCGTCGGCACCCTCGAGGTCCCGCTCGCCGTGGGGCTCGTGGGAGGAGCGACCAGAGCGCACCCCACCGCGCAGGCCGCGGTGCGCCTGCTGGGTGTGGAGACCGCGCGCGAGCTGGCGAGCATCGTCGCGGCCGTCGGCCTCGCACAGAACCTCGCCGCATGCCGGGCGCTCGCCGCGGAGGGCATCCAGCGTGGACACATGACCCTGCACGCACGCACGATCGCCGCGAGCGCCGGAGCCGAGGTCGACGAGATCGGCGAGGTCGCGGCGCGCATCGTGGCCGAGCGGCGCATCCGCGTCGAGTTCGCGCGAGAGGTGCTGGCCGAGCTGCGCGCGGAGAAGACCGGCGCATGACCTCGAAGCCGTCGCCCCGCGTGCAGCCGGAACCCGGGCTGCCCGCGCGCGTCACCGTGTACGAGGTCGGGCCGCGCGACGGGCTGCAGGCCGAGACCGACATCATCCCCGCCGGCGTCAAAGCCGAGCTCTGCCGCCGACTGTACGCCGCGGGGTCGCGCGACCTCGAGGTGACGAGCTTCGTACCGCCGACCTGGATCCCGCAGCTCGCGGATGCCGCCGAGGTCGTGGCGGCGGTCGAGGTGCCGGAGGGTGCGCGCGCCGTCGCCTTGGTGCCGAACCTGCGCGGACTCCAGCGCGCGATCGATGCGGGCATCCGCGAGGTCGCGGTCGTGGTCAGCGCCACGGAATCGTTCGCGAAGGCGAACCTCAACACCACCAGGACCGGGGCGATCGACCGGGCGACCGAGGTCATCGCGGCGGCCACGGCCGAGAGCATCCCCGTCCGCGGCTACGTGTCGATGGCGTTCGGCGACCCCTGGGAGGGCCAGGTCGACACGGCAGCGGTGACCTCCGCGGCCACCGCGCTGCACGACGCCGGCGCCAGGACCATCGCCCTGGGAGACACGATCGGCGTCGCCACTCCCGGCCTCACGACCCGCGTCGTGACCGAGACCCTCGCCGCCGGCATCCCGCTCTCCGGCGTCGCCCTGCACCTGCACGACACCTACGGCCAGTCGCTCGCGAACGTGCACGCCGCGCTGCTGCTGGGCGTCGCCGAGTTCGACGCCTCGGTCGGCGGCCTGGGTCGCTGCCCCTACGCCAAGGGCGCAACCGGTAACCTCGCGACGGAGGACCTGGTGTGGATGCTGCACGGCCTGGGTATCGAGACCGGCCTCGACCTCGGCGCCCTGGCGGCGACGACCGAATGGCTCGCGCGGGTCCGCGGGATCCGCGCGCCGTCGAACGTGGCGCGGGCGCTCGCCGCCGCAGGACTCGACACCCCCGACACCGCACAGGAGGCCGCGACACCATGACCGATCTCACGCTCCCCGCTCCGGGGTCGCTCGCCGGGGTCACGGTGCTGGACCTGTCGCGCGTGCTCGCCGGCCCCTACGCCGCCCAGATGCTCGCCGATCTCGGAGCCACGGTCATCAAGATCGAGAATCCGCGCGACCCCGACGTGTCGCGCGGCTTCCCGCCCTACCTGACGCACGGCGACGAGGAGTTCAGCGCTTACTACGCGCAGTACAACCGCGGAAAGCTCGGCGTCGGCCTCGACCTCGCCAGCCCGGAGGGCGTGGAAGTGCTCAAGGACCTGGTGCGCTCGGCCGATGTGCTGGTGGAGAACTTCCGTCCCGGCACCATGGCGAAGCTCGGCGTGGGGTGGGACGTGCTGCACGAGATCAACCCGCGCCTGGTCTACACCGCGATCTCCGGCTACGGCCACACGGGCTCCCGCACGCGCCGCCCTGCCTTCGACAACACCGCGCAGGCCGCCGGTGGACTGTGGTCGATGAACGGCTACCCCGACCAGCCGCCGGTGCGCGTGGGCGTCACGATCGGCGACGTGTCCGCGACCCTGTTCGCGGTGATCGGCACGCTCGCAGCACTCCGCCACGCGGAGTCGACCGGCGAGGGGCAGCTGGTCGACGTCGCACAGGTGGACAGCATCCTGGCCCTGACCGAGACCGCCGTCGTGGACTACACGGTGACGGGCACGGTCGCCACGCCGGCCGGCAACGAGCACGCCTGGGTGCGCCCGTACGAGCTGTTCGACTGCGCGGACGGCCAGGTGTTCTTCGGCGCGTACACCGACAAGCTCTGGAACGCGAGCTGCGATCTGTTCGGCACTCCCGAGCACAAGCAAGACCCCGAGATCGACACCATGCGCAAGCGGTTCGACGCCGAGGTCTACGAGCGCAGGGTCAAGCCCATCGTGACCGCCTGGCTGGCCGATCGCACCAAGGCCGAGCTGGAGGAGCTCGCCGGCGACGTCGTGCCGCTGACAGCGGTGAAGACGATCGCCGAGGTCGTCGACGACCCCGGCACCGCCGAGCGCGACATGATCGTGACGGCCGACTACGGCGATCTGGGCGTGCTGCGCATGTTCGGGCAGCCGATCAAGCTCTCGGCGACGCCCGCCACTCCCGGCCGCACCGCGAACCGGCTGGCCGAGCACGCGGACCAGGTGCTCGCCGACCTCGCCGGCTACGACGCCGCGCGCATCGCCGAGCTGCGCGCCGCTGGCGTGCTGCCGTGAGCGCCGACGTGAGCGTCGTGCGCACCGAGACCGTTCTCGCCTCGGTCGTCGAGGGCTACCGCGGCACCTTCGCCGCGCAGGAGCCGGCTCGTGAGGTCGGCGCCGTGCTGCCCGCCGGTTGGGAGGGTGTGCTCTTCGGGTTCGCGGTGCCGCTGGCGGATCTGCGCCCGGATGGAACGCCCGCCCGCGACGGCATCATTCCCGAGATCGATCTGCCGCGACGGATGTACGCGGGCGAGACCACCGAGTTCCTGCGCCCGCTGCACATCGGCGACGAGGTGGTGCAGACCACGCGGCTCGGGTCCGTTGTCGAGAAGCACGGCTCGCGTGGACGACTGGTCTTCGTCGATGTGGAGCGCGAGTACGCGGTCGACGGGGAGCCGGCGATCCGCAGCGTGTGGCACGACGTGTTCCTGGAGGCGGCCGACCCCGATGCCCCGGTGCGGTCGCCGCGCACGGATGCGGATGCCGTCGCCGCTGCCGACTGGTCCGACGAGGTCGCCCTCGATGCCCGGCAGCTGTTCCGCTTCTCCGCGCTGACCTTCAACACGCACCTGATCCACTACGACCGCGCCTGGGCGCGCGATGTCGAGGGCCTGCCCGATCTGCTCGTGCACGGCCCGCTCACCCGTATCCTGCTCATGGACGCCGCGCGCAGACAGCACCCGCAGCGCGAGGCGGCGCGACTCGACGTGCGTGCGATCGCGCCGATCCTGGTCGATCGCTCCGTCCGCGTCGTGGGGCGCGACGAGGGGGATCGCACCGTGGTCACCGCGCTGGATGCCGCCGACGTCGTGCTCGCCACGGCCGACATCACCTGGAGGGACTCATGAGGCACACCCCGGACTACGTGTTCGACGACGTCGAGGGCATCCGCGCGCTCGTGCGCGAGAACCCGTGGGGCACGATCGTCAGCTTCGTGCCCGGCGCGGGTCTCGTCGCCTCGCACTACCCGCTGCTGCTCGAGGAGGATGCCGATGGCATCGTGCTCGTGAGCCATGTCGGTCGTCCGGATGAGCGGCTGCACGAGCTCGGTGCGCACGAGGTGATGGTGATCGTCTACGGGCCGCAGGGGTACGTCTCACCCAGCTGGTACGACACCTCGCCCGCCGTGCCGACCTGGAACTTCGCGGTCGCGCACCTGCACGGCACCCCCGAGATCCTGTCCGACGACGAGAACCTGCGGGTGCTGGACCGGCTGGTCGCGCACTTCGAGAGCCCGCTGCCGGAGCCCTATCTGATGCACCAGACCCTGGAGAACACCGCGTACGCGGAGCGGATCGTGCACGGCACGGTCGGGTTCCGACTGCGGGTCGACCGATTCGAAGCGAAAGAGAAGATGAGTCAGGACAAGCCGGCCGAAGTGGTCGACCGCGTGATCGCCGCACTCGGGGAACCGGGTCCGTACGAGAATCCGCAGCTCGCGGCGCGCATGGCGCGCGTGCACGGACGGGAGACCCGGGCATGACCGCCTTCGTGGGCGTCGCCGACATGGTGACCTGGATCGCGACGCACGGTGCCGAACGGATCATGGCCGAGATGGCCGACACGATCGAGTCCGACTTCCGTCGCTGGGAGTCGTTCGACAAGAGCGAGCGGGTGGCCAACCACACCCCGTTCGGCGTGATCGAGCTGATGCCGATCAGCGATCCCGACCTCTACGCGTTCAAGTACGTCAACGGGCATCCGTTCAACCCGGCGCGCGGCTTCCAGACCGTCACGGCGTTCGGGGTGCTCGCCGACGTGCACAACGGCTACCCGGTGTTCCTGGCCGAGATGACCGTGCTCACCGCACTGCGCACCGCCGCCACGTCGGCGATGGTCGCCCGTGCGCTCGCGCGACCGGATTCCGAGGTGATGGCCATGATCGGCGCGGGCAGTCAGGCGGAGTTCCAGGCGCTCGCGTTCCGCGCGGTGCTCGGCATCCGGCGGCTGCGCGTGTTCGACGTCGACGAGGCGGCCTCCGCCAAGCTGGTGCGTAACCTCGTGCCGCGCGGCTTCGAGGTCGTCGTGTGCTCCTCGGCGTCCGAGGCGACGGCCGGCGCCGACATCGTCACCACGTGCACCGCCGACAAGGCGGTCGCGCAGGTGCTGACGGATGCCGATGTGGCCCCCGGCATGCACATCAACACGATCGGCGGCGACTGCCCCGGCAAGACCGAGCTCGATCCCCGCATCCTCGACCGGGGGCCGGTGTTCGTCGAGTACACCCCGCAGACGCGCGTGGAAGGCGAGATCCAGAACGTCGCTCCCGACTTCCCGGTCACGGAGTTCTGGCGGGTGCTCACGGGCGCAGCGCCCGGTCGCACCTCCGCGGAGCAGGTCACGATCTTCGACTCGGTGGGCTTCGCGATCGAGGACTACTCGGCGCTGCGGCACCTGCGCGACAGCGTCGCCGGCACCGACCTCTCCCGCGAGATCGATCTGGTCGCCGCCCCCGAGGACCCCAAGGACCTGTTCGGGTTCACCACGGTCCCCGTCCCCGCCGCCTGAACACCCCGCCGCCTGAACACCCCGCGTCCGAACGGAACACCATGAGTCACGCCTCCGCCCTGACCCTGCAGTACGTCCGGCCGTACGACGGCGCCGAGCCCGTCGACGTGGCCGTGCGCGACGGGCTGATCGCCGCGATCACCCCGGCGGGCACGACTCCTGCCGAGGGGGAGGCGGTCGACGGCGCCGGCCGCTGGATCGGCCCGGGGTTCTGGGACGCGCACGTGCACTTCACGCAGCACGTCATCCGCCGTCGTCGCGTCGATCTCACCGAGACGCGCAGCGCCGCCGATGTGCTCGACGTCGTGCGTCGGGCGCGCGCAGAGGGATGGCCCCTGGTCGACGGGGTGCTGATGGGCTACGGCTTCCGCGACGGGCTCTGGCCCGTGCCCGCGTCGGCCGCCGCCCTCGACGCCGCGGTGTCGGATGTGCCGGTGGTGCTCGTCAGCGGCGATCTGCACTGCGGATGGATGAACCACGCGGCCCAGGCGCGCTTCGGCGTCGAGCTCGACGACACGGGGCTGCTGCGCGAGGGTCCGTGGATCGCGCTGCTGCACTCCTTCGACGAGGCCAAGGGGCTGTCGCTGTCGGCGTACCGGGAGGCGGCGGATGCGGCGGCGGCCCGCGGCGTGGTCGGCGTGGTCGAGTACGAGAACACCGACAACGTCACCGAGTGGTCGGAGCGGACCGCGCAGGGGCTCGACACGCTCCGCGTCGACATCGCCGTGTGGCCCGACCGGCTGGAGGGGGCGATCGCGCACGGCCTGCGCACGGGCGACATCGTCGACGAGCGCGGGCTGATCGAGTTCGGTCGTCTGAAGGTCGTCGTCGACGGCTCGCTCAACACCCGCACCGCCTGGTGCTGGGACCCGTACCCCGGCATGGATCCGAGCCACCCGCACGCGTGCGGGCTGGAGAGCGTTCCGATCGAGGAGCTGCGACGTCTGCTCGGCATCGCCCGTGCAGGGGGAGTGGAGGCCGCGGTGCACGCGATCGGCGACCGCGCGAACACCGAGGTGCTCGACACCTTCGAGGCGCTCGACATGCGCGGCGTGATCGAGCACGCGCAGCTCGTGCGGGAAGAGGACTTCGCCCGCTTCGCCGCCCTCGGGCTGATCGCCAGCGTGCAGCCCGAGCATGCGATGGACGACCGTGACGTCGCCGACCACCACTGGGCGGGTCGCACGGCGCGGGCGTTCGCGTTCGGCTCGCTGCACCGGGCCGGTGCCGCCCTGCGACTCGGCTCCGACGCTCCGGTCGCGCCGCTGGACCCCTGGGTCTCGCTGAGCGCGGCGACGGCGCGCAGCCGCGGAGACCGCGATGCCTGGCACCCCGAGCAGCGCCTGCCGCTGGACGTCGCGCTGGCGGCATCCGTGCGCAGCAGCCTCGCGGTCGGGCAGCCCGCCGACCTCGTGCTCAGCGACGCAGACCCCTACGCCGCCGACCGCGACGCGCTGCGCGGGATGCCGGTGGCGGCGACGTTGCTCGCCGGCCGCTTCACCTGGCGACGGCTCTGAGGAGCGCACTCTTGGTACGACACGAACGGGTGGGAGATCCGGGATGACCAGCACGCTGTTCACGAACGCCAAGGTGTTCACGGGAGAGTCGGAGACGAGCTTCGCCTCCGCCTTCCGCATCACCGATGGCCTGATCGACTGGGTGGGCGACGCGGGGGAGGTGGCGGACGAAGCCGGCATCGACCTGGGCGGGCGCACGGTGCTGCCCGGGCTCATCGACAGCCACACGCACCCGGCGCTGATCGCCGGGACCGCGCCGGCGGCGGAGTGCTTCCCGCCCGCCGTGACGTCGGCGGACGACCTGGTCGCGGTGCTGCGCGCCCAGGCCGACGGCCTCGCCGACCCCGAGGCCTGGGTGCTCGGCCGCGGATTCGACGACACCAAGTTCCCCGGGCGCCGCATGCCGACCGCGGCAGATCTCGACCGGGTGAGCACCACGCGGCCGGTGCTGGTGTGGCGCTGCGACGCGCACTCCGCGGTGTGCAACACCCGCGCGCTCGAGATCGCCGGCATCACGGCGGACACGGTCGATCCGGAGGGGTCGCGGTTCGAGCGGGACGCGGACGGACGGCCGAACGGTGTGCTCACCGAGATCGCCGCGGTCAATGCGGTGGCCGCCTTCATCCCCGCTCCCTCGCGTGACGCGCAGATCGATGCCGTGGTCGCCCTCGGCGCGGAGCTCGCCTCCCGAGGCATCGTTGCCGTGTGCGACCTGCTCTCGGATCGGATCGACGACCCGGTGGCGACGTTCCGCGCGGCGGTCGAGCGCGGCCTGCGCACCCGCGTCGCGCTGTATCCGGGATGGGACCCCGCCGCCCCGCTCGCTGACCTCGTCGAGGGCGACCGCGAGGGCCAGATCCGCGTCGCCGGCGTGAAGGTGGTGCTCGACGGCGCCTACTCCAACCGCACCGCGTGGGTGCACGAGGCGTATCCGGAATCCTGTGATCACGGTCTGCGCCTGGTCGACGACGCCGACGTGCTCGCCGCGGCCGACTGGGCGCGCCGCAACCACGTGCAGCTCGCGGTGCACGCGATGGGCGACCGCGCGCTCGACCGCGTGGTCGAGCTCTTCGCCGACGCAGAGCCGTGGCTCGACGGCATCCCCTCGGTGCGCATCGAGCACGCGACGATCGTGAGCGACGACTATCTCGCCCGCCTCCGCTCCGCCCGCATGCGCTTCGGCATCGCCACGCACACCGTGTTCTTCTTCGCCGAGTACGACGGATACGAGAAGGCGCTGCGTGCCGAGCAGGTGCCGGATGCGTATCCGATCGCGCGTCTGTACGCGGGTCTCGACCCGCTCGCGCTGTCGTCCGACCGCCCGGCGACGGCCTGGAGCGGAGCGGATGACGTGATGCTCTCGGTCGAGGCCGCCGTGCGGCGCCGCACCTACAACGGCATCGACTTCGGGCCGGAGGCGGCGATCACGGTGCCGCAGGCGCTGCTGCTGTACACCGGTCGCGCGCGACTGCTCTCACCGCTGGAGGGGGTCGGCCAGCTGGCGCCGGGCTTCGACGGCAGCTTCGCGGTGCTCGACCGCGACGTGTTCACGGTGCCGGAGGACGAGATCGCCGCCGTGCGGGTCGCTGAGACCTGGATCCGCGGGGAGCGGTTCTCATGACCCGCTTCGCTGCGGCGGCGCAGGCCCTGCCCGACCGGCTCATCGCGGTGCGGAGGGAACTGCACGGCGCCGTGGAGGTCGGCATCGACCTGCCGGTGACGCAGCGGATCATCCTGCGGGAGCTCGCGGACCTCGGCCTGGAGATCTCGGTGGGCACGGCGCTCTCGTCGGTGACCGCCGTGCTCCGGGGCGGTCGCCCCGGTCCGGTGGTGCTGCTGCGCGGCGACATGGACGGACTGCCCATCGTCGAGGCATCCGGACTCGACTTCGCGGCGCGGGGCGCGGCGATGCACGCGTGCGGGCACGATCTGCACATGGCGGGTCTGCTCGGGGCGGCACGGCTGCTCGCCGGACAGCGCGACGAGCTCCCCGGCACGGTGATCTTCATGTTCCAGCCCGGTGAGGAGGGACAGGCGGGTGCGCGCCTCATGATCGACGAGGGCGTGCTCGACGCCGCGGGTGAGCGACCGGTCGCCGCCTTCGCGATCCACGTCGACAGCGCGGTGCCGGCCGGGCAGCTCGTGGTGCGCGAAGGCGCGATGATGGCCAGCGCCAACGCCCTGCAGATGGTCGTGCGCGGCAGCGGAGGCCATGCCGCCTTCCCGCACCTCGCGATCGACCCCGTGCCCGTGGCCGCGCAGCTCATCCTGGCGGTGCAGACCTTCGCCGCGCGGCGCCTTCCGGCCACGGACCAGGCCGTGATCTCGATCACCCGGCTGTCGAGCGACTCCGAGGCGAGCAACATCCTGGCGGCGAGCGTGAGCCTGGAGGCGAACATCCGCACGCTCTCGACCGCGACACTCGATGTCGTGCGCGACGAGCTGCCTGCCCTGCTGCGCGGCATCGCCGAGGCGAACGGGTGCTCGCTCGACACGACCTTCATCGCGTCGTATCCGGTGACCTACAACGATCCGGCGGAGACGCGCGAGGTGATCGCCGTGCTCGACGACCTGGTGGGGACCGAGCGGGTCACCCGGCGGGAGGCGCCCTACATGGCGTCGGAGGACTTCTCCTATGTGCTGCAGGAGGTGCCGGGCACCCTGGTGTTCCTCGGCGCCGCCGCCGAGCGGTCCGTGCCGCTGCACTCCGACGACGCGATCTTCGACGACGGCGTGCTCGGGCTGCAGGCCGCCGTGCTCGCCGAACTCGCCTGGCGGCGCCTCGCGCGCGGCTGACCCGGCGCGTCCGGATCGGTGGGTGGGATCACGACGGTCTCGCCCATCGACGTGGGAGGCGCTGCGGACTAGCCTGGCGACAGGCGGGTGATCCGGCCCGCGTTCATTCGGCGGAAGCCGACGAGGGAAGCGGTGTGCGATGGACTCGATGATGATGGATGAGATGTCGAAGAGCATGAAGGCGATGCCCGACATGGCGGCGATGGACATGTCGGTCATGCAGGCGTGCATGGACGCGTGCGCCGCCTGCGAGCAGGCCTGCACGGTCTGTTCGACGCAGATGATGGACTGTTCTCCGGCCTGCATGAACTGCGCCGACATGGCGAACACCATGATGCGCTCCATGATGCGGATGCAGGGGATGACGCCCGCGTCGATGATGGCGATGCTGGACGCCTGCATCGCCATGTGCCAGACCTGCATGGACGAGTGCATGATGCACGCCGATGACAGCGACGTGTGCCGGATGTGCGCTCAGGCCTGCCAGGCGTGCATGGACGCGTGCATGGCGATGAGGTCGATGATGATGGCGTCGGCCTGAGCCGACACGATCAGAGCGACGCGATCAGACCACGGCTCTCAGATCGCGGCGACGTTGAACTGCGTGCGCCCGACCGCGAGCACGCCGTAGCGGATGTGCAGTGCCACCGGCGTGCCGGGGGCGGCCTCGAGCGCGGCGCCGGCACTGTTCCAGAGCGCATGCGCGTCGCCGTCGAGCGTGCGCACCACGAGTTCGCCGCCCGCGGCATCCGCGGACTCGACGATCCCGTCAACCCACTCGGCCGGGGTGGCCGAGGCGATCCGCGCCTGGATGAGGTGCAGCGCGTGTCCGGGGGCGAAGGAAGAGCATCCGTCTCCCTGTGCGCACATGCAGGCCGAACGCTCGCGCACCGAGGTGGGTGAGAGGCGATTCAGCGGCGTGGACACGGGGTCTCCTTCGTGAGCGGATGTTCCGGCAAGACTAGGTCGGCCCCGTGTCGAGGGGAACCCGGGGCGACACGAGACGAAACAAAACCCCGGGCGTGTCGGGTGTAAGCTCACCGGGTGCTGTTTTCGATGAGCGCCCGCGTGGCGCAGAGGGGAGCCGCAGGCGCACTCCGCGCCGGCGGCAGAGGCTGACGACCAGCCGGAGGCGGAACACCCGTCTCCGGAGTCGCGTCGTACCCGGTGTCCGTTCGGATGCCGTCCTCTCCCTGTCATCCCGCTCGCCCGTGTCGGCGGGCGCCGTACGAAAGCACTCATCCCATGCGTCCCCTCGACGAGCGCGCCATCCGCGCCTCCTTCCGCAACGCCTCCCGCAAAGAGGCCTCCGACCTGAACCTGCCCGCGGGCTTCCGCGACATCGACTTCAGCCGACTGGACTACCTCGGCTGGTCGGACCCCAAGTCGCCTCGACGCGCCTACGTGCTCGTCGAGGTCGACGACACCCTCGCCGGTGTCCTGCTGCAGCAGGCCGAGCAGCGTGTGATCGCCCGAGCCCAGTGCTCGTGGTGCGATGACGTGACGCTGCGCAACGACGTGCAGCTGTTCACCGCGCGCAAGGGCGGCGCGGCTGGACGCAAGGGCGACACCGTGGGCACCCTGGTGTGCGCCAACTTCGAGTGCTCGGCGAACGTGCGACGGCTGCCGCCGCTGGCCTACCCGGGCTTCGACCGGGAAGCCGCACGCGACCAGCGCATCCTGCGCCTCGGCGAGCACGTGCGGGCGTTCGTCCGCGCGCTCGACGCCTGAACCGGGAGCGACCATCTGCGTCCTCCGCGCCCGACACGCCGACAGGCTCAGAGACCCGAAGGTCCCTGAGCCTGTCGAAGGGGTGAGTCCGTCGAAGAGCCTCAGTCTGCGGCGACGATCTCGATGGCCGTCACGGTCTCCTCGTGGTCGCACGCCTCGCCGACCCAGAGCCGGATCCGTCCTGGTTCCACCCGACGGATGCCATCGACGCCGGTGAACGCGAGGCGCTCGGTGGGCACGTCGAACTCCACGCGCTGCTCCTCGCCCGGCGCCAGGCGCACGCGCTGGAATGCGACCAGCTGCGCCACGGGCCGAGCCACACTCGCGACCTCGTCGTGCGCGTAGAGCTGCACGACGTCCGTCCCCTCACGCGTGCCGGAGTTGCGCACGACCACCGAGACACGGAACACCTCGCCCGCCGTCACCGCGGCGTCGGCGGTGAGGTGCTCGTGCGTGAACGTCGTGTACCCGAGACCGAAGCCGAACGGACGCACCGGCGTCGGATCGACGCTGGTCACGTCGGTACGCCCGCCGAGCGCGGGATGCAGGTACGAATACGGTTGCGCCCCCGCCGACCGCGGCAGCGACACGGGCAGGCGGCCCGACGGTGACACCTCACCGCTCAGCACCGCGGCGATCGCCGGTCCGCCCTCCTCGCCGGGGAAGAACGACTGGAGCACCGCGGCGGGGACCGGCCGCTCCTGCTGCACGGCTGCTTCCGGCGCGGCGGGAGAGTTGACCGACCCGAGCCCTGCGGTCGCTCCCGCTGTCGTCTCGCGGTGCGGGAGCGCCCAGTCCAGGGCGTACGGTCGGCCCGTGAGGGCCACGACCACGACCGGCGTTCCGGTCGCGACCACGGCCTCGACCAGCTCGCGCTGCACGCCGGGCAGCTCCAGCGAGTCGACGTCGTTCCCCTCGCCGACCGTGCCGCGTCCGAACAGGCCGGCGCGGTCGCCGATCACGACGATCGCGACGTCGGCGGCTGCGGCCTCCGCGACCGCGGCAGGGAACCCGCTGCGATCCTCGCCCTCGACAGCGCAGCCGGTGGCCGTGGTGATCGTGGCCGAGGGGAGCGCGGCGCTGAGTCCGTCGAGCACGCTCGGCAGGGCGATGCCTGCGGGCACATCCGGGTGGTGTGCCAGCACGTGGTTGACGAACGAGTAGCAGCCCATGAGCGCCTCGGCACTGTCGGCGTTCGGCCCGATCACGGCGATGCGCGGCGCGGCGGACGGATCGAGCGGCAGCACTCCGTCGTTGCTCACGAGCACGATCGACTCCTCGGCCAGACGGCGGGCGAGTGCGCGATGCGTGGGGGAGTCCAGGTCGACCTCGTCGGGCGCGGAGGAGTCGGCGGCCGTGAAGTCCGCGTCGAGCAGGCCCAGTTCCTCCTTCTGCGCGAGCACGCGTCCGACCGCGCGGTCCAGGATGCCCTGGTCGAGCGACCCGTCGCGCACCTGCGCGGCGAGCGTCGTGTAGGCGTCGGGCGACGGCAGCTCGACGTCGATCCCGGCCGTGATCGCGAGAGCCGCGGCCTGTGCCGAGTCCGCGGCGACATGGTGCATGCTCTGCAGGAAGTCGACGGCGAAGTAGTCCGAGACCACGACCCCGTCGAATCCCCAGCGTTCGCGCAGCACCTCGTCGAGGTAGTACGGGTCGGCGGCGACGGGCACCCCGTCGATGTCGGTGTACGAGTTCATGACGCTGCGCACTCCGCCCTCGCGCACGGCCATCTCGAACGGCGGCAGCAGGACGTCCTCGATCTCGCGGCGCCCGGCGGACACCGGGGCGTGATTGCGTCCGGCGCGCGAGGCCGAGTACCCCACGAAGTGCTTGAGGGTCGCGTGCACGCCCTCGGACTGCATCCCGCGTACGTACGCGGTGCCCACGGTGCCGACCACGAGCGGGTCCTCCGCGATGCACTCGTCGACGCGGCCCCATCGGGGATCGCGGATGACATCGAGCACCGGCGCCAGCCCCTGGTGGATCCCGAGCTCCCGCATCGACGAGCCGATCGCGCGCCCCACCTCTTCCACCAGGTCGGGGTCGAACGACGCCCCCCAGGCCAGCGGGGTGGGGAACGTGGCCGCCTTCCACGCGGCGAGTCCGGTGAGGCACTCCTCGTGCACCAGGGCAGGGATGCCCAGGCGGGTCTCCCGCTGCAGGCGCGCCTGCTCGCTCCAGAGCCACCGCGCGCGCTCGATCGGATCGACCGGACGTGTGCCGTACACGCGGGTCAGGTGTCCGATCCCGTGCGCCGTCGCCTCCTCGTAGCGGGTCGACGTCTTCTTCTCGCCGGCCATCGGGGCGACCAGATCGTCGCCCTGATCGACCCAGAAGCCGACCAGCTGGGACTGCTTCTCCTCCAGCGTCATCTGCGCCAGGAGGCCCTCGACGCGAGCGGAGAAGCGGGGTCGGAGTGTGGGAGACACATCCATCTCTTTCTGTGGGGATTCGACGGACATGTTCAACCCTTGACGGCGCCGGTCAGGCCGCCGACGATCCGACGCTCGAACAGGCTGAAGAAGATCAGCGCGGGGATCATCGACAGCGAGGTGAACGCCAGCACCTTCGCGGTGTCGACCGAGTACTGCGAGGCGAACGACTGCACGCCCAGCGGCAGTGTGAACGCGGACGCATCGTTGAGCACGAACAGGGGCAGCAGATACCCGTTCCAACTGCCGATGAAGGCCAGGATGCCGGTCGTGATCACTCCCGGGATCGACAGGGGCAGCACCATCCGCCAGAAGAAGCCCAACCGACTGCATCCGTCGATGAACGCCGCCTCCTGGATCTCGTCGGGGATGGCGCGCAGGAACGGGACCAGGATGATGATCGTGGTCGGCAGCGCGAACGCGATCTGCGGCAGGATGACTCCGCCGAGCGAGTTCATCAGGCCCAGGTTGCGCACCACGATATAGAGCGGGGTGATCGCGACCGTCAGCGGGAACATGAGCCCCGCGGCGAAGAACGCGTACAGGACTCCGCGCCCCGCGAACTTGTAGCGCGCGAGCACGTAGGCGGCCATCAGCCCGAGCGCCACCACGCCGATCGTGGTGGCGAGGGCGACGATCGTGGAGTTGAGCACCTGTCGCCAGAACACGCCGCCGGTGATGACGTCGAGGTAGTTCGTCAGGATCCAGGGCTGGGGCAGACCGGACGGATCGGTCGTGATCTGGGCGTTCGTGCGGAACCCGCCGATGATGATGTACGCGATCGGTGCGAGCATGAGCCCGACCACGATCAGTGCGACGAAGTACACCGTGGGGTTGGCCCAGGGCAGTCGCGCCCGTGCAGGGCGCTCCGGCCGGCCGGGCCGTGCCGGCCGTTGCGTGACGAGTAGCGAGGTGGCGGTCATGCCCTGGTCCTCTTCTTCCGTGCGGGGGCGCCGGTCAGGGCGCCGTCGGTGTCGCGCTTGAGCACGGCGCGCTGATAGATCAGCGCCACCACGAGCGAGATCAGGAACAGCACCACCGCGACGGCGTTGCCGTATCCGAAGTTGCCGGCATTGCGCCCCTCGGAGACCATGTAGGTCGCCATGGTCGAGGTGCCGGCAGTGGAGGCGATGTACTGCCCCCAGATGATGTAGACGAGGTCGAACAGCTGCAGCGAGCCGATGATCGACAGGAACGCCCAGATGCGCAGCGTCGGAGCGAGCAGCGGCAGCGTGATCCGCCACTGGATCTGCCAGTACGACGCCCCGTCGATCGCGGCGGCTTCGTGCAGCTCCTCGGGAATGCCCTGGAGACCCGCGAGGAAGAGGATGACGGCGAAGCCGACGTACTTCCAGGTGATGATCACCATCAGCGTCCAGATGGCGATGTCGGGGTTCGACAGCCAGTCGTTCGCGAGGAAGCCCAGGCCCATGTTCTTCAGCAGGTCGTTGAACGCCCCGCTGGTCTGCAGCATCAGGCTCCAGCCCGTGCCCACCACGACCTCGGAGATGACGTAGGGGATGAAGATCAGCACCCGGATGAGCGACTGCCCTCGCATCCGTCTGTTGAGGAGGAGGGCCAGCAGGATCGCCGCCGGCCCCTGCAGCACGAGCGAGAACACCAGGATGAAGCCGTTGTGCGCGAGCGCATCGTGGAACAGCGGGTCCTGCAGGATCGTCAGGTAGTTCTTCAGACCCACGAAGTCGGTGGGCGGGCCGTAGCCCTGCCAGCTGAAGAAGCCGTAGTAGGCCGCCATCAGCACCGGGAAGATGACGAAGGCGAGGAAGACCAGGAGGGCGGGCCCGGCCAGAAGGATCACTTCCAGCCGGGCGGCCGCCTTATGCCTTGGCTGCGGCATCCTGGACGGCCTTGACGATGTCCTCCGGGGTTCCCTGACCGGCGAGCATGTTGACCACGGCGACGTTGAGCGCGTTGCCGACGTTCTGTCCGTACACGGTGTCGAGCCACTGCGAGGCGTACGGTGCCGCGTTGTAGGCCTCGAGGATCGACTTCAGGTAGGGCTCGGTCACGGCCTCCTGGGCGACGGTGTTCACGGGCGGAGCGTTGAAGGCCTTGTAGTAGGCCGTCTGCACCTCGGACGTGCCGAGGTAGTTCAGGAAGTCGACGCAGGCGTCCGGCGCATCGACCGAACACGAGTAGCCGTCGACGCCGCCCATCATCGAGCCGGGCTCGCCTTCGCCGCCCTCGACCTCGGGGAACGGGAACCAGGCCAGGTCGGCCAGCGGCTTCTGGTCGGGCGTCAGCGAACCGATCACGCCCGGGTCCCAGGCGCCCATGAGCTCCATGGCGGCCTGGTGGTTGGCGATGAGTCCGGCCGAGCTGCCGGCACCCTGCTGCGCGGTGGTGGTGAGGAAGCCGTCGTTGAACGGCTCGGTCGCCGCGAACGCCTGCAGGTCCTCTCCGGCGCGCACCCAGCAGTCGTCGTCGAAGTTCATCTCGTCGGCGGCCTTGGCGAGCGTGTCGTTGCTGCACTCGCGCAGGGCGAGCCAGTAGTACCAGTGCGCCGCCGGCCAGGCATCCTTGGCGCCGAGGGCGATCGGATCGGTCCCGGCCGCCTTCAGCTTCTCGGTCGCGGTCTCCAGCTCGTCGAGCGTGGTCGGGTTCTCGGTGATGCCTGCCGCGTCGAACAGGTCCTGGCTGTAGAACAGGCCACCGGGGAGCACAGCCACCGGCATCGCGTAACGCTTGCCGTCGAGACTGTTGGCGGAGAACGCCGCGTCGGGGATCTCTTCGGCGGCAGGTCCGCTGATGACGTCGGTCAGGTCCTTGAGCTGCCCGGCCTTCACCATCGCCGCCATCTTGCCGCCACCGCGCTGCAGGAAGATGTCGGGTGCGTCGCCCGAGTTGAGTGCGGTCTGGAGCTTGCCGTCGAGATCCTCGTTCTGGATCGACTGGATGTCGATCGTGACCCCGGGGTTCGCCTTCTCGAAGTCCGCGACGGTGTCTTCCCAGAACTTGACTCCCGGCCCGGTCGTGGAGTTGTGCCAGAGAGTCATGGAAGACCCCCCGCCGTCATCAGGGGTGCTGGCTGTGCACCCGCTCAGCGCGAGTGCCCCGACGGCTGCGAGTGCGGCCGCGGAGACCAAGGAACGCCGTGTGCTGTTCATGTGATCGTTCTCCTCATCGAGAGTTGTGCGCCGCATCGGTGCGGGCGCCGCGGCAGCAAGGTGAGACCGCGTCGGGATGCAGTCTGCTGCCGTCGACGAAAGTCGTCAAACGTTTTCGAAAACAGTTTCCATATTGAGGACACTCGCGGATACGCTGAGCAACCATGAGCGGGAGAACCACGATCCACGACGTCGCGCAGGCCGCGGGCGTCTCGGTGTCGACGGTCTCGAAGGCGGTCAACGGTCGCTACGGGATCGCGGATGCCACGGTCAAGCGCGTGCTCGATGTCGTGCAGGAGCTCGGGTACGAATCGAGCCTGGTCGCCAGCAGCATGAGGGCCAGGCGCACGGGGGTGATCGGGGTGCTCCTGGCCGATTTCGAGCCGTTCAGCGCCGAGATCCTCAAGGGCGTCGGTGCGGCGGTGCACGACTCGGCCGTCGATCTGCTGGCGTACAGCGGATCACGGCACGGCCAGGGGGAGGGGTGGGAGCGCCGATCCCTCAGCAGGCTCTCCGGCACGCTCATCGATGCGGCGATCATGGTCACCCCCACCGTCGTGGGGGCGTCGACCGAGATCCCTGTCGTCGCGATCGATCCGCACACGGGTCGCGCCGATCTGCCGACCGTGGAGTCCGACAGCTTCGGGGGCGCGCTGACGGCCACCCGGCATCTGCTCGAGCTCGGGCACCGCCGGATCAGCTTCCTGGGCGGACGGCCCGACCTCCGCTCCGCCGGGCTCCGCGACGCCGGCTACCGGCGGGCGCTCTCCGACGCCGGCATCCCGGTCGACCCCGACCTGATCCGGGCGGGGCGCTACGAGCTCGAGACCACCAGGGATTCGGCGCGGCTCCTGCTGGCGGCACCGTCGCGCCCGACCGCGGTCTTCGCGGCGAACGATCTGTCGGCCATCGCGGTGATCGAGGTCGCGCACGAGCTGGGACTGCGCGTGCCGGAAGACCTCTCCGTGATCGGCTTCGACGACGTGCCAGAGGCCTCCCGCCGGGCCCTGCCACTCACGACGATCCAGCAGCCCATGCGCCGGCTGGGCAGCGTCGCGGCCGAGATGGTGTTCACGCTCCTCGCCGGGCAGCCGGTCGAGGAGATGCACGTGACGCTGCCGACGCGTCTGGTCGTGCGGGCGACGACCGCTGCGCCCTCGCCCGCGCGAGGATGACGCGAGGATGACGCGAGGAGCGCCTTCGCGTTCAGACGTCGCACATGGTCGCTACGTGCGTGCTGAGGGGACCATCTGCGACCACTCCCGCACGCGAGGCGTCGCACTTAGTCGCTTCGTGCGCCCCGAGGCGACCAGCTGCGCCCACTCGAGGACTTCTTCACGCGAGGCGTCGCATATTGTCGCTACGTGCGTGCTGAGGGGACCATGTGCGACCACTCCCGCACGCGAGGCGTCGCACTTCGTCGCTACGTGCGCCCCGAGGCGACCAGCTGCGACCACTCCGGCTCGTGCCGTGCTCGGGCTCGCGCCGGGCTCAGGCGCGCGTGCTCCGGCGTGCCGTGCTCAGGCGCCGGCGACCGTGCGCACGTGTGACAGTGCCGGATCGGCGAGCGCGGACGACAGCCGTGCGAACTCGTCGAAGCTGCGGCGCCCCGGCCAGTCCGCGGGCAGCATCGACGGCGGAAGGCCGGGATCGACATAGGGCAGCACCCGCCAGTTGTCGATCAGCTGCACATACGCCGCGAACGGTTCCTCGGGAAGGGCATCGAGCGAGCGCTGGAACGCCAGGTGTTCGGTGCGCAGCGCCTCGAGATCCCACCAGCCGGCGGCCGCATCGACCAGCGGGACGGCCGTCTGCGGTGCACCGGCCTGGAACAGGGTGACCCAGCGGCGTGCATCCAGCTCGTCGAGGAGCAGCTCGACCTCGCCCTGCAGGTGTCCCGGACACATCCACAGTGCCGGTGAGACGGTGCCGGCCCCGATCCACTGCAGCCGTCGCCGCAGCTGATGGCGCACGCTGCGTGCGCTCTCCGGGATCGAGAACGAGATCAGGCACCACGGATCCTGATCCTGCATCTCGCGCATCGCGAAGATGCGTCGGTCGCCACGCTCCAGCATCGGCACGGCGGCAGGGTTCAGACGGTAGCCGATCGCGTCGTCGCGGTCGGCGAGCAGCAGCCCCTTCTGCTTCAGGCGCGTGATGCCCGTGCGGGCCTGCGCGGTCGGGATGCCGAGGTCGCCCGCGAGCGCGACCAGGTCGGCCGCGGAGATCCAGCCGCCGAGCGGCCGCAAGAACAGTCCGATCACCGTGCGCAGCAGCGAGGCGGTGCTGCCCGGGCGCGCATCGATGTCATCGAGCACCTCGGATGTCGCCGGTGCGTCGACGGCCCTGCGTGCTTCCGCGGTCATGCGTGCAGGGCGTCCCTGATGGCGAGCACGCCCGTCACGGTCTCCACGTGCGAGGTGCTCAGAGGCGAGAGCCCCAGGCGGATGCCGTCGGGAAAGCGGAAGTCGGGGATGATCCCGTCCGCCCACAGCCGCTGCGTCACGGCGCGGAAATCCGGGTGCCCGACCGTGACGTGCCCGCCGCGGAGGTCCGACGCGCGCGGACTCAGCAGCCGCACGCCCACCGGCGCGAGCACTTCGTCGTAGGCCTCGACCGCGAGGTCGGTGAGGGAGACCGACTTGGCGCGGATCTGCGCGATCGACGACTGCTCGATCAGGTCGAGCATCCCCTGCATCGCGAGCATCGACGTGACCGGCGGTGTGCCGCTGAGCAGCTGACGGATGTCGTCGGCCGGCACGTACTCCGGGCCCATCGCGAAGATGTCGGCGGCGCTCCACCATCCCTGGATGGGCTGGCGCAGCACCCCCTGCAGGTCGCGGCGCAGGTAGGCGAAGGCGGGGGAACCGGGACCGCCGTTCAGGTACTTGTAGGTGCAGCCGACCGCCATGTCGACGCCCCACTCGTCGAGCTGCATCGGCAGCACGCCGACGGAGTGGCACAGGTCCCACATCATGAGGGCGCCTGCTTCGTGCACCGCATCCGTGATCGCCGGCATATCCGCCAGCGCGCCCGAGCGGTAGTCCACGTGGCTGAGCGAGACCAGGGCGGTGCGCTCGGAGACCACGGCGGCGACATCGTCGATCGTGACGCCGCGCACCGGGTCCGGTTCGAGCCAGCGCACGGTCATGCCGGTCTCGGCGGCGACGCCGTCGACCAGGAAACGGTCGGTGGGGAAGTTGCCGGCCTCCATCACGATCTCGGTGCGGGCGTCGGGCCCTGAGCCTGACGAACGGCGAAGGGCGGCACGCAGCAGCTTGTAGATCAACACGCTGGTGGAATCGGCGACCACGGTCTGTCCGGCGGCGGCGCCGAGGGCCACCCGGCCGATCCGATCGCCGAGCTCCATGGGCAGCGCCATCCACTGTTCGTCCCACGACCGGATCAGTCGGGTGCCCCAGTCCTCGCGCACGAACGCGGCGAGCTTCTCCGGGGTGTCGCGCAGCGGTCGACCGAGGGAGTTGCCGTCGAGGTAGGCGGTGACTCCCGGCGCGTCGGCGAAGGCCGCGAGATGCGCATGCAGCGGGTCGGCGGCGTCGAGGGCGCGGGCGCGGTCGAGCAGGCGGGTGTCGATGGGGTCGGTCATGTCACACCTTCAGATCGGCGGGGGTGAGCGGGCGGGCGAGCAGGGGGTCGGCGGTCGCGCCGGGGAGGAGGAGCAGGAGCGTGGACGGATCGCGGGGGTCGCACGGCGCGAGCGCGCGCAGGAGCGCGGCATCATCGAGGCCGGCGTCTCGGAGTGCCCGGAGCTCGGCGCCGTTGACGCCCACCGGTGTGGGGCCGTTGCCCATGTCGGTGCCGTAGAGCACGGTGCCGCCGGCCGCGTGGAAGCGTCGGACGTTGTGGAGGGCGATGGTCAGGTCCGCTCCGCTGTGGATCGCGAGCGTCGAGATCCACGAGGCGGATGCCGCCTGCGCGGCGATCTCGTCGTCGCTGAGGCGCTCGGTGAACGGGGCATGCGCGAGGCGACGCGCACCGAGACGGGCGACGCGCTGGGCTTCGCCCCGGCCCTCGGCATGGGCTGTGACATCGAGGTCGCTCGCGGCGGCGAGCTCGACGATCACGCGGAACAGTGCGTCGTCGAACACCGGGCCGGCGCTGCGGTTGCTCGCGACCTTGATGCAGGAGGCTCCGGCATCCGCCATCTCGGCGACGGCTCGTGCGGCTGACGCGGCATCGGCGATCTCGCGGACCGAGCCGTCCGGGGCCCAGTCGCGGTCGGACGGGTAGCCGCCCACCGGGGTCAGAAATGCTCCGGCGAAGTCGATCCGCACCGGGTGCGGTGTTCGCAACTCCTCAAGAACAGAGGTTCTGGGGGTGGAAGTCGTCCCAGAACCCGCGCCGGGCGAGTTCTTTGAGGAGTTGTGAACCGCCAGCTGCGCCACGACCTCCGGATTCGCGCCCAGATCGACCACCCGGCCGAGGGTCGAGCTGGTCAGCCGGGTGTGATCGACGAGCTGCAGGTGCACGTGGTGGTCGGTGAACCCGCCGACGATCGCGCCGTCGAGTCGGGGCGTGTCGGCGGGGGCGGGGCCGTCGCGCAGCAACAGGCGCCCGTCGACGAGGTCGATGACGCCCTCGCGCCATCCCTCGCCGTCGAAGAACGTCGCAGCGAACATCAGCCGCCGATCTCCGTGCGCACCGTGTACAGCTCGGGGAAGAAGGTGAGGTCGAGGGCGCGCTGCAGGAAGCCGACGCCGCTCGAACCGCCGGTGCCGACCTTCATGCCGATCGTGCGGGCCACGGTCTTCAGGTGCCGGAAGCGCCAGAACTGGAAGTTGTCCTCGAGGTCGACCAGGTCCTCGCACGCCTCGTAGAGATCCCAGTTCTCCTGGTGGTTCTGGTAGATCTCGCGGATCGCCGGCACGAGCGAGGGCGTCTCCCGGTAGGGCTCGCGCACGTCGCGATCGAGGATCTCGGCGGGGATCGGGAGCCCGCGACGAGAGGCGTAGCGTAGGAACTCGTCGTAGAGCGTGGGCTTCTCCCACTCGGCCGTCAGCAGTGCGAGGTTGGCGGGGTGGTCGCGGAAGACGCTCAGCATCTTCTCGTTCTTGTTGCCCAGCGCGAACTCCACCGCGCGGTACTGCACGGATTGGAAGCCGGAGGAGCTGCCGAGCGCACCGCGGAACTGCGCGTACTCGGTGGGGGTGAGAGTCGCGAGGATCGCCCACTGCTGCGTCATCACGTCCTGGATGCGCTTGACGCGCGCGACGCGCTTCAGCGCCTCGCGCAGGTCGTCGCTCGCCAACAGCTCGCGGGCGGAGGACAGCTCGTGCAGCAACTGCTTGAGCCAGAGCTCGGTGGTCTGGTGCTGGATGATGAACAGCAGCTCATCGTGGTGCTCGGGGACGCTGACCGGGTTCTGCGCGGTGAGCAGCTGGTCGAGCGACAGGTAGGACCCGTAGGTCATGCGCCCCGACATGTCGGTGACGATGCCGGCTTCGAGTGCGCGCTCGTTCTGCTGCTCGGTGCTCATGACTCGAACATATCACTTTCGTGGCGAGCGTCACAGTAGTGTTATGTCCCGCTGATGCTTCCTCACGTATGACCGCTCACGGCGGGCTCGCGTCATCTCGGAGACCGTGCCGATCACTGTGCCGGTCAGAGCGTGGATCGCGAACCCCGCGCCGAACAGCACCACACCGGCCACCACGACGACCAGTGGCAGCAGCGGTCCGAAGACCAGCACGGTGAAGATCGCGCCGTTGTCCATGCGATCAACCTAGGGTGCGAACCCGGACGATTCCTCAGAGCGGGGGTGTGCGCGGCGGTGGGGTGCGTCGAGTCCCCGGTGCGCCCACGGCTTCGAACCCCGCGGCGAGGCGCAGCAGTGTCGCGTCGTCGTATGCCCGTCCGGCGAACGTCAGCCCGATCGGCATGCCGATGTCGGGCATCACCCCCATCGGCACCGTGACCGTGGGGATGCCGAGGTGGCGTATCGCGAGGTTGCCGTTCGCGATCCAGACGCCGTTGCGCCAGCCGAGGTCGGCCGCTTCCACGTTCACGTCCATGTCGGCCGGCCCCACGTCGGCGACCGCGGGGAACACCACGGCATCGAGCCGCAGCCCGTCCATCCACACCTCGAGGTCGCGATGGCGGGTCTCCTCCAGTCCGCGCAGCCCGTCTTCGAGCTCGGGCATGTCCCTGAACGAGGTGTCGGGGTGGCGGCGCACCCAGTCCGGATACTCCGCGATGTCGTCCTCGAACCCCGTGTAGCGGTCGGGCAGCGCGCCGTCCGGGTGCGGGAAGATCGTGGCTCCGTCGACCTCCGCGAGCGAGTGCAGTGCCGGGTCGCCGTTCGCCCGCAGGAAGTCCTCCCACGCCCACGCCGAGAGATCGACGATCTCGCGGTGCAGGTACTCGCGCGACACCAGGCCGCGATTCGCGATGGTGGGGGCGCCGGGGCGATCGCCCTCGTAGTTCGACACCACGGGGAAGTCGACCTCGATCACGGTCGCCCCGGCCGCTTCGAGGTCGCGCCGCGCGGCCTCCCAGCGCTCCACGATCGACGGCCGTGTCTCGATGCGCTGACCGGTCGGTCCGCCGATGCCCGGATGCTCCGCAGTCCCCGCATCCGGATCCGCGTTGATGTACATGCGGGGGATGCCGATGCGGGCGCCGGCGAGGGCGCTCGCCGCGTCGGTCCCGAGCGCCGGATACGACTCCGGACGGACGGCGGATGCGGTCGGCAGCGCGACCCAGGGCTGCGCGCGCCAGAAGTCGCCGCGGGTCTCGGCATCATCGGCCACGATCACGTCGAGCACCTCGAGCAGGTCGGCCATCGTGCGGGTGTGCGGCACGACCACGTCCATGGTCGGCACGAGCGGCCAGTTGCCGCGCGTCGAGATCACTCCGCGCGAGGGCGTGTAGGCGCACAGGGCGTTGTTGGTGGCAGGGCCGCGCCCCGATGACCAGGTCTCCTCGCCGAGGCCGAAGGCCGCGAAGCTCGCCGCTGTCGCCGTGCCGGAGCCGTTCGAGGATCCGGACGCGAAGGGCGCGGTGAGCCAGTCCGGCGAGTACGGGCTCTCGGCCCGGCCGTAGACGCCGCGCTGCATGCCGCCGTTCGCCATCGGAGGCATGTTCGTCAGGCCGAGGCAGATCGCCCCGCCCGCCCGCAGCCGAGCGATCGTGAAGGCGTCGCGCTGCGCGATGAGTCCAGCGAAGGCCGGACTGCCGGCCGCGGCCGTGAGCCCGTGCACCAGGTAGCTGTCCTTCGCGGTGTAAGGGATGCCGTCGAGCGGACCGAGGGTCTCGCCGCGGGTGCGCCGGGCGTCCGACGCCGCCGCCTCGGTGCGGGCCTCCGGGTTCGCGACGACCATGGCGTTCAGTGCGGTCGGTGTGTCGGGGGTGTCGTAGGCCGCGGTGCGGGCCAGATACGCGTCGACCAGCTCGACCGCCGTCGTCTCGCCCGACTCGAGGGCCGCGCGCAGTTCGGCGATGGAGGCCTCGGTCACCTCGAACATCAGGCGCCCTTCGACCCGTCGCTGCGCTCCTCGCTCGGCAACCGCGCGGGCTGCTGCTGCGTGATGCAGTGGATGCCGCCACCCCGGTCGAACAACGGGCGCGCGTCGACCGTCACCACACGGCGTCCGGGATAGGCGTCGGCGAGGATCTCGCGCGCCACGGCATCCGCCCTCTCCTCGCCGAAGCCGCAGGCCACGACCCCGTCGTTCGTGACGAGGTGGTTGACGTAGCTCCAGTCCACGGGTCCCTCCTCGTCGCGCAGGGTGGCGGGGGCGGGGAGGTCGATGATCTCGAAGCGGCGGCCGGCGGCATCCGTCTGCTCCGACAGGAATGCGCGCAGGTCGCGAGTGACGACGTGGTCGGGGTGATCGGGGTTCTCCTGGTCGTGGAGCAGCAGTCGCCCGGGTGACACGATCGTGGCGACGATGTCGACGTGGCCGTTCGTGCCGAAGTCGTCATAGTCGCGGGTGAGCCCGCGCGGCAGCCAGATGGCCGTGGTCGCCCCGATCGTGCGCGCCATCTCGGCCTCGACGCGCTGACGGTCGGCGTAGGGGTTGCGGCGCGGATCGAGCTGCACCGTCTCGGTGAGCAGCACGGTTCCCTCGCCGTCGACGTGGATGCCCCCGCCCTCGTTCACGAGCGTCGAGCTCACGAGCTCGGCCCCGACGGCCTCGGCGATGATGCGCGCGTGCTGGGCCGCCTTGCGCCACTCCGCCCAGTCCGGCGCGCCCCAGCCGTTGAAGATCCAATCCACCGCGCCGAGCACTCCGGGGCGCTCGTCGTCGGTCACGAACGTCGGGCCGGCGTCGCGCATCCAGAACTCGTCGACCGGCGCTTCGACGATCTCGATGCTGCTGCTCAGCATGCGCCGGGCCCTGACGAGCTCGCTCGGATCGACCAGCATCGTCACCGGTTCGAACTCCGCGACCGCGTGGGCGACGGCGGTCCAGGTGGCGTAGCCCTCTTCGCGGGCGGCATCCGTGTCGCCGAGGGTCTCGCCCTCCGCGGGGAACGCCATCCAGGTGCGCTCATGACGTGCGGTCTCCGCGGGCATGCGCCAGCTCATGGGGATCTCCTCGCTGCCGAACAGGCTCTATTGAACATGCGATCAACAGGTGTTACGGTAGCCCGTGATGAAGACCACGTCAACAGGTACCGCTCCTCGCCGCATGTCGCCCGAGGAGCGTGATCGCGCGATCTTCGAGGGAGCCATCGGACTCGCCCGAGAGAGCGGACTCGAGAGCATGACCGTCCGCGCGGTGGCGCAGCGCGTCGGGGTGACGCCCGCTCTGGTCGCGCACTACCGCCCCGTCATGGATGACTTTCTCGCCGAGGTCTTCGGCGAGATCGTCGGCGCAGAGCGCGATGAGGTCATGGCCGGATTCGACCCAGAGCGCGGGGTGCGCGAAGACCTGTTCCGCATGGTCGAGACCCTGCTCGACGGGAGTCGCGACGATGTCACGCTCGTCTGGGTGCAGGCCTGGGCTCTCGGCGTGCGCAACGAGACGCTCGCCGCGCGGGTGCGCACCGAGATGGACCTCTGGCAGAGCGCGATCGAGGAGCACCTGGCGCGCGCCGTCGCGTCGGGTGAGATCGCCGCATCGCGCACCGACACCGCAGCCTGGATGCTGCTCGCCATGATCGACGGGATGAACGCGCACTCCCTCGTCACGTGGGCGCCGCACGATCGCGCGGACCTCGCGCGCCGGGTGCTCTCCGTCGCCCTCGATCATCCCGATGACCCCGCCCCCTCACGCGATGCGCCCCGCGCATCCCTCTCGTCCTGACAGTAAGGAAACGCCCATGGATGCTGTGCGCATGCACGCGGCCTCGCCCGAATCGACCGCGATCGTCGACGCCGTGCTCGACTACTCGCGGCGCCGCATGCTCGCCGCCGACGTGCCGCTGGACAAGCCGCAGACCGAGGCTGAGCTGCACCGCCTGGTCGGTCCCACGATCACCGATGCGGGCCTCGGTGCGCCACGCGCGCTGAGCGTGTTCGAGCACATCCTGGCGCCCGCCTGTCTGACCACGAGCCACCCGCTGTACCTGTCATTCATCCCGACCGCACCGACCATGGCGGCGATCGCGTTCGACCTGGTGGTCTCGGCATCCGGGCTCTACGGCGGCAGCTGGCTCGAAGGCGCGGGCGCCGTGCACGCCGAGAACGAGGTGCTGTCATGGCTGGCGCGGGAGTTCGGGCTGCCCGAGAGCGCGGGCGGGGTGTTCGTGCAGGGTGGCACGATCGGCAACCTCTCGGCGCTGGTCGCGGCGCGCGAGGCGGCCAAGGCGCGCCTGATCGCCCAGGGCAAGGAACTGCCGCGGCGGTGGAAGATCGTCTGCAGCGTGGAGGCGCACTCCTCGAACAAGTCGGCCGCGAAGGTCATGGACGCCGACGTGCTGCTGGTGCCGGCGGGCGACGACGGTGTGCTGCGCGCCGACGCCGTGCGCGAGGCGCTGAGCGAGCACGGCGACGAGATCTGCGCGGTCGTGGCGACCGGCGGCTCGACGAACTTCGGCATCGTGGATGACATCCAGGCCATCGCCGCGCTCAAGGACGAGTTCGACTTCTGGTTGCACATCGACGGCGCCTACGGCCTCACCGCGATGCTCGCGCCCGAGACCAGGCACATCTTCGCCGGCGTCGAGCGCGCCGATTCGGTGATCGTCGATCCGCACAAGTGGCTGTTCGCCCCGTTCGACTGCTGCGCGCTGATCTACCGCGACCCCGACAGCGGCCGTCGGGCGCACACGCAGCACGCCGAATACCTCGACACTCTCACGGACGCCGACGAGTTCAGCCCCTCGGACTACTCGATCCAGCTCACCCGCCGCCCGCGCGGTCTGCCGATGTGGTTCTCGGTCGCGACCTACGGGGTGACCGCCTATCGCGATGCGGTGAGCGCCACGATCGCGCTGACCAAGAAGATCGCGGCCGAGATCTCGCGTCGTCCCGAGCTGCGGCTGGTGCGCGACCCGCAGCTGTCGGTCGTGGTCTTCGAGCGCGACGGCTGGGAGCGCGCCGACTACGACCGCTGGTCGGCTGCGCTGCTGGATTCGCAGCGGGCCTTCGTGGTGCCCAGCTCGCACGGCGGACGCCCGAACACGCGCTTCGCGATCCTCAATCCGCTCACCACCTTCGACGACCTGGTCGGCATCCTCGACACGATGAAGTAGTCGGCCCCTGCAGACCCGCCGGGCGTGGGCGATCGAGCGTAGGCGATCGACCCGGCGTAGGTGAGTTCCGGCGGATTCGGCCTACGCCCGTGTTTTCGCCTACCTCCGGATGGGCGGGTGCAGGGGGGAGGGCGGGGGCAGGGCGGGGGCGCAGCGGCCCAGTGCGGATGCGGGTCAGCGGCTGGTGTGTGCGTCCAGGAAGTCGATCGTCTTCTGCAGAGCCGTCTGTGCATCGGGCATGTCGAGGTGGAACTGGTACTCGTGGGGGAGTTCCGGCTGGTGCGGCGCGGGCCAGAACAGGGTCGTCACGTCGACGCCGAGCTCGTCCAGGCGCTGGGCCATCGGGATGGACTGCAGCCAGGTGAGGCCGTCGCCGTTGCCGCCCGAGATATAGGTGGCCGGGAAGTCCTTCGTCACCCAGTCGACGGTCGACATGGTCGCGCCCGTCGCGTTCTCGGCCCAGGTCTTCGTGCCCGAGTAGGCCCACATCGCCGACTTGAGGCCCCAGCCGGCGACGCCGTCGAGCTGGGCGAGGGCCGCGAGGTCATACACGCCGCAGTTGAGCACTGTTGCGGCCAGCTGGTCGGCCCCGATCGAGGGTGAGATGTCCATGATCGTGGCGTACTCGGGGTTCGTGATGAGCGTGGCCATCTGGCTGGCGAGCTGCGCTCCGGCCGAGTCTCCCGCGAGCACGATCTGCGTGGGGTCGACGCCCAGCTCCGCGGCATGCGCGTCGATGTAGGCGAGGGCATCGTTGAGCTGGTGCACCGCGAGCGGGTACACGCCCTCCGGCCCGATCGTGTAGTTCAGGCCGATCGTCGTGTAGCCCTCGGCAGCGAGGATGCGCAGATAGGGGTCGACGTTCTCCTTCGCTCCCGAGATCCACGCGCCCCCGTGGATCCACACGATCGTGGGCAGCGGACCGCTGGCGGATGCCGGGGTGAAGGCATCCATCGTGGTGTCGGCACCGTCATCCGCGTAGGCGACGTCGAGCTGCTCGGTGAGTGGCGTGTCGGGAACGTGCTTGTCCATCTCGGCGGCGGTCTCGTCGCCGCCCTTCGTGAACACCGCGCGGATGATCATGGCCGAGGGCCACGGGGTCAGCGAACCGACTATCGCCACGACCGCCGTGACGCCGACGACGCAGGCGATGGCGATCCTGGTGCGGCGCCAGGGTCGGCGGACCTTCCTCGTGCTGTCCGGATCTGCGTCGTTCTCGCGCGCGGTCATGTCGCCCCTCTCCGCGCCTCAGTGTGCCAGTATTCCGGTCGTCGAGTGAACTGGTGGTCGCGTTCGGCTGACGAATCGCGGAACGCGTGACGGATTCCGGAGACATCGACGGTGATCCGTCCGCAGAATGTCATCGGCTCCGTGATCTGTCGCCCCCGGAGCGGCTGACTCCCGGCTCCGGTCAGCGCGTCAGCCCGGTGATGAGGCGCTGCAGTCCGTAGTCGAAGGCGTGGTCGACGTCGCCGCCGAGGCGGAACGCGCCGGACAGCTCCATCTGCAGGAAGCCCGTCGCCCATGCCGTGAAGAGACGGGCGGCGTCCAGGGCGTCGTCCTCGCCGACCACGGCGGATGCGGCGCGGATGAGCGGTGCCGCCGAGCGCTCGAGAGCATCATGCGGGGAGGCAGCCGTGAACATGATCCGGAACCCCTCCGGGTGGTCCTGCGCGAAAGACCGATACGCGTGCGCGAGGTCCGCGAGGTCGTCGCCCGCCGCCTCGAGCCGGGTGGTGAGCGCGTCGATGGATGCCGTAGCGACGGCGGCGTGCAGGGCATCGCGGTCTCGGACGCGCTTGTAGAGCGAGGGTGCGCGCACCCCGACGCGTTCGGCCACCGCCTGCATCGTGAGCCCGGCGGGACCGGCGGTCTCCAGGATCTCGCGCCCTGCCGCGACGATCGCCTCGGTGGATGTGCGTTCAGGTGTCGGCATGCGGCTCTCCTCGATGGCTATTGACAATAGCCATGATAGCTACGTATCGTAGCCATCGCAATCATTCCGAGAGGACCCGCCATGAAGCTCGCACCGCATCTGCACCGGCTCGGCAACGACATCGTCGCCTCCTACCTCGTCGACCTGCCGGACGGCATCACCCTGATCGACGCCGGCCTACCGGGGCACTGGCGCGATCTGCAGCTCGAGCTCGAGGAGATCGGGCGTCCGCTGTCCGACATCCGCGGACTCGTGTTGACCCACGGCGACGGTGACCACATCGGCTTCGCGGAGCGCCTGCGCACGGAGGTCGGGGTGCCGGTGTTCATCCACGCCGCGGATGCCCACCGTGTGCGCACGGGGGAGAAACCCAAGACCCCGATGGGACCCGCGCGTCTGGGTCCGACGCTCGGGTTCTTCGCCTACGGCATCCGCAAGAACGCCCTGCGCACCCACCACGTGACCGCGGTGACCGAAGTGGCAGACGGGGATGTGCTCGACCTGCCCGGAGCGCCGGTCGTGATCGGGATGCCGGGACACTCGCCCGGCAGCATCGCGGTGCACGTCCCGATCGCCGACGCGGTGTTCGTGGGTGACGCGCTGACCACCCGGCATGTGCTCACCGGTCGTACGGGGGCTCAGCCCGCGCCGTTCACCGACGAGCCGAAGGAGGCGCTGGCGTCTCTCGACCGCCTGGCCGACGTCTCGGCGTCGTGGGTGCTGCCCGGACACGGTGCGCCCTGGCACGGATCGCCCGCCGACATCGCCGCGGCCGTGCGGGCAGCGGGATCGCGGCCTGCGGCGAAGTGAACGCGGACGGATCGCGGAGCACATGACGAATCACGGACTGATTCCCTGAATACGTCTGTGATCCGTCATCGGTTCCGTCATCCGTCGCCCGGTTCGCCGCCCCCGAGCGGATGCCCGGACCGAGCGGATGCCCGGACCGGCCGCTCTGCGGAACACCCGTCAGCGGGTGGCGAGTACCGTGGCGGAGTCGCTGATCGTGATCTGCGGCGGGTAGAGGCCCATGACCTGCACGGCGGCGGCATGGTTCTCTGCCGTCGACCCCGCGCAGGCGTCCGCGGCGATGGTCACGTGAGCGCCGGCATCCGCTGCCGCCAGGGCCGTGGAGATCACGCAGCAGTCCGTCGAGACGCCGGTGAGCACGACGTGCGCACCGCGTCCGAGGACCGCCTCGATCTCGGGGCCCCACTTGCCGAAGGTCGGCAGGTCGAGCGTGGGACGCGCGGACAGATCAGCGGCCTCGGGCACGAGAGCGAACAGCGCGTCGCCCGGCGGCTGGTCGGCGAACGGCCAGGCGGCGAAGTAGTCGCCCCACGACGTCGAGCGGTCGGCGGTCGGCATCCAGCGCGTCACGAGCACGCGCTCGCCGAAGGAGGCGGCCAGCGCACGGATGCGCGGCATCGCCTCGGCGAAGAACGGCGAGCCCCACGCGGAATCGGGCGACGCGAAGATCGCCTGCGGATCGATCACGACCAGCCACGCGGCATCCGCTGCCTGCTCTTCCGCGGCATCCGCTGCCTGCTCTTCCTGGGGCGCTGAGCTCGCCGACGGGTCCGTCACGCCCGCTCCTGCCGACGGATCTTCCCCGCCCGCGCGACGTACGTCACCACGAACGACAGCACGAGGGCGAAGAACACACCGAGGTTGGCATACGCCCACTGGCCGTCCTTGCCGCCGATCAGGAACAGCAGGTACCCCTGCCAGTTGTTCCAGGCGGCGTCCTCGGCGAAGTTGTTCACGACCAGGCCCCAGCCGATGGCGCTGGTGACGACCATGGTGCCGATCGACGTCCAGTCCCACGCGCCGTAGCGGCCGTTCTCGTCGAACAGCGCGTCGTCGTCGTAGTCCTTCTTGCGGCGCAGGATGTCGGCGATCAGGATGCCGGCCCAGGAGGCCAGCGGGACTCCGAGGGTGATCAGGAAGCTCTGGAACGGGCCGAGGAAGTCCGTTGCGAAGAAGACGACGACGATCGTGCCGATCGTGAGGATCACGCCGTCGATCGCGGCCGCCGAGGGGCGGGGGACGCGGATGCCGAGGCTGAGCAGCGTCAGACCCGACGAGTAGATGCCCAGGACGGCGCCGGAGACCAGCGCCAGCACGGCAGTGAGCAGGAACGGCACGAGCACCCACACCGGCAGGATCGTCGCGAGCGCCCCTACGGGGTCTGCCTGCACGGCATTGAACAGGTCGTCGTTGGAGCCGGCGAGCAGCAGACCGAAGACCACCAGGATGATCGGGGCGATCGAGCCGCCGATCGTGTTCCACGCGACGATCGCCCCGTCGGACGCGGTGCGCTTCTGGTAGCGGGACCAGTCGGCGGCGATGTTGATCCAGCCGAGCCCGAAACCGGTCATGACCATCACCAGGGCGCCGATGACCTGGCCGATGCCGCCGTCCGGGCGTGCCAGGACGGCCGCGATGTCGATGCTGGGGGCGGCGAGGATGATGTACAGCACCGTCACGATGCCGGTGACCCAGGTGAGCACCGACTGCAGCTTCATGATCGTGTGATACCCGAGCACGGATGCTGCGACGATGAGTGCCGCGACGATCACGGTCGCGGTGATCTTCAGAGCGATGCTGTCGCCGTCGCCGCCGAGCTGCGTGATGACGGTCGCAGTGGCGAGCACGGCGAGGATCGCGAGGAAGGTCTCCCATCCGATCGAGGTCAGCCACGACACGATGCCCGGCACCTTCTGCCCGTGCACCCCGAACGCGGCACGCGACAGGACCATGGTCGGTGCGGATCCGCGCTTGCCGGCGATCGCGATCAGTCCGCACAGCAGGAACGACACCACGATGCCGATGACGGACACGATCGTCGCCTGCCAGAACGAGATGCCGAAGCCCAGCACGAACGACCCGTACGACATGCCGAACACCGAGACGTTCGCCGCGAACCACGGCCAGAAGAGGTCGCGCGGCTTCGCGGTGCGGTCGGATTCGGGGATGATCTCGATGCCCGCACGCTCGATGAGGGCCGGCTTGATGTCCGTCATGGCAACATCCTGGCACTGCCGGGGGTATCTGCGGCGCGTCCGGGGTCAGAAATCGCGGACGGGGCTCCGGTCATCCGGCTTCGCGCTCGTTCTGGGTGTCGGGCGCTGTTCGCGCCCTTCCCTCGCGTGTTCTGACGTGCGTGCCTGGCTGATCAGCCCGCGAAGAACGCCTGCGCGGTGCGGGTCAGGTCGTGCAGGTCGGAGACCCCCGCGAGCTCGCGCGCGGAGTGCATCGAGAGGATCGGGATGCCCACGTCGACGGTGCGGATGCCGAGGCGCGTGGCCGTGATCGGCCCGATCGTCGACCCGCACGGCACGGCGTTGTTCGACACGAACTCCTGCGTGTGCACTCCCGCGCGTTCGCACCATGCTCGCCAGGATGCGGTGCCGACGGCATCCGTCGCGTAGCGCTGGTTGGCGTTGAGCTTGAGGATGGGGCCGGATCCCAGCACCGGCTGGACGACCGGGTCGTGCTTGGCGACGTAGTTCGGATGCACCGAGTGTCCGACGTCGCTGGACAGGCACCACGACGAGGCATAGGCCTGGCGCCGTGCAGACGAGTCGGCACCGAGCTCGGCGTAGACGCGCTCCAGGACGTCTTCGAGGAACGGGCCCGCCGCGCCTGAGCGGGATGCCGATCCGAGCTCCTCGTGATCGAAGGCAGCGAGAACGGCGATCGGAGCGCCGGGCCCGGGATCATACGTCTCGAGGGCGACGACACCGGCGTGTACCGATGCGAGGTCGTCGAGTCTCCCGGCGGCGAAGAACGCGTCGTCCTTGCCGAACACCGCTCCACGGGCGGTGTCGGCGATCACGACGTCGTAACCGCGGATGTCGGATGCCGCGACGTCGGCCGAGCCGGCGAGCTCGGCGAGGACGTCGGCCTGTGTCGGGTCGCCGAGACCCCAGACCGGCTGCGTCTCGACCTGCTTGTCGAGTGCGAGTCCGGAGTTCGCGGACCGGTCGAGGTGGATCGCGAGCTGCGGCAGGCGCAGGAGTGCTCCGGTGTCGGCGAGCACGACCCGGCCGTCGGCGAGGGCGAGTCGTCCGGCGAGGCGCAGCTCCCGGTCGAGCCAGGAGTTCAGCAGCGGGCCTCCGTACACCTCGACGGCGGCCTGCAGCCAGCCGCGGGTTCCTGTCGTGGGCTGCGGCTTGAGCTTGAAGCCGGGGGAGTCGGTGTGTGCGCCGAAGATCTGCACGGGTGTGGTCGCGGCGGCGTCGGTGGGGACGACCCAGGCGATCGCCGCGCCGTCGCGGACGACCACGTAGCGTCCGCCCGCCTGCGACGGCCAGGAATCCTCCTCATTCAGGCGCGTGAAGCCGACGGCTTCGAGGCGGCGAGCGATCTCGGCTGCGGCGTGGTAGCTCGAGGGGGAGGCGGCGATGAAGTCGGCGAGATCATCGGCGTGCGAGAGGGCGACCGGGGTGACGGGCATGGCGTGCCTTCCTGAAGACGGGCGTGCTTCGAGCGTAGTCGCGGTGGCGAGGTGGTCCTCGACCGGAGTGCTCCGTATGCACCCATGGCGGTCGACCGCCGTGTTGTTTCCCGGGTGTTCATCCGGCAGGGTTAGCCTGATCGCGATAGCGCCTAGGGTTCCGGGGTTCGCACCCGTCTGGTCCGAGCGGCGCCACGGTTCCCCTCCGCAGGGGGCCGTCATCTGACAGGACAAAAGCCCGGAGGACCCTGTTCGTCGCGCCCGCGCCGAACGGAAGGGTCTATCCATGTCGCCTCTCGCCTTCTTCCTGGTCATCGGCGCCGCGGTGTCGCACGCGGCGTGGAACATCGTCGCCCACGGCATCAGCCGCGCAGGAGCGCCGTTCCTCTGGTGGGGTGCTGTGGGCAGCACCGTCGTGTGGGTGGGGGCTGTTCCGTTCACGGGCGGGCTCGGAACCGAGGACCTCGGCTCCTTCGCACTCGGCGTGGGCGTCTCGGCCCTGCTGCACGTCGCGTACATGGCGGTGCTGCAGCGCGGATACCAGGAGGGGAACCTCTCCACCGTCTACGCCACCGCCCGCGGCACCGGTCCCTTCCTGTCGGTCATCATCGCGATGCTCGTGCTCGGGGAGCGGCCCTCGCCCATCGCTCTCGTCGGCGTCGCGGCCGTGATCGCGGGAGTGGTCACGATCGGACTGATCGACCGCGGTCGTGGGGCCACTGGGCTGCGGCGAGGCGTCGATCTCGGACTCGTCTTCGGGCTGCTGACCGGCGTGATGATCGCGATCTACACGATCTGGGACGCTCATGTGGTTCGGACGTGGCAGCTGTCACCGGTCGCGTTCATGGTCGGTACGACCTTGTTGCAGGTGCCCTTCTACTCGATCGCAGTGCGTCGGCGCTGGCAGGCGGTCTGGGTGCTGGGGCGCGGGCAGTGGCGTCGCATCGTCGCCTTCGGCATCCTCTCGCCGCTGTCGTACATCCTCGTGCTGACGGCGATCCAGATCGCACCGGTCGCGCTGGTGGCACCGCTGCGTGAGGTGAGCGTGGTGCTCGTGAGCCTGTTCGGGGTGTTCGTGCTGCGGGAGTCTCGGCCGGGGTGGCGAATCGCGGCGTCTCTCGTCGTGGTCGCGGGGATCGTGCTGCTGGCGGTGTGAGGCGGATGACGGGTGCTGTGTCGAGGTGCATGAAGGTGACTGTGCGCGCTTCGGAAGAGGATGAGGCTCCCGGTCGTCCGAAAGTGCCGAAGCCTGTGGAGAAGCCGTTTTCATGGACTCATGTGGAGCAGCAGTGGATACAAAGCGAATGCCGGAATATTGCCTTGACCAGGTAAAAGCGGGCACTGAATGTCGGTGGCCCCGAGTTGTATGAGGGGTATGAACAGCGCCGAGGATCTCCTGGAGCGGGTCGTCAGCGACCTGGAACAGGTGCTCGGCGCTGGTTCCTTTGCCGCACTGTCGGATGACGCCAAGATGCGAGTGCTGCAGCTCGTAGGAGACGCGCAGCGGAAGGCGGATGCCATCGTCGTCGAGACCGTGGCCTCGGTCGCCGCTCGGCCTGCGGGGTCCGGGGATCCGGCGTTCTGCGGCAGGTTCGGATGCCGCACGATGCATGAGCTCCTGCAACGTGTGCTGAGGCTCGACGCCACTGGTGCGAGCCGTGTCGTTCAGGCGGCACGGGCTGTCCATCGTGAGATCAACATCTCTTCGGGAGGCATGCAGCCTGCGCGTTGGCCTGCATTGAGGGAGGCACTTCTTGACGGGACAATCGGAATCGCGGGGCTGCTCGCGGCGATCGGGCCGATCGAGAAGGGGCGGCATCGAATCGCTCACGAGGCGCGGGTGCGGGCTGACGCGGAACTCGCACGTCTGGTGCGCGGCGTGCCTGTCGGTGATGACGAACCAGGGGTCCAGAACTCCATTGATGCGGCACCGGTGGCGACGCCGGAGGACCTGCGGGTGTTTGCCCGAGTGATCGCGGCGTATCTCGATCCGGATGGTGCTGAGTCGGCAGAGGAAGCGGCGATGCGGGGCCGTGGGGTGATCCTGGGCCGGGCGAAGAACGGGCTGATCCCGATCCGTGGGGATCTGTTGCCGGAGACGGCGGGGCAGTTGCAGCGCATCTGGGACGCGTACCTGAATCCGAAAGTCGACGGGCCACCCGTGCCGGGCGTGCGATTCGTGCCATCCGACAACGGGGACGCACAGCACGCGCGGGAGGCACGGGAGGCTCTGGACGAGCAGGACAGGGCGGATCGTGCCGGTGACGTGTTGCCGTCCGGGGACCCGGGCGGCATGGTCGACCCGCGCACCCGGGCGCAGAAGC
>NZ_JBIUWU010000005.1:0-2361 GCF_044743625.1 Microbacterium sp. NPDC087591
TAAGATAGAGAAGTTGCCCTTCGGGCCTGGTTGTGATGACTGGGTCGTGGGAGCATCCGATCCTTGAGAACTCAACAGCGTGCACTTGTCAAATGCCAAATTATCCTCGTCTCCACTTCGGTGGGGGTGAGAATTCCTTTGGATCAAAGACCAATCCCTTTCGGGGGGTTGGCAATGGATGAAGTCAGCAATGAATTTGTCTCTTTGGTCAGCATCAAACTCGCTGCGTCACCGTTTTCCCGGTGGGGTATGCATTTCTTTTTTACGGAGAGTTTGATCCTGGCTCAGGATGAACGCTGGCGGCGTGCTTAACACATGCAAGTCGAACGGTGAACACGGAGCTTGCTCTGTGGGATCAGTGGCGAACGGGTGAGTAACACGTGAGCAACCTGCCCCTGACTCTGGGATAAGCGCTGGAAACGGCGTCTAATACTGGATATGTGACGTGATCGCATGGTCTGCGTCTGGAAAGAATTTCGGTTGGGGATGGGCTCGCGGCCTATCAGCTTGTTGGTGAGGTAATGGCTCACCAAGGCGTCGACGGGTAGCCGGCCTGAGAGGGTGACCGGCCACACTGGGACTGAGACACGGCCCAGACTCCTACGGGAGGCAGCAGTGGGGAATATTGCACAATGGGCGCAAGCCTGATGCAGCAACGCCGCGTGAGGGATGACGGCCTTCGGGTTGTAAACCTCTTTTAGCAGGGAAGAAGCGAAAGTGACGGTACCTGCAGAAAAAGCGCCGGCTAACTACGTGCCAGCAGCCGCGGTAATACGTAGGGCGCAAGCGTTATCCGGAATTATTGGGCGTAAAGAGCTCGTAGGCGGTTTGTCGCGTCTGCTGTGAAATCCGGAGGCTCAACCTCCGGCCTGCAGTGGGTACGGGCAGACTAGAGTGCGGTAGGGGAGATTGGAATTCCTGGTGTAGCGGTGGAATGCGCAGATATCAGGAGGAACACCGATGGCGAAGGCAGATCTCTGGGCCGTAACTGACGCTGAGGAGCGAAAGGGTGGGGAGCAAACAGGCTTAGATACCCTGGTAGTCCACCCCGTAAACGTTGGGAACTAGTTGTGGGGTCCATTCCACGGATTCCGTGACGCAGCTAACGCATTAAGTTCCCCGCCTGGGGAGTACGGCCGCAAGGCTAAAACTCAAAGGAATTGACGGGGACCCGCACAAGCGGCGGAGCATGCGGATTAATTCGATGCAACGCGAAGAACCTTACCAAGGCTTGACATATACGAGAACGGGCCAGAAATGGTCAACTCTTTGGACACTCGTAAACAGGTGGTGCATGGTTGTCGTCAGCTCGTGTCGTGAGATGTTGGGTTAAGTCCCGCAACGAGCGCAACCCTCGTTCTATGTTGCCAGCACGTAATGGTGGGAACTCATGGGATACTGCCGGGGTCAACTCGGAGGAAGGTGGGGATGACGTCAAATCATCATGCCCCTTATGTCTTGGGCTTCACGCATGCTACAATGGCCGGTACAAAGGGCTGCAATACCGCGAGGTGGAGCGAATCCCAAAAAGCCGGTCCCAGTTCGGATTGAGGTCTGCAACTCGACCTCATGAAGTCGGAGTCGCTAGTAATCGCAGATCAGCAACGCTGCGGTGAATACGTTCCCGGGTCTTGTACACACCGCCCGTCAAGTCATGAAAGTCGGTAACACCTGAAGCCGGTGGCCTAACCCTTGTGGAGGGAGCCGTCGAAGGTGGGATCGGTAATTAGGACTAAGTCGTAACAAGGTAGCCGTACCGGAAGGTGCGGCTGGATCACCTCCTTTCTAAGGAGCATCTGACTCTTCGGAGTCCAGAACCCAGATCGGGAACGTTCGTTTCTCGCTGGGAGCTCATGGGTGGAACATTTGACATGGCATCGAGATCTGATCTCGGAACTAGTACGCCGCTTGCGGTTGGAATGTTCTGGGTGAGGGGACCGGTGTCTGCACGCTGTTGGGTCCTGAGGGACCGGATGCGGATCTTTCGGGATTCGAGTCTGAACCTCTGGACCTCTTTCTGTTTCCTCCTTTGGGGGGTTGTGGATGGGGGTACCGCCCGTACTTTGAGAACTACACAGTGGACGCGAGCATCTTGCAACAGCCTTCGGGTTGTTGCACAAGATGATCTTAAAGATCATTAGTCAATTTCAGATTCCATCTTCGGATGGGGTCGAGTTTTTGATTCAAACTCATGTGATTTCAAGTCTTTAAGAGCAAACGGTGGATGCCTTGGCATCTGGAGCCGAAGAAGGACGTAGCAATCTGCGATAAGCCTCGGGGAACTGATAAGCAAGTTTTGATCCGAGGGTGTCCGAATGGGGAAACCCCGCTGGGCGGCGTGCCGACCTAGTGACTCCCGTC
>NZ_JBIUWU010000005.1:2457-5420 GCF_044743625.1 Microbacterium sp. NPDC087591
TGCCAACCCCGTAGTCGAAATGCCTCTCTTGGCGCGAAGAGTATCCCAAGTAGCACGGGGCCCGTGAAATCCCGTGTGAATCTGTCAGGACCACCTGATAAGCCTAAATACTCCCAGATGACCGATAGCGGACAAGTACCGTGAGGGAAAGGTGAAAAGTACCCCGGGAGGGGAGTGAAATAGTACCTGAAACCGTTTGCTTACAAACCGTTGGAGCCTCCTTAGTAGGGGTGACAGCGTGCCTTTTGAAGAATGAGCCTGCGAGTTAGCGATATGTGGCGAGGTTAACCCGTGTGGGGTAGCCGTAGCGAAAGCGAGTCTGAATAGGGCGATTCAGTCGCATGTCCTAGACCCGAAGCGAAGTGATCTATCCATGGCCAGGTTGAAGCGACGGTAAGACGTCGTGGAGGACCGAACCCACTTAGGTTGAAAACTGAGGGGATGAGCTGTGGATAGGGGTGAAAGGCCAATCAAACTTCGTGATAGCTGGTTCTCTCCGAAATGCATTTAGGTGCAGCGTTGCGTGTTTCTTGCCGGAGGTAGAGCTACTGGATGGCCGATGGGCCCTACAAGGTTACTGACGTCAGCCAAACTCCGAATGCCGGTAAGTGAGAGCGCAGCAGTGAGACTGTGGGGGATAAGCTTCATAGTCGAGAGGGAAACAACCCAGACCACCAACTAAGGTCCCAAAGCGCGTGCTAAGTGGGAAAGGATGTGGAGTTGCTGTGACAACCAGGAGGTTGGCTTAGAAGCAGCCACCCTTGAAAGAGTGCGTAATAGCTCACTGGTCAAGTGATTCCGCGCCGACAATGTAACGGGGCTCAAGCACGCCACCGAAGTTGTGGCATTGATATTTTTGGTAGGCCTTCGTGGTCCAGCCGTATTGATGGGTAGGAGAGCGTCGTGTGGCCAGCGAAGCGGCGGTGTAAACCAGCCGTGGAGGCTACACGAGTGAGAATGCAGGCATGAGTAGCGAATGACGTGTGAGAAACACGTCCTCCGAAAGACCAAGGGTTCCAGGGTCAAGCTAATCTTCCCTGGGTAAGTCGGGACCTAAGGCGAGGCCGACAGGCGTAGTCGATGGACAACGGGTTGATATTCCCGTACCGGCGAAGAACCGCCCAAGCTAATCCAGTAGTGCTAAGTGTCTGAATCCCAGTGACTGATCCCTTCGGGGTGACGCTCTGGGCCTAGCGCACGACCCCATTCTGGTGCGGTTAGCGTATTAACAGGTGTGACGCAGGAAGGTAGCCCAAGCCAGGCGATGGTTGTCCTGGTGCAAGTGCGTAGGCCGAGAGATAGGCAAATCCGTCTCTCATTCAGGCTGAGACACGATGCGGATAAAAAGTGGGTGATCCTATGCTGCCAAGAAAAGCATCGACGCGAGGTTCTAGCTGCCCGTACCCCAAACCGACTCAGGTGGTCAGGTAGAGAATACCAAGGAGATCGAGAGAATCGTGGTTAAGGAACTCGGCAAAATGCCCCCGTAACTTCGGGAGAAGGGGGGCCTTCGGCGTATAGGGATTTACTCCCGAAAGCGTTTGGAGGCCGCAGAGACTAGTGGGTAGCGACTGTTTACTAAAAACACAGGTCCGTGCCAAGTCGCAAGACGATGTATACGGACTGACGCCTGCCCGGTGCTGGAAGGTTAAGAGGACCGGTTAGCCGCAAGGCGAAGCTGAGAATTTAAGCCCCAGTAAACGGCGGTGGTAACTATAACCATCCTAAGGTAGCGAAATTCCTTGTCGGGTAAGTTCCGACCTGCACGAATGGCGTAACGACTTCCCAACTGTCTCAACCGCGAACTCGGCGAAATTGCATTACGAGTAAAGATGCTCGTTACGCGCAGCAGGACGGAAAGACCCCGTGACCTTTACTACAGCTTGGTATTGGTGTTCGGTGTGGCTTGTGTAGGATAGGTGGGAGACTTTGAAGCATGGACGCCAGTTCGTGTGGAGTCATTGTTGAAATACCACTCTGGTCACTCTGGATATCTAACTTCGAACCGTAATCCGGTTCAGGGACAGTGCCTGGTGGGTAGTTTAACTGGGGCGGTTGCCTCCCAAAAAGTAACGGAGGCGCCCAAAGGTTCCCTCAACCTGGTTGGCAATCAGGTGTCGAGTGTAAGTGCACAAGGGAGCTTGACTGTGAGACTGACAGGTCGAGCAGGGACGAAAGTCGGGACTAGTGATCCGGCAGTGGCTTGTGGAAGCGCTGTCGCTCAACGGATAAAAGGTACCTCGGGGATAACAGGCTGATCTTGCCCAAGAGTCCATATCGACGGCATGGTTTGGCACCTCGATGTCGGCTCGTCGCATCCTGGGGCTGGAGTAGGTCCCAAGGGTTGGGCTGTTCGCCCATTAAAGCGGTACGCGAGCTGGGTTTAGAACGTCGTGAGACAGTTCGGTCCCTATCCGCTGCGCGCGTAGGAAATTTGAGAGGATCTGACCCTAGTACGAGAGGACCGGGTTGGACGAACCTCTGGTGTGTCAGTTGTTCCGCCAGGAGCACCGCTGATTAGCTACGTTCGGGATGGATAACCGCTGAAAGCATCTAAGCGGGAAGCCGGCCTCAAGATGAGATTTCCATACCTTCGGGTGAGAGGCTCCCAGCCAGACTACTGGGTTGATAGGCCAGATGTGGAAGTGCAGTAATGCATGCAGCTGACTGGTACTAATAAGCCGATGACTTGATAACACACCGTTTGTTGGTGCTACGCGTCCACTGAGTGGTTCTCGATGTACGGTCGAGAACCGCATAACAACAATGACTTTGTTATGTGTTTGATTGAAACATCAATAGTGTTTCGGCGGCCATAGCGTGAGGGAAACGCCCGGTTACATTCCGAACCCGGAAGCTAAGCCTCACAGCGCCGATGGTACTGCAGGGGGGACCCTGTGGGAGAGTAGGACACCGCCGGACTTCTTTTAAGCAAATGGCCACCCATCGATGGGTGGCCATTT